>NZ_JADNOP010000001.1:161581-430358 GCF_015557635.1 Fusicatenibacter saccharivorans
ACTATTTTTGCAACCTTCTTAAAGATCTTCGGCTTGCATTGATCCTGCTACGGACAGTTGGCACACTGCTCATGCAGAGAGGAAACGGCACACTGATTGCTTGGTTTCATATAAGAACAGCTTTTCGGTGCATGGCCGGCTGGACATCGGAGGACTTTTGTTCCCTCTTCGTTGAATTCAAAATCAGCAAGGATATCCGGAGCCGGTTTCCCCGTCAGACTTGTGGTAATCAGTTCTACGTTTTTATGAGCTGCAAGTTGTGTGTTTTCTGTTCCACTATATGCTCCATCCGTGACTATAACAGTCCGTTCTTCCTGGTTATCCATCTGCGCAAGGTGCTCCTGGATAAACTGACTGTCACTATGGTTGTTTTGCTCATACTGGTACTCTGTTACAACAGAACCATTGGCTCCAACGGATTCTTCAAGATTAGCAGCATATCCTCGATGCTCTTTTCCTGCTTTATTCCGGAATGTCGCTTCAGGGTCAGAAGGATTCTGCAGCATGGTTGATTTCATGCCGCCGTCTTCTTTCGTGCGGAGTCTTCGGTTTTCATTTTCAACAATGGTCTGTTCTGACAGGCATCTGACAAACAGATCATACTCTGTTGAATCATTGTAATCAGACTCACACAGGGCAAGAAGTTTATCCGCATCCGTTAAGAGCTGCTTCATGCGCTCATCTGCATCGGTACTGCGCTGATGATAAATCACTCTGTTAAAATCGTTAGGATCGATATAATGTTTTAAATCGTCAGACAGAGCGGAACCATTGATTTTATTCACATACATCGCCAGCTTTGCAATGCAGGTGTATATCAGTTCCATTCGGCTGAGCCTGCGGACGTTGGATTCGATCATCATGGAATCCATACGCCTGACTTTACCGCTGATTCCCACCAGTTTTGCAATGGAAGCACTTAAATCTTTCACACAATCATGATAAAGATCCTTGTTGTGAAGTGTTTCATAATCATAGCACCTCTTGGGGAAACGGCTTAAGGTCTTGTCACTCAAAGACTGTTCTTCAAAACTTGTTGTGTGCAGTGCGTACTGAATTCGAAAATCCAGCATAAGATTTTCGACCATCTCGTCATCGGAATAATCAAAAAGCTCTTTGATAATGAGCGCACCAACAATCACGTTGACCGGAGTATTCGGTCTGGATGCCTTATCGCTGTATAAGACAGAAAAACGCTTTTCATCAATGGCAGGAAATATTTCATCGGCAAAGACTTTTGCCCAGGATTTTTCCAATGCTTTTTGTTCTCTGGCAGTTAATCCAGAAAAACTATCTGTAAATGACATTTGCTGGTAAGTATTTTCTTTGAATGACATAGAGATTGCCTTCTTTCCTACTAAGATATCTCTATTATACAGCAAGTAAACCATTTAGGCTTGTATTTACTACAAAATATATGAACTTTTCAAGGTACTATAGAGGGGCTTTTGACCCCAACATCATAGTTTTAAAATAATATAAAGCAAACGGATAAAAATATTTTCTCCGTCATAAACTTCAAAAAGAGAGGGAAAAACTTATGATTTTTTATTTTACCGGAACTGGTAATTCGCTTTGGGCTGCAAAAGAAATTGGAAAAGAGCTGAATCAGCCTGTTGAGAATATTATAAAACAGAAAACAGAAAGCAATTTTTTCTGCAAAGACGATATAATCGGTTTTGTCTTTCCTACCTACATGAGCGATCTGCCATGGATTGTAAAAGAATTTTTATTGAAGTTAACGGTCAATCCTGACTGCTATACTTTTGTCGTCATGACTTCTAACAATGGAAAAAGCGGAAATTCTTTTGTCAGCCTAAGTCAGGCACTTTCCCGCAGCGGTGCAAACCTGTCGGCTGTCTTTGATCTGCAGATGCCAGGCAACTGTTTAATCAGCTCAGAGCAGGAAAATCTGGAACGACTGAAAAAAGCACCGGAACGGTTAAAATCTATCATATCTTTTATAAAAGAACGAAAAACAAACTTTACATCTGACGGAAGTCTGCCAAAAGAAGATTTTGTTACTGCATCGTATTTTTATGGAGGACATTCCTGTGCAGCCTGTTATGCCTGTCTTCACTGGTGTCCCAAGAATGCTACCCTGCTTAAAGTTCCATTTTTGAAACATCGTCCGCAGTATCATCATCCAGATGTAATGCTGGCGGAAATCAAAGAATAAGTCTGTAAACGGCGCCCCGGTCCTGCATCCAAATGATCTGCAGGGCCGGGGCGCTTTGCAATTTATGTGCGTGTAAGATGTTGGCTTTTTATTTTCGCTCCGTCTCGCATACGATGATATGTTTGCTCTTCTCATACCCGGGAACTTTCCGGTCCGTGATAAAAATCGGTTTTTCAAAGTCTGCGAAGGTAACGGAACTGATGCTGTTAAATTTGCTTGCGTCACAGAGGACGTAGCACTGGCGGCACTGCTCCATGGCGGTCTTTTTGATTACTGCTTCATTGACATCCGGCGTTGTGCAGCCGCTTCTTCTTGTGACACCGTTAGTGCCGAAAAAGCCTTTGGTGAAGTGGTATTCTTGAATCGTGCGGATCGCCTGGTTTCCCACAACGGCTTCGGTGGAGCTTTTCAGCTCGCCGCCGACCAGAATGACTTTATAGCCGCGGGATGCCAGCCGCTGTGCATGGGCAACTGCGTTGGTCACGAAAACGGCGGAGGTTGTTCCGATAAAATCGATCATATGCGCTGTCGTCGTTCCCGCATCGAGAAAGACGAAATCATCCGGTTCAATCAGGGATGCCGCATACTCTGCAATTTTCCGCTTGGCGTCGCAGTTCAGCTCATTTTTCTGTGCAACGGTGTACTCATGCGCCGTCACTTTCTGACCGGCCTCCACGGCACCGCCGAATACCTTTTCCAGCTTGCCCTCCTTATCGAGCGCCGTGATATCGCGGCGTACCGTAGATTCCGAAGTGTCGAGAAGATCCCGGACTTCCGTCACGGTGATGCTTCCCTTTTCTTTTAACAGTTTCAAGATAATTTCATGTCTCTGCTGTGTTAACATTTCTTTCCTGCCTTATATTCTGCCACATTGGTTTCCAGAATGATTTTGCGGAGCGGAAGGATGTTTCCCGGGGATACGGAGAGTTCATCCACGCCCATGGCAAGGAACTCTTTTGTCAGCTCCTGATCTGCGCCGAGCTCGCCGCAGATACCTGCCCAGATGCCTGCTTTGTGTGCATTCTCCACAACCATCCGGATCATGCGCAGAATCGCCGGGTGGTGCGGATCAAAGAATGGATCCAGTTTGGTGTTCTGGCGGTCGATCGCGAGGGTGTACTGACTGAGGTCGTTCGTTCCGATACTGAAGAAATCAACCTCTTTTGCCAGCTCATCGCTGATGATGGCAGCCGCCGGGGTCTCGATCATGATACCCTGCTCTGGATTTCCGTACTCAATGCCCTGCTCAGCAAGAGAAGCTTTTACTTCCTCCACAATCGCTTTGATCTGGCGAACCTCGCCGACACTTGTGATCATTGGATACATAATGGCAATTTTTCCATATGCGCTTGCGCGGAACAGCGCGCGAAGCTGTGTCTTGAAGATCTCCGGCCGCGTCAGGCAGATGCGGATCGCACGGCAGCCAAGTGCCGGATTCTCCTCTTTTTCCATCTCGAAATAATCGCACTGTTTGTCAGCACCGATATCGAGGGTACGGATGATGACGCGTTTTCCCGCCATCGTCTCTGCTGCCTGTTTGTAGATACGGAACTGCTCCTCCTCTGTTGGATAGTGATCCTGCTCCAGATAGATAAACTCGCTTCGGAACAGGCCGATGCCGCCCGCGTCGTTCTGCATGACAGCCGCAAGGTCTTTGATGTTTCCAATATTAGCATACAGCAGAATTTTCTGTCCGTCCAGTGTAATATTTTCTTTTCCCTTTAAGGTGAGGAGCAGTTTTTTCTTTTCCTCCTCCTCGGTGCGGCGCTTCTGCATGGCAGCAAGAGTCTCCTCGTCCGGATCAACATAGATGGTTCCATCCGATCCGTCTACGATGCCGAGCTTTCCGTCTACGCTCTCATCCAGCGGAAGCGGTGTTCCGACCAGTGCCGGAATCGCCATGGTTCTTGCAAGGATAGCGGTGTGGGAATTTAAAGAACCGTGTACGGTAACAAAAGAAAGAACTTTGTCCTTATCCATCTGTACCGTCTCAGACGGCGCAAGGTCATCTGCCACGATGATCGCCGGTTCGTCGTTTAAGGATGCGTCGGTGTCGTCTCCGTTTAAGATGGAGATCAGACGCTCGGAAATATCCTTTACGTCTGCCGCGCGCTCTCTCATGTAATCATCGTCCATGGCAGAAAACATCTGCGCAAAGTTGTCGCCTGTCGTTGCAACGGCATACTCAGCGTTGACGCCCTGGCTCTTGATAATATTCTCGACGGACTCGTTGTAGCCGTCGTCCTCCATCATCATCTGATGTACCTCGAAGATCGCTGCATTGGCCTCGCCAACCTCTTTGCATGCTTTTTCATACAGAACGCCAAGCTGTGCGATTCCTTTTGCCTTTGCTTCCTCAAACCGTGCCATCTCCGCATCCGGATTTTCTACTTTCACACGTTTTACCTGACGCTCATTCTTTTTGTATACGCGGATCTTTCCGATCGCAATGCCGGAAAATACGCTTTTTCCCTGATAAATCTGCATAAGTTTTCTCCACCTTTGTTCTCGATATCCGAATTTTCTGTCCAGACAGCCGGAGCGTGTTTAAAAAGGATTTCTTAGTTTCAGAAAGTTTTTCAAACACGCTCCTGCCGATTACTATATTGTAATTCTCCAGAGCCCCATCTCAATTCCGCTTACGCTCCATTTCGATGTGGCTTCTCGCCATATGGAATTCCAGAAAAAAGCACTCATTCATGCAAGCATGATTCGCACTTTTTTCTTCCATTCCGCATGGCTCTGTAGAATTACAAGTTCTCTTTCATGAAATTGCTGATTGCTTCGTATGCAGCATCTTCATCTGCTCCATCGAAGGTCAGGGTAACTTCTTCGCCCTGTTTTACAGCCAGTCCCATGATGCCGAAGATGGCTTTGCAGTTCATGGCTTTTCCGTCTTTTGCGATCTTGATATCACAGGAAAATTCTTTGACTGCTTTTACCAGCATTCCTGCCGGACGAGCGTGGATTCCTTCTGGATCTGTTACAACATACTTAAATTCTTTCATGATTTTTTCCTCCCATAGGATCTTTGATATTTTTATTTTACTTTGTTTTCTGTCTTTTTTCTACTCTTTTATGCAACTTTTTTCTTTAAAACTCCAAGCAGAACTGCGGATACCACTGTTCCGATGACAACTGCCACCAGATAAAGCAGCGCATTTCCCATAACCGGTACAACGAAGATGCCGCCGTGCGGTGCCATTAAGGTACAGCCAAATGCCATGGAGAGCGCACCTGCGAGGCCAGAGCCGATGATGCAGGCCGGAAGAACGTGGATCGGGTCTGCTGCTGCGAATGGAATCGCACCCTCGGTGATGAAGGCGAGTCCCATGATGAAGTTGGTCGGACCGGATTCTCTTTCTTCTTTTGTAAATTTATCTTTGAACAGCAGGGTTGCAAGTGCAATCGCACACGGAGGAACCATACCGCCGATCATAACGGATGCCATAATGTCGTAGTTTCCTGCTGCGATGGCTGCTGTTCCGAATACGTAAGCTGCTTTGTTGAACGGGCCGCCCATGTCGATGGCCATCATGCCGCCGAGGATCATGCCAAGGATCAGCTTGCTGGATCCGCCCATGGAAGCAAGACCATTGTTCAGTACCGTGTTGACGGTTCCCATGATCGGCTCTACAATGAAGAGCATCAGAAGTCCCATCGCAAGGATGCCGACTACCGGGTAAATCAGAACCGGCGCAATCTTTTCGAGTGCTTCCGGAAGTTTCTCACATGCTTTGCGGAGGCCAAGGATAATGTAGCCTGCTGCAAAACCGGCAACGAGTGCTCCAAGGAAACCGGAGGTTCCGCTCGATGCCATCATACCGCCGACAAAACCAAGGGCAAGTGCCGGCCGGTCGCCGATTGCCATGGCGATGTAGCCTGCAAGAACCGGGAGCATGAAGCCGAATGCCACGCCGCCGATCTGTTTGAACATCGCTGCAGCCGGGGTAATCGTACCGAAGTTTGATCTGGCTGCGGCATCAAGGGAGTTCATATCAACAAGAAGTCCGTCGATCAGGAATGCGATTGCGATCAGAATACCGCCGCCGACAACGAACGGAAGCATATGGGAAACACCATTCATCAGCTGGGTGTACAGCTGGTGGCCGATACCGCCGCTGTTCTTCTTCGTGCTTGCTGCGGCTGTCTGCGCATTGCCGCTCTTGTAAACCGGTGCGTTTCCGGACATCGCAAGCTCGATCAGCTCATCTGCTTTGCTGATACCGTCGGATACCTGGCGCTGAATGACTTTCTTTCCGTCGAAACGATCCATCGGAACCTGTGCGTCGGCTGCAACGATGATGCAGTCCGCATCGGCGATTTCCTGTGCAGTCAGCACGTTTTTCGCTCCGCCGGAGCCTCGTGTCTCGACTTTTACGAAGCATCCTTTTGCTTTCGCTGCTTTCTCGATTCCCTCGGCTGCCATGTAAGTGTGGGCAATACCGGTCGGGCAGGAAGTAACGGCGAGAATCTTCACCTGATTTTCTTTTGCTTCCACCGGCTCTGCAAGACGCTCATCTACGCTCTTTTTCTCTTCATCGGCGCGGTCGATAATGGCAAGGAACTCTTCCGGTGTCCTTGCGTTTCGAAGGCTCTTGGTGAACTCTTCATCCATCAGCATCATGGAAAGTTTACTTAAGACATCGAGGTGAACGTTGTCTTTTGTGTTCGGCGCTGCGATGAGGAACAGCAGGGTGACCGGCTCTCCATCGAGAGAATCAAAATCAACACCGTTCGGGATAACCATGGCTGCAAGGCCCGGTTTGTTTACTGCATCACATTTTCCGTGCGGAATCGCAATTCCCTCTCCGATTCCTGTGGTGCTCTCTTCTTCTCTTGCGTAAACCTGTGCGCGGTACGCATCTTCGTCTGTGATCTTTCCGCTTTTGACCATCAGCGCTACGGCTGCGTCAAGCGTTTCCTGTTTGCTTTTCGGTGCGGCATCCAGCGCAATACTGCGGATGTCCAGCAAATCTGTGATTCTCATGAGACGTCCTCCCTTTTATTTTGTAATCTGTTCGTAGACAGATGCAATTTCCTCCCGGGTTGCAAGGTTTTCAGAAAAAGCACTTGCACTTCCCGCTGCGATTCCCATATGGAACGCATGGAGGTAATCTTCTTTTTCCATGTAGCCTGCCATGAATCCGGCTACCATCGAGTCTCCTGCGCCGACGCCGTTGATAAGCTTTCCTTTCGGGGCCGGAGCTTCAAAGACCTCACCGGATGCGGCAACGAGAACGGCTCCTTCGCCTGCCATGGAAACCAGAACGTTCTGTGCGCCCTTTTTCTGCAGCTGTTTTGCATACGGAACAACCGACTCTCTTGTCTTTAATTCCACACCGAAAATCTCGCCGAGTTCGTGATTGTTCGGTTTGATGAGGAACGGGTGGTACGGCAGAACCTTCATCAGCAGATCACGGGTCGCGTCTACGACGATGCGGATGCCCTTGCCGTCGAGCATTTCCATAATTTTCTGATAGGCATCATCTGCCATGGATGACGGGATGCTGCCTGCGAGGAAGAGAACGTCGCCCTCGCCGAGTGCGGAAAGCTGTTTCATCAGCTCTTCCACTTTTTTCTCCGGGATTTCGGGTCCCTGTCCGTTGATCTCAGTTCCGTCAATGCTCTTTAATTTGACGTTGATGCGGGAATATCCTTCTTCCAGCCAGATGCAGCCGTTTTTAATTCCCATCTGGTCGAGCCGTCCGGCGATTTCTTTTCCGGTAAAGCCTGCCAGAAATCCGAGCGCTGTGCTCTCAATTCCAAGGTTTCCAAGTACGGTCGATACGTTGATTCCTTTTCCGCCCGGAAGCATCAGCTCGGAGCTTGTGCGGTTGGTAAGGCCGAGCTTGAAGTCTTCCACCGATACAATGTAGTCCAGAGACGGATTGAATGTCACTGTGTAAATCATATTTCCCTCCTGCTTTATTTTGATCGTGTTTGCTTTGATAAGATTATCATATCGTCATATTCATTCAAAATCAATCATTAATATTTCATGAATTTTCCCTTCTCTTTTTGTCACATTTGCATAAGTTTAGAGTTTTGTGACGGATTTTCCCGGTTTATCGCCCTGTTTTGACCGACTTTGACTGATCGTCATCTTTTCTTCCCTGTCACGCATTGATCACTTTATTCTCTCCATTTCGGTCATTTTTTATCAGACACTTTCTTTCTGTTCTCATTTTTGTACTTTACTTTTTCCGGATTTGGTACTAAAGTGAAGAGAAATCAAAAAAAGAATTTCCAGAAGAGGTGATTTTATTTGAAACGATACTATATTCTTCACTATTTTGATCCCGCCAATGTGGGCAGTTTTCTGCTTGTCTCACTGCTCGGCCTGATTCTGGTGCTTGCCCTTGTGCTTCTGATTGCAAAATTGCAGATTCAGCGGCAGCTAAAAGAGGAGACAGAGGAAAAAGCGAAAAAAATACGCCGGAAGAAACACCAGCGCAGGCAGTATCAGATTGTGGAAAGCTTTTATGAGCTGGTTTTCTCCGGCACTTCGATTCTTCTCTTCCTCTCCCTCTATTACATTATCGATGAGCGTCTGCCGCAGATTTCGATGTACTGGGAGAAATATCAGGATGTGGTGCTTCTTGTCTTTATCGTGCTCTCCGTCTTTCTGACGAGCTGGCTCGATGTGGTTCTGGTAAAGCTCACGCACCTTGACCCGGAGCAGAAGGCGTCGGTGCGGCTGATTTCGGTCTTCTATATTGTACTGATTCTTCTGTACATCCGCTTTATCTACGAGGACACGAATTACGACGGCCTGATTCTCTATTTCCTGACACTGACGGTCGGCCGCTTCCTGTATTTCGACTTTACGGTCAAGAGTTTTCTTGAAACGATGCGGGGCGTGTTGGAAAATCTACCGCTTCTTGTCATCATGAGCGCCTACTCCGGTTTCGTGTGCTGGTATGGGTTCCATGTCGGCTTTCTGCTGAAATCAAATGGCGTCATTTTGAGCACCTTTCTTGCCCATCTGTTTATGGACTGCTCGATCTTTCTGCTCCACAAGACAAGAATTTTAAAGCATGTGATACGAAAAATTTAAAACCGGCATTTTTTTACCAGCCATATATCAAAAGCTCTGCAGATCAGAATTTTGCATTTTCTGTTCTGCAGAGCTTTTCTTATTTAACATTCTTTTTTACATGCCAAACAGCAGTGCAAAGCCATGTACGACAAAAGCTGCCAGCCAGGCGATCACACACTGTGAAACGACAACACCGGCTGCCCATCTGCCGCCAAGCTCCCGCTTGATGGAAGCGACTGCCGCCACACACGGCGTATAGAGGAGGCAGAAAACCAGAAGGCTTAATGCGGAAACCGGTGTCAGGATTTCGGTCAGCTGTGCGGTCGTGCCGAACAGTACGGAAAGTGTGGAGACGACACTCTCCTTTGCCATAAATCCGGTTAGAAGGGCGGTCGATACTCTCCAGTCTCCAAATCCAAGCGGCCGAAAAAACGGGGCGAGACGGCCGGAGACAACGGCGAGAATGCTGTCCTTGGAGTCCTCCACGACATTGAGATGCGTTCCAAAGGTCTGTAAAAACCAGATCACAATCGTGGCAACAAAAATGACGGTGAATGCCCGCTGCAGGAAGTCTTTTGCCTTATCCCACAAAAGCTGTCCGACATTTTTTGCCCCCGGCATGCGGTAGTTTGGAAGCTCCATGACAAACGGAACGGCTTCTCCCTGGAATAAAGTTCCCTGCATCAGCATCGCCATCAGGACAGCCATGAAGATACCACCGAAATACAGAAGAACCATCACAAGGGCACTGTATTTCGGGAAGAATGCGGCGGTAAAGAACGCGTAAATCGGAAGTTTTGCCGAACAGCTCATAAACGGAGTTAATAGGATCGTCATTTTCCGGTCACGCTCGGAAGGCAGGGTGCGGCTCGCCATGACGCCCGGCACGGTACAGCCAAAACCGACCAGCATCGGCACGATACTGCGGCCGGAGAGGCCGATTTTCCGGAGCAGCTTATCCATCACAAATGCCACGCGCGCCATATAGCCGCTGTCTTCCAGAATGGACAGGAAGAAAAACAGGGTGACGATGATCGGAAGGAAGCTTAAGACACTTCCGACGCCGTTAAAAATACCGTCAATCACAAGGGAATGAAGCACCGGATTGACGCCCCATGCTTTCATGGCGCTGTCCACGAGCTCGGTCAGTTTTCCGATCAGAACCTCCAGCACACTCTGCAGCGATGCTCCGATCACATGGAAGGTCAGGAAAAAGACAGCCGCCATAATCCCGGCAAAACATGGCAGAGCCGTATATTTTCCGGTCAGCACACGGTCAATTTCTGTGCTCCGCACATGCTCGCGGCTCTCTTTTGGTTTTACCACGGTCTCACGGCAGACTTTTTCAATAAAATTAAAACGCATATCCGCAATCGCCGCCGCGCGGTCCAGGCCGCGCTCCGTCTCCATCTGACAGACGATATGCTCGAGCATCTCTTTCTCGTTTTCATCGAGGGCCAGCTGCTCCAGGACCAGCGCATCGCCCTCTGCCAGCTTGCTCGCCGCAAACCGCACCGGAATATCCGCCCTTGTGGCGTGATCCTCGATCAGATGCATGATCGCATGCAACGCACGGTGGACGGCACCGCCGTGGTCATTCGCCTCACAGAAGTCCTTTCTGCCCGGTTTTTCCTGGTATTTGGCCACATGGACAGCATGGGCAACCAGTTCCTCGATTCCCTCGTTTTTTGCAGCGGAAATCGGGATAACCGGGATGCCAAGTCTCTCTTCCATCTGGTTCACGAGCACAGAACCGCCGTTTTCGCGTACCTCATCCATCATGTTGAGGGCCAGTACCATCGGAACGTCGAGTTCCATCAGCTGCATCGTCAGATACAGGTTTCGTTCGATATTTGTCGCATCTACAATATTGATGATGCCGCGCGGATGCTCGTTCAGAACGAAATTCCGGGTGACGATCTCTTCGCTTGAATACGGAGACATCGAATAAATGCCGGGAAGATCGGTGACCAGCGTGTTTTTCTGGCCGCGGATTTCACCGTCCTTCCGGTCTACGGTCACGCCGGGGAAGTTTCCGACGTGCTGGTTGGATCCCGTTAATTGGTTGAACAGGGTGGTCTTGCCGCAGTTCTGGTTTCCGGCCAGCGCAAAGGACAACAGCTCTCCTTCCGGCAGCGGATGCTCCTCTGCCTTATTGTGGTACTTTCCGCCCTCTCCAAAGCCGGGATGCGGAATTGCTTTCGCATCCGGCTGCTCTTTTTCTTTTACAGCGTCCCGCATCTCATCAATGGCAATCCGTCCGGCATCGGCGAGGCGGAGTGTCAGTTCATAGCTGTGAATCCGCACTTCCACAGGGTCTCCCATCGGTGCATACTTTACCATCGTCACTTCCGCCCCCGGAATGATTCCCATATCGAGGAAGTGCTGCCGCAGCGCGCCCTCTCCTCCTACCGTGCGGATGGTCGCTGTTTTGCCGATCGGCAGTTCTTTCAGTGTCATATATTTCACTCCTTATTGATTCTCATTATCAATAGTAAGTATATGACACGATTCGACTGCGGTCAAGCAATTGTCATTATTTCTCTTTTTGTTTTTCTTCGAGCTTCTTCTGTACACTCGGAAACAACTCCAGATCCGTGTGTGGGATTGCCTGGGCCGCTTTCATCATAGAGATGAAAGCGGCGACCTGGCCGAACTGGATGTAGACCATCTCGTCCAGAATGCGGTCAATATCGTCGATGCAGGTCCGATCCAGCAGGATTTTTTCTGCTCCCGCAAGCGACGTATTTCCGGCGCAGATCAGGCGGCTGCGGTCCATATCCGGGTACATGCCGATCGTGATGGCGGATTCCTTTGAAACGTGCTTTCCAAATGCACCAGCCGCGTAAAACCGGTCAATTTCTTCCATGGAAATGCCGGATTCACGCATCATGTACTCAACCATCGTGTAGGCCGCTGACTTTGTACGAAGGAATTCGGCGATATCACTCTGATAGAAGCACAGCCCTTCACTATATTCAACGCACCACTCTCCCGTCTCCGGGTCTTCCTTGATCTTTTCAGACCGCTCCGGCTGCAGGGTGCCGAACAGGTTGATCCATCCATTTAGGAATAATTCCGCGAGCAGATCGATAATGCCGGAACCGCAGATGCCCTTTGGCTTACCCTCTCCGATTACATGGCACTGGATTTTCCCGTCTTCTATTTTTACCGTATCAACAGCGCCTTCTGCCGCTCGCATGCCGGTTTTGACCACGCCGCCCTCGAGCGCCGGACCGGCAGCGCCTGCGCCGCAGAGCAGAAATTCCCGGTTTCCGACGACAAGCTCGCCGTTCGTTCCGATATCAAAAAAGACGCTGATCGTTTCTTTTTTATAGAGTTCCGTTGCGATCATGCCGCTTAATATATCACCGCCCAGGTAATTGGATTTTCCCGGCACGCAGTAGACACATCCCTTCATGGGAAATCCCATCTCTTTCGCCGGAAGGAATCCGACGCGGTCCGCGCGCACGGCGTACGGGGATGAAAAGACGCAGAACGGATCCAGTCCCAGCAGGAAATGGATCATCGTTGTGTTGCCGGATACGACCATTGAGAGAACATCCGATGGCGCAATTCCTGTCTTTTGGCGAAGTTTTTCAAAGAGCAGTGTAAATGTCTCCATCGTACACGCACGGATGTCCTGCAGTACCTCCGGTTTATCCTTACAGGCAAAGATTCTCGTCAGAATATCGGTTCCATAGGCAGTCTGGCGGTTGTATTCGCTCTCCTCGGCAAGCACGGTACCGTCGCTGCAGTTTACCAGGCGCACAACGACGGTCGTACTTCCAAGATCAGCGGCATAACCGTAATGCTCTGCTGCTGTATCGCCCGCTTCCAGATCAACCGCCTGCCAGATGCTTCCATTCCATGCGAGGGAAACCGTTATGTTATAGTCTGCCTCATCGCAGATGGGATACAGTTTCTGCAGCGCTGGAAGGGTAAATGATGCGGTGATTCCTTTCTCTTTTAATGCATCCAGTATCCGCATCTGGCTGGAGCGGGCGTCCTCCTCCGTCGGCGGGACCAACTCCAGATACTGTTTCTGTGTTATTCCTCTATTCATTATTACTTCCTCATTTCCTGATCATTTTTCTGTTTCTTATTGTAGCACTTTTCTCTTTTCCAGAGAACTTATTTTTTTCACATTTTTACTACATTTCCATCACAGATTCCCATTATACTGCAAAGCATAGAAACAAAAAAAGGAAGCAAACAAAACCGGAAGCCGGTTCCGGAACACAGTTTAAAATACAGATACCAGAAAGGAAGTATTTATTATGATGGACTACAGAAACAACTACAATAACGAAAACGAAACCAATAATGAGAACATGATGGCAGCAGAGCAGAACAGCTTCAACGGAAAGAAACCTTCTTCCAAAAATAAAAAAGCTGCTAAGCTTGCAAAGAAAATCGGAGCCATCGCCTTAAGCGCAGTTCTGTTCGGCGGTGTTGCCGGCGGTACCTTCCAGGCAGTCAACCACTTTGCCGGAAGCACGACAGCCACTGCAACAACAACCACTGCACAGCAGACGACTTCCAACAGCAGCCTCTTAAAAGCCGCTGCCACATCCTCAAGCTCCACTTCCACCGGAACGATGGATGTTTCCACGATTGCGAAAAACGCAATGCCGTCGATCGTCTCCATCACAAACCAGTCCGTACAGGAAGTACAGAACTACTTCAGCATGTTCGGTTACGGTGCCCAGACTCCGCAGACCGAGGAGACCACAAGCTGCGGTTCCGGTATCATCATCGGAAAGAATGACACCGAGCTTCTGATCGTCACCAATAACCATGTAGTAGAAGATGCCGATACTCTTTCTGTCAGTTTTGTAAACAATCAGGTCTGCAAGGCAAATATCAAAGGTACCGATGCCGATAACGATCTTGCCGTCATCGCCGTTCCGCTCTCCGAGATCCCGGATGACACGATGAGCAGCATCGCTGTTGCCACGATGGGCGATTCTGATTCCGTTGAGGTCGGCGAGCAGGTCGTTGCGATCGGCAACGCACTCGGCTACGGCCAGTCCGTTACGACCGGTATCATCAGTGCTGCAAACCGTGTGATCGACAGCGATTCCTCTTCTGACGGAAGCTCCGATGGAACAACGGCAGATACTTCTTCCACCGATACAACCGGAAAGACCTACTTACAGACCGATGCAGCCATCAACCCTGGCAACAGCGGCGGCGCTCTTCTGAACATGAACGGAGAGGTCATCGGTATCAACTCCGCAAAACTTGCTTCTACAGAGGTAGAGGGCATGGGCTATGCAATCCCGATCTCCCGTGTTTCCGATATTATTGAAAATCTGATGAATGAGCAGACCAGAACAAAGGTTGCCGCAGAAGATCAGGGAACGATCGGCATCAAATGCCTCGATGTCAGCAGCCAGATCCAGCAGGCATACAATATGCCGGCCGGCATCTATATCTCCGAAGTAACCTCCGGCGGTGCCGCTGAAAATGCAGGTCTGAAATCCGGATACGTTCTGACCAGCTTTGACGGACATTCCATCACCTCTACCAGCGAGCTGAAATCCCTGCTGCAGTATTACTCTGCCGGCGAAACCGTCGAGGTGGAAGTACAGGTTCCAGACAACGGATCCTATGAGACAAAGACCTTCTCCCTGACCCTCGGAACGAGCACCAGCTCTTCAGATGATCAGCAGAGCGATTCCCAGCAGAATGCGGGTTCATCCCGCTCTGCAGAGGGAGGAAATACCCTGACCTCCGCTACTCCTTCGATCTGACTGCCCGCTCTCCCGTGAAAGAAATCCATAAATAAAAAACATCATAAGCATGAAAGAAAGGCCTCGAAACATAACTCCAATGTTTCGGGGCCTTTCTCCTATTCTCTTAATCCATTTCTTATTTTTCTGCTCCTGCAACTGCCTCGCGGGCTGCTTTCTCTTCCGGATCTTCATCCAGAATGGAGAATGCAATATTGGTTGCATGGTCCGCGACACGCTCGAGTCCGGATACAAGATCGGAGAAGATCATGCCGGCTTCCGGCGTACATTCGTTGCGGGTCAGACGCTCTACATGCTTCTGCTGCAGATCCCGCTCCTCCTGATCAATGGAATTTTCAATATCAATGATCTCCTGCAGGTGCTGCAGATCATTCTTTGCAAACATTTCGATCGACTCATCGAGAATTTTTAATACCATATCCAGCATCTCGGAAAGATCCAGTTCGCCCTGTTTGCTGAAGGTCACATTGTCATTCGTCATCTGCACAGCAGAATCTGCGACATTCTCGGCATGATCACCAATCCGCTCGATATCATTGACCACATGGAACAGCGCACCGATGCGCATAACGTCTGATGTCGGCAGCGATGCCTGATTTAAGTGAACCAGATAGTTCGTAATCTCTTTATTCAGGAAATTAATATTTTCCTCGACACGGTAGACCTCGTCGATTTCTTTCTGATCGCGGGTCACCAGCGTATTCATCGCGCGAATCAGGTTGGTCTCTGCCATCTGTGCCATACGCTCCATCTCACGGACAACCTGCAGAACTGCAGTCGTCGGGGACATCGCATGTTTCGAGCTGATGTAGGCAAGCTCGAACTTTTTGTCTTCCTCGTCATTTCCGCGGATGATAAAGTACGTTGCCTTCACCAGAAGCGGGGTAAACGGCAGCATCAGGAGTACCTGGCATACTTTGATGATCGAGTTTGCATTTGCGATCATACGGCCTGCTTCGTTTCCGGAAATACCCATAAAGAAGTCAACTACCTGATTTCCAAACAGCAGGAAAATAATGGAGCAGACAATCGTTCCGGAGATGTTGAACAACAGGTGGACACATGCCGCACGTTTTGCATCTTTTTTGCAGCCGAAGCTGGCAAGAATAGCGGACATCGTACATCCGATGTTGCATCCAAGCATCATAAACAGACAGATCGGAAGTCCCATCAAGCCCTCTCTTGCAAGAAGCATGATGATTCCGACCGTTGCAGAGTTACTCTGCAGAATCGCGGTAGCCACCCAGCCGACTAAGAACGCAAGAAACGGATTCGTCAGGGATCCGAGGGCGTTGACGACTGCCGGGATCTCTTTTGCTTCGTTCAGGGCTCCTGAGATACCGGAGATACCCATAAACAGAATACCAAATCCCAAGATAACCTCGCCGAGACGGCTGATCGTCAGATTGTTCTTTACGAACATAACCATCAGAACACCGATGATGACAAACAGCGGCGCGATATCCGCAAGGTCAAACGCAATCAGCTGTCCGGTAACTGTCGTACCGATGTTTGCTCCGAGGATAATTCCAGGAGCCTGTGCCAGTTTCATCAGACCGGAGTTTACGAAGCTGACCACCATAACGGTTGTAGCGTTGGAGGACTGAATCAGCGCGGTAAAGAAAATACCGACCAGAAGACCGATCACACGGTTCTTCGTAAATACCTCCAGAATGCTTCTCATCTTGGATCCGGCAACCTTCTGCAGTCCTTCACTCATCAGCTTCATTCCATATAAGAAGAAGCCCAGACCGCCCATCAAAGACACTATTACACTCATATTCTTTTTTCTTCCTTGTCTTTTTCTGATGTCTTTTCAAAATCCCTGTCAAAGTATTTTCGTGTTTTGGTCTCAATATTTTACATTTACTTAACGCAGATTTTACAAGACACCTTTTTTATCATAAAAGAAATCATGACATTTGTCTATAGAAAAATTAAAAATTTCGACAAGAAATTTTCAGATTCTTTTCGTTTCTTTCTTGCATTCTACTTGATAATATTGTAACATTTAGGATGTTTCCATATTATGAGGCGACATTTCCGCCTACAAAATTCAAAAGGAGAGAAAACTATGGAAAAGTTTAGCAAGCTGATGGAAAACACATTCAAGCTGCGGGAAAATGGAACAACGGTCAAAACCGAGATCATCGCCGGTGTCACCACGTTCATGACGATGGCGTACATTCTTGCCGTCAACCCGAACATCCTTTCCTCCACCGGCATGGACCACGGCGCTGTCTTTACCGCAACGGCTCTGGCAGCCTTCCTTGGCACCCTGCTCATGGCACTTTTCGCCAATTATCCATTCGCTCTGGCACCAGGAATGGGCCTCAACGCCTATTTCGCCTACACCGTTGTTCTCGGCTACGGATATAGCTGGCAGGCAGCCCTGACCGCCGTTTTTGCAGAAGGTATCATCTTTATTGTACTTTCTCTGACCAACGTCCGTGAGGCAATCTTCAACTCCATTCCAGTCAGCCTGAAATCTGCAGTCAGCGTCGGCATCGGTCTGTTCATCGCATTCATCGGACTTCAGAATGCAAAAATTGTACTGCCGAACTCTTCAACCGTGGCAGGTCTCTATTCCCTGTCTTCCTACAATGCCAACCTGCAGTCTGCAGCCACATTAAACGGAACAGAGTATGTGGCAGGAACGTTTAACGATGTCGGAATCACCGTTCTGCTCGCAGTCATCGGTGTTATCCTCACCGCCGTTCTTGTCGTACGCAATGTAAAAGGAAACATCCTCTGGGGAATTCTTGCAACCTGGATCCTCGGCATGATCTGCCAGGCATGCGGTCTCTACGTTCCGAACCCGGCAAACGGCTTCTACAGCCTGTTCCCGGATTTTTCCAACGGACTTTCCATTCCAAGCCTTGCCCCGATTTTCGGAAAACTGGATTTCTCCATTCTGAAAACAGGCGAGTTCTTCGTGATCATGTTTGCATTCCTGTTTGTCGATATGTTTGATACCATCGGAACTCTGATCGGTGTATCTTCCAAGGCAAACATGCTCGACAAAAGCGGAAAACTTCCGCGCATCAAGGGCGCGCTGATGGCAGATGCTGTTGCTACCTGCGCAGGTGCTGTTCTTGGTACTTCTACCACAACGACTTTCGTTGAGAGTGCTTCCGGCGTTTCCGAAGGCGGCCGTACCGGTCTTACCGCTGTTACCACTGCAATCCTCTTCGGCCTCGCTCTGTTCCTCTCCCCGATCTTCCTTGCCATCCCGTCCTTTGCAACGGCTCCGGCACTGATCGTGGTAGGCTTCTACATGCTGACCAACGTAGTCAACATTGATTTCAGCGATCTTTCCGAGGCGATTCCGTGCTACATCTGCATCGGAGCTATGCCGTTCTTCTACAGCATTTCCGAAGGTATTGCCATGGGAGTTATCTCCTACGTTGCAATCCAGATCCTGAGCGGAAAAGCAAAAGAAAAAAAGATCAGCGTGATCATGTACATCCTGGCTGTTCTGTTTATCTTAAAATACCTTCTTCTGTAATGGCTTTTAACGATACAGAACCGCATAAAAAGGCTCCTGTCCCACAGATTTTATTCTGTGAAACAGGAGCTCTTTTTATGCTCTGAATCAAAAATTTCTATTCTGCCAGGGTCCGGTAAAAGCAGGTGCGGTTTCCGGTGTGGCACGCTGCGCCGACCTGTTCTACTTTGGCAAGGATTGTATCGTTGTCGCAGTCGATCAGAAGCTGTTTTACATACTGCACATGGCCGGAGCTCAGTCCCTTTATCCAGAGCTCATTGCGGCTTCTGCTCCAGTACGTCATTTTTCCAAGGCGCAGTGTCGTCTCAAACGCTTCTTCATTCATGTAGGCGAGCATCAGCACTTCGTCATTTTCCGCATCCTGTACAACAACCGGAACCATGCCGTCGCTGTTTGTCTTAAAATCCGCCCAGGTAAAATCACATTTTAATGCTTGTTTCATCTCTTGTTCTCCTCTTTTTCTGCTCTTACAGGCTGCCCTTGGTCGAGAGCACGCCGGCAATTCTCGGATCGAAGGAAGTTGCCTCATCGAGTGCCTTCGCAAATGCTTTGAACATCGCCTCGATGATGTGGTGGTTATTTCCGCCGTCAAGCACTTTGATATGCAGATTCATCTGCGCCGCATAGGAAACGGCGTAGAAGAATTCTTTTACCATCTCGGTCTCCATCTCTCCTACTTTCTCCCGCGTAAATTCTGCCTGGAAAGAGAGATACGGTCTGCCGCAGAGGTCAACGGCCGAGAGCACCAGTGTCTCGTCCATCGGAAGGATTCTGTCGCCGTAGCGGCGGATGCCCTGTTTGTCGCCGACTGCCTCGCGGATTGCAGTTCCGAGCACGATACCGGTGTCCTCGATCGTGTGGTGGCCGTCTACATCAAGATCTCCGTCTACAGAAACGGAAAGGTCGAAAAGACCGTGGCGGGCAAAGCCGTCGAGCATATGGTCAAAAAAGCCGATGCCGGTGTGGATGTCGCTCTTTCCCGTTCCATCCAGATTTAATGTCATGCGGATCTTTGTTTCTTTTGTCACGCGTTCTACGCTGGCTGTTCTGTTCTCCACTTACTCTTCCCCCTCAAAACGGACGGCAATCGAATTGGCGTGTGCCGTCAAGCTCTCTGATTTTGCAAAGCTCTCGATATCCTCGTGGATCTCGGAAAGGGCTTCTCTGGAATAATAGATGATGCTGGATTTCTTCACGAAATCGTCTACGGACAGCGGGGAGAAGAATTTTGCGGTTCCGTTCGTCGGCAGGATATGGTTCGGGCCGGCAAAATAGTCACCGAGAGGCTCGCTGGAGTTCTCGCCGAGGAAAATAGCACCGGCGTTATGTACCTTCATCATATCCTCAAACGGGTTCTTCGTCACGATCTCGAGGTGCTCCGGTGCGATGGCATCTACGGTGTCGATCGCTTCCTGATGCGAATCGGTGACAAGGATGTAGCCGAAGTTGTCCAGTGATTTGGAGATGATGTCGCTTCTGGAGAGGACTTTTAAGAAACCGTCTACCTCTTCACTTACCTTCTCTGCCAGTTCCTGGGAGGTGGTAATGAGGATCGCACTTGCAAGCTCATCATGCTCAGCCTGGCTTAAGAGATCGGCTGCCACGAACCGCGGATTTGCAGTCTCATCAGCAAGGACAAGAATCTCACTTGGGCCTGCGATGGAGTCGATGCTGACATTTCCGTATACGGCTTTCTTTGCAAGGGCAACGTAGATGTTTCCAGGTCCTACGATTTTATCGACTTTCGGAATGCTCTCGGTTCCGTAAGCAAAGGCTGCAATTGCCTGTGCACCGCCGATTTTAAAGACGCGGTCCGCACCGGCTTCTTTTGCTGCCGCAAGGACAACCGGGTTGACTTTTCCGTTTCTGCCGCACGGCGTTGTCATGCAGATTTCTTTGACCCCTGCCACTTTTGCCGGAAGAATGTTCATCAGAACGGAGGACGGATACGCTGCCTTTCCTCCCGGAACGTATACACCGACACGGTTCAGGGCGGTCAGCTTCTGGCCAAGCATCGTTCCGTTCTCGGTGGAGGTGAACCAGCTGTTCTGTTTCTGTTTTTCGTGGAACTCACGGATATTTTTCATGGATCTGCGGATGACACCGATCAGCTCTGGATCTACGATGTTGTACGCTTCATCAATCTCTTCCTGTGTTACTTCTACGGTAGAAGCATCGAGTACCGCGTGGTCGAATTTCTCGGTATATTCGAAAACAGCTGCGTCTTTTCTTGTTTTTACATTCTCAATGATCTCCTGCACGGAAGCCTCGTACGTTCCGTACTGTGTCGGGCTTCGTTTCAGCATATTCTCCAGAATATTTTCTGTGGTCTCTTTTGTCAGTTTTACGATTCTCATACCAGTGCTCCTTTCAGATCCTGAATTAATTTGGTAATTCTCTCATTTTCCATCCGCATGCTCACCTGGTTGACAACCATACGCGCAGACAGCGGGCAGACCTCCTCGAGAACGGTCAGGCCGTTTTCCCGTAAAGTGCTTCCTGTCTCTACAATATCCACAATCACTTCGGAAAGTCCGACAATCGGTGCCAGCTCGATCGAGCCGTTCAGCTTGATCATCTCAACGGTCTGGTGCTTGCGGTTGTAGAAGTAATCCTTGGCAATGTTTGGGTACTTCGTTGCCACACGGATCTGCTGGTTGTGCTGCAGCAGCTCACGCGCGGATTCCGGTCCGCAGACACACATGCGGCACTTGCCGTAGCCAAGGTCCAATACCTCGTAGAGGCGTCTTCCTTCCTCCAGAATCGTGTCCTTTCCGACGATTCCGATATCCGCTGCGCCGTACTCCACATAGGTCGGCACATCCGGACCTTTGGCGAGGAAGAAACGGAGCTTATGCTCTTCGTCCGTGAAAATCAGCTTTCTCGTATCTTTATTTTTCATTTCATCGCAGGTGATGCCGACTTTTTCCAGCAGCTCCAGCGTCTGGTACGCCAGGCGTCCTTTTGTCAGTGCAATGGTCAAATATCTCATCTTTTTCGTACCCTTCCTCTCCTACAGCTCCACCGGCTGTACTTCTCCTGTCGACAAATTGATGGCAAGCACCGAATCGCTCTTCTGAATATAGACAATGCCGCCGAACTGGTTCTTTCTGCCGTATTCTTCATAATCTGCAAGAACCTTGTCCCTTGCAAAGCAGACCAGCGCGACATCCATGCCTTTGCTTCTGTGCTCGTTGGCAAGTTTTACGGCCAGCGGCTGAAGGAAATCCGGGTAGAGCAGCATCGTTTTCGTATTGACAATCGGAAGAGAAATTTTCTGGCGCTCCAGTGCATTCATCAGAGATTCCATGACAGTACAGAATCCGATCGCCGGCGCCTTCTTTCCGAAGTGCTGCAGCAGTGCATCGTAGCGGCCGCCTTTTACGATCGGCTCGCCGGTGCCGTAGGTGTAGGCCTGGAAAATAATACCGGTGTAGTAATGGAATTTGCTTAAAAGACCGAGATCGAAGAAGACGTATTTTTCATAGCCGTAATCTTTAACGATCTCATAGATCGTAGCCAGACGATCGAGTGCCTCTCTTGCCGCCGGATTTCTTGTAAGGCCTTTTGCCTTTTCGAGAATCTCTGCATTTCCGAACAGCTGCGGAACATCACGGAGTGCTTCAAACAGATCACTTCGAAGGTTCTGTTTTGCCAGCAGCTCCTCGGCGCCAAAATGATTTTTAATGGAAATCAGTTCTTTTAATTCGTTCAGAACATCCTCGGAGAGAGCAGCTTCCTCGGCGAGCGCCTGGAAGAAACCTACGTGGCCGATGCTGATCTGGAAATCGGTAAGACCGGCATCCAGCATAACTTTTACGGTCATCGCAATGATCTCTGCGTCTGCCATTGCGGAATCATCGTTTAAGAGCTCGACGCCCATCTGGGTGGACTCTTTTAAGCGGCCCTGATAGCTGCTGCTGTTGACGAAGCTGCTTCCTCTGTAGCAAAGGCGGATCGGCATCGTCTCTTCCATGAAATACATGGAGGCTGCACGTGCAATCGACGGGGTAAAGTCCGGACGGAGCACAAGGGTGTTGCCGTCGCGGTCAAAGAATTTGTAGAGCTCGCGGGACGGTGTTGTTCCCACTTCTCTTCCGAATACATCAAAAAACTCGAACGTCGGTGTTTCAATATCCTGATATCCAAACGCATGAAATACCTGCTCAATCTGATTCTCCAGGTATAATTTTTTCGTACATTCCTGATTGTAGACATCCCGGACGCCTTCCGGTGTATGAATTAATCGATCCATGTTTTGTTGTCCTCACTTTTTCGCTTTAGTTCGCTACCATATTACCATATTAAATTTAAAACTATGGTTAGTATATCGGAAAACATTTTCCCTGTCAACCCAAAATTTTAATCCGCTTTCGAATCCCGTATCTCCAGATCCTTCTGGATTCCGTTCAGGTACGGGACGAGAACGCTGCTTCCCGTTCTGGGAAGGAAGAATGACGTTTCAAGCTCGGTGTAGGAAAAATGCTTCTTTCCGCCGTTCTGTCCGCGGTCCCAGAAGGTTTTCATCGTCTCATACCGCAGGTAATAATATTCGTCCCGCGCCGTAAAATACAGCAGCAGGAAGGAAATCCCCCCCTGCTGCTCGAAATCTTTCATAAACGTGACCTGGTGCTCGTGGATGTTTGCGAGCGGAAAGGAATCCGTTTTGCACTCTTTGGCATCGAAGCAGACGGGAATGCCCTGTACAGCGCCGATATAATCAACGGTACTCTTCTTTTCAAAATAAGCCAGCGTGATGTGTCTGCTCTCCTTATCTATTTTGATCGGGGTGATCGGCGTCGGCACCTTCTGGATCAGTGCCAGATGCTTGTCACGGTACTGCTCGTTTGTGCGGTTGATCATTTCCTCCAGCGTTGATCCGCGGAGTCCCCTCGATGTCCATGCCATAATTCCTGTCCTCGTCTTCGTTCTGTTCTTATTCAATCATAGAAATTTTGTTCAGCGGCCAGTAGCGCAGAAAGGCCTTGCCGATGATCTTGTCTTTCTCTACGTACGGATTCAGCCAGTAGCGGGAATCCTTTGATACGTTCCGGTTGTCGCCGAGCATAAAGTAGCAGCCCTCCGGCACCTCATACGGTCCGAAATCGCCGACCGGTGTTTCCGGGCAGAAATCATCGCGCAGCGACTCGGTGGAATCGTTGATATACACCTTTCCGTCGCGGATCGTAACCGTCTCTCCCGGCAGTCCGATGACACGCTTGATAAACTTCTGCTTCTCGTCGTCCGGATAATAGAAAATAACGATGTCATACCGCTGCGGATCGCTCTTTACATAAGAAAGGCGGTTACCGAAGATCTGGTCTCCGGTCATAATCGTGTTTTCCATGGAAGGAGATGGGATTCTTGCGTTGATGACAATGACCTGCTCCACAAAAACGACGACTGCCACGACAATGGCGATCATTTTTACATATTCCCAGATTTCCCGTCCGATGCTCGTCTCCTCCGTTTTTCTTGGTTTTGTTTCTTTCTTTTCGTTGTCTTTTCGGCTCATAATCCTTCTCCCGTTAAATGTTCTCCCTGTAAAATCCGGCGCACGGATGATGGCAGGGGCGCTGTAAAGGTTTTTCCGGACAGATCCGATAAGGTGCCCGTAAGCTCTGGAAATACCGCCTTCCACGAATGGAGAAGTTGGTATTTCAGTCCGTATTTTTCCCGGAAGCGGCGGTTAAACTCCGCATCCCCGTATTTCGTATCTCCCGCAAGCGGATGACCGATGCTCGTGAGATGGCTGCGGATCTGATGGCTCTTTCCGGTCACCAGCTCAACCTCCAGCAGCGTACAGCCTCTTCCGGCACAGAGCGGCCGGTATGCGGTTTCTATGTAAACAGCATCTCCCTGCTGCTCTCTCTGAATCGAAACACGGTTTGTCCTCTCATTTTTTGTGAGGTATCCGCGGATCCGCTCTGTCTCTGTCACGGTTCCTTTTACAACCGTCAGATAGTATTTTCCAACAGCCCGCTCTGCGATCAGTTCTGAAAGCTGCTGCGTCGCCGCAACGGTTTTTCCGGCAAGAATCAGACCGCTGGTGTTCCGGTCCAGACGATTGCAGAGTCCGGCGCGGAACATGGTCTCCTCCCCGGCATTTTTTTCCGAAAGATAGGCGCCGAGCGCTTCGGTAAGGCTCACATCCGTCTCTTTCGCCTTCTGTGAGAGGACACCTGCCGGCTTGTTCAGGAAAATTACTTTTTCGTCTTCATAGACGATATCCAGCTTCGGATACTTTACCTGTTTTCCAGCCGCCGGTTTTTCCGGTGTTTTCCGAAATTTTTCGATGGTCTCTTCCGCCAGATACAGCCGGATCGTATCGCCTGTTTTCAGCTTTTCACTGCCGTCCGCCTTTTTCTGGTTCAGCACAATGTTTTTCTTTCGCAGCATTTTATAGAAGAAGCTCTTTGGCGCCTCCTCCATATATTTGGACAGATATTTGATGAGCTGCTGCGCGCAGTCTTTTTCTGTCACGGTCAGTTCTCTCATAGCAATGGTCTCCTACAGTGCCAGCGCCAGCATCGTGTGTTTCACCAGTTCCGTGCGGGACAGATCCGGGTACCGCTCATCCGGTTTGAAGTTTTCACTGGCGCTCTTTTCCAGCTCATCGTAGTTGCGGTTCAGGGAATCGAGGCGCTCCAGAAACGCTTTTTCCCGCTCAAAAATCTTCACATGGCATTTGTAGCCGTTGGCACGGATGATCTTGTTCAGATACGTAGTGCAGTCCTCGATCTGTTTCTGGTCTTTGGCACGCGAGGTGTAGCAGGCGATCTCCTCACCGCAGAACGCCGCTGCTTCGATCATCAGACTCGATTTTTCCTGTGTGATATACATTTCATATCCCATCAGCAGTTTTCCTTTTTTTGCCTCAATGGCATCGTACACTGCTTTGTCCACTGGCTTTTGCATAACCATCATGATAAAACCGACGGCGGCGCGGCAGCCCGGCAGACAGCCTACTACGGCGACAACCGTAAAAATGTTGCTCTTGTTTCCGTCTGCAAGCACAAGTCCGACAATAAAAACGATGGCCGGAAGGACGAACAGTCCCAGTGTCACAAGCAGTCTTTTTTTCTTTTCCCGGCGGATATAGCCGTAATCCCCTTTTCTGATCTTCATTCTTCTGTCATTTCCCTTCTTCGATAAGATCCCCGCTCATCTTCTGCGTGTTTATTTCTTTTTGTGCACGTTGCGGAGCGTCTTTTTCGGCCGTCCGCCTGTTTTGGCTTTTCCCTGTCCGGAACGGTCATTCGCCGTCTTCTGGCCAAAGCCTTTTCCGTTGGACCCTTTTCCTCTTGACGGTTTTCCTGCCTCCCCGGCCATCTTTCTCGGCCGTACGAGACATTTCGGTCCGAATCCGATCAGATCCTCCCGGTGTGTCCGGCGCAGTGCCTCGCAGACGAGCTCATAGTTCTCCGGATTCCGGTACTGAATCAGCGCACGCTGCATCGCCTTCTCATGCGGCGATTTCGGCACGTAAACCGGATCCATCGTCCGCGGGTCAAGACCGGTATAGTACATACAGGTGGAAAGTGTGGAAGGCGTCGGATAGAAGTCCTGTGCCTGCTCCGGGATAAATCCCATATCGCGGATGTACTCGGCAAGCTCCACCGCATCCTCCAAGTCACACCCCGGATGGGACGACATAAAATACGGAAGTGCGTACTGCTGCTTCCCCGTCTTTTTGTTGCACGCATCGAAGCGGCGGATAAATTCCTGATATACTTCGTGGCGCGGTTTTCCCATATAGGAAAGCACACGGTTCGAAACGTGCTCCGGCGCAACGCGGAGCTGACCGCTGACGTGATCCTTTACCAGCTCGGAAAGGAACGTCTGGTCTTTATCGGCCAGGACATAGTCAAAACGGATGCCGGAGCGGATAAAGACTTTCTTCACGCCCGGAATGTCTTTTAATTCCCGCAGCAGCTTCACATAATCTCTGTGATCTGCCACCATATTTTTACACGGCTCCGGGAAGAGACAGTTCCGGTTCGGGCAGGCGCCTTTGGTGAGCTGCTTTTTGCATGCCGGACCGCGGAAATCCGCCGTCGGGCCGCCGACATCGTGAATATAGCCTTTAAATTCTTTTTCCTGAACCATCTGCCGCGCTTCCGCCAGAATGGATTCGTGGCTTCTTGTCTGCACAACGCGTCCCTCGTGGAACGTCAGCGCGCAGAAACTGCAGGACCCAAAGCAGCCGCGGTTGCTCGTCAGACTGTATTTGATTTCCCCAAGCGCCGGCACACCGCCGTCTTTTTCATAGCTTGGGTGATAGGCGCGCATGTATGGAAGCGCATAGACATCATCCATCTCCTGCTCTGTCAAAGGACGGGAAGGCGGATTCTGTACAATGTAGCCCTGGCCCTCATACGGCTCTGCCATCGGCTTCGCATTGATGGCATCGGTATTTTTATACTGAATCGCAAAGCTCTCCGCATACGTCCGCTTGCTCTCCCGCACCTCCTCGAATGACGGCAGCACCACCGGGTCAATCAGGTGATCCAGCGTTTTGCTCCGATAAACGGTTCCCGGAATAAAGGTGATATCATGAACGTCAATGCCAGCCGCAAGTGCATCTGCAATCGCTACGATCGAAAGTTCTCCCATTCCGTACGAAATCAGATCCGCACCGGAATCGAGAAGGACGGAGCGGCGCACCTGGTCAGACCAGTAATCGTAATGCGAAAGGCGCCGGAGCGATGCCTCGATGCCGCCGAGGATCATCGGTGTATGTTTATACGTTCTCCGGATCAGATTGCCGTACACGGTAACCGCGCGGTCCGGCCGTTTTCCCATGACACCGCCCGGCGTAAAGGCATCTGTTTTTCGGTGCTTTTTCGCCACGGTATAATGGTTGACCATGGAATCCATATTTCCGGAAGAGACAAGAAAGCCAAGACGCGGTTCACCGAAAATCGAAATGCTGTTCTCGTCCTTCCAGTCCGGCTGTGAGATGATGCCGACGGAATAGCCGTTCGCCTCGAGCACACGGCTGATGATTGCCGGTCCGAACGAGGAATGGTCCACGTAGGCATCTCCGATGACATAGACAAAGTCAAACTGTTCGATTCCCCGTTCCTTCATCTCTTCTCTTGTAATTGGTAAAAAAGGCATGCTTTACTTTCCTTTCTGTGTTTCGGCGTCCGCTATGCCAAGCGCCGCTTTTTCTTCCTGCGTCAGGCGACGGGCACTGCCCTTTGGCAGCGCCGGATCAAGTTCCAGGCTCCCCATCGACAGCCGTTTCAAATAGACGACCGTTTTTCCGATCTTCTCAAACATGCGCTTGATCTGGTGGAAGCGGCCCTCACAGATGGTAATGCGGATCCGGCTTTCAAAAATGCCAGGCTCTTTTTCTGTCGTTTCCAGAATGGTAAGCTCGGCCGGAAGTGTCGGTTTGTCGTCCCCAATGTCGAGCCCTTCGGCAAATGCCTGCCGATCTTCTTCTGTCACTTTTCCGTCAATCACGGCCTCATACACTTTCGAGACATGCGATTTCGGAGAGAGCAGCCGGTGGGAAAGGGCTCCGTCGTTCGTAATCAGCAGCAGCCCTTCGGTGTCCTTGTCGAGCCGTCCGACCGGAAAGAGGTCTTTTCTTGCCGCATCACTTAAAAGATCAAGTACGGTCCGGTCACGGCGGTCCTCCGTCGCAGAGACGACACCCGCCGGTTTGTGGAGCATCCAGTATTCCATTTTCACATAGGAAATGCTGTTTCCGTCCACAGTCACCTGCGCTTCATCCGGGTCGACTTTCAGTTCCGGGGCTTTTGCCGTAATTCCGTCTACGGCCACCCGTCCCTTCCGGATCAGGGCCTTTACTTCCTGGCGTGTTCCCACACCCATGTCCGCCAGATATTTATCGAGTCGTAATTTACTCATACCATCCGCCATCCTGCATAATATTTATTCTTTAACGTTCCGTTGTTTATTTTTCCCCAGCCAAGTGGGAAATCATCCAGGCACACAAGCACCCAGCCCTTTTTCCCCTGACACTCTTCCTCGGAAAACGAGAGTGTCTCACCCTTTAAGTAGCGCATGACACGGTCATCTCCCTTGGGAATGGTCAAACACGAAACGTATTCTTCTTTTTTCAGATACGCCGCCAGCGCCTGGGACGGCTCGAAGCGGTTTTTCTTTACGGTGCCAAGCGAAAGTCCGGTCCGCAGATAGCGCAGACCCTTTGCCGCACAGACACCTTCCGGCAGAAAATAGAGCTGGTCTTTCACAAGGGCAAACGAACCATTCTTCCAGTCCATGCGCACGCCAGCAAGAAACTCTTCCGCCTCTTTCGGCAGCTTCTTTGTCGTTTCCAAAAGTCGGGACGGCTGCCGTTTCCGGCTCTCTCCCTGCTTTTTCAGGAGCGCCACGAAATGGCCTTCTCCCTCCATCCGCTGCGGGAAAATATGAACGCACCGGGAAAGATCGCGGCCATTCACGGATACTCCCGGCGCAAACCCTTCGTAACCCGGGGTAATTTCCTGCACTTCCATATCCGGATGCGCATCCAGCAGCCCTGCGATGACCTCTTCGTTCTCCTTTACAGAAAACGTACAGGTAGAGTACAGCAGCTCTCCGCCCTCTGCAAGCATCTGATACGCCTGCTCGATCAGTTTTTTCTGGATCGGCACATAATGCTCCGGCCCATTTTCACTGTAGTAGCGCAGCATTGAGCTCTCTTTTCGGAACATGCCCTCCCCAGAGCACGGCGCGTCAAGAAGGATCTTGTCAAAAAAGACCGGATACAAGGTTACTAATTTTTCCGGATCCTCGCTCGTCACGAGAAGACGTCCCACTCCCTGGATTTCCAGGTTGCGCAGCAGCGCCTTCGCCCGCGAATTGCTGATATCGTTTGCCAGCAGCATGCCGCCCTCACCGATCCGGCTTCCCAGCTCCGTTGCCTTTCCACCCGGTGCCGCACAGAGATCGAGCACACGGTCATCCGGCTCAATTGGAAGGCGGGATGCCGGTGTCATCGCACTCGGCTCCTGCAGATAATACAGGCCCGCATAGTAATCGGCATCCTTTGCCGGATTGCAGCTCTCTTCATCGTAATAAAATCCATTGGGGATCCACGGAACCTTCTTAAGCGGAATATCGGTCCGACTAAGAAACTCTTCTGTCGAAATTTTTCCGTTGTTTACCCGCAGTCCTCTATGTACCGCCTCGTCAAATGTCTTGCGGTATGCCTCATATTCTTCCTCACCGAGCAGCTGTTTCATCTCCTGCTCAAAGGCTTCCGGCAGTGTGATCATATCCGTTTATCCCCTTTTGTTCTAAAGTTCGTCTGTAATTGCCTGTGCGCGGTATCCCTCTGCAATCAGATCCAGTTCTTTGTGGAACCGTTTTAACTCCTGCAGATCGTTCTGCGCATAGATGTGATAAAACTCATCCTGAATTTTTTCTACTTCGCGTTTGTTCGTCACCTTGTAAAGATTCTCGATATTATTCAGGATATCCGTGATCAGATTCCGCTGCATCTGGGAGGAATTCTGTGCATCCATAATCTCACTCCGCACAGAGGACATCTCATTATCCAGCACAATGATCGCCTTTGCAGCTGCGCTTAAGCGCTCCCGGATGTGATCCGGAATATTTGCCTTATATTTGTACTGCAGCGAGTGCTCAATCGTCGCCCAGAAATCCATCGCCATCGTGCGGATCTGGATTTCCACCTGGATGCGCTTCGGGCCGTTCATCGTCTCCACGGTATAGTAGACAATGAGGTGATAGCTCCGGTAACCGCTGTCCTTCATGTGGCGGATGTAGTCTTTCTCGCTCTTAATCTCAATATCCGACCGCTTCTGGATCAGGTCGGCAACCTTTTCGATATCTTCAACGAACTGACAGATGATGCGGATGCCCGCGATATCCTCCACCTGCTCCTCCATCTCTTCGGGCGCAATGCCCTTTCTCTGCATTTTTTCCAGAATACTGGAAACACTCTTCACACGGCCGCTCACACTCTCGATCGGTGAGTACAGCCCTTTTCCGTGGTGCTCCTTGATCAGATGCCGGAATTTCACCTGTAATTCCTTGACAGCCAGCTCGTATGGTTCCAGAATCTCATGCCATAACAGTATATCCATGTCCCCTAATCTCCTTTTTTGCTCCTGCTTTCAGCCATTTTTCTTATCGGATGGTAAACGCTTTGGAAATTCAATCCCCACCCTGTTACTTTATGCCTGTCTTTTCTGTTTTATGACTGTTTTTCAGAAACTTTTTTGAAATAGACACGGGCAGTTTTTTATGCCTGCCGTTTCGAAAGCTGCTCCAGAACGCGGCACAGGTACTGATACGTTCTCTCCACGGAGGAAATCGAAAGCCGCTCCTCGGTCGTGTGGATTGCTTTCATGTTCGGGCCGAAAGATACACAGTCAAGACCGGAAAGCTTTTCATAGAACAAACCGCATTCCAGTCCGGCATGAATCGCTTCCACTGCCGGTTTCTGTCCATACATGGCTTCATATTCCGCCACCATCAGATCGCGGAGGGCAGAATCCTCTTTATACTCCCATGCCGGGTACGCGCCCTCTACGTGGAACTCACCGCCCAGGAAACCGATCAGATACTCCAGCTTGTCGGAAAGGGCTTCTTTTGCACTTCCCACGGAGCTCCGCACACTCGCACACGCATGCAGGTGATCCGGCTCTAATTTCAGAATGCCGAGGTTCAGGGATGTTTCCACCAGTCCCGGGATCTGGCCGCTCATCTTCTGTACCCCGTTCGGAAGATTCATCAGGAAAAAGACGGTTTTCTGCAGGCTGACCGGATGAAGCGCCGGTGCAGCGCCCTCGCCTGTTTTCTCTACCGTAACGGTAATACCGTCATCTGTTCCGCTGTACTCTCTGCGAAGATTTTCGGTGAAGCGTGATGCTTCCTCTTTTAAGATCTCTTTCTCTCCGCCGTCGATGGCAAGAAGCATGCGGGTTGTCCGCGGAATAGCGTTGTCTTTTAAGCCGCCCTCCAGCTCGATCAGGGCATAATCCATCTTTCCTGCCAGTTCGTACAGGAAACGGCCCGCCAGAATGTTGGAGTTGGCACGGTTTTTGTGGATTTCCGTACCGGAATGGCCACCGGCAAGACCGGAAATCGTCACTTCCATCTGCTCACCCATCACTTCGCTTCTGCGCACCGGCAGATCCATCATGGCTGTCATACCGCCTGCGCACGATACGGTGAGAATGCCTTCCTCTTCAGAATCCATATTTAACAGTGTTCTTCCCTTTAATTCATTCCCGTTTAATGCTGCTGCGCCGAGCAGTCCGATCTCTTCATCCGTCGTAATCAGTGCCTCGATGGACGGAAGCTGCAGATCATCCGATTCCAGCACAGCCAGCATATAGGCAACGGCAATTCCGTCGTCTCCGCCAAGCGTCGTGTCCCTGGCATAAATCTCATCGCCGTCGATGTGAAGCTCAAGTCCGTCCTTCGTAAAATCGTGGCTGCTGCCCGGCTTCTTCTCGCAGACCATATCGCAGTGGCCCTGCAGAATCACGGTCGGAGCCAATTCACATCCCTTCGATGCCGGGCGGCGGATGATCACGTTGTTGGACGCATCCTGATACCAGGATAATTCATGGTCCCTTGCAAACTGAACCAGATAGTCGCTCACTTCTTTTGTGTTTCCGGAGCCGTGCGGAATGCGGCAGAGCTCTTCAAAATAATAAAATACCCGTTCCGGTTTTAATCCTGCTAATACGCTCATTTTTTCTTCTCCCATCTTCTTTTTTTCAAAGCTTCGTCATACTCTATTTTAGAAAGCGGGAGGAGGTTCGAACGTCATGAAAAAATCACTTTTATTTCTCTCTTCCCTGCTTCTTTTTTTCTGTCTTCTTATCTTTCCCGCGCGGACTTTTTTCTATGCCTGCGAGGGTGTCAATCTCTGGTTTCATACCATTCTTCCGTCACTTCTGCCGTTTCTGATTCTGACATCTCTTCTTCTGGAAACAGGAGCCGCGCGGCGGATCTCTGCCCGTGCAGAAGTTTTTTTTCAAACGGTTTTCGGTCTTTCCCCGGCTGGGTTTTATGCACTTTTTCTCGGTCTTTTCTGCGGTTTTCCCATGGGAGCGCGCATCACTGCCCAGCTCTATGAGGCAGAAGAAATTGACCGGAACGAAGCATGCTATCTTTTAACCTTCTGCAGCAGTCCGAGTCCTGCTTTTCTGTCTTCCTATGTTATCTTAACTGCGTTTTCCGGACAGATCCATCCCGGCTTCGTCTTCGGCGTGCTCTACGGTTCCAATTTTCTAACTGGTTTTCTGTTCCGGCTTGTTTTCCGCCGCTTCCGCCTGCACCGGCACACCGCCCATCGGACACATTCCGTGGAAAAAAAAGAGATGTCAAAACAGACTTCCAAAGGAAACCTGCTGGACACCTCTATCATGAACGGATTTGAAATCATTACACAGCTTGGCGGATACATCATCCTGTTTTCCATTCTGTCCGGACTTCTGATGGATCTGCATCCGTTTGGTTCCGCCTCGCCCCTGCTCTGCGGCGTGCTGGAAATCACGACGGGAATCGCACAGCTTGCCGCGTCCTCTCTTCCTTACGCCGGAAAAGTCTCTGCTGTCCTTACCTGCGCCGCCTTCGGCGGTCTCTCTGTCGCTGCCCAGACAAACTGTATGATCCATAACAGCGGTCTGCCCCTCTGGCCTTATCTTGCCGGGAAGCTCTGCTGTGCTGCTTTCGCAGGAACGCTTGGTTTATTCCTCTTCGCTTTCCTCTTCTGATGCCGGATCATATTCCGGTACGACAACTTCTTCCTCTGGCTGCTCTTCTTCCGGAGCACCCTGCGGGGAGAGCTCACTTCTGTTCTGAACAACGGTATTGTAGCAGCTTGTCAGGGATTCTACAAAGCTGTTGTATTTCTCTCCTGCATCGTTTAATGCAGTCGTCATAATATTGCTTAAGTTGGCAAGCATATCATCGGTATATCCAATGGCACCGAGACGGATGCTGTTGGCATCGTTGGTTGCAGCATCCAGGATTTCCTGTGCCTGCTGGTTTGCATTGTTGACGGTCTCATTTGCCTGTGCGTATGCTGACTGCATCACTTCACTCTGCTCTACCATCTCTCTTGCCTTTGCCTGTGCCTCTGCAATGATGGCATCTGCCTTGTTCTGTGCATCTGCCAGAATCGCATCTTTGTTGCTGATGATCTTCTGGTACCGTTTGATCTCGTCCGGTGTTTTCAGACGGAGCTCACGGAGAAGCTCTTCTAATTCTTCTTTATTTACAACGATTTTGGTGGTAGACAGCGGCTGATATTTACAGCTCTCTACATACTCCTCAATTTCTTCGATGATCTGTTCAATTCTGCTGCTCATTTTAATTCTCCTTATCTTTTATCCTGCGGCATTCCTTCTGAATTTCGGGCGGCATACTTTGCGCGGATTTCTTTTTCCACAAAATCCGGAACAAATTTGTGAATGTCGCCGCCAAAAGCAGCTACTTCTTTTACTACCGTGGAGCTGAGGTACGCATACTCCAGCGAGGTAATCAGAAACGTGGTATCTACTTCCGGTTCCAGAACGCGGTTCGTCTGTGCCATCTGCAGTTCATATTCAAAGTCTGTGATCGCGCGGAGTCCGCGGACGATCGTATGCGCCTGGCATTCCTTCGCAAAATCAACAGCGAGCCCGCTGAAAGAACGGACTTCGACATTTGGAATGTCCTGGGTCGCTTTCTTTAGTATATTAACACGTTCTTCCACAGAAAACAACGGAGATTTTGAGGAATTATGTAAAACTCCCACGATTACGCGGTCAAAAAGCTTGGATGCACGCAGAATGACATCCAGATGACCATACGTTACAGGGTCAAAAGTTCCCGGGTATACGGCTGTCTTCATGATTCTTTTACTCCTTCGTGTTTGCTTTTCGGGGTAAGGAATACATGGACATTTGTCTTATAGATTTTTTTCTTCAGAATTTCGTATCCGGCATCCTCCGCCCAGTCGAAATCAGTATTCAGCGATGCTTCTACAATAATTAAGGTATCCTCACCGATAAAAGAGGCGTCGCGGAACGCATACAGCACGTCCTTTTCCAGTCCCTTATCGTATGGCGGGTCCATAAAAATGCAGTCAAAAGGCTCCTGTCCCTGAAGCGACTGCAGAGCTGCATGCGCTTCCATGGGCAGGAGCACTGCCTGCTGTTCCAGCTTCGTAAATTTTAAATTCTGCCGGATACAGTCTGCTGCAGCTTTGTTCTGCTCTACGAACCACGCGCGCTCGGCGCCGCGGCTCAACGCCTCGATTCCGATCGCCCCGCTTCCGGCGAACAGGTCGAGAAAACGCGCATCCGGCAGATACGGCTGAAGCATATTAAATAAGGTTTCTTTGATCCGGTCCGTCGTCGGCCGGGTCTGTCTGCCGGGAACCGTCTTTAATGGAAGACTCCGGCATTTTCCTGCTATTACTCTCATGTTGGTCTTATTTTCGTCCTTACTGTTTTTGTTTGATGGATCAGTCGGCTTTCAACTGCTCTCTCCAGTCCAAATCTCCTCTTGCAAGTCCCAAAATCAGAGACTCCGCAGTTCCGATATTTGTTGCAATCGGGATATTGTACTGGTCGCAGGTACGGATAATTTTGTAGACATCCGGCTCTTTCGGATTGATCATCGTCGGATTGTAAAAGAAAATTACCATATCCATATCGCCGCGTTCAATCATCTCGGTAAACTGTTTGTCTCCGCCTACGCTTCCAGGCAGAAATTTGTGTACATGAAGGTTCGTCACCTCTTCAATCCGCCGTCCGGTGGTTCCGGTGGCGTACACCTCATGTTTCATGAGGATTCCCTTGTATGCAATACAGAAATCCTCGATCAGACTCTTCTTGCTGTTGTGTGCTATGATTCCAATATTCATTACTGCAAACCGCCCCTTCTCCTGTTTTTACTACCATGTACAGCAATTATAACAAATTTATTTTCAAAACGCAATTCTTTTTGTGAATTTTTTACACAGTTTTTATATTTTTTCTGCCGTTCCATTTTTCCTTCTTCTTTTACTTTCTCCGCTTTTCCGGAAAAAATACAGAATCTGGAAGTTTATTTTTGTTTTCTTTCCACATACTATGACCGTAGCAGAACAGATGAAAAACACATCCGGATCTGCTTCACAGCAGCTTTTAACAAGCACAAAGATAAAGGAGGGAATGAACATGGCGAATCGTTCATCGAATACCGCAGCAGTACCAGAAGCAAAAGGCGCTCTGGACAAATTCAAATTTGAGGTGGCAAGCGAACTCGGCGTGCCGCTCAGTGATGGCTACAACGGTAACCTGACTTCCAAACAGAATGGTTCTGTCGGAGGTTATATGGTCAAAAAGATGATTGAGCAGCAGGAACGCCAGATGTCCGGCGGTTCTTCTGGCCAGTACTAATCATCCCGGTATAACATCCTGATGCCGGAACAGGCATCAAAAAGCGTGAGCTCTTTTCTTTTCGGAAAAGCTCACGCTTTTTTCTTGCTCCTGCAGAGCTGTACATAATACTTACAGATCAATGCTTCCGGTTACATCATCATTGATTACGTAGTAAGCAGTAAATTCCTCCGGTTTTACATAAACCTTCAGGCTCTTTAATTCCTCTGCTTTCTTGCCATATCCTTCGATCCAGATCTGCTGGATTCTCTCGTACAGATCTTTCTCCTTGATTTCTCTTCCGCCGAACTGCAGAATCATCTCCTGCTCCGCTTCTTTCTTTGCTGCTTTTGCAGGTGCTTTTTTCTCTGCCGGCTTTTTCGCTGCTGCTGGTTTTTTCGGTGCAGCCGCTTTCTTTGTCGTTGTTTTCTTCGCTGTTGTGCGGGTTGTTTTTGCAGCTTTTGCTGCCGGTTTTTCTTCTGCTTTTGCAGGTGCTTCCTCTGCTGCTGCAGTTTCCTTTACAACTTCTTTTGCAACTTCTTTTACAGCTTCTTTCTCTGCTGCGGTTGTTTTTTCTGCTGCTTTGGTCTCTACTTTTACTGTCTCGTTCTCTGCTGTCTTAGCCTGGGCAGCTGGTTTTTTCTTTACCATATCTGTTTCCTCCCATTTAGACCGGCCCTGTATATTTTGGAAGAGCCGTCCTGCGAACTATCATTCAGGCGAACGCTTGACACTCACGGTCCGCACATTTTTTGATTCCTTGTTTATGATACATGAATTTTTTTGTCATTTCAAGTAATATCTGATTTCGCACGAATTTTCCACGAAATTGTACAGTCATTTTCCATACTATCCAATCAGGCTGTTATTTTTATCCGATTTTGCATTTTAAAGCCGGATTTTTTTGTAATTTTTCACAATCCAATGTCGTGGTTTTCCAGATCAAGATACGATTTCATTACCTTTTTCAGCAGTTCATGCTCCGGTTTTTCAAAATAAGGATCGTCGGCAAGCAGTTCTGAAGCCGCCTCACTCGCTTTCTGCAGGATATCGGCATCCCGGAAAATATCTGCCATCTGGAATTCCATATCCCCGCTCTGGCGCGTTCCCAGCAGATCGCCGCTGCCGCGCAGTTTCAAATCTTCCGAAGCAATATAAAACCCGTCGTTCGAATGGTTCAGGATTTCCAGACGTTTGGCGGTCTCCTGATCTTTGTTTCCGCGGATGAAAATACAGTAGGACTGATGCTCTCCTCTTCCGACACGTCCGCGGAGCTGATGGAGCTGTGCAAGGCCGAACCGTTCGGCATTTTCCACCATCATCACCGTCGCATTCGGCACGTTGACACCGACCTCCACGACTGTCGTCGAGACGAGTACCTGGATTTCTCCGCTGGCGAACCGCTCCATGATCTCGTTTTTCTGCGCCGCCTTCATCTGTCCGTGCAGCATCTCTACTGTGATGCCCGGCAGCTCTTTTTTCAGGAGCTGTGTATAGTCGGTGACGTTTTCCGCTTCCAGACCCTCGCTCTCCTCCACCATCGGGCAGATCACATACGCCTGACGGCCCAGTTCGACCTGACGCGTGATAAAGCGGTAAGCTTTTGGACGGTAAGACGTATCCACCACACAGTTTTTGATCGGCAGACGCTTCGCCGGAAGTTCATCAATCACAGAAATCGAAAGATCTCCGTACAGAATGATAGCCAGGGTTCTTGGAATCGGCGTTGCACTCATAACGAGAACATTCGGCGGTTCCCCTTTTTCAGCAAGTGCCGTTCTCTGCCGGACACCGAAGCGGTGCTGTTCGTCTGTGATGACAAGCGCCAGATTTTTGTACTGTACCTTTTCCTGAATCAGTGCATGTGTGCCGATCACCATTTTGCAGCTTCCGTCTTCCAGACTGGCATAAATTTCCCGGCGTTCTTTTGCTTTCGTGGATCCAGTCAGAAGGCGGGGATTGTATTCCGTCAGATTGTTTTCTTTTAACAGAGTGCAGAGCGATTCATAATGCTGCCGCGCCAGGACCTCCGTCGGAACCATCAGCGCCGACTGGTAGCCGTTCTCGGCTGTCATAATCATTGCAAGGAATGCCAGAATTGTCTTTCCGCTTCCGACATCTCCCTGTACCAGCCGCGCCATGCGGGTATGGCCTTTTAAGTCCCGCTCCAGTTCGCCCCACACGCGCATCTGTGCATTCGTGAGACGGTACGGCATATTTTCGATGACTTCCTCCGTCTTCCAGACGGCGCGGATCGGGAACGCATTGGTAATTCCCTCCGTCTGCTCTTTTAACTGCCGCAGGGACAGGATGAAGAGAAAAAACTCTTCGAACACAATTCTGCGCCGCGCCGTTGCCAGATGCTCCTGGTCTTTTGGGAAATGAACCTCATGGAGGGCATAATTGATTTCACAGAGTTCATACCGGGCACGGATTTTCTCCGGCAGATAGTCCTGCGCAGGTGCGCATCGTTCCAGCACCTGTGCGACGGCCTTGCTCACCATCTTGTTCGTGAGACCGGCTGTCAGCCCATAAACCGGCTGAAGACTTGCCAGAAGCTCATGGTATGCGGCAGGAGTGAAGATTTCCGGCTGCTCCATCACGAGACGGCCTGATTTTTCCTGTATCTTTCCGCGGAAGATAAAAACACTGCCTTTCTTCAGCGTGCTCCGCAGAAACGGCATATTAAACCAGGTAAGCTGCAGCCGCACCGGCTCCTCGTAGAGTTCCAGGACGACGACGCTCTTTCTCTGGTTTCCTTTTACCGACGGACTGTGGACAATTCTTCCGTATACCGCATTCTTTTCCTCTTGTCTGCATTCGCGAAGGGGAACCGGCTCTGCATAGCAGTCATAATCTCTTGGATAATAATGCAGAAGCTGCTGCAAATTGTAGATTCCTACTTTTGCAAACAGCTTCTCCGTTTTTTCACCGATCCCCTTCAGTGTTGTCAGGGGTTCCGTATTCATATTTTTCTTTCCTTACTCTTATTCAACCGAAACGACACAGTAGTAAATCGGCTGTCCGCCATAGTTTACTTCCACATCGCAGTCCGGATATGCCTGCTCGATTTTTTCGCCAAGGCTTTCGGCATCTTCCTCACTCATATCTTCACCGTAGTAGATGCTGATCAGCTCGCTGTCCTCATCGACCATGGCGCGGATGGTTTCTTCTGCAACGGTAAGAATATCCTGTCCGACAGCGAGAAGTCCGTGATCGCCAAGTCCCATGATGTCACCCTGATGGATCTCTTTCTCATCGATGTGGGTATCACGTACCGCGTACGTTACCTGACCGGTTTTTACCATCTGGATGCCCTCTGTCATGGCCTCCTCGTTCTCTTCTGCAGATTTCTCCGGCACATAGCTGATCATGGCTGTGATGCCCTGCGGAACGGTTTTGGTCGGAACAACGATGATATTTTTGTCCTCAGTCATGGCTTTTGCCTGATTTGCTGCGAGGATGATATTTTTGTTGTTCGGCAGAATAAAGATATTCTTTGCATTGACCTTCTCAATTGCAGTCAGCATATCCTCGGTGCTCGGGTTCATGGTCTGACCGCCCTCGATCAGGTAATCAACACCGAGTCCCTGGAAGATCTCTTTGATTCCCTCTCCGATGGACACGGCGATGAATCCGTTCTCCTTCGGCGGCTGTTTTGCTGCTTCTTTTCTCTTCTTATCTTCCTCTGCCTGCTGTGCTGCGATCTTTTCTGCGTTCTTGATCAGGCGCTCCTGATGCTCCTCACGCATGTTGTCGATCTTCATTCTGGTCAGCTGTCCGTACGTCAGCGCCTTGGAAATTGCTTTTCCAGGATCGTTGGTATGTACGTGTACCTTAACCAACTCGTCGTCTGCAACGAGAACGATCGAATCTCCGATTCCGTTCAGGAAATCTTTGAATGCATAAACCTCTTCATCCGGAAGCGGGTTTTCCAGCATAATGATAAACTCGGTGCAGTAGCCGAATTTGATTTCTTTTTCTGTCTCTTTGGACGGTCTGACAAATTCTGTCTTTGCTTCCGGCATCTCGAAATTCAGATCAATCTCTTTCCCGAGGAACGCGTCATATGCGCCCTGCAGTACGGTTAAGAGACCCTGTCCGCCGGAATCCACAACGCCTGCCTCTTTTAATACCGGCAGCATCTCTGGTGTCTGGGAGAGCACGTACTCTGCATGCGCGAGAACGTCCTCGATGAATGCGTTCAGATCTTCGCTTTCCGGTGCAAGCTCTGCTGCTTTCTCTGCTGCTCCCTTTGCCACGGTCAGGATGGTACCTTCTTTTGGCTTCATAACGGCTTTGTATGCAGTCTCGACTGCTTTTTCCATTGCCTCTGCAAGAATCTCTGCATTCAGCTCTTCATAGTCGCGGATCTTCTTGGTAAAGCCACGAAGGAGCTGGGAAAGAATAACGCCGGAGTTACCTCTGGCACCGCGCAGAGAACCGGAAGAGATTGCCTTGGAAAGGTTGTACATGTTCACTTCTGTGAGCGAGTTTACTTCCTTGACTGCGGACATGATCGTCAGCGTCATGTTGGTACCTGTGTCGCCGTCCGGTACCGGGAACACGTTCAGCTCATTGATCCACTCTTTCTTTACTTCCAGATTTTTTGCACCAGCCAGAAACATTTTTGCCAGTAAGCCGGCATCAATTGTATTTGTAGCCACTTTCTTCATTTCCTCCTATTACCATCAGTCGATGACGCGAACGCCTTCAACCAGGATGTTGATTTTTTCAATTTCCATTCCGGTGAACTCTTCCACCTTGTATTTCACATTATTGATCAGGTTATCTGTTACGGCAGAAATACTGACTCCGTAAGAAACAATCACGTGGAAATCCAGGGAAATTTTATTTTCCGAAATCGATACATTAATTCCGTGTGTCAGACTCTCTTTTTTCAGAAGTTTGACCAGTCCATCTTTCATGTTTACCGCTGCCATTCCGACAATGCCGAAGCACTCCACAGCAACGCTGCCCGCATACAGGGCGATTACATCCGGATTGATTACGATTTCTCCCAAGCCTGTATTCATACGACCTTTCATGCCTTGTATCCTCCAATTCCATCATACTATTCAAAACACATGGAGACAGGAATAACTGACTCCACTCTACGATACATTATAACCGCTTTTCCGCAAAAAAGAAAGTTTAAAATGAAAAACCTTCAAAATTCATATAATTTTTTCATTTTTTACTTGCAAAACCGGTATAGATCTGTTAGAATGACTTATGTTGTGAGTCTAAAATGCGTTTTGACTCAAGTACGTATGTCAAGGAGGTGCAATCATGGCAAAGTGTGCAATTTGTGAGAAGGGTGCTCATTTCGGAAACAACGTAAGTCATTCACATAGAAGAAGCAATAAAATGTGGAAATCTAACGTAAAATCTGTCAAAGTTAAAGTTGACGGTGTACCGCAGAAAATGTACGTATGTACTTCCTGCTTAAGATCCGGAAAAGTAGAGCGTGCATAAGTTGAATGGTTAAAAGGCCTTTCCAGTCCGGGAAGGCTTTTTTGCTGTTCAAAATAGAACTAAGATTTTTAAAAAGTTCTAGGAAGAGCAAACAGGACATAAGTTTTCGCTTATGCCCTGTTGTGCTCTATTTTTTATATTTTAAAAGGGAGAAAAAAATAGCGTGGTCTCTTAAGCTGAACCTGCCAACGATCCATATGCTTAGCAAAAGAAAAAGAGCATCCTACCGAAACTTTCGTTCTGGTAAGACGCCCTCGTCTTGATCTATGATATTAGTATAGTTGGCTGATTCATTTAAGATGGACTTATTATAGCGCAGCTTTCTTCATTTTGCAAGTATTTCTCTGTACAAATCAGCCAGTTCATTTCCGATCTTTTTGTGCATCTTTCACTATTCCCCTGTATTGCAGAACAGATGATATCCCACGCACAGCAGCAGAGCGGCCGCAAGAACCGTAAGAAATGAGCTGCGGATCATCAGGCTGATGAGAAGCCCGACCCCCATCCAGAACAGCAGAAAACCTAAAATTCTGCACAAACGAGCTTACTCCTTATCCGCCTCTTGGTTTATTATATGCTCTACTTTCTCTGCGGTATACCCGTCCTCTTCCTTTTTGCCGGTAAAGCGGCTGATCAGATCCGGAGCCATGTCAATGATTTTGGTGACAGCATCCTGGTTTTTGATGTTGACCAGACGTGTTCCGTTTTTGCTGATGACAAGAACGGCGCTCGGAGAAATTTTTCCGCCCATACCGCCTCCTGCATTGTTCTTTGCATTTTCTGCGAATGCACCCGCTCCCACGCCGAAGGAAACGTCTACCAGCGGCAGAAGAATCGTATCATCAATGTGGATCGCCTCACCTACGACCGTCTTTGTTGTGATAAAGCTGTCCATTCCGCGGAACAGTGCTTCTACAGTATTCTGAAATGTGTTGTCCTTTTCTGCCATCTTTTAGGCCTCCTTGTGTTTGAAATGTCGTATGGTTTTCCGAAGATTCTGATCCCGGAATAATCGAAGTGCAATGCCGGCTGCTGTCACAGCCTGAAAACTTCCTTTCATCCGGACATCGCCCCGGAGAATTTCCTGTTCGAAATCCGGCTGGACGGAAAGGTCTTTCGGCAGTTTTCCATAAATCATACCCAGAATGCCGAGTGTCTCTCCGGTCAGTGCCGGATCGTCAAATCCGAACCGGACTGTGCCGGTTACTTTTTTCGGTGCTGCTTTCTTCAGGAAATAAAGCACTTCTTTCTTTGCATGGAGCAGTGCCTCACGGAACATCTTCGAACGGAAGAATTTTTTCACACTCTCCCACTTTCTTTTTAACCGTCTGCCTGCCTGGATTTTCTGCTCCAGTTTTTCAAGCAGACGGAACGGAAGTTCCAACAGCCGGAAAGCTGTCTGCAGCAGACGGCTGACAAGATTCAGCAGTTTTTCCGGAAGATATTCGATCCTTCCGAAAAACCGTTCCAGAATGCTTTTTTTCGGCGCATCCGGTTCCTGCTCTTGCTCTGGCTGCTCCTTCTGTGCTGTCACCTTCTGCTGCTTTTCTTTCTGGTCCGGTGCTTTCTGCTCTGCTGTTTTTTCTGCTTCCAGCGCATTTTCTGTCTCATTTTCCTCCGTCCGGGACACGGACGCTTCTCCCCGGCGGATCTTTTTCAGCCGCCGTTTCCATGTTTCCAGTGATGCCCCGAAAAGCAAAATCTGCGCCTCCGGCTTCTGTTCCTCATACGAGGCCGTCAGCGCGACAGCTCCGAAAAGCCACGATACTCTTCCGCTCGCTTTTACGCAGGCAAATCCCTCTTCTTCTTTCAGAACCTGCGCCCGGTAGCAAAAAGGAAGAAACAGGACGGTGCAGACGATAAGAAGCACGAGAAACAGTAAAACAAGGAGTAAAATCCCCAGTGCCTTCAAAATCATGAATAGTATATGTATCATTCACATCCCTCAATCCGGTTCAGCAGCCATTCCCGGATTTTTACTTCTCCGGTTTCCCGATAAGTTTCCAATGCGATCGCCTCCACAAGCTCAAAAGCTTCCTCGCGCGACACGGCAAGTCCGACAATCATCGGACAGTTTCTCCGCACGGCCGGCTGCAAAAGCAGATCCGCCGGAATTACATCCAGATTGTTCTGCTGATTGGAAGGCAGTGTGAGGAGCCAGACTCCCGGAACTGCTTTTTTGTTCTCAATCCGGCGCATCCATTTTTTCTGTTTCTTTTTTGCAGTATCCCCGACGTACAGATTTTTATACCAGTTTACCATATTTTCCCTGAGCCTGTGGCTGAACCTTCCATAAATTTGCTCTCTTCAGTTCCAGATACTCCTGATAGGCCTTTTCCAGAATCTGCCGTTCATTGGAAAACTTCAGCAGATGATATGCTTCGTGATACTTGTAATAGCCCGAATCCACAAAGTATTCTTCTCTCTGTGGACGGCTGTAGTAGCCGGATGAGGCCATCAGATACCAGTGCACCTCTTTTTCCACGGTGTCCTCCGGAATGCTGAAACTGTACTGGCTTTTTCCCACGTACTTGATGATGGTTCCGTGCACGCCGGATTCCTCATACACCTCGCGGACAGCAGTCTGTTCATGGGTTTCTCCCGGCTCAACGGTTCCTTTCGGCAGAACCCAGCCTTCATATTTGTTGCGGTAGCTTTTGTAAAGCGTCAATATTTTTCCACGGTAGATTACGATACCTCCGCAGCTAACTGCTTCGATCATACGTTTTAAGCTCCTTCTGGCTTTTTTCCATTCTCTGACAGCTCTTTTCTTCCCGCTTGCCGCCAGATCTTCTGTTAAAAAGTATACCTCTTTTCCCGCCCCCGCGCAACCTTAAAACCGCATCCTTTTTCTAACATTTTTCTAAAAATTCAGAAAACGCGCCCGAACCCATCCTTTCCGGTTCGAACGCGTTTTTTCATCGTTTACTGCTGTGCATAATATGCTTCGATTACCTGTCTTGCAATCGGTACAGCGACTTCACTCGAATATCCGCCGTTTTCTGCCACAACAGCAATGACAATATCAGGATCATCCGCATTGGAGAATCCGACAAACCAGGAATGCGGTGTCTCTCCGTCGCTTCCGTGTTCTGCGGTTCCTGTTTTACCGGCGATATTGTACGGCAGATCCGAAAGTGAAACTGCAGTTCCGCTCTGGACAACGCCTTTCATCAGCTCTGTCAGCGTATTGGCTTCGCTCTCGGACATTACCGTGCCAAGAGACTCTTTGTAAAAGGTTTTGACTGCCTGTCCGTCCGCAGACACAATGTTGTCCACATAACGCGGTTTGATCATTTCTCCGTCATTTGCAACCGCGGAGGCGATCAGCGCCATCTCCATCGGTGTTACCAGCGTATCGCCCTGGCCAATGGAGGTCTGCATCACAAGAGCATCCGCCGTTGTCGAATCAAGGTCGAAAGAACTTTTGCTGGTCGGAAGCTCCAGATCCAGACGGCTGTTCAGATACAGGGAATCCGCCAGCGAGCGGAAGGCATCTTTATCCAGCCCAAGGCCAATCTGTGCAAAGGCAGAGTTGCACGAATGTGCAAACGCACCTGCAAAATCTTCCGGTCCATGCACTTCACCGCCGGAGCAGTGAATCGTATAGTTTCCTGCTGTCAGCTCACCGTCACAGTCGAACGAAAAACCGTCCAGTGTGCCGTTCTGACGGAGATACGCAAGCGAAGTAACAATCTTGAACGTAGATCCCGGCGGATATCTTCCCTGCAGACCGCGGTTCAGAAACACGCCGCTCTCATCGTCTGCGTTCAGTGCCTCCCAGTCCTCATCAATCGTATTGGGATTAAAAACCGGATTGCTCACATTGGCAAGTACACGGCCCGTTTTTGCCTCCATCACGACAACTGCACCGCGGTATCCGTCCAGTGCATCGGCCGCGGCCTGCTGGAGTGTTGTATTCAGCGTTGTATAGAGACTGTCTCCCGGGTTCTTCGCATCGCTGAATTCATTCTTTACCTGCTTTAACTTACTTGTATGGGACTCCATCAGCATATAGTTGTAGGAAGATTCGAGGCCGCTGTTTCCTTTTCCCGTGTAGCCAACCACCTGCGCAAACAGGCTGCCGAACGGATACGTTCTTACCTCATCCCCGTTTTCATCTGTCGTCGTCTTTGCCAGTTCCTGGCCGTCCGCAGAATAGATTGTTCCGCGGATCACGCGCTCTGCATAGTTATTCTGTCTCGTATTGTAAGAACTATTCAGAAATTCTTCTTTCCGCACGACATTAAAGTAAACGAGATACGCGATCAGCCCAAGAAACATGGCCACGAACAGGAACGAAACGATCAGATACGGCCCTGCGCCGTTGTTTGCCGCCTTACCAGTGGAGGCTGTTCTCGGTCTGCTCTTCGATCCGCCGTTCGAATTCATCCGGCTGCTCGCGGTACTTCTGGCGGGTTCCCTGTCCGTCGTTCCGGCCGCCGCTCTTCTTTCGTCTTTCGGTCTCTTCGTCCGGGCGTCGTTTTTTCTTGGCGCCTGGGTCGTTTTTCTGCTGGTTTCGTTTCTTCTTGTTTCGTCTTTTCTCAAGCTCCTCACCTTCGTCTTCCCTTAAGATGTACAATCCCTGAATGATCGACAGCATCAGCACCGTGGAGAACATGGAGCTTCCTCCATAGCTGACCAGCGGCAGCGTGATACCTGTCATAGGAATAAATTTAATGGTTCCTCCGATGGTGAGGAACACCTGTGTCGCATATTCCGTTCCAAGACCCATGGCAATCAGTTTGTAGAACCGTTTGCTCATCTTCATGGAAATATTGATAATCAGAAGGAATGTGGACATGCACAGCAGAATCAGGCAGATTCCGAAGATAATGCCCATCTCCTCACAGATCGCACAGAAAATAAAGTCTTTCGTTGCAACCGGGATAATGTCAGGCCGTCCCTCGAAAAGGCCGGTTCCGAACCATCCGCCGGAGCACATGCCGAAGAGGCCCTGTGCTAACTGGCTGCTGATATCCCAGTTTCCGATCGGATCCTGCCAGAGTGCCACACGGTTCCGTACATGGGAAAACAGGAAATACGCCACAACGCAGGCGGCACTCATTCCCGCAAGTCCCAAAAGCGGATATCTGGCTTTTCTCGTTGCCACATAGATTACAACCACGTACGCCATAAAGAAGACGAACGCAGTTCCAAGGTCGGTGGATGCAACAAGGATCAGCACATGAACTGCCGCAATGACCGTTGCTTTCACAACGTTTCCAAAGGAATTATCCTCGCGCAGCATGCCTGCCATAAAGAACACGAGTGTGATCTTGGCAATCTCAGAGAGCTGGAACGTAATGCCGTGAATTTCGATCGACAGCTTCGCACCGCCGGAAGTAAAGCCAAGCACCATAACGACGGAAAGCATGGCAATTCCGAGCACAGCGTAAATCCAGGTCAGATTTTTCAGGAACTTGCCCTTTCGGACAATGACCGGAATGATGAAGCAGAGCAGTGTGGATGCCGCCAGAATTTTGTACTGGGACATCGCCTTTGACACGCTCAGTCTCGTCAGAATAATCATGCTGATCGAGAGCAGCATACACATGTTGTTTACCAGGATCATCGATGCCTTCCGGTAAATCAGGCGGTACAGGATCTGTACGCCCAGGATATACGCCATCGTGAGCAGAAACATCTGAATCGTTGATACTTCGCCCTCCTGGAGGAACATCACGAAGAAACAGATGAAATTCATCAGAATGATCATGATGATCTGCCGCATCAGAATGTAATGGCGCTCATCCTCATCCCGCTCTTTGAGTGCAGCAAACGACTGCACGGTAAAACAGATCATGAGGAAGGTAATCACATATTTTGATAACTGAACAATGGTATTTTCCATAAATTCCCCTTATTTTTTCTCACCGTTTACTCTACTTTCCGGCGGAAATGGCCTTTGGTATATTCCTGTTCGGCCGGAACTGCGATTCCTTTACAATACGTTCCAGCAAACGCAGCGGCGATTTCTTTTGTCTCCTCCAGTGTCTCGATGGTAAAATTCAGCCGCACCGCAGCCGGATGCATGGACCGGATCTCATCGGCTTCTTTTACCAGGCCGAGCGGAAGGCTGTTGTAGATCACACTGTAGCACGAGGTGCAGTAACTCTTCACTGGGAAGTATTTTCCCATCCGGTCTTTTAAGCGTACCAGAGAATAACTGTGATTGCAGCCGTTCAGGTTCTTCTGGACACACTGGGCGGAAATCATCATCGGAAGGTAGCCGTAGACCACCATTTCGCTGTTCGTATTGTCACGTTTTCCGATTTCCCGCTCGTTCAGCTCATACGGAACGGTATCACGCTGCACGCCCTGCTCCTGCCAGAATGCCTGCGCACGGCTGTTGTACGTGTAAACGCTGTAATCGAGCCGGATATCCTTTTCCATTCCCATCTCTTTCAAAAACGAAAAGCTTTCGAGATTGCGGATCAGGAAACCGCCAAGACCGATTTCCTTCAGACAGCGGAACGTGTCGCGGTATTCCTTCAGATCGCCTTCACGCACAACGTGCGGCAGCATCAGATAAACCTGTTTTCCCAGTTCTTTCGCCTGCAGGATGCCTTTTTCCGCCTGCTCTTCGAAGATTTCCCGTTTGAAGCATCCCATGCCGGCGTAGATCGTCGTGATCTCCGGAATCTCGAGCAGCGCATTCCACTGGGCTCTCGTCTCAGCAGATGCGGTCAGCTCCATTTTCTTTTCTGCCCTGCTCTCCTGGTCTGGTTTTCCAGATGCTTTTGCTTCCTGTTCCGGCTTTTCCGCTGCTTTTCTGCGGTATGGCTCTGTCATCTCCTTCACCAGCTGGTCCGAAACGCCTCTCCGCAACTCGTTTAACGTCTGCATCGGCACGAAACAGTTGTCATCCATACAGACATCGAGTTCTTTGAAATAGAATGGTGTCTCGCCTGTCTTTTCCAGCTGTGTTTTTGCGCGTTCCTCGGTCAGCGGCTGCTTCTTTGCCGGTTCTACCATGCCCGCCTCTGCTGTTACACTGTATTTTCCGCTTTCTGCACTTAAGAACGCCGGCTGGCCCGGATACAGGGTCAGAAAGCCGGAAATCGGCTCTTTTGCCTCAGTCTCGATATAATCTCTCTGGATCTCATAAAAGAGCTGCTCATTTCTGCGCTGTTTCTTTTTATTTTCCTGCTCTTTTTCGTTCTTCAGCGCCATCATATCGCGTCCGTTTCTTACGGTATAATAGCTTTTGTTGAAACCGTCACGGTTATACAGCTCATACAGCTTTTTCATGTCCTCCGGCAGAACGTGGAAACGGGACGGCTTTTTTTCGTACAGATCGAGGTATTTGCGGTAAATGCTGACAACGCCCGCTGTATACTCCGGCTTTTTCATTCTGCCTTCGATTTTGAGGGACATAATCCCGGATTTTACAATCTCCGGCAGCAGTTCTACCGTACACATATCCTTCGGGCTTAACGGATAGCGGTCGCCCGGCTCCCCCATGCGGTGGTTGTCTTTATCGTACGCTTCGTACGGCAGACGGCACGGCTGCGCGCATCTTCCGCGGTTTCCGCTTCTTCCGCCGATCAGGCTGGAAAAAAGGCACTGTCCCGAATAGCAGTAGCAGAGCGCCCCGTGGACGAAGCATTCAATTTCAAGGTTGGTCGTCCGGTGGATTTTCTGGATCTCCGCAAACGAAAGCTCACGGGCCGGTACCACACGCGTCGCGCCAAGGCTCTCCAGGAAACGCGCTCCCGCAGATCCTGTCACTGTCATCTGTGTGCTCGCATGAATGTCGAGATCCGGGAACCAGGAGCGGACCGCCTTTAAAACGCCCATATCCTGGACAATCACGGCATCCAGTCCCTGCTCATAGTACGGACGCAGATACGGATACAGTTTCTCTTCCAGTTCCTCCTCTTTTAAGAGGGTGTTGACCGTCAGATACAGTTTCCGGTTCCGCAGATGGACGTAATCGATGGCTGAGAGAATCTCCTGCTCATCCAGATTTTTTGCATACGCTCTTGCGCCGAATGCGGCTCCGCCGAGATAGACGGCATCCGCACCGGCGGAAACCGCTGCTTTTAACGCTTCCATCGAACCGGCTGGTGCTAATAATTCTGTCTTCATCTTTATCTCCTAAAAACGGGCGATTACCTGTTCCGCAATCCCCCGTTTTTCCTTCTTTTACGCTTTTAATAAATCTTCCAGATCCTTATTTGCCTTATCAAGCTGCCGCTGCAGTTCTTCCCTCTCGCCGCGCACATGTTCCAGCTCGATTCGTTTCTCTTCCAGTTCTTTTTTCAGATCGCCGGCCTGGATTTCCGCTGCGATCAGATCGTGCTTCATATCGTAGGTTTCCCGGTCTTTGGCTTCCATATCCTCTTCGAGGGTATCTACCTGGCTTTTTGCTTTGAAATAGTCGTCTGCAATGTTCAGTGCAAGCAGTGTGTGCTTCGTATCCACCGACAGGCGGTTGTATCCGGCTGACTGGGAAAGTTCGCTGATCTTCTGATTCAGATAAGCAGCTACTTTCTGCAGATATTCCGGGCTCTCATAGCCTCCCAGTGTGATAATTTTTCCATCTATTAAAACCTGTGTTGTATTTTTTACAGCCATTCTTTTGCTTTTCCTCCACTGAATTTAACCGGACCAAACTCCCGGCTAATATAACCTATCATATACCGAAAATGGAAGAAAAACAACCTTTTTCTGCAAAAAGCGACAGAAAATGAAAGATTCAGGGCTTTTACTCTTCGATCTTACGCGGTGCCTCCAGCCCCAGGTGGTGCCAGGCAAATTCCGTTGCCACTCTTCCGCGCGGAGTGCGGTTGATAAATCCGGATTTGATCAGGAACGGCTCGTAGACATCCTCGATGGTGCCGGCATCTTCTCCAATCGATGCAGCCAGGGTATCGAGTCCCACCGGACCGCCCTGGAACTTTTCCATAATGGTGGTAAGAAGCAGCCGGTCAGTCTGATCCAGTCCGTAACGGTCTACTTCCAGCAGATCAAGAGCAAATGATGCGACCTCTTTTGTGATTCTTCCATCGTATTTCACCTGGGCAAAGTCGCGGACACGCTTTAAAATCCGGTTTGCCAGACGCGGTGTTCCCCTGGAACGGCGCGCCATCTCAAGCGCTCCCTGCGGGTCCACCTCCACATTCAGTACTTTTGAGGAGTGCAGAATAATGTTGGCCAATTCTTCCTCCGTGTAAAATTCCAGATGGTGGATGACACCGAACCGGTCGCGGAGCGGGGCAGTCAAAAGACCTGCACGCGTTGTTGCGCCGACCAGCGTAAACTTCGGCAGATCCAGGCGGATCGAGCGCGCCGAAGAGCCTTTTCCGATCATGATATCAATCGCAAAATCCTCCATCGCTGGGTAAAGAACCTCCTCGACCTGGCGGTTCAGGCGGTGGATCTCATCAACAAACAGGACGTCGCCCTCCTGCAGATTGTTGAGGATCGCTGCCATCTCACCCGGTTTTTCGATCGCCGGGCCGCTCGTTACCTTCATATGGGTTCCCATCTCATTTGCAATGATGCCCGCCAGCGTTGTTTTTCCAAGTCCCGGAGGGCCGTAAAACAGCACATGATCGAGAACATCACTTCGCTGTTTTGCTGCTTCAATATATACTTTCAGGTTCTTTTTCGTCTTTTCCTGTCCGATGTAGTCGTCCAGGCGCTGGGGACGGAGCGAACCTTCGATTTTCACGTCCTCCTCGAGAACGTCAGTTGTGATAATTCTTCTTTCCATCGTTATAAGGTTTCCTTCTTCCACAATTTAGGACCATCTGCTAAAACATATGCTTCAATGCCGCTTTCAGCACAGCCTCGCTGTCCATGCCTTCGGTGATTTCGACTTTCTTTACTGCCTGCAGTGCTTCCGTTCCGGAGTAGCCAAGCGCAGTCAGCGCCTGTACCGCATCCTGGAAGGCATCCGGTTCGCCTGCCTGCCGTACCGCCGCAGCCGCCTGATTTCCTGCCAGCTTCTGCTCGAACGCTTCCTGCAGGTCGAATTTGTCTTTTAATTCCAGAATCAGCTTCTGCGCGGTCTTCTTTCCGATGCCCGGTGTTTTGGCAATCGCCTGGACATCTTCCGAGAGGACGGCAAAGCGCAGATTGTCTGCAGTAAGCGTGGACAGCACCGCAAGCGCCGCTTTTGGTCCGATGCCGCTTACGCCGATCAGCATACGGTATATTTCAAGATCTTCACGGGACAGAAAGCCGAATAGGGAAATTCCGTCTTCCCGCACACTCATATGGGTATATATCTTTAACTCTTCTCCCTCCCGGATGCCTGCGTCGAACATACTCGCTGGAATATTCAGCTCATAGCCGATTCCATGGCTTTCGAGAATCATTTTTCCTTCCGAAAGAGAATCTACAGTTCCTTTGATAAATGCAATCATGTTTTTCCTCCAAAGCGCCGTTTTCTTTTTTCGAAAGCGAACGCACATTCTATTATAGCAGAACTTTTCTCATCACGCAACGATTAGTCGCTGTCTTTCTTGCATGTCAGATTTTTTCGTCTTATAATATCTTTAGATTCAAAAAAGTTTTTCAAAGGAGACAAAAAACCTTATGCAGATCATAGATTCTACCCCCGCCGCTCTCTCTGCCGATCTTCAGATGTATCTGAGAAACGGCGATGTCTTTTTCGATATTGAGACGACCGGCCTTTCCTGGCGTACCTCGCATCTCTATCTGATTGGTGCGCTGTTCTTTGACCCGGCCGCGGATACTTTCACACTGCGCCAGTGGTTTCTTGATCGACCGACCGAAGAAAAAGAGATGCTTGTCTCTTTTTTCACGTTTCTTTCCGACGTGAAGCAGCTGGTGCATTTTAATGGAACGACATTTGATCTTCCTTACCTCACACACAAAGCACTGTTTTATCAGATGGAAGATCCGCTTTCGTCAATCGCATCCCTGGATCTTTATCAGGCACTCCGCCCGTTTCAGTCAATCCTGGGACTTTCTTCAATGAAACAGAAAAATGTGGAACAGTATCTCTCATTCCCACGGAAGGATCAACTTAACGGAAAACAGTTGATTTCTGTTTACCACGACTATCTTCAGACACTGGATGAAAAGAAACTGGAACTGCTTTTCCTTCACAATTATGAGGATGTCCTCGGCATGGGTTCTGTTCTGGAACTGCTCGCGCTTCCTGCTCTGTTTCACGGCGATTTTTCTGTCCAGTCGTGTCGTTTTACCGGACAGACACTGGAAGTTTCACTGCAGCCCGAGCGGGAAGTTCCGGTTTTCCTCTCCCGTGTCTGCGCGGATGGTTCTCTTACAGCCTTTGGTTCACGGGTTTCTCTCTCCCTGCAGACGCATACGGCGGAGCTGAAATATTTCTTCCCGGACTATAAGAATTACTATTATCTTCCGCTGGAGGATCAGGCTGTTCACAAGAGCGTTGGCGCGTTTGTCGATCCGGAACACCGTCAGAAAGCAAAGGCTGCCAACTGCTATCAGCGGCGGACCGGTACATTTCTTCCGCAGCAGAAAGAGTTTTTCACCCCGGCCTTCCGCGAGGATTTCAAAAGCCGCCCTTACTATTTTGAGTGGTCCGATGCCTTTCTTTCGCAGGAAGATCTCCTGAAAGAGTATCTCTGTTCCGAGCTTCAGCTCTTTTTCAAAGACGATAGCAAAACCAGAAAATAAAACAGCCGTACACATTTTTGCATGCACGGCCGTTTTTCCGGGACTGTCCTTTCCAAGCAGTCCTTTATTTTTTCTCTTCTTTCTCTTCTACCTTTTTTTCTTCCTTTTTCAGAGAAGCATGATGCGTTCCCTGCAGATGCGGATAGGCGCGCAGATAACGTTTCGTTGTCAGGCGCATCAGCCAGTTGGTCGGAAGCTGCGGTTTTGTCATCTGGTCAAAGCGCTCCAGCAGCTCTTTAAGATCCGGCATCTTATCACTGCGCACATCAAATCCAAGTGCCGCAAACCGTTCTTTCTGCTCTGCTCCGAACTCGGTCAGGCGTTCCTTCTGCTCTGCTCCGAACTCCATCAGGCGGTTCTTCGACTCGAAAAGCGGATTTCTTCTTCCCTCGGCTTCTTTCCGCTCCTTCTCCAGCTTCTGCATCTGCTCCATTGCCTCAGACAGTGTCTGGCGCTTCTCGGCCAGATATTCTTTCATCTTATCTCTGGAATACTCTGCACGATACTGCTGTACTTTCGCATTCATCTCCTCGGCAAGCTGGTTAAAGCGGGATTTCTGCAGATATTTCAGAAATTCTCCCCACGTTTTCTCCAGACTGCGCATCTTCTGTCCCAGCTGGAATGCTGCGGCTGCGGAAAATCCAAAATCTACCAGATAGCAGACGGTAACAACGGAAACAATGATCTCTCCTGTAGTATCCGAAACAAGATTCACTACTTTCACGGCAATCGGCTGCAGAATATAGAACAGCCCCAGTGTAAAGAATCCCCAGGCAATCGAACTGCTGAGGCAGATCTTTCCCTGAAAATTAAACTTCTGATTGCTGTAGTCCCACCAGTGCGCATGAAAAATGGTCTCCATCAGCACGCCGGTTACATATTCCAGAACCGTCGCTACAATGACACCTCCGAAATACAGTGCCCAGACGTTCGCTTCAAACGGGCGCAGGATCAAGTATACCATAACAGCGCCGGTGCCGTACAGTGTCAGCAGCGGACCATTGACAAAACCGCGGTTGACCAGTTTTTTCTGCCGGATCGATACATAGGAACTCTCCCAGATCCATCCGCAGAAGCTGTACAGCCAGAACCATGCTAGAACGTGGTACAGATCCACACCCAGAATCTTCGTCTCCCACATAAACTTTCATCCCCTTTTTCTTTTCTGGTGCCAAAAACAGGATGATAAGAAAATACCGCAGGCAACAGGTTTCCTGTCTGTTCAGGAAACCCGGTTGTCTACGGCATTCTAATCATCCAACTGCAGCACCTGCAAGTTAAATTATTCTTACTCTTCTACTGGCTCTTCGTTTTCCAGAGCTTTCATGCTCAGAGAGATTTTTTTGTCTTCCTCGTTGAAATCAACTACTTTTGCAGTGATTTCCTGTCCGATTTTCAGTGCATCAGACGGTTTCTCAACATGCTCTCTGGAAATCTGGGAAACATGAAGCAGAGCATCTACGCCCGGCTCAAGCTCAACGAATGCACCAAAGTCAGTCATACGGGCAACACAGCCTTCTACTACGTTGCCTACAGCGTATTTGTCAGCAGCGTTCAGCCACGGATTCTCTTCCGGGAATTTTAAGGAAAGAGCAATCTTGTCGCCGTTGATGTCTTTGATCAGAACTTTTACAGTCTCACCAACTTTGAATACTTTTTTCGGGTTCTCTACGCGGCCCCAGGACATCTCAGAGATGTGAAGCAGTCCGTCAGCTCCGCCCAGATCGATGAATGCGCCGAAATCGGTAACATTCTTAACAGTTCCCTCTACAACATCGCCAACTGCGATGCGTGCGAACAGTTCTTCCTGCAGTTTCTTCTTCTCAGCAACGATGAGCTGTTTGCGGTCACCGATGATGCGTCTTCTTCTCGGGTTGAACTCGGTAATAACGAATTCAATTTCCTGATCTGCATATTTAGACAGATCTTTTTCATATACATCAGATACAAGGCTGGCCGGAATGAATACTCTGGTCTCCTCAACAACTACGGATAATCCTCCGTTCAGTACCTGTGTTACTTTTGCTTTCAGAACTTCATGATTCTCGAATGCTTCCTCGAGTCTCTTGTTGCCTTTTTCAGCAGCAAGTCTCTTGTAAGTAAGAAGGACCTGTCCCTCTCCATCATTTACTTTCAGAACTTTGACTTCCATTTTGTCACCTGGCTGTGCAACGGTGTGAAGATCGATGGAAGAATCGTTGGAATATTCGTTTTTGGTAAGAATACCATCGGCTTTGTATCCGATATTCAGGATAATCTGATCGTCTTTGACATCGATTACAGTACCCTCAACGACTTCTCCGTTTCTGATTGTTTTAAATGATTCATCCAGCATTTGTTCAAAACTCATTTCTGACATTTTTTGAACCTCCTCAATTATTTTATTCGGGGTGGATGCCCCAGCTGTAATACCTACGCGACCAAATGATTGAAAAGGCTTAGATTCCAAATCAACGAGTGTCTCTATAAAGTAAGTATTTTTACATTCTTCTTTACATATCTCATACAGCTTTTGCGTGTTTGAACTATGTCTGCCTCCCACGACAAACATGGCATCAACCTTCCTGGCAATTGCTCTCGCTTCCGTCTGTCTTTCCTCGGTAGCGTTGCAGATAGTCTTTAAAACAGTACTATCATAACTCTTTTTCAAAAAAATTTCAACTAAATCTTTAAATTTGTTGTAATTAAATGTCGTCTGTGCCACAATAGATATTGGTTTTCCGTTTTCCGGCACAAACTGCTCTGCTTCTTCGGAGGTATGGATCACGGTAACCGGGCCGCTCGCCCATCCCATGATGCCCTGCACCTCCGGATGATCCGCGCTTCCGATGATAACAACATGGCGGCCTTTTCTTCCCTCTTCATCCACAATCCGGTGGATCTTCTTGACGAACGGACATGTCGCATCTACAATTTTCATGCCGCGCGCTTCGATCTTTTCGCAGACATCACGCGATACGCCATGGGAACGGATCACAACGGTTCCGCCAGAAAGCCCCTCTAGTTCATCTTCCGAAAGGATCACCTGCACACCGCGGTTTTCGAGATCCTCCACAACCTGTTCGTTGTGAATAATCGGCCCGAAGGTGTAGACCGGCTTTTCACCGCTCTCAATTTCACGGTATACCGTATCGACCGCCCGTTTGACGCCGAAGCAGAAGCCTGCACTTTTTGCAACAGTTACTTCCATCTGTTTTTCTTCTCCTCTTTTCTCTGCCGCGTTTACATGCGCTCGCGGGCAAGGCTTAAGATCTTTTCCACAACCTCATCGATCGTCATTTCAGAGCTGTCAACGAGTACGGCGTCTTCTGCCTGTACCAGCGGGGAATGCTCTCTGTGCATGTCCTGATAATCACGCTCATTGATATCTTCCTCGATTTTCGCAAGATCGGCTGTCTGTCCCTTTTCGGTCAGCTCTTTCCAGCGGCGCAGTGCGCGGACATGGGCACTTGCTGTCAGATAGACTTTCAACGGTGCGTTCGGCAGAACGGCAGTTCCGATATCGCGGCCGTCCATCACAAGATCCGTATTCTCCGCCATCTCCTGCTGCAGCTCCACGAGTTTTTTTCGTACTTCCAGATAGGCGCTTGTCGCGGATGCCATCTTTCCAGCCTCCTCGGTGCGCAGTCTTCCGGTGACATTGACGCCGTTTAAATAAACCTGCTGCTCTCCGTTTTCGTAGGAAATGGAAATTTTCACATCTTTGCAGGCTGCCTCAATTTTTTCCTGCTCTTCCGGTGCAATGCCAAGATCCGAAAAATAGATGCCCATGGCACGGTACATTGCTCCTGTATCAACGTAGACAAACGAAAGCTCCTTTGCCACACGTTTTGCGATTGTACTTTTGCCAGCGCCTGCCGGTCCGTCAATTGCAAGATTAAATCTCATCTTCTCTCTTCCTCCTGAAAATTCTAAAATCTGTGATCCATATTTTATTCCTGTTCTTCCTTTGCCCGGATCTCTTCGGCTGCAGCGTGGGCACTTGCCCAGGCAATCTGCAGATTGAAGCCGCCGGTCAGTGCATCGAGATCGAGCACTTCTCCTACGAAGTACAGACCTTCTTTTTTCTTTGCCTCCATCGTGCCCGGACGGATCTCTTTCACGGAAACACCACCCTGTGTGATAATTGCTTCACGGAAGCCCCGTGTTCCGGTTACTGTAAACGGGAAATGCGTGATCAGCTCTTCAAAGTGCTGACGCTCCGCTTTCGATACGGCATTGACCTGTTTGTACGGGTCGATCCCGCCAAGAGAGAGCATCACCGGAAGCAGTTTCGCCGGGAACAGACTGTTGATCACGTTGCGGAACTGTTTGTTTCGGTTTTCTTCAAATTCACGCAGGATCCGCGCATCCAGCTGTTCTTCCGTGAGTGCCGGCTTCAGGTTCAGATATCCTTTCAGCGGCTGCTGTTCCAGTGCTTTTCCGATGTAGGAGCTCGCAGAAAGCCCCAGCGGGCCGGAAATTCCAAAATGTGTAAACAGCATCTCGCCGAATCCATCGAACAGCGTCTTTTTGCCGTTTTTAATCGTCATCGTCACATTTTTCAGGGAGAGTCCCTGCAGCTCACGGATGTACGCTTCCTCTGTTTCCAGCGGCACCAGCGCCGGGCGGAGCGGAGTGACGGCAAGTCCTGCCTCTTCTGCGAAACGGTAGCCGTCTCCATCCGACCCCGTCGTCTGGTACGACATACCGCCGGTTGCGACAACGACATCATCGTAAAAAAGCTCTTTCCCGTTTTCCAGGCGGATTCCTTTCACGCGGTCTCCTTCGAAAAGAAGCTCTTTTACTTTTGTATTCTTATGCACCTGCACATTTTTCCGTTTCAGTTCCGTCTCCAGCGCGCGGATAATATCCGAGGAGTGATCTGACTCCGGGAATACACGGTTTCCGCGCTCCACTTTTAAGCGGACACCTGCCGCTTCGAAAAACTCCTGCACCTGGGCGCTGTCAAAGCTGTAGGCGGAGCTGTACAGAAATTTCGGGTTTGTCACCACATTCGTGAAGAACTCTTCTGTCGGGCAGTCGTTTGTCACATTGCAGCGGCCCTTTCCTGTGATAAACAGCTTCTTTCCCAGCTTTTCATTTTTTTCATAGAGATGAATCTCTGTCTTTTCGCCGGCGGCAAGCACGGCGGTCATCATTCCGGCGGCGCCTCCGCCGATTACTGCTGCTTTTCTCATGCTTTCTCCTTTACCGGCAGAGCTGCCTTTTTTCCGCCCATGGGACGTGCATCGTCCAGCCCGTTGATTTCATCGTTGCTGTAAACCTGGTACTCATCCCACAGTTTTTCCATGCTCTCAAGTGTCTTTTTCACATCCGCCTGGCGTTTCATGCAGAGCGCCACGACAAGCGCATTGATTACACTCAAAGGGGCCACCAGAGAATCGACGATCGATGCCATATCGCTCTTGGCAATCAGCGTACAGGCTGCATAAACATTCATCGGTGAATGCACACTGTCTGTGATCGTAATTACCTTCGCTTTGCGGCTGTTCGCAAATTCCAGTGCCTTCATCGTACGCATCGAATACCGCGGGAAGCTGATGCCGATCACCACATCATCCTCCGTGATGCGGATCATCTGCTCGAAAATCTCGCTGGAACTGTTTGTCTGTACCTGGCGCACATCCGGGAAAATCATATGGAGATAGAACGCCAGAAAGCTCGCAAGCGGCGCGCAGCTCCGAATGCCGACAATGTAGATTGTCCGCGCAGAAAGAATCGTATCCGCAGCGCGCTCAAAGGCGCTCCGGTCCACTTCTTCCAGCGTCATCTTGATTTTTTCAATATCCGACTGCAGGACGGTCTCCAGAATTTCTCCCTGCGGCACGCGGCCATACGTAAACTGCATCCGCTGCACTGAATTCAGACGATTCATCACCATCTCCTCCAGTGCGCGCTGGAACTCCGGATATCCCGCGTAGCCAAGCTGCATCGCAAAGCGAACCGTTGTCGATTCGCTGACGCCGACCTGCTGTCCCAGGCGCGCTGCCGTCATCGATACGGCCTGGTCATAATGTGCCGTAATAAAATCTGCCAGCCTCTTCTGTCCTTTGCTCAACTTTCCGTAATTTTGATTCAGACGAATGAGGAGATTCTCGTTCGCTGCCTTCTGCTCTTCTGAAGAAGACTGTTCTTTTTCTTTTTTCATGTTATTTTCTTCCTGATTTGTTTTTCCGATCTGCAAATGCCGTTCGGCATCCACATTTCTTCTTTTGGGGGCATCCTGATTCTTTTTCGGACACACCTCAATCTTTTGAATTATAACACGAATAAATTACTGGCGCAATGGCTGAAAAGCTGAAAAGGAAAGCCGGTGTTCTGCATTCCCTTTTTACGGGGAACACAGAACACCGGCTGATTTTTTTTACTCAGATTTTATTTAGACCGGATATGCGCCGTCTTTTTTGTCAGCGGCTGCCGGATCTACTTTTGTCTGCTGTGCTTCACGATATTTGAAGAAGTCTACAGCTACCTGCGGGAACAGAGCATAGGTTAATACATCCTCATCCTGCTGTTTCCACTGCTCGATCTCTTTCTCCAGTTTTGGAAGCTCCGGCTCAAGCAGGTCTGCGTAGCGGCAGGTGATCGGCTCGGTATCGCCGATGCATTTCTTCTGTACTTCCGGATTGAACGGTTTTACAGTTGCACCGTATTTTCCGGCAAGAACGTCTTTTGTCTCTTTCGTTACCATCTTGTAACGCTCGCCCATCAGGACATTGAATACAGCCTGGGTACCAACGATCTGGGAAGACGGAGTAACCAGCGGGCACTCGCCGAGGTCTTTTCTTACGCGCGGTACTTCTTCGAGTACATCGTAGTATTTGTCCTCTGCGTGCTGCTCTTTTAACTGGCTTGTCAGGTTGGAGAGCATACCGCCCGGTACCTGATACAGAAGAGTCTTGATATTTACGCCAAGGTTCTTCGGATTTAAGAGGCCTGTATCGAGCGCTTCGTCTCTCATCGGACGGAAGTAATCTGCGATCTCAGCCAGTTTGTTCTGATCCAGACCAGTATCGTATGGAGTGCCTTTGAAGGTTTCAACCATAACCTCAGTTGCCGGCTGTGAAGTACCCATAGCGAATGGAGACATTGCGGTATCGATGATATCAACACCAGCCTCTACTGCTTTCAGGTACGTCATGGATGCAACACCGGAAGTATAGTGGGTGTGCAGCTGAATCGGAAGATCGGTTGCTTCTTTCAGCGCGGTTACCAGCTCAGTTGCCTTGTACGGAACGAGCAGGCCTGCCATATCTTTAATACAGATGGAATCTGCACCCATCTCTTCGATTCTCTTTGCCATGGTGGTCCAGTAATCCAGGGTGTAAGCATCTCCTAAAGTATAGGAAAGTGCTACCTGTGCGTGGCCTTTTTCTTTGTTTGCTGCGCTGACAGCGGTCTGCAGGTTGCGCAGATCGTTCATACAGTCAAAAATACGGATGATGTCGATTCCGTTTGCAATGGATTTCTGTACGAAATACTCTACTACGTCGTCTGCGTACGGACGATATCCCAGGATATTCTGTCCACGGAACAGCATCTGCAGTTTTGTATTTTTGAATCCGTCACGGAGTTTTCTCAGTCTCATCCATGGATCTTCATGCAGAAAACGTAAGGAAGCATCGAAAGTTGCACCTCCCCAGCACTCTACTGCGTGATATCCGACTTTATCCATTTTATCGATGATCGGAAGCATCTGTTCTGTTGTCATTCTCGTCGCGATCAGGGACTGATGTGCATCACGCAGAACAGTTTCCATAATCTTGACAGGTTTCTTTTCTACTGCCATTTCTATCCTCCTAAATGAAGTGTTTTTCACTTTTGTTTGTCTTAAGAAGTTATACACCAAAGATCGCCATGAAGGTACCGGCCGCTACTGCTGTACCGATAACACCGGCTACGTTCGGTCCCATCGCATGCATCAGCAGGAAGTTCGTCGGATCTGCCTCAGCGCCAACCTTCTGGGATACACGGGCTGCCATCGGAACCGCAGATACACCTGCAGAACCGATCAACGGGTTGATTCTTCCATGTGTTGCCTTGCACAGTATTTTTCCTAACAGGACACCGCCTGCGGTGCCGAATACGAATGCGATCAGACCCAGGGCAACGATCTTTAAGGTGCTGACATTTAAGAATGCCTCAGCACTTGTGGATGCACCAACGGAAGTACCAAGAAGGATAACTACGATGTACATCATGGCATTGGAAGCTGTCTCCTGGAGCTGTTTTACAACGCCGCACTCACGGAACAGGTTACCAAGCATCAGCATACCTACCAGCGGAGCGGTAGATGGAAGGATCATGCAGACAACGATGGTGATAACAATCGGGAACAGGATCTTCTCGAGTTTGGATACGGAACGAAGCTGCTCCATTTTGATTTTACGCTCTTTCTCTGTAGTCAGAAGCTTCATGACCGGCGGCTGGATGATCGGCACCAGTGACATATAGGAATATGCTGCTACGGCAATCGGTCCCATCAGGTGCTGCTGTCCGAGCTTATTCAGAAGGAAGATAGAAGTCGGGCCGTCGGCACCGCCGATGATGGAGATAGCTGCTGCCTCTCTTCCGTTGAATCCCATGAAAATAGCGAAGAAGTATGCCAGATAGATACCAAGCTGTGCTGCAGCTCCCATGATGAAGCTGATCGGGTTTGCAATCAGCGGACCGAAGTCTGTCATCGCACCTACACCCATGAAGATCAGGGATGGGAGGATACTCCACTCGTCCAGAGTAAAGAAATAGTAGAACAGACCGCCCGCATGCTCAAGACCCTGTACGTCGGTATAAGGCTCAGCCATGATGTCCGGGTAAATGTTTACAAGCAGCATACCGAATGCGATCGGTACAAGAAGCAACGGCTCAAATTCATGCTTAATCGCAAGATACAAAAAGAAGCAAGCCACTGCGATCATAACGTAATTGCCCCAGTCCAGATTAAAAAACGCCGTCTGGTGAAGCAGGTTGTTTAAAGTTTCAGTAATCATTTTTTCACCTCCGGTTTTTTCTTACAACGGGCATTAGTTCATGGTTGCAAGAACGTCACCGGATTCTACTGCATCGCCTACTGCTACATTGATGGTTGCTACTGTGCCATCCTGCGGTGCTACAACCGGGATTTCCATCTTCATGGCTTCCAGTACAAGAACCGTATCGCCTGCTTTTACAGCTGCGCCTACGTTTGCTTCGATTTTGCAGATTTTACCAGGTACAGAAGCAGTAACCTCTACGCTGCCTGCTGCGCCTGCCGGAGCTGCTGCTTTCGGTGCTTCCGGAGCTGCTTTTGGTGCCGGAGCTGCTTTTGCTGCGCTGACAACTGGAGCTGCGCCTGCTGTGGTTCCTTCTTCTACAGTTACGTTATATACATTTCCGTTTACGGTAATGGTGTAGTTTTTCATTGAAAATTTCCTCCTTAAGCTCTTTTGCCTTTTCTGCGGATCGGACGTGCAACATAAGCATCTCCGGATGCAGAAGCCATATCGTCTTCATACATGGCGATTGCAGCTGTAATAACAGCCTGCAGCTCCATATCGTCTGCTTCCGGTGCTGTCTCTTCAACAACCGGTGCTGCGACAGCCTTCGGTACTTCCTGTAAAGGTGCTGCCGGTGCTTTTTTCTTCTTCTTGTCTCCCAAAATGTAATCAAACGAAGAAATAACGAAAATCAGGAAAATCAGCATAACAAATACGGTACCGATTCCGATGATGGTGTTCATGCCGGCCTGGCCGATCAGAACGCCCTTTGACTCCTCAACGGTGATGGTGAGGTCGGTCGGAACTGGTGTTCCGGTGCTGATGTTCCAGAATACGCGGACAATACCAGGATTTTTTTCAAATTCACCCGGAATTGTGCAGGTTACAAAATCTCCGTCTACTTCGAGAGTACCGTCTTCCAGGCTTTTTACCTCTCCGAGGTCAGCCTTTGCCTCTTCCCATGCCTCAGCTGCTCTTGCATAGAACTGCTGGTCGGAAGCTTCCATATTGACAAGATCGTCATCGCTGTAGGTCATCAGGCTCTGTCCTACCCACTGAACACTGGAGGAGAGCAGAGAATCTACCGTAGATGTCTCAACCGGTGAATAAGCCGGTGTAGATGCCGCATCCGCAAAAACAGGAGCTACGGTCACAACCATGGTGCAGGCTGCGGTAAGGACGAGACTTACTAATTTTTTCCAGTTCTTTCTCATCGTATGCCACCTTCCTTAGACTGTTCCGTGTTTTCTGTCCGGTCTGTCTTCTCTCTTGGTATACAGCATCTCGAATGCGCCGATAACATATTTTCTGGTGTCTTCCGGCTCGATGATGGTGTCCACATAGCCTCTTCTGGCTGCGGAAGTTACATTGTTCTGAAGGGTTGCATATTCAGCTGCTTTCTCGTTGATGGTAGCAGCGTCAGATCCTTCGTACATGATCTTTGCTGCAGATTTTGCATCCATCATTCCGATTTCTGCGTTCGGCCATGCAAATACCATGTCTGCTCCGATGGATTTGCTGTTCATGACAACGTATGCGCTTCCGTATGCTTTGCCGACAACAACGTTTACTTTCGGAACGGTTGCGTTTGCGAAAGCTGCGGTCAGGGCTGCTGCGTTCTTAGCCATGGTTCTCTCAGAGCATTTGGTTGCCTTGAATCCGGTTACGTTTGTGATGGTAAGTACCGGGATGCAGAAAGCATCGCAGAAGTTTACGAAATCTGCTGCTTTTTTGGCTCCTCTTGCGCTTAAGGTTCCATCCATTTTCTCTTTTACAGTTCCGTCCTCGCCGTAGATTTCAGAGCGGTTTGCAACTGCTCCTACGGTTGCTCCGTTTAACTGGATGAATGCGGTTACAACATCTTTTCCGTAAGCGGCTTTGGTCTCAAAATAGATGCCGTTGTCGCTGAGCTGGGAAAGAAGGATTCCGGTATCGCCTGCGCAGTTTGCAAGGTCTGCACATGCACGGTTCAGATCATCCTCGCACTCGGTGTATGCTTCGTCCTCATTGTTTGCCGGAAGCATAGATACCAGGTTTCTGATCTGTCCGAGGATTTCTTCCTCGGTTCCAGCAAAGTCAACAAGACCTGCTTCTTCGCCCTGGAAATCTGCGGATGCGGTATCACATTTGGATACGTGGTTTCCGTCCAGTGCGTTCGGGGAGTTTACGAAAAGTTTTCCGTTTTTAGACTCCATGAACGTGAAGTCTGTCATAGCCGGGATGAGTGCCATACCGCCGCCGCAGGTACCAAATACTGCTGTGATCTGTGGAATCACGCCGGATGCCATTGCCTGCGCCATATAGATTTCGCCGAAACCGTTCAGAGCATCAGTTGCCTCCTGCAGACGCATACCGGCACAGTCTACCAGTCCGATGACCGGAGCACCTGTTTTCTGTGCAAACTCATACAGTCTCGCGATTTTTTTTGCATGCATTTCGCCGATGGTACCGCCCATCACAGACGCATCCTGGCTGTATACGTATACCAGGCTGCCGTTGATCACACCGTAACCAGTAATTACACCATCGGATGGTGTCTCCATGCCGGCCATGTTGAAATCTGTGCTTCTGGCAGTAACCTGTCCGCCGATTTCCACAAAGCTGTTTTCATCCAGCAAAGAGGCGATTCTTGTGCTCGCTAAACTTTGTGCTGTGTTACTCATTCTTCAAACCTCCATCTTTCTATTTTCATTATAAAATTTTAAACAAATTTTATACAAGTCTATCATATCTGTTTTTTCGTTTTTTTTCAATACTTTTTCTCACCTTTTTGACAGAAAATAGACAGAAAGATTTCAGATTTTTCCTATTATAAATGGAAGGTCAAACTTGATTTTTCCCGGCCTTTCCTTTTTCAAAAAGTCCTGTTTTCTTTCCGCATCGTACAAAAAAGCCGCCCGGCGGCGGCTTTTCTTACACGTTTTTCCTTCGGTTTAATATAGTTCAATGTGAACCGGAATTCCATTCTCATACTGCATCGCCGGTTCGCCAAGAATCAGCGGACGAAGATACGCCATCATCTCCTCGGTCACATCATGACCATCTTCTGTAATCCAGGAAAGCGGCACTTTCTTTTCTTTATTTGCCACTTCCGATACCGGAACGGAGGTATACTCCACGCGGTAAGGATCCGCGGAGATTCTTCGGATCGATGCCATCTGTCCTCCCTGTTTTTCCAGTGCACACTGGCAGGCTTTCATGCCGAGCATACGGGACTCCTCAAGATCGGTCGCACTCGCAAGATGAGCCGCGCACCGCTGCATCAGGTTCAGTTCAATCGATCTTACCTTACAGCCGATACGGTCACGCACCAGCTCTTCGAGTACTTTTGCAGAACCTGCAATGTAGCTGTGCCCAAACTGATCCTGTGCATCGCTCTGCACCTGCTCAGAAACATAGCGGCCCTCGCTGTCATGGATGCCCTCGCTGATTGCAACCAGAACACTGTCCTTCTGTTCCAGTTTTTCCTGCACATCCTTTAAAAACTGTTCGGTGTCAAAGACCGGCTCGCAAAGATAGATCAGGCTCGGCCCTTCTCCGCCGTTGACACGGGACAGTGCAGACGCTGCCGTCAGCCATCCTGCGTTTCTTCCCATGACCTCCACGATGGTCACAGCCTTCTTTTCATATACATGGCAGTCTCTCTCCAGCTCTGCAAAGGTTGCTGCCAGATATTTTGCCGCAGATCCAAAGCCCGGGCAGTGATCCGTTTCGACAAGATCATTGTCAATCGTCTTTGGCGCCCCGACAACAAACACATCGTCCACACCGTTTTCTTTGCAGTACTTTGACATCTTGTCTACGGTATCCATCGAATCATTTCCGCCGATATAAATAAAATAACGGATCTCATGTCTGCGAAAAATTTGAAGTATTTCTTCAAAATCCTCCTTGTTTTCTTCCGGATCGCCCAGTTTATAACGACAGGAGCCAAGCGCTGCTGCCGGGGTCTGCATCAGAAGAGAGATTTTTTCTGCTGAATCCAGTTTTTTTCCAAGATCAAGAAATTTTTCTGCAAGCACGCCTTCAATTCCATTTACCGCACCATAAATATGATCTACTTTTCCGGACAGTACAGCACAGGAAACAACTCCTGCCACCGTTGCATTGATCGCCGCGGTCGGTCCGCCAGACTGCGCTACTAACAGATTTCGCATATGATTTTCCTCCATCTATTCCCACTACTTTCTAAAAGTTTTTCACGAAATCACTTTCGCTTCGTCCTATAGCGTACCATATTTTTTTTCTTCCGTACACCCTGTTTTGCGTTTCCGGGAAAAGCCTGTAGACTTTCACAACGGATTGCAAAGTTTTTCGTTTTTTTCTTGCAGGATTGCCCTTAAAAAGCTATAATAGAAGCAATGTCCACGAAAAGGACGCAGAAAAATATACGTTTCATCAACAAAAAAACTGGAGGTTTTTTTCATGCAGACCAAGCAAGATGGCCGTCTCGGCACCGAAAAAATCGGGAAACTGATGCTCGAACTAGCCCTTCCCTCTGTCCTCGCACAGATTGTAAATGTACTATATAACATTGTAGACCGCATTTATATCGGCCGGATTCCTGATGTTGGTTCCCTGGCACTGACCGGTGTCGGCGTCACGTTTCCGATTATCACAATCATCTCCGCCTTTGCCGGATTCGCAAGTGGAGGCGGTGCTCCTCTTGCCGCCATCGCACTCGGACAGAAAAACCGGGACCGCGCAGAAAAAATTCTTGGAAGCTCCACTTCCCTGCTGCTCTTTTTCTCCGTGTGTCTGATGGCGTTTTTCTTTTTCTTTCAGACACCGCTTCTGTACCTCTTTGGTGCAAGCAGCAACACAATCCGATACGCTTCCACGTATATTTCCATTTATCTTGTCGGAACCGTATTTGTCGAGCTGGCTGTCGGATTGAATACTTTTATCAGCTGTCAGGGACACGCACGCACGGCCATGTGCTCCGTTCTCATTGGCGCTGTTATCAACATTGGTCTTGACCCGGTTTTCATCTTCGTTCTTCATATGGGTGTTTCCGGGGCCGCACTTGCTACCATTCTCTCCCAGGCTTTAAGTGCTGCATGGGTTCTTCGGTTTCTTACCTCAAAAAAATCAGGTGTCCGCCTTTCTCTTCGCACCATGAAACCGGATTTTTCCATTTTAGGCTCTGTCATGGCACTCGGCATCTCACCATTTATCATGTCTGCAACGGAAAGTGCCATCACAATCGTCATGAACCACGGGCTACAGACGTACGGCGGCGACCTCTATGTCGGCTCGATGACAATTCTCCAGTCGGTGCTGCAGCTGATTTTCGTACCGGTCAACGGCTTTACGAACGGTGTACAGCCGATCATCAGCTACAACTTTGGTGCAGGCCAGTTTGACCGTGTCCGCCAGACAATCCGGCGCATGATCGCCATTACTTTTACTGCCGCTTTCGTCTACGTTGTATTCGCAATGCTTCGTCCGGCTCTTTTTGCCGGTCTTTTCACGACTGACCCGGAACTGATTGTCATCGTAGAGAAGGTACTTCCGGTTTACATTGCCGGCATGGCAATTTTCGGACTGCAGAGCGGCGTACAGAGTTCCTTCCTCGGTCTTGGCCAGGCGAAGATTTCTCTTTTTATTGCACTGCTTCGAAAAGTCATCCTTCTGATTCCGCTTGCACTCATTCTGCCGCATTTCTTCGGTGTCATGGGCGTTTACTATGCAGAACCGATCGCTGATGTATGTTCTGTTATCACTGCCGTTACGCTGTTTCTCTGCAATATCCGGAAAATTCTTTCAACAGAAACACTTGCAAAAGTGACTCATACCGAAGAATGACAAAAGAGGCGCTCTGCGACCTTTTCCATGCACCACCCATAATCAATTTTCTCGATCGTTTCGGCTGCATAGACGGGATATTCCGCGAGAAGAATCCCGTCGATCGAATACGTAACCGAACCGACCTTTTCTCCTTTCTTTACCGGGGCTTTCAAAAGCTCCGGTAAAAAAATGTCTTTTTCCGGTATTTCTGTCTCTTTCAGAAGAGCGGGAAGCGAGCGCGCCGGATCAAGCGCTGGGCTTGTAAGGGTAAGGCGGGCGCTGCTTTTTACCTGCAGCATCCCGTCGTAAACACCGTCTGCTACTTCAATCTGCCCTGGGTTCCAGCTATGGTCCAGCACGTCACGATACATATACGATTCCAGCCCGTAGTTTAAAAGCTTTGCGGCATCCGCCCATTTATAGTTTTTATGGCTGGGCCATCCGCACGCAAGCAACGACACAATCAGACGCTTTCCATCCCGCTCCAGCGCACCGGTATAACAGTAACCGGCTTTTGCCGTGAAGCCGGTTTTTCCCGAAACAGCTCCATCCATCTGATCCAGCAGTGCGTTGTGATTATAGCAGTTGAACATGTTTTTCTTTTCCAGATCCCAGAAGGTATAGGACCGCGTCTGCGTCACTGCGAGAAACTGGGCGGCTTTCGGTGAAATCCAGACACAGTATCGCATGATCCGTGCCAGATCAGCTGCTGTCGTGTGGTGATCTCCGCCTGCGTCAGAAGCATCGAGACCGTTCGGCGTCACAAAATGCGTATCTGTACAGCCGATTGCTGCGGCTTTTTCATTCATAAGCGATGCAAATTCCTCTACACTTCCGCCGATGGTCTCTGCAATCATTACCGCCGCGTCGTTATGCGATTCCAGCATCAGGGAATACAGAAGATCGCCAAGCAGAAACTGTTCTCCCTCCCTCACACCGAGATGTACTTTCGGCGCTGCGGCTGCTTTAGCCGATGCAGTTGCGACCGTCTGCTCTTGTCCGTTTTCCAGTGCCAGAATGCATGTCATGATTTTCGTTGTGCTCGCCATTGCCATAGGATCTGTCTCGCGTTTTCCGAACAGCACACGGCCGGTATCGCCATCCATCAGGCATGCCGCCGTTGCAAACAGCTGATTCGGCTCGCTCTCCTGCTCTGTCGCAGTCACGGACACACTTCCCAAAAACAGAAGCAGGATTCCCAGGAAAAAACCTGTCTTGTTTCTTCTTTTTCTGTTCAAAATCAGATCCCCCTTGTGTTTTTTCTCTTTAAAAACGGAAAAGCCGGACGCTCTTTTGGGACCGGCTTTTTGTCTGCTTCTTCTTCATTATATGAGGTTTCCTGTAAAATCATGGTAAAATTTCACAAAGTTATTGACACTGCGATCCATATCATGTATAATTCCCCATGTTTGTATAGAATTACTAAACTTTTTGTTTATTTTTACTGAGATTTCCTGAGAATCCGTATTCAGCAAAAGGATCCCGGGAAAGACTTTGGATGCAGAAAGGATTTTTTATGGAAATCGGAAAAAAAATCAGGGAACTGCGGATGTGGAAAGGGCTGACGCAGGAGGAACTGGCAGATCGGAGCGAGCTGTCAAAGGGATTTATTTCCCAGCTTGAAAACGATGTGACCTCTCCCTCGATCGCCACGCTGGTTGATGTTCTTACCTGCCTTGGAACGGATCTAAAAACGTTTTTCGGCGAAGAGCAGGACAATCAGGTTGTCTTTTGCGAAGAAGATTACTTTGTAAAGACCGCTGAAGCGCAGGGCAACGAGATCGCATGGATCGTTCCGAATGCACAGAAAAACAGGATGGAGCCAATCCGGCTGACGCTGCAAAGCGGCGCGTGCACCGAGATTGATTCACCGCATGAAGGCGAGGAATTCGGCTATGTACTTTCCGGCCGTATTCTCCTTCATCTTGGAGATGAATGCCACAAAGTGAAGAAAGGGGAAAGCTTCTACTATCCCGCTTCCTGTAATCACTATCTGGAAAATCCGGGTAAAACGCCGGCCATCATTCTCTGGGTCAGTTCACCGCCTTATTTTTAGATTTTTTACACCGCGTGATTTTCACGAGAAACGGTGTTCCAAATTTCACAACCCGAAAGGAGCATATTACACATGAGTACCAAATTACTTGATCTGGTCAACATCACAAAATCGTACGACGGAGTTACCATTCTGGATGATCTGAATCTTTATATCCGTGAAAACGAATTTCTTACCCTCCTTGGCCCGAGCGGCTGCGGAAAAACAACTACATTACGTATCCTCGGCGGTTTTGAGACACCGGATACCGGAAAGGTTTTATTTAACGGACAGGATATCACCCAGCTTCCGCCAAACAAACGCCAGCTAAACACGGTGTTCCAGAAATATGCTCTTTTCACGCATATGACAATTGCGGAAAACATTGCTTTCGGGCTGAAAATCAAAGGAAAATCCAAAGCATATATCAATGACAAAATCAAATACGCATTAAAACTTGTTAACCTTGAGGGTTACGAAAACCGCTCCCCGGCGCTTCTCTCCGGCGGCCAGCAGCAGCGAATCGCCATTGCGCGCGCGATTGTCAACGAACCGAAAGTTCTCCTTCTGGATGAGCCGCTCGGCGCACTTGACTTAAAGCTCCGCCAGGACATGCAGTACGAGTTGATCCGTCTGAAAAACGAACTTGGCATCACCTTTGTCTATGTCACCCACGATCAGGAAGAGGCGCTTACCATGTCGGACACGATCGTTGTCATGAACCAGGGTTATATCCAGCAGATCGGCACACCGGAAGACATCTACAATGAACCGCAGAACGCATTCGTTGCAGACTTCATCGGTGACAGCAACATTCTCGACGGCATCATGATTGAGGACCGTCTCGTCGAGATTCTCGGTGCGAAGTTCGAGTGCGTTGATGTCGGATTCGGCAAAAACAAACCGGTCGACGTTGTGATCCGCCCGGAGGATATTGATCTTGTGAAACCGGAGGAAGGTACCATCCGCGGACGTGTCACCCATCTGATTTTCAAAGGTGTTCACTATGAGATGGAGGTTACGGTGAACGGTTTTGAGCTTCTCGTTCACTCCACCGATCTGTTCCCGGTCGGACAGGAAGTCGGCATTCACGTCGATCCGTTCGATATCCAGATTATGAACAAACCGGAATCCGAAGATGAGGAGGCGGCAGCCATTGAAGAGTAATAAATTAAAGAAATGGCTGGCAGCACCGTATGCCGTCTGGGCTGCCGGTTTCATCATCATTCCGCTGATCCTGATTCTCTACTATGCGTTCACCGGGGAAGAAGGCGGCTTTACCCTTTCGAATTTCGCCTACGTTGCGACGAAGGAAAACATCAAGGCACTCGGCCTGGCGCTGTGGCTGTCGCTTCTTAGCACCGCGCTCTGTCTTTTGCTTGCCTATCCGCTTGCCATGATTCTGGCAAACCGGAATGTCAATCAGACCAGCTTTATCGTGCTGATCTTCATTCTCCCGATGTGGATGAATTTTCTGCTCCGTACGCTTGCATGGCAGACACTGCTTGAGAAAAACGGCGTCATCAACAGCATCCTCGCGTTTTTCCATCTGCCCGGCATTTCCATCATCAATACGCCGGGAGCGATCATTCTCGGTATGGTGTACAACTTCCTGCCGTTTATGGTTCTGCCGATCTACAATGTTCTGATTAAGATCGACCGTGATGTCATCAACGCAGCAAGGGACCTCGGAGCAAACAGTGTGCAGACGTTTCTGAAAGTAACGCTGCCGCTCACCACGCCGGGTATCGTAAGCGGTATTACCATGGTATTCATCCCGGCGCTTACAACCTTTGTTATTTCCGACCTGCTCGGCGGAAGCAAGATCCTTCTGATCGGAAACGTCATCGAGCAGGAGTTCAAACAGACCAACAACTGGAATGCCGGAAGTGCACTCTCCACAGTCCTGATGATCTTCATCATCCTGTCGATGGTTCTGATGAATAAATACGATAAAGACGGGGAGGGAACGGCATTTTGAGAAAGAAACTGGAAAAAATTTACATGGCGCTCATTTTTATTCTTCTGTATGCGCCGATTGTCACCCTTGTGGTGCTCTCCTTTAATGCTTCAAAAACGCGTGCCAAATGGGGCGGCTTCACCCTGCACTGGTACCGCTCACTGTTTGCCAATACAGAGATCATGAATGCGCTGTATACGACCCTGATCATCGCGCTTCTTGCCTCTGCGATTGCGACTGTGCTTGGAACGCTTGCGTGCATCGGCATCAACAGCATGTCGAAAAAGAGCCGGACGGTTTTCATGGGCATCACCAATATTCCGATGCTGAACGGTGAGATCGTCATGGGTATCTCGCTGATGCTGCTCTTTATCATCTGCCGCATTCAGCTTGGATTCGGTACCATTCTGATGGCACATATTACGTTCAATGTTCCTTACGTTATCTTGAGCGTTATGCCGAAATTAAAGCAGACGAACAAATCGACGTACGAGGCAGCTCTCGATCTTGGTGCCTCTCCGCTGCATGCATTCTGGAAAGTTATCTTCCCGGACATCATGCCGGGCGTTGTTTCGGGCTTTCTGCTCTCCTTTACGATGTCCCTCGATGATTTCGTTATCACCTACTTCACCAAGGGACCGGGCGTTGATACGCTCTCCACAAAGATTTATGCCGAAGTCCGCAAGGGAATCAAGCCGGAGATGTACTCGCTCTCCACGATTCTTTTTGTCACCGTACTGCTTCTGCTGCTCCTTGTGAATGTGAATCCTTCTCCGAAGGAAGAAAAAGAGGAGGCAAAAGAGCGCGAGGCTATGGCGAAGAAGGGCATCCGTTTCCGCATCACGAAACGGGTGGTCTTCCGCCGGATTCTTCCGATCGCCATGGTGCTTGTCATCGGCGGCGGCGGTATTTACTACGGAAGCCAGAATGCTTCAGCCGGCGGCTCCCAGCAGCTGATTGTGTACAACTGGGGCGAATATATGGATTCTGATGTCATCGATATCTTTGAGGAAGAAACCGGTATCCACGTTGTTTACGAGGAGTATGAGACGAACGAAATCATGTATCCGAAGATCAAATCCGGTGCGATTTCCTACGATCTTGTCTGCCCGTCCGACTATATGATTCAGAAGATGATCCAGAACGATCTGCTGCAGCCGATCAACTTTGACCATATTCCGAACGCTTCCAACATTGGAGATATGTACTACGAGACTTCCGAGCAGTTCGACCCGGGCAATCTCTACTCGATCCCGTACTGCTGGGGAACAGTTGGTATTCTGTACAACAAAAAAATGGTAACCGAGCCGATCGACTCCTGGTCTGTTCTGTGGGATACCAATTACCGCGACAGCATTCTGATGCAGGACAGCGTGCGCGATGCGTTTGCTGTTGCTTTAAAGGATCTGGGATACTCCTTAAACTCCACCAATATCAAGGAGCTGACGGAGGCGAAGGATCTGCTTGTGACACAGAAACCTCTCGTGCAGGCGTACGTTGTGGATCAGGTGCGTGACAAGATGATCGGAAATGAGGCGGCTATCGGCGTTATTTACTCCGGTGAAGCTATCTACACGAAGCGTGAAAACCCGGATCTGGAATACGTTGTTCCAAAAGAAGGCTCCAACGTCTGGATCGATTCCTGGTGCATTCCAAAAGATGCGCAGCATGTCGAGAACGCAGAGAAATTCCTGAATTTCCTCTGCCGGCCGGACATCGCACTGAAAAACTTTAAGTATATTACCTACTCTACGCCGAATGATGCGGCGCGTGAACTGATTGAGGATGACGATATCCGAAACAGTGAAATCGCCTTCCCGGATGAGGAAACGCTTGCACGGTGCGAAACCTTTACGTATCTTGGCGATGATGCCGATGAGGTTTACAACCAGCTGTGGCGTGAAGTAAAATCAAATTAAAGATCTGCTTTCGGGTAAAAAAAGATCCCGGTCAGGAATTCTTAGGAAAGATTCCTGCCGGGATTTTTCTGTTCTTACTGTTGCTCTCAAAAGTCTGTTTTAATCAAAATTGTGGTCAAAGCGCGGGGAAAGCGTTCCGTTTCCATGGAGCACTTCATCCAGCTTTACAAGCTCCTGCGGCGCCTCTGCAAGCGCTCTTTCGTACAGGTGGACAAGATTCCGTGTGCCCGCTTCGCATTCCTTCTGCGGCCTTCCAGGCATCACACGGCCGCCCATCGAATCGTAGCAGCCGACCAGTTTCATCGCTCCAAGAAGAAGGCTTCTTACCGCACTGCTGCGGCAGATCGTGATTCTCGTCCAGAGCTTCATGCCCTTCAGGCATTCGACAATTTCTGTTTCCCCGATTTCCGGAAAACAGCGGTGGATGACCTTGTTGCCGTCGGTGTGCGGGCAGATCGGCGATGCCGGACGGTATACGAGCGGATCGAGGCCGTCCTCCAGCATGAAGTACTGGTCAAGGCTCGTCTCAATCTTTGCATGGGAAATTCCAGTGTGATCCACAAATTTCCCGATATACGGATGACACGTCGAATCGAGAAGGTAATGGCAGGCAAAGCCTAACAGATACGCTTCCATCGCCTCTGACGGGCTCTGCTGATACTTTTTCACCTCATCCTCGAACAGAACGGAAGCCGTCTGCTCATGCAGAAGCGTTCCGTAATCAGACACACGGTTTTTCGAGAACGGATGGTAATAAAAGAAGATATCCGGCCCGTGCAGTCCGATCAGATACAATTTTTTGTTTTCTCGAATGATCTTTTTCAAATTTGCCGGAAGCTGTTCATAGACTTCTCTTCCGAACCTGTCGTGTGCGTACGTAGTAGGCATATCGGTATCTCCCTTCTTTTTTCTCCTGCCGGATCAGACATCCAGCTTGATCTGCATTTCCTCTTCCACTTCTGCGCGGAAGTCCTCCATCTTGACCGGACTGATCTCCGGCAGATTGTCGGTGGAATCGACGCCGAAGTTCCGCAGGAATTCTTCGGTCGTGCCGAACACAATCGGGCGGCCCGGCGCGTCGAGGCGGCCAAGCTCCTGCACCAGATTGTACTCCACCAGTTTGTTGACCGCGTGATCGCTCTTGACGCCGCGGATCTTGTCGATCTCCTGCTTCGTGACCGGCTGCTTGTAGGCAATGATCGAGAGAGTCTCCATCATGACGTCGGTCAGAACCGCCTTCTTCGGCTGCATGGCGATGTTGACAAGATAATCATAATATTCCTGTTTCGTGCACATCTGATACGCATTTTCAAGCTCCACGATATGGATGCCGCGGTCTTTCGTATTATATTTTTCCATCATATGGTTCAGAATCCTGCGGGTCGTCTCCGTGTCATGGCCGATCGCTTTTGCAATCCTTCCCAGCTCCACGGAATCTCCCATCGCAAAAAGGACTGCCTCGATGGCTGCTTCCGCCTCCTCGACCGAAGAGGGGCGTCTTGCCTCACCCAGGGCAGTTTCTTTATTCCTGTTCTGTTCTTCCATCTGTCTTGTCCTCACTGTCTGTCTCGTCTGTATACGGCACAACTACGGTGTCTTCATCCTCCAGGGATTCAATCAGGATATCCCCGAAAAGCTCCTCCTGGCTGATCCGGATTTTGCCGGTTTTCATCAGCTCCAGGATTGCAAGGAAGGTGACAATCACATGCGCCTTGCCCGGCTGGGATTCCAAAAGGTCGCGGAAGCTGAAGCGGCGTTTTTTAACAGCAAACTGCTCGACATACGTCATCTTGTCCGGCAGGCTGACCTCTTCTTTTTCGATCTTTCCGAACTTGCTTCGGATCGGGTCGATCTTGTCCTCCTGGCGCTTTAAAATCATTTTATAGATCGTATGGAGCTTCGCGAGAGAAATCTGCGAGAGAAGCTCGGAGGTGTCGACCGGCGTCCTGTACTCCAGCACTTCTCTTGGAAGCGTCGGCTCCTTGTACACGGAACGGCTCGCCTCGTTCATGCGGTCACGCAGCTCGTACGACATGTACTTGTACATTTTGTACTCTAAAAGCTGCTGCACCAGCTCGGCTCTCGGGTCCTCTTCCTCGCCTTCCTCATTCACTTCTTTCGGAAGCAGCATGCGGCATTTGATATCCAGAAGCGTCGCCGCCATGACCATGAACTCGCTCATGATGTCGAGGTCTTCCCGCTCCATCTGATGAATGTATTCCAGATACTGGTCCGTAATCTCTACAATGGGGATATCGTAAATATCTATTTTATTTTTATCGATCAGGTGAAGAAGAAGGTCCAGCGGTCCTTCAAACACCGGAAGCTTTACTGGTATCGCCATGTGCTCTGTTCTCCCTTACGGTTTCCCGATATCTGTAATAATCAATTCTCTTCTGTTCCAGATGTGGACCGGAATGGTGTGTTCGCCCGTTCCTGCACTGATGATCTGGCAGGTGCCACCCGTCAGGAACAGCCCGCGGCAGTTTTTCGAAAAAAGGCGGAAATCCGGCGTCACAAGCCCCCGGTGCGCGCCAAGGCCCACCACGCCGCCGTGATAATGGCCGGAAAGCGTCAGATCGGCTCCATATGATGCATAGGAGCTGCGGTAGGCAGGGTGATGTGCCAGCAGAATGCCGTAACGCGCCGGATCCGGTTTTCCAAGGTGGTCCGTCAGTTCCGAAACCGGCAGCGGTCCGCGGTAAAAGCGGTTGTAATAGGTGCGGTCCATGGCATAGCCGTAGATCCGGACCGGACAGCCGCTGATGGTAAGATCCGCCGTCTCATTTTCCAGATAGCAGATTCCTGCCTTTTTCAGGCGCTCCCGGAGCTTTTCATACAGATCGCCGTACTGTTCCGGATACAGCTTCAGACGGTATTCGTGGTTTCCGCAGCCATAGATTACCTGGTATTCCTCCGCAAGACGTTCCGCGAAACTCAGACCCGGGTCGAGGTTCTCCCCCGGCTTTGCCACAATCTGGTCCCCGCCGATGATGACAAGATCCGGAGCCGCCTCATCGATGACTGCCTTTAACACCGTGTTATCCGGGCCAAACTCCATATTGTGAAGATCACTGATAAACGCCAGACGAAAACCGTTTCCTTCCAGAAATTTTCCATTTGACGAAAGTTTGTAATAGGTCGTTGTAAATTTTCTCATACCGTTCATTATACTTGATTTTTCGGTGTATGACAACCCGTTTTCCCTGCTGTTTATAAGCCCAATGCCTGTTTTGCCAGCTGATCGGCTTTTTCGTTGTAGGTGACGCCGGTGTGGCCCTTTACTTTGCAGAAGCGGATCGCAACTTTGGCCGATGCCAGATCGTAAAAATTCCGGTAATCGATGGTTCCCTGTTTTTTCGCCTGCCATTCTCTCGTACACCAGCTTGCGATTCCCTGGTAATCGTGATAGATGGCCAGCTCCGGAATATCATGTGTCAGGCAGTAAGCCATGGCCAGCTCTGCGCCCTTGATCTCGCCTGCCACATTCCGCATGGAGACGAGATCCGGGTCGCTGTATTCTTCTGCAAGATTCAACTCTTTTCCGTCCAGGAAGAGGACCACACCGCAGGAGAACTTTCCGAGCGCATGCTGATAGCTTCCATCCACGTATGCGACGGCGCTCCTGCCGACACCGGCGTATTCCGGGTCTTCGCATGGTTTTTCTGCCAGAATCAGGTGTTCCCAGTCCCAAGAAGAAGGATCGGGTGCTGCCGTGCTCTGTACTGCCTTTCGTTCCGGGGCAGCGGAATACGTTCCTTTTGTTTCCCGCAGCAATGGTTCCGGCATTTTACCGCCGCCCAGAAAGGCCTCTGCCTCCTCCAGACGCTCAAATCCCTTGTAAATTGCGCCAGGATAACCGTGTACCTGCGCTTTGCACGCATCCCATGTCCGGTAGATGCCCGGAACCTTTCCCTGTTTTACCGCATAGTAATTTTTCTTTGCCATGTTTTTCTCCTTTTCGCGCATGATACTCCGGCTTTATGCCGTCCCAAGAAAATATTGTTTCATCGTACATCCGAACAGGTCCCACATGCCGGCTCTTGCCACGTCTGCTCCATATAAAATCGCAACGGAACCAAGTTCCTCACCGTCTGCTTTGTAAACAACTCTTCCGGCACACTCGCCTTTCTGGATAGGGGCCTGCACCTCTTCCGGCAGTTCTATCGTTTTTTCCACTTCACCGATCACCGTCCCGCCCGTCACAAGATAGCGGAATTCTTCCGCATATTCCAGTTCTGCCGTATCCTGCTTTCCATAAACAACCGAAAGTTCCGGCAGGGGATCGCGTTCCCGGTCTATGTAGATGCTGCAGGACGAAAACCCATACTGGAACAGTGACGCCGCATCTGCAAACCGCACCTTGTAGTCCGGTGCTCCCATCACGACTGCCAGCATTGTCAGATCATTTTTCTTCGCCACTGCCGAGACGCAGTACTTCGCCTTCGAGGTGCTTCCTGTTTTCAGTCCCACACAGCCCTCATAGCCGCGGATCAGCTTATTTGTATTGGTGAGGGTGAATGGTTTGCTTCCCTTCTGTGTGACATGCGTAATCTCTTCCATCCAGATAGAGGAATAGTTCAGGATCTGCGGAAAGCGCTCGATCAGCTCCCGAGACATTTTCGCCACATCTGCCGCTGTCGTGTAATGGCCGTCGGAATCCGTGAGGCCGCAGCAGTCCTCAAACTTCGTGTCGTTCATGCCGAGTTCTTTTGCTTTCTGGTTCATCCGGCTGACAAACTCGCTTTCTGTCCCCGCAATATGCTCTGCCATCGCTACAGATGCATCGTTTCCCGAAGCAACGACAATACACTTGATCATCGTCTCAACGGTCTGCTTTTCGCCCTCTTCCAGAAAAACCTGGGACCCGCCCATACTTCTGGCGTGCGCACTCGTCGTCACTTCGTCGGTCAGCTGGAGCGTCCCTTTTTCGAGCTCTTCAAAAATCAGCAGCAGCGTCATGATTTTTGTGATGCTCGCCGGGCTTCGCTGTTCCGACGCATTTTTCTCGTACAGAACAGTTCCGGTCTGTGCCTCCATCAAAAGAACAGACGGCGAAGTCAGCCCAAAGTCCGGTGTCATCTCCGGTGCTGTCTCCTCCGTCTCTTCTGTTTTCTGTTCCGTTGTTTCGTTCTGCTGCTTGTCGGAAGATTCTCCATTCTGCTCTGCCGCAATCACTTTCAAGGGCGCTGCAAGAAGCGCCAGGATCATCAGCAGGCTCCAGACGATATTTCGTGTTCTTCTCTTCATATTCCCCCGAAACATCTGCTCTTTCTTCCCTACAGGCTATGCAGACGACCGCAGAACTATGCTGTCTGTTCCGTTTACAGCAGCGGTGCCAGAAACTTCAGCGCACCGCGGAGTGCACGGACTGCAAAATTTTTCTTTCGGCAGTAGTCCATATTGATCTGCTCACACTGTTCAAACGTGATCAGCGCATCCTCTTTTACCTGGGCAACCGCACTGCTGCCGTACATCCAGACACCGCACTCAAAATGCAGGTACATGCTCCGGTAATCCATGTTGATCGTTCCGACCGTCGCAACTTCATCATCACAGACAAAGCTCTTGGAATGGATAAAGCCTGGCGTATACTGGTAAATCTGAACGCCGGATTCCAGCAGGATCTCGTAATTGGCCTGCGTCAGAATATAGACAATCTTCTTATCCGGGATGCCCGGCGTTACAATCCGCACATCGACTCCGCGCTTTGCCGCCATGCAGAGAGCGGTCAGCGTCTCGTTGTCCGGAATCAGATACGGGGTAAAAATATAAAGATATTTTTTCGCCTGTGAAATAATGTTCAGATAAACATGCTCGCCTACTGTCTCTCCATCCAGCGGGGAATCGCCGTACGGCTGCACAAAACCGTCTTTTTTAAACGCTTCCTTGTGATAGATTTCCGGCCGGTATGATTCGAAATCGCATTCCATACCGGTGATTGTGCTCCACATCTGCAGAAACATCACCGTAAAACTCCATACCGCCTCACCATGCAGACAAATTCCGGAATCCTTCCAGTGGCCGAACCGCTCCTTGCGGTTAATGTATTCGTCCGCAAGATTAATGCCGCCCGTGAAAGCCGTATGACCGTCGATCACGGCAATTTTCCGGTGGTCACGGTTATTTAAAATGACATTCAGCACCGGTCGGAACTGATTGAACGCCGCACACTTGATGCCCATCTGCTGCAGCGATTTATAATACTGATACGGCAGTGTCGTCACGCAGCCGAAATCATCGTAAATCAGCCGCACATCCACACCGGCGGCCGCTTTTTCCTTCAGAATCTCCAGCACCGTATCCCACAGATACCCCTCGCTGATGATGAAATATTCCATAAAAATGTAGTGTTCTGCCTTTTTGAGTTCCTCAATAAAGTGCTCAAACCATACATCTCCCAGCGGGTAATACTCTGTTTCTGTATTTTCATAAACAGGATAATGCGCATAATTGGTCAGATAGGAAGACTGCCCCGCTGCCAGGATATTTTCTTCCTCGAGCTTTTTACGCGTCTCTTCTTCCTCTCCAAGAACGCCTCCCTGCGAAAGCAGAACTGTATCGTAATGTGTACGGAATTTTCTTGCCACACTGGAATGGCCGAGAATGCCGTACAGGCAGATTCCGGTTACCGGAAGCGCCAGGATACAGACTGCCCACATCAGTTTGTAGCCGGGATTCATTTTCGGATTATTGATAATCGAAAGCACTGCAATCAGGGAAAGGATCGTGACCGCATAGTTGATGTAGACAGATTTTTCATTGAGCTGCATCACAATTCCGGCCAGCCAGCAAAATTCCAGAAGAAGTGCAACACCGATAATGACCATACGGCTGGTAAGCAGCTTCAGAATCTTTTTCACGATACGAAACAGCTTGTTTGCTATTTTGTACAAAATTCTCATTTGTCACCGCCTTGCTGTTTTGTCAAAACCTGCGACTTTAAGTTACAAGTATAAAAATCCCCGGCAAAACAGATCGCCGGGGATTTTTTGCACATTAATTATACTTACGTTTTCTGGCAGCTTCAGATTTCTTTTTACGACGAACACTTGGTTTCTCGTAATGCTCTCTTTTACGAATCTCCTGCTGAATGCCAGCTTTTGCACAGCTACGCTTAAATCTGCGTAAAGCGCTGTCCAACGTTTCGTTTTCTTTAACGATTACATTTGACATAGTCTCACACCTAACCTCCCTCCAGTTGTAGATTGTGCATAATACAACTGTATGGGTATTTTTTGCACTGTTCTTATTATACCAGAAAAATCTCGTACGTCAACAAGTTTTTTCATTTTTTTGCAAAATTTTTCCCTGCCGCCTGCCTGGCTCCTTTTTCTGCCCTGCAGGCGGCAGGATTTTGTGCTGTTTTTCCTGCTTATTGTTATGCGATCTGGCCTTCCAGTACCTCAGCAGCTTTTGCAACTGCTTCGTCGATCTTCTCCGGATTCTTTCCGCCGGCCTGTGCCATGTTCGGACGTCCACCGCCGCCGCCGCCGACAACGGCTGCCACTTCTTTGATCAGTTTTCCGGCATGTGCACCTTTCTTCATCGCATCATCGGTTACCATGGCAAGAAGGCTTACTTTACCGTCCTTTGCAGATGCCAGAACAACAACGCCGCTTCCCAGTTTTTCTTTCAGCTGGTCGCCAAGGTCACGCAGTCCGTTCATATCGACATCCGGTACGGATGCAGCGAGAAGTTTTACACCTTTGACTTCGGTTACTTTATCCATAACATCGCCGAGCGCTTCTTTTGCCAGTTTGCTCTTTAAGGACTCATTCTCTGCCTGGAGTGCTTTTGCCTCTGCCTGCAGATGAGCGATCTTCTCGAGGAGATCCGCCGGTGTTGTCTTTAAGAGAGCTGCTGCCTCATGTATTTTCTCTTCCTGTGCTTTATAATATGCAGTAACAGACGGTCCGGTCAGAGCTTCGATTCTGCGGACACCTGCTGCAACGCCTGCCTCAGAAACAAGTTTGAACAGTCCGATTTCAGCGGTATTCTTTACATGGGTACCACCGCAGAGCTCTTTGGAGAAGTCTCCCATGGAAACGACACGTACTTTGTCGCCGTATTTCTCACCGAACAGAGCCATCGCGCCGGATTTCTTTGCTTCCTCAGTATCCATGATGTCGGTTACAACCGGGATCTGCTCCTGAATCTTTTCATTTACCAGATTCTCAACTTTTTCCAGTTCTTCCGGTGTCATAGCCTGGAAGTGGGCAAAGTCGAAACGGAGTCTGGTCGGGGTTACGAGAGAACCTTTCTGCTCTACGTGTGCACCGAGAACAGTCTTTAATGCCTTCTGCAGAAGGTGTGTTGCGCTGTGGTTCTTCTCGATATTTTTTCTTGCCTCTTCGTTGACCTGAAGTGTAACTTCCTCGCCGTTTGAAATCATACCGGATTTCATGACACCGACGTGGCCGTATTTTCCGCCGCGGAGTTTGATGGTATCTTCTACTTCGAATACACCATTTGCTCCTTTGATGATACCGCAGTCGCCTTCCTGACCGCCCATGGTAGCGTAGAACGGAGTTTTCTCTACGAAAATGGTTCCCTTCTGGCCTTCCATCAGAGATTCTGCAATCTCAGTCTCTGTCGTCAGAACGGTTACTTTGGAGGTATCCTCCAGATGATCGTATCCGGTAAACTCAGTTGTTACGGACGGGTCGATCTCATCGTAAACGGTTGCATCAGCACCCATGTAGTTTGTTACTTCACGGCTCGATCTTGCACGCTCTCTCTGCTCTTCCATTGCTGCATGGAAACCGTCCTCGTCGATGCCGTAGCCCTTCTCCTCGAGGATCTCTTTGGTCAGATCCAGCGGGAATCCGTAGGTATCGTACAGTTTGAATGCATCCTGTCCGTCCAGAACTTTTTTGCCTTCGCTCTGCATTTTTTCTTCGAGCTCGGAGAGGATACGAAGTCCCTGGTCGATGGTTTTGTTGAACTGGGTCTCCTCGTTGTTCAGAACGTTGAAGATGAAATCTTTTTTCTCTTCAAGTTCCGGATATCCGTCTTTAGAGCCTTCGATTACGCTTGCGGAAAGGCGGGCAAGGAACAGTCCGTCAATGCCAAGCAGACGGCCATGACGTGCTGCACGGCGGATCAGACGGCGCAGTACGTAGCCTCTTCCTTCGTTGGTCGGCATGATTCCATCGGAAATCATGAATGTTGCGGAACGGATATGGTCTGTGATAAGGCGGATGGAAACATCGGTCTCATGATCTTTATCATACTCTTTTCCGGAGATTTCGCATACTTTGTTGCGGAGTGCCTGAATGGTGTCGACATCGAAGATGGAATCTACATCCTGTACGACAACGGCCAGACGCTCAAGTCCCATACCGGTATCAATGTTCTTCTGGATCAGGTCGGTGTAGTGGCCCTCGCCGTCGTTGTTGAACTGGCTGAATACGTTGTTCCATACTTCCATGTAACGGTCACACTCGCAGCCAACGGTACATCCCGGTTTGCCGCAGCCGTATTTTTCTCCGCGGTCATAATAAATCTCAGAACACGGACCGCACGGACCTGCGCCATGCTCCCAGAAGTTGTCCTCTTTTCCAAAACGGAAAATACGGTCTGCCGGGATGCCGATCTCTTTGTTCCAGATATCAAATGCTTCATCATCGTCCTGATAGATGGATGGGTACAGACGATTCGGATCGAGCCCTACTACCTGTGTTAAAAACTCCCAGGACCATGCGATTGCTTCGTGTTTGAAATAATCACCGAAGGAAAAGTTTCCGAGCATCTCAAAGAAGGTGCCGTGACGGGCTGTTTTTCCTACATTTTCAATATCGCCGGTACGGATACATTTCTGGCATGTTGTTACTCTTCTTCTCGGCGGAATCTCTGCGCCTGTGAAGTAAGGTTTCAGCGGAGCCATACCGGAGTTGATCAGTAAAAGACTTTTATCGTTGTGTGGAATCAACGAAAAACTCTTCATAGCAAGATGTCCTTTGCTCTCGAAGAACTCAAGAAACATCTTTCGTAATTCGTTTACGCCATATTTTTCCATGACTGTTTGTCCTCCAAATAATTCAGTGTGTCCCGGAATTTCTTCCGGGAATCCATTCTTTTATAATAGCACACTTAATTATTTAACGCAAATTTTTTTGAAATTCTTCTTTCCTTTTTTCAGAACGATACCGTCCTCGCCGAAGGCTGCTTTTTCTACGGCATATTTCGGATCTGTGATTTTCTCACCGTCTACGGATACACCGCCCTGCTCTACGGCACGGCGTCCTTCGTTTCTGGTCTTTGCAAGCTCTGCTTTGACAAGAAGGGTTACGATATCGATTTTATCGTCCGTGAAATCCTCTGCAGAAATTTCACTGGTCGGCATATGCTCGGAGCTTCCGGTAGAGAATACGGCACGTGCGCCTTCCTGCGCTTTCTTTGCTTCTTCCTCGCCGTGTACCATGGAGGTCAGCTCATAGGCCAGGATCTCTTTTGCCTCGTTCAGCTTGCTTCCTTCCCAGGAATCCATCTCGTCGATCTGCTCCAGCGGCAGGAAGGTCAGCATACGGATACATTTTAAGACATCGGCATCGTCCACGTTTCTCCAGTACTGGTAGAAATCGAACGGGCTGGTCTTGTTCGGGTCAAGCCATACAGCGTTTCCTGCGGTTTTACCCATCTTCTTGCCCTGAGAGTCGGTCAGAAGGGTGATGGTCATTGCATAGGCATCTTTTCCAAGTTTACGGCGGATCAGTTCGGTTCCTCCCAGCATGTTGGACCACTGGTCATCGCCGCCGAACTGCATATTGCAGCCGTATTTCTGGAACATGTGATAGAAGTCGTAGCTCTGCATAATCATATAGTTGAACTCCAGGAAGGAAAGACCTTTTTCCATACGCTGTTTGTAGCACTCTGCACGGAGCATGTTGTTGACGCTGAAGCATGCACCTACCTCACGGAGCAGTTCTACATAGTTCAGGTTCAGCAGCCAGTCTGCGTTGTTGAGCATCATAGCTTTTCCCTCGCCAAACTCGATGAAACGCTCCATCTGACGTTTGAAGCACTCTGCGTTGTGGTCGATCTCCTCGCGGGTCAGCATTTTTCTCATATCGGTTCTTCCGGACGGGTCACCGATCATGGTGGTGCCGCCGCCGATCAGGGCGATCGGTTTGTTTCCTGCCATCTGCATCCGTTTCATCAGGGTCAGTGCCATGAAGTGACCTGCGGTCAGACTGTCTGCGGTGCAGTCGAATCCGATATAGAACGTTGCTTTTCCATTGTTTACCAGGTCTCTGATTTCATCTTCGTCGGTTACCTGTGCCAGAAGGCCTCTGGCGATCAGTTCGTCATAAATCTGCATTTTGTTTTTCTCCTTTTTTCGGTTGACTTTCGGGTATGTGTTACCGTCTGGGACCAAAGTTTTTTATACAAAAAGACTCCCGTCCTTTCCGATTCAAAGGACGAGAGCCCGTATCTCCCGTGTTACCACCTTACTTCACAGCTGTCTCACGGCAGCTGCCTTTGTCGGTATCCAAAACCTCTGAATACCCTGACGCTGTAACGTTCGTCTCTTACGTCGCAGCCTACTAAAAACGTGCATCATAGTTCGTTCTTCTGCCGCCCGTTTTATTCGGTGCGCAACTCCGGGATGTATTCGAATCGTACAGAACCTGCATGCGCCTCTCATCTGCCGGCTGCTTTCTGTCCGCGTTTTTGTACGTCTACTTGTTCCCTTCCAAGCCTTTTTCCATGTTCCATAGTATAAACGGTGATTCGAAATCTGTCAAGACTTCTGCTTTCCGTTTTTTCATCTATTTTTAATATCCGCGGTCCTGATCCATCATATACAGGAGTGCGTTGCAGATGCACGCCGCGATATTGCTGCCGCCTTTTCGTCCGCGTGCCACGATATACGGGATATTGGTCTGCATAATCAGTTCTTTGGACTGTACCACATTGACAAAGCCGACCGGAACTCCGATGATCAGCGCCGGTTTTATTTTTCCTTCCCCGATCAGTTCATAGAGGCGGACCAGTGCCGTCGGCGCATTTCCAACCGCAATAATCAGCTTTTTATCCAGCTCCGCCGCTTTTTCCATGCAGGCTGCCGCGCGGGTGCTTCCGGTTTCTTTTGCTCTTGCCGCAACATCTTCGTCTGACATAAAGCAGAGCGCTTCACCGCCGTGGCGCGCAAGCACCTTTTTGTTGATGCCGGATCTTGCCATCTGCGTATCCGTCACAATGCAGGCTCCCTCCCGGATCGCCTCGATGCCTTTTGCCACCGCATGCTCCGAAAAGCAGAGATTATCCGCATAATCAAAATCCGCACTTGTGTGGATACACCGCTTTACAACCAGTTCCTGATCCTCTGGAAACGTTCTTCCGTTTAATTCTTCCGTGATAATTTCAAAGCTTCTCTTTTCAATCTCGTGCGGGCTTACCTGCTCCAGTTCTATCTTCATCTTTATGCCCCTTCTTCCAGAATTTGATAAATCTTCTTCATGTCGAGATGCTCGCGCAGCGCATCTGCGAGAATATCGTACTGTGTCTCTTTGAATGTCTGGTAATCGACACCGTGAATCTGCTCCATGGCAATTCCCTTATTCTTTGCAAGTGCTTCCACGATCCGCTCGGCAACTTCTTCTTTGTCGAAAATGCCATGCACATACGTACCGTACACATTTCCTTTCTGTGCACCGTCCAGCTTATCCGAATCAGCACGGTTCTGATCATCGATGAACGTGAATGCTTCTGTTTCTTCTTTCCGCACCGTTTCTCCCATATGGATTTCATAGCCCTCGATCCGGGTTCCCTCGATCCCGGCAAGAACGCCTTCTGTTTTTCCAAAAGCGCCCTCCGCGCGGGTTCTCGTCTTCTCACCGGCAAATACGGTATCCATCGGCAGGAGTCCCATTCCTTTGATCGTTCCGCCGGCTTCGACACGCAGCGGATCGCTCAGCGTATCTCCGAGCATCTGGAAGCCGCCGCAGACACCGAAAATTACTTTTCCGGCCGCAGCCGCCTTCAGTACGGCCGCTTCCAGACCATTCTGACGCATCCAGAGCAGATCCTCCATCGTGTTTTTCGTTCCCGGAAGCAGAATCATATCCGGATTTTTCAGTTCGGAGACAGAGCTTACGTAGCGGAGTGATACGCCTTCGATCCGCTCGAACGGGTTGAAATCGGTGAAGTTTGAAATACGCGGGAGACGGATGACCGCAAGGTCAATGAGACCGATCTCCTCTTTTCTGGTGAATCGCTCGGTCAGACTGTCCTCGTCTTCCACTTCGATGTGGAGATACGGCGCCACGCCGACCACCGGGATGTGTGTTTTTTCTTCCAGCATCACAACGCCCGGGTCCAGGATGGTTTTGTCCCCGCGGAATTTGTTGATAATCAGACCCTTGATGCGGTCGCGCTCATCCGGCTCTAAAAGCTCTACGGTACCGTAAAGCTGAGCAAAAACGCCGCCGCGGTCAATATCTCCGACGAGGAGCACCGGTGCATCCACAAGCTTTGCCATTCCCATATTGACGATATCATCGGCTTTCAGGTTGATCTCCGCCGGACTTCCGGCTCCCTCGATCACAATGATATCATACTGTTCTTCCAGTGCATGGTACGCTTTCATGATGTCCGGGATCAGCTCTTTTTTGTGGGAAAAATATTCCCGCGCACTCATGTTTCCCAGTACCTCACCGTTTACAATCACCTGCGAACCGGTGTCATTCGTCGGCTTTAACAGAATCGGGTTCATCAAAACGGACGGTTCGATCCCGGCCGCTTCCGCCTGCATGACCTGTGCACGTCCCATCTCAAGGCCTTCTCTCGTAATAAACGAATTCAGCGCCATATTCTGTGATTTGAACGGCGCCACACGGTATCCGTCCTGATGGAAAATCCGGCATAAGCCCGCCGCAAGCAGACTTTTTCCCGCATTTGACATCGTTCCCTGTATCATAATTACTTTCGCCATCGTTTTTCCTCCTAAAACCACTGCAGAATCTGTGAAACGGCTTCTGTCAGAATCTGGTTTTCTTCATGTGTGCGTACGGCTGCACGGTAATATCCGTCGGCAAGGCCCGGGTAGTTGGAACAGTCGCGGATCAGAATGCCGCCTTTTTCCAGTCGTGCGGCAAGTCCTTTCGGTCCCTCAAAGAACAGATAATTTGCACAGGAATCCCATACGGTAAGACCTGCTTTTTCCAGTTCTGCTTTCATCCAGGCGCGTTCTTTTCCGATCAGTTCCCGTGCTTCTTTGACGTAAGCATCCTCGTTCAGGGCGGCAAGGCCTGCCATCTGCGCCGGAATCGAAACATTCCACGACTGCATGCTGCGGCTGATCCGATCCAGCAGATCCTCGTCGCTGCAGAGCAGATAGCCAAGACGCAGACCCGGCATTGCGTAAATCTTTGTGAACGCACGCAGAATCAGCAGATTCGGATATTCGTCCAGTTTTCCCTGCATCGTCACTTTTTCCGGCTCCGGCAGAAATTCTATGAAACACTCATCCAGCACCAGATAGATGTTACGCTCCCGGCAGTTATCCAGGATCTTTAAAAGAAGCTCCTGCGGAATCGTAAGGCCGGTTGGATTATTTGGATTACATAAAAAGACAAGATCCAGATCGTCGGTCAGATCATCGCAGAAATCGTCCTGTAAAAGAAAGCCTTTTTCCTTTTGCAGCGGATACATACGGATAAAACACCCTGCCGCTGAAAGTGCTGCTTCATACTCTGCAAATCCCGGCGCTGCAATCAGCGCTTTTTTCGGGCGGAGAGCCTGTGTCAGGGCAAAAATAAGCTCCGCGGCGCCGTTTGCAAACAGGATATTTTCTTCTGGAAGCTGCTCCTTTTCCGACAGTGCCCGGGTCAGGTCCCGGCACAGTGCGTCAGGATACTGTTCCACCGATTCCGCGCTCTTTCTCACCGCCTCTTTCACACTTTCCGGAGTTCCAAGAGGATTGACATTCACAGAAAAATCGACTCTGCATTTTTTCGTGTAAATGTCTCCTCCATGTGGATTTTGTCTCATACCATATGCCTTCCTTTCTCTTTTCCGTTGTGTTTCTATCTTCTCTTTTTACAGAAATAAAAAGAACGCGCGGATTCCCGCAAAGAACACCAGTCCGAGGAACGAGGTCAGATACATCAGATGATTTGCTCTTTTGATATCTTCCGCCTCGACCGGGCGGATGTCATCGCCGATCGTTGGTTTCTTTACGACTTTGCCGAAATACACGGCATCTCCGGCAAGCTGTACTTCCAGCGCCCCTGCCATAACTGCTTCTGTCTGCGCAGAATTTGGGCTGGCGTGGCAGTAACGGTCGCGTTTGTAAATTTTTTCTGCATTTTTCCAGTTCATGCGCTCGCATGCAGACGCAAGAATCATCAGCCATGCGCTGATTCTCGCCGGTATGTAATTGACGACATCGTCCAGCTTTGCCGCACACCGTCCAAAATACAGATATTTGTCATTTTTGTATCCCACCATGGAATCCATGGTATTGATGGACTTATACAGAAAGCCCACTGCCGGTCCGCCGATGGCAAGAAAGAGGAGCGGTGCAATGACACCGTCCGACGTATTCTCCGCGATCGTTTCCACGGCAGCTTTTGTCACTCCTGTTTCCGAAAGATTTTCCGTATCACGTCCTACGATCATGGAAACCGCATAGCGCGCCCCCGGAAGATCGTTTTCTTTTAATTTCTGATAGACCTTCATGCTCTCATCCTTCAGGCATTTCGTTGCCGGAATCTGCCAGCACCAGAGAACCTCCAAAAGGAAGCCGATGACCGGATGAATTTTAAATGCCGCAAAGAGCAGCAGTGCCGGAACACCGTATCCCGCCAGACAGACGAGGATCACGAGAAAAACTCCTCCGGCAAGCTCTCCCTTTGGCGTTTTCGGAAATACCTTCCGCAGCCATTTTTCCAGCAGGGCAATGAGATTTCCGATCACACGGATCGGATGATACAAAAAGGAGGGATCTCCAAGCAGCAGGTCCAATCCATAGCCCACAATCAGGGCTGCTAATGCTGTTTTCATCTTGTTTTCTCCTGTTCTTTCCGGTAAGAGACACACTGCTCCAGAAATTCCAGTGCGAGGTGCGGACTTGCCATATAGTAAAGATGCGGGAATCCCGCCATCATCCGTTTTGTCGCATGAATGCATTCCCAGTTCCGCTTCCGCAGCGGTTTTGCCGCATGCCATGCACTTCCGCAGTCTGTGCTGTCAAAGTAATGGAACTCATGGCCGCGCACCGGATTTCCGCCGTTCCGAAAGGTATCCTTCGTGTTTGGCGTGAGGGTGATATAGCCGAATCTTCCCAGCTTTTTTGTCCGATAAACATTTCCCGGAACAGCCTGTACCATAGGATACACATTTCCATCCATATCCTCCATGGATTCTGACAGGTACATATAACCGCCGCATTCTGCAAGAACCGGCATTCCCTGACGGATGTTATCGCGGATCTTCGTTCTCATGGTCTGGTTTTCCGAAAGCTCTTCTGCGTGCAGCTCCGGGTAGCCGCCGCAGAACAGAAATCCGTCTGTATTCTTTGGCGGCTCCGCATCGGAAAGCGGCGAAAAATATTCGATTTTGGCTCCAAGCGACGCGAGAAGCTCCAGATTATCCCGATAAAAGAAACAGAATGCTTCATCCTTTGCAACGGCAAGAATCGGCTTCGCAGCACGCACCTTGGCGGCTGCTTCGCTTTCTGTCACCTTACGCAGGGCTTCCGGCATTTTTCCCGAGAGCTCTTCTGCCCCTTCTGCAATCGCAAGAATTTTTTCAAAATCCAGTGTCTTCTGCAGTGTTTCTGCAAGCAGATTGACCTGCTCCCGCAGATTTTCCACCTCATCCGGCATCACAAGGCCGAGGTGGCGGCTTTCTAAGTGGCATTCCTTCAGTTCCGGCACAAAGCCGACACAGGAAATGCCAAGTTCTTTTTCCGCCATCGGCGCGATCTCCCGGTACAGCATCTCTGACATCCGGTTAAAGATTACACCGGCGATCCTGCTGTCCTCTTTGTACTGCAGGTATCCCTTGATAAAGGCAAGCGCTGAAACGCTCATGCCTTTGGCATCGACAACCAGAAGAACCGGCGTTTTTGTCATACCGGCGAGATCGTAGGCGCTGCCTTTGGTAGAAATTCCGCCAAGACCGTCGTAATACCCCATAACGCCTTCCAATACGGAAATGTCATGACCCGCTGCATGTTTGCAGAACAGATACTGTGTTGTTTCTTCCTCTGTGAAAAACGGATCCAGATTACACGACGGGGCGCCGATTACCTGTTCGTGAAACATCGGATCGATATAATCCGGGCCGCATTTAAACGCTGCGGGCTGCTTTCCCATCTGCTGCAGTGCACGGAGCAGTCCGCAGGTGATCATCGTTTTCCCGCTTCCGCTCCTTCCTGCTGCCAGCATGATTCTTGGTGCTTTCATTCTTTGGCACCTCCCTGGGCTGTAAAGATATAAACCGGATTCTGGGCAATCATCAGATGGCTTCTTCCGGCCTTTTTCGCATTGGAAGCCTGCAGGCAGACGATTTCCGGCTCTTCAAACGCAAGTTTTTTGAAACACGATGCTGCCTCCGCTAATGTTTCCACGGTTACTGTATTTAATACCACGCGGATGTTCGGATTCTTCCGCAGGAGCAGTTCCAGAATCTCTTTTAAGTTTCCGGCAGACCCGCCGATAAATGCATGCGTCGGAACCGGGAGTGCTTCGAGTGCTTCCGGTGCAGTTCCCTCAATAATTTCCAGATGATCCACTGCAAATTTCTTTTTATTTTCCTGCAGAAGTGCAACGGCTGCCGGATTTTTTTCTATCGCATATACCTTTCCCTGTGCTGCACGAAGCGCCATCTCAATCGAAACAGAACCTGTGCCCGATCCAATATCATAGACAACAGAATTCGAAGAAAGCTGCAGATGTGAAAGAGACGCATTGCGCACTTCCCGCTTGGTCATCGGTACTTTGTCACGCAGAAATACTTCATCTGCCATGCCGGCTGTAAACTCTGGTTCCGGATTCGGATTTTCAAACAGAAGAACCGCAAGCGGAGCAAACTCCATTTTAGCAAGTTCGAATGGGGTTCCTGTCACAATCTGTTCTTCCGGATACGACAGATCCGTTCCCACATACAGCACAATCTGCTCCCAGCCGTACGAACTTAACGTCTGGCAGATTTCCCTGACACTGCCCTTTCCGCCGGCGATCGCCAGAGTTTTCCGGTTTCGGCGGACCGTCTCCAGAAAGTTGCAGTGCTGTCCGTGCAGGCTCACAAATGCTGCATCCTCCCAGGACACTCCGATTTTGGCACAGAAATAAACCAGCGAAGAAATTCCCGGCTCTACACGGACAGAAAAATCCGCATCTTCCGCAAGGACGGCCTGAAGTTTCTTTGCTCCGCTGTAAAAGCCGACATCACCCGACTGCAGAAGAACAATCTTTTCATATTCCGGGTGCGCCTTCAGATACTCGTAAATCTTTTCCGGGCTGTATTCTGCAAGCATTGGCTTCTGATATTTTTCTACTGCTTTTGTCATGCGTCCCGCACCGATCAGCACATCCGCCTGCTCACACGCGTCTACGAGCGCCAGCGTCATCTGTGCTTCTGCACCAGGTCCGATTCCGGCGATCACGACGTCCCGTTTCACGGACAGATCAAATTTTTCAACGAGATACCTCTTGACCTCGTCCTCCGAGAGTCCTTCTTCCTCTTTCGGACGGCCGATCAGAACGACACGGACACCGGCCTTTTTTGCTGCCTCAATTTTTTCTTCAAAGCCGCCGTTTCTTCCGGATTCCTTCGTTACCATCCATTCGGCATGGAACGACTGCAGCATTGCAACGTTCATGTCCATAGAAAACGGTCCCTGCATGCCTATGGTATGTGCGGCATCAAATCCAAGTTCCGCGCAGGATGCAATTACGCCTGGCAACGGCAGCACCCGGGCATACACACGGTTTTTATAATCCGGAAGCTCTGCAAATTTTGCGAGTTCCTTGCTTCCTGTTGTCACCAGAATCTTTCCCTCTGTGCCCGCCAGATACGATACCGCTTCTTCTGTCGTGTCGACCATGACGCAGGATGGATCTGCCGCAAGCGACGGCCGCAGCAGCCGAAGGTACGTTTTTCCTGCTTTTTCACATGCAGACCGGATATTTTCCGACACAAGATCGGCATACGGATGGGTTGCATCGATAACCATTTCCGGCTGTTCTTCGCCAAAAAGCTGTTCCATCTCTTCTTCTGTCAGTCTTCCGCTTCGAACCGTCAGGGCACCGCCCTCCTCGATCCGGCACTTGCCGTATTCTGTCGCCGTACAGGCAAGGGATGCAATCTCATATTTCTTCAGAAAACTGCAGATCTCCCGGCCTTCCGTCGTTCCGGCAAAGACGATTACTTTATTCATAGCGATATCCCCTCGGCGTTACCATGTGATCCCGGATTTCCTTTGTCTGACTGTTTCCGATAAATACCGTCGTAAACATATCCACTTTTGTATTGCGAAGTTCTGCAAGCGTCATGGTCCGGCTCGTCTCCCCGTCTCTTCCGATCTGGCTTACGATTCCGCAGACGGTTTCCGGCGCTTTGTAACGAAGCATCAGATCACACGCTTTTTCCAGATAATCCGCTCTCTTATGGCTTCCCGGGTTATAAAGACAGATGACAAAATCCGCTTCCGATGCCAGCAGAAGACGTTTTTCAATTTTCTCCCACGGTGTCAGAAGATCGCTCAGGCTGATCAGGGCGAAGTCGTGGATCAACGGTGCACCAAGAACGGCAGCGCCTCCCGTTGCGGCGGTCACGCCTGGAATTACCTTAATTTCAATATCAGGCCATTCTTCCGAAAGCTCATACATCAGACCTGCCATACCGTAAACGCCGGCATCTCCGCTGCAGATCATAGCAACCTGTTTTCCCTCTGCCGCAGTTTCAAATGCTAGACGGCAGCGCTCCACCTCTTTCCGCATCGGTGTCGTCAGAAATTCTTTTCCTGCAAAATGTTCTTTTACCAGATCCACATAGACGGTATAGCCGATGATCACATCGCAGTTCCGCAGCGCATCCGCCGCCTCGATCGTCATTTTTTCATATGCTCCGGGGCCGATGCCCACGACAAAAATTGTACTCAAAATACTGCCCTCCAGTCCGCCGCAGCCAGTGCAACTGTTACACCGTCCGCTGCCTTTTTTTTCTTTATCAGTCTGCCGCCGGCGAGAACTGCGCTGCGCTCACAGACATTGTCAATTCCTGTAATCTTCTTCACAAACGGAGACGGCGTAAATTCCCCCTCCGCTGTTTCCAGTTCTTCTGCAGAAAAGGTCCGGTACTGCCAGCCATACTTTTCCACCAGCTGCAGAATTCCCGGCTCCTGCGCTTTCAGATCAATACTTGCCGCCTGTCGAACTGCTTTTGGAGAAATCCCGGCCGCCGCAAGTGCCGCAAGAACCTTTTCTTCAATCCGGCCGGCCGGTGTATTCTTCTTACAGCCGATGCCGACGGTGATCACCTTCGGGATCAGGTGAAGTGTTCTCTCATATGGCGAATCCTCTTCCGATGTGGTAATGCAGATTCCCATCGACGGTTTTGCCGCCTCTTCCGGGATCAGTTCCTCCGGTTTTGTTCCCTCCACCGGAAAACGACTGCAGAATCCAACCGTTTTTCCGTCCACCAGAAGCGCCGCTGCCTCTTTTGCCAGCTCCATCTCACAAATTTCACAATGATTTTTTACAGCAAAGACATCGACCGCAAACTTGTGATTGACATCCGTTGCCGTTGTAATGACCGGAACCGCACCCGTTACAGCTGCAACTTCTTCCGTCAGCTCGTTTGCCCCGCCGATATGGCCGGAAAGTAATGAAATCACGAACTTTCCCTGTTCATCCATACACAGAACCGCCGGATCTGTCTTTTTACTTTTCACGTACGGTGCAATACTGCGCACCGCAATCCCGCACGCCCCGATAAACAAAATCGCATCCATTTCCTGAAACATGCGCTCTGTCCATGCAGGAAGCGACGGTGCAATCGCAGGAATTCCCGCTTCTTTCCCGTACTTTTCCAGTGCATATCCTTCACAGCTGTGTTTTTTCAGTGCCGCACAGAGTTTTTGATTCCAGACGCATCCGTTTCTTGTAAAACTTGCTATGGCTATTTTCATCTTATTTTTCTGCCTCTCGGAATTCGGTGGTAAACGCCGGATTGTACAGATCACTTCTGCGGTAATTTCCCTGGGAAACGGCATTTCCGATGATCATCAGCGCTGTCTTGGTGATCTGGTTCTTTTTCGCCGTCTCGGCAAGTGTTCCAACGGTGCAGACGAACGTCTTCTCCTCCGGCCAGGTTGCTTTGTAAACGATCGCTGCCGGAGTATCTGCCGTATAGCCGCCTGCAATCAGCTCACGGGAAAGTTCCTCTAAGAGTCCCGTGCTTAAGAATACAACCATCGTTGCCTGATGTGCCGCAAAAGACGCAATGCTCTCCCGCTCCGGAACCGGTGTTCTTCCGGCCATTCTGGTGATGACAACACTCTGGGAGATATCCGGCAGCGTATATTCCATTTCAAGGGCAGCAGCCGCTCCGCAGAAAGAGCTGACACCCGGACAGTCATCGTGAGCGATTCCAAGGGCATCGAGCGCATCAATCTGTTCGCGGATTGCACCGTACAGGCACGGATCTCCCGTGTGGAGTCTTGCCACAGTCTGGCCTTTGCTTTCGGCCTCTTTCATAACATCAATCACCTGCTCCAGCGTCATGGTTGCACTGTTATATACCACACAGCCCTCTTTTTTCAGATCCAGCAGTGCCGGATTGACAAGAGAACCTGCATAAATGATAATGTCCGCCTCACCAAGCAGCTTCTGTCCTCTTACCGTAATCAGATCCGGGGCTCCAGGGCCCGCTCCAATAAAATGTACCATCTATTTTTTCCTCTTTTCTTTTACAATAATCAGTGAATAGTAACTTGCCTGGTCCGGGATTTCTTCCGCGCTGAAATACTTCTGTTCCGTATCCATGCCGCAGTTTTCTACCATCACCGCCCGGCAGTTCTTTTCCTTCAGGAACTGTTTCACAGCCGGCATCTTTTTACCCGCTTTCATCAGAACCTTTGTTCCTGAAAGTTCCAGTGCATCTTCAATCTGGTAAGACGCCGGAATCACATGCAGTTCTTCGGAATTTTCCACCAGTCCCTCGGAAAGAGATGCTGCTGCCGCGCAGAACGATGTAACACCGCTTACAATTCTCGCATCGTAACCGTCTTCCAGTACCCGTCTGTGTACATAAAGGTAGGTAGAATACACAGTTGGATCTCCGAGTGTCAGAAATACTACGTTTTTTCCTGCATCCAGCAGCTCCTCTATTTTTTCTGCACCGCGCCGGTGATTTTCCTCCAGTTCTTTGGCATTCTTTGTCATCGGCATTGGAATAGCAACGAGCTCTTTTTCTGCCAGTTCCGGCACTGCCTGAACAGCAATCTGGTAGGCAATGCTCTCTTCCGGTTTCTCTCCTGGTACTGCAATCGTATCATTTTCCCGGATCAGACGGACGGCCTTTAACGTCATAAGCTCCGGGTCTCCCGGTCCGATTCCTGTTCCAAATAAAATTCCTGTCATTTTGTTTTTACTCTTTTCTGTTTTCTTTTTCTTCCTGCTCCCGCAGGCGCTCCAGAAGTTCTCCCGCTCCCGGGGTTTCCCCGAGCAGGCCCTCATTGCTTGAAAAAACAATCGCCTCCGTCTGCACTCTGCCCTCAATATGGTAATTCATGTAAAAAGCAATTTTTTCTGTCACTTTTTCCATGGTCTCTTTCAGGCATCCTGCTTCCTTTAAAATCTGCACCGCTTCTTCCGTCGTTCCGGTCTCCAGCAGTTTTTTTGCCAGTGCAAGATCCGCCCCTGCACGCACCGCCTGCGCCGTAAGAAGCTCCGCACGGCAGTCTGCCTCGTGGGAATGGGTATTCATAATTCCGCCGGACACCTTGACAAATTTTCCAAGATGTGCCACAAAAAGGATGGCGTCAAAGCCGAGCTCAGCTGCAAATTCCAGTGTTTTTCCGACGTAATTACTGCACTTAACGGAATGGTCTGCACGGACCCACGGATACGTTTTTAAGAAGTCCTGTCCGTAATTTCCCGGTGTTACCAGAAGGACGCGGTCACCCTGTGCTTTCCGCATTTCCATCTCGACGCGGATCGTGGAAATCAGCGCCTCCTCGCTCATCGGCACTACAATCCCGCTCGTTCCAAGGATTGAAATGCCGCCGGTGATGCCAAGTCTCGGATTGAATGTATGCTTTGCCAGTTCTTCCCCTTCCGGTACGGAGATGATAACCTGCAGTGCGCGGAAATCATCGAGTTTTTTCTGAATCTCCTCCACATTCTCGCGGATCATCTGGCGCGGTACATGGTTGATCGCCGCGTTTCCGACCGGCTGATCCAGCCCCGGCTTTGTCACACGCCCGACGCCGAATCCTCCATCGATTACAATTCCCTCTTCTGTTCCAAACGTCACTTCCGCGTAAATCAATGCTTTATCTGTCACATCCGGATCATCCCCGCCGTCTTTTCGGACGGCACAGCTTACTTTTTCGGCACTTCTCCGGATATCCAGCAATTCCAGATTCAGAACAATGCCCTTTGGCGTATGGATTTTCACTTCCTGTATTTCTTTCCCGGAAAGCAGCATAAACGCCGCTCCCCGCGCTGCCGCTGCAGCGCAGGAACCCGTCGTATATCCCATGCGGAGTTTCTTGCTGCCGCGCATAATATATGCATCTTCTAAGCCTGTCCTGCTCATGTTTTTCTCCTTAACAGATCCGGCGGTTTTTCTGCCGGATCACGCTATCTGTTTTATCATAACACACAATGAAAAAATGCTGAACCATTTTCGCATATTTTTTCAAAAAAGATCAATTTTTCCCGGCTGTTTTTCTATCTCAGAAACTTATTCTTTTCCCAGCTTCCTGTTGTTTCAAACTCCGCGGCTCTTCTTTCTGCCTGTTTTACAATTTTTTCATCAATTCCCATATTTCCAAGCAGCGCAATCGCATTCTTTCCTCTTGCCGGCCCCTGTTCCAGGCGATACGGGAAGGAAATACTCTGCGCGGTAATCTGCTCTTCAAAATGATAATTGGTGTAGAGATCTTCCAGCAGATACGTCAGTTCAGTATCATGTGTTGCTGCAAGACAGAGCACATTTGCACGGCGCAGGGCAGCAAGCACACTCTCTGACGCTGCAATCCGCTCCGTCGTGTTTGTTCCCCGCAGCACCTCATCAATGACGCACAGAAGCGGTGTTTTTTCACGGCTTGCCTCCAGAATCCGTTTTAAAGATTTTACTTCCACAACAAAGTAACTCTCTCCCTGTGCCAGATTATCGCGGAGTGCCATGGATGTCATGATCCGGCACACAACACCGCGATACCGCTTCGAAAGACTCGTGTTCAGTGCCTGTGCCAGAATCGCATTCACTGCCATGTTTTTCATAAATGTGGATTTTCCCGACGCATTCGAGCCGGTCAGCAGAATTCCGCCCTCCGCATACAGACTGTTTGCCACCGGATGTGTCAGAAGCGGATGATAAAGCTCCTCCGCATCGATCCGACAGCCCGCCTTTTTCTCATCCAGGAATTCCGGCCGGCAGTAATACGAAAGGCTCTCCCGGTACGATGCTGCAGACAGTGCAAAGTCCAGGAGTCCAAGATCCTCTGCCATCTGCAGAATCGCTTTTTCATACGATTTCACTCCGGAAACAACCGAAGAATACTCGATCAGATCCAGCAGAAAGAACGTGTGAAAGTATGCAAAAATCATGTTTGCTGCACCGCCCTGCGATTCTTTCGTATTCACAAGTGTTCTGCATTTTCTTGTAATCGGACGGAGTTGTTTTTCCTGTTCTTCCAGACGCTTCTGATACATTTCCAATCCGGAAATTTTTTCTTTTCCAAGTTCCCTGGCTGTCCGCTGCAGCCGCAGGATACAGCCAAACGCTTTTAATGCACTCTCCAGCTTTTTGCTCTCCCTTCCATGCATCAGTCCGTTGCCGACCATAGAAGCAAACAGAACAGCCACACCCAGCGGAGGCAGTACAAACAGCAGTCCAATTCCAAGCACAGCAATACCGGCCATCAGAAGATATTTCCCCTTCTCTCCCGGCTCCGCCTCCATCAGTACGGCTATTTCTTCTGTCGGCGGATTCATCTTTTCTTTTCCCATCAAAAGAAGTGCTTTCTGCACTGCTTCTCTGGCTTTTTGGTTCTCTGCAAAAAGCTTCATCAGCCGTTCCCGCTCTTCCCTGATTTCTGTTGTTGTGACCGGCATCCGAAGCGCCGTGTACAGATATTCTTCCCCGCACACCGACACTGTGTGGTCAACTGTGTCAAAAACCGCATCGAGATCCAGGTCATTCCAGGTAATCGCGTCCACGCAGAAGCTTTCCCCTGCTTTTCGTCTCAGACACGCTTCCAGTTTTTCTTTCTTTTCCCGTGCCGTCCGTTTCTCCTGCTTTTTTCCCCATTTCTTCCGCAGTTGTACCAGCTTCTTTTCCTGTTCATTTCTGTTATTCTGTACCATCCAAACTCCCAGCAGTATCAGAACCACAAAAATTCCTGCCGTCGTGTACAGTTCTTTCATGTCTTATCGCCATCCTTTTTCCTGCTCTGTATCATAAATCTTTTGATTCTGTCTTATTCTAGCACAGAACCCTCTTCCCTTCCAGATTTTGTTGCAAAAACCATCTCCACCGCCGCATGTACAGCCAGTCTCTGTGAACTGCTGCCGTCACCAATGCAGGTGGAAAGGGTAAGTATCTTTTGAACTTCCTTTTCCTCACCGCTGCCAAAGATAATGCTGTTTTCCTTTCTTTCCTGTACCCATGCATTCCAGTCCGCATCGCTCCATGCTCCCAGCCGGTAAACATCACTTTTGGCATCCGTCTCCTCCACACTCCAAATACGGCACTGCCATGCTTCACCCGGCAAATACAGGTACAGATACGGAAATTCCTGTTCCCACGACGCCTCACGATACTTTTTCAATCCTCCGAACATCGTTCCATCCCGCATATTATGCCCATATAAAATCGTGTGACGTTCAGAAAAATCCTCCGGTGTATCACACGGTGCAAAAATACTGCCGTAAATCCGCTCCCTGCAAAACGCATCGTGTGTCAGATAATATGCGTTATCCTGCCCGTGCGCAACCGGAACATCTAAGGCGCAGCCCGGAATCCAGAGCCACGCGCAGATTTCTCTATTTTTTGATCGAAGTCCTGCAAAATCAATTGTCCGAAACAGATTTTGATCTGTACTGCCCGGTTCCTGCTCCTGCACTTCTTCGCTTTTTTCGTTTTCCTCTTTGTTCTCTTCTTTTTCTTCTCTGACATACATCTCCACCGCTTCTTCCTGTTCTTTTCGAATCTGCCGGTTTACCTGAATCTGCGGCAGATACCAGAAAAAAAGCGCCGCCAATGTCAGAACTGCAATCCCTCTTCTTTTTCTGCTGATTTTTTCTCTCTCCATTTTGTTTTCATTCCACCACCCGAACCGATGGTGGAATGTTTTTCCGTTTTGTTATTCAACCGGAATCCGGTTTTTTACAATACTGTTGTGTCCATAATCATCCCAGCGGTATTTCTGATTTTCAAATACAACCTCACTTTCTTTGGGATGTCCGCAAAGATTTACCGATACCGAAAAGACGCGCGCAGGATCTTTTCCATATGCCGGCTCTTCTAGTTTTTTCACGGTAACATTCTTCGTACCTGTCACCTGCATAAGCGAATACCGCAGCACCTTCTTCTCCTGTACCCGGTAATCGTTTCCTGCCGGAATTCCCCGGATCTGTACCGACTGTTCCGTGTAGCCGTCCTGATCTGTCGTTTTCTCCACCTGTGTTTTTGTAAACGTAAGATAGCATTGGTATGTATGCTCTTTTCCATACAGATCCTTTCCCTTCACGGAAAACAGAAACGTTGGATTTCCATGCGCCCATGTAATCTCATCCGCCTTGATCTTCTTTGTAATCGTCAAGGTTTCACATGCAAGATCCTTCATCGTCACGGTCTGCACTTCCTGTTTTGCCTCCAGCACAAACGAAACCGGTTCTGCCGCAAGGTATCCATCCGGCGCGGCCTCCTCCACAATGACATAAGAACCCGGCTTTAATTTTTCCAGTTCATGCGGGCCGCTTCCTCCTGAAATCCAGCTGTCCACACGGTTTCCATCCATATCTTTTAATACCAGCTTTGCGCCGGAAATTCGTTTTCCGCTCTCTGCATCTATTTTTTCAATTGTCAGATGTGTTCCATCATTTTCGACCGTCACCGACAGTTCCGATTTACCGTCAATTTTTCCGTTTTCTACCACAAATTCCCGGCATGTGCTGTCCAGCAGATAGCCCTCCGGAGATGCTGTCTCCTGATAGTACCAGACACCGTCCAAAAGTCCCGTCAGCTCAATTTTTCCATTTGCATCCGTCTTTTTTGTCTCATCAAAACTTCCATCTTTCGTCCAGATATGAAAGGCTGCTCCCTGAAGCACTTTTCCGTCTCCCTGACTTACTTTCTGCAGAACAAAACGGTTCTTCCAGTTTGTAAACGTCAGTGTGATCTGTGCGTTTTGTTCCCCGATCGTTATTTTCTTTTCCGTCGGATCCAGCACATATCCATTTGGAGCCGCCGTTTCCCGCACAAGATACGTTCCGTACTCCAGCCCGTCTTTGAACGCCTCTCCATTTTCATCCGTTTTCAGCACAGCTGCTACCGCCTGATCCGGAAACAGCACTGTTCCGTTTACCGTTGTAATTGCTCCGCTCGCAATCACCTGATATGTTGCACCAGAAAGTGCTTTCCCTGAGTTTTCTTCCGTCTTTTTTATCTTCAGTGAGCCTGTTTTTCTTGTGTTTTCTGCCTCCAGATGGATCGTCTGCATGCCTTCCTTGTCAATGGAAAATTCCTGCTCCCAGCTTCCTGCATAACCAGCTGGATTCTTTGTCTCCACAACACGGAATTTTCCATTTTCACTGTCTGTATCCAGAATTCCCTCCAACAGATAAGAACCCGTTTTTTTCACCCAGTTCATCTTTTTGAATTCACTCCAGGTGTTGTTTTTCCAGCGGTACACGGTAAATTCTGCACCCGAAATAGCTTCTTTTGTCTCTGCATCCATTTTTTTCACTACAAGATCTCCTACTTTCGACAGATGACAGGGAACGTTCGCTGTGTAACCAAATTCCGAAGTATTCCACGGCACAACAGTTATTCCCGTTTCCCGGGATGCTCCATGCCAGTTGTTGTACGTACTGGAAGTATCGTTTACAAAATTATCCGGCCATTTTTTCGGTGCTTTCACTCCGCCGCCGGGACCAGTTACCGCGTCGTTAGTGCCTCCATCATAGAAAATCATCGTCTGGGAATTTCCTTCAAAGGTAACTGTAACCCAGCCTTCCGAATTTTCTGGAGTTGTTCCACCGTCCGGCTCAGAGCCGCGTCTTGCCGACCAGATCGCTTCTGTTCTGGCATCGTAGACGATTCTGGCATCTGCCTCCTTCGTCAGATAGATATGTTCTGTCTCATCAGCCAGATAAAAGCCCTGCTTAAAGTCCAGATCTGAAAGTGTAAAATACCCTTTCACATTCAGCGGATTTCCTTTACTGTCGTAATAAGCAAACCGTACCTTGATCCAGAGCAGACCTTTAATATCAATGACCGGCTTATTGTGGTCAATCGCCACGACTACCGCATCCACGTCCTCATACCCTGATGGTACAACCGTGTTCTGCCAGTCTTCCAGCCAGATCCGCATCGTTATATTTTCCCCGTGGCACTCTCCAACATTCGTATATTCCGCATACATTTTTCCTTTTTTCGACTCCAGCGGCGTGAAGGAACGGAGATTACTCCATCCCTTCACATCGGCCGCCGGCCACCATGTGGAACAGCATTTCGAATGGCTCTCTCCGTTTTTGCAGAACAGATTGTCCCAGGTACTTCCATCTGTACTTCCAAAACGGATTTTTGTCTCACTTCCGATCAGCGGGGTAAAATCATATCGGCCGTCAATAACAGAGTCCGATGATACAACTTCTCCGATTCCGGCTTTCGAAAGAGAAGGAAGACTCGTAAGACTCGAAGCCAGAACATCTTCCCGAAAACAAAATCCCAACAACAGCAGAATTCCTGCGAGAAACCAGAAGCTTTTCTTTGCTCTTTTCATTCTTTCCTCCTTTCAGACCGGCCCGCGGCAAGAAACAGGAAGGCTCCTGTCACGGCAATTCCAATGGGGACCGCTGCTGACGGATCGCGCAGACCTGTTTTTGGCGCGCTGTGCCAGATAGAGGGGCCTTCTTCCTGCGGCAGATCTTCTCCTTCGACAGAAAAAATCCATTTTACCCCGCTTTTCCGAAGTGCCCATTCATTTCCAAGTTCTGACGGCACACGGATTGAAAAACAGATTTCTTTCCGTTCATCTGGACTGCATATTCCAAGACTTTTTGCTGCCCATAGTCCCTCACTCTCTAAATCACCTTCATAAATCACGCTGTCTCCCTCTCGTATTTCCAGTTTCACCTTGGAAAGCAGTTCTTTTTCTGTTTCACTGAGTTCTTCCGGAAGTTCCGTCCGCAGAAAAAATTCTGCACGGCTTGCTGTCGTGTTCACCAGTGTGAACGTATCTTCCCATTCATCTCCCGGCATCAGCACTGGAAAGTTCCGAAAGAAATTGTCGGGTGCCAAGATCAGATTCCGCGCTGCTCCTTCGTACGAAACGGTGAGGAAGCTCTGCTGCGAAACCTCCGAAACGGTATTATCCGCCTCGTGGACACACTGTTCAATTTCCAGTTCTTCTCCCCACGGAGCTTCTGCCGTAAAATCCGGCATCACATTCGCTGCCTGTACGGCCTCCGCCTGGATTTCAACGGACAGCACCTGTCCCTCCGCCTCACTGGTCCACGCAGATGGAATGGTGATTGTACGGAAAAAATCGACAGATTCCTGCTTTCCCAGCACTTTGGGATAATAATAATACTCTCCTGCTTTCAGCCAGACGTCCTCGATTCCCCCAAGGTCCTCTTCCCCCAGACGGTAATCCTGCGTTTCTTCCTCATCAAACACAGGCTTTACCCGGACATAGCATGGTTCAGCATAATTGGTGATCCGCGGAATTTTTGAAATCACCTGGGAAGGCAGTACAATGCCGTTTTCCGGTCCCTCATACTTCTTTTCTCCATCCCCGTCTTCCTCATATTCCCAGATTCCAATATTTACATCTCCGACAGCTATTTTGTTAATGGTCTCAACACTGCTCCGGTAATATGCATACGTTCCGCTGATTCCCATCAGAAGACTTGCCGCCGCACATCCGATCCTGACGCGTTTTCCTTTCATGTCTGACCACCTCTCTCATAAGCATCCCATGCCTCCCGATAGCCGTGAAATACCATATTCCCCTTCTGGATCTGCACCGATTCCTCATAGACCGAAACCTCAAGTTCTTTCTGTTCCATTTCTTTTGCAACGCGGATTCCGGTAAACAATTCCGTCGTGCTTTCGCCTTCTGAAACCGGTTTTTTGTAATAATAGTAGTCATCTTCTCCTTTTACCCAGTTTTCCGTATCAAGTCCCTCAATCGCTTCAATTGGTTCACTGAATATAAGTGCCGCTCGAATATAGCAGGCAACGGAACCTTCATTTCTGATTTTTACTCTCTTTACCACACTTTTCCCTGGCGGTACGGGCGTCGGTGTCGGAAATTCTTCATCGATAGTACTTGTATTATGTCCGAACACCATACGATTCCAGACACTCTCGTGATCTGTAAAATACGCCGAAGTTCCCGGCAGCAGCCAAATGGCTGCCGCCATCGTACACCCGGCCGCACCCGCAAGGAAAAACAGCCGTTTCGTCTTTTTCTTCATCTTTTGTCCCCCAGAAAACTGCTTAAATTCCAGGTGCTTCTGTCTGTTCCGGCTCCGACTGCGGTGCCGTTACCTGCCCCTTCTGCCCATTATTCTGATTTACATACTTCTCCCAGGCCTTTGCTGCCCGCTCGGCAGCCGTACTTCCCTCACCGGTATTCAGCGCCTGGATTGCATAATAATTGATCGGAATATCGACCTCTTTTTCATCCAGCTGCCCTTCCACGATATTAGCTGCTGTCACGCTCGTAAATAAAGGATCCGTCGCTTTGCCAGCTGCGAGCACTTCATTGTAGAGATATGTATATACCATCGAATTGTTCTGTTTTTTCTTGTACATCAGCACCCATTTTTTCGAAAGCTGATTCATCGAAAACAGTTCCGTATCGACGGCTGCCCCGCCGTTTAAACGGTTTCCGGATGTATCTGCAACGATCACTTTTGCGATTGGTATGGAAACATCCATATAAACGTAAGAATCATTTTTACCTTTATTTTTGATACGCGGGTCCTTCGGAATCACCTGGGTCGGCACGATATGATTGGTCTTTCCGTCCGGATCTGGTGCGTACGATGGTTCATTTCCTTCGATATCTACTTTTCCCACAACAAACTGGTTCGTCACAGAATCCTTATCCGTCAGATACGCCAGTGTTCCGCCCGCTGCCAGGGCTCCTGTCAGAAGCAGTGATGCTGCCCAGAATACGATTTTCCGCTGTTTTTTCATAGATCAATTCCTCCTGTTTTCCTAAATAATTTTGCTAATTCTTTTTATAACTTGTTTTCCTGCATGATTTTTCTACCGTGCCAAAGCTGCCGGATTGTAAAAAGCATCACCGCTCCCACGGCCAGAAAAAAGAGTGTTCCTCTCTGCCGGAGCCAGACGATACCAAAGCCAAGCCAGGGAAGAGCTACGATCACATTCCCGATCACCTGTTTTTCCAAAACGATGCCTGCATCTTCCTCCGCGTTGGCATCCCCCTTAGTACAGTATCCTTCCTCGCTCTTTTCCACGATCCGGTGTGTCACCACCATATTTCCTCTCCGGTAGGTAATCACATCCCCCGGATTCCATTCCTTCTTCCGTCCATCCACAACCACAACAGATCCCGTCGGGATCTCCGGTTCCATGGACCCGGACAGTACGACATAGGCGCAGAAATACTGCATCAGATACCATCCCGCCGCCAGAAAAAGGAAGGAAAGAAAGCCCTGCAGCCCCAGTTTTCCTTTTGCTTTCATTTGCTCCCTTCCGTCGATGCGGACATCCAGACTGTCATTTTTGCACGCAAAAAACAGAGGATAGCATTTACCCTCTGTCTCAGAATATCCCTGTTTCATTTTCTCTAAAGTTCTTGTAAAAGTGATTTAAACTTACCATAGTCCGGGCGAAAGCGCAAGCATTGTCTGCCCGTTTAATTCTAAATTTTTTCTAAAGCCTGAAACGCAGAAAATTTTCAGAACTTTTCCCGGATCTTTTTTTCTCCAAACGCAAGCCGCTTTTCCAGCTCCTGCCCATTTTCTGCCCCAAGGATTTTTCGCATTACACTCTCTTCTTCCCGGATTCCTTTTCCGTGAAGTACGCCGTATGCGCCGGCATCACTTCCCGCCGCAAGCACAACGTCCTTTTCAAATGCGAGCTGCAGACCTTTTTTCTGCGTCTCAAAAATCCACGCCAGCGTTTCAGCCGGATATCTGCCGTTCTCCAGAAGATTCGAAACCGTCACAATTGTCGGCACCCAGATTGTTGCATGCTCTGCCATACAGCAGATGCTCTCTTCATTCTGAAAGTTCCCGTGCTCAACCGAGTCCACGCCTGCCTCTGCCGCATCCATCACAGCCTGTGCGCCGTTCACATGCGCCATCACAGAAAGCCCCGCATCATGCGCCGCAGCTGTCATTGCAAAAACCTCTTCCCTGGAAAGCGGCTCACTGGTCACATGCCCCTTTGTCGCGAAATCCAGGATTCCCGTCGTCATGATCTTGATAAAATCTCCGCCCGCACGGCGTACTTCACGCACAAGCGCGCAATACTCTTTCCCGTCTGAAAATGCGCGTCCGACAATTTTTCCATAACGGCCCGCCCTGTGAATCGCAAAAACCGGTGTGCGGTATGTGATCCCGTACTCCGGCGCAAGGCTCCGTGCAAGAACACCCGCCCCGTACGGATCTCCGCCGTCACGCACATAGGAAATCCCTGCCTTCTGATACGCCGCCAGATGTTCCCGGATCAGATCCTCCCGCGGGCCGTTTTCATGCGCTGCCGCCGCCTTTTTGTAATCCACACCGTCCATAAAAATATGGGCATGGCATTCTGCTGTCACCATTTTTGTTTACCGCCTTATCTCCGATTCCACCACAGCTTCTCTGCGGCCCATTTTCCAGTTCTGCTCCGAGAGATACAGATGATATCCACAGCCGTTTTCTACTCGCCAGTCATAGTAACTCTTCTGTGGCACGCCGTACTGCTCAAGGATACTCATGATCGTGCCTCCGTGCACCACCATCGCCACGTTACGGTAATGGCGGCGGATACACGTATCCACCATCTTGTCAAAGCCGGCGATGCAGCGGTCCTTGAACTGCTGCGGGCTCTCACCGCCCGGAAAGGCAAGCGTCGCCATGGAATCAATCCACTCCTGGTATTTCGGATTATCTTTTAATTCCTGATAATTTTTGTTCTCAAACTCACCAAAATTGCACTCTGCAAATTCCGGGATTTTGACCTGTTTGGCGTACGGATACAGAATGTCTGCCGTTTCCAGACACCGTTTCAGCGGGCTGACGAACAGAAGCTCAACGGTATCCATCGTCCGCTGTTCCAGCTCTTTTTTCCCTTCCTCACACAGTGGTTCATCCGTCACGCCGATATACCGTCCTAATGTATTGCCATAGGTTTTTCCATGGCGGATCATTGCAATTTTAATCATGTTTTTCCTCACCTTTCAGCAGGATTCCGATTCCGCACACCACACGGGTTACCGAATCAGCCTTTGCTGCCAGCTCCGTACAGATGCGCCCCGTCTTTTCCCGCCATTTCCGGTCGAAGGGTTCGATCGGAACCACTCCGTAACCGAGTTCATTCGTAACAATGCAGATTTCCGGATTTTTCTGCAGCAGTTCTTCCAGTTCTGCTTCCGGTGCAGTCCCGGTCTCCTCTTCCAGAAGGAGCCATCTGCGGACCAGTTCCTGAAAATCATATACGCCGGAACATGCCGACAGCTCCTCTTTCGAAACTGCTGCCCCATCGGCCCATCCTGTTTCTTTTCCGGTCATCTTCTTTGCAAAGTCAAGCTTTCCCTGAAAAGCCCCTCCAATTACTAATTTCATTTCCAGTTCTCCATTCCAAGAGAAAGTACCACAAGAGACAGGAGCTGTGCCAGCTCACAGAGCGAAAGGAAATAGCCTGCGAGATCTCCTGTAATTCCTCCAAAATACTTACTGCTTTTCCATTTATAATAACAGAATACCAGTGCCGATACAACCAGTACATCCAGTGCCGCCCAGACGCAGAACGAAGCTGAGAGCGCCGTCACGGCAAAAATCGTCACAACAAGCACCGCCGCCGTTCTTTTTTTCTCTGCGCTCATGCCAAACGCTGCCGCTGTTCCTTTCGGATTGGCATTTGGAAAAAACGCGATCGAAAGACCGCTGAACGATCTCGAAACTGCGAAGCCAAATGCATACGCCGGAAAAATCTTCCAGACAAGTTCTCCGGCTGCGCCCGCGTACAGTACAAAATACAGACATCCCATAATAATCGCAAATGCTCCGGCGTGCGGGTCTTTTAAGATTTCCAGTCGGCGCTGTTTTTCTCTCCAGGAACTTAACGCATCCATCGTATCCAGATAGCCGTCGAGGTGAATGCCGCCCGTCACCAGAACCGGAACTGCCGTCAGCACTGCAGCCCGCAGCATGCTTCCCGCGCCAATCTGCTGCAGCAGCCAGAAAAGCACCGCCGAAACTGCACCGACAGCCAGTCCGACCCACGGAAAGAAACACAACGCATATTTCATGTTCTCTTTTTCCCAGTCTGCCGGCGGCATCGGGATTTTCGAGTACATGGCAAACGCCACTTTAAAATTATTCCATATCGTTTTCATCTTATTCTTTTTTTATTCTGACGGGAATCCCATACACAACCTCGGTCACACAGTCCGCCATCTCTGCCAGACGTACATTAATGTTTCCCAGGATCCGCTGGTATTCCATCGTCTCCTCCTCATATCGGTATCCGTCCGAAAAAATTTCATTCGTCACCAGAACCAGATTCCGCGCCTGATTGGCCAGACGGGAAACGCCCGCAAGAATTTCCTCCTCCGTCCGCGCTTTTCCCGCCCCGGATGGATCAAATATTTCATTTGCCGTGAGATTCGACATACATTCGAGCAGCACATCGCTTCCCGGTTCCAGCTCCACTTCTTTTAAATTCGTATAACACTCAATCGTCGAAAACTTCTTTGCCGCGCGCATCTTCCGGTGGCGTGCAATACGCGCCTGCCCTTCCGCACCGAACGGCTGCATCGTTGCGATATAAACCCTCCGTGTTCCGCCAAAATCCAGAATACACTGCTCCGCATACGCCGATTTTCCGCTGCCGCTGCCGCCTGTAACCAGATGTATCATCGTTTCACCTGCCTTTTTTAAGTCAGCGGCACATACGTTTCGATCTGTGCCTCGTCAAATGTCGCCATGCCGCGGTATACGGCATTTGCCTGATCCAGAATCGGGAAAATCATGATGGCGCCCGTTCCCTCGCCCAGACACATATCGCAGTGCAGAAAGGCTTCTTTTCCAAGCTCTGCAAGCAGCAGATGCGCCGCCGGCTCCTTCGATACGTGCGAAGCAATCATATAGTCCTTTGCAAACGGTGCAATCCGTGCAGCAAGAAGCGCTGCCACACAGGAAATAAAGCCGTCCATCACAACCGGAACGCCATGTGCGGCCCCTGCAAGAAAGACACCCGCCATGCCGGCAATGTCAAAACCGCCGACCTTTGCCAGCACATCGATGGGATCGGACGGATCCGGCTGATTGATGGCAATCGCTTTTTCAATCGCTGCAATTTTCCGCGCAAGACCTTCACTCGAAAGCCCGGCGCCCCGTCCCGTCAGTTCCGGAACCGGCTGATTCAGGAAAACGGCTGCCATTGCACTGCTCGTCGTCGTATTTCCAATGCCCATCTCACCGGTTGCCATCAGCTGATAGCCCGCCGCAATTTTTTCTTCCGCCACGGCGATTCCTGTTTCAAGCGCACGAACGGCCTCTTCCCTTGTCATCGCCGGGCCTTTTGCCATATTTTTTGTTCCATACGCAACTTTATACCGCGGAACCTTCGTATCGCGCGCCATTCCGATATCAATCGGAAACAGATCCGCATGCGCACCGCGGCAGAGAATGGCTGCTGTCGCCTTCTCCTGCAGAAAATTTTCCGCAACTGTCGCTGTCACTTCCTGACCGCTCTGCGTCACGTTTTCTTCCACAACGCCATTGTCCGCACAGAACGTCAGAAGTGCTCTTTTTTCAATCGAAATCTCCTCTTTTCCGGTGATTCCGGCAATCTGGATGAGCACGTCCTCCAGCTTTCCGAGGCTGTGGAGCGGCTTTGCAATGCCGTCCCAGTGAGCCTTGGCACGATCCATCGCCTCTTTCGAAAGCGGATGGATCTGTTCGATTGTTTCCTGTAATGTCATCTTTTGTTCGCCCCTTCTTTCGATATGACGTCCGATCAGCTCTGTTTTTTCACCCAGTTCACAAAGAAAATATGGGAATCTTCCCGCGCTGTTCCGCTGGAAGTTGTCCATTTATAGGTGTATGTATATGTCACACATTTTTCTTTATCCATATTCAGATTTTTAAATGCTTTCGGAGTCATGAAATATAGATAATCAAAATCATCTCTCGTATCGCCAAAGCCCGGGATCACACGCTTTGTGCCGTTCTTCAGATATGCATCCATGATCGACTGGGATTCATCCACTGCACCGTAGGCTCCATTATTTTTCAGCTGATTGATAATCGAACTGCTCTGCTCCGCAATTCCCGTCAGATAGTTTGTCAGACTTCCGTTCCGCGCCGGTTCAAACTGCTGCTGTTTATAAATCGCGGTGCGGAGCGAAATATTCTGTGCCGCCATCCGGTTCCGGATGACCATCGCAACTGCCGTCATACCTGTTTTTCTCTGGACACCCGCCTCCGCACTGCAGATAGCCGCAAAGAAATCACGGTCACTCACAGACGGATCCGTGTAATACTGATGCTCCATCGTATAATATTTTCCGCTTACGCTGTCCTTTGCACGCACATACTGGCTCGAGCCGAGAATGCACACTCCGTTTTCGTCAAAGCTGTAGTACCAGTTGCTGCTGTTCTTTTTCAGCAGAGCGTAATACGATTTTACCATCTTTCCGTCGCTTCCAAAGTAATACCAGCCCGTCTGCGGATCACCGCTTACCATCCGTTTCTGTGCATTGAGCCACTGGTTCTTTGCCATGCCTCCCCAGTCTTTAAAGTAATAGGAAGCGCCGTTAATAGTCCGCTCTCCCGTCACCATCACGCCGTTGGCATCGGCATAGTAACTGTTGTTTAAATGCGTAAAGAAGGTATTGCGGTACATCGCACCATTTTCCCGGAAGTAATACCACTGGTTCTCTTTCGAAAGCCAGCCCGTCACCATCTTTCCATCCGCATCGGCATAATACGTTTCACCGCCAAGCTGGAAAAAGGTACTACGGTACATGCCGCCCCAGCCCCGGAAATAATAATACGTACCATTGATTTTCTGCCAGCCGGTTACCATCTTTCCATCTGCATTCACACGATATGTATTGTTGTCATATTCAAAAAAGCGGTCAAAATACTGCTCTCCGGTTTCATCAAAATAGTAATATGTACTGCCCTGCTGCAGCCAGCCGACGGTCAGTTTTCCATCTGCAGCCGCATGGCAGACACTCGTTCCGTTTTTGATGAATGCATTCTGATACATGCCGCCCCAGTCCTTGAAATAGTACCAGTCACCGTCGATCTGTTTTTTTCCGACAGCCATCTTTCCGTTCTCATCGGCATAGTAAAGTGCACTTCCTGTCGGTGCTTTGAAAAAGGTGCTGCGGTACATGCCGCCCCAGCTTCGGAAATAATACCAGGTTCCATCCTGCAGCAGCCAGCCGGTCGTCATCTTTCCATCCGTATCAACATGATAAATATTATTTTTATGCGTCAGAAAGGTGTTTTGTGCCATGCCGCCCCAGCTTCGGAAGTAATACCAGATCCCGTCAATCTGTTCGAACCCGGATGCCATTTTTCCATCCGCATCAACATAATACGTATTCTTGTCATACTCAAAAAAACGATTCCGGTACATCGCGCCCTGATCATCAAAATAATAATACACATCATCGATCAGTTTCCAGCCGGTCGCCATTTTTCCGTCCGCATCAGAATAATACGGTACATTTTTCACGGTGTAAAAGGCATCCCGGTAAACACCGCCCCAGCTTTGGAAATAATACCAGGCTCCATCAAGTTTTTTCCAGCCGACCGCCATTTTTCCGTCATTATTCAGGTAGTAACGGTTCTTGTCGTACTCTCTCCAGGCTCCTTTGACAATGGTACCATCCGGATCCTTAAAATACCAGATCCCGTTCTCATTCACCCATGGGTAATAGCTTCCAGCCTGCACGGATACCGCCGTCTCTTCGGGATTTCCGCTCTGTACTTCTGCCGCCGGAAGATCCGAGGCGGCATTTTCCGCTGTCGAATCCGGCGTCTCCGTTTCTGTCATCTCCGGCGTATTTTCGTCTGTGGTTTCCGCCTCCGATGTTTCTTCTGTTTCTTCCTGTGTAACAGCAGAAGCCTCATTTACCAGACTCTGCTCTGTGCCTGCTCCAAATACGTTCGCAGCACTGACAGCGGTTGTCACGCAGGTTGCCGCCAGTACTCCCCTGATTACTTTATTTTTCATTATTTATTCTTCTCTCCCTGCAAAAACAGGCAAAGCCTGCTGTGTGCTCTGCCTGTTTTAAAATTCTGCTCCTGCTTTATCTTATTTCAAAAACGCCCGAACAGTCTCCGGCATCTGATCTACATCACACTCTGTCGTATGAAGCACCGGTGCAGTACGGATTTCTTCGATCGCACGCGGAATCTCGGTATTGGCAAGTGCAGACAGCTTGTCTACCTGCTCCAGTACTGGAAGGGTGTCATACTCCGGTGCAATCGCTGCAAGAACGCTGCTTGTAAATTTATACGGGCTTGCGGTAGATGCGATGACGGTCTTAGTTTCGTCATAGGTTTCCTCGCGGTATTTTCCGTATACAGCCGCTGCAACCGCGGTATGGGTATCAATCACATATCCGGTATCGCTGTACAGTTTTGCAATCGCGTCTGCTGTCTCCTGTTCGGATGCATAATTGCCGTAGAAGTCTGCCAGCTCTTTTTTCATCGCATCGGTGATCTCATATTTTCCGTCCTTTGCAAGATCCTGCATCAGCTCGCGGTCTGCTGCTTCGCTGTTTCCGGCGATGCGGTAGATCAGACGCTCCAGATTGCTCGAGATCAGGATATCCATGGACGGTGATGTTGTCAGAATAAAGTCTCTGTTTCTGTCGTAAACGCCGGTGCGGAAGAAGTCAAACAGAACTTTGTTCTCATTGGAAGCGCAGATCAGTTTTGCGATCGGCAGTCCCATCTGTTTTGCATAGAATGCAGCGAGAATATTTCCGAAGTTTCCGGTCGGAACGGTTACATTGATCTTTTCTCCGTCTGCAATCTCTCCGTTTTTCACCAGGTTTGCGTAAGCATATACGTAGTAGACGACCTGCGGAACGAGTCTTCCGATGTTGATCGAGTTTGCAGAGCTGAACTGGAAACCTTTATCTGCCAGCTCTTTTCCAAGCTCTTTGTCGTTAAACATTTTCTTCACGCCGGTCTGTGCGTCGTCGAAGTTTCCGTGGATGGCAACAACGTGGGTATTTTTGCCCTTCTGTGTTACCATCTGTTTTTCCTGAATCGGGCTTACGCCGTTCTTCGGGTAAAATACAATAATTCTGGTGCCCGGCACATCTGCAAAGCCTGCCATTGCTGCTTTTCCGGTATCTCCAGATGTAGCAGTTAAGATAACGATCTCATTTTTCACGCCGTTTTTCTTTGCGGCGGTCGTCATCAGATGCGGCAGAATGGAAAGTGCCATGTCCTTGAACGCGATCGTTGCGCCGTGGAACAGCTCCAGATAGTAAACACCGTCTGCTTTTGTCAGCGGTGCAATTTCCTCTGTGTCAAATTTTGCATCGTATGCGTTTGCAATACAGTTTTTCAGTTCATCTTCTGTAAAGTCGGTAAGAAAACGGCTCATTACCTCGTATGCCACTTCCTGATAGCTCATAGCCGCAAGTTTTTCCATGGGAACATCCAGTGCTGGAATGGAGGTCGGTACAAATAATCCGCCGTCGTCGGACAGACCCTTTAAGATTGCCTGGGATGCAGTTACGGTTTCTCCATTGCCTCTGGTACTTTTGTATAATACTTCCATGCTCTTTCTCTCCTTCACTTTGACTCCCGGCAGAGCCTCTCTAACTCCCGGCCGGATACGTTTCAGATTAGTTTTACCTGTACGCTTCCTCTTATTATAATGGATGAAGTATGAAAAAACAACAAAAATATACAAAAAATGACTGTGCACAAAAATGCACAGCCATTTTCCACCATTCTGCCAAAATATTTTTTGTCAGAATGTATGATTTAATTTTCGTCGGACTCCTCCGTTTTTGCTTCGCCGTCTTCTAACGCCGGAGCTTCCCTTTCTGTCTCCTCGAGTGCGAGTGCCTCTTCCTCTTTTTCCGCATTCTCTGCGATTTTATCTTCCGCCCAGGTCACAAACGCTGCCGCGTCTCCGATTTCAAAGCGTTTCTTATCGAGAAAGGTGCTTCTGCCTCCGATGGTGATGCGGATAAAGTTGTCAAACTCCGTCACCTTTGTCAGCTCTTCGAGCGGAATATCAGTGCTTCTGCCCTCTTTTTCGTATGTCATTGTGAGCACCTGCTCAGTAAAACGAAGGGTACGTTCTCCAAGGAGTCCTCTCTTTTTGCATTTTTTCATCTGTGAACGTGCCATCAGATTCGGCAGAAACGTACACAGAAGTGCCATCAGAATGGAGATTCCAAGATTGAAGAAGTCTCCCGGCATGATAAATCCCCGCGCTGCTGCACCGTAGATCATAAAAGCGATCGCAGCCACAACAGCAATCCCTGTAATGATCCGCAGTACCAGACGTACTTTTTTTATCTCGGTGCCGTAAATCTCCACAAACATTCCTTTGGTGTATTCAATTTTGTTTTTAAACAGCATATGCTCTCTCTTTTCTTATCGGTTGTTGATTGCAGTTACCAGCGCGTCGATGGAAGCGCGGATGATATCCGGATCTACGCCTGCGCCCCAGGAAAGGATTCCGTCCGGCTTTTTGATGCCGACGTAGGCAATTGCCTGTGCACTTGAGCTCTGCTCCAGCGCGTGCTCCGTATAGCTGACCAGATCATACTGCAGATTGTACTGCTGTTTCAGCGCGTTGCTGACAGCATTCAGACGGCCGTTTCCTTCTGCATATACAGTTGCATACTCACCGCCCTCGTAATTGGAGGTAACCTGTGCTTCAATTCTGCCCTCATCGAGCTGTTTAAAGTGAACGCCGTTGATGTTGTACGGTGTCGTTACGTTCTCGAAGGTATCTTTAAAGAGTTCAAAGATCTCATCCGGACGCAGCTCTTTATGCAGATGATCGGAAACGGATTTTGCGGTATAGCTCATAGCCTCGCGCATCTTCGCCGGCAGATTCAGGCCGTATTTCGTCTCCAGAATATAGCCGACACCGCCCTTTCCAGACTGGCTGTTGATGCGGATGACGTCTGCATCGTAGTTTCTTCCGATATCGGTCGGATCGATCGGCAGATACGGAACGGTCCAGGTATCCGGTGCTTTCTCCTCGATCCAGTGCATGCCTTTTGCGATCGCATCCTGATGGGAACCGGAGAAGGCTGCAAATACGAGAGATCCGCAATACGGGCTTCTCGGGTTGATGCTCATACCGGTGAAGGATTCAAATGCATGGCAGAGTTTCGGCATATCGGAGAAGTCAAGCTCCGGATCGACGCCCTGCATGTACATGTTCATGCCGACCGTGATAATATCCACGTTTCCGGTTCTCTCGCCGTTTCCGAACAGCGTTCCCTCGATACGGTCTGCTCCGGCAAGGATACCCATCTCTGCATCGGAAACGCCGCAGCCGCGGTCATTGTGCGGATGAAGGGAAAGAACGACATTATCGCGGTATTTCAGGTTTTTGCTCATGTATTCCACCTGGCTTGCATAAACGTGCGGCATGGAAAGCTCCACGGTGCTCGGCAGGTTGATGATGGCTTTGCGGTCTGCAGTCGGCTGCCATACGTCGAGAACGGCGTTGCACACCTCAAGCGCATATTCCGGCTCGGTTCCGGTAAAGCTCTCCGGGCTGTACTCGAAGCGGTATTTCTCGCCGGCCTCTTCTGTCAGCTCTTTTAAGAGCTTTGCTCCCTCAACGGCGATTTTCAGGATGTCTTCTTTCGATTTTTTGAAGACCTGCTGACGCTGTGCATAGGAAGTGGAATTGTAAACGTGAACGATGGCATTCTTGCAGCCCTTTAATGCCTCGAAGGTCTTGCGGATGATATGCTCTCTCGCCTGGGTCAGAACCTGAACGGTTACGTCATCCGGGATCAGATCATGCTCGATCAGGGTGCGAAGGAATTCGTACTCGGTCTCAGATGCTGCCGGGAAGCCGACCTCGATCTCTTTGAAACCAACCTCAACGAGGAGTTTGAAGAATTCTACCTTCTGCTCCAGGCTCATCGGAATTACAAGTGCCTGGTTTCCGTCACGAAGGTCAACGCTGCACCATACCGGTGCTTTGTCAATGCTGTCTTTTTCTGCCCAGTCCATGCACGGAACCGGCGGCATATAATACTGTTTCTGATACTTCTTTACATTCATCATGATTTTTTCCTCCCAGAAAGTGAAATACAATTTATTCTGCCGACATAAATTCGGGATGAAAGCATAAAAAAATCTCTCATCTTCTGTGTCGGCTTCTGACACAAGAGACGAAAGACTTGATATCTTACGCGGTACCACTCCTGTTTTACAGAGATTTTCTCTGTACACTCTGCGGATACGGATGAAACATCTGCATATCCTGCCCTTCTAACGGTGGGTTTCCGTCTGCACCTACTCTTTTTATTCTAAATTTGGGAGCAGCGGCTCTGAGGTCAGTTCCACGGAATTCGTCTGCTGTTTCACATCACCCAACAGCTTTCTGGATTCGGAAGCTCCATGTAGTATTCCTCTTCTTTGCCTTTTTCCTAACTTGGCTCTTATGTTACCATTTTTCTCCATCTCTGTCAAGCGGAAAACGCAGGATTCCGTAAAAATACACCCGCCGGAAAGGAGGCTCCGGCGAGTGCTCTAACGCATGATTTCGTTGTTTTATTTGTTGTACTCTTCCAGGTATTTCTGGTAATCCTCTACCTGTTTTCCGTGGATTTCCTTGAGCTCATCCAGCACATCCTGCAGACCGAGCCCATTGATTTTATCAACGTAGGAATCCCAGTCATCCAGAGATTTTCCGCCGCCGATGACACCCCAGGTGTATTCTTTCATCGCGTCACCGATATCGGTTCCGAGATCATTGTTTACGGTATATGCATCCGGGTTCTTCTTCTCGATGGTCTTTGCATAAGCATCACGGCTGTTCTCTTTTACTTTTTCAAAGAGTTCGGTCGTCTCTTCTGTATTGGCAATGTTGGCAGCATCTTTTCTTGCGAAGAGATCCTGGAACAGGTTGATACCAAGGTTCTGCTCGGTGTTGACTGCACCATCGCCCGGGTTGATGATTTCGTAGGTTCCGTCGCCGTTGTCTTTGTAGTCTCTTCCCTCAACGCCGAATTTCTTGTGAATCCAGTTCTCCGGTGTTGCCATGTCATCAAAGATCGCATACGCTCTTTCCGGATCGGAGCAAACGTTTGTGATACCGAAGTAGCACCATGCTGCGATGGTTGCCGGCTCGTCCTGCGGGTTGCCGTTGTCGCCGCTTACCATATCGATCGGAATCCACTCTGCATCCGGGTTGGAAGCATAGAAGGACTGCATCGTACCGCTGGACGGGTTGTTCCAGGATACCCAGCTGTAGGTTGCGCCGAATCCGCCGTTTGCCATCTCCTCATCACGGTCAGTATCGGTGATGATGCTCGGATCGATGACGCCGTCTGCGTACAGTTTTGCTACGCGTCCCAGCCACTCTTTGCAGTCATCGGTGGTCGGTCCGTAGATGTAGGAACCGTCTTCCAGACGAAGGAAGTCCATACGTCCGTTTCCATCGCCGCTTCCCTGGATCCATGGCCAGAAAGTACGGTAATCGTATCCATCACCATTCCATCCGTAGGTGTCATCCACACCGTTTCCGTCCGGATCGTCGAAGGTAAATTTGTACAGGCAGTCTTCCAGCTCATCCAGTGTAGTCGGAACAGCCAGTCCTAAGTTGTCCAGCCAGTCTTTCCGGATCCACAGAGTCTCACATGCCGGCTCTGCAACGTCGCCCGGGATACGGTAAATTCCGTTGTCTCCGGATGCGTAGAACATAACGCCAGGATCTACGCTGTTGTAGTAGTCAACCATGTTGGTATATTTCTTCATATACGGAGAAATATCCACCAGAAGGCCTGCGTCTACCCATTTCGTATAGTCAGCTTCCATGTTCCACCACCAGATGATGTCCGGTCGCTGTGTCTCATCGCCCATCAGAAGGGAAATTTTGGATGTTGCATCCGACCAGCCCGGCAGTGCGATGATATCGATATCCAGGTTGTAGCGGTCCTCCATCCATTTCTGCATTTCGCTGTCCGGCTGGGTATAACCCTGCAGGCACACGATGGAAAGTTTCATTTTCTCATCCTGATTCAGCACGTCGATCGGTTCATCCGACTCTTCTCTTACGACTTTTCCGCTGTCTGCGGATTTGCTGCTTCCGCAGCCCGACATCATTCCCACTCCCATTACTCCTGCAAGGAGCAGTGCCATCATTCTTCTCTTCATTTCTCTTCCTCCTCTTTTTTATCGTTAAAATCAGCCCTTAACGCCGCCGATCATAACTCCTTTTACAAAGTACTTCTGCACGAAAGGATATACGCACAGAATCGGTACGGTTGCAACGACAACGGATGCTGCTTTGATCGTAGCTGCCGTTACGTTGGTCGTTGCTGTTACGGTAACACCGGCAGACTGCATTGCCTGGTTGGTGTTGGTCAGCATGTAGCGGAGAACCGCCTGCAGAGACCATCTGCTCTTGGTGTTGATATACAGAACGCTGGAGAAGTAATCATTCCAGTAACCGACTGCGGTGAACAGCGCGATGGTCGCGATGCTGGCCTTGGAAAGCGGAAGAACGATTTTTGCAAAGATCGTAACATCGTTCGCACCGTCCAGTCTTGCGGACTCCTCAAGGCTCTCCGGAATTGTGGAGAAGAAGCTTCGCATAATGATTACGTTGTATGCACTGATGAGTCCCGGCAGAATCAGAGACCAGCGGTTGTCGATCAGATGCATGTTTTTGATCAGCAGGTATCCAGGGATCATACCGCCGGAAAACAGCATGGTGAACAGGATCAGAAAGTTCAGTGTTTTCTGGAACGGCAGGTTTGCCTTGGAAAGCGGATATGCGGTCGTTGCGGTAAACAGGGTTCCAAATACGGTTCCAAGTACGGTAACGCCGATTGTTGTAGCGTATCCGGTCCAGATGGACGGATCTTTAAATACTTTTGCGTAGGTGTCCAGGTTGAATCCCTGCGGATAGAGGAATACGCCTCCTTTTGCCGTTGCTTCCACTGAGCTGAAGGACATCATGATGACATGCCAGAACGGGTAAACCATCACGATACTCAAAAGAATAAAAAAGATGTAGTTGAATACGGTAAAAGCTTTCTCTGCTTTTCCACGTTTGATTACGGTACCACCGCTTTTGGATGCTTTCATTTTCATTCCTTCCTTTCTCTCTTAGAACAGACCTTCGTTGCCGGTTCTCTTGGCAACCTGGTTGACGAACAGAATCATGATCAGTGCGACAACAGATTTGAACATGCCGGCTGCTGTCGAGAAGGAATAATCATTGTTGATAATACCCATACGGTATACATAGGTATCAATGATATCCGCTACGTCGTAAACGTGTGAAGTGTACAGCATGAAGATCTGGTCGAAACCGGCGTTCAGAATGTTGCTGCTGCTCAGGATGAACTGGATGATAATGGTCGGTACAATACACGGCAGTGTAATGTTGATGGCCTGTTTCCATTTTCCGGCTCCGTCGATCGCAGCCGCCTCATAAAGCGATGGGTCAATACCGCTGATTGCTGCAAAGTAGATAATCGTTCCCCATCCAAGACCCTTGTAAATATCCGTGATGATCAGCATCGGAACGAAGTATCTTGAATCCGTCAGTACCATGATATGCTGTCTGGTGAGCGTCTGGATCAGGTTGGTGATCATACCGTTATCCGGATCAAGTAATGTCATGATGATACCGGAGAGGATAACCCAGGAGATAAAGTGCGGCAGATAAAGCAGTGTCTGAGAAACTTTCTTAAATGCCATATTTTTCATCTCATTCATCATCAGTGCCAGGATAACCGGAATCGGGAATCCCAGGATCAGTTTTAAAAGACTGATGACAATCGTGTTCCGTAGAACCGGTAAGAATGAGTTTTTAGAAAACAGATCCATAAACTGCTGAAATCCGACCCACTGGCTTTTGGACGGATCGTACTGGTTGTAATCCTGAAATGCAATTTTCAAGCCGTACATCGGGATATACTTGAAAACCGCGAAGAAAATGATTCCCGGAATCAACAGGAAAAATAACCAGCGTCTTTTTACAACTTCGCGTGCGGTTCTCGCACATCTTTCTTTCCAGGTTTCTTTTTTGCCTGAAACTGTCTTTACTTGTGCCATTTCGCTCTCTCCTTTCCTTCCGGCGATACAATGCATTATTTTGCACTATTAATTTTTAATATGTGATATTAACGAGGTTTTTATTCGTGCGTTTTGTTACTTTTGAATATTGCATTTTTTCGCCATCCGTTAATCATATTAAACAATGTTTTCGGACTAAAGTCAAGATTTTTTTGTGCATTTATTGCGTTTTTGTCATTTTTGTTCAGTTTAGCTTTCCTTAATTGCACTATTTTGCATTATTAATTAGTGTTTTTCTACATGGCATTTATGCACGAATTTGAATCATCGCAAAAAGGGAGCCGGAAACGCCCCGGCAGACGGTTTTTCTTCTCGTCCGCCGGGGCGTTTCCGGCTCTCTTTCTTTTTTCATTTTTTCCTGTTTTTTCTATTTCTTTCTATCCCTAGCGCTTGCACGAGGAACGGCGTACCACAACCTCACCCGATACGAGAATCCTCTCTTTCGGCGCTTCCGGGTGCTCCTCCCGCCATAAAAATTCATGTACCATACGGCGGCCAAGCCACTTTGTATCAACGTGAACGGTCGAGAAAAACGGATACAGCATCCGGTCCTCGTCATCATCAAACCCGGTCAGCGCCACATCTTCCGGCACGCGCACACCGATTTTCCGGAAGGACTCTGTCAATCTTTTGGCGATCATATCGTTGCCGCAGACAATCGCTTCCGGCAGGGTATCATAGCTCGCCACAATCTTGTCAAAATTTTCCGGGTAATAAAAATGATCGCTCTCCATATTGGGGCGCACAAGCTCCTCCTCGAGCGGAATGCCCGCCTGTTCCATCGCTGCAAGGAAACCGACATACCGGTCATGCATCGACTCATACGTGCTGCTGTGCTCACTTAGGAAACCGATCCGCATCATGCCCTGCTCGATCAGATGGGACGTCAGAAGACTCACCGGCTGCACACCGTCCACACGCACGATATCGCCCATCGGCCGCTGTTCGATACCGCAGTAATGGTCAAGCTGAAAAATGCGATACCCCAGATTTACCAGTTTCTGCATATATTCCGGCGGCAGCATCTTAATGCAGAAGATTGCATCGATATTTTCATCCAGTCCGAGCGGCAGAATACCGTTCTCTTCCTCACGCTCCGTCACGACCGCAACGCGCGTCTGACAGTTGTTGAGGCTCGCCTCCTCAGAGATGCCGCTCACGACGCGGTCCCAATAAACAGCGGCATCCCGCGTACGCAGAACCATAATATTGTAATGCTTCTCCTGTGGTGCCCGAACCTCTTCCACGTATACATTTTCGCCCAGATACCCATTCCTTTTCGCCATCCGAAGAACTCTCTCCCGTGTCACCGGAGCCACCTTCGGATCATCCTTTAATGCCATGGCAACCGTATTCCGGGACAGTCCCAGCTCCTTTGCCATACTCTGTATCGTTACTTTCCCCATAACTTCCTCCCTGTTTTTTCTGCGCAATTCATTTTTCTCTCGCACACGTCTTTGTCCGTAAGAAAAAAAGTGCCGTAAAACGACACTCTTACCGATCGGGGCAACAGGATTTGAACCTGCGACCTCACGGCCCCCAGCCGTGCGCGCTACCAAGCTACGCCATACCCCGTAATCATGTTTTCATTATACCAGCGAACTTCTGAAAAATCAATGTTATTTTTCCCTCTCCCGTTTCATTACATTCATTTCTTTATTTCGTGTCATATTCTCTTTTATTTTACTATATTGTCACTTTTTCTTTCTGAATATGTAATTTTTCGACGTTTTCCACGTATCATAAGTGAAAGGGGAAAATCGTATGCCATACAAACTTTCACCTCTGGCATGCCCGTCTGCAAAGACTATGTAAAAACTGAATAAAAGGAGACATCGTAATGGAAACTAAAATTTACTTTCTACTACACTCTTTAGGAATTGGTGCAAAATACCGCGGATTTCGCTATCTCGCCTATGGTATCGCTTTATGCATGGAAGACGAAGATTATCTCCTTCGGGTCAGCAAAACGCTGTACCCAAAGATCGCGCAAACGTTTCAGGTATCGTCCTCATGCGTCGAACGAGACATCCGCACCGCTATTTCCGTCTGCTGGACCCGCGGAAACCGTGATCTGCTCTTTTCGCTTTCTGTGCATCCGGTTCTGACAAAACCGACCAATTCCGAATTTTTTGATATTTTAAGTTCTTATATCAAATACTACTGTGCTTTTCCTGCCTGTCGTCAGGAGGCATAAAAAAACGAATACAGAAAAGATAACACTTCCGCGCCCTATCATATTGGGGGATATGCATGGCGCGGAAGTGTTTTTTCTATGATAAAACGATAGAACGAAAAAAGGAGACTGCCCGCAAAGGCAGCCTCCCGATATGGATCATTTGACAGCAAACCGATTAGTTGTTGATCAGTTTGTCTTCGTTGCTCCAGCTGTACAGCTTTCTGATTTCTTCTCCGACTTTCTCTGACGGATGCTCTGCAGCTTTTCTTCTCATAGCACGGAAGTGAGCCTGTCCGCCTGCCGGGGACATATCCAGAAGGAAGTCTTTTGCAAAAGTACCATCCTGGATGTCTGCAAGGATCTTCTTCATGGTCTTCTTGGTCTCTGCTGTGATCAGCTTCGGTCCGGTGATGTAATCGCCGTACTCAGCTGTGTTGGAGATGGAGTATCTCATTCCGGAGAATCCTGACTGATAGATCAGGTCTACGATCAGTTTCATCTCATGGATGCACTCGAAGTATGCATTTCTTGGATCGTATCCAGCCTCGCACAGAGTCTCGAATCCAGCCTGCATCAGGGCGCATACACCGCCGCAGAGAACTGCCTGCTCACCGAACAGGTCTGTTTCGGTCTCAGTTCTGAAGGTTGTCTCCAGAAGACCAGCTCTTGCTCCGCCGATTCCAAGGCCGTAAGCCAGTGCTCTGTCCAGAGCTTTTCCGGTGTAATCCTGCTCAACAGCAACCAGGCAAGGAGTTCCTTTGCCAGCCTGATACTCGCTTCTTACTGTGTGGCCAGGTGCTTTCGGAGCGATCATAGCTACATCTACGTTCTTCGGAGGTACGATCTGTCCGAAGTGGATAGCGAAACCATGAGCGAACATCAGCATGTTGCCCTCTTCCAGGTTTGGCTCGATATCTTTTTTGTACATTGCAGCCTGTTTCTCATCGTTGATCAGGATCATGATGATATCAGCCTGTTTTGCAGCCTCAGCAGCGGTATATACTTTGAATCCCTGTGCCTCTGCTTTTGCCCAGGATTTGCTGCCTTCATAAAGTCCAATAATAACATCACAGCCGGAATCTTTCAGGTTCAGTGCATGAGCATGTCCCTGGCTTCCGTAGCCGATAATTGCGATTTTTTTGCCTTCCAGTAAAGAGAGATTACAATCTTCCTGATAAAAAAGTCTTGCTGCCATTTTATTTTCCTCCATATATATAGAATGTCTTGACCGGCGGCAGGTCGGTCAATTTATACAGCGAAAAGCATTTCTGCCTTTTGCTGTTTGTCAGGGAAATGAACTTTTCTATACAAAAATTTCATTCCTCCAGCAAACGTATGTAATGTGATCTGCGTTAATCGAGGTAACGCACATCGTGGACTCCTCTGGAGAGTCCTGTCACTCCTGTTCTGGCCAGTTCCAGGATTTCGTATCCCTGTACCAGATTCAGGAACCCTTCGAGCTTTGACTGGTTTCCGGTCAGCTCTACAATCAGGCTTTCCTGTCCCACATCCACGATTCTTCCACGGAAGACATCGGAGATGGCGATGACATTGCGGCGTTCATTTTCATTCACACGGATTTTGACCAGCATCAGCTCTCGTCTGACACTCTCGTCCGGCTTCAGCTCTTTGATATCCCGCACATCGACAAGTTTTGCCAGCTGTTTTTTGATCTGCTCCAGAATCATTTCATCACTGCAGTACAGAACAACAGTCATTCTTGTGTATCGCGGGTCTGCTGTCACACCGGCGGTGATCGTCTCGATATTGTATCCGCGTCGGCTGAAAAGACCAGCTACTCTGCTTAAAAGTCCCGGCGTATTATCCACCAGCAGGGATAATGTTCTTTTCTGTTCCATAAACACCAACTTTCCTCCATCCGCAGGCGCCGCGGATTTTCAGCAATTTCTTACAACTTCCAACGCCTTATCCAATATATTAGCAACTTATCCTCGCTTTGTCAACAAAAATTTTACCAAATTATTCTTTTGGGCAAAAATCTTTTGCCTCCTGTGGTTCCCATTTGCACACCTTCCGGTCATACGTAAGGATGCCGTTCGACTCCTCCTCGACATCGGTAAGCTGTGTGTAGACTGCTGCGGCAAGTCCCTGTTCTGTGAGTTCTCTTATCTTTTCTGCCAGTGCATCCATCGCTTTCTGGTACTGTGCCTGGTTCTGGTATGTGCGGTAGCCGAACGATTTTTCGGAGTAGAGATGCTCCTGTACCGGATACGTATAGCCGCCGTATTCAGAAAAAGCAAACGCGCGCTCCTCCGGTTTTACTTTTAACGGACGAAAGTAATTGTGAAGGCTCTTGATGTCCCCCGCTCCCTGATCGTACCAGCCGCTCGCGTGGTCGATCTGCCGCGTCAGATCGAGAGCGCGCACCATTTCTGTCATCTCCCTGGCATCAAACTGTCCCCATCCCTCGTTGAACAGAACCCAGAGCGACACGCACGGTGCATTGTAAAGCTGATGAACCGTCTCGCGGCACTCCCGCTTCCACCACTCTCTTCCCGTTTTTGAGGTCCGCGAAAAGAGCGGATAACAGTTATCCCTGAATTCCGTTGTCACAAACGGCAGTACGGTCGGAAGGTACAAAAGGAACGTCTGGATCGACCGGCCGCCGCCGTTGATCATATCCTGCCACACCAGCATACCGATATGGTCGCAGTGGGAATACCATCTTGCGCACTCAACTTTCAGGTGTTTCCGGATCATATTGAAACCGAGGCGTTTGGCCGTCTTAATGTCATAAACCATCGCCTCATCGGACGGCGGCGTGTAGAGGCTTTCCGGCCAATAACCCTGGTCGAGGACACCGTTCTGGAAATACGGCTTTCCGTTTAAGAGAAGACGCGTGATTCCTTTCTCATCTTTTCCAATGCCGAATTTGCGCATGCCGAAATAACTCTCGATGCGGTCTTCTCCCGCTTCAATGGAAACCCCATAGAGATGCGGATGTTCCGGGCTCCAGCCTGCAAAATTACCGAGAATCAGCTCCGCCTCGTTTTCTCTCGTCTCCCGGACGCAGATCACCTTCGCATCCGGCGCTTCGCTCTCCCGCACCGTAATTTTTTTCGTCAGTCCCGCATCCGGTCCGTTGAGGAAAACCCGTACTTTTACGCTCGCCGTATCATATTCCGGCGTGATCACGATGCGTTCCAGATACGTCTCCGGCACCCATTCCATCCAGACGCTCTGCCAGATGCCGCTCTGCGCGGTGTAAAACATGCCGCCCGGGGTAAGGCTCTGCTTTCCGCGGCCCTTCCAGTCCGTGTCCGTCTCATCGCGCACCTTGACGGCAAGCTCGTTCTCTCCCGTTTTGAGATACGGCGTAAGATCCACTGAAAAAGAAAGATACCCGCCGAGATGGCCTCCGGCACGCTTTCCGTTGCAGTAAATTACCGCATCCTGATCCACGGCGCCGAACTGCAGCAACAGCCGTTTTCCGGCAAGAATTTTGGGAAGCTGAATCGTGCGGAAGTACCACAGATATTCTTTTGGAAGCAGCTGCCGCTTCACGCCGGACGCATCGCACTCCGGGGAAAACGGAACGAGAATTTTTCCGTCCCGCTGTTTTGGCATTTTCTGCGTTTCCGTGAACGCATACTCCCACCATCCGTTCAGATTTGTCCAGTTTTCCCGGCGCATCTGCGGACGCGGATATTCCGGAAACGGGAGCTCTTCTTCCGGATTTTTCCCAAATTCCGTAGAAAGGCGGAATTTTTTTCCTTCCTTTTTTCCAATCTGTAATGCTTTGACCGCATTTTTGAAGTCCATTCTTTTCCCTCTTTTTCTGATTTTTATGATTGATAAAAGCGTGCCCGTACAAAATCCCGGACACGCTTTTGGTGTACTGAAAATCAAAGCGGATATTCACAATCCGGTTAGATAAACGCCAGCGTTTTCATCAGATACAGCCAGAACGTCAGCGTAAAGGCACTGCCGCACGTTGTGAGCATAACGGTGTTTGCCGTCAGACTTCCCTCATGACCCATATTTTTCGCCATGATAAAACTGCTCACCGTCGTTGCGGAACCCAGCATCACAAGGATTGCCACCAATTTTTCCTGACGGAAGCCAAGTATCACGGCGATCGGCAGAAAGACAGCTGCAAGACCGACCAGCTTAATCGCAGCTGCAGCAATCGACGGCCGGATATTCTTTGCCGCGCTCTTTGCCTCAAACGACGCCCCCATCGCAATCAGGCCGAGCGGCGTTGCAAGTACCGCAATATTCTGCACCGTTTTCTGCAGAATCACCGGCTTTGGAATGCGAAGCACCGACCAGAGAAGTCCTGCAGCGATCCCGAGGATAATCGGGTTTGTCACGATATTTTTCGCCGTCTTTTTCACAAAATCTGCCGTGATCTCCTCCCGTTCCGGACGGAATACTGCAAGAACGACAACCGCCATGATATTATACAGCGGCACACTGCTGATGATCATCAGCGGCGCCATGCCGGAATTTCCGTAGATATTCTGGATAAAGGCAATACCAAGGATCGCCGCACTGCTCCGGTACGCCGCCTGGATAAATTCGCCTCTTGCACTTCTCTCTTTTAAGAGATGGGAAAGTCCCCATACCGCAAGAATTGAGAGCAGTGTTGCAAAGAAGCAGAACAGAACGAATTTGATATCCCACACAGCGGAGAAATCAGAATCCGACAGGTCCTGGAACAGCAGCACCGGGAGTGCGATTTTAAACACAAATTTGTTCATTTTGCTTGTGAACGATTCGTCCAGAATACCAACCTTTCGAAAGAAAAGTCCCAAAATCATTGTCAGGAAGATCGGCATCGTCGCGTTCAGGCTGAAGATCAGATTACTCATACCAGTGTTTTTCCTGCCAGTACATTTTTATAATCTTCGTAGTTCTCTTCGAGAAGCTTCGGCGTATTCAGACCGTAGGGACATTTCTTCATGCAGGCGCCGCAGTGGAGACAACCTTCGATTTTCTTCATCATCGCCTGGCCGCGCCCGGTGAGCTGGTTGGCGGACGGGGAACGGCGCAGAAGCAGGCTCATGCGCGCGCAGGTGTTAATCTCAATGCCTGCCGGACATGGCATACAGTAACCGCAGCCGCGGCAGAAGTTGCCGGAGAGCTCTTTCTGGTCTTTCTCGATGATCGTCTTGATTTCATCCGTCATGGCAGGCGGACAGGCAATGTAGCTTAAGAACTCGTCCAGCTCTTTTTCTCTCTGGACGCCCCAGATCGGAAGCACGTTGTCGTACTGATCTTCAAAAGCATATGCAGCCGCGGAGTTTGTGATCAGCCCGCCCGAGAGCGCTTTCATTGCGATAAAGCCGATATTTTTCTCTTTGCATCCCTGTACCAGTGCTTTCTCACGGTCCGTTGCCAGATAGCAGAACGGGAACTGCAGCGTCTCATAAAGACCGGACTCGATGATCTCCTCTGCCACGCTCATGCGGTGGTTCGTGATACCGATGTGGCGGATTTTTCCCTGTGCTTTTGCTTCCAGCATCGCCTCATACAGGCCGGTTCCATCTCCCGGCTTAGGACAGAAGGACGGATTGTGGAACTGATAGATATCGATGTAATCCGTCTTCAAAAGGGAAAGGCTTGTCTCCAGATCCTTCCAGAAGCCCTCCACATCCTTTGCCATCGTCTTCGTAGAGATAAAGACCTTCTCACGCATTCCCTCAAACGCTGCGCCTAATTTTTCCTCGCTGTCGCTGTAGGCACGCGCGGTATCAAAAAAGCGGATGCCTCCGTCATACGCTTTGCGCAGCAGATAAACAGCGTCTTCTTTCGTGACACGCTGTACCGGCAGCGCGCCGAAGCCGTTCTTGTTTACACAGATTCCTGTGCTTCCCAGTGTTACCATGGACATACTTATGTTCCTCCTTTTTCGCTTTCATTGTTTCAACTCACAGTCGGTATTTCACGGAGTCTGACATATCGAAAATAGTTCGACTGTGACTTGCCTCATGTCAGTGGAGAATACCGATTTCTCTCCGCCCGCCACTGCCGTTATGTTTCTTTTAGCAATTCATCCCACCGCTTCAGAAACGGGGGACTTCTTGTCTACTGGTGTTAAAATCCGTTATTTCTATAGTATCACACTTTCTGTCAGACGGCAAACGCGATTTAAAGAGGCAGGCACAAAGGGAAATACTTTCCTTTTATGTCTGCCTCTGAATATCATTTTTTATTTTACTTCTTTATAAAAGTTTACGCAGTCCGACGGATCATAATAGATTTTATTATCCGCAAGCAGCGTGGAAACACCGTTCTGTACTTCGATGATGCTGACCGCACAGTTGTACGGCACGCCGCCGTGCCAGAAGTCGTTCTTGTCTTCATAGACATTGCGCAGCAGCGCACGCATGCAGCAGCCGTGGGTGGCGATCAGGATCGTCTTGTCCTGGAGCTCCGGTTTCGCAGTCAGCTCATGATAGAACGCTTCTGCCCGGTCGCAGACCTCCTGGATCGTCTCTCCGTCTCCCGCCGGGCGGAAGTGGAACGGATCTCTGTAAAAATCGTCGAAGTGTTCAGACGGAATCTCAAAATTGTTTGCCCGGCATCCAAGCCCTTCCCAGGAGCCAAAGGAAAGCTCCATCAGGCGGTCGTCGGTCGTAAGCGGCACATTTCTGCCCGCAAGGACGAGCTCTGCCGTGTGCTTTGCGCGGCGCAGTGGACTGGAAATTCCAAGGTCAAACGGGATATTTTTCAGTCCTTCCGCCGTCACTTTCGCCAGACGGACACCGTTCTCATTCAGCTCGGTGTCCGTCTGGCCCTGCAGTCTGCCTTCTACGTTCCACGCGGTTTCACCGTGGCGCATGATATAAAGTTTCATAAAAATCAGCCTCTCAGTTCGATGTTGAACTCATTCTGCAGTTTCTTGCAGATCTTCTCGACAAATTTCTGTACTTTTTCGAAGTCAAATGCTTCTTCCTTCGGTGCAAAGGTGACGGTGAACGCCATGCTCTTCTTGCCTTCCGGAATCTGGCCGCCCTCGTAAACATCGAACAGACGGATCTCTTTTACGTATTTGTTTGCCTCGCGGATACAGTTCTCTACATCGCCGCAGCTGATGTTTTTGTCCATGACAAATGCCAGGTCACGTTTTTCCTCCTGGAATTTGGAGATCGGCTGGAAGGTGCGTTTTTTGCCGTACCATCTGGAGAGCTCTTTTAAGTCAAGCTCCATGATATAAGCGGAAGTACGCATGCTCAGCTCGTTCTGGATATCGTATGCTGCTTTTCCGAAGTATCCGATTTCTGTACCCTCGCAGAGTACTTTCACTGCCTGATACGGATGCAGGAAGGATTTCTGAACCGGCTCGTAGGTGAACTCAATGTCCATGCTCTCGGCGATAGTGTTGGCGATGCCCTTCATAGTGAAGAAGCTCTCGTTGTTTCCGAAGGTTCCGACGCAGAGAACTTTTCTCTCATCCGGGTAGGATGTCAGCGGCAGGGACTCCGGAATGTAGATGCTTGCTACCTCGAACAGTCTTCCTTCAAGGGTGCCCTGTTTCTCATTTCTGGAAATGGCATTCAGCATGGAAGCTGCCAGTGTGGTACGCATCAGGGACAGATCCTGGTTGATCGGGTTGATGATCTCGATGGCATTTCTCTCTTTTGCATCTGCCGGCAGTTTCAAAAGATCCAGATCTGCAGGGGAGAAGAAGGAGTAATGCATGCACTCGTAGATACCCATGGTGCATAAGGTATTCTTCAGTGCCAGCTCGCCTTTCTGCTCTTCATTGTAGCCGCCCATCGTTACCTGTGCAGCGGAAAGGAAGGTATCGGTTACGTGATCGTAGCCGTACATACGGATGACTTCCTCTGCCACGTCCGGATAGCGCTCGACATCGTTCTCTCCCTCCGGCAGCATATCCTCACGATAAGCCGGAACCTGGATGGTCAGCTCATCGCCGTTGATTTCCGGTGCAAAGTTCAGGTTTTTCATAATGCGGAGAATCTCTGCTTCCGGAACTTCGATACCGAGTACGCCGTTTACTTTGCTGACACTGACGGTCATCGGAGTCGGATCGATGGAGTTTCCGGTGTTCACATCGAAATGGGTACGGGAAACTTTACCGCAGCCAAGCTCTTCCATCAGATGCAGGGCACGTTTCATACCAAGTACGGTTGAATACTCGTCTACGCCTTTCTCATATCTTGCACTGGCATCCGTCGCTTTTCCAAGCGCACGGGCTGTCTTTCTGACGTTGTCGCGTGCGAATTTTGCGGACTCAAACATAACAGCCTCTGTCGTGTCGCGGATCTCGGAGTTTAAGCCTCCCATGACACCGGCAAGTGCAACCGGTTTTACGCCGTCGCAGATCACGAGGTTGTTCTCATTCATTGTGTATTCCTGCTCATCGAGGGTCACAATCTTTTCATTTTCTTTTGCTCTTCTGACACAGATTTCATTGCCTTCCAGATAAGAGCAGTCAAAAGCATGCATCGGCTGGCCGATCTCTTTTAAGACGTAGTTTGTGATATCAACCACGTTGGAGATCGCGGACATGCCGACGAGTGCCAGACGGCGTTTCATCCATGCCGGGGACTCTCCGATTTTTACGTCATATACGTAATGAGCGCTGTAACGCGGGCAGAGTTCCGGAGCTTCCACGCGGACAGAGAAGCCTTCTTTTTCCACATCCGTCTCGGTGTAATCGGTTGCCGGCATTTTTAAAGGTTTTTCCAGCATCGCCGATACTTCTCTTGCGATACCGAGGATACTCTGGCAGTCTGGTCTGTTTGCAGTCAGGGAGATATCAAAGATCCAGTCGTCAAGACCTGTCAGCTCTTTGACATCTGCGCCAAGCTCGGCATCTTCCGGCAGAACAAGCAGTCCGTTGTAGCCTGCGCCCGGGTACAGATCCTCGGTAAGGCCGAGCTCCACGCCGGAGCAGAGCATTCCGCAGGACTCATATCCTCTTAATTTTCCTTTTTTGATGGTCATAACACCCTCGATGGTCTTATGATCTTTTGCTGTTGCATAAACAGAAGCGCCAGGAAGGGCAACCGGGAATTTTCCGCCGGTGTGCACGTTGTCTGCGCCGCAGCAGATCTGCATGGCGCCGTGTTCTCCTGCATTTACCTGGCACACATGAAGATGGGTCTCCGGGATCGGCTCGCAGCCCTCCACCAGACCGACAACAACATTGCTGATGTCTTTTCCCACCTGATAACGCTCTTCTACTTCAAAACCGCCGTCGAACAGTTTTTTCTCCAGTTCTTCCGGGGTAACATCGATATCTACATATTCTTTCAGCCAACTTAACGGTACTAACATATTAAACCTCCAAATTCAAACTGTTTCGTCTTTATTTCTCGTTAATCTGATTTAAAACCCGCAGATCGGAACCGAATAACAGTTTGATGTTGTTGATTCCGTATTTCAGCATGGCGATACGCTCCAGGCCGATACCAAAAGCGAAGCCGCTGTACTCTTCTGAATCAATGCCGCAGTTCTCCAGCACACGTTTGTTTACGATACCTGCTCCAAGGACCTCGATCCAGCCGGTTCCCTTGCAGAGGCTGCATCCTTTTCCGCCGCAGGCGAAGCAGCTGCAGTCTACCTCAACGGACGGCTCCGTGAACGGGAAGTAAGACGGACGGAGACGGGTTGTGGTTCCCTCGCCGTAGATCTTCTGTACGAGTACGTCGAGCATTCCTTTCAGGTCGCAGAGGGTGATGTTTTTGTCGACAACGAGTCCCTCCATCTGATGGAACATCGGAGAATGGGTTGCGTCGTCATCAGACCGAAAAACACGTCCCGGGGAAAGGATCTTGATCGGCGGCTTTTTGTTTTCCATGACATGAATCTGGCCTGCCGATGTCTGGGTACGAAGCAGGAATTCCGGGGAGAGATAGAAGGTATCCTGCATATCTCTTGCCGGGTGATCCTGTGGTGTATTCAGTGCAGTAAAGTTGTAGTAATCGGTCTCGATTTCTCTTCCCTCGTATACCTCAAAGCCCATGCCTGCAAAGATGTCGATGAGCTGTTTGCGGATCAGGGTAACCGGATGAAGGTTTCCGATCGCTGTCTCTTCTGCCGGAAGGGTCAGGTCGATTTTCTCGGACTCATATTTCTTCTGCAGCTCGCGCTCTTTCATCTCCTCTTCCACTTTCTGGAAGCGGCCAAGCGCCCACTCTTTTAACTCATTGACGGATTTACCGTAGTTTGCGCGCTCTTCCGGGGCAATGTTTTTCATTTCTTTCATCAGCCCGCTGATCTTACTTTTCTTTCCTTCCAGATACTCGCTCTTAAATTCATACAGTTCTTTGGAGCTTTTCAGCTCTTCCAGTCCATTTTCAATCTTCTGTTTTAATTCAGACAGATGGCCGGTTAATACACTTTTTTCCTGCATTTGACTCTCCTACTTTCTTTTTCTTGCTTGTTTGATGGTAAATGTGAAAAACAATCAGATACCCCGCTGCAAACAGCGGAGCATCTGATTTTCGTGGCAGTCGCCAGATATCCATGCAAGCATGGCTGCCTGGCTCGTTGCTCACGAAAAAAAGACCCCGCCCCACAAAGGGACGAGATCTGAAATTTCGCGGTACCACCCTGATTTCTGCAGATACTTCCTGCAGACACTCATAACCGGTGCTGTAACGTACACCAAACGTCTGTCCCTACTTGCATTTCCAGTATCCTGCTATGCGTTCCGGACATCTGCTCCAATGCGAAATTTGAAATATTCCTGAACCTGAAGGAGCTTGCAGCCGATGACTCCCTCTCTCTGGCGGAAAAAATATTTCTCTGAACATCTTCACAGCATTTTTCCTGTTAGATTATTTATAAAACTTTCATAAACAATGTTTATTGTACCGTCTTGACCCCCGGATGTCAAGCCATTATTTTCCCGCTTCTTTATTTGTCTCTTTATTTTCCATAAAATGCTCGATCGCCGCGTTCTGCAGTTTCCGCAGTTTATCCTCAAAATACGCGTTGATCTCCGCGCCGATCAGAAGGATCCACATGCAGAAATACATCCAGATCATGATAAACACGATCATCGTCAGACTGCCGTACATATTGGACGCTGCAAGCGCGATGTCGAGGTACATGGAAAATGCAAGGGAAAAAATAGACCAGGCAAGGGATGAGATCAGTGCACCCGGGCACTGGCTCTTAAAGCTCGCCTTCCGGTTCGGAATGCATTTATACAGTACCAGGAACAGAACCGCCAGCACGCCTGTCGTAATCAGGGTACGCATGCCCATGATAGAGGATGTCACGCGCGCCACCATCGGCAGATGTTCCGTCAGCTTATTCTGAATGCGGGTTCCGAAGACCAGAAGCACCAGACTGGTGAGGAATGCAGCGACAAATATCAAGGTATATGCCATGCCCCGCAGCCGGTTGATGATGTAATTACGTGTCTCTGTTACGTGATAAATGCTGTTCAGCCCGTTTGTCAGCGCCGCAATGCCCTTTCCCGCCGACCACAGCGTTGTGATGATCGTAATCGGCATATAGGCAACGGACTGATAAAAGATCTCATTTACAATACCGCCCACGTAGTTCTGGAACTCCGTGGGCAGCATATTGATCAGAACGCTGTAAACATCGTCGCGTGTCAGCGGCGTATATTTTACAAGCGTAACAACCAGAAGAACAAACGGAATAAAGGAAAGAAGAATGAAATACGCACTCTGCGCTGCATAAGCACCGACATGGTCCTCATTCAGGCGCTTCATAAAACCGCGGATTGTTTTTATCATCTGGCAAAACCGCCTTTTCTTTGTTTTCGTGAATCTATCCCATTATTGCACACATCTTGTATTGCAGGATAGCCTACAAAGCATATCATACTTTTCTTTCCTTCGCAAGGGATTTCAATCCCATTTGCGGTAATACCATGCGTAACCGCGGGCTGGAACCGGAACACCGCGCAGAACGCGTTTTTCGCCGGTAAACAGATCCTTCCAGGTGAACTCTCCCATATCGATCCATGCGGTACGGTCCTCGTTGCTGAAGTTGAAGATTCCCGTCACCATCTCATTGCCGGATTTTCTGCAGACGCAGAGAAGTGCGGTATCGTACGTTTCCTCGGTCCAGACATCCGCCTCCCCATCAAACGGACGATATTTGAATTTGAGCTCTTCCATCTTCTTCATCGAAGCAAAAATCCGATTCTGTACCGTTCCTTTTTTATCCTTCTCCGGTTCCAGATCCCAGCGGAAGTGGCCGCGGTGAATATAACGGCTGTCGGATCTGCGGTCGTAGTCCTCGCTCTCCTTGTAGGAGTAATCGTTGACCTGGCCGATCTCGTCACCGCTGTAGATGACCGGAATACCGGACTGGATGAAGAGGTATGCATTCAGCATTTCGATTCTCTGGATGGCCTGTGCCGTCTTCTCTTCATTCTGCTCAAAGCCTGCCGCCTCAAGACCGCAGAGAGAAGCCGTCGTTCCGCAGAGACGCGCATCCTGCAGAACAGGATCGTCGTTGTAGAGCTCTCCTCTTGCATCGCTTCCCTCCACATAGCCGCGGAAGTAATCATTCAGATATTTTTTATGCGGTGCCTCGGCGATGCCGAACTGTTTCAGCCATTCGTAATCGAGGCCCCAGCCGATATCATCGTGGCATCTCAGATAGTTCAGGAAGACATAGTCCTTCGGCAGTCTCGTCACAATATCCATCTGATGTTTCAGCAGGCGGGTATCTGCCGTTGCAATGGTGTGCCAGGTGGATGCCATCGTCGTTACGTTGTACAGCATATGGCACTCCGGTTTTTCCAGAGTTCCGAAGTACGGAACAACCTTTTCCGGCTCCATGACAACCTCGCCGAGCAGCAGAACGCCCGGGCAGACGATCTCGGTGATCATACGCATCATGCGGACAATGGTATGTACCTGCGGCAGGTTACGGCAGGTGGTGCCGAGCTGTTTCCAGATGTATGGAACGGCATCGATGCGGACGATATCGATTCCCTGGTTGACGAGATAGAGCATGTTGTTGACCATCTCATTGAAGACAACCGGGTTCGCATAGTTCAGATCCCACTGGTATGGGTAGAATGTTGTCATGACAAATTTGTGACAGTCCTCTCTCCAGGTAAAGTTGCCCGGTGCCGTTGTCGGGAATACCTGCGGGCAGGTTTTCTCATATTCGGACGGAATGTCGTAGTTATCGAAAAAGAAGTAACGGTCCTGATACTCTTTTTCTCCGGCAAGTGCACGTCTGGCCCATTCATGATCCTCGGAAGTGTGGTTCATAACGAAATCCATGCAGAGACTCATGCCCTGGTCGTGGCATTTTTCAGAGAGTGCAGCCAGATCCTCCATCGTTCCAAGGGACGGCTGTACCGTGCGGTAATCGGCAACCGCATAGCCGCCGTCGCTTTTTCCCTTCGGCGTTGCAAGGAACGGCATCAGATGCAGGTAGTTGACGTTGCACTCTTTTAAATAATCCAGTTTTTTCTCAAGGCCGCTGATGTTATCTGCGAATGCGTCGATGTACAGCATCATACCGAGCATTTTCTGGCTCTTGTACCAGTCTTTCTGTTTTTCTCTTTTCCGATCCAGCGCTTTCCATTTTTTATTCCGCTCTTTGTACCACTGCTCCATGGCTGCACAGAGTTCCTCAAAGCGTCCCTGGCCGTTTGGATACAGCTCACAGTAGAGCCATTTCAGCTCGTCGTAGTGTTTTTCGAGTCTTCTCTGATATTCCACTGTCATGTTGTTTATTCTCCTTTATCTTATTCTTTATTTTGTCACATCATTCCGGTAACGGTAATTCTGTGTTACGTTTCTTCTCTTGCAGTATACCGTTGTGTGAATTATATGTCAACCGTTTACATACCATATTTTTCAACAAATTTCCGGCTTCTTCTTTGTCTTTTTTGCTATTTTTCTGTCTATCGTTTACCGCAGGGCAGAAAAAAACTCCGCGGTTTCTTTTTTCCGCAGAGTTTTCTTTTCGTTTTTGTTTCACGCCGAATCGCGCACCACAAGGCTCACCGGCATGGTCGTCACATTCGGCACCATCTCTCCCTTTCTTCTCCGGTCGATATACGCAATGGAAAGCTCCGACATTTCCTCAATCGGCTGATGAATCGTCGTGATGGAAGGCGTGGTAATCCCGGCGATCACAGTGTCATCAAACCCAACAACTTTAATATCCTCCGGCACCCGTTTTCCCATGGCGTAAAGGCGCTGGAGTACCTGTGCGGCAATCAGGTCACTGCTTGCAAAAATGCCGTCCGTCTCCGGGTGCTCCAGAAGGCCCTTTTCAATATAGGATTCATAGTGCATGGAGCCGTAGCTTAAGCGGTCACTCAAAAGAACTTCCCCTTCAATCCCCCGCTCCCGGCAGACACGCAGGAATCCATCCGCACGCCGGTCCGCCGGCATATCTCTTCCGACGATTCCGCCGAAATGAAGCAGATGGCGGCAGCCGCAGTCCGCAAGATGCGATGCTGCAAGCGCTCCTCCCTGCTCGTTGTCACACTGGATCGTAATGGCCTCCGTATTTTCCTCTCGCTCGAAATTGACGATCGGAATTTTCAGATCATGAAACTTTTCAATCTGCACATCGCGGCTTGCCATCACAACGCCGGTTACACGGTTGGAGATGAACATATCGAGATATTCGGTTTCTTTCTCCGGCTGATCTTTCGAGTTGCAGAGCAGAATCTTGTAGCCCCGCTTTGCCGCCGCGCTCTCGAGTGCACTGATCATTTTACTGAAAAACGGGTGCGAGATGTGCGGAACGATAACCCCGATCGTATTGGAATGCGCTTTTGCCAGGGAACGCGCCAGCTCATTCGGCTGGTAATTCATCTCCTGCATCGCCTGCGTTACTTTTTTTCTTGTCTCTTCACTGATGTATCCGCGGTTGTTGATCACGCGGGAAACCGTCGTCGCCGTAACGCCGGCGCGTGCCGCTATGTCCTTGATTGTCGCCATGTTTCTCTCCTCGTCATTTTCTAACTGTTTTTCACTTTCGCCCATTATAGCACAAAAAATCTGTTTTCGGTGATTTTTTTAAAAAAGGGAACGGCAGTCGCCGATTTCAATGTTCTGGTAAAAATAGCGGAGAATCTCCTCATACGATTTTCCCTGCTCTGCCAGATGTTTCGCACCGTTCTGTGACATGCCGACGCCGTGGCCGTAGCCGCCGCCGTAAAATGTAAAGGAGACAGCCGTTTCCCCTTCTTTTTCCGGAACCACGATAAAGCAGGCACTCGGAAGCAGCTCCATCTCACAGCTTACAGTTCCGTCATTTTTCTGAATCGGCCAGCCTTTCGCCGAGAGGAACTTTCGGATCTGATACTCTCCCTCGATTTCCATGGATCCTTTTTCCCCCTCGATAAGGACGGTTTCTGCCGCACCTCCCTCTGACCGCCGCCGCACCTCAATCCCCGTGATCTCCCCGATTTTCTGATCCGCTGCCCGTTCTGACAGCACATCCGCCGGAATCGTCACCTGCCAGCGGTACCAGCCGTCCTCCACTTCCAGACTTGTGCTGTCCCTTTTGGTGATAAACGATGCAAACGCCTCCTCCGTCTCCGGTTCCTGCTTCTCCCCGCCTACCGTCACGCTCTTCAGATATTCTGCCGTCTCCGCCGTATTCCACACTTCATCCGTACTCGTCTTCCCGCAGGAGGTTGAGAAAAAATACGCCTGAATTGGTTCCCCGCCGCAGGTGATGATTTTTCCTTCTGTCTCCGCCACCGCAGCGTCTGTCTCCGGCTGCGCTTCCATATTGTGGTAGACCTGGCTTTCCACGCTGTCGTCTACATCCGCGTGGTAGTTCTCCCACGTTTTTTCACGAATCCTGGCACACGCATACGTTCTCGCACAGACCGCCTGTGCTTTTAATGCCTCCTTTTCATAGGAGGACGGCATCTCACTCGGCACGACATACCGAAGATACATTTCCAGATCAAGTTCATTTACAACGAGAAGTCCCTCTTCGCTTTTATAGATGACAAAACTTCCCGGATAAACCGTCTCGTCCTCCGGCTTTCCCGTAAGGGAAACCGCCGTTCCCGCCGTCTCATCGGCCGGCACCACATGCACAACTTCCCCGCATTCCTGTTCCGTCACACAGATCGTCTCCTGCGGGGAAGCTATGTATGCGCCGTCGTTCATGGAAAGGCTTGCGTTTCCACGCAGGGACACCTGTTTCTGTGCGTATCCCAGCTTTCCGCAGTCCGTCAGAAGGACACGGATCTGTACCGGTCCGGCTGCCGTTGTTTCTTTTTGTTCTTCCTTTTTACTGTTCAGAAAAGCCGCGTTTTCCTGTTCCATGTTCTGTATCGTCTCCTCCTGCTTTTTGCCTTCCATCGTCTCCGTCCTGCTTTCTGCTGTCGCTGTCTCTTCCGGCGCATCCAGACGGCGCTTCACAACAAACAATAACAGCAGCAGGAGAATCCCCACTCCTAACAGTATCAATTCCAATTTATCATTTTTTCTCTTCATATCTCATTCTATGCACACGGCTTTTTGTCCGATTCCTTTTCTTTTTGCGATTTTTCCTTGACAAATACCGCCCTATGGTATATAGTACGGTTGTGTATAAATTTCATATCAACATCCAGAGTGCATCAAAAGAAGATCCGTCTTTTGGTGAGAGAGGGAATTCAGGTGAGATTCCTGGGCGATCCGGTCACTGTAATCAGGGAGTGAAGCATAACAAATCCATTGTATGTCCGCAACATATGAGAAGGAATGTGGAACGATGATCTGTAAGTCAGGAAACCTGCTCTGTATGCATAGGGTTGATGCTTCCGATGAAAGCTTCCATTCAAAGACTATTATGGGATATGGAATGTCTGAAAATTTTCGATTAGATTTTTAGAAACCTTCGAGCGAGATTTATGCATTGCATTAAACGGCCGGGTAAACCGTTTCAGATTCTGGTTTCGCCTGTTCTTAGTCAGGCGCCATCCTCCGCTTAAAGGTGTCTGCTATTCCGCTTGCAGGTTGATTCAGATGGCGAAGCGGTTACCCACCTCTGAAAAGAATATGACATAACTGGTAAGATTCTGTTGGATTCGAAAACAGGGTCTTTTCTTTTTCTGTTTTTTCAGAATTCGTTTTCTGCATATTTTCCCATAAAAAGGCTCCCCGCCTGCGCTCCTGTTTTCACAGGACGCTGCAGGAAGGGAGCTTTTTTATGCTGTTTCTATAGCAAGACCCGAAAATAATGCAAAAAAGGCAGTGCTGCAGAGCGCGAATTGCAAGGAACAGATTTGAAGGCGTACCGAGGTACGACGAAAATCTGTGACGCAGTAATTCACGCTCTGCGGTGCTGAATTTTTTGCATTATTTTCGAGGATTGCTATAAAATAGGATCTTAGAAAATGAATTTGTATACGGTTGTGGTGTCGTAAGTATCGCCTGCCTCGAGGATCGGTTTCTCCTCACCCTCCTGGTTGATGGCATTCGGCACATACTGAGATTCCAGGCAGAAGCCGTTGCGTTTGTCATAGAATACCCCATTCTTTCCGGTAACCGGAGCAATGAAGTTTCCGGCGTAGAACTGAACGCATGGCAGATCCGTGAAGGCTTCCATGGTGATGCCGCTCTCTTTGCAGGATGCGACTGCCATCAGCTCAATGCTTCCCTCGACAGCCTTGTCCAGGATAAAGTTGTGGTCGTAGCCGCCGGTCAGTTTGAGCTGTTCGAAATCTGCTTCGATCTCTGCTCCGATTGCTTTCTCTCTGGTGAAATCCATCGGGGTTCCCTGTACCGGTGCATGCTCGCCGGTCGGGATGGATGCAGAATCGATCACCGGGCTGAACTGCTCCGCTTTTAAGACAAGTGTCTGGTTCTCAATAGATCCGGCATCGTGGCCTGCCAGGTTGAAGTAGCTGTGGTTTGTCATGTTGACAACGGTATCCTGATCGCAGCTTCCCTCATAGTGGATTTCTACGGCGTTCTCATCGGTCAGGGTATACGTAACGGACACTTCAAAGTTTCCCGGGAATCCCTGGTCTCCGTCCGGGCTCATCAGAACGAAGGTAACGGCGCTGTCATCCGCCTCTTCTACATTCCAGAGGCGGTAATCGTATCCGTCCGGGCCGCTGTGCAGGTTGTTGTTGTTCTCATTTTTTGCCAGCTGGTATGTTTTTCCGTGCAGTTCAAATGCTGCTCCCGCGATACGGTTTCCGTTTCTTCCGATGGTGGCTCCAAAATGGCTTCCGTCGGTCTCATAGCCGGTTACGGAGTCAAATCCAAGGACAACGTCTCTCTTCTTTCCATCCTTATCCGGAACGAGAACCGATACCAGATGTGCGCCGTAATCGGTTACACTGATTTCCATTCCGTTTTTATTGGAGAGCGTGTAGAGCAATGCTTCTTTTCCGTCTTTTGTTGTTCCAAAACCCTGTTTTTTCATGTTCCTTCTCCTTTTGGTTGTATGTAACGTATAAAAGAGAACCATTTTCATGATTCTCTTTTTTCTCTTTTGTAACCCCGGAATGCCGTTTCCCATACTTTGACTCCTAGCAACGCAAGCTAGGTGGGTAGCCGCAGTCATCATTTCTGCCTTCCACTGACGTCTGTTTCCAGGGTGGCCTGACATCCACATGACAATAATAAGCCTCCCGTTTAAAGTAAATGTAGGTTCAAAATAATGAGATCATCGAACATTCCAGGAAGTTACATTTTTCTTCTTTTCTTTTCACAATTCGGATTATACGCTATTTTGGTTCGCTTTTCAAGTATTATTGCACAATTACTCAAAAATATTCGAACAGCTTTTGTATTAAATGATAATACACACCATTCCGCCCCGGCTGTCGTTGACAATTTTCTGCATGGAATCCTGGAGTTTTGCCTGGCCGTCCTCGGTGATCTGGGCGATTTTGCTGCGGATGCCGTCGTCAACGAGCTGCTCGACGGATTTGCCGAAAATGTTGGTATTCCAGATTCCCTCCGGGCTCTTTGCGCTCTCTTTGATATAGGCGATCAGATCCTCCGCCTGCTGCTCACTTCCGACGATCGGCGCAATCTCCGTCTCGATGTTGGCCTTGATCATATGAATCGACGGGCTCACCGATTTAATTTTCACGCCGTATTTGTTTCCCTGATGGATCACGGCTGGCTCCTCCAGCTGAATCTCCTCCCTCCCCGGAATCACGACGCCGTAGCCGCATCCGCGCACTGCATGAATCGCGTCCTCTACCTTGCGGTACTCTTCCCGCTGTGCCGACAGCTCGCGGATCGTCTGCACCAGATCATACTCGCCTTTGATCTCCACGCCGGCAAGTACACTCAGCATTTCATAATAATACTGCTCTTTCACCTCAATCCGCACCTTCACCGTACCACTCGCAAGATCCATCGACTGCAGCAGTGTCTGGCTGACATACTGACTGGCAATCGCTGTTTTTCCGCCCACTGCATCCTTCAGGCGCGTCTTTTCCCTGCACATCTCACGGATCTTCTGCAGCAGCTCTGCCTTCAGCGGATGGTCATCGGCAAGAAGCTCCACCCATTTGGGAATATAAAATTCCATCTGCTGAAGCGGGAACTCATACAGCACCTTTTCGAGCATATGCAGAATATCTTCTTTGCGGAGCTGGTCGCAGTTCACCGCCATCGCTGCCACGCCGAATTTTGTTTCAAGCTCCTTTACCTGCCGCTGTGTCTCCTCCCGGTACGGTTTTTTCGCATTCACAAGAATCAGGAAGGGCTTTCCCTGCTTTTTGAGCTCCGCAACGGTCCGTTCCTCCGCCTGCAGAAAATTTTCCCGCGGCAGCTCGCCGAACGATCCGTCGCACGTCACCATAAGACCGATCGTGGAATGTTCTGCGATCACCTTCTTCGTACCGATCTCCGCCGCCTCCCGGAACGGAATCGCCTGCTCGGACCACGGTGTTTTCACCATCCGCTCCTTCTCATTTTCCAGATTTCCCGCCGCGTCCGGCACCAGAAAGCCGACGCAGTCGATCAGTCGCAGCCGGATCGGATCGCCCTCCCCAAGCTGCAGCTCCACGGCGTCTTTCGGCACAAATTTCGGCTCCACCGTTGTGATCGTCTTTCCCTCCCCGCTTAAAGGCAGGGCATCCCGTACCTCCGCCTGTTCCTTTTCCGAAAGATACGGCAGTGCCAGCACCTCCAGGAAACGGCGGATCAGGGTGGACTTTCCCGTCCGTACAGGCCCCACCACTCCGATCAGGAACTGGCCCTTCGTTCGTTTCTGAATATCGCGGTATACTGAATATGCATCCATGCGCTGTTGTCCCCCTTTTGATCTTTGTTGCTATGTACTGTTATATTCTATGAGCCGGCCCCCTCTCCTATCACCAAAACTGCACTGCCGCGCACGCAAAAAAGGCACCGCCGCCCTTTTTTCGGACGCACAGTGCCTTTTTTCTGTCACATTCTTATCTTCAGCCTATGATCAGCTGTTTTTTCTCATGGCAGCCTCTACCACATGGCCGACCAGAACAGATGTGGTAACGGATCCTACGCCGCCCGGAACCGGTGTGATTGCCTCAACGATCGGCTCAGCTTTTGCGTATGCAACGTCTCCGCAGAGTTTTCCTTCTTCGTTTACGTTGATTCCGACATCAATAACGGTCTGGCCTGCACGCAAGTAAGTATCATCCACAACACCTGCACGGCCTGCTGCTACGATCACGATATCTGCCTCTTTGACTACAGACGGCATGTCTTTCGTTCTGGTATGGCAGATGGTTACGGTTGCATTTTTCTTTAACAGCATCATGGCGGCCGGTTTTCCTACAACGAGGCTGCGGCCTACAACAACAGCTTTTTTGCCGGTGCAGTCGATACCGTAGTGGTCGAGGATCTCCATGCAGGCCTGCGGAGTACATGGCGGGAAGCCCTGTTTTGTTCCGGCGAATACGCCTACCATGGAACCGTCTGTGATACCGTCTACGTCCTTCTCCGGGGAGAGTGCTTTGATGACTGCTGCCTCATCGAGATGTTTCGGAAGCGGACGGAAAATCAGAACGCCATGGATAGAATCATCTTTGTTTACTTTGTCGATGGTAGCCATCAGCTCTTCCTGGGTAACGTCTGCCGGAAGAAGGAATTTCTCGTATGCAACGCCTAAGGTCTCACAGCGTTTGGTTGCTCCTCTTTCGTAGGAAAGGTCATCCTCTCTCTCTCCGACACGGATGATTCCGAGAGTCGGTTTCACTCCTTTTGCTTCCAGCTCTGCTACATTTGCTTTGATCTTCTCATTTAATGCTGCTGTTACTTCTTTTCCTAATAACTGTTTTGCCATTTTTTTATCCTCCGCTTTTCTTTTCGGTCAAAGAGAACTCCTTTTGCAACCCGCTTGCTGCCGGGAAGCTTCTCTGGCCGTTTGTTTTCAGGCTTTCAGTCTTCCCAGTACGTTCTGGAAAATTTCGTCTGCTTTTACGGTATAAACCGCAAGCATCTCATCGCATTTTTTGTTCAGCTCTTCTGCGTATTCCCGGTTTTTCATGGATTTCGTGTTGATATATACATTCAGGGAAGCACCCTCTAAGGCTGCTTTGCAGAATGCTGCGCCAACACCTGCGTCACTGATCGCAAGTGCAGAACCTTTTGCTGCAAATTCTACGATCAGGTCGATTGCTTCGCAGCATTTTTCCATAATTTCCATTGGAACAGAGCAGGCATCCTTCAGCACAATCTCCATGACTCTTGCTTTTTCTGCCTTCTCCTCCTCTGTCTCGCGCGGCATGCCGTATGCTTTGGAGAGCGGTTCAAACACTTCTGCATCGCGCTCGATCAGGTGAAGCAGTTCGTCCTGAAGCGTGGTTGCTTTCGCCATCAGCTCTTTCATTTCCTCTTCGACATCCGCATATTTCTTTTTACCTACTGTCAGCGCACCAACCATGTTGCCAAGTGCTGTGCCGACAGCGCCAACCAGTGCAGAAGCTCCGCCGCCGCCCGGAACCGGTGCTTTGGAACCGAGCACTTCTACAAACTCATTGCAAGGTACTGTTGAAAATCCCATGTTATTTTCCTCCGCTTATTTTTTTCGATCCAGAAGCCATCCTGATGGCCTCAAACCATAACTATTTTGCAGCCAGAGCCTTCAGCATATCAATTGTGACATCTCCCACAACCGCCATATCCTCTCCCTGCGTAAATGCAGCCGGGAAATTGTCCGAAAAGAGGATCTGCGCGGACGGCGGAAACTCATCATCTCCTGCCCATAAAATCAGTCGTACAAAAAGCCCTTTCATAAACTCCAGCTCATATCCGACATCACCGGATGAAATCGCCTGAGCGCCGACACGTTCCATGATCTCACGGAATGCATCCAGCTTTCCGCCAAAGCCAAACGCAAGACGGAACAGACATCTTCCCTGGAACTGTTTAAAATAAACTTCTCCCCACGGAATCTCCCGGTACGTCAAAAATTTTCCGGTAGACGGAGCAGCTCCGCCCTCTGTCAGATAACGCAATACCAAAATTTTTGCATTCGGTTTTTTCTCGAGTGGATACCAGCCAATTATCGGCGAAACACTTCCATCATCTCCAATATGAAATACGTTGTACTCCGGCCACGAAATCCGGTAGGAAACACCCATCAGGGAAACGGTAAACTCCTGTTTTTCCGCATCATACGGAACGTCGCACCGGCTGGAAATCTCTTTTGGATCTGCATTCTGATACACTTCCAGATAATGCTCATACGGAATACGCTCTTTGCTGTCTTTTTCGTAATTTAAGTCTACTGCCATGTAAATCCAATTCCTCTCAAAAAGGTTCGCCACAATTCAAAGCAAAACCACATGTGTTTCACCTTGAATCGTAACAGAAAGTTCTGCTTCCGTTTTATGCTTCCACAGACGGGAACATCGTCGTGTCTGTGTGCGGCAGGAAGCACGCCGCTACAAATTCATCCATATAGGTTGGTACCGTAGAGAGTTCCAGATATGTCATGTTCCGGGCAACCTCATACGTTTTCTTCTCTGCTGCTGTCGATAAAAGCATTGAGTACGCACCAGTCAGGGAAGAGTTGCCGATGTAATGGAATTTTTCCAGCGGGATGTCCGGGAACATACCGATGGTAACGGCATTTTTCATGTTGATGCCGCTTCCGATACCGCCCGCTACGTAAACCTCCTCGATCATGGAAACATCCATATCCAGATAGTTCAGCATCGTACGGATCGCTGAGAAAATCGCGCCTTTGGCGCGGATAAAGTTGTCGATATCGACCTCGGTAATCTCAACATCGCGGACACTTCCAGCCTCCTCCTCAAACGCAATGACATAGCTTCCCATGCCATATTTGTCGTGGCGGATCCGTTTTCCCTCACGGATAAATTTACCCTTCGGATTGACCATCTTCGCGCGGAACAGCGCCGCAATCACATCGATGATTCCGGAACCGCAAAGACCAATCGGCTTCGTTCCCTCATCTCCGATAACATGGTACGAAGGTTCCATCGTCTCCGGATCGATCGTACATTTTTCAATCGCACCGTCGGTCGCACGCATGCCGCAGCTGATATCGCCGCCCTCAAAGGCCGGTCCAGCCGAGCAGGCACAGCTTACCATAAAGTCAGAGTTTCCAAATGCAAGCTCGCCATTGGTACCAAGGTCAATAAAAAGACTCATCTCCGGCCGGTTCCAGATCATGCTGACCAACGCGCCGGCAGTAATATCTCCGCCCACATAGCTTCCGATGTTCGGTGCCAGAATGATATGGGCGTCCGGATGAATCGCAAGATTGACATCCGATGCAAACAGTGAGTTTGTCTTAAAGAAGGCCGGAATATATGGCTCCATCCGAAGCGGATCTGCATTGATGCCCATCATCAGATGCTCCATGGTAGTGTTTCCGGCAATCGCCGCACGGTAAATCTGCTGACTGCTGATTTTCGCTGCGCGGCACATGTTGGAAATCATCGGGTTTAAGGTTTCTTTGATGATTGCATTCTGCAGTCTTTCATGGCCTCCCGGTTTCTGGGATTCAATGATACGGTTGATAACATCCGCACCATACCGGATCTGTCCGTTTCCGGAAGAGGCTTTTGCCAGGATTTCTCCGCTCAGCATATCCACGATCAGTGCAGAAACTGTCGTTGTTCCGATGTCGACAACGAGACCACCGACCACTGCTTTTGCTTCCATTGGAAGCATATCGTATAAAAAGACGTCATTTGCCGTAACCCGGACGACACACTGTGCCTGAAAATGGGATTCCCGAAGGACATCCGGCATTTTTTTCAGTACAGAGTACGGAATCCGTACCCGTTCAAGCCCCGTCGCTGCCTGTACAGCCCAGGTTACTCTCTCGTTATCCGGCATCGTATCATCCAGAGATGGCTCTTCCATTGAGATTTTGATCACCTGCATGCTGTTTTTCAGCTCCAGGCCGGCGTCTGTAATTTTCTTTTTCGTATCTTCAAAAATTGCAATTTCACTCGGTGAACTAAGGTCTGCCACTTTCATGCGGCTCCGGTAAGCGGATGCAATGTCCGGCACTTCCACTTCAACATCGCCCCTGATGGTGCTGACGCACGCCAGTCTCCAGCCATTCTGATATTCTTCCTCAGAAATATGGCGGGTTATTTTGGAATCCAGCTCACCGCTCACAAGACGAACGCGGCATTTACCGCACGATGCGTTTCCGGAACACGGTGCATCGATCGGCACATTGCTCTTCTGCGCTACTTCAAGAAGGCGCTCACCCTCGGTTGCGTAGGTGACTACCGGTTCTCCCTCTTCAAATCGAAAGGTTACTTTTGCCATAATCTGTAAATCCCCCAGTCGTATATATTCTCCGCTGTTTTTTTTCCGCTTTTAGATAGAAAAACCCCTGATGGTGCCTCAGGTTTTCGCAAACGCTGCGGCACCATCAGGGGAAAACCTGCGAGATTTAAAGATTAAAGCTCCAGATAAGAATCTGCATACAGAGTGTTGCCTTTGAATACGTCACAGGATTTAATGGTCTCCATCAGTCTCAGGTCATTCGGGTTAACGATGGCGCTGGTCAGACCCTGCATCATAGCCATAGCTACAAGTGCGGAATCCATGATCGGACGGATGTTTTTCGGCATACCGTTGGAGTTGTTGGAAAGTCCGCCGGTAGAATTCAGTCCCATATCGCTGAACATCTTGATGCACTCAAGAACTTCCATCTGTTTATCCTGCATTCCTTTTACAACCAGGAACAGCGGGTCAAACCACAGATCTGTCGGCTCCATGCCATGCTCCATACCTCTTTCCAGAAGGGTCTGGCAGTACATCATACGCTCGTCGTTGTCTTTTGCAATTCCTTCGCCGTTGCAAAGTGCAATAACGATTGCATCGTTTGCAGCCGCAAGGTCAACGTACTCGATTCTTCCTGCAGCATCTGCAGAGTTTACGATCGGTTTTCCTTTGGAACGGTTGTATACAGAGATACCAGCCTCAATTGCTTTTTTGTTGGATGTATCCAGAGCCAGCGGAACATTGTCAAAATTGCTCTGCAGCAGCTCAACAGCCCATTTCATGATATCCTCTCCATCATTCTCAGCCGGTCCGATGTTTACATCAAGGTAAACGGCACCAGCATCCAGCTGCTGTTTTGCTCTCTTTAAAATTGGCTCTTCATCTCTTGCTGCGAATGCTTTGTTTACAGTAGGAGCTGTAACAGAAAGTCTTTCGCCGATGGTTACAAATTTTGCCATATCTCTTCTCCTTTTCTTTTGGGAATCCCCCATAATTATTTTTTCACGGGAGAAACTTCCGGATACCGGAGTTCCTCCCGGATTTTTTATGTATTACAGTTCTCCGTTTGCCTGCAGATCTTTCATGAATTTCACAAGCTGAACTGCCTCAAGCGGAGCAACGATTACTTCCCATCCAGGAAGTTTGGACTCAATGTCGCCCTTTAATACGGCTACTTTACCAGGAATAATAACTTTTCTGGATTTTACTTTATCTTCTACATTCTCTTTGAAGAACTTGGAGATAGAGTTACCGGAGAATTTACCTGCTGCCCAGGATGTCAGTACGGAAAGTCCGCCGGCGTCGTTGATTACAAGGTTGACCGGAACTCCGGATCTCTCGAGCTCTCCGGATACCAGGAAATAGGTCAGAGCAAAGTCTACTGTGGTCAGGCAGATCGAATTTTCGTCTGCGCCGTTCAGCGGGTAGATGCCCGGCTCTACTTTCATCGGTTTCTGCGGATCGGTAAATACGTTCTGGCGAAGTCCGAATACCGGAAGTGCCTCTGCGTATCCCATCTCCTCAAGAACGATGATGGAACCGTATTTCATGGTGAACAGGGAAAGCAGTGCCTGCTGCATATATCTGTCGCCCTGTGCGATTTTTGCCAGATTTACAATAGACGGATAACCGAAGGTACGGTCTGTATCCTTTAAGGATGCACGTCTTACCTGTACGGTAGTAGCGAAGGTCTCTTTGATGGTCGCTTCTGTGGTATCAAGAACAAGGTTCTTGTTGCCGAGTTTCTCGATTGCTTCTACGGTGTCGTGAAGCTCATCAATGTTTGCGCCGCTAACGCCGAGAACAACGCCTGCCTCTGTGGCAAGTTTGCTCATCTCTTCATAGTTGGATGCATTTGCACCATTCAGGATCGGTTTGCCTGCTTTGCATACTTCCAGAGCAGCTTTTGCAGCGTCTGCGTCCTCACAGCCAAGTACCAGAACTTTTCCGGTTGCTGCTGCTTTCGTTACAAGAGATACGTATTTGTCTACGCCATTTCCGGCATAGTTTACATACAGCATCTCTGCGCACATACGCTCACCGATACGGTCGTAATCAACTTTTTTGTCTTCTTCCAGTTTTGCATCGATCTCTTCGTCAGACATGCAGCTGCAGAGAGATACCGCATAACGGGTTTTGCTTACAAATGTTTTCTCATGACGATAGAGGACCGTCTCTCCGCCAAGAGTGTACTCACTGTCGCCGGTTCCGACTTTGATCGTCTTCATTGGCGGTGCGGTAGCTTCGGAAAGCTGTGCCATAGCGTCGTCAGACATATATGGGCACGCTGAAATATCCATAGCGCCCTGTGCAACCTTCATGGAGAATGCCATACAGGTCGGACATCCGCACTCTTTACAGTTTTTCTTTGGGGTCATTTTAAAAATCTGAATACCTGATAATGCCATAATTCTTTATCCTCCTAATCTCTTCCTTACGTACTGATTACATCAGTTCCTGAATCATTTTGGAAATGGTTGCAACAGACTGTGGATGTTTGAGGATAACTGCATCAGAACCAGAAGCCAGAGATGCGGCTGCTGTCTGAATCTCCATAGAGATTCCTCGTACTTCCTGACTTCCCCATTCCGGAGATTCCTCTTCTGTCGCCATTGCCTCTTTTACATTCCATGTCTCAGAAGCGATTGGAGTAATAATTGGCATCTGCAGCATTTTATCGTCCTGGGATAATGCTGCTGCTTTGATACGGTCCAGTGTAGATACTACGTACTCGTATCCGTATCCGACTGCTGCAGAACCTACGTTCATAACAATGCTGTCTGCGTTAACACCAAGCTGTGTCATAACAACATTCAGCTGTTTTGCAAGGTTGATATCTACAGCGGACTCAGCGCCGACTTTCTGGCTATATGCCAGACCTGCGGCTGCACCAACTGCCTTGTAATCTTCTTCTCTTGCGGACATAACAAGAACGTTTCTTCCCTGCAGAACCTCTGCTACTTTGGTCAGCAGTTCAGAATCTTTCTCTACGTTTTTGCATCCTTCTACAACAAGCGGTACATCTACGGCATCTGCAACTTCTTTGACTGTCTCAATCAGTTCTTCTACCGATTTGTTCAGACCGTTCGGGTCTCCGCCTGCCAGACGAAGGCAGAGGAAATCTGCACCTTCCATAGCTGCTGCTTTTTTTGCAATCTCGCCCATGGTAGCTGCACCTTCATAGTATGCTTTTACGCTTTCCGGTTCTCCTTCCATACCAAGGTCTGTGATTTCAACGCCGACCTTCGGTCCGTTTTTGATTTCACCATCGAAAGCATAGAATGGTAATACGTTTTCTCCGCCAAGAGTTACGGTTTTGTCTCCGCTGCCGATTACAACGGATTTAATTGCTGCATTAAACTTTTGTGGTTTGCGATTAAACGGCATAAAAAAAGCCTCCTTAAAAATAAATTCCATGCAGGTATATCTCCATGATTCCGCTTCATGGACACACCTGTTATTATTTTAACGTTTTTTCCCGGAGAATGCAAGATTTACCAGGATATTTTCCAAGATTTTCTGACAAAAAGTATCCGTTTTCTTTTCGTCAGCCGTTTTTTCCCAGAAAATCACTTTACAGCTGCCGGCATGTGCCGGAAAGGGCTTCCTCCTCCGCTTTGAAATCCCCTCCCAAGCCATGCCGGTCTGCTTATTTTTTCACAGGATAAACCTGTAAAATACGAATTACATCATTGGATCCATGCCAAGTGCCGGATGACCTTTCTCGGTCAGGAATGCAACCAGTGTCTCCGGATCTTCTGCGATGGTCTCATCACCGATCATATCGGTAAAGTTGTCGATACCGTACAGCTCTTTTGCTGTCTCATTCAGTTTCTCTGCAACCTGCTCTTTCAGCTCTTTCGGCATCCATACGATACGGGCAACACCGCCTTCTGCTTTCATAAACTTCTTGGAAGCGATAAAGTGTTTGCCGTGTCCCATGAATCCAGGAGTCTGAACACCGCCGCCTGTCATGGAAGCCAGCTCGGAGAAAGTCATTCCCAGAGGAGTCATGCCTGCGTACTCACGGTTTGCGATGCAGACACCGTTGGAGAACGGCTCGATACCACAGATACACTCGAAGCATCCGCAGGATGTCATTGGTTTTTCCATGATGGAGTACAGAGATACATCATCAAGAGCACCCTGGGAAAGTTTACGAACAGCCTCGTTAACATCCTCGTACTCACCGATTCTCTCATCGATTACTTTTTCTTTTGTGATAACCTGGCAAGGTCCGTTCGGATCCAGCTCGTTGGTAGCTTTTGCATCCAGCCATGAAACAGCACCGCAAAGTCCGAGACGCTCTGGTGTAACAACACATACATGGCTCGGGGAGAATGCCTGGCACATGATACAGCTGTAGTATACCGGTACGGATTCATCTGTCATGGTAGACAGACGCTCGTCACGTTTGTCGAATACCGGGATTGCAATTTCGTGGCGGATCTTGGTACAGTCTTCCGGATTGGTGTAGATCTTAACCTGGCATTTGTCAACAACAGCCTCGAACTCGTTCTTCACCTGTGCGTACAGAACTTCTCCGAAGTGTTTTGCACGGAAGCCTGCGTTGAAAGCTTCTTTGCTGACACGGATACGGATCATATCACGCTGTCCGGTATGCATCACACCTTCGATGCAGTTCAGGTAGCTGTGGAATTTACGCTCAAATACAGGCTCGAAATCCGGCTGCATGCTCTTTCCGGCAACCTCAACAACGTATGCAATGCTGTGCTTGGAACCTACTTCGAACTCGTCGATGTCCGGTCCGATCAGCTCGATCTTGTGATCTTCTACTTCGGAAGCATCTTTTGTCTGAACCAGCTCGCAGCAGTCTACGCGGGAACCGTCAAACTCAACCTGCATATCACCACGGCGGATGATTTCACCCTCGAATGCAGATGCGAATGCAACCGGGATATCAATGTTGGTGATTTTGATCTTGATATCGCGTGCTTCCAGAGAAGTTGCGTTGAATTTGGAAACGTCCTTCTGGATAATAAGGCTCTTCGGAATAGCCGGAACGTCTTTGTCATCGTTTGTGATAACCGGAAAGCCAAGTGCAATCGCACCAGCGCCGCATGCAACGATCACATCATCCAGAGGAGCAAAAGCATTTACGAATGCCGGTACACGGTCTTTGGTGTAGGTCATCAGTGCGCCTGCATCGCCTGCAGTTACGTTACCGAAGATCAGGGCTGCACGGATTGCTACGGATACAGCATGGATAACAGATGTTACGTCTTTTCCAAGCGGGATGACACGTACGTTTGCGCCGGTCTTGTATCCCAGTTCCTGACACTGATCAATGATTCCGCCAACCAGTGTTACAAGAATACCCTGTGCCTGATAGCTCTTAACCAGATCCACGCCTTCCTGTGCGGTCGGAGCGCTTCCAAGGATAACAGCTACGCCCGGGATATCGCCTGTTACAAGCGGCACACCAAGCTCACGGATGATGGCATCGCTTAAATGGCCGTAGCACGGCTCATCATATGGTTTTGCACCGTCGATGTATTTAATTGCCTCGATGAACTCTGCGCAGAGTGCAGTTGCAACACCGGACATAAATACATCATTCAGCTGATTTTCTCTTGTCATCAGAGATTTTACCACGCCAAGAGCCTCTTTCATCTCTTTTAAGTTGGTAACCTTTACTCCTGTTACAGCATAGTAACACGGAAGTGCGTAAGCAGTGTCCGGGAAGCTGACTGCTTTTTCCTCTCCGTTTGCTGCGATTGCGGCATCAACGGCAGCTTCGGTAAGACCGTATACTGCATCATTTCCGCCAAATACTCTCTCGAATAATGTCATGTGTTTTTCCTCCTATCACACTTTTTCCATGCCAGGCATGTTTGACTTATCGATTTTTGTTTTTATTTTCCGTATCTCTTCTACTGCAGCCGCGCTGTAATCATATGGAGACGAACCTTCCCTGTCCGCTTCCATAATTTCCGGGTTGTAGTGGACCATGCCCAGAAGATCCTCCGGGGGGATACGGTCCTGTATGAATGCCTCATCTTTTTCGTCGCGTACTTTGTTTGCCACGACATGAACCTGATGAACGCCAAGCTCTTCGGCCAGACGTTTGACATTCTTATAGGTCTGAATACTTCTTGCACCCGGCTCGATGACTACGATGAACATATCCATGCCCTCCGTCGTTCCTCTTCCCAGATGCTCAAGGCCTGCTTCCATGTCGAGGATGACAACATCCCCTCTGTGAAGGACCAGGCTGTTGATGATTCTCCGCAGCATCACATGCTCCGGGCAGACACAGCCGCTTCCGGCCGTCTCCACGGTGCCAAGCGTCAGGAGTTTGACTCCGTTGTACTCTTTGCTGTATTTATCGGGAATATCACTTACTCTCGGATTTATTTTGTAAAACCGGTTGTCTGCACTTGCCTCGGTGCGCTCTTCGATCAGTTTTCTCATTTTGGTAATCGGAACGATCGAATCGAGGATTTCTTCCGGAAATCCAAGCGCAAGGCCCAGATTGGCATCCGGATCGACATCTGCAGCCAGAACCGGATGGCCTTCTTCTGCATAAAGTCTTGCAAGGGTCGCTGCGATGGTTGTTTTTCCTACGCCACCCTTTCCAGTTACTGCTATTTTCATTTTACACCTTTTCACTTCAAAAAGGGCGGTCTCTTTTTACGTCAGGGACCGCCCTGTCCTTTTTATACGCCGAGTGCGGCACGTTTCTCTTCGATTCGTGCGAGCATTGCATCGCCCAGCTTGTCGATGTCTTTTTCTACTGTGTAAGCTGCCTCAACCCAGTCGCGGACACCGTTGGTCAGAAGTCCTGTTACCTCAGTGGATCCGGATACGTACGGCTCTACGCCAAGGTAAGTATCGATACCGGTTGCTACAACATAGTTTCCGATGGAAACTGCTTTCTCAGACATCCACTCCGGAGCACATCCGACAACCGGAAGCTGGGAAATATTGACATTACCGATTTTAGCAAGTTCTGCTACAAGAACCATCATACGGGAGATATCAACGCAGGATCCCATGTGGAGTACCGGCGGGATATCAGCCAGCTCGCAGACACGTTTCAGGCCTGCACCGCAGAGATCTTTAGCACGTTTGTCCATCAGACCTGCTCTTGCTGCTGCCTGTGCAGAGCATCCGGAAGCAACGATGATAACGTCGTGCGCGATCAGCTTCTTCATCAGCTCGATGTGAGCGGTGTCCGGACGGACTTTCGGGTTGTTGCATCCTACCATGGCAACTGCACCGCGGATAACGCCGGATGCCACACACTGCCACAGCGGCATCAGAGTTCCGGTCTGGTCAACCTGGGAATTGGTTACTTTATCCAGAGTCTTAATGATGGACTCAAAAGAGTATCCCACGGTTGCTTTCTGCTTCATATGCGGGATATGTACCAGCTCCGGTTTCCGGTTTTTAAAGTTTTCAATTGCCATTTTTACGATGGCTTTTGCATTCTCACCTGCTGTTTTTGCGTTGAAACGAATGTATTCTGCATCCGGCATCTGCGCAATCGGGCTGGTGGTAACGAATTTAGTATGGAAACATTTGCTTAAAGGTCCAAGGGCCGGGAAAATACACTGTACGTCAACAACGATGGCCTCGCAGGCACCGGTCAGTACCACGTTTTCCTGCTGCAGGAAGTTACCTGCCATCGGCACGCCGCGGCGCATTGCTACTTCATTGGAAGTACAGCAGACACCTGCTACGTTGATTCCCTTTGCTCCCATTTCTTTTGCATATGCGATCATCTCCGGATCGTCTGCGTATTCGCAGATCATCTCGGAAAGTGACGGATCATGGCCATGAACGATGATATTTACTTCATCTTCTTTCATAACACCAAGGTTTGCCTCGGTTTCGATCGGCTTTGGAGTTCCGAACAGTACGTCAGAGAACTCGGTACCCATCATGGAGCCGCCCCATCCATCGGAAAGTCCGGAACGAAGGGACTGGCGAACGAGTGCTTCCGGAAGGGAAGAACATCCCATATGGGTCATATGAAGAGAACATGCAACCTCACGGTCAATCGCACGCGGTGCGATTTCTTCTCTCTCCCAGATTTCCTGTGTATGCTGCGGAGCACGTTTCAGGAATCTCTGTGTTCCGAACGGTTTACCATACTCTAAAAGAGCCAGCTCGGACATCTCATGTGCCAGATCATAGATATCTTTTCCTTCTGTCTCTACGCCCCACTCTTTTGCAATACGGATCAGTTTCTCCGGATCTTTTACTTTGTAGTTTCCGTTTGGATCAGCCTCATGCAGTGTGTGGCAGATCTCACGGCCATGATCGGAATGTGTTGCGGAACCGCCTGCTGTAAAGCGCAGGAAGTTACGTCCTACAATACCGTGTACATCGCATCCGCAGATTCCTCTCGGTGCCTTTGGTGTAATACGGCAAGGTCCCATCGTACAGATACGGCAGCAGGTTCCCTGCTCACCGAATTTACAGTGCGGGGTCTGGTTTTTTACACGAAACTGCCATGCGTCAGCGCCAACCTTTGCACCATTTTCCAGGAGCTCATTCGTGGCCTGTTCGAATTCTTCTACGCTTGTTAATTTGAATTCGCTCATCTTGTCCTCCTCAAGATTGTATTTTAATATTTTTATGGTAAAAACATCCTCCCATGGGGGATATTTTACTTTTGAAATATCCCTCCGTCTGCAGCGTGTACAAAGCGGAGGGCAGATTCTCTGTTTTTATAAATCAAGGTTTTCTACGATTTTCTTTAATGCCGCGCGTACCGGAGAGTCTTCCGGCAGACGTACGGTTGGTTTTCCGTCACAGTCATATTCATAAACCTGATCATCGTGCGGAACAACGCCAAGGAGAGTTAATCCCTGTTTTTCAATTTCCTCACGGGTTCCCTCATTTAACACGCCATTCGGCGCACGGTTTACGATCAGTCCTACCTGCTTCGGCTTCATATCGCATTCTTTGATCAGCTCCGCGATTCTCGCAGCGGCCTGTACTCCTCTTCTTGAGCAGTCACTGACCAAAATAGCTGTATCCATTCCCGGAAGTATACCACGGCTGATATGCTCCATGCCTGCCTCGTTATCCACAACCATGAAGGGGTAATTCGGATACAGCTTTGCAAGCTGATTCTGCAGAAGTCCATTGACGAAGCAGTAGCAGCCTTTTCCCTGTGTTCTTCCCATCACAAGCAGGTCAAAATCATCTTCCTCAGTCAGAGCGCCTGCAAATTTAAATTCCGCATAATCTGCCTTGCTCATACCTGCCGGAATCGGGTTTTTGGATGCCATCTCTGCACGGGCAATCTCCTCCCGGATATCTCCAAGGGTAGCTTCTACTTCTACACCGAGTACCTCATTCAGGTTTGAGTTTGCGTCCGCATCAACTGCAAGAACAGGACCTTTTCCTGACTCGCAGAGATACTGGATCAGCAAGCCGCATAATGTTGTTTTTCCAACGCCGCCTTTTCCGGCGACAGCTATTACGTGTGCCATAAAAATCGGATGCCTCCCAAATTCAAGTAATTAATTCATTAAACCAGTGTGCAAAGGCCGGATCTGTCGATGATTTCAGATACGTCTTTCCATTTATTCAGTGCATACAGATGAATTCCATTGACACCGAGTGCACGGTATGCATCAATCTGTTTTACGGTATATTCGATACCCTCTTCTTTGAACTCTGCAACTTTCTTGTCGTAGAATACGTCGAACGGTTTGCCCTCTGCATCTTTTGCTGCAAATGGGTTCGGGAACAGCCAGTGTCTGGAGATCATTCTGGAAAGCTCTCTGTCCATAACACAGCCGTTTCTGGAAAGTGCCATGTTGATGGTAGCTGCCTGATCCAGGATCGGCATAACTCCAACGTCTACCGGCATGGTGATTCCTGCTTTACGGATTGCATCGAGCCAGTATTTGAACTGCTCCATATCCCAGCAGAGCTGTGTCATGATGTAGTCAGCTCCGTTGTCCTGTTTCTGTTTCAGAACTGCGATATCAGACTCCAGACTTCTGCAGGAGATGTGGCCTTCCGGTGAACCTGCAACAGCGATTTCAAATTTGTCGCCGTAGGTATCACGTACGAATTTTACAAGATCCGTAGCGTAGTCAAAGTCACCGCAGGTTGTGGTCTCGCCAAGCGGAATATCACCGCGCAGTGCCAGCATGTGGTCTACGCCGTCAGCCAGATACTGATCCAGCTGTTCTTTAATTCCTTCTTTTGTGTTTTTGATAACGGTGAAATGAGTAACCGGTGTGGTTCCGGCATTTTTGATCATCTGACATACTTCACGGTTTGCTCCGACGTTTCCGCCGCCTGCTCCGTATGTACAGGAAATGTAAGACGGGTTGTACTTCATCAGGTGGTCGATGGTACCCGGCAGATTCTGCAGTCCCTTCTCTGTCTTTGGCGGGAACAGCTCAAAAGACAGAAGGGTCTTGTTTTTCATCTCTTCTGAAAGTTTCATAATTCAATTTACCTCCGCTTTAATATAATATATTCCTATTCTAAGTCCCGGTTCGCCTGTTCTGTTTGTTCCGATTCGCAGACCCCGGGGTCTTAAAACCGCTTTTATAGAATAACTGGTTCCGTCAACCAATTATCATTCACAGTCCAGCTCTACGATGCTGTTTGCAAGATCTACCATTTTGATCTTACCCTGCAGTCTGATCTCTTCGCCCAGGATGTCGCGGATGAGAACGTATTCTCCATCGACATCGATGCGGCTTACATTTTTACAGACAACTGTGTTCTCCGGATTTTTGTATACCGTTGCAAGGCACATAGCTTACGCCTCCTCTACTTAACTTCTTTCAAATGCTCTTTTACAAGCGTCAGTGCAAGGGACAGGCGCATATTGCCTTTCTGGAAATCGGATACTCCCTCCCTGATCTGTTTTGCGGCGTCCGCCATTCCGGCTTTTTCCAGTTTGTCGGCCATCTCGTCGAGTTCTGCTGCGTGATGTTCATTGTGCTGCAGCATATAGGTTAAAAGGGCAAGATTCTCGTCCTTGCATTTTTCTTCGGAACCGCATGCATTGCAGGCATGTCCGCAGTCTTCTCCCTCGTGATGATGGTCATGGTGATGATGGTGCTCGTCGTGAGCTCCGTGCGGAATGGGATTTCCATTCTCGTCATATAATAAATGCATAATATGGCCTCCTCTGTCCCCGTTTTTCTGCTCTGCCGTCCGTTTCGTCCGCTTTTGTTTTCCTGAAACGTCCTGCAGATTGTACAGGGAATGATAAATAAATATCAATTCAAGCTTATTATACTCTATTTCATGCACAAAATCAATACGGCCTCCACAAAATTTCTGTACAATTCGCCGTACAGGCCGTCCTGGCATCCTTCTTTTTTCTTGCGTGGCTTGTTATTTTTTTCATTTCCCGATTGTGTTAAACTTTTTTAATATATTTGGTCTGATTTCTTTAAATTTTCATGTTATACTAAACATAATTATGAGAGAAATACGGCAGAATCTTTTTTTGATTCAAGATACGGAGGGTTTTTATGGCACTTTCTATTCCAACCATCACATTGAACGACGGCAGAGCGATGCCGCTTCTGGGGCTTGGCACTTACAAATCGACAGAAAAAGAGGCAGAAAAAGCAATTGTCACCGCGGCAAAATACGGCTACCGTCTGATCGATACCGCCTCCTCCTATAAAAATGAGGACAGCATCGGCCGCGGGATCCGCGCAAGCGGGATTCCGCGGGAAAACTTTTTTATTACCACAAAGGTATGGAATACCGCGCAGCGGGTCGGTGATATCGAAGGTGCCTTCAACCGCAGCCTCGACCGTCTCCGTCTCGACTACGTTGATCTTTACCTGATTCACTGGCCAGTGCCGGGCTGCTACCCGGAGACATGGCGCGCACTCGAAAAAATCCGCGAATCCGGGCGTGCAAAATCGATCGGCGTCAGCAACTTCGAGGAGCCGCACCTTACCGCCCTCTTTGAATTTTCCGGCGTCATCCCGGCCGTCAACCAGATCGAATGTCATCCGCTCTGGAACCGGAAACCGCTCATCGCTTTCTGCCGTTCACATGGAATCGCCGTTCAAGCGTATGCGCCGCTCGCAAGAGGTCTTTATCTGAACCGTGAGATTATGCAGCAGCTGGCAGAAAAGTATGTACGCACTGAAGCGCAGATCGGTCTCCGCTACCTCGTCCAGCAGGGCATCAGTGTCATCCCGAAATCGACACATCCAGACCGCATCTTTACCAACGCGGATGTCTTCGACTTCGAACTTTCTGAAGCCGACATGGCGCTCATCGACACGATGGACGAACAGCTCCGCTCTGCTTCCATACCGGATGACCTGCTGTAACTGCGGATTCACAGAAAAAGCAGCACAGAAAATCTGTTTCTTTCCGTTTCAGATTTCTGTGCTGCTTTTTCTGTTTCTCTTTATTTCGAGGATACCATCCAGTCTGCTGCAGGTGCAGATCCAGTCCCCCATTGCTTCGGCTTCTTCTAAATCATGCGTGACCAGAAGCATCGTTTTTTCTTTTCCTTTTCTGCGGATATAGTTCATCGTTTTCTTTTTCGTCCCCGCATCCAGTCCCCGGAACGGCTCATCCAAAAGGAGGAAATCTGCGTCCATGCGCATGGCCCGCAGAACCGCCACCCGCTGGCGCATGCCGCCCGACAGTTCCGATACAGCCTGGTTTTCACAGCCCGAAAGGCCGAGTTCCTCCATCTCCTCCACAAGATGACGGAAGCTTCTTTTTTCTTTTCCAAACATGCGGCGCCTTACCGAGAGCTGGATATTGGCTGCAGCTGTCAGTTCTTCTGCCAGCCGCGGTTCCTGAAAAACCATACTTTTTCTTAAGGCTTCCAGTCCCCCGATTTTTCCGCCGTCCGCCTGCTCCAGGCCTGCCAGAATCCGCAGCAGGGTTGTCTTTCCCGCCCCGGAAGGAGCCATCAGACAGGTCACTGCTCCTTTTTTCAGTTCCATCGTAAGATTCGAAAAAATAACGTGTTCTCCATACGCTTTTTTCAGATGGCAGATTTCAATCGTATCTTCTCTCATTTCATCACCAGCATTCTTTTTTCCGCAAGATCCATTCCTTTTAAAACAGCTTTTTCGAGACAGAAGCTGACGTACACGATCGCTGCCGTCCAGGCAAAGAGTCCCGGTGTGTCGAGATATATTTTTGCCTGATACAGATGCTCTCCGATGGATCGGTTCGGAATGCCGATTACTTCTGCTGCCGTTCCGGCCTTCCAGCAAAGGCCGAGGGAAAGTGAACATCCCGTCCGGATATATGGGTACAGCTGCGGCAGGATCACCCAGCGCAGCCGCACCGGCCGCGGAACCTGAAAAACGTCTGTCATCTCCAAAAGCGCTGTGTCCAGTTCCCGCAGGCCGTTCCGCGTGTTTGTATACAGGATCGGAAATACCATCAGAAACGAAATCACAACCGAAAGATTCTTCGACGAAACCCATATCAGGATCAGAATCACAAAAGAAGCGACCGGCACTGCTTTCACTGCTGCAACCAGCGGCGTCAGGAGTTCTTCTGCAATGGAAAACCGACCGGCAAGTGCAGCTCCTGCAATTCCCGCCGCCGCACCAAGAAGGAATCCGGCTCCGATGCGTGCTCCGGAAAACAGCAGGGACTGCCAGAAGAACGGTTCTGTTACAAGCGTAAAAAGGCGTTTCAAAACAGCGGCAGGAGATGCCAGAAGGATCTCCTGCCCGACAAAAACACTTGCCGCCTGCCAGATCATAAGCCAGAACACGATCGGCCAGCGCTTCGTTTTTCTCTGTTTCTCTTTTTTGTCTTTATTCGGAATAATAGAAGTCATCTCCTGGAAGTTCTCCTCCGACTGCCTCCGGGTTCTGGTCTTTGAGTACACCGAGATAACCGGAAAGCTTCTCTTTCATCTCATCACCGGTGATGCAGACAATGTTGCATGCCGGAAGCGCTTTCTTTGCGACTGCCTCCGGAACAATGTCATAATCCCCGATCAGTTTTGCCGCCTCATCCGTGTTTTCGGTTACGTAGGATACGGATGCCCGGTAAGCTTCCATGAAGTCTGCAACTGCTTCCGGATGCTCCTTGGCAAAGGCAGTGCGTACAACGGTAACACCTGTCACCAGTGTGCCCGCTGTTCCTTCGGACTCCTGGATTTTGTTCCATTCTTCGGTCAGGTCAAGTGCGGTGCGCAGCGTTTCTTTTTTCGTCTGTGCCGTCGTTACAAACGGCTGCGGCAGCATGGCGATTCCATCGGCATCTTCTGCAAGTGCTGCCACGCACTCGGCGTGTTCGCTCTTCCACTCGATCGTTACGTCCTCACCCGGTACGAGGCCGTTCTTTTCGAGGATATAATTCAAAGCATACTCCGGAGTTGCACCTTTGCCGCCCGCATAAATGGTTCTGCCTTTCAGATCCGCAATGGAATGTACGGTATCGCCGTCCTCGACGATATAAAGGACACCGAGCGTATTGACTGCGAGCACCTGCACGCCGCCGTTTGTCTTGTTGTAGAGTACGCTTGCAAGGTTCGCAGGAACCGCGGCGATATCCACCTCTCCCTGTACCAGTTTTGCGCTGACCTCATCCGGGGCAGCGGCAAGTTCAAACGTGTCCGCAGGTGACTCTTTGCTGTCGTTATCGCTCATCATTTTTACCATTCCCATGCTGGTCGGTCCTTTTAATGCAAGCACATGGACCAGTGTCTCATCTTCTGTTTCCGATGCCGCTGTGCTGCTCTCTGTCTGCGTACTTTCTGATACTGTACTTTCTGATCCTGTGCTTTTTGTCCCGCTGCTCTCCGACTTTGTCTCTGTCTGGCCGCATCCTGCAAACAGAAGTACCATTGCAAGAATCGCTGCCGCAAAGCCCATCTTTCTTTTCTTTTTCACTTTTTTCTCCACCTTGCTGTTCTTTTTAGTCTACCAGCTTGTCCAGTTCTTTTACATATTCTGTCTGGCTGGAAATCTTGTGTTTTGCCTGCGCCGCATATTTGTTGACTGCCGCCTGTGACTTTTTGATTGACTGCATCGTGCCGGCTCCTGCCACGCATCCGCCCGGACAGGCCATGCCTTCGAGAAGATAACCGTTGTACTTTCCGGCCTTTGCCATTGTCAGCAGTTTCCGGCATTCCTTCAGACCTTCTGCATTTGCCATCTTGATTTCGCGGTCCGGGTATTTTTCACGGATTACATTTTCCACAGATTTTGCAACGCCGCCGGAGACAGCAAAGTTTCTTCCGTCCACCGATGCATCGCTGACGCCGTCCGGATCTTCCTCAAGTGCACTCACATCTACCTGGCGCGCATCGAAAATGCCCGACATCTCTTCAAACGTCAGAACGAAGTCCACCTCACTGCGGACAGACCGGCGCATGGCCTCCAGTTTTTTCGCCGCACACGGTCCGACAAAGACAACCTTCGCATTCGGATTGTGTTTCTTGATCAGACGCGCCGTCAGCGTCATCGGGGTCAGTGCCATCGAGATACAGCTTGCGTAATCCGGGAACAGTTTCTTCGCCATTACAGACCAGGCCGGACAGCAGGATGTCGCCATAAACGGCAGTTTCTCCGGAACTTCGTTCACAAAATCCTCTGCCTCCTGTGCCGCACAGAGATCCGCTCCGATCGCAACTTCAAAGACATCCGCAAAGCCGAGCTTTTTCATCGCCGCACGCAGTTTTCCAGGCGTTACTTTCGGTCCGAACTGGCCGACAAACGCCGGTGCCAGCGCTGCATAGACGCGCTCTCCCGACTGGATCGCACGGATTACCTGGAAGATCTGGGATTTGTCCGAAATAGCGCCGAACGGGCAGTTGACGAGACACTGGCCGCAGGATACACATTTCTCGTAATCGATATCCGCTTTTCCGTTCTCGTCTGAACCGATGGCATCCATTCCGCAGGCTCTCGCACACGGACGCTCCTGAATGATAATAGCCTGGTATCCGCATACCTTGGCACACTGACCACATTTGACGCATTTATCCTGATCAATATAGGATCGTCCATTGGTGCGGTCCAGCGTAATGGCCTTTTTCGGACAGACTTCCACGCACGGATGTGCAAGACATCCCTGACATCCCTCCGTGATCAGAACCCGTTTTTCATGACAGGCGTTGCATGCAAATTTGATGACATTAATGAGCGGCGGTGTATAATACGTCTCCGCCTGGTCCGCCAGTTTGATATTGTCCGAGATCGGGGCGTGCTCTGCCGCGCTTCTGCACGGAAGTCCCATTGCAAGGCGAAGCCGCTCTCCTACAATCGCCCGCTCCAGAAACACATCATTTCTAAAATTTCCGACCTCACCGGGAATTACACGGTAAGGAATTTCCTCGATCGTCTTTTCCACCGGGGAGTCCACGTCATACGCCATTTTTGCAACTTCCGTAAAAATGGCATGGCGGATTTCCTGAATTCTTGTTTCTACTCCTCTCATTCTTTCTTCCTCCTGCTGTATTTTCCTCCGCATCTTTTCAGTTAAAATTATTCCGCTTTCTATTACTATACTTGATTTCGAAAGTATTGTCATCTTTTTCCCGTATTTTTGCTGAAAAATTTCGGTCTGCACAAAAAAAAGAACCTGCCGTCTCTGTATCATTTCACAGAAGTGACAGGTTTCTTATTTTTACCGCTCCCAGAGATCCGGGGCGAGTTCGTCTTTTTTCATACGCTGCATCAGTTCATCCACAGCCTGTTTCGGGTTTTTGTTTTCAAACAGAACCTGATTGACTGCCTGAATGATCGGCGTTTCGATTCCGAATTTTTCTGACAAGGTAAGCCCCGCTTTTGCGGAATAGACACCTTCAACAATCATTTGAACCTCATCCATCGCCTGCTGCATTGTTCTTCCCTGGCCGATCAGATATCCTGCTTTCCTGTTCCGGCTGTGTACGGACGCACACGTTACAATCAGGTCACCGATGCCGGAAAGGCCATAGAAGGTTTCCGCATGGGCACCCATCGCCGTGCCGAGCCGTGCAATTTCCGCGATCCCGCGGGTAATCAGAGCCGCTTTCGTATTGTCGCCGTAGCCAAGACCATCCGCCGTTCCGGCTGCCAGTGCGATGACATTTTTCAGAGCTCCGCCAAGTTCAATTCCCGTGATGTCCGGGCTTGTGTAAACGCGGAAGACCGGACTCATGAACACATTCTGCACATACAGTGCGCTCTCGCGGTCATGCGCGCCGACAACGATCGTGGTCGGCAGGCCGCGGCCGACTTCCTCTGCGTGGCTCGGTCCGGAGAGAACAACGACATTCGCTCCCGGCACTTCCTCCTCGATGATCTGAGACATCGTCATCAGGGTATCGGCTTCCACGCCTTTTGCCACATTGACGATGAGCTGGCCGTCCGGAATATCCGCCGCATACTTTTTACATGTGGTTCGCACGTACGGGGATGCTTTTGCCATCACAAGGATGTCCTGTCCGGAAAGGGAGCCGCGCACATCGCAGGTGAACTTCATTTCATCCGGCAGTTTTACGCCCGGAAGCTTCGTTAGATGCTCTCTGTGTTCCTTTAAGCTCTCAATTTCCTTTTCATTTTCCGAGCAGATCGTCACGTCATGCCCGTTGTTGCAGAGCAGGAGGCCGAGGGCGGTTCCCCAGCTTCCTGCTCCGATGATGCTAATCTTTGCCATATTTTATTTCTCCGACTTTTTGGATAAATACGTTTTCCGCTCTGTTCCCGCGATGAGACGCTTGATGTTTGCACGGTGCTCCCAGAAGGCAAGCACGGCAAGAAGTGCGATCACCACGTACATCTCATAAAGATACGGCGGTTCCAGCGCAAAGCAGCCCGCCTGTCCCATGATAACGGCCATTGCAAAAAAGACAACGTAAACCATCATGGAACCGAGGGAAACATAGTGTGTTACTGCAAGATTCAGGAAAAACAGCGCTGCACAGACCAGCGTGATTCTCCAGTCAAATGAGATAATCAGACCCGCGGTCGCAGCGATTCCTTTTCCGCCGCGGAAGCCTAAGTAAAACGGGAAGTTGTGGCCGAGAATCGTTCCGGCCGCAGCATACACCGTCAGCAGTTTCAGTATTTCCGGGTGCGATGCACCGAAGATCAGGCGTACCGTCAGGACCGCCAGAATGCATTTGATGCAGTCGCCGGCAAGCGTGATGGCGCCTGCTTTTTTCCCTAAAGTCCGGAGCGCGTTGGTCGTTCCTGCGTTTCCGCTGCCGTGTTCCCGGATATCAATTCCCTTCGTCCTTCCATAAATATATGAGGTCTGAAAAAGGCCAAATGCGTATCCGATCAAAAGGCATATGATCCGTACCATAACTCTTTACTGCTCCTTCTCTTTTCGTTCTCTGATGATGAATTTCAGCGGTGTGCCGCGGAAGCCGAACGACTCTCTGATTTTATTCTCCAGATATCGAACATAGGAGAAATGCATCAGTTCTTTGTCGTTGACGAAAATAACAAATGTCGGCGGTTTGACCGAAACCTGTGTCATGTAGTAGATTTTCAGTCGTTTTCCACGGTCTGACGGCGGCTGCTGCATTGCCATTGCCTCGGTCAGAATCTCGTTCAGGACACCGGTCTGTACGCGCAGGTTCTGGTACTGCAGAACCATGTCGATCGTCTCGAACAGCTTCGGAAGACGCTGTCCTGTCTTCGCAGAGATGAAAAGAAGCTCTGCATACGGCATGTAAGCCAATGTATTTCTTACTTTTTCGGTAAAGCGGTAGATCGTCTTGTCATCTTTTTCCAAGGCATCCCATTTATTTACCGCAATGATCATACCTTTTCCACGCTCATGGGCGATACCGGCAATTTTGGCATCCTGCTCGGTGACACCCTCGGTTGCATTGATCAGAAGAACGACGACATCTGCGCGCTCTACGGCAGATACTGTACGGATGATGCTGTACCGCTCCAGCTCCTCTTTGATCTTGTTTTTCTTTCGAAGACCTGCGGTATCGATGAAAATATATTCATTTCCATTGTGCATGATCGTGGTATCGATCGCATCGCGCGTCGTTCCGGCGATGTCGGATACGATGACACGGTTCGAGCCCAGCAGTTTGTTGACCAGGGAGGATTTTCCGACGTTCGGTTTTCCAACAATGGCGATGCGCGGAATCTCGCTCTCCTCCTCGTTTTCCATCTCCGGATCAAAGTATCCTGTCACCTCATCGAGCATATCGCCGATGCCGAGCTTTCCGGATGCGGAAATGGCGTGCGGCTCTCCGATGCCGAGGTTATAGAATTCATAAACATCCATCATCTGACGGTCGAAGTTGTCGACTTTGTTGACCACCAGCACAACCGGCTTGCGGCTTCTTCTGAGCATATCAGCTACTTTTGCATCGGCATCTACAAGGCCCTGACGGACGTCAGTGATGAAGATGATGACATTTGCGGTATCAATGGCGATCTGCGCCTGGTCTCTCATCTGGGAGAGAATGATATCTTTGGATTCCGGCTCAATACCGCCGGTGTCTACCAGCGTAAATTTGTGGTTCAGCCACTCCACGTCGGCATAAATACGGTCACGGGTTACACCCGGTGTGTCTTTTACAATCGAAATATTGTCTCCGGCTAATACATTAAACAGGGTGGATTTACCCACGTTCGGCCGGCCCACAATTGCTACAATCGGCTTGCTCATACATTGTTCTCCTTCTGTGTATCGTCTCCTGGTTTTCCTCCACAACGGCTTTCACCAGGTCGCTGCCCGGCTCATCGATAATCTGTACCGGTGTTTTCAGGCGCTCTTCCACCTCTTCCACCGTCACATCGTCGAGAAAGACGTTTTTTCCCGAACGGAGCATGTTGCACGGAAGCAGCAGGCAGTCGCCAAGATCTCTTCCCTCTAACTGCTCCATCAGATCCTTTCCGGTAATCAGACCGGATACGGTAATGGATTCTCCAAAGAAATAGTTGATAATCGTGACAACCTCCGCCTGTACATTCGGATATTTTTCACGAATTTTCTGCATGTGTTTTTCCAACGACGGCGCCGCAGCTTTTCCGGTCGCAATCGTTACATGGCGGTGACGGTCATCCCCTTCTCGTTTCGAAAGTTCTTCCGCAACCTCGTCCTCCAGAAGCCGGAGCATTCCCACTCCGTTTTCCAGCTGGATATAGCCATCGTAATTTTCCTCCTCCGGGATCGGCTCTCCCGCCAGCAGATACCATTCATCACCAGCATGGATAAAGTGAAGTCCCCACTGTTCATACAGCTTTTTCTGCCATTTGTGAATCGTGGCAAGAACTTCTTTTGCATCCTCCCTGGTAAACGGTTCCAGAGGCGCCAGTCCGTCGCGGTACTTCGAAAGTCCGACCGGGACAACCGAAACACTTTTCAGATGCGGCAGATATTTTGACAGATCCGAAATACTGCGCTCCAGCTCTGCGCCGTCGTTGTATCCCTTGCAGAGCACAATCTGTCCATTCATCTCGATTCCCGCCTCGTAAAGGCGCTGGACCTTCGGAAAGATATTGCCCGCAAAACGGTTGTGCAGCATTTTGCAGCGGAGCTCCGGGTTCGTTGTCTGGAACGAAATATTGATCGGTGCCAGATGGTAGCGGATAATCCGGTCGATATCGTGGTCGCTCATGTTGGTCAGTGTAATATAGTTTCCCTGCAGGAAGGACAGACGCGAATCGTCATCCTTAAAATACAAGGTGGGACGCATTCCCGGCGGCATCTGATCGATGAAACAGAAAATGCAGTTGTTGCTGCAGGAACGGTACTGATCCATGAACTCGTTCTCGAATGTGATGCCGATTTCCTCGTCGTACTCTTTTTCAATCTCCAGATCCCATTCTTCCCCGTTTTTCTTCCGGATCGTGAGTTCCAGATAGGAGTCGTTGGTCTGGAAATGGTAATCAAAAACGTCCTCGATTTCTTCCCCGTTGACACGAAGCAGTTCGTCTCCCGGTTCCAGTTCAAGCTCTTCGGCAATACTGCCCGGTTCTATTTTCTTTATGATGTGTTTCGTTTTGTTTTTCACAGATATTACGTTATGGCCTTTCCTTTTCCTTCATTTTCTGTCCGAAAGGCAGCAGAACTCTGCATAGCCAGCGGACATTCATTCATTATAATAACAACAACCTGCACAAAAAGCAAGGATTCTTTCGTTTTTTGCTTGACGCGCCCTTTCCCAAGATGATATAAATAGGAAGTAAATGGTTTGTAAAAAATGTCGATTACTGGAGGTTTGTATGGCTAATTTAGATTTACTTGAAAATTCCATTCCGGTTGCTCCGTTAAAGCTCGCAGCTCTGCCGGGCAGTATGGAAATGGCAAAAAAAGTCGATTCGTATCTGGTTCAGTTCCGTAAAGAGCTCGCCGAGCGCCGCAACGGGGTTTCCTTTTCCGGATATTCCGAGGATTCTTTTCTGATTGACTGCGAGTGCCCGCGTTTCGGTTCCGGCGAAGCAAAAGGAAAGATCAACGAATCCGTCCGCGGTGCCGATCTTTACATCCTGGTTGATGTCTGCAACTACAGCATCACTTACAAGGTCTGCGGCTACGAGAACCACATGTCACCGGATGACCATTATCAGGATCTGAAACGTATCATCGCTGCTGCAACAGGAAAAGCACACCGGATCAACGTAATCATGCCTTTCATTTATGAAGGAAGACAGCATAAGCGCACCAAACGTGAGTCTCTCGACTGCGCACTTGCTCTGCAGGAGCTGATGAACATGGGTGTTTCCAACTTTATCACCTTCGACGCACACGATCCTCGTGTCATGAACGCAATTCCGCTCGGCGGCTTTGACAACTTCATGCCAACCTACCAGTTTTTAAAAGCCCTTCTTCGTTCCGTTCCAGATCTGACGATCGACAACGATCATCTGATGATCATCAGCCCGGACGAGGGAGCGATGGCGCGTGCCGTATACTTCTCCAACGTGCTCGGCGTCGATATGGGTATGTTCTATAAGAGAAGAGATTACTCCACCATCGTAAACGGAAAGAACCCGATCGTGGCACATGAGTTTCTCGGCGATTCCGTAGCAGGAAAAGATGTTGTCATCATCGACGATATGATCTCCTCCGGTGAGAGTATGCTCGACGTTGCAAAACAGGTCAAAGAGCGCGGCGCTGACCACGTCTTTGTCTGCACCACCTTCGGCCTCTTCACCGATGGTCTGGAGAAATTCGATGCTTACTATGAGAAAGGCTATATCAGCAAAGTCATCACCACCGACCTGACCTACCGTACACCGGAACTCGTTTCCCGTCCTTGGTATGAGCCGGCTGAGATGAGCAAATATATGGCAAGCATCATCGATACGCTTAACCACGACGTATCCGTTGCAAAAGTACAGTCTACGACAGAGAAAATCAATAAGCTGCTGGCAAAACACAGATAATCGATTTTGTGTCCGCCGGATGCATACAGCAAAAAAACGGATCTGTTTTTTCCAGGTCCGTTTTTTGATGCTTTCTATTCTGTTTTCAGACCAGGGAAAGGAATGCCGCGAGGTTTCCTCTTTTTCCCTTCGATGCACGGTGGGAATACAGGAAATCCGGGTTGCAGCAGGTGCAGAGGTTCGGCAGATGAATCTGCTTCTCCGGCACTCCTGCCGCAAGAAGGATCTGATGATTCGCCTCCCAAAGATTTAACTGGTATTTTCCATCTGGTTTTCCGCAGAACAGTTTCTCATGCAGTGTTTCCGGGAATGCTGCCCGGAACTCTTCGATCACGTCACCGCTCACCTCGTAGCATTCCTGGCAGATCGACGGGCCGACGGCTGCGATCACATCTTTTGCTTCTGTTCCAAACCGTTCGTGCATCGCATCGAGCGTTGCCTGTCCCATCTTGTGGACCGTTCCACGCCAGCCGGAATGTGAAAGTCCAATTGCACGGTGCACCGGGTCGACAAAGTAGAGCGGCACGCAGTCCGCATAGAATGTCGCAAGTACGACGCCCGGCTCGTCAGTGATCATACCGTCAATATCATGAAAATCGCGGTCTCTTGTCACGCCGCTGCCGCAGTCTGCTTTCGTCACATAACGGACCTTCGTTGTGTGTGCCTGATCGGAGGTAACAATGTTTTCCACTTCAAACCCCGCCGCCTCACAGAATCTTCTGTAATTCTCCCGCACATTCGCCGGATCGTCGCCGCGCGAAAAGCTGAGATTCATGCTGGAAAGATGTTCCTTACTCACCCCGCCGATCCGTGTGGAAAATGCATGGCGGATGCCCTCAATTTTCTCAATCGCCGGCCAGGTCAGATAGACCACGCCGTTTTCCGCCTCGTTGACATGCATCGTTTTTTTATCGTTTTGTTTCCATTGAATTGGTATCATAAAAACTCCTTTCCTACCAGCCGCTCCCCTGATAATAAAACGCGTTCGCATAGACGCGGATCTCCTCCGGTGTCTCTGCCACGACGTCGAAGCGGCAGGGCACATCCATCGGGATCTGGTGGAGCATGCGGTAGTAATCTGCTGTTTTTGAAATTTTCTTCTGTTTCTTTCCATCCACGGCGCTTGTCGGGTCTCCGGCTGTCCGGCCGGTGCGGTATTTTACTTCGATAAAAATGTATGTGTCGTCCTGTTTTGCGATCAGGTCGATCTCACCGAAGCGGCACCGGAAATTCCGCACCAGGATGTGATATCCCAGGCTTTCCAGATATTCTGCCGCACGGCTCTCCTGTCTCGTTCCTACTTCCCGCTGATTCAAATGCGATACCCTCTCCTTTTTTGATGCGGTGCCTTTACACGAAATGGCCGATAAACGACTGCCGGTGGATCGGTGACGGGCCGATTTCTTTTAAAGCAGCGATATGCTCTGCCGAACCGTAGCCCTTGTTCGATGCAAAACCGTAGCCCGGAAGCACCTTGTCGTACTCTTCCATCAGGCGGTCCCTTGTCACCTTCGCAACAATACTTGCCGCCGCAATCGAAACACTCTTGGCATCTCCCTTGATGATCGGCACCTGGCGGATGTCCACCTGCGGGATTTTCACCGCATCGTTTAAGAGCACATCCGGCTTCACGGAAAGCTTGCTGATCGCCTCCCGCATCGCCTCGTACGTTGCCTGTAAAATATTGATCTCGTCGATCCGCGCCGGGGAGGCATAGCCGATGCCGACGGCCACTGCCTCGCGCATGATCACATCGTACAGCTCGTCGCGTTTTTTGGCCGTCAGCTGCTTGGAATCGTTCAGATACAGGATTTTACTGTCGCGCGGCAGAATGACCGCACCTGCGACCACAGGGCCCGCCAGAGGGCCTCTTCCGACCTCGTCGATGCCGCAGATCCAGCCAAGATCCTCATATTTGTGCTCGTAGATCTTCATCTGTTCCGTGCGCTCGCGCTCTTTTTTTAAGGCCTCTTCCTGTTTCTGGTATTTTTGAATCAGATTTTGTACGCCGGCACGGGAATCCTCTTCATATTCCAGATAAAGGGCGGGCAGCTCCGTCTCCGAAGCTGCCGCAAAAATTTCCCGTATGGCGGATATCGATTGTTTTTTCTCTGTCATCGTTGTTCTCCGCATTTTTTATTTTGATAAATCCATTTATTCCGGTTTTTCCAGCGTGATTCTGCCGAGCTTTCCGCTCCGGAAATCATCCATCAGAAGCCGTGCTGCTTTTTCGTAATCGAGCTCATTTCCCTTTTTCAGGCAGCCGCGCACACGCGCAATCTCACCCAGGATTTCCACACGATCCGTCATGCCTTCAAAGCCAAAGCGTTTCTCCAGCGTTCCCGGATACTCTGCCGTCAGATAATCGATGACGGACAGCGCCAGCTCCTCCACGTTCAGGATCTCATCGTTGATGGAACCGATCATCGCAAGATGCAGTCCCACCTGCTGGTCCTCAAACTTCGGCCACAGGATACCAGGTGTGTCCAGAAGCTCCAGCTGTTTGCTCAGACGGATCCATTGTTTTCCCTTCGTGACGCCCGGTTTGTTTCCGGTTTTCGCACAGGCTCTGCCCGCATACGCATTGATAAATGTCGATTTTCCGACGTTCGGAATACCGACAACCATCGCGCGGACCGGACGGTTCAGGATGCCGCGTTTGCGGTCGCGCTCGATTTTCTCTTTGCAGGCCTCCTGTACGGCGCTGTTAATCGCTTTCATGCCGGCTCCGGAACGGGAATTGACCTTCACAACAGAATATCCCTTTCCCTTGAAATATTCCATCCAGGCATCGTTTCCGCGCTCATCGGCAAGGTCCGATTTGTTCAGCAGGATCAGCCGTGCTTTGTTCTTTCCAAGTTCATCTATATCCGGGTTGCGGCTCGCTGCAGGAACTCTCGCATCGACCAGCTCAATCATCAGGTCGATGAGCTTTAAGTCTTCCTGCATCTGTCTGCGGGCCTTCGTCATATGACCCGGGTACCACTGATAATTCATGTTTCTTCTCCTTCTATGCTGCGTTTACACGAAACCGATTTTCTTCCACGGCGAAATCGTAAACCAGAGCTTTCCGACAATGCGGTCCGAATCCACGAGTCCCATGCCGTTGTGGCGGCTGTCCTCGCTGTTGTTCCGGTTGTCGCCGAGCACAAAGTACTGTCCCTTCCCGACCGTGATCGGCTCGGAGGCAAGTCCCGCGTTTGTGATGGCCGGAAATTCATCTTTTTCATTATAGACTTCCCCGTTGATGAGGATCTGTCCGTCTTTGATCTGTACCGTCTCGCCCGGCAACGCAATCACACGCTTGATGTGGATGCTCGCCTTCTTGTCCTCACTCGTCCGGAACGCGATGATATCCCCGCGTTTCGGAGAACTTAAGCGGTACCAGGCGGAGTCCATCAGCACACGCTCCCCCGGCACGAGAGTCGGCTCCATCGAGCCCTCCTGCACCACGACACTTCTGCAGAAAAACCAGGAAAATGCCGCCGCAAGAAGAATCGCTGCGATGATTTCCAGATTCCATACAAACATGGAACGGATCTTTTTCTTGTAGAAATATTCTTTTACATATCTGGTATTCATACCCATAGTGTAATTCTCCGTAAGACAAAACCGGAGAAACACAATTGCTCATGTTCCTCCGGCCATCCTTTTAACGACTTATTATTTTACCAGCTCTTTCACTTTCGCTGCTTTACCAACACGGTCTCTTAAGTAGTTCAGTTTCGCACGTCTTACTTTACCACGTCTGATAACTTCTACTTTCTCAACGTTCGGAGAGTGTACCGGCCATGTTTTCTCAACGCCTACGCCGTTAGAGCTCTTACGAACAGTGAAGGTCTCTTTGCTTCCGCCGCCCTGTCTTTTCAGGACAACGCCTTCGAATACCTGGATACGCTCGCGGTTACCCTCTTTGATTTTACCGTAAACTTTAACGGTATCACCAACGCGGAACTCCGGTGCTTCTGCTTTTAACTGTGCATCTTCGATTTTCTTAATAATGTCGTTCATTTCTTTATCTCCTTTTTTTACCCTGGATGTTCTTAATGCCTTTTTGCAACAGCGGACCATCTCTTTACTCACAACAAGTTACATTATACTATAATGCATCCGCAGATGCAAGTATTTTTTTCACTTTCCATTCGCCGCTGTACAGCAGACTGCGAAGCGCGAAAGAAAACCGCTGCAGGCCGTCCGCGGACGGTATGCCGGTAAGCCGTGCGACCAGACGGAAACCGTTTTTTTCCAGCTGCTCTTCGAGTTTTTCTTCCTCTTCTGAGAATCCGTCCGGGCACAAAAACACCAGCGGTGTTTCTTTTCCGGCAAAGCTGCGGATATACTCGCTCTTTGCTTTCATACCCTCCTCAAGCGTTCCCGGAAGCTGCAGAATCAGCAGATCATGGTCATCAAACAGATTTTTCTGTTTCCGGATCTTCTTTCGTCCGAGATCAAGGCTTACACCATAGCGTGTCATGCCTGCCAAAAGATCGTGCGCCCAGGCAGACGATTCCTCTTTTTCATTGCATGCGCAGGAAATCTGGAATGCATTTTCCAGAAGGTCCGGCCGCCGCTCGGCTGTCCGCACCAGGGATGCCTCATGACGCCACGCTTCGATCTTTTTGTGGTCACCGGAAAGAAGCACCTCCGGAACTTTTTTCTCGTGCCATGTCTCCGGTCTTGTGTAATGCGGATACTCAAGCAAGTTGTCCTGCAGCGACTCAAACTGCGAAGATTCCTCGTTGCTTAAGACACCCGGCACAAACCGCGATACCGCATCCACCAGCACCATTGCACCGAGTTCTCCGCCTGTTAAAACATAATCCCCGATCGAGATATAGTCCGTTACCACTTCCTGCAGTACGCGGTCATCGATGCCCTCATAGTGGCCACAGAGCAGCACAAGATCGTCCTCAAGCGCCAGCTCTTCCACCATCGTCTGGTTCAGTACTTTTCCCTGCGGTGTCAGATAGACCGTGCGCGGCTTTTTCCCGATCTTTTCGGCTACCGACTGGTAGGCGCGGAACACCGGCTCCGCCTCCATGACCATGCCCGCACCGCCGCCGTACGGGTAATCGTCCACGCGGTTGAATTTATTTGCTGAAAAATCCCGGATATTCGTCGTCTCGAGGGAAATATAGCCGTTGTTGATGGCTCTTCCGAGGATGCTGGTGTGCAGCCCCTGCTCGATCATCTCCGGAAACAGCGTCAGAATATGATATTTCATCGTTCTTTACTCTCTTTATCAGTCAATCAGGCCCGGAAGAAGGTGAATCGTCATCTTCTGTTCATCCAGGTCCACATCCAGAATGCAGTCATGGATCGCCGGAATCAGAACCTCTCCGTGCTCTTTCGAATCTACAATATAGACGTCGTTCGCACCGGTCTCCATCACATCGCGGAGCGTGCCGAACAGTTCGCCGTCCTCGGTGTACATCTGCATTCCCTGCAGGTCTGCGATATAGTATTCGTCCTCTTCCAGCGGAATGGCATCCTCTCTCGTCACATAGAGGCTGCAGCCTTTATACCGTTCGATATCGTTGATGTTGTCAATTCCTTTGAATTTTACAATGGCAAGCTGTTTGAAAAAACGCACGCCAGTTACATGGAGTTCTTTTTTTTCTTTTCCTGTATCGAGAAAAACGCGGTCCAGAGAAAGAAAACGCTCCGGATCTGTCGTCGGGTATACCTTTACCTCACCGCGTACGCCGTGGGTTGTGGTAATTACGCCAATCTGCAAATATTCTTCCATTCAAAAACCCTTTCCAACCAGTTCTACTGTGTATTGCGGCTTGAGAAACACGCTTTGCGAGTTTCTCAAGTTATCGCGGCAGTCGCCAAGGTCCCGTGCAAGCACGGACTTTGTCTCGTTGCCCGCGTAAAGAAAGGAACCGGCAACAACTGTCGGTTCCTTTTCCTATCTTTTACTTACTGTAAAATTTCTACGACAACTTTTCTGTCGCTCTTTGAGGAAGCTGCTTTTACAACCGTACGGATTGCTTTCGCAATGCGTCCCTGACGTCCGATGACTTTTCCCATATCTGACGGATCTACTTTGAGTTCCAGCAGAAGGTCATCACCGCTGACGGTTTCTGTCACAACTACCTCAGATGGATGATCAACCAGAGATTTTGCAATTACTTCGATAAGTTCTTTCATTACAAGATACCCCCGTATGAATTATTTCTCGATACCAGCCTGTTTTAAGAGTTTGGCAACGATTTCGGTCGGCTGTGCGCCGTTAGCCAGCCATTTTTTAGCAGCCTCCTCGTTGAAGCTGATTGCGCTCGGCTTGCGGTTCGGATCGTAAGTTCCGATCTCCTCGATGAAACGTCCGTCTCTTGGGGATCTGGAATCTGCTACAACGATTCTATAAAAAGGAGCTTTCTTCTGTCCCATTCTTCTTAATCTCATTTTTACTGCCATTTTTCTTTACCTCCATTGTAAATTCATGTATTTATTTATATTTTTTCTTTTATGCTAAAAGGGAAGTTTGAATCCTCCTCTTTTACCACCCTTACCGACCATTCCGGTCATCTGTTTCATCATTTTTCTTGACTGTTCAAACTGTTTGATGAAACGGTTTACCTCCGCGATGTCAACACCGGCGCCTTTTGCAATTCTCTGCTTTCTCGACGGATTGATGAGATCCGGGTTTTCTCTTTCCTTTGGCGTCATAGAAAGTACAATAGCTTCCTTTCTTGCCATGTCTTTTTCATCCACCATGCTCTCAAGATCCTGGCCCTTCATTTTCGCGCCGACGCCCGGAAGCATATTCAGGATGCTGGAGATGCCGCCCATATTGCGCATCTGCTCCATGGAATCCAGATAATCGTTGAAGTCGAACTGCGCCTTCTTCATCTTCTGTTCCATGGCTTTTGCTTTTTCTTCGTCGATGTTTGCCTGTGCTTTTTCAATCAGGCTCATCACATCGCCCATGCCGAGAATGCGGGACGCCATACGGTCCGGATAAAACTGTTCCAGATCCGAAAGCTTTTCGCCCATGCCGACATAGAGAATCGGTTTGCCGGAAACTGCGCGGATCGAAAGTGCCGCACCGCCTCTGGTGTCACCATCTAATTTTGTAAGTACTACGCCGTCGATGCCGACTTTATTGTTGAACATCTCGGACACATTGACTGCGTCCTGTCCGGTCATAGCATCTACTACCAAAAGGGTCTGATCCACAGGAACAGCCGCTTTGATATCCTGTAACTCCTGCATCATCTCTTCGTCGATGTGCAGACGGCCTGCCGTATCCAGAATCAATACATTGAAGCCGTTTGTCTTTGCATGCACCAGCGCTGCCTTTGCGATATCCACCGGACGGTTTTTATCTCCCATGGCGAACACTTCCACGCCCTGCTTTTCTCCATTGACCTGCAGCTGTTTGATCGCTGCCGGGCGATAGACGTCACAGGCGGCAAGGAGAGGTTTTCTTCCCTTTGCTTTTAACTTTCCTGCAATTTTTGCGGTTGTGGTTGTTTTACCGGCTCCCTGAAGACCTGCCATCATGATGATGGTAACTTCGCTTGCCGGGCGCAGTGCAATCTCCGTTGTCTCGGAGCCCATCAGCTTAACCAGCTCGTCATTTACGATTTTAATGACCATCTGTCCCGGGTTCAGTCCGTTCATGACGTCCTGTCCGACTGCCTGCTCCTGTACGGATTTGATAAACTGTTTTACTACTTTGAAGCTGACATCCGCCTCGAGAAGTGCCATTTTAACTTCCTTCAGCGCAGTCTTTACATCCGCCTCGGTAAGACGGCCCTTGCTTCTGAGATTTTTGAAAACATTCTGGAGTTTCTCGGTTAAACTTTCAAATGCCATGCTCAAAGCTCCTCTAATATATCCGATGCAATTGCCGCAATCCGCTGCATCACATCTTCTTTCGGGGTATCACCGGATGGGTCTGTCAGCTTTCGGATCTCGTTCACATTTTCCCTGATCTGTACAAAGCGTTGTACCAGATGAAGCTTTTCTTCATACTCTTCCAGTGTCTTGTTGCAGCGTCTGACCAGATCGTGGACTCCCTGGCGGGAAATGCCCCGCGCTGCCGCAACCTCGCTCAGGGAAAAATCGTTGAGCACCACGTCTTCGTATACCTGACGCTGATGTTCAGTCAGAAGTTCGCCGTAAAAATCATACAGTAATGTCTGTTCCAATATTTTTTCCATTGCGATCACCTTGGTTATCATACACGAAATGATGCTGGGTGTCAAGTATTTTTTCTTGACAGTTTTAAAATTTTTCTGATCCGTTTCAAAAGCCGCAGAAAAGGCGCATTTTCCGCGTTTTTTCGCAGAAAACACGCCCCTTATAAAGACTTTTGTATACCTACTGCAGCTCCGCAATCCTCGTCACAGCCACATAAATCGACTGGATTTTGTACCACGTCGGATAATCCACAATGCCGGAAACCGGCAGGCCGAACAGCCGCTGGAACGCTTCGACGGCGTCCTGCGTCTCTTCATCGAAATAGCCATTTTCATAGACCGTCGGAATCGATGAATACACCTCCGCAATCACGTTCAGCTGCTCCTGCATCTGCAGTACCTTGTTCCCGGACGAGCCGATGGTGAGGTCATACCCCGGCCAGGAGGACGGGATGCCGGAAATCTCCTCCGCCGTGTTGATATACATATTGTCTCCATAATAATTGCGGAGAATCTGAATCGTTGAATACCCTTGGTCCGCCAGGTTTTTGGACCCCCACTGGCTCATCCAGTTCGGGCAGCTCACACGGTTTCCGTCACAGTACTGCGTCAGAATCGGTTGTTTCACATTCGGGCGCGACAGGTAATCGGCAAAAATCTCATCGACCACAAGGGAAATGCTGTCGAAAATATTTCTGCCGTAAATCCATTTGTGATCGTAGGCTGTCGACGAAGTGATCGTAAAATCGTATCCCTTGTTGCGGTACCATTCTGTATAGACACGGTTCAGCGTAAATGACATGATTGCGAGGATATTCGCCCGGATCGCCGCATCCGGCCATGTTGCATAGATTTCCGAGCACGCCACGTTTTTGATGTAGTCGCGGTACCGCACATAATAGTCGCGCGCCGTGCTGTCGGTCGGCGCTCCGTCGTGGACAACGACATACTCCGGGATCACGACGCGGGACAGCACAATCTCACCGCTCTCCCACGTCGGCTTGATCTCACTTTCCGGAATTTTCGCCGGATATTCGCCGAACAACGTATGGTCCGGGATCGTCACATCCGCAAACGCTGCGCCCTCTGCCGGTCCGAGGTCCACCTGCTGGACGGACTGTTCTCCTGAAAGAAGCTCGGAGCCCGTCACTTCAACCGGTTCATACCCTTCCGCCTCCACTTTCACCGTATATTCGGAATACGGCTGATTCACATTCGGTTCCAGACTGTACTCGAGCGGCGGCGTCGCCAGATCCAGCGTCTCCGTTCTGCCGTCCCCGTCGGTAATCAGCTCCTCGATCACATTCTGCGGATCTCCCGTATACGAAACCGTCACCCGCGCCCCGGAAACAGGCCGCGCCTGGATTCTTGCATTTACCCGGATTTCCAGCCGCCCGCGGTCAGTCATTTCCTGCTGCATACGCAAATTTTTCATAAAAAAGCCCCATATCCTGCACTCCTTTTATGGTATGCAGAATATGAGGCTTTGTTGCTTTTCACTTTTCGATTTACAGGATCCGCTGGACGTCGTGGATCATGACGTAGACCATCAACGCCATCAGAAGCACCAGGCCCGCGAAGTGAACCATACCCTCCAGGTCTCGCCGGATTGGTTTTCTGCGGATGGCTTCTATGATCAGAAAGACAAGCCGTCCGCCGTCGAGTGCCGGGAGCGGCAGCAGGTTCATGACGCCAAGGTTCGATGACAGCAGAATCACCATGTTCAGCATCGTCATCACCGTAACCAGAACGCCCTGCGATTTTACATCATCATAGGCGGTTCCGATCGCATCCACCACGCCGACCGGGCCGGAAAGATCGTTCACGGAATACTGTCCGGTGATCAGCATACCGACGCTGTCAATGACGGTGCGCACCCAGTATTTGATCTCCAGCACGCTGTATTTCAGCACGCCGATCGGGGACTGTTTCTCCCGGAGCTGATACGAAAACTGTACATTCGCATACATGTTTTCAACCGGTGTCACCGTAATCTCTTTCGTCTTTCCGCTGTGCTCATACTCCAGCGTCACAGCGCTTCCATCGAAAGGATGCTCTGTCTGGTAAGCAGTAAAATCTGCCACACAGGTGATCGGCGCTCCGTTGATCGATACGAGCAGGTCGCCCGCGACAACACCCGCAGCGGCAAGCGGCATATTCTGCTGCACATACGTGAATTCCATGCCGCGGTCGCAGTCATCGTAGTTGAAGCCCATCATATACCGCGTTGTCACCGTCGGTTCATATGTGATCGTTTTCTTTTCCCCGTCGGCCTTTTTAACCTCCAGCGTAATCTCATCCGTCGGCACGCCCTGTACCGTCATCACAGAGTTCAGCTCTTTTCCGATGGAAATATGTCTTCCCTCATAGGAAGTGATGATATCTCCCGCTTCCAGGCCTGCCTCTGCCTCCGGCGAACCGTCTGCCACTTCTGTGACGCGCGCCGGGGAACTTCCCGCGTAACTGATCACAAAGATTGCGCAGAAAAATGCCAGAATCATGTTGAACACCGGTCCCGCCACAACGACGGAAATTCTTGCCCACACGGATTTGCTGTTAAAGGTTCCTTCCCCCTCCTCTTCACCGTCCTCGCCGAGCATCTGGCACGCACCGCCGAAAGGCAGAAGTTTTAAGGAATAGATCGTTCCTCCTTTTTCTGTCTTTACCACCGTCGGGCCAAAGCCGATCGAAAATTCCGTCACGGTAATACCATTCGCTTTCGCCAGAAGAAAGTGCCCCAGCTCATGGATAATGACGGTGATTCCGAAAATGAGTACGGCTATCAGGATTTTTACAATCATGCTGTCTTATTCTCCCATCTTATATCTGTTCGCAATCCATTCATACGTCTCCTGCTCCGCCGCGAGAATCTGCTCCAGCGTCGGATCGGCAATCGTTTTGTGTGCTTCCATTGCACCGGCGATCACGTCGTAAATCTCGAGGAAACGGATCTTCTTCGCGAGGAACAGTGCAACGGCGCGTTCATTTGCCGCATTGAAGACCGTCGGCATGGAGCCGCCCGTCCGGGACGCCTTCATTGCCATCGGAAGGCCGAGGAAGGTATCCATATCCGGTTTTTCAAACGTGATCTGTGTCAGCGCCGCAAAGTCGAGGCGGTCGCCTGCAAGGAAGCGGCGCTCCGGGTAATACAGTGCGTACTGGATCGGCAGTTTCATATCCGGTGTGCCAAGCTGTGCCATGACAGCGCCGTCTTTAAATTCTACCATGGAATGGATAATGCTCTTTGGCTGTACCACAACCTGGATGTGGTCGAGATCAACACCGAACAGCCATTTTGCTTCCATGACTTCCAGTCCTTTGTTAACGAGTGTCGCGGAATCAATCGTGATCTTGTGCCCCATCGACCAGTTCGGATGACGGAGCGCCTGCTCTACCGTTACGTTTTCGAGCTCCGCTCTTGTTTTTCCGCGGAACGGACCGCCGGATGCAGTAATCAGAAGTTTTTCAATTTCTTTTCTGTTTTCCCCGTGCAGGCACTGGAAAATCGCCGAGTGCTCGCTGTCCACCGGAAGGATCTGCACACCGCATTCCTCTGCCAGCGGCATAATAATGTGTCCCGCCGTTACCAGTGTCTCTTTGTTTGCCAGTGCAATGTCTTTTCCTGCCTTCATCGCCGCAACCGTCGGGCGGATGCCGATCATGCCGACGATCGCTGTCACAAGGATTTCGCTCTCCGGCATCGTGGCAAGCTCGATCATGCCGTCCATGCCGCTGCCGATTTTTACAGGAAGATCCTTCACTCTGTCACGGAGTTCTGCCGCTTTCGCCTCATCGCCAACTGCCGCAAACTTCGGATGAAATTCCCGGATCTGCTGCTCGAGCAGTGTAATATTGCTTCCGGCACTGATGCCGACCACCTCAAGATCGCCGTTGGCACGCACGACATCGAGGGTCTGGGTTCCGATCGAACCGGTTGAACCAAGAATTGCTATTTTCTTCATATTCCAGTTTCTCCCATCTGCTTCCCGTTTATGCTGTAGGGGAAGCTTTTTTAATGAATCAGAAGCACCGACAGGAAATAGATGATCGGTGCGGTAAAGATCACGCTGTCGAAGCGGTCGAGAATACCGCCGTGGCCCGGAATCAGCTTTCCGTAATCCTTGATGCCCTGATTTCGTTTGATTGCGGATGCCGCAAGGTCTCCGACCATGGAGATCAGCGCGCCGACACCGCAGATGATGGCGTATTCCACCATGCCGCCCTTTGTCGCAGCCGCATAGATGATGCCGAGCAGAATCGCTCCGACAACACCGCCGACAGCCCCTTCTACGGATTTTTTCGGGCTTAAAACCGGTGCCATTTTATGTTTTCCAAAGAGTACGCCGACACAGTATGCACACGTATCGCAGCCCCAGGAGCACAGGAAAATCAGCCATACATGGAATTTTCCGCCGTCCAGCATACGGGTCTGATATACATAGGAAAGCATTACGCCGACATAGACAACCGCAAAGAACGCCGGCATCACCTGATTGGCGTTGTATTTCGGATAAGTAAATACGTATACTGCCATCAGAAGCACGAGATCCAGGATCAGCGCGAGCATCTGGTACATCGGGTCATGAAGCAGCAGGGACAGATAGAAAATCACAACGCCCGCATAGCCCGTAATTTCCAACAGATTCCATTTATCTTCTCTTACCTTCATCGCGCGGAACAGCTCTCCTGCGCCAATCAGCGACAGGCACAGAACCGTCATATAAAGCACGGTTCCGCCGCTGCAGATCGTAAGCAGCGCCACAAGGACGAGCACGATGCCGCTTAACAGTCTTGTCTTAAACATCTTTTTTATTCCTCCTTCACGCCGCCGTAACGCCGGTCTCTGTTATTATATTGTTCGATGGCTTTTCTCAATTCCTCTTCGTGGAAATCCGGCCACGGAACCTCGGTAAAGTAAAATTCCGTGTAGGCCAGCTGCCACATCAGGTAGTTGGAAAGGCGCTGCTCGCCGCTTGTACGGATCAGAAGATCTGGATCCGGGATTCCAGCGGTGTCGAGGTAGCTCTCAAAACACTGCTCCGTCAGTTTTCCGTTCTCATCAAACGCATTCTCTGCGAGAGTTCCGTTTTTCACATCCTCGATCATGCGGGTCATGCCGCGCAGGATCTCATCGCGGGAACCGTAGTTCATTGCGATCTGGAAGTACATGTGATCGTAATCTTTGGAGCACTCCTCCAGTTCATGAATGCTGTCCTGAATATCCTGCGGGAATGCGCTCGGATCTCCGATGATTTTGACGCGCATCTGATTTTTATGTGCTTTTTTGATGCATCGTTTCAGATACTGGCGGAACAGCTTTAAGAGGCCCTCCACCTCGGCGCGGGAGCGTTTCCAGTTCTCGGTTGAGAACGCATAGACGGTCAGATATTTGACACCCATGTCTTTAATCACGTCACACATTTTTTCCAGATTGTCGCATCCGACGATATGGCCGTAGCCGCGCGGCATATTGCGTTTTTTCGCCCATCTGCCGTTTCCGTCCAGGATGATGGCGATGTGATTCGGCACTTTTAATTCATTATCCATACTTTTTTCCTCCGTAAACGATAACAGGCTGCCTGCAAATGACAGGCAGCCCCTCGTTTTCTTTGTATTACACGGTCATAATTTCTTTGGATTTTACGTCCACCATCTGATCTACTTCTTTGATATATTTGTCTGTTAATTTCTGGGTCTGCTCCTCGAGCTCTTTGATTTCGTCCTCGGAAACGTCCTCTTTGGCAAGTTTCTTGAACGCATCATTGGCATCGCGGCGGATGTTGCGGATGGCTACCTTTGCGCCCTCTGCTTTTTTCTTTACCTCTTTTACCAGCTCTTTACGACGGTCCTCGGTAAGCTCCGGGAATACCAGACGGATGACTCTTCCGTCATCGGACGGGTTGATGCCAAGGTCAGACATCATGATCGCTTTCTCGATCTCTTTTACCAGGGATGCTTCCCACGGCTGGATCTGGATCATACGTGCTTCCGGAACAGAGATGTTTGCCACCTGCTGCAGCGGAGTCGGTGTTCCATAGTAATCTACAGTAATGCGGTCCAGTACGTGCGGGTTTGCACGGCCTGCGCGGATGGTTCCGAATTCGGAATCGAGGCTTGCAATGGATTTGCCCATTTTTACCTCAAACGGTTTTACTCTCTCGTCGATCTGATTTGCCATATTAAATTTGTCCTCCTGCTATCTCTTATACGGTCACAGTTCTGCGAACTGTGACATTCGCAGCTCTCATTTAAAGTTTTGCTTCGCAAAAGGAGAGCTGCTCACACCTGAATCATTTTCTTACGCAGTAAAACAGCAAGTGTTTTACTGCTGAATTTTTATTAATTATACCGTTACTCTTGTGCCGTTAATTTTTCCGTTTGCAGCATTTACAATGCTGTTCTCTTCATTTAAACCAAATACCAGCATCGGCATTTTGTTTTCCTTGCAAAGGATGGATGCGGTCATATCTACCACTTTCAGATCCTTTTCAATGACTTCCTGAATGGAAATCTCGTCAAATTTCTTTGCATCCGGGTTTGTTTTCGGATCGCTGTCGTAGACACCGTCTACTGCTTTTGCAAGCAGAATCTCGTCTGCCTCGATCTCAATCGCGCGAAGTACGGTTGCCGTATCGGTTGAGAAATATGGATGGCCTGTACCGCCGGCAAAGAATACAACCATGTTGTGCTGGAAATATTTGTTTGCACGGTCTTTGGAAAATCCTTTTGTGAACTCTCCGCATGGAAATGGAGTCAGAACTGCGGTCATCATTCCCTGGGAACGGAAGATTTCTGATACATAGATACAGTTCATAACGGTTGCCAGCATACCGATCTGGTCTGCTTTGGTACGGTCGATATTTTCGGAACTGCGTCCTCTCCAGAAGTTTCCTCCTCCGATTACGATGCCGACTTCAATCCCCTGGTCTACCAGAGTTTTTACCTGTTTTGCCACTTTTGTGACGGTCGGCTCGTCAAAACCGGTGTGTTTCTCTCCTGCAAGAGCTTCTCCGCTCAATTTCAGTAATACTCGTCGTTTCATCTTGCATCCTCGTTCCTTTATGATATTTTTTCACAAATGTCTTGCATTTATGAAATGATTATACCATCTGTTCCCAAAAACGACAAGGGCAAAATTCGTTTGTGTTCCGCAGATTGTCTGCCGCTGCGAGAATCCGTCTCCACTGCAGATATTCCGTCGGCGTCCGGTGCAGATACGCTTTGAAAATCCGCTGACATTCCCGTGGAGAGAGGTGAACGCTTGCGGCGATTTCTTTTAAAGTGAGCGGCTCCGTCAGATGGTTTTCCACCCAGGACATCATCTCTTTGATGTGCATTTATACTCTTCGCCCTGTTTCTCGTCCCGTCGATCGGATACCGCGCCGGCTGCTTCTGCGAACCGACGACCTGGATCATCTGTTGTGTGGTAATCTGTATTTTTACATTCACCATTCGAAAAGAATTCCGCGATACGGCGGCATAAAAACCATAAAAAAATCTCTGTCGGAAGTTCAGACTCCTGACAGAGATTTTTTATAGATTCATTTTAGATCTGCGCTACGACAAAGATATCATAAATTGCTTTGATTGCTGTTTCAAAGTCGCGGTTTTCAACGCCAATGATGATGTTGAGCTCGCTGGAACCCTGATCGATCATCTTAACGTTGACGTGTGCATGCGCCAGTGCAGAGAAAATCCTTCCGGCTGTGCCTCTCGTTCTTCTCATGCCGCGGCCTACAACAGCGATCAGCGCCAGATCGGATTCAAGATCAATAGAATCCGGCTGTACGGCACGATGCAGTCCTGCGATAACCTGCTGTTCTTTTGCTGCAAACTCACTCTGATGAACAAATACCGTCATGGTATCGATGCCGGACGGCATATGCTCAAAGGAAAGATTGTTGTCCTCAAAAACACCGAGCACTTTTCTGCCAAAGCCGATCTCGGTATTCATCATGCTCTTCTCAACCGTGATGGATGCAAAGCCTTTCTTTCCGGCGATACCGGTGATGGTGAATTTCGGTTTGCTGCAGGTATTCTCCACGATCATGGTTCCCGGATCCTGCGGTGCGTTGGTGTTCAGCACGTGGATCGGGATTCCCTCCTGACGGAGTGGGAAGATGGAGTCCTCATGAAGGACGGTAGCTCCCATGTAGGAAAGCTCACGCAGCTCACGGTAGGTAATGGTGGAAATGACTTCCGGATCCTTGACGATACGCGGATCGGTTACCAGGAAACCGGAAACATCGGTCCAGTTCTCGTAGATGTCAGCGTGTACGGCCTTTGCCACGATGGAACCAGTGATATCGGATCCGCCGCGGGAGAAGGTTTTTACGCTTCCGTCCGGTTTTGCGCCGTAGAATCCAGGAACGACTGCGTTATCCAGATCTTTTAAACGCTCGGAGAGCACTTCGTCAGTCTTGTCTGCAAGGAAGTTTCCGTTCTCATCGAAGCAGATCACTTCTGCAGAATCAATATACGTATATCCCAGATAATTTGCCATCACGATACCGTTCAGGTACTCTCCGCGGGATGCGGCGTAGTCCTCTCCGGCTGCTGCGGCAAAGTTTTCTGCGATTTTTTCAAATTCCGGGGAAAGATCCAGGCTGAGGTTCAGACCGTCGATGATCTCCTGATATCTCGCTTTGATGTTCTGCAGTTTCTTCTTGAAATCTCTTCCAGCAACTGCAGTGCGATAGCAGTCATACAGCATATCGGTTACTTTCGTATCAGCAGAATTTCGTTTTCCAGGAGCGGAAGGTACCACGTATCTTCTTCCCTCATCTGCGCGGATGATGTCTCCGACCTTCTTAAACTGCTCTGCGCTCGCGAGGGAACTGCCGCCGAATTTTACTACTTTCTTCATAATAATCTCTCCTTGCGTTCTTTTCGGATATCTTTCGAAATCTCGTTTTTCAGCCCGTCACTTTAACGTTAGAAAGCTGTTACGTACTAGATTAGAACAAAATCCCGTATGCGTCAAGAACTTTTTGGGCTGATTTATTCATTCCACAGATAAATTTCCGGTTTTTTCTCCATTTCATAGGAGAATGTCTCTCCAAGCCCGTAAACTGCCTGGCTTAATACGTACTCGCCGTTGTTTGCATAGATTTCGATCATATTCGGATCCACGAAAATCTCAAGAAGATCGCCCTCTTTTAACTGCGGCGTCTCGGCATGAAGCCATCCTTTTGCACCGGATGGATAGACATCCGTGCGGTCTGCGCAGACTTTTCCGCTCTGCCGCCAGATCTTATAGCCGCCGATTTCCAGGCTCTCACCCTCTTTTAATTCGGCGCGGATCATGGCACACTCTCCGCATGCCGAAACGAGGGAATCCGTCTTTTTGCAGAATCCGTCGCGGATGGCAGGCAGAACACGGAAGTAAATATGATCGTTCTGTACATCCACCACACGCGGCAGGCAGAACATGCCTTGCCATATACCATCTACCGGTTCCGGCATCCGAAGCCATGCGATGGAAATCCGGTTTCCGTCCGCATCCGTCATGGTCTGCGGTGCATAGAGGTCACCGCCGCAGTCCAGAAGCTGCCAGTTCTCCGGAAATTTCATTGTGCAGGTTTTTTCATCAAACTCAGGCAGCATACAGATCGCCCGATCCGCATAGCCGTCGGGGTCCTCGATCAGTTCCATCGGGGAGAATACAAAGACGCTGCGTCCGTTTACGTTAAAGAGATCCGGGCACTCCCACATCCAGCCGAGCTTCTGTTTCGTCGTCGCCTGTCCGGCCAGATGCCAGTGGGAAAGATCCTCACTCTTATAGAATAATGCCTCGCCCTTGTGATCCTTCGTCGTGCTTCCAAGCACCATATACCATGCGTCGCTTCCCTTCCAGACTTTCGGGTCACGCGTGTGCGTATTGTCGCCGATTTCCGGATCGGTGAGTGCCGGGATAACAACCTCCTTATCCCCGAAGACATCAAAATGCATACCGTCCTTCGAAGTAAGGTGAAGCTGCGCCGAGGTAAAATCCTGATCAAGGCACTGATGAATATCCTTCGGATTTACCTGATTATAGTGAACACCCGTGTAAAAGAGATGCATCACGCCGTTCTCTTCTACTGCGCTTCCGGAAAAGCAGCCGTTCTGGTCCTCGGAAAGACTCGGGAACAGGGCAACGCCGACATGCTCCCAGTGAATCAGATCCGGACTCACCGCATGGCCCCAGTGCATGGTGCCCCAGCGCGGCGCGTACGGAAAATGCTGATAAAAAAGATGATACTGTCCCTTATAATAAATCATGCCGTTCGGGTCATTCACCCAGTTGCCCGGCGCTTTTACGTGTAATCTGTTTTTCATGTGTTTGATTTCCTTTCTGTCTCTTTCTTGTTGTCTCTGATAAGAAAAGCCGGAAAAAGAAAGCATTTTTAATTCCGCCCTCCTTTGCCCGGCTTGTTCTTGATTTCTATGATTTACTTATTTGACTGCTCCGGCTACGACACCGTTGATGATCTGTTTCTGCAGTGCCACGTACAGAATCAGGATCGGGATGACGCAGAGCAGAAGACCTGCCATGATGGTTCCGTAATCTGCGGAGTAAGTTCCGTAGAAGCTGTAGGTGGAAAGCGGCAGAGTCAGCAGCTTTTTGTCGGTCAGCACCAGGGACGGCAGCAGGAAGTCATTCCAGAATGCCATCGCATTCATGATTACCATGGTGGAAATGATCGGCTTTAACAGCGGGAACACGATGCGGAAGAAGGTCTGGGTGTGGGTACAGCCGTCGATGTAAGCGGCCTCCTCCAGCGCCAGCGGGATACTTCCGCGGATGAATCCGTGGAACATGAACACGGACATCGCCATGGAAAATCCGGTGTGCATGAAGATCAGGGTCAGTCTGTGGTTCAGAATGTTTAAGGTTCCGCCGTATACACTGACAAGCGGGATCATGATTGCCTGGAATGGAATGATCATGGATGCAACCATCAGTGCAAAGATGATATTGGAAAATACGTTGACATTACGCACGATGTAGTAAGCCAGCATAGCTGCGAGTACCGTAACCAGTACGGTTGCTGTTACGGTTACAACCAGAGAGTTCTTGAAGGCATTCAGGAAGTTCATCTGATTGAATGCTTTTACAAAGTTGTCAAACGAAAGACCTTTGATGGTAAACAGCCAGGAGAACGGGCTCTTGATGATATCACGTTTCTGTTTTAAGGAGTTGATGATAACCATGACAAACGGGAACATGAACGCACAGAAAACGATGATCATAAGGAGCATAGCCAGCGCGTCAGTTACTTTTTTCTTTGTTCCGCCAATTTTCTTCTGATTCATTATGCTTCAACCTCCCTCTTCTTGGTGGTGTATACCTGAATACCGCTGATGCAGGCTACAATGATAAACAGGATAAAGGCTTCTGCCTGGCCGACACCGAACTGTCTCGATGTGAATGCTTTCTCATATACGTGCATGGCTGCCATCTCGGTGGTTCCGTACGGAGCACCGCCGGTTAAGGACAGGTTGACATCGTATACCATGAACGCACGGGACAGGGTCAGGAAGAGGCAGATAGTAACGGAGGACATCATCAGCGGAAGGATAATGTTTTTCATTTTTACCCAGCCGGATGCACCGTCGATGCTTGCCGCCTCGAGCACGTCCTCGGAAAGTCCCATAAAGCCGGCGACGTAGATCAGGATCATGTAGCCTGCCAGCTGCCATACTGAAACGAGCACCAGCGCTGCAAATGCTTTGTTCGGGGTAGAAAGCCAGGAAATTTCAAACAGGCTCCATCCTGTGGTCTCACCGATGCTGACGAAAACACGGGAGAATACGAACTGCCAGATGTATCCAAGTACGATACCGCCGATCAGGTTCGGGGTGAAAAATCCGGCGCGGAAGAAGTTCTGACCTTTGATGCCGCGGGTCAGAATATAAGCCAGTAAAAAGGCGATCACATTGACGAGAACAACAACCGCAATGACATATTTAAAGGTTAACAGCAGGGATTTCCAGAACTGCGCGTCGCGCATAACGGCTGCGAAGTTGGAAAGTCCTACAAAGTTTTTCACGCTGGAAACACCGTTCCAGTCGGTTAAGGTCAGGTAAATACCGTAGATAAACGGTACCATGACGACTGCCAGGAAGCAGAACAGGCCCGGCAGCGCAAATACACAGAAATCTTTTCCCTTGTTGCTTGATTTCATTTTCGTTCCTCCTTCATATCCTCCGGCTTACTGCTCATCCCAGTATGCCTGGATGGAATCTATCAGTTCCTCGCGGTCACTTCTTCCGGCCAGATATTTCTGCATTGCCGCACCAAGGACAGACCAGTGATCGTTCGGCACGATCGCAGATGCGTTGAATGCTCCGCCGTTCTGTACTTTTTCGTAAATGTCGCGGCTTAACGGATCGCTTGGCTCGTTCGGGTTGTTTTTAAACGGAGGGATCAGGCTGCAGGTCTTTACAACCATCTGCTGTCCGATCTCACTGTAAACCAGCCAGTTCAGGAACTCTTTTGCTGCTGCTTTCTGCTCGTCGGTAGCCACGATATCATCCAGCATGATCTGTTTGGACGGGGATGCCTGGATTTTGCTGTTGACGAAGTCGTCCGGATCATTGTTCAGGAAGTATGGAAGGAAACCGTACTCGTCGGTCGTCTCGGCTCCTGCCTCCTCAAGGTTCGGCCATGCCCAGTTTCCGTTGAACCAGAAAGCGGTTTTTCCGTCTGCCAGGTCAATTGCCATCTCATCGTAATCTGCGCCGAGTGGATCGCCCTTTGCTACGTTGTACTCTTTTAACAGGTCAAAGGTATTCAGGAACTCGTTCATGCGGGTGTAGTCCGGCAGATATAAGGTTCCGTCCTTCAGCTCGTTGATGACTTCTGCTGCACCGTCGGAGGTTCCGTTGTATGTCTCGTAGATGTACTGCAGCTGGTGTGCTCCAAGGGACCAGTCTTCTTTTGCCATGGAGATCGGATTCTTCATTCCGTTGTCCCGCAGGCTCTGGAGAAGTGCTGCGAAATCGTCCTGGGTTTTGATATCGGATGGATCGAACTCGGTACCTAAGGTATCTTCAATCACGCTCTTGTTGTAGATAATACCGCGGCCCTCGATACAAAGCGGGAAGCTGTAAACCTTTCCGTTGATTTTGGTCAGGTACTCTTCTGCCTCGCCGGTCCATGCTTCATTGCTTAAGTCGGCTGCTTTTTCTTCTGCCAGTGCAATGACATCGGTCGTATCCAGAATGGAAAGTGTCGGCGGGTTTCCGGAGTTGTAGAGGCTGACTACTTTGGTATAAGGAGAATCGCCGTCCGTTACCGGCATGATCTCAATATGTACGCCTGCTTTCTCCTCGAACACTTTTGCAATCTCTTCCAGTGCTGTCTGGATTTCTGCTTTTGTGTTCATGATGACGATACTCGTTCCGGAAAGCGACGTATCGTACTGGAAGGTATCGGTGGTCATGTCGATCGGCACTTCTTCTTTTACTGCGTTCGGGTCATCCGGATCGCTTGCGAAGCCGAAGGTGCATCCGGTCAGTGCAGAAGTAAGAAGCACGCCAGACATTCCAAGAGCTGCCGCCCTGGCACTAAATTTCTTTCTCATCACAATTCCTCCTGTTATCTCTGGACAGCTGGTCCTGTCCTTCGTTTTGTGTAACCGGTCAAGTAACCGGTTACTTTCATTGTCTTTATCATAGCATTGACAGTGGGTTTCGTCAATATTTTCTTTACTTTTCGTGATTTTCCATAATTTTGTTTTTGGCTTTTGTGGAACTTTTACAAAACCGGTTACTTAACCGATTCCCGCTTGTTCCGGCGGGCGAGAAATGTTATACTATCTTCATATATTATTTGTTTTTTTCTGAAAGCTTACATGATTCACGCAACACTTTTGAAGGGAAGGACACTTGAACTTATGGCACGAAAAAAAAATGTAACCTTTAATGATATTGCACAGTACACGCATTTTTCCAAAACAACCATTTCCCGGTATTTCAACAACCCGGATTCCCTGACACCGGAAAATCAGCAGATCATTTCCGATGCACTGGATAAACTGAACTATAAAGAAAACAAAGTGGCAAAAATTCTCGCGAACGGACAGACCGAATTTGTCGGCGTCCTGATCCCGAGTCTCTCCATGAACTACTATTCCGAGATGCTGAATCAGATTCTTGCTTCTTATGAGAAATATGGCTATAAATTCCTCGTCTTCGCCGGAAACGGCCACGACGAGACGGAGCACCGCTACATTCAGGAGCTGATGTCGTACAAAATCGAGGGCCTCATCGTCCTCTCCCATACACTCTCCTCCCGCGAACTCTCCGATCTGCAGATCCCGGTCGTTGCAATTGAGCGCGAAGACCAGTTCGTCAGCAGTGTCAATACAGACAACTACCTCGGCGCGTACGAAGCGACTTCGCTTCTGATTCATAACCACTGTGATGTCCTGATTCATCTGAACTCACCGACCAAAGAAAATGTTCCTGCCTACCGCCGTCTCGCCGGTTTCCAGGATGCCTGTATAAAGGCCGGTGTACCGCACAAGGTTATCATTCGGGATTTTGGACTCTCCTATCAGGAAGCCGCAGCACCGCTGCAGGAAATCTTTGACAACATCGAACAAAAATATGCCGGTCAGAAAAAGGGCATCTTCCTCTCCAACGATGATCATGCCAATATTCTTTTAAATCTTCTGATCCGCAAGTACCATACCCTGCCGAACGATTACGAACTCATCGGCTTCGACGGTGCGCCGATTTCCGAGCAGGCTATCTATCCGATCAGCACTGTCGGCCAGCAGATTGACCAGATTGCAGACGAGGCTGTTTCCCTTCTGGTCTCCCAGATGCAGGAACGGAAAAAACGCCACCCGGTGCCGCTTGCCGAGCCGGTTCACAAGACCGTTCCGCCGCTTCTGATCCGGCGTCAGACGACCACTTGATTTTAAAAGCAGATTTCTATCATAAAAATGTTTTTATCAAAAAAGTGTCATCCACCTGCGGGCTGTGTGCCCTGCAGCTTGTGGATGACACTTTTCTTATCTTCTTACTCTTTTTTAGTTCTGTCCGTAATAAGCATTTGCACCATGCTTACGGTAATAGTGTTTATCCTGCAGCTCCTGCGGTGCCGGCTGGATTCTCGGGTTGATGGTCTCGGCACGGTATGCCATTTTGGCAACCTCTTCGAGGACAACAGCATTGTGAACAGCCTCATGCGCATCTTTGCCCCAGGTGAACGGTCCGTGGTTCTTGCAAAGAACGGCCGGAACGGCTTTTACATCTTTTCCCATCCGTTTGAACTCATTGACGATCAGATGGCCGGTGTTTTCCTCGTATGCCTCGTCAATCTCTTCTTTTGTCAGGCAGCGCAGGCACGGTACTTCACCGTAGATGTAGTCTGCATGGGTTGTTCCGTAGCACGGAATGCTTCTTCCCGCCTGTGCCCAGCTTGTCGCATAGGAGGAATGGGTGTGAACAATGCCGCCGATCTCCGGAAATGCTTTGTACAGCTCCAGATGGGTCGGGGTGTCAGAAGACGGACGGTAGCGTCCTTCTACTTTGTTTCCGTTCAGATCCATGACAACCATATCGTCCGGTGTCAGCAGGTCGTAATCCACGCCGCTTGGTTTGATGACGAACAGACCGCTTTCCCGGTCAATCTCGCTGACATTTCCCCAGGTAAAGGTAACCAGTCCGTATTTTGGAAGAAGCATGTTGGCTTCGTATACTCTTTTTTTCAGTTCTTCTAACATTGTGTTGTCCTTTCTGTCTTTCCCAAACGATGGTTCATTTTAAGCTCTCTACTGCTGCACGCTCAATCGGCAGGCCTTTTTTGTAGCGCTCGGTGAATACTTCAAATCCAGCGACGTCTGCCGGGTCCGGATCCATCTTGGTTCCGGCATTTCCTGCGAAGACTTTTGCATCGAGGTAATCCTCGAGTGTTTCATTCTCTTCTTTGTTGATCATATAAGAAGCCAGCAGTGCGATGCCCCAGGCTCCGCCCTCTCCTGCTGTCTCCATGACGGAAACCGGTGCGTCGATGGCACCTGCGAGGATCTTCTGGCCGACACCTTTTGTCTTGAAGAGACCGCCGTGGCCGAGAATCTGGTCGACCTGCACATGCTCCTCTTTCATCAGGATATCAAGGCCGACTTTCAAGGCGCCAAGGGAAGTAAACAGGTTGACTCTCATAAAGTTTGCCAGATTGAATTTCGCATCCGGAGTACGTGCGAAGACAGGACGGCCCTCGTTGAAGCCGGTTACGTGCTCGCCGGAGAAGTAGTTGTAGGCAAGGAGTCCGCCGCAGTCTGCGTCGCCCTCCAGGGCTTTGTTGTACAGCTTGCCGAACAGATCATTCGTGCTGATTTCCATGCCGAAGGTCTGCGCAAATTCACGGAAGAGATTGACCCATGCATTCAGATCAGAAGTACAGTTCTGGCAGTGCACCATGGCAACCGGATGACCGGACGGGGTTGTTACCATATCGATCTCCGGGTATACTTTGGAAAGGTTCTTCTCCAGAACGATCATAGCAAAAACGGAAGTTCCGGCAGACACGTTTCCGGTTCTGACGCGGACGCTGTTTGTTGCTGCCATACCTGTTCCGGCATCTCCCTCCGGCGGGCAGAGCGGAATGCCTGCTTCCAGATTTCCGGACATGTCGAGAAGTGCGGCACCTTCTTTTGTCAGAACACCGGCATTGTCACCTGCGGTCAGAACGTGCGGCAGAACATCGAGTGCTTTCCATGAATATGCTTTGTCTGCGACTGCCTCGTCAAATTTGGCGATCATGTCGGCAAAGTAAGTGTTGGTTTCAGAATCGATTGGAAAGATTCCAGATGCCTCGCCGACACCAACGACACGCTCGCCGGTCATTTTCCACTGAATGTATCCGGCAAGGGTTGTCACGTAGTCGATATCTGCCACATGCGGCTCACCGTTTAAGATTGCCTGATACAGATGGGCGATAGTCCATCTCTGCGGGATGTGGAATCCGAAAAGATCGGTCAGCTTCTCGCTTGCTTCTTCTGTGATATTGTTTCTCCAGGTGCGGAACGGCACGAGGAGGTTTCCTGCTTTGTCAAATGCCATATAGCCGTGCATCATGGCACTGAAGCCGATGGCTCCGACGCGGGTCAGGGTGATGTCGTATTTTTCTTTAACATCAGCTGCCATTTTGGTATAGGCATCCTGCAGGCCCGTCCAGATGTCCTCGAGGGTGTAGGTCCACACGCCGTTGTCGTAGCGGTTTTCCCACTCGTGATCTCCGGATGCGATCGGGGCGTTGTCTGCGCCGATCAGGACGGCTTTGATTCTGGTTGAGCCGAGCTCAATACCAAGTGCTGTTTTCTGTTCGAGGATTGCTGTTTTTGCATCCATTCCCATTGTTTTTTCCTCCCTTGGGTTCTTTTCTATTTTTTCGTCTCTGTTGACAGATTTTTTCCTGCGGTGGATTCTCTTACGATGAGTTCCGGGGAAATCAGGCGTTTGACGCTGCTTTCTTCTTCCGGGACTTTTCTGATTTTTTCGAGAATGAGCTCTGCTGCCATCTCACCGAGTTTTTCCTGCGGATGGGCAATGGTCGTGATCCCGATCGGACTGCTCTGGCCGATCAGCGAGTTGTCGTATCCGGTGACGGCGATGTTTTTTGAATTATGACGCTGGATTACGCGCTCGGAGCAAAAGGTTCCTTTGCCGTGCTGGGCGGTGATGTAGCCTTCATTTTCGAGAAGAGCGAGGGCCTTTCGGACGGTGTGGCGTGAGAGGGCGTATTCCCGGGTCAGTTCGTTTTCGGAGGGAAGCTTCTGGCCGGGTTTTATGGTTCCGGAGAGAATCTGCTCTTTTAGGGCTTCCATCAGGGTGTAGTATTTGGCTTTGCCGGTGGTTGGTTCCATGTGATTGGTGATTCCCCTTTCTGGAATTTATAATACAACTTGTACGGTTGTTGTAACAAGTTGTATTTTTGTTGTGGGAAAGGGACGCTCAGGAGTATCGGGAGGGCGGGTGGGTCCAATACCTTAATGAGTGGACGGGGACACTTTCTTGCGGATGGCCTCTTCGTAGACGGTGTATTCTTGAGGACAGTGCATTCGCGGGACGGGGTCACCTTTTAGAAAGTGGTAGCGGATGTAATAGAGGGTATCGTCTTCGCCGCGTTCCGAGAGCATGCGCAGCAGAAATTCGAGCTGCGAGAGTGTCTCGGGATGGACGAACCAGAGGTGGCCGATTCCTTTTTTGAGATACTGGTACGGCGCCTGATCGGTATAAGCGTCTCCGAGGTAGACGCGGGACGCGCTGATGCGGTCCATAATCATCTCGGCGACGTAGCGGCGCGGCATTGGGACGCCTTTGATGATGGTGTCACAATTGATACCGTAATCAATCCAGTATTCAAAATGATGTTTGTTGCGCCCTTTATGGTGCATCCAGGATTTTGACATGCCGGTGTCTTCGCGCTCGGCGTTATTGGGACTCCGGTCGCCCTGATAGTATTTCATGCCGACCAGAAATTCCGTCGGCGAATATTTCGAGAGGTCGTGGGTCAGTCCCTGCCAGTACAGTCCTATTTTGAAGCAGTACCGCATGACCCATATTTTGTGTGTGGTAATGGTTTTAAAGTGCTGCCATGCTTTCATCATTCTGTCTCTTCTCCTGCTTTCCTGTTAAAATTATGATACTGCGCGGCGGCACGATGACCGTTTTTGCGCTGACTTTTTTCTGATTTTCTTCTGTCAGGAATACTTCCGGTGTGTTGGTGTCGGCCGTCAGATACCAGACCTTCTGTTCCGGGAGGGACGGCAGTGCCAGCTCATGCGGATTCCAGTGCATGTTGTAGGCAATATAAAGATCGTCGTCCTTGTTTCCGTCTTTGTCCTGGAAATAACTTCCGCAGTACATCACACCGATAAAACGGCACGTATTTTCCATCTGGGAGAACCAGGCTCTCTGGCTGTGGAAGGACATATCCGGGCAGCCGTAGGATTTGTAGTCGATGAGGCGCGGCTCGCGTTCGCCGTGCAGCGCCGGATGCGCTTTCCGGAAGGCGATTGCTGCTTTTACAAAGGCGGCAAACTCCGGATTCCGGGCGGCTGCTTTCCAGTCGATCCAGCCGGTTTTGTTGTCCTGGCACCAGGCGTTGTTGTTGCCCTTCTGGCTGTTGCCGAATTCATCGCCGCCGTAAATCAGCGGTGTTCCCTGGCTTGTCATCAGCATGAGAACGGCATTTTTCAGCTGGCGGAGACGCAGCGCGCGCACAGCCAGTTTCCGGGTCACGCCTTCTGCGCCGCAGTTCCAGGTCAGGTTTTCGTTGGAACCATCCATATTGTCTTCGCCGTTGTCCAGATTGTGTTTCTGTTCGTAGGAAACGCTGTCATACAGGGTAAAACCGTCGTGATCCGCAAGATAATTGATCACACCGTGTGTCTCCGGGCTTCTTCTCAGATAATAGGTGAAGTCGGAAAGGCTGCCCTCATCGCCTTTTAAGAAGCGGCGGATATGGTACTGGTAGCCCTGATTGTGTTCCCCTAAATTCCGGAACCACGGGCGTTTTCCCTGATAGATCCGTGCGCCGTCAAAACCGAGGAAAATCAGTTTCGTCTTCCGAAGGAGTGCATCTTTGGACGCTTCTTCTGCCAGCGATGCATCGCCGACCAGATGGAAACCGTCGATCTGATAGCGGAGCTGCCAGTGGTGCAGAACCTGCAGGGCAAAACCAGAAGGCGTTCCCGGGGCAAAACAGAATTCCATCAGGCATTCGATACCATTCTCATGCAGGGCATCGACCATCTCTGCGAACTCTGCGACGGCATCTGCGGATGCAGCATACGAAGCTTTCGGAGCAAAATACAGGGCCTTTGTGCCATATCCCCAATAATTCACGCGCTTCTCTTCCGCCGGCACCGGATATACATAGGCCGGCTCCGTAAGGGAGGTCCACTCAAAAAACTCGTAGGACGGCATCAGTTCTACTGCATTGATACCGAGTTCTTTTAAGTATGGAATTTTTTCGATCACGCCGCGGAACGTTCCCTTGTTCTTTACACGGGAGCTTCCGTCTTTGGTGAAGCCGCGCACATGGAGCTTATACAGAATCGTCTCCTCATACGGCCGGTGCAGTGAGGTGGTGCGCATTACCGGGTACTCCGGGAGAAGGCAGCAGCAGGCGCCCTCTTCTTTTTCCATCGGTGCACCGAAGGTTTCTCTTCCTTCTACTGCTCCCGCATACGGATCCAAGCAGAAAACTTCATCCATCCGGTAGGCATACGAAAACTTTCCTACCGTCAGGCCTGTGATTTCCACGGAACTGATCACGCCAGTGCGCTCCTCTTCCGGAAGCGGCACGGTAAGAAACGGTTTCTGGTGACCTTTCCGGTACAGCAGAAGCTCTGCTTTTTTTCCATCTGATACTTCTACGGCAAAATTGTATCCGTCTTTCGTCGCCGATGCGCCCATTTTCTCCGGATTTCCCGGTAAAATTCGATATTTTCCTCTGTTTTTTGTCTGTATCATAATTCCCGCCCTTATTTTTTATAATTTGTTGCAATTGTCATACTATTAATGTAAATCATTTGAATAAAATTGTCAATTGACCAATGTTACCAATTGTTATACCTCTAAATCCAGTTCCACCGGGCAATGGTCGGAACCGAGAATTTCGGTATGGATTTTGGCATCTGCAACTGCATCTTTTAAGGACTCTGATACCATAAAGTAATCAAGCCGCCATCCTGCATTCCGCTGGCGTGCCTGAAAGCGGTATGACCACCAGGAATACGTCACGGTGTCCGGATACAGCATACGGAAGGAATCAACAAAGCCTTTTTCTTTGATCACAGCAAATTTTTCGCGCTCCTCTTTCGTAAAGCCGGCGTTTTTCTCATTTGCCTTTGCATTTTTGATATCCATCTCGGTCGCTGCGACGTTCAGATCTCCGCAGAAAATCACCGGTTTTTCCTGCTCCAGTCCTTTTAAGTAAGAAAGAAACGCATCCTCCCACTCCATCCGGTAGGCAAGGCGTTTTAATTCATCCTGTGAATTCGGTGTGTAGACGGTTACAACAAAGTATTCCGGAAACTCTGCCGTGATCACACGGCCTTCCATATCATGTTCTTCGATTCCGATACCATAGCGAACAGAAATCGGCTCCTCTTTGGTAAACAGGGCCGTGCCGGAATATCCTTTCTTTTCCGCATAATTCCAATACTGATGATAGCCGGGCAGCTCAAGGTCGATCTGTCCTTCCTGCAGCTTTGTCTCCTGCAGGCAGAAAATATCGGCATCTGCCGCCTCAAAGTATTCCTGAAAGCCTTTCTTCATACAGGCTCTCAGTCCATTTACGTTCCAGGATATCATTTTTTTCATACGCAATTCATCTCCTTTTCCTGACAGTCTGTTCTCTGCGGTTTCTGTTGCAAAGCGCTGGGAACCGACTTCCGTTTTCTTTTATTCCTCTTTCAGAACATACAGCACTTCCAGCGACGCATCCGACGGTCCGTGAAATTCGCAGCCGTCTGCTTTATACTGGCGCATCAGTTCCAACATTTCTCTGCTGTACCGCTCGCCCGGGCAGATGAGCGGGATTCCCGGCGGATATGGGGCTGCCATCTCGGCTGCAATTCGTCCTTCCGCTTCTGCAAACGGAACGGCTTCCTTCTCCGCAAAATATGCCTCGCGCGGTGTCTTTACCATCTCCGGCAGGCTGCGGAACAGCCACTGCTTTTCTGTAAACTTCGTCCGCCCCGTCGTTTTCCCGCTCTCTGCTGCCGAAATTCCTGCCAGCGCATCGATCAGCCGTGTGATATCTTCCTCGCTGTTTGCCCAGGTAATAACGCAGACCACGTTCTCCTCGTCGGCAAGCTCTGTACTGACGCGGTATTCCTCGTACAGACGCACCTGCAGATCGTAGCCGGAAATACCAAGTTCTCTTGCCGAGAATACAAGACGCGTCAGGTCGATCTTCCATACGCCGCACGTTCCTTCCATCTCGGTCCCAAGAACTTCGATTCCTTTGATCTTTGCAAGCTCCTGCCGCGCCCTCTGGCCGAGTTCCAGCGCGCGTTCCATTCGCTCTTTTCCGTGCAGCGCCATCCCGCGCCGCGCCGCATCGAGGGATGCCATCAGAAGGTAGGACGGCGATGTACTCTGTACCATCTGCAGATTGGCGGCCACTCTTGCCTCATCGAGACGGCCAGAACCGAGTGATAAGAAGGAGCTCTGTGTAAAGGAACCCGCCGTTTTGTGGATACTCTGCGCGCAGGCATCCGCACCACTTTCCAGTGCGCCGAGAGGAAGCTGTTCGGAAAAATAGAGGTGCGATCCATGTGCTTCATCGACAAGAAGCGCTGCGTTGTGGCAGTGACAGATTTCTGCGATCGCCTGCAGATCACTGCAAAGACCGTAGTACGTCGGGCTGACCAGAAGTACGGCTTTCGCATCCGGCGTTTCCGCGAAGGCTTTTTCGATCGTCTCCGGCGTTACGCCGCCCCACATCTGCCATTTCGTGCTGTACTCCGGCATCACATAAACCGGTGTGGCTCCGCTTAAAATCAGGCCCATCAGCACCGATTTGTGCACGTTTCGCGGAACAATGATTTTTTCGCCCTCTTTCACAGACGAAAGCACCATCGCCTCGTTGCCGCATGTCGTACCGTTGACGAGAAAGAACGTTTTTTTTGCCTTCCACGTTTCTGCCGCCAGACGCTGCGCCTCCGCGATCACGCCCTCTGCATGGTGAAGATCGTCGAGGCCTTCTGCCTCCGAGAGGTCATACGCTGCAAGCGATGCTCCGTTTAGCGCCTCATCCAGCCCCCGCTCAAACCGGTGTCCCGGGATGCGGAAATAAGCCGGCGCTTCCTCCCTGAACTGTTGTAACGCCTCCACAAGAGGCATTCGATTCTGATCCATTCTGTTTTGTTTCCTTTCCAATGGTTTCTCCATCTTTTTCTGAAACGAAAGAATCCTCCCCGCACCGCCGTGCGGGAAGGACCCCTTATTCGCATTTTTCTGTTTATTATGGTTTATTCTACCGGAGTAGTCCAGCCATATTTGTCTTCCAGCTTGCCCCACTGGATACCGGTCAGGGTATCGTACAGTTTCTGGGTCAGCTCACCGATCTTGAAATCGTTGACGATAACGGAATCGTCTTTGTATACGAACTCGCCGACTGGAGATACAACAGCTGCTGTACCGGTACCGAATGCCTCTTCCAGTGTGCCGTCATGGCCTGCTTTCATCAGGTCGTCGATGGACAGGTGGGTCTCGTTTACTTTGTAGCCCCAGTCACGCAGGATGTGGATCAGGGAATCACGGGTTACGCCCGGAAGTACGGTTCCTTCCAGCGGTGCGGTGTAGATTTCGCCGGCGATCTTGAACATGATGTTCATGGTTCCAACTTCCTCTACATATTTACGATGTACGCCGTCCAGCCACAGAACCTGGGTGCATCCCATCTTCTCTGCTTTTACCTGGCCTGCGATGGAGCTTGCATAGTTACCGCCGCATTTTGTGAAGCCTGTGCCGCCTTTGACTGCACGGACATATTCATCCTCAACCAGGATCTTAACCGGGTTGATGCCCTCTGCATAGTATGCTCCAACCGGAGTGGTGATGATAACGAATTTGTAGGATTTTGCCATATGTACGCCAAGGCTTGCCTCAGTAGCGAACATGAACGGACGGATGTAAAGAGATGTACCTGGCTCAGACGGTACCCAGTCTTCCTGTGCTTTAACCAGTGCTTTGACAGCTTCTACAAACATCTCCTCCGGTACGCCCGGCATGCAGAGTCTCTCGTTGGATTTAATCATACGGCGTGCGTTCATTTCCGGACGGAACAGCTGGATCTTTCCTTCTGCTGTTCTGTAGGCTTTCAGTCCCTCGAACGTTTCCTGTGCATAGTGAAGTACCATGGTTGCAGGATCCATCGGGATTCCGCCGTACGGTACGATTGCTGCATCATGCCATCCCTGCTCTTTGTCCCAGTCCATGACAAACATATAGTCTGTAAAGTGTTTTCCGAATCCAAGATTTTTCTGATCCGGTTTTTCCTGTAAATGTTCTCTTTTTTCAAATCTGATATCCATTTTTTGCCTCCCCGGCAGTTGAGGATAAGTTTGTTCAGCTGCCTGTATATTTAGATTCAATAGTGATAGTATAAAACTGTACCCGAAAACAGTCAATAGAAAATACGACTAATTTTTCATTTTTTCGTTCTTATTTATTGTATCTTTTCCGTATTTTCCTGTATCAGCCGCATTTTTTCTGCTTTCCCGGCACAGCCATTGTGTTTTTTTCTATTATCTGTTAGAATGGCAGACAAGAACCTGATAAGACTTGAACACGAAAAAGGAAGGTAATACAAATGAGTGAAGAATTATTCAACAGCGCATCCTGCAGCGGAGACTGCGCAGACTGCGGCAGCGACTGCCAGGATCTGGATCAGCCGACTGTTACCCTGACACTGGACGACGATACCGAAGTAAAATGTGCCGTACTGACCATTTTCCCAGCTCCGAACCAGAAAGAGTACATCGCTCTTCTGCCGCTCGATGAAAACGGCGAGAACGAAGACGGCGAAGTTTATCTGTATCGTTACTACGAAGAGAACGGCCAGCCGAACCTCGACAACATCGATTCCGATGAAGAGTACGAAATTGCAGCAGACGCATTCGACGAGCTGATGGATACCGAGCAGTTCAACGAGATGGAAGAAAATTCCACCGAAGAGTAAGAATCACAGACTTTGAAACGATTGCAGAACCCGGCGGGAGACCTTATTTTCCTGCCGGGTTTTTCTCTCTTTTTCTCTCAAATTCCCATTATTTCTTATTTGTACAGCTTTTCTGCATCTCTCTTTAAGATCTGTTTCTATTCTTTTACAGACGTATAATATATGTGAGTAGCAATTTTCATGCCGCTACATTACATAGGAATACGAGGTATCTTTTTATGAGAGATAAAGATGTGATACAGCACATTCAGGATTTATGCAAAGAGCGTTCCTGGACTTATTACCGTCTTGCAAAAGAGGCGGACATTCCCTATTCTACCTTAAATAATATGGTAAACCGCACCAATATTCCAACCATCCCTACCCTGCAGAAGCTCTGCGACGCTTTCGGCATCACACTTGCCGATTTCTTTCTCGACGAGCCGGATGCCCTGCAGCTTACCGAAGGACAGCAGGAAATCATTACGCTTTACAATAATCTTTCGCTGGAGAAAAAGAAAATCTTAAAAGCTTATATGAAAGGTCTTCTGATGGAAGTCTGACTTTTCCGGCATCATAAGTATCACAGATAAAGAAAGTTCCGTTTTTTGTTTTTCTAAAACAGAGGCGGAACTTTTTTTCTGTCGATAAACTTTTCTTAAATTTTTCTAAAGCCCGGGACTTTTCCCGTATTTCGTTGTAGAATAAAGGACAACTGTTCACATATTAATCACAGAAGGAGTTACCCTTTCATGCTACAGATTCAGCATATCAAAAAAGAATACCGGACCGGGACGCTGGTACAGAAAGCGCTCGACGATGTGTCCTTAAATTTGCGCGACAACGAGTTTGTCGCTATTTTAGGGCCGAGCGGTTCCGGAAAGACGACGCTTCTGAATATCATCGGCGGCCTCGACCGCTACGACAGCGGCGATCTGATCATCAACGGCATTTCCACGAAAAAGTATAAGGACCGCGACTGGGATTCCTACCGGAACCACACGATCGGCTTTGTCTTCCAGAGCTACAACCTGATCCCGCACCAGACCATCCTTGCAAACGTAGAGCTGGCGCTTACCATTTCCGGTGTTTCCAAAGAGGTGCGGCGCAAAAAAGCAATCGCGGCACTTGAAAAGGTCGGTCTTGGAAAACAGCTCCACAAGCGGCCGAGCCAGATGTCCGGCGGTCAGATGCAGCGTGTCGCCATCGCCCGCGCTCTTGTCAATGATCCGGAAATTCTGCTTGCCGATGAGCCGACCGGCGCGCTCGATTCCGACACCAGTATTCAGGTCATGGACCTGCTGCAGGAAGTTGCCAAAGAACGCCTTGTCGTCATGGTCACACACAATCCGGAGCTCGCCGAGCTTTACGCCAACCGGATCGTCACCCTGCGTGACGGTGTGATCTGCTCCGACACGAACCCGTTTGAGCCGGATTCCGAAACCCTGCTTCCGCCCAAACACAAAAACATGGGCAAATCGTCGATGTCCTTTCTGACGGCACTCTCCTTAAGTTTTAATAACCTGCGCACCAAGAAAGCGCGGACCTTGCTCACCTCGTTTGCCGGCTCAATCGGCATCATCGGCATTGCACTGATTCTGGCACTCTCCTCTGGTGTCAACGAGTATATTCAGAATATGGAAGAGGAAACTCTCTCCGAATATCCTCTTCAGATCCAGAGCACCGGCTTTGACCTCACTTCGATGATGGTCGGCTCACAGAATGCCGGCAAAGACTCAAAAGATTCCGGCAAAAAGAATGAAATCAAAGTCCAGGAAGTCGTGACCAACATGTTCTCCACCATGAACTCCAACGATCTCGCTTCCCTGAAAAAGTACCTTGACGGCGGTGCGGACGGCATTTCCGACTACACAAATGCCATCGAATATTCCTACTCCGTCACGCCGCAGATCTACCGCGAAAACGGCGATTCCATCCGCCAGGTGCACCCGGACCAGTCGTTCCGCTCGCTCGGCCTTGGCGCAAGCTCCAACAGCATCATGTCATCCATGATGAGCACCAACGTCTTTTACGAGATGCCGGACACCGCTTCCCTGTACGAGAACCAGTACGACTTAAAAGCCGGACACTGGCCGGAAAACTATAACGAATGTGTGCTTGTCCTCACTTCCGACGGCGGAATGAGTGATTTTCTGCTCTACACCCTGGGGCTCCGCGATGCACTCGAGCTGGATGAGATGGTCCGCCAGTTTTTAAATGAAGAAACCGTCGAGACCCCTTCCTCCATCGGCACGTATTCCTACGATGATATCCTCGGCACCACGTTCCGTCTTGTGAACAGCGCCGACTGCTACGAATACGACAGTCAGTATCAGGTCTGGAAAGATAAAAGCGACAACGAAGACTATATGAAAAAGCTCGTTGCCAACGGCGAAAAGCTCACAATCACCGGTATTGTCCAGCCGTCCCCTGACTCTGCCGCCTCTGCCCTGACCGCCGGCATCAATTACCCGGCATCGCTGACCCGCCACGTTGTGGAGGAAGCAAAGAAATCCGAGATTGTGAAACAGCAGATGGCGGACTCCTCCATCGATGTCTTTACGAATCAGGAATTCGGCACCGTGGATCAGAACAGCGGTCTTGATATGGATTCCTTTATCACTGTCGATGAGGACAAGCTGCAGAACGCTTTCCAGTTCGACGATTCCGCACTCTCCGGTGCTTTTTCCGGTGATTCCATGAACCTTGATTTTTCCAGTGCCTTTGCGGACGCCGGAAGCAGCATGGATCTCGCGGGTGCGATTGACCTCAGTCAGATCTCTCTTAATTTCGACGGACTGCCGCAGCTTGATCTTGGCCAGATTTTATCCGGGCTTACTCTCAATGTCAGTGAAGACGGCATGCAGGAACTGGCTTCCAGCCTCATGGAGGGCTATCAGGGCTACGCCTCGGAGCACCCGGAGGCGGATTATTCCCATTTACAGGAGGATTTCGTCTCCTACATCAATTCCACGGAAGCACAGGAAATCCTGCGGCGCCACATCCAGACCATCATTGCAGGCGGCGGTGTTTCCATTACACAGGAACAGATCCAGGAACTCATTCAGCGGATCTTCAAAGGGTATCAGGCATACCTGATCAAGATGGGCTACACCGACCCGGAACAGTTTGATGCTTATCTTGCGGAGTATCTGCAGACCGAAGAAGCTGTTCAGATCATCAACGACTGGATTTCCGAGGTGATGCAGAACAACGGCAATATCGAAATTACATCCGACCAGCTCACTGCGCTTGCGACGGAGCTTTCCAACGGTTATCTCGCTTACGTGAAGGAGAACGGCCTGCCGGATCCGACGGAGATGGGCCAGCACTTTATCGCCTATCTGAACACGGCGGACGGCCAGCAGCGGCTGAACAGCGGTATCACAAAAATCGTCGATCTCGACGGACTGCAGTCCCAGGTTTCTTCTGCGCTCACAAACTACATGGCAGGCGTTATGGGAAGCTACTCCGCTTCTGTCGCCTCGGTTCTGCAGACACAGATCACTTCCGCGATGGAACAGATGATGACGCAGATGGCCTCTGCAATTCAGTCCGAGATGGAGCGCGCCATGACGCAGGTCGGTAATTCTCTTCAGGATTCGATGGGCGATGCCATGAAGATTGACACCGATGCCTTTGCAAGTGCCTTCCAGATGAATATGACTGAGGATGATATGAAAGAGCTCTTCGCTTCTCTTAGTTCTTCCGGCTCTTCCACCTATGAGGGCAATCTGCAGAAACTGGGCTACGCTGATTTTGACGAACCTTCTTCGATCAGCATTTACCCGAAAAACTTTGAGAGCAAGGAACACGTTGTCTCCATCCTCGACGGTTACAATGACACGATGGAAAAAGAAGGCAAAAACGAGCAGGTAATCTCGTACACCGATATGGTCGGCACTCTGATGTCCTCCGTCACGGATATCGTCAACATCATCAGCTACGTGCTGATCGCTTTTGTCGGCATTTCCCTTGTGGTTTCCTCGATTATGATCGGCGTCATCACCTATATCAGTGTTCTGGAACGCAAGAAAGAGATCGGTATCCTGCGCGCGATCGGTGCTTCGAAACGCAATATTTCGCAGGTCTTCAATGCCGAAACCTTCATCATCGGACTCTGTGCAGGACTGATCGGCATCGGGCTCTCGCTGCTTCTGATGATTCCGGGCAACCTTCTGATCCACCATCTGGCGGATACGACGAAGGTCAGTGCTTCTCTTCCGCTCGTCCCGGCGCTTGTTCTGATTGCACTCAGCGTCGTTCTGACCCTGATCGGCGGTCTGATTCCGTCGAAGAAAGCGGCAAAAAGCGATCCGGTTACGGCACTCCGGACAGAATAATCTGATCCTTAAAACACACTTTGCAAGTACGCAAAAAGCGGCCGGCAGAGGCTTTTCAAAAGTCCCGCCGGCCGCTTTTTTCTATCTTAAACTTTTATTTTTCTTCCAGAAAAAATCCATGCTCTGTCCGCACCAGTGTCGTCTCATAGAAGGTCTTTGCGAACTGCACCAGATAAGCAGTATCTTTGGCGCCTGCCGTCTCATACGGGGAATGCATCGCAAGCTGAGCCATTCCGATATCCACGCTTGTCACCGAGACAAGAGAGTTCAGAATTGCGCCGAGCGTGCTTCCGCCCGGAATGTCGGCGTGGTTTGCGAATACCTGGCACGGTACGCCGGCCTTCTCGCAAATCATCTTTGTTACGGCTTCCGAAACAGCATCGGTCGTGTATTTCTGGTTTGCACTCTGTTTGATGACAACGCCGCCGTTCATGTAGACGCGGCTCTTCGGATCGTATTTCTCCGCATGCGCCGGATGGAACGCATGTGCATTATCGGCAGAAACCATAAAGCTTCCCGCAAGATCTCTGTGGTAAGCGATCGTATCTTTTCCGCACGCTGCGTTGATGTGCTGCAGGGTCTCAGTCAGGAACGACGAATCTGCGCCCTGTTTGGTAAGGCTTCCGACTTCCTCGTTGTCAAAGATTGCGCAGACATTAACCTGACCTGTCGCTTTTGCGGCAAGGAATCCTTTTAAGGAACCGAATGCGCTCTGCAGATCGTCGAGGCGGCCGCTGGACAGAAATTCTTTGCTGGCGCCCCAGATAGAGCCCTCCACGCGGTTGTACAGATAAAGTTCCATCGAGAGGATGTCCTCTTTTGCCGTATCCGGCAGAAACAGCTCATAGAAATGATCTTTCGCTGTCTCATCACCGAGAATCGGGAGCATGTCGGTCTGCACACTGTATTTGATTCCGTTGTTGATGTCGCGGTTCAGATGAATCGGCAAATTCGGGATCGTCACCAGATCTCGTCCGGCATCAACCAGCACGGATTTCACGCTGTTTCCGTCACGTACCACCATGCGGCCCGCCAGGGAAAGCGGACGGTCAAACCATGGGGAACGGATCATTCCGCCGTAGCCCTCCACGTTCAGGCGGGTATAATGACCATCCGTCACGAATGGGTCCTCTCCCTTTACTTTAAACGTCGGACAGTCGCTGTGGCTTGCGATGATCTGGTAGCTGGAAAATGCGCTCTCCGGGATCTGGAACGCAATCACCGAGGATTCATTTCTCGTCACATAATATTTTCCGCCCGGAACGAGACTCCATTCTTTTGTCTCCTCCAGTTTTGTATATCCATTTTCGTTCAGCAGATCACTGGCTTCTTTTACCACATGAAACGGGCTTTTGCACCGCATGATAAAATCGAGCAGCTCCTGCGCTGTATTCAGGTATTCCATAGTTTTTCTCCTTTGCATATATTCAAACGCTTCTTCTATTTTATAAAATCCCGCTGTCTTTTTCAAGACCCAAAAACCTGTGGGAACTTACTGTATCACTCGCAATCATCGTTTCGAATCGGATATTCGCAATCCGCTTCGCTACTCGCACATAAAACCAGCCGCTGCTTCACAAAAAAATCCCGCACAGACAGATTTTTATTTTCTGTCGTGCGGGACTTACTTTTTCCGTTTTTTCTGCTATGCAGAAACCTGATTTCCGGTATACAACTGATAATATTTTCCTTTCTGTTCCATCAGCTGATCATGGGTACCGCGCTCAATAATTTGTCCCTGCTCAAGAACCATGATACAATCGGCGTTTCGTACGGTGGACAGACGATGTGCGATAACAAAGGTTGTTCTTCCGCTCATCAGCTTATCCATACCATCCTGAACAATGCGCTCGGTACGGGTATCAATGGAGCTTGTCGCCTCATCGAGAATCAGTACCGGCGGATCCGCAATGGCTGCACGCGCGATCGCAAGAAGCTGCCGCTGACCCTGGGACAGATTCGCACCGTCTCCGGTCAGCATTGTGTCATAGCCCTGCGGCAGACGCATAATGAACCCGTGCGCATTCGCCAGTTTTGCTGCTGCTACAACCTCATCCTCCGTCGCATCGAGCTTTCCGAAGGCAATATTTTCTCTTACCGTTCCCGTAAACAGATGTGTATCCTGCAAAACAATGCCAAGCGATCTTCTCAGATCGTCTTTTTTGATCTTTCCAATATTGATCTCATCGTAACGGATCTTACCTTTCTGAATATCATAAAAACGGTTGATCAGATTGGTAATGGTTGTTTTTCCGGCTCCGGTGGAACCGACAAACGCGATCTTCTGACCCGGCTCCGCAAACAGTGATACATCGTGCAGAACGATTTTATCCGGGTTATAGCCGAAATCAACATGTTCGAATACCACACGGCCCTGCAGCTCGCGGTAATCCACAGATCCATCTGCCTGGTGCGTATGCTTCCATGCCCATTTTCCGGTACGCTCTTTCGTCTCGGTGAGTTTTCCGTTTTCTTCCTTCGCATTGACAAGCGTTACATACCCCTCGTCCAGCTCCGGCTCTTCATCCATCAGGCGGAAAATACGTTCGGCTCCTGCAAGTGCCATAACGATTGCGTTCAACTGCTGGCTGACCTGGTTGATCGGCATGTTAAAACTCTTGTTGAAGGTCAGAAAGCTTGCCAGACCACCGAGCGTAAAGCCACCGACATTGCCAAGGGCAAGTGCACCGCCGACAATCGCACAGACAACATAGCTCATATTTCCAAGCTGTGCATTGATCGGTCCGATGACATTCGCAAACGCATTGGCATTGTAAGCACTCTCATACAGATTGTTATTAATTTCTTTGAATTTTTCGATATTCTCCTCTTCATGACAGAATACCTTGACAACCTTCTGGCCATCCATCATCTCTTCGATAAAGCCGTTGACTTTACCAAGATCCCTCTGCTGTTTTACAAAGAAATTTCCGGAAAATCCGGCCACCTTTTTTGTCACTCCCAGCATGATAGATACCATAACCAGCGTTGTAATCGTCAGCGGGATGTTCAGAATCAGCATACTGACAAAGACACTGACAATCGTGATTGCACTGTTGATGATCTGCGGGATACTCTGACTGATCATCTGGCGCAGAGTATCAATATCATTTGTATAAATCGACATAATATCGCCGTGCGCATGCGTATCAAAATATTTGATTGGCAGCTTTTCCATATTGCCGAACAGATCATTTCTCAGATTCCGCAGGGTTCCCTGGGACACATAAATCATGGTACGGTTCTGAATGAACGCAGCCACAATACCGATCCCGTAAAATCCGGCCACCCGCAAAATTGCGTGGAGCAGCGGGCCAAAATCCGGATCCGGCTGGGTCAGCATCGGCGTGATATAGCCGTCAATCAGCGTTTTCATAAACATCGTTCCCTGTACGTTTGCCAGGACGTTGACAAAAATCGCAATGACAACAGCGATGCAATGTACGGTATAATCCTTTAATGCATATTTCATAATTCTGGTAAAGATCTTCATCGGATTCTTGACCTGCGGTTTCACCCCTCTTGGAGGTCTTGCGCCCGGCCCCTTTACCTGCTGTACTCTCTCTGCCATTCCTTACTCACCTCTCTTTTCGTCAAAGTCTCCGCCGCCACCGGTCTGAGACTCATATACTTCCCGGTAAATTTCATTGGTTTTCAGTAATTCCTCATGGCTTCCAAAACCATTTACTTTTCCGTTCTCCATGACAATGATACGGTCTGCGTCCTGCACACTGGAAATACGCTGTGCAATGATCAGCTTTGTCGTTTCAGGAATCTCGGTCAGGAATGCCTTCCGGATTTTTGCATCGGTTGCGGTATCGACAGCACTTGTACTGTCATCCAGAATCAGCACCTTTGGTTTTTTCAGCAGCGCTCGTGCGATACAGAGGCGCTGTTTCTGGCCGCCGGATACGTTGGATCCGCCCTGCTCGATGTAGGTGTTGTAGCCCTCCGGCATCCGGTCGATAAATTCATCAGCGCAGGCAAGACGGCAGACACGCTTGCACTCTTCTTCCGAAGCATTTTTATCACCCCAGCGAAGATTGTCGAGAATGGTACCGGAAAACAGCACATTTTTCTGTAAAACAACGGCTACTTCATTTCGCAGAGTTTCCATATCGTAGGAACGGACATCCTTTCCGCCGACTTTGATGGAGCCTTCCGTGACATCGTACAGACGGCTGATCAGGTTGACAAGACTCGTCTTCGCACTTCCGGTTCCGCCGATGATACCGATGGTCTCACCGGATTTGATCGAAAGGTTGATATCCGAAAGAACCGGCTCGCCTGCTCCCTTTTTGTAGTTGAAGTAGACGTGATCGAAGGTAATGCTTCCGTCCGGAATATCAAAGTCCGGATTCTCCGGATTGTCGAGATCGCTCTTCTCATTCAGAACCTCGGTAATACGGCGCGCACTCGCAAGGCTCATCGTGATCATAACGAATACCATCGAAAGCATCATGAGGCTCATCAAAATGTTCATGCAGTAGGTCAGAAGGCTCATCAGCTCTCCTGTTGTCAGGCTGCTTCCGACGATCATCTTCGCACCGAGCCAGCTGATCAGAAGAATACAGCTGTAAACGGTAAGCTGCATCAGCGGCGCGTTGAAGGAAAGGTTTTCCTCTGCTTTACAGAAAATTTTGTAGATGTTCTCTGCTGCTTTGTGGAACTTACTTGTTTCATGATCCTCACGCACATACGCTTTTACTACGCGGATGGCGGATACGTTTTCCTGTACGCTCGCATTCAGCTCATCGTACTTCGGAAATGCCTGATCGAAATATTTCATCGCGGAACGCATGATCAAAAACAGACACGTTCCGAGGATAAGAATGGCTACCAGATAAACGCTTGCAAGACGTGCATTGATATAAAACGACATAATCATCGCGATAATCATGCTCGACGGTGCACGCATGCACATACGAAGAATCATCTGATAGGCATTCTGCAGGTTGGTGACGTCTGTCGTCAGGCGGGTGACAAGACCTGCGGTGCTGAATTTGTCGATATTCGAAAATGAATATTCCTGAATGTTTTCAAACATGGCCTGACGCAGATTTCTTGCAAATCCGGCAGACGCTTTTGCTCCATATTTTCCGCCCATGATACCGGCAAACAGACCGATGGCTGCTGCTGCCACCATGAACGCTCCCACCACGTAGATGTGATGGAGATCGCCTTTTTCTACACCATCATCGATAATGGATGCCATCATAAGAGGAATGATCATCTCCATGATAACTTCCAGAATCATGAAAAGCGGAGTGGCAATGGAGGCTTTTTTAAACTCTTTTACCTGTGCTCCAAGTGTTTTTAACATGATGTCTCTCCTAACATATTTTTTACATTGCTTTTGAGCTGGTCGATGACACGGTAGAAGGTATCGAGATCTTCTTTTGCAATTCCTTCAATTGTCTGTTCTTCCAGAATATCGATCATATCTTTCGTCTTCTCGTGAAGCTCTCTTCCGGTATCGGTCAGCACCAGTTTCTTCAGACGTGCATCATAGGGAACGGACTCCCGTCGGATGTAGCCCTTTTTCTCCATGAGCTTTAAAATATTCGTCACGGTGGACCGACAGATCTTAAACTCCGCCTCGATATCCTTCTGGAAAATATCTTTGTCTTCGTTCCGGCACAGATACCCTAAAATCCATCCGTGCATGGCGGTCAGTTCATCGACCCCCCGCTCTCTGGCGGCTGCCATCAGGTTCCGTGACATCATATTGTCCAGCGTCCGCAGTTCGTGGCCGATTTTTCTTTTTTTACAACACACGCTGCTTTTTTCCTCCTTTCCCCTTTGCTGCCGTCCCCATCTGTTCTTTATAAAACTGTTTGAACAAGGACTGTTCTATAAGCAACTGTTCTATAGATAACTGTTTCATATTAAACAGTTCGCTATAGAACATTCTAGGAGGTTTTGTGGGAAATGTCAACCTGTTTGCGTAAAAAAATTTGAAAAAAATGCTCCGGATAAAAGTTTTCCACTTTCCGCCCGGAGCATTCCGCTCGTTTATTCTTCGATTTTTCTTCTTAAATAGCTTCCCACCATATGGGAAAAGTTGCGGATGTCGCGCGCATATGCGAAATCCTTGCCGAAAATCTTCTGCTCCGCCATAAGCTCCGTCTCCTCGCCTACAAAGACCCCAAGCACCGAGACACCCTGCTGCCTAAGGCGCCGCACCTCAGTTGCCGTGTCATGCAGCGCATAGTCATCCCGGTACGGCTTTGGATTTCTCGCATTCGGCCGGTTCACCAGCACATCGTACGGCTTTCCGTCGCTTAAGAGGATCAGCAGCTTCCGGTCCTCCTGGCGTTTTAAAAGATCCATCCCCGCCGCCTTGACAGCAAGCCCGTCGCGGTTGTTTGATGATGTAATATACTCAAAAATATTGCTGTTCTTCTCCCGCGGATCGTCGTAATCGCGCATCCGGTGCAGAATCGTGTAATCCCAGAACGTACAGAAGCTCATCACGCGGAACGGGATGTGCAGGCGGCTTAAGGTCTCCGCCAGAATGTACGTCTGCAGTGTCACATTCTCCTGGCGCGGCCGCTGGGAACCGCTCGCATCCACGAGAATATCCACGACAAAATCCAGCGAATTCCGCCGCTGCTCCAGCCGGAACAGATCCGCATTCTGACTCCGTCCCACCTTCCACATCCGCGCGGGCTGTAAAATTCCGTGGTCTGCATCTGCAAACGACTGGTCCTCCTGCAGCAGCATCGCTTTTTTCAGTTCCTGATACAGCAGCGAAATGTTCTGCCGCACCGCGCGGTGCTGGTCGTAATAGGCATGAAGGTTTTTATCCTTCTGCTTCTGCGCGTAGGAGAGCTGATAATACTTTCCGACCGGATTTTTCAGCACACCCTCCGTGTAATAGAGGCTGCAGTCGCTGTGGATGCCGCGGCAGAGCTGGTAATTCCGGCTTTTCTCCTCACTCTCCGAGAGCCACGTTTTTCCGTAATTGCGCTGAATGTACTGATACATCCGTGCCAGCGCTTTCTCATCAACGACAACGACCTTTTTGGTATCGCTTCCCGCTGTTTTTTCTTTCTTCTCTTCCGCCTCTTTTGATGTGAAATTTGTCATATCAAGCGAAACTCGCTCCAGATATGTCTCGAGCCCGTCCTCGTACAGTTCCTCCGAAATGAAATCCTTCCAGGAATACTCGGTGAGCTCCTCGATCGTTACCGCAAGAACCGAGGCAAGATCACCGTGCTTTTTCACAAATGCGGGATCGACGACCTTATTGTACAGCTCGTCCGTCACCCGGATCAGTTCCATTGTATCCGCTGTTTCGGATGCGTGCTTCAGCAGCTCCATCCACTCCCGCGTTTTCCCCGAGTATGAAGGGCTTTTTTCCTCGTCCTCCTCTCTTCTTCCGCGCAGATACTCCAGTTTCAGGCGCCCTGTCTCATTTTTGGATAAAGATTCAAACGAGTGGTCCAGTATTTCCTCCGCTGCTCTCCTTCGAAAGCCCTTGACACCGGGGCGCTCGCTTTCGAGCCGCTTCGATACGGCCTCCTCCGTCACCAGCTGGGCGAGCATCATCAGTTCTCCCTCCGCTGCGCCGCTGTAAACCTTCTTCACCAGATACAGGCTGTAGGCTTCCCGATCAAAGTAACACGAAAAGGCACCCTGGCGGATCGTATCGTACAGCACCGTATCCGGCTCTTTCGCATACCGCTCCACGTCCGGGTTCAGCTTCAGCGTGTAGTCGCCGCTGACGGTCCAGACGAGATTGCGGATCCGGCTCTCCAGCTCCATCTCATGCGTTTTTAATGTTTCCTCTGTCACCATACGTATTTCCTCTAAAAAATATCCTGCGGCGTCCACTCTTCCGGAATCCGCGTGCGCACAACATCCCGCACGATCTCTTTTTCAAACAGGTCAAAGCATTTATTGACAATGCCGATCTGCACCGCAAGATACGGGGACAGCCCCTGGCGCATCGTACCGATCGCTCCGAACAGGCCGCGGAGGTCGAGCGCACGCGTGGTGATTTCCGCCTGTTTTGCCTTTTTCTGCAGATCGAGGTAAAGACCGGCCAGCGCATCGCGTGCCGCCGGTTTCAGATCCGGGAATTTTGACTGCATCAGATAAAACAGTGTCTCTTCCGTAAGCGACGGCATGTCAATCACCAGAAAGCGGGACACCAGCGCCTCGTTCAGCTCTCTCGTTCCCGCATAGCCGTAGTTCATCGTTCCGATCATCCGCGCCGCCGGGTGAAGCGGAATTTTATCGTAGCCCGGCACATCGATAATGCGGCGGTAGTCGAGCGCGGCGTGAAGAACACTGACTGCATCGTTTTTCGCCATGTTGATCTCATCGAGAATGCCAAAACCGCCTTCCTCTGCACAGCGGTAAATGCTGCCCTTCCGGAGTGTGACCTCCTGGTTCTGGAACGTATCGGTTCCGATCAGCTCGGCACTTCCTGTGTTTACATGGAAGGAAACGTTGTACGTCGGTCTTCCGAAAACATACGCCAGTGTCTCTGCCAGCACGTTTTTTCCCGTTGCCTTCTCGCCGGTCAGCAGCAGATTTTCGCCCTGCAGCAGCGCGGCAATTGCCATCTCCAGAATCTCTTTTCCAAAAAACGGGATTTCCGGCGTACTCATGCGGTTCTCTAAGCCCTCCGCCACCGGATAGCTCTCGCGGAATCTCCGCACGCTCTCAATTAACGCCCCGCTCACGCCCTGTTCCTGTAAAAATGAATCGTTCATCTTCTATTTTTTAATCCTCTCTGTCGTTAAAATATCTTTTTGCTTCTACCAGTATACGGGATCTGCCTTTTTTCTGCAAGACCTGTCGGACTTATAGTAATCCCCGAAAATAATGCAAAAAATTCGCGCTCTGCAGCACTGCCTTTTTTGCATTATTTTCGGGTCTTGCTATAGATTGAATTGAATTGAAACATAAAGACACCGGAAAACAGGCTTTATCCCGTTTCCCGGCGTCTTATTTCTGTCATTGATTCAGTTCATGCATCGCATTATCCGCGGATTCCGGAAAGAATTTCCTCTGTGGAAGCTTTTGCCTCCTCGTCCAGGTTCTCTTTCTTATAGTTCTCATATCTCTGTTTGTGATGCGGATTCTCTGCCCACAGCTCGTCTGCGGCTTTTTTCCACTCAGCAGCATACAGGTCACATTTTCCGCACAGATGCTCTGCGCTCTCCGGAGACTGCAGGTCGGTTGACTTCGCGCCGGTCTTCTCTACCATCTCACGCAGCAGTTCCGGATTTTCGAGCATCGGACATGGGCGCAGGTGGTTGCGGTTGAACGGCTGTCCATCGCGGTATGCCTGGAACAGCGGCTGCTGCAGTGCTTCGATCAGGGAAACTTCGTTGATGTTGGCGCCGGAGTAATGGATGAAAACACACGGCTCCACATCGCCGTTTGCATTGATATGGCAGTAGTTTCTTCCTCCTGCGATACAGCCTCCGACGAACTCACCGTCGTTCTGGAAGTCCATAACAAAGATCTGTTTGTCGCTCTTATCGGAACGGATCTCACGCAGTCTGTGATAGATATATTTTCTCTGCTCAACCGTCGGCATCAGCTCCGGTGCAGCGTCCATGCCGACCGGCATGAAGTGGAAATACCAGCTGTAACGGCATCCGTGCTCGATCAAAAGATCCAGGAACTCGTCACTTGTAACGGTCTCGAGGTTTGCTCTTGTGTAGCAGATGGAAGTACCAAAAAGCAGACCGTGTTTTTTCATCAGATCCATGGCTGCCAGAACTTTATCGAAAATACCCTCGCCGCGGCGTCCGTCGTTGACCTCCTCGAAGCCTTCCAGAGACAGGGAGAAGGAGATATTGCCGAGCTTCTGAACCGCCTCACAGAACTCCTCGTCGATCAGGGTTCCATTGGTGAAGCAGTGGAATTCACAGTCATGATGCTCTTCTGCCAGACGCAGGATGTCTTTTTTGCGCACAAGCGGTTCGCCGCCGGTGAACATGTAGAAGTAGGTTCCCAGCTCTTTTCCCTGGCTTATGATATCAGAAAGTTTCTCATAGGAAAGATTCAGCTTGTGGCCGTATTCTGCTGCCCAGCATCCGGTGCAGTGCAGGTTACAGGCACTTGTCGGGTCCATCAGCATCGTCCATGGGATGTTGCAGTTGTATTTTTCACGGTTCATACGGATCTGTTTCGTTCCGACGAAAGCTGCCTGGAATCCCAGGTTCAAAGCAGTCATTTTGATCACCTGCGGATCCAGCTCGTCCAGTCCGCGGTTGACATACTGTACCCATTTGTTGTCCGGATTCTGCAGCATGGTGCGGATGTTGTCGAAGGTTTTCTCCGCAAACATATTTCCGGTAAATTTCTGTACAAAATCCGTCAGATTCAACAGCGCTTTTGTTCTGTCGTCTCCGTGATTCACATATTTTAAAACACCATCGATCGCAGCGCCTGCAGCGGCTCTTTCTACTTTCATTTTTGCATCCATTGTTCACGATCTCCTTTGTAATAGTTTAATATTTTCGCCCGGAATTGATCTGGTTTTGAATACCACATCCTGGCTTTTTCCCATTATATTCTCCATATTTGGAAAATACAACCCAAAATTCCCTCGTTTTGGACACATCAAAAAAAGTGTCCCACAAGGGAACACTTTTTCCTGTTTTTCTCTTTCCGTTATATTTTACATTGCATTTTCAGATTCACACAAAGCATTTTCTAATTTTCGATCAGAACCGCGCGGATCGGTCCGCCGTACTGGTGTTTCTTTTTGACCGGAGCAGCCACAAGAAAATAATGACCCGAGGTCACTTTCTCCAGATTCAGATTTTCGACAATCACCGTACCTTTTTTCAGCAGCTGCTGATGAACATCATTCCCCGATGTCTCATTTCCGACAGTTTCCTGCTCCACACCGAGCAGCACCAATTTTTTCTCTGCCAGGTAATCTGCCCCATCGCGTGTAATCTGCGCATCGCCGCGGATCAGAAGACGTTCACAGTCCTCTTCCATGACCTCCTCGAGCACTTCTCTTGTCACTTTTCCCTCAAGCTCCGCCACCTGACAGATGCCAAGTGACCGATCGAGCGTCGTCTGCGCCGTTCCTTCCTCCGTCATCAGATGACGCGGCGCGTCCATTGCGGAAAACTGCTCTCCGGAAATGTCATATAATTTCATATTTTCCTATCCTCAAACCGGGAAACTCCCGTCTTTCTTTTTTCCAATATTTGCCGATACTGCCAGATTCTGCCGGCAGCCAAACCTTGTTTAGTATAGCCTATTTTCGGACGCTTTACAAGGCTCATTTCTGCAAAAATTCTGACTTTTATACAGCAATCCTATCTGCAATAAACAATTTGTCATTTTCACTCCCCTGGTGTATAATAGAAATATCCAAACGGTTACGCTATCTTTCAAAAGGGAGGGAAATCTTATGAAACTCCGGCTAAGCCCGTGGATCTGCGCCACAGCTTCGCCGGAGTTTTTTACACTCTTCTGGTTTACGGAATCAGACGGTGAATGTCTCTTGGAAACAGGGATGCGTTCCGCACATTTTCAAATCCGAGAAGCCGTGCCGTAAACCGCTCCAGCCCAAGACCGAGACCGCCGTGCGGAGGCATGCCGCAGCGGTGCATCATTAGATAGCTCTCAAACGCTTCCACATGCATGCCGCGGCTTTCGATCTTTTCCACCTGCTCCCGGTAATTGTGGATGCGCTGGCCGCCGGTCGTCACTTCAAGGCCGCGGAACAGAAGGTCAAAGCTTTCCGTCTCTGCCGGGTTTTCTCTGCTGTCCATCGCGTAGAACGGGCGCTTGGCGCTTGGATAATGTGTCACAAATACGAAGTCACTGCCTGTCGTTTTCTTCACGTATTCGCACAGCAGTTTTTCCTCCTCCGGTTCAAAGTCCAGTTTCTCCGAAAAGGCTCTTTTGTATACGCGGCTCACCAGCTCTTTCGCCTCGGAAAAACGGATTCTCGGAATCTCCGTGATCACCGGCACCTCTGCTTTTAAAAGCGAAAGCTCCGCTCCGCATGTCTCCTGCAGCCGTCCAAATGTGTACCGCAGCATTTCCTGCTCCATCGCCATGATGTCCTCAAAATTCTCGATATAGCCCATCTCAAAGTCCACGCTTGTATATTCGTTCAGATGACGCGCCGTGTCGTGCTTCTCCGCCCGGAAGACCGGTGCGATCTCGTAGACACGCTCGAAGACGCCGACCATCATCTGCTTGTAAAACTGCGGGCTCTGCGCCAGATATGCCTGTTCGCCGAAATACGACAAAGAGAAGATATTAGCTCCGCCCTCGGCTCCCGCCGCTACGAGCTTCGGTGTGTGGATTTCGGTGAAGTGCTGTCCATCCAGAAATTCGCGGAACGCCTGACAGATCTTTGCCTGGATCTGGAAAATCGCGCGCTCTTTTTCGTTGCGCAGCGTAATTGGGCGATAGTCCAGCAGGTTCTCGATGGAAGTGTTGACCCGCTTCTGGTTGATGACAACCGGCGGTACTTCTTCCGGCTCGGAGAGGATTTCCACGTCTAACAGATGCAGGTCATACCCGCTTCTGGAACGCTCTTCACGGATCACCTCCGCGGTAAACCGGACACACGCCTCTTCTTTTAATTCCTCCAATGCAAACCGGGCATACGCCGGCTCGTACACGCACTGTACCATCTGCCGTTTCGTCCGAAGCAGCACAAATGCAAATGAGCTCATTTTTCGGATTTTGTAAATGCTTCCATGCAGCCGCACGATTTCGCCGATGTGTGCTCCTAACTGCTCTGCTTCGAGTTCCTCTGTTTTTCTTACTTTTACGGTATTCATTTCTGTCTTCATAGTCTTTTCTGCCTTTCTGTTCTGATTTTTCTTTATCGCCGCAAAATCAGCAGAAAATCCATATGGACATAATCTGTATGTCCCATACGATCACAACCCTTCTCTGATGTAAATTTCAAGTCATTCCCGCATGGATAAAAAATGGCAAAGAAAAACCACACGGGGTATTTCTTTTTCTCCCAGTGTGGTTTCCCTTTGCCTTATCTTCCACACAGGTACAACACAATCAGCGCCTGTACCTGTGAAGTATAGTAGTCTTCACTTTGATACAAGCGCTATCAATCGTCGTCCCTGTGCATCTGTACGCTGTGCATCTCGTTCATCGTTGATAACCTCTGTTTCGTAGTTTTGTTGTATTATAATTCTGCGTTCCGGTTTTGTCAACCCTTATTTTCCGTAATTGATGATCACCACTTCCGCTTTCGTCCCGATCCGCATCGGCGGTCCCCAGAGACCCACGCCGGATGTGACGATGCTGTACATGTCTCCGACTTTCTTCATCCCGCAGGCATTCTCCCACATCAGGCCGGTAAGGATATTTCCTGGGAAGAGCTGTCCGTCATGCGTATGGCCGCCAAGATCAAGGTCTGCGCCTGCCTCTGCCAGCTCGGTCAGCTCCGACGGCTGGTGGTCAATCACAAAAACTGGAAGCGACTGGTCCAGTCCGGTAAGCAGTTCGGACGGCGTGTCGCGTGTCTCCTGCGTTTTGCGGATCCGGTCGGGATCTTTTCGGCCCGCCAGATAAAAGGCATCATCGATACAAACCACATCATCCTCCAGCAGATGAATCTTCGCGCGGTCCAGGAACTCACCGAACCGGCGGTCGGCGACGCGCTCCTCCTTCGTCTCAAACGTAAAGCCCGCGAGAATCTTCTCATCGAGATCGTGGTTGCCGTAGCAGGCGTACGTGCCGTACCGGCTCTTTAAGCCCGCCAGAAGATCCGCCACGCGGTCCGGCTCATAGATGGCATCGTACTCATTATCAAAAATATCCCCGGCAATCACAACGACATCCGGCTCCTCAGCGTTGATTTTTTCCACCATCTCTTCCATCTGATGACTGCCGATGCTGTACCCCAGATGAAGATCTGCGACGAGCGCAATTTTCAGATGTGCATCCTTTTTCGATGGAACCTCATATCGTGTCGTGTAAATATGGACTGCATGCACCATTCCATAGATGCACATTCCCGTCACAAAAAGGATCGCGCCAAGGCCGACCGCTTTCAATCCCATCGGAGAATACAGCCAAGTTTTCGTCAGTACCGTATGCGCAAAAATGAAGCGCAGCAGCACCAGAATCGCGGTGAAGCCAAGAAAATACAGATACATGCCGAGCCAGCAGTTGCTGATGACCTTTAAAATCCGGTGAACGGGATCTCTTTTGATCAGAAAGCTCGTCAGCAGGGAAAGTGCAAAAAATGCATACAGCACCAAAATGACACCCAGCACGGCCGGATGGCGGAACAGAGGATGCACCTCCTTCATCCACCGCAGCAGCCAGTAGGCGGTAAATACATTTGCCAGTATGTAGACCGGCGCAAGAAATATTGCAAGCATACGTATGTTTCCTCTCTTTTTCGATTCAAATACAGGGCAGGAAAAAGCGTGCCGAACGAAACGTTTCCGGCACGCTTTTTGCCAGGCATTCATCAGAGTTTTTTCTCTATGATATCAAACAGCTCACGTCTCCGCTTCCGCCAGCGCCAGCCATTTGCAAGTTTGTTGTAGAAATAGAACGAATCCACAAGCACCATGTTCAGGCGGCCGATCCGGTCTTTCGTCGTTCCGTTGTAATGTTCGCCGCCGCATTCGATCTGCGGGCACGTTTTTACGTAGGCGATCAGATCATCCTCACTTCTGATGGTATCCGGCAGCTCGGTGTACGCTTTTCCGATGCAGTCCAGCCGGTGCGCATCGCTTCCACCAAAGCCGGGCTTATTGAATTTCTCCGCCAGCCGTTTCGCTTTTGCGTTCGTCTCCGCGCTTTCACACGCATTGAAAATTTCAACAAAATCGAACTGCGGGAGAAGCTGGGCAATCCGCTGCTGATACTTTTTCTTCCGTTCATTCGTGCTGATCATGCTCATAAATTTTTCGCCGTACGGATGCGCCGGTCCTAAAATTCCGCCGTACGCATGGACGATCTTGACAAGGATCGATCCCGGCAGGCCGCGCAGCTCCAGAATTTTTAATTTTACGCCGAACGGCATAATCACAAGAATGTGGCCGCAGTCGCACGTATCGTACTCAACACCTTTTAATACCACAAAATCCTGGTGTGCTCTTCCCTTGATGGCATTCTTCCACTCGCGGTATCCGTCATAGGAATCGTGGTCGGATACCAACATTCCTCCAAATCCTTTTCGTTTCAGTGTTCGGATGTACTCCTCAATCATGACTTTTCCATCCATCGAACCCTCTTTTGTGTGGCAGTGCATATCAAATTTCATGCAAAACGCCTCCTTTTATCTTCCATGTTCGAAAACCATTTCGTTTTTCCTATTTTTCTGGAATCGTTTCGGATGGTTCCGCCGCGTTTTTGGCGCGGCAGAATCGATAGTTTGTACCATCTAACTTTATTTTACCACTTTTTCCACAAAAGAAAAAGAAATTTCTTCTGAAGATCTGGTAAATTTTCCTTAAAGAATGGAGTTTTTAGACAATTCCTGTTCTTTGTCCCTGTTTTTACCGTGTTCTTTTTGCTATGATAAAAACAGCTTATTTTACTTGATCGGAGGAACACATTATGAATTCACAGGACATCACCCGCGCACTGATCGACACAACAGTTGCACGCGCGATGGTGGAGATGGACGCAGATCCGAAACGCAGCGTCCGCAAGCTCTGCGATCTTGGCCGCCAATTTTCCCGCGGCCGCTTTCAGAATCAGATTTTTGCCATTTTTCAGGATCTTCTGCGCAACGATGAAAGCCCGTATTATCAGGCGATCGACTTTCTGCTGCGCAGCAACGATCCGGAAGCGCTTCGTCAGTTCGGCATCAACATCGGCTACAACAGTTTTACCTACGGTGCGCAGATTCTGCGCCAGAAGCAGAAAGAACTTTCCTTTGCTGTTCCCTGGGTTGTCAAGCTCCGTCTCGACAGCCGCATCCCGGACACTTACGATTCCTCGTTTTTTGCATCCGTGGTCAGAACCGGTCTGACATACGGCATCTACTCTTATCAGCTCCGCTCCATGGATCATCATGAGGATATGGAATCCTACCTTGCCGTTATCCAGTCGCATCCGGAATGCGCGTTTCTCTGGTTTCTTTCCGATACGCCGCTTACCGAAAAACAGCAGAAACTGCTTTTATCCTGCCCGAACCTGATGGTTTCTCTTCCAATTGATGCCCCCTCAACGGCTTCCATGGCAAAAGCCCTGCGCCGTCAGAAAACGCTGTTCGGTATGCACAAAGTCTATCAGGATGCAGATGCTGCCGCTTATCTGCTCTCTTTTGACCACCTGTATTCCCAGATGGAACAGAGTGTCTTTTTCTTTCTGGTCGCAGATGATTCGTGCTCAAAAGAAAGTATCCGGGCTGTTTCCGATGTTGTTCAACAGTACCGCTTCACCCCCATACAGCCATTCTTCCCGATCGAAGTGCAGGAAGACTCCCGCAAAATTGAGCAGATTATCACCGCCAATCCGGCGTATCTGCTGCTTCTGCCGGATCACATGGCCCGCACACTCGATACGCCCACCGTTTCCTTTGAAGAGTTGTCTCTTCGGAATATATTTTACCGTGAACTGCTCGCAGATGCATAAAAGTACAGCCAAAGCGGAATTTTATTTCTTTGGTTCCGCTTTGGCTGCTATTTTTTCTGATGATCTGCATATCACTTCTTTCAGTTCTTCGACAAACGTTTCCGGTTCCAGCTCGCTTTCCATGGAAAACCAGCGCAGAACCGCGGTCAGGAAGGCATCACAGAAGAACGTTACAAACAGTTTCTGATTCTGTACCTGAAAGAGATCCTGTACAAAAAACGCCATGACCGGCTCGAGCATCTCGTAAAAGTAATCCTTAAAACTGTTCTGCCCTTCGATCCTCAGGGCACTCTGGTAAAATGCTTTATTCTGATAGAAAATATTGCAGACCGCCACCAGCACATCCCATTCATTCTCAAAGTTCTTTCCGCCCATGTTTGTCAGAAAGTCCACATAAAAGATCCAGTTTACCAGATCGTATTTATCTTTAAAATGATAATAAAAGCTTTTCCGGTTCAGACCGCATTCCTCGCAGAGATCTGAAATACTGATTTTCGCAAAAGACTTGCATACCATCAATTTTTTCATTGCATCTGCAAGCGCACTCTTTGTACTGTTGGAATCCGCCATCTCTTCTCTCCCTCTCTTTTCGACCGTTTGTGCTATTATTCTACACCATCTTTTTCCTTTATGCAAGAAAAGCGCACCAGGAAAAGGCTGTATTTCCTTTTTCTGGCACGCTTTTTGCAATCATGCTTCTTCCGTTTTTCCATCTGCCTCCAGTGTGAACCAGAATGCCACACCGTTGTCGTAATTCTGGCAGCCGCACTGCTGCTGGAAGGAATCCATAATGGCTTTTACGATGGAAAGGCCGATGCCGCTTCCGCCGTATTCCCTTGTTCTCGCTTTGTCCACCTTGAAGAATTTCACCCATACCTTGTCGAGATCCTCCTCCGGGATCGGGTCCCCGGTATTGAAAACGGTTGTCTTTACGACATTCCCTTCTTTTTTGCAGCTGATCTCAATCGTGTGGTCGTAGTCCAGATGGTTGAGGGCATTCGTCAGATAGTTGGTGATAACCTCCTCGACTTTGAATTCATCGCCCCAGACATAGAGCGGGTCGCCGCCGGTAAAGAGCACTTTTGCCTCTTTCTGGCGGATCAGGATGTCGGAGGACTGCAGCACGCCTTTAATCACGGCGTTCAGATCGAACCGTTCCATATTGACCTGATCCTCACCGAACTCGAGTTGGTTCAGGTTCAGGAGTTTTTTGACCATCTCGTTCATCTTTGCCGCCTCGTCGATGATGACATCGCAGTAGAACTCGCGGCTTTCCTCGTCGTCGTTGATGTTGTCTTTCAGGCCTTCCGCATAACCCTGAATCAGAGCGATCGGGGTTTTCAGCTCATGTGTGACATTTGCGAGAAACTCGCGGCGCATTTCATCAATCTGCGTTTTTTTGTCAATATCTTTCTGCAGCTCAACGTTCGCACTTTTCAGCTCGGAAATCGCCTGCTCAAGCTGTTCGGACATGACATTGAAGTTGTTTCCAAGCTCGCCGATCTCGTCTTTTCCGCCGCTCACGTAGCGGGCATCGAAGTCAAGGGCTGCCATTTTTTTCGAAATTTCGGTCAGCTCCTGCACCGGACGGACGATCTGGCGGGTGATGATCCAGATCACAATGGCACCGATGATGATGATCGGAATGCCGATAAAGAGGTAAAACTGGTTGGAAAGGCCGACCGCATCCGTGATGCTCTCCAGCGGGCATCTTGCAAAGTAGCAGTTTCCATTGTCAAACCAGCCGATGATCTGCAGATACTCGGCATCGGCGTGGCTGTCGTAGAATTTCTGGATCTGATAGTTGTCTTTGCTGTCAACGACTTTGGTATTTGCCTGCTCGTTTCCGCTGATCAGGCCGAAGATCAGGGTCTGGAGGCTCTGGCGGTCGGTTGCGTTGGAATAGACGAAGCTGCTGAGCTCCGGTCCGGTGATAATGACTTTCAGGTTGTTGGTAACGCAGAACTGCTCGAAGGTATCAGGGATATCGTCGCTGTCTCCGCCTGTCGCATTCAGTTTCTGAAAGCTCTCTGCCAGAATGTGTTCTTTATCCCGGATATAAAAGGACCCGAGAAAGAAGTAATTGATCAGGCCGATGATAAGCAGGGTAGCCGCCATGGTCGCAATAAAAGTGTAGGCAATTCGTTTTTTGACGGAGTGTTTTCTTCCCTTTTGTGGCATTTTCAAGTGAAACCGGTGCTTTTTCTCCGTCTGGTTTCCCATTGTCACACGAGAATCTTCTGCAGGTATCTCCATGGAAGTCTCATTTTGTTTTTCTGTTCCGTTCATGATTCGTCCGCCTCGAATTTATAGCCCATGCCCCAGATGGTCTTGATTAAATCGCCTTTGTCGCCCATTTTGCTGCGAAGTTTTTTGACGTGGGTGTCGATGGTGCGGGCGTCGCCGTAGTAGTCGTAGTTCCAGACGTTGTTCAGGATTTTTTCTCTGGAGAGGGCGATTCCCTGGTTTTCGAGGAAGTAGGTGAGGAGTTCGAATTCTTTATAGCTTAACTCCATTGGTTTTCCGTCAATGGATGCCATGTGGGCGGCTTTGTCGATGCGGATGCCGCCGGCTTCTAATACGTCGTCTTCGCCGGTTTTGCCGCTGCGGCGCAGGATGGCTTCGACGCGGGCGACGAGGATTTTCGGGGAGAATGGTTTTGAGATGTATTCGTCTACGCCGAGGTCAAAGCCGAGGAGTTCATCGCGTTCTTCGCTTTTGGCGGTGAGCATGATGATCGGGACTTTGGAGTTCTGGCGGATTTCGCGGCAGACCTGCCAGCCGTCCATTTTGGGCATCATGACGTCGAGGATGATGAGGGCGATGTCTTTCTGGGCGTAGAAGGTGTCTACGGCCTGTTCGCCGTCACCGGCTTCGATGACGTCGTATCCGGCTTTTACTAAAAAATCTTTGACAAGTTTGCGCATACGGCTTTCGTCGTCTACTACTAGGATTTTTAATTTGTCCATGATTGAAAGTCTCCTTTATTTGACGGACGGAAAAAAAACGGCTGCCCGCCCGCTCGTGCTTTTTCCTAATCTCGTTGTGTTTTTATGTTTGATATTTTTACCATTTTACTTTAACATGGGTTTATGTTTTTTCTGTGAAATGGGGTGAGTTTATTTTAACATATAGAAAGGGAGTTGGAAACTTCTATTTTTTGTATTGATTAAATTTGGGTATGAAAAAAGATCTCCTGGGGTTGGCAGGAGATCTTTTTTCATACGGGTTATTCTTCTTCGTCGAGATAGTATCTACCGTAGGCGTCGGCTGCTTTAATGGCGGCGAAGACGGTCTCCGGGGTTACTTCGAATGGCATGTTGTGGAGGGTGTCGGTCTCTGCGCATGCGGTTTTGGCTACTTCCATGAGCTGGTCGTCGGTTACGTTTCCGGCACCGAGTTCAGCCAAGGTGACTGGGAGACCGACTTCGATGCACCATAAGATGATGTCTTCGAGTTCATCGAGCGGTACGTTTTCCAGGACGAGCTGAGTCAGGGTTCCGAAGGCTACTTTTTCACCGTGGTACATGTGATGGCACTCTTCGAGTACGGTGAAGCCGTTGTGGATGGCGTGGGCTCCTGCGAGGCCTGCGCTTTCAAAACCGATTCCGGAAAGGAGGGTGTTGGCCTCGATGACTTTCTCGACTGCCGGGGTGCATACGCCGGCTTCAAGAGCGATTTTGGCTTTTACACCTTCTTCCATCAGAGTGTCAAAGCAGAGTTTCGCGAGTGCCATCGCTGCCTCGGTTGTTTTTCCACCGGCGCAGGAAGTAGCTCCGCTTCTCTGGCAGGCTCTTGCTTCAAAATAGGTGGCAAGTGCATCACCCATTCCGGCTACGGTCAGGCGGACTGGAGATTTTACGATGATGTCGGTGTCCATCAGAACCAGGTTCGGGTTTGCCGGAAGGAAGAGGTATTTCTCGAATACACCCTCTTCTGTGTATACAACAGACAGTGCGCTGCACGGTGCATCGGTCGATGCGATGGTCGGGCAGATGAATACTGGTTTTTCTGCGTAGTAGGCAACTGCTTTTGCGGTATCAAAAATTTTGCCTCCGCCGACACCGATGACCAGATCACAGCCTTTTTCTTTCACGATAGCAACCAGACGGTTGATCTCACTCTCACAGCACTCGCCGTTGAAATAATCAAAAACAACGTTGCAGTCGCTTCCCGCAAAGCTTTCTTCGATCATTGTTCCGATCCGTCTGTAGCCTCCCTGGCTGATCAGAACCAGTGCTTTCTTTCCGCATTTTGCAGCATATGTTCCGATGTTTTTCATTTCCCCTGCGCCCTGTAAATATTTGGAAGGGCTGATTAAAATTTTTGCCATTTCTCTTACGCTCCTTTTTTGTTTTTTGAACGTCATCCTCCGCTTCTGGCGTTTTCTGCGAAAAACGAGTTTACTGCAGAACTTGTCTTTATTATAATAACTGTGCTGTAAAATTGCAAGAATATTTCCATCCAAAAAGCACCCAGGAAGTTCACATATTTCCCGGGATTTTTCGGTTTATTCTGCCTGATCGTAAATGATTTTGCAACGCAGCAGTCCTGTGCGTCGTTTGGGTAGGTATACGGTGCAAACAGATAGACAACTGTCGGGGCATCGTAAAAAGCATTCTGGATTGTGCTGTCATCAGCGATGCTGTCGGCTTCGAGAATTTTGTCCAGTTCTTCCTTTTTGATCTGCTCCGGCTGGTAAAACGGGTGGAACGTCTGGCTTTGATTAAAGTAACCGCCCCTCTGATACGTTTTCACGTAAATTGGCTAAGGGTTGGCTGTGTTGACGATCGCATCGGCATGAACTTTTGTGATGTCGTTTCGGATGATTTTAAATGGCATGGGGATCACCTTCTTTCGTGGGATTTATAGCTGTTTTAATTTATAAGTTACAAACAGCGTATAATGGTATATTTACCATCCACTCCTGCTCTTTATACTTCAATGTTGAAAATCGAACTGCTTCTTCCGGCTGGAACTTTTCGCAATATGTTTTAAGACTATGGGATCGAATGTTCTGTTCTGCCTTTACTTCAATCGGCACAATACTCTTTGCCTTCTGAATCAGAAAATCCTGCTCGAAAGTTGCTTTTTCATTTCCATAATAATATGGCGTATAAGGGGTATCTGAAATTAACTGCTGCAGAACGTACTGTTCTGTAAGCGCGCCTTTAAATTCAACAAAAATATCGTTACCTTCCAATATGGATTCTGCTGGCAGTTCACTCATTGCTCCGAGCAGTCCTACATCCAGTACGAATAATTTATATGCATTCATATTTTTATACGCCTTCAGCGGCATATGAGGCTCATTTACCCGGTTGACTTTATATACTAATCCACAATCCAGAAGCCACTGAATTGCTATTTCGAATTCGCTGCTTCTGGCTCCTTTCTTTATCTGTCTAAAGAAAAATTTTTTATTCTCCTTCGCCAGCTGCATCGGAATAGAATCCCATACCATTCGTATTCTTGGGAGAACTTTTGCTTTGATATGTTTTCCAAAATCACCCTCATACTGCCGTACAATATCACTCTGTATCTGTCGTACCTCTGCATAATCTTTGTTCAGCCGAAATGCATCCACAACTGCTGGCATGCCTCCTGTATAATAATAATTTTTTAACCAGAACAAATATTTATCTGAAAAATTGTCAATCAAGTTATAATCTTTTGTTTCCAACGCGCTTTCCAGTCCTTCTTCGTCCATAGCGCACAGGAATTCTCTGAAATTGAATGGATATAAGTCCAGTAAATCTACTTTTCCCACCGGGTAGGATATTCCCTCATGAAGTGCCACACCAAGAAGTGAACCTGCTGCTATTACATGATATTCCGGTGCTTCTTCGCAAAAGTACTTCAAAGATTCTAACGCTTTTGGTGCATTTTGAATTTCATCCAGAACAATCAATGTATTCTCTGGGGTAATCGTTACGCCTGATTCAATATTGAGGTTCATAATAATACGTTTTATATCGAAATCCGTATCGAAAACCGCCTGCATTCTCTGATTATTGTAAAAAGAAATGTAGGCGGTTTTTTCATAATATGTCTTACCAAATTCTTTCATTAACCACGTTTTACCAACCTGCCGGGCTCCCATTAAAATCAGTGGTTTTCTGTTACTTTTTTTCTTCCAGTCTAATAGTTTATCCATTGCAAATCGACGCATGCTGATCTTCCTCCATTTCTCTTTTTTATTATTTCACATTTTTCCCTGGTTATTCTTACTCTAATTTAACATTTTTCCAGACCTAATTCAATATAAAATTAACATTTTTCCCGACTTCACCGGAACAGAATCTGCTGTAAAACCTTCTCTTAAGACAAACATAATCTCTCCACGGAAAAATACGACGGCCAGCCACCGTCGTATTTTTCGTTATCGAATATTTTTATTTTTCTTCTCTGATCAGTCTGAGTCCGTCTTTTTCCAGCAGATACTCCTTCCCGCACACCTCCCCGATATACTTCCTGTCATGCGAAATGCTGATGATGGCGCCTGGAAATTCGCGGAGCATCTTTCTTATCACCGGTCCGGACAGAGGTGAAAAGTTTCGGGTTGGTTCATCCAGAATCAGCACATTGGCATTGCCAAGGCTCATTTTCAGAAGCAATACTTTTGCCTTCTGGCCGCCGGACAGTTCGCGGATGGGGTGATCCATCTCGTCTGCCGTGTATTTCAGCGATCCGAGATACGTCCGAATCTTCGTCCTCTCACTCTTCTCCCCGGTGGAATCCAGAAAATCGACCGGCGTCATGGAAAGATCCAGCTGATCCTCGTAGTTCTGCGGCATGTAATCTACGCGGAGATCTTCCCGTGCTTTCAACTCTGTCGCAATCTTTTTCAGCAGTGTTGTCTTGCCTGCCCCGTTCGGGCCGACAATGCATATTTTTTCCGGTCCTCTTATCTTTAAGGTGATATTTTCCGCCAAAACCCGCTCTCCATCCGGCGTTTCCAGTTTCGGAAGACGGTATTCGATGACCGTTTTCCCGGCGGGCATGGCTGCCTCTGCTCCTCCAAGCTGGAAGTAAATCGCTTCCTCCTGCTCCGGCATTTCTGTCATGCTGGCATCTTCTTTTTCAAATCTGCGGTTCATCGCCTTTACGGTATGCATTTTGTCCTTCAGATTTTTCGCCACGGACGGTGCCTGACGGGAACAGTTGTTCAAGGCGTTCTGCACGCTCTGGTATACCTTTCGGTATTTCTCATCGCGCAGCGCTTTCTCTCTCCTGTCACTCTGCGCCTTCTGTTCCTGGCGCTCGAAATTCTGCAGGCGCTCCTCTACATACGTCCGATAGGGAAGTTTCGCAACCGTGTATCTCGATTTTGTCTTCCGCACAATCTGTTCAATATGAATGACCATATTTGCCGTGTTTTCAATCAGCGTTTCATCGTGCGAAATAAAAACAACAATATGCTCCCATTCGCGGATCAGTTTCTCCAGAAGTTCCAGTGTCGCAAGATCAATATCATTTGACGGCTCGTCCAGCAGAAGGACCGTGGCATCCTCCATGAGAAGACGCATCATCTGCGCTTTCACCTTCTCGCCGCCGGAAAGCTCCCTCATCTGCTGATCCCGATAGAAAAACTCTTCCGTCAGACCAAATTTTCTTGCCAGCACCGCCAGATCCTTCGGTGTCTGATCCCAGAACTTTTCTTTTTCATAGAAATACTCATACACCGTCTTCGTTTTCTCCGCCTCCGGAAGTTCCTGTGGCAGATATCCAAGCCGCTCCTTTCCGATGATGCGCTCGCCTGTGGATTCGATGTAATCTTCCGTCAGTGCGGGATCGTACATCCACTTCAGCAGCGTCGATTTTCCGTTTCCCTCCTCTCCAATGATAACGGCCTTATCACCGTCATTCAGTACAAGCTGAAAATCTTCGAGAATCACCCGCAGATCTTTTTTATGTGTCAGTGTTAATTTTTTTATCTGCATCATACAGAAGCCCCCTTTGCTCCGGCAGCCTCTTTTCTGCTTTTTTACGCAAAACGAGCCTGTCCTGCGTACGCAAAACAGACCCGCAAAAAAATATCCCTGTTCTATTCTCATAAAAAAGGGAAATGATTCAGCGATTCTCGTCTTTAAGCGTACACGAAAAACAGGCCTGTTTTCCAGGCTGTCCATTCTTTGTGTTTTTCTTAAAGTCGATTATCGCAGAAACATTCCCTCACCTTTACACCAATGGTGCTCTTTCTTTTTATTTTCTGTTCCCTATTATAGGACAACTTACAGATAAATGCAATCCGTTTTTTTACAAATTGAGAAGTTCCTCTGCCAGCGCCTGTGCATGCTCCAGATACCAGCCGTCTTCGTCCTCTTCTGCTTCCACAAACTCGATATACTCATTCAGCGTGGCCAGCTTCACATCCAGATTGAACTGTTCGCGTGAAATCTTTGTCTTTAACGCTTCATACATCCGATCCAGAAACAGCTCTTTCTGTGCATCGTTCATGTAGAACGGGAAAGTACTCCGTGTCTCGGTCGCATGTGCCAGGAATCTTGCAATGTCCAGAGAATACGGCATCATTCCACCAAATCCCCAGTCAATCATGACAACATTTTCGCCGTCATAGATCACATTCCACTGCAGGAAATCACCGTTTGACATTGTACATGGACAAGTCAGCTGGCGGTCCAGGAACATCTGATACACTTTCCGCAGAATTGGATCATCCGCTACGGACGATGCTCGGCGCAGAACGCGTTTCCAGTATTCGACAAATCTCTGCTCCACTTCATTTTCCGGCGCTTTGTCCATCGACGGTGTCCAGAAATACGACTGAATTTTACTTAAGGTTTCTGCCGCTTTTTCTGTTGTCTCGTCCGTCATATCCCGCATGTCGTTTCCTTCTACATACTTCATGCAGATCCAGTCCGCATCCTCTGCCTGCCGCATGCCGACATACTGCGGTACGTGAAACTCTCCTTTTGACAGATACTGCGCATAAATCTGCGCTTCTTTGCTGCCGGTTTTCTTCAGTGTATATTTTCCTGCATCTGTCTCGATCACATACACATCGTACTCCCGCACTTCATCTTCCGCCTCGCCCCACTGCTCGCAGATGCGGGAAACCGCTTTCACCGGTTTTCCGATGATTTCAAATGCCATTGTTTTGATTTCATCTGAATCTACTGATTTCTGAAAATTTCCTAACTCCATCTCTTTTGTCAAATCCTTCTCTTTTTCACATTATTCTATTACTATATCACATCTGTGACACTTTTGTCATTCTATCTTTCTGGCTTTTAAAAGCTTTGGAAAGTTTTTTCACAAAAAAGCAGGCGCACCAGACATTGCCGTCTGATGCGCCCGTATCTGTCAATTTTATGATCCAATCGAGTATTCCATCGATGCCACGCTTAAGATAACGGTTGCGCTTTCATCCCCTTCCGTAAAAGCCGTCAGCTGCAGAACCGTATCCTGCTCCCCCTGCCACTGATAAATCTGATTTCCGAGTCCAGTTGCAATTCCTCCGCCGTATAAAGAATTCAGTTCGTCTACTTCTTTCTGAATCCATGTATTGGCATCCTGTTCGATGTCAAAAGTAAAGGAAACCTGACTCAGCTGACCGTCCGAAAATTCCAGATCCATGTTAGATTCTGCATTTTCCAGGGAAAATTTTTCTTTGCTCTCGTATGTCTTTGTGCTGCTCTCATCACCCTGTCCCAGATCTTTTTCATCAAACTTCAGGGAGCTCTGTTTGAAAAGCTGTTCCGAATCCGTTCCCCATTCAAAATCCGCATACTGGAAAACCTGCTCCTCTGTACAGAGTTCCTTTAAATCCAGATCTCTGCTCTGTGATCCTCCTGCAGATGCGCAGCCCGCCAGCAAAAACAAAGGTAATAAAAAGATTGTCTGTCTTATCTTCATAAACTTCCCCCCTTCTGTTTCCTGATTTTTTAATTAATACTAAATATTCTATCGTTTCTTTATTTTTTCTGTAAATTTATTGTATCATACTTTATTCTGCTGCGCAATACTTTTATCATGTTTCTATTTGCATCAAAGGAATGGCCGCCTCATGATACGCATAGAAAAAGACCGGTAACCCGATCTTTTTCCATACACCTTTTATCCAATTACACTCGTGCCAAATGGCATAAACGAAAGCCTTGCCATCTTGAAAAACTGCCGTCCAAACGGAATTCCAACAATCGTAATACACCAGATGCATCCTGCAAAAATCCATGCAAGTCCGCCGAACATGCCTCCAAATATAAACCACAGAATATTTCCCAAAGTTCTCATATCCGCATCTCCCCTGACGCCATTCCAGACACTGCCAGCTATCCATTATTTTGTGAACAGTTTGCCGCATCGATCGCCAGCACCAGTAATAATGCCGGAATTTCATTGCTCGGATTATCATATTCGATGACATACGTGTCACCCCAGCTCAGAAGTTTTTTATGTACGTGGACGACTGCACTGCAGGCTTCATATACATCGTAATCCCATCCCATGAAGTCACCTTCTGCACGCCATCCCATGAAATCTACATCGTATTGGGGGCGGAACAGTGCAAAACGTTTTTCGATATGTCCCATTAACTGCCCGTTCCATTCAATTTCAAAAGTCGGAAGAAAGCAAAATAATTTCTGTTTGATAAACCCAATTTCATTATGCGCCGCATCGTACACATGCAGACGGTGTCCCAGCGAGATAAATTCATTTTTCACAAAATACTTTTGGTTCCCCTGCTCGTCATAGATATCATACGTGTCTGACCAGGAAAATACACGTTGTTTGATTAGTAACTGCATATCTGCTCCCCTTTTCATTTTTCTATCAGATAATCAACTTTTTTATGGAAAATTTTTCCTTTTCCCCTTAATTTTCGACCGCGATTTTGACCCCATTTTTTTCGGTCTGAAACAGTCTATAGCAAAACCTCCATATATCGCAGCACCTTGGGCTTCACACGAAGCTGATCTGCGTACTGCATCAGTCTGTGAATGTTCTTATCCTTGGATGCTGCATAGCGTTTCATAGCTTCTCCGACAATCTGTATATCACTGCCGCTGCCGCGCAGGATGTCACACAGCGTCCGTTCCAAATTGTAAACACGAATTGGATTGCCGGATGGGGATTTCATTTCAATTCTGCCAAGTTCATAGTTCTCCGGCACAACGCGCTTGACAATTAGATTTTCCCGTTTCAAGGATGAAGCATTGTAGCCTTTGGGAAAGGTCATCGTATATTTTGCCGGGGTACGATCCGAATAGCCCCGCAGATACAAAGCAGTATCGTGCGAATAAATTCCGCGCCCATACTTTCGCTGTAAAAGGTAGAAATCATCCTCCCATACGTCGCTCCACACATACAGGCCACGCCCGAAGCGGTATATCTCGCCGCTCTTGACAAACTTCTGTAAAACGCTGCGGTGCAGTCCGGCTTCTGTTACTTGCGCTGCGGTAATCGTACCGTCCTCTGACGCTTCTCGCAGTTCTTCGATTTTCTCCTTAACATTCATGTTTCTCACCCCTCTTTGACAATCACACATTATATTATATTGAAATAATGTGTGATTATCAACTGTAAAGCGACGAACACACATTAAATTACGTAAAAATAATGTGTGATTGTCAGATACCAGGGAATTTCTAACATGTACTTAAGTAAAAAACAAAGAACGGCATAGCCGTTAAGCTATATCGTTCCTTGTTTCCATATTTTTTAAATTACCACCGCATTACTGGCGTTTTTTCTGCGGACGGTTTCTTCCAGCACACCGAAAAATCCTGCCACCAGCGCCATTAAAATGCCGGTCAAGGTCGCATCTCCTGTTTCTAGGCTTCCGGCTTTGGTGATAGTCGTACATTTTTCATTGTCATTCACAATGTTTCCAGTTCTTACGATTAGGACCGTAGTTCTTATGAAGCGGTTATGGCATAATCAATATATAGAAGCAAATGCAATTGATAAGTTACGGAATATATTGGGCTACAATGCGAAAGGTATCATGACGCATTATTCGGATGATAATGTGTTTTAAAGCCTGTATAAATCGGCACATGCATAGAACATAATGAAACAGCCTCACCCCTGAAAGTCCCGGTAGTGAGGCTGTATTCTTTTCCTTAATCTTTTTCTGTTAATTTCACCCGTTCTCCATTTGTCAGTTCTGATGTGCTTACGACCATCGGTTCGTCTACTTCTGATAAAAGTACCACGAAATCTGAATTTCTATTTGGAAAACATGTCACAGCTTTTTCTTCCAGAATATTTTCATACCCCCAGGCTCCCTTCTGACGCTTAATATAATAGACACACGTTTTTCCAAAGTCTCCTTCATGAATCGCCTGCCGTGTGATCACTTTTGAAAAAACATCTTCAGAAGTGATTTCGATTTTTCCCTCAACGTTTTCACCAATCGAATGTTTTTCATACAGATCTACCGTAAGCTCATACAAATCATCCTTTCGAATGACAGAACACACTTTTCCAACCAGAAGATCTCTGCCCTCCTGCAGCAAAGATTCCGGAACGTTATCATACACGCTGATATAGCCAATTGCCTGATCAGCTGCGCTTACTTCCAAATCAACTGGAAATTCATACTCAATGCTGCCTTCCTGTGCCTCCTCTGTCCAGACGGAAGGAAGCGTTTTGTTCTCTTCTTTGACCGACCAAAACGTTGCGGCAGTTAAAAACAGAAACCACAGAGCGATTAACCCTATACTTATTTTTTTGAACTTCATCGTACTTTCTTCCCCTCTACGCTTTCACACCGGACATACTGATTCCCTGTATCAAATAGTCCTGTCCCATTAAGAATATCAATAAAACTGGTACTGCGTAAAAAACGGACGCTGCATAAAAGATATCCGGCTGTTCCTCTAAAATCTGGCAAAGATACACGGATAACGGCTGCTGATATGGCTCTCTCAAAAAAATGACCGCCTGGTCTACAATATTCCAATTGTCAATAAAAATCAGGATTAATGCAGCAGCAATGGCTGAACTCAAATTAGGCTTTACAATGGAACGATAAATTCTGTATTCGCTGGCTCCGTCCAGTCTGGCTGCTTCTAACGTTTCCTGCGGAAAATCCTGTATCTGCTGACGAATCAGAAATACCCCCAATGGCTGAAACATTGCCGGAAGAATAATTGCCAAGGACGAATTTTGAATGCCCAGCCAATTCGCCACTAAATAATTTGGCACTAAAGTCAGCTGCAGCGGCATAAGCATGACAATCATGTAAAGATAGAACAAAATCTCCTTGTATTTCCACCTGCATTGCCAAAAGCCGTATGCGGCAAGCGGTGCAAGCAAAAGCTGTCCAATCAAAACCGGAATAGTAATAATCAGGGAATTCCACATCATCCGCAAATACAAAGGTCTCTTAAAGAGCAATATAAGATACTCTTCTGGAACTTGTACCGACTTTCCAGCCACAAACAACAACGGAATGACTGCCAAAATGACAGCTCCCATGCAGATCAGCTTTTCGAAAAAATTCGAATATCTCTTTTTCATAAAATCACCCACAAAAGATCTTTACAAATAATCCAGATTCTTCCTCTGGACCCGATAAATGATGCCCAGAAAGATTCCCAGTATGAGAAACATACACCATGCTGCAGCTGACAGTTTCTGCATATTAAGTGACAAAAACTGGTTATTCATATAGTGCTGCAGCATATAAACATACGGTGATGGATAGGCCCCATACAGCATATAGATCTCTTTAAAAACCTTAAAAGAATTCACGATCGACATCAACAGCACAACTAACGTCGTTGGTTTTAATAAGATCCATGTAATATATTGGAATTCCTGCCGCCCTGTAGCTCCATCCAGCTGGCACTGCTCATGATAGATCTGCGGAATCCAGTTTATCCCGGACCAGAAAAGGACAATCGAAAAACTGATATTTTTCCACAGATACATCAGGATAATAATCAAAATGGCCCATCTGGAATTCTCAATATCGAACATGTTTTTTCCAAAAAGCTGTAAAAACCCATCCAGAAAACCATTTCTCTCAAACAAATATTTCCAGAAAGCAATCACCGTTCCAGATGGAACGATTAATGGGATCAGGAGCAGGATAAGAAGAATTCGACCTCTCCTCTGCTTTTTCAAAACCAGTACCAGAAGCAAAGCAATCGCCATTCCCAGCGGTATTGCAATCCCGCAAAAAATTCCGGTATTACGGAGTGCTGAAAGGAATAACTCATTTTCGAATAACAGTTTAAAGTTTTTAAGACCCACCCATTCCTTGTTCATCATGTTGTCAATCACTGCAAAATACAAGGACAGAAGAAACGGCACGATGTAAAAAGCCATGATCCCGATAAAACTTGGAAGGATAAAACACATATAAATAAAATTTCGTTTTTTCATTTCATATACCTGATTCCATGGATTAAGGACAGCTTCTACTCATTAACATAAAGCTCTGCTCTTTGCTGAAAAAGCTTCGCACATTCCTCTGGGGTGATTTTCTGCTCCATACATTCGTTTCGAATTTCAGTCAAAATACTGTCTAACTGTAAATCCCGAAAAGCTTTTGCAGAAACTTTTTCATTGTATGCTTCCCATTTTTCTGCTGTGTCGTCATCATTTTCCAATTGATACGCAACAAGCTGCCGTGTGTTTTCTTTGTTCAGCATACTGCCATAGGTAAAGAAATTTCTGTAGTAAGAATCACTGTTTGCATCTTCGAACTCAAATTGTTTCTGACCAATGCAGAATTTGATAAATTCCCATGCAAGCGCTTTATCTTTGCAGCCTGAACTCATGGAAAAGTCCTCACCAATTCTCCAGAAAGGAATTTTTCCATCCGTTGATTTCAACAGGATCGGTTTTGTTGCCGTATCGGTTTCTTCAAACATTCCGCTCGGAGAACCTTCGAGTAAATTTGTAAATGTATTCAGCAGGACACTCTTTCCGGAAAAGCTTTTAATATCCGTGAATGCATGGGTCGCATAGGATGGTTGATATTGATACAGTTCCTGCATTTTTCTCAGAAAATCCACATAATTTTCTGAATCAAAATTTACTTCTTCCTTCTTCAAATAAGCTCTGTCCTCTGTCATCGGCAGAAACACGTAAATATTGTTTTGTACATCAATCGTAAAATCATCATCTGCAATTGGCTTGGCCTGCTGATATAACTCATATAAATCATTGATATCCATTTCGTCCGGGACTTCATAATTCAGTTCATCCGTTATGTTTCTATTCAACCGAAGCATAACATAATAAAAACCTTCCGGAATTTGATACAGTTTTCCATCGACTTCTGCTGCTCGCAGGATATTATCGTAATAATCATCTCTGTTAAAATTAGGATCTGCATCAATATACTGATTTAAGTCCTCGAAATAGCCGCTGCCTTTCGTCTTAATTTCCGATGGTAAATACGTTGCATCATAAATATCCGCCCGTTGATCCGATGCAAGTTCTGTAAGCAAGGTATTTAAGCCTTCATTATACTGTTCATCCGTAACATCATTGTCAAAAACAACCTTTGTTTCAATTTTTACGCCTGGATGCTCCTTCATAAATAAATCAATCATATGCTGGGTCTGCGGCTCAATAAATAAGGTTCCATATGTAAGCGTTCCTTCCAAATCAGCTCCCTCTTCATAGACAGAAATATCATTTCTCACATCTTTTTCATCTTGGGACCCACTTTGTGTGCTTCCACAGGCGCCAATCGCTGCTGCACATAGCATTCCAATTACCACGCAGAATACCTTTTTACCATATTTTCCGAGTTTTTTCATAGGCACTTTTCCTTTCAATTTTTCTCACCGCTTATATTTCTATATTTTATTATATATCCTCCGTTTCATTTGACAATATGCTTATTTTTACTATATTTTCAGAATTATTTTTATTAGTTTTGCACATAAAAATGCCCTGACACTTTTTCCTTTTTGAAAAATAGCATCCGGGCATATCTCCTAATATTATCAAATCACTTTATTTCACTCTCTGATAATTTTATCTTCTAAACTCTTTTCCTTCTTTCTCCTGTATCATCCCTAACATTTTTTCAAAAGACTGTTCAAATCCCTCAGTATCCGCCTTTTTTTCGCTTCTTTGTCCTTCTGACACGATGATGCGGGTATTTTTTCACTTCGTTGTTTAAATAACGCTCCATGAGCATCTAATCGATATTCTTATTCGTGTACCATTTACCAGAATGATGAATCGCATAAGAACCTCTTCCCAACGCTATCGCCGTCACACCATAATCCTGCGATACGACAATATCGCCTTTATGACAGACACGGATCAGTTCATAATCCACAGCATCTGCTCCATCACCAACCACGACTATTTCGCTATAATCCGATATCAAATATCAAATCATGATTGGTATCGCACAACAGTGTTACCGGAACACAATGCTCTTTTGCAATTTTCTCAACCGTCTCAATTACCGGACAGGCATCTGCATCGACCAATATTTGCATTCTTCTGTTTCTCCTACTTTATGATTACCCAATTCGATTTTCTGTTTGTTCCATTTTGTACCAACACACCATTTTGCTGTAAAGAAACAAATATTCGTGAAACAGTTCTTTTGGACACACCGATCTGTTCCGCATAATACGCCTGGGTTGCAAATGGGTTCTTTTCTATAGCCTGTAACAGTTTTTCTATCTGAACCTGTTCCTTCGTTCGTGATATTTTAACGCCATCAATGCCATTTTTTATATCATTAACGCCATTTTTTGTTTTCTTGGCGTTGATTCTGGCGTTATTTGTATCGTTTTGTCCTCGATAGATATTGATACGCAAGTCAACTTCTCCACCAATAAACTCCGGTTCATGTAGTCCAGCAGATTTTACCTTGTCTATAATTCTCGGAATCCCGCTTCCCCAATGTTCAATCAGATTCATATACGAAAAGGCATGTGCAAGGGCTTCATTCCTGATTTTGGAATAGCCTTCTTTCATACGCTCCAACGTTTGTCCCATCGGCAATTTCCCCGGCGATGTGATTTCCAGTCGGTTGTCATACACCGCAACCTGTATTGTACCATGATCCAGATAGCTGCGATGCACCACCGCGTTGATAATCAACTCACGAATTGCATCCGGCGGGATTTCATAAATATCCTGACGGTAAATGCCGACAAGCGTAGCTCCCAGATGAATATTTCGCAGAACAAACTGAAATGCTTCCTCTATTTGTTCCCACAAAGGACCCGTATATTCCCTTCGATCAACAAAAACCGCTTTCGTTGTTCCCTTAAACACACCGCACTGAATGGCAACATGAAGCCCTCCACAGCCCGTTAAGATAGCATAAGCGTTAGAAGGGTAGTCTTTTCCATCACGTTCAATCAAAATACCCCATGATCGAAGCTGCTGCTTTCCAACGTCTTTTACCGATGCTTTCTGCTCCTCATTATGGGCATTTTTGACTGCCTGCTCCTTCATCGCTTTACAAAGCGTATCAATTTCTTCTTCTGTAACACTCAGTCCAGTACATAACGCCTGATCAAAATAACGATTGCTTCCCTCAAGCATCAGCTCTTTGATCATATACTCGTCAGCAAGCCGGGTTGTTCCAGCAACACGGACATATACGCCTCTCTCTCGTCCAAGCGCTTTAATGTAATATGGCCGCTGTCTGCCTTCAGAAATTTCTGCCACAATAACCGTCTTGCCATCAACTGTCTGCAGCGTAATATCTGGAATAATTGCCGGTTCACAGCTATCCGAGACGGCATTGGCAATCGCATCCATCTTTTTGAATACATCTTCCTTGTCAAAGCCAACCACTTCTCGGGTTTTATCCGCAATTCCAAAAATAATTTTTCCTCCGGTTCCATTTGCAAAGGCAACCACAGACTTCATATATTTGATGCTCTTTTCCGGCAGGTTCTCTTTGAATTCTACGTTTTTGGATTCTCCTGCAAGAATTTCTTCTATGGTCATAAATACACCTCGCTATCCGTGTTTATTTTAATAAATCAATGCTTAAAGTTCTCTTTATATCTGTTACCTTAACATATAATTCTCATTCAAGCAATGCAGTACTTTTAAAAATCGTAATTCATTTTTTCAAGTCTGTCAATTCTATTATTTTCCTTTTCTCGCGCATGATCAGATTCAATCATAGGGCGAAAAGTACAGAATCTATTAGTCCCTTACCAACTCAAAACATCCTTAAGCATTTGTTTTACCGCTTCAAAAGTTAACCTGCTGGATATTTTTTTATATTGTGAACAGAAATCTTTGTTATACGGAGCCACCGTTTTTAAATAGTGCATATGCACTATTTTCTTACCGAAGATGACGATCTTGATAAGGATGAATTTGAAGAAGGCTTTTACATTGACTTCTTTTAATCTATCGTCTGTTTGCCATGCCCGCCTTTGTGCGGGCTCTTTTTATCAAGAGTTCGACGGAAGTCGAACTTTCCTATTGTACAAAAAAGCAGGCACATCAAGTATCTCTACTTCATGTGCCTGCAGCACTTTGAAACGGTCTCTTTTACGTTCTTAACAGTGCGAATAAAGATAAAGTTTGACAAAATTTCGAATTTTTCCTTTCTTTTTTGACCAAAATTCATGCGGTTTTAAACGGTCTGAAACGGTCTAAAGCGGCATTTTTGCCCTGTTTTTTCCATCAAAAATGTACAAAAAAACCGCTAAAACACTGGATTTTAGCGGTTTTTCAGGTATGGACCTGAGGGGAATCGAACCCCTGTCCGAAAGCCTATTCATTCAGGCATCTCCCATTACAGTCATTCTATTAAAGGTTCCCCCATCGGCACGCCGGATGACAGGCTTGCCGCTTCGGTAGCTTCATAAAATCTTCCATCTCCGCAAAGCTTTGGAAACGAAGTGCTCCGCATCTGTTTGATGCCAGGAGAATAGCCGCGGAAAACTATTCAGCTGACAACGCCGCACTTAGGCAGCGTACGCTACGTAATTATCGTCTGCGTTTAAATTTAGGTTCCAGGTTGATGACGCGGTCCCGGAGTCCACGAATGGCTTCCCAAACTTCAAAACCCCCGTCGAAACCAGTACAAGCCCGTGCTGGTTCTACAGACGCTTTTCTTTGATACGGGGACGCAAACAGATCGTCCCGGTGCAGTGAAAACTCTCTTTCAACTGCCGTATATCGTATTATAGTCTTTCCCCATACTTTTTGTCAAGGATTTTTAATACAGATTTTTAACTTTGAAATCTCTCTCCGCCTCACGTCTCTGATCCTTCTTTGCGATATCCTGCCGTTTATCATACAGTTTTTTACCGCGTGCCAGACCGATCTCGACTTTTACGAGGCTGCCTTTAAAATACACCTGCAGCGGAACGAGCGTGTAGCCTTTTTCCTTGATCTGCGCCTCAAGTTTGCGGATCTCATAGTCGTGTAGCAGCAGTTTCCGGATGCGCAGCGGGTCTTTATTGAATATGTTGCCCTTCTCGTACGGACTGATGTGCATGCCGTATATGAATACCTCATCACGCTCAATGCGGATGAAGGATTCCTTGATGCTGCATTTTCCCATGCGGAGGGATTTTACCTCGGTACCGGCAAGGGAGATGCCGGCCTCGTATTTATCCTCGATAAAATAGTCATGATATGCCTTTTTATTGTTGGCAATCATTCGATTTCCTTTTTGTTTTGTCATAGCTTTTTCCTCCAGGGATTTATTCTGTCTCGGTTTCTTTTTCTACATACGTAAAATCGATTGTCCGGTTGGCAGGCTCGGCGTTTCGTACACGGACACGCACCGGCTCACCAAGGCGGAATACTCTTCCGTGCTGCTCTCCGACCAGACGGTAATTTTCTTCATCGAAATTGTAATAATCGTCTTTGAGTGTCATAATGTGAACGAGTCCCTCGACGGTATTTGGCAGCTCTACATAGAAGCCCCAGCCGGTCACGCCGGAAATGACGCCGTCGTACTCTTCGCCGACATGCTCCAGCATATATTCGGCTTTCTTCAGCTTCACAGCCTCTCTTTCTGCCTCTGCAGCACGCTGCTCCATCGCACTCGACTGCTCCGCCACATGCTGCAAAATGGACGAATATTTGCCGATTCTGCCGCCCTTGTCGAGACGTCCCCGCAGATCATCCTTGATAATGCGGTGGATCTGCAGATCCGGGTAACGGCGGATTGGTGAGGTAAAATGGCAGTAATATGACGCTGCCAGTCCGAAGTGGCCGCTGCATTCCGGGGTATAAATGGCTCTTGCCATCGACCGGAGCAGCAGGCGGCTGATCAACGGCTCTTCCGGGGTTCCCTCGATGCTGGTGAGAATCTTCTGCACCTCACCCGGCGTAATCTCATGGGAACGCTTTTCGACTTTGATGCCCTGTTCACGGATCAGCGTCAGCGTTGCCTCCATGCGGTCTCCGTCCGGCTTGTCATGCGTCCGGTATAAGAACGGGATTTCGCGTGTGCAGTATTCCTCTGCCACGGTCTCGTTCGCCATCAGCATGAAGTCCTCGATCATCCGTGTTGCCACGTTCGACGGATACGGGCAGATCTCCACCGGCGTCCCTTCTGCATCAAGAATTACTTTGCTCTCCGGGAATTCAAAATCAATTGCTCCGCGTTCTTTCCGACAGCTCCGGATCAGTGCAGACAGTTCCTGCATCTGGCGGAACATCGGAACCAGCTCATGATATTCCTCCATCAGCTCCGGATGTGCTTCCGGCTCGGTCAGGATTGCATTGACGGCGGTGTAGGTCATGCGGCGGTCCACGCGGATCACCGTCTCAGCGATCTGATGGCCGATCACACGGCCTTTCTCGTTGATCGTCATAATACAGGAGAGTGCCAGGCGCTCCTGTCCTTCATTCAGGGAACAGATGCCGTTTGACAGACGCTTCGGCAGCATCGGAATGACGCGGTCCGGCAGATAGACACTGGTGCCGCGCTTTAACGCCTCACGGTCGAGGGCGGAATTTTCCTGCACATAGTTGCTCACATCAGCGATATGAACGCCAAGCGTCCACGTATCGCCCGCTTTTGTGACGGATACGGCGTCATCGAGGTCTTTGGCATCCTCGCCGTCGATTGTCACCATCTGCCAGCTTTTCAGATCGAGGCGGCCGTTGTAATCGTTTGGAATTACTTCCTCCGGGCATTTTTCTGCCTGTGTGATCACGCGTGCCGGGAACTCCTCCGGGATCTGGTAAGCGTCCACGACTGCCTGGATATCGACAGTCTGGATACGCGGCTTCTTCTCTGTGTCGCCGTCCTTTCCATTCTTTCTGTGGAATCGGTCATCGCGTCCTCTTCTGCCCTGCTCTCCGGCGCGGCGGTCTCTTTTTTCCCGTTTTTCCGTCGTTGTGGATGCACCGCGGCTCTTCTGGTAACGGCCGTCGGAGATCACATCGATTTTTCCTTCTTTTACCAGGATTTCCATAACCTCCGCAAGCTCCGACCGTTTTGCTTTCGGCACCTGCAGCAGCATGGCAATGTCTTTCAGACGCATCGGCTCATAGTTTTTCGAGCTTACGAGATCCATGAGCAGCGTCTTGCGGTTTTTCAGCAGTTTCGAACTTCTGGAACGCGGATGGCCCGCATGACCGCCATGGTTCCCTCTGTTCTGTCCTGCATGGGACGCCGCGCTGCCCTGCGGATATTTCCTCCGATCTTTTTTCTTCTTATTATCTTTCATCTATTATCTCCTCTTTGTAGAAAAAGACACCCTTACGCCTTCTCGTGGGAATAAGGATGTCTTTACTTTGCTAAAAATTCATGTTTAATACAACCGACAGTACAATAAACAGAACTGCCATGATTTTTGTTGCACGGATCAGAGTTCCTTCTGCAGAACGGCTTTTGTTTCTTCCCCAGTAAGTGTCTGAGATACCTGCAATAGCACCGAGACCCTGCTGTTTTCCTTCCTGCATCAATACAACAACGGTTAAAGCAATACAATCAATGACATAAATGACTGTCAAAATCGTTCTTAAAATTTCCACAATTACACCTCCTACGGCTAACTTATATTATTTTACCATAGTGGAAGAACGATTTCAACTGTTATTTGCCTGTTTTACGCCGTTTTTCACCATTCTCTTACGCCGGTTCCCTTTTGCGGGAACGGATTCCGGTATTTCGCTTCCTCACCGAGGCGTTCCTCGATGCGGAGAAGCTCATTGTATTTCGCATTCCGCTCCGACCGGCACGGTGCTCCGGTTTTGATCTGGCCGGCGCCTGTCGCGACGGCAAGGTCTGCCAGAAAATCATCCTCTGTCTCTCCGGACCGGTGGGAAATGACGGCGCGGTACCCTGCTCTCTGCGCCATCTCCACCGCATCCAGCGCCTCAGAGAGCGTTCCGATCTGGTTTACCTTGATCAGAACCGCATTTGCCGTGCCAAGTGCAATGCCGCAGGAAAGCCTTCTTACATTCGTCACAAACAGATCATCCCCGACCAGCTGTACTCTGTTCCCGAGCGCTTCCGTCATCTGTTTCCAGCCTTCGAAATCGTCCTCGCACAGCCCGTCTTCGATGGATACGATCGGGTATTTTTCGATCAGTTCCTCATAGTAGGCAACCATTTCTGCGGTATCCCGAAATACTGTCTTTCCGCACTGACGGGATTCCCCGGGAAAGTAGTAGACGTTCCTGCTCTCCTCGTAGAGCTCGCTTGCCGCCGCATCGATCGCGATCATCACGTCGTTTCCGGGCGCATAGCCGGCTTTCTGGACCGCATTGACAATGAGCTGCAGTGCTTCATCGGAATCCTTTAAATCCGGCGCAAAGCCGCCCTCATCGCCGACAGAAGTCGAGTATCCCTTCTCCTTCAGGAGCTGCTTCAGCGTATGGTAAATCTCCGCGCACATGGAAAGACCCTCCCGGAATGAGGGAGCGCCGCACGGCATAATCATAAATTCCTGCAGATCGACGGTGTTGTCGGCATGACGGCCGCCGTTTAAAATATTCATCATCGGCACGGGCATACGGCTTGTGTGGCAGCCGCCCAGGTACTGGTACAGCGGCAGATGAAGCGCATTTGCCGCCGCGCGCGCCACAGCAAGTGAGACACCGAGAATGGCGTTTGCCCCGAGGTTTTCTTTCGTTTCGGTTCCGTCTGCCTGGCACAGGATATGGTCGATCCGCTCCTGCTCGAGCGCATTCTCTCCGACAACGGCATCGGCCAGCACGGTATTGACCGCTTCTACAGCCTTTCTCACGCCCTGCCCCAGATAGCGCGCTTCCTGATCTCTTTTTTCCAGTGCCTCAAATTTTCCTGTCGATGCCCCGGACGGCACCTGGGCACGCCCCATATGGCCTTCCAGCCCGAGAATCCCCTCCCCGACGGCCACTTCCACCTCTACGGTCGGATTTCCGCGCGAATCCAGAATTTCTCTTCCTGTCACGCTTCGAATTGGTAAATATCGAAACATAGTTTTCCCTCCTGTTTTGCTGCAAAGTGAACAGTAACCAAGTTTCTTCTCTGCGTTCACAGTATGACCGTGCTATGGGAAAAATATGTTACTCTCTCTGTCGAAACCTCTTTTTTCCAGTCCTTATTCTTTTCAAACATAAAAAACGCAATATGAAAGCCATCCGATTTTTCCATTTTCGGATGGCTTTCATAAGTTAGAACTGTGCATTGGACTGAATCCTTTCTTTTTTTGTTCTTTTGTTCTTTTGTTTCGCTTTGGGGTACTTCGTTACGTTTTCTTGGGTCCATACCTTCGCTTTCTTAGTTTATGGGGTAATTCGTTATGTTCTCGGTGGTCCGTCCTCTCTTTCTGTTTTTTTCTTCCGTTTTCTTTTGTTGACTTTACTATATCAGTTTTCTCACCATTTGTCAACACCTTATTTTGATTTTTTATCTGTTTTCCATTTTTATTCTGTCTCTTATTGCGTAATTATTTTTATTTTCAGATTATTATAGCAAAATATCCCTGCCGCACCCGTTTCAAAACGAATCCGGCAGGGACATTTTCACGATTTCTCTTTATTTCTTAATCAGCAGGGATTTTCCTGTCATTTCTTTTGGCTGCTCCATTCCCATCAGCTCGATCAGGGTCGGTGCGATGTCTGCCAGGCAGCCGCCCTCTCTTAACGTGTAGGATGGATCTGCATTTACCAGGATGAACGGAACCGGGTTGGTGGTATGAGCGGTATATGGCTCGCCAGTCTCATAGTCTACAAGCTGCTCTGCATTTCCGTGGTCCGCACAGATGAACATCTGGCCGTCAACCTCTTTTAATGCATCAACTGCCTTGCCTACGCACTCATCAACAGCCTCAACTGCCTGGATTGCTGCGCTCTCAACACCGGTATGGCCAACCATATCCGGATTTGCAAAGTTGATGATGATAACATCATATTTCTGGGAACGAATAGCATCCGTCAGCTTGTCGCATACTTCGTAAGCACTCATCTCCGGTTTCAGGTCATAAGTAGCAACCTTCGGGGATTTTACAAGGATTCTATCCTCACCTTTATTTGGCTCCTCAACGCCGCCATTGAAGAAGAAGGTTACATGTGCATATTTCTCGGTCTCAGCAATACGTGCCTGAGTCATGTTATGTGCTGCCAGATACTCACCGAAAGTGTTGGTGATCTCTTCTTTTTTGAATGCAACGGATTTGTTCGGGATAGTCTCATCGTATTCCGTGAAGCATACGTAGGTCAGATCCAGACGTTTTTCTCTCTCGAATCCGGTGAACTCATCTGCGCAGAATGCTCTTGTCAGCTCTCTTGCACGGTCCGGGCGGAAGTTGAAGAAAACTACAGAGTCTTTATCCTGAATCGTTGCAACCGGTTTTCCGTCTTTTTTCAGAACGGTCGGCAGAACGAACTCATCTGTTTTTTCAGCATCATAAGAAGCCTGAACAGCCTCTGCTGCATCGGTTCCTTCTACGCCTTCCCCTTTTGTCAGCGCTTTGTAAGCCAGCTCGACACGATCCCAGCGGTTATCACGGTCCATTGCATAGTAACGGCCGGAGATCACGCCGATTTCGCCGACACCGATCTCATCCATTTTTGCCTGCAGCTGCTCAACATAGGATTTTCCGGATGCCGGAGGAGTGTCACGGCCATCCAGGAAGCAGTGTACATAAACTTTCTCGAGACCTTTGCGTTTTGCCAGCTCCAGAAGTCCGAATACGTGGGTGATGTGGCTGTGAACACCGCCGTCAGAGAGAAGTCCGAACAGGTGCAGTGCGGAATTATTTGCTTTTGCATTCTCAACAGCCTTTACCAGCTCTTCATTCTCGAAGAAATCGCCGTCCTGGATTGCTTTTGTGATTCTGGTCAGCTCCTGATATACAACGCGGCCTGCGCCCATGTTCAGATGGCCTACCTCAGAGTTACCCATCTGTCCGTCCGGAAGACCTACAGCAAGTCCGCTGGCCTGTCCTTTTACGTACGGGCACTGGCTCATCAGCTGGTCCATAATCGGAGTTTTCGCTTCGCAGACAGCGTTATGCTCGCATTTGTCATTCAGTCCATATCCGTCAAGAATCATTAATACGGTTGGTTTTTTACTCATTGTGAATTCCCTTCTTTACTTAAATTTTGGGTAACAATCCAGAGCCCCGTCTCGATTCCGCTTACGCTGCATCTCGATGTTGCTTTTCGCCATATGAAATTCCAGAAAAAGCGCTCCTTCACGCAAGCATGATTCGCGATTTTTCTTCCATTTCGCATGGCTCTGAATTGTTACATTTTTTTAGTATACCCGGATTGTCGAGGAAATCTCCTGGATCATCGACATTCCGCCTAAAATCTGCATGGCATCCTCAAAATGGCGCTCTTTGACCTCGTCCGTAATGACGACGATCTCGGCGTATTTTCCATTGACACGTTTCTGAAGCATCTGTGCAATCGAAACCTTGTTGTTTCCAAAGACAGAAGCTACCGATGCCAGCGTTCCATACCGATTTTCAATCTGCATGCGTACAAAATATTTCGACTTAATTTCGCCGACACGCTTGATCGGGCATTCCCGGTAGCATGTGCAGCCGATTCTGCCGCAGCAGTTCCATAAAATATTGCGCACAACATCGAAAATATCGCCCACAACAGCACTCGCAGTCGGAAGCTCTCCGGCACCTCGTCCGTAAAACATCGTATCCTGTACGGCATCGCCTGTCAGGAATACGGCATTGTAGGAATCATTGACAGTCGCGAGCGGATGATTGCTGTCGATCAGCATCGGATGAACGCGGGCTTCGATTCCTTCCGGGGTATCTTTTGCCACGCCGAGCAGCTTGATCGTGCATCCCATCTCTTTTGCGTACTCGATATCGGTCGCCGTGATTTTGGTAATGCCTTCGGTGTAAACATCTTCAAATGTCACTCTGGAGTTGAACGCTGCCGAAGCCAGGATTGCTACCTTGCGGCCGGCATCAAGACCTTCCACATCTGCGGTCGGGTCTGCTTCTGCATAGCCCATGTCCTGCGCCAGACGGAGCGCATCACCAAACTCCATGCCTTCCTGCGACATTTTTGTGAGAATGAAATTTGTGGTACCGTTGAAAATACCCATCAGCTCTGTGATATGATTGGCGGAAAGGCACTGTTTCACCGGACGGATGATCGGAATTCCTCCCGCCACGGATGCCTCATAGAGAAAATCTTTTCCGTTTCTCTTTGCTGTCGCAAGGATTTTTTTGCCCTCGGATGCCACCAGATCTTTATTTGCCGTTACAACATTCTTTCCAGCATCCAGGCAGGCAAGAATGTAATTCATGGCCGGCTGTTTTCCACCCATAACCTCAACAACAATCTCGATTTCCGGGTCATTGGCAATGTCCTCAAAGTTCGTGGTAATGATCGACGGATCATCAACCTTTGCAGCTGCTTTTTCCACATTGCGCACGAGAATTTTTTTCAGCTCCACACGCGCTCCCAGCTTCGGAAGCATTTCCTCCTGCTGGCTTTTCAGCACTTTGTACACACCGGTACCGACGGTGCCAAGACCCAGCATTCCGATTTTAATTACTCTTTCCTCTGCCATACTCATCTCTCCCTCTTATTTCAGGGATACGATGCATTCAATTTCCACTTTTGCTGCTTTCGGAAGAGCGGCAACTGCTACACAGGAACGAGCCGGTTTGGACTCGCCAAAGAAAGCACCGTATACTTCATTTACCTTGGCAAAATCGTTCATATCGGTCAGGAAAATGGTTGTTTTCATCACTTTCGTGCGGTCAGTTCCTGCTGCTGTCATGATTGCGTCCAGATTCTTTAAAGAGAGGGTTGCCTGCTCTTCTACGGTTTCCGGGATCACGCTGCCATGCTCTACATCAAAGCCAAGCTGTCCGGAAATAAATAAAAGGCCGTTGTCTGCGACTGCCTGTACATAAGGTCCGATTGCTGCCGGTGCTTTTTCTGTATTAATGATTTCTCTTGCCATAATCATATTCTCCTTTATGCTTTCTTTCGCGTCGTCTGATTTGCCGCGTTTTTTCCCTCTATCATGCGGTTTTTCCGACACTTTTGTCGTTCCCATCATATCACATGTGGGAGATGTCCGCAAGTGCGAAAAAGCATTGCAGAAGTTTATTACGCCAGATCCTAAAGAGCGGTATTGCCATCACGTCGCAAAACAGCAAACGCCACCAAACACTTTCCCTTTGACATTTCTGCCAAATTTCACCGTGTTTGGTGGCGTTTTAGCCTGTTTTATTGATTGATTTCGTACAAAATCTAATTATTTATTGTAGTTTACGATAGCTCCGAAATCTGGTTTCAGGGATGCTCCGCCTACCAGGCCGCCGTCGATGTTCTCCTGTGCGAACAGTTCCGGTGCAGTTTTTGCGTTTACAGAGCCGCCGTACTGGATACGGATAGCTGCTGCTGTTGCATCATCATAGATTTCAGCGATGCACTCGCGGATGCCTTTGCAAACTTCCTCAGCCTGCTCTGTTGTAGCAGTTTTGCCGGTTCCGATTGCCCAGATTGGCTCGTAAGCGATAACGGCTGTTTTGGCCTGATCTGCTGTTACATTCAGGAATCCAACCTTTACCTGCTGACGAATGAAGTCCATCGTTACACCCTGCTCTCTCTGCTCCAGAGTTTCTCCGCAGCACATGATCGGGGTGATGCCGTGCTCGAAAGCTTTCAGCATTTTTTTGTTTACGGTCTCGCTTGTCTCTGCGAAGTATTCTCTTCTCTCAGAGTGGCCAAGTACAACGTATTTCACGCCAGCGTCTGTCAGCATAGCCGGGGAGATTTCGCCTGTGAAAGCACCTTTCTCCTCAAAATACATATTTTCAGCACCAATCTGGATGTTGGAGCCTTTTGCAGCCTCTACAACCGGGATGATATCGATGGCCGGTACGCAGAAAACAACGTCAACGTCGTCATTTGCCACCAGTGGTTTTAATGTATTAACTAACTCTACTGCCTCGCTCGGAGTCATGTTCATTTTCCAGTTTCCGGCGATAATTTTCTTTCTTGCCATGATCGTTTGATCTCCTTAGTTTTACTTATCTTTATTTGTCGTTTGCTGCTGCAACGCCCGGCAGTTCTTTTCCTTCCAGGAACTCCAGGGAAGCGCCGCCGCCAGTGGAAATATGAGTCATCTTATCGCCATATCCAAGCTGGTTTACAGCTGCTGCGGAATCTCCGCCGCCGATGATCGTAACTGCATCTGTTTCAGCCAGTGCTGCTGCAACTGCTTTGGTTCCTGCCGCGAATTTCGGCATCTCGAAGCATCCCATCGGTCCGTTCCATACAACGGTTTTAGCAGTTTTAACAGCATCAGCGAACAGTTTTGCAGTTTCCGGTCCGATATCCAGACCTTCCCAGCCATCCGGAATCTGTCCGGCCGGAACAACCTGTGTATTTGCGTCGTTTGAGAATGCATCTGCAACAACGTTGTCTACCGGAAGAAGCAGTTTCACGCCTTTTGCTGCTGCTTTTTCTTTCATTTTGTTTGCATAATCCAGATAATCCATCTCAAGCAGAGAATCACCAACGGTGCCGCCTGCTGCTTTTGCGAAGGTATAAGCCATACCACCGCCGATGATCAGGACATCAACTTTATCGATCAGGTTGTCGATAACAGAAATCTTGCTGGATACTTTGGATCCGCCAAGGATGGCAACAAACGGACGCTCCGGATTGTTGACAGCATTTCCAAGAAATGCGATCTCTTTCTCCATCAGGTAACCAACAACAGCAGTGTCAACATATTTGGTAACACCAACATTAGAGCAATGAGCACGATGTGCGGTTCCGAATGCATCGTTTACGAATACGTCACACAGGGAAGCCAGTTCTTTGCTGAACTCCTCACCGTTTTTGGTCTCTTCTGCACGGTAACGGGTGTTCTCCAGAAGGATTACATCTCCGTCTTTCATAGCCTCAACAGCTGCTTTTGCGTTCGGTCCTACAACCTCAGGATCTGCTGCAAATTTAACTTCCTGTCCGAGAAGCTCGGAAAGGCGAACTGCAACCGGTGCAAGAGAAAGCTCTGGTTTTGGTTCTCCTTTCGGTTTTCCAAGATGAGAGCAGAGAATTACTTTTCCGCCGTCAGCGATCAGTTTTTTGATGGTTGGAAGAGCTGCTACCAGACGGTTCTCATCTGTGATTTTTCCATCGATCAGCGGAACGTTGAAGTCGCATCTTACAAGGACTCTTTTTCCTTTTACGTTGATATCATCTACGGTTTTTTTGTTTAACATGGGCGTTTCCCTCCATATATCCAACTGCATCTGCCGCGCCGTTTCTTTGTTTTTGCGGCATCGCGGTCCTTATTTAAAAATGCAGTTTATAATTTTTGCACACGGAAAAGGGCTGTTTTTGTGCCGTATTTTTCCGCCGCATTCGCAAAAAGGGCCCGGTCCTTAACAGACCGGACCCTTTGGGCTCTGAAATTTTGCCGTTCAGTTTGTTAAATTATGCTAACTCGCTGAAGTATTTGATGGTACGAACCATCTGGCTTGTGTAGGAGTTCTCGTTATCATACCAAGAAACAACCTGTACCTCTGTTGTTCCGTTGTCCAGCGGAAGAACCATGGTCTGAGTTGCATCGAACAGAGAACCATATCTCATACCAACGATGTCGCTGGATACGATTTCATCTGTGTTGTATCCGAAGGACTCGGTTGCAGATGCTTTCATTTTTGCGTTGATCTCGTCAACAGTTACAGTTCCTTCTACAACTGCTGTAAGGATTGTGGTAGAACCGGTTGGGGTTGGAACACGCTGTGCAGAACCGATCAGTTTGCCGTTCAGTTCCGGAATAACAAGGCCGATTGCTTTTGCAGCACCGGTGCTGTTTGGAACGATGTTAACTGCAGCTGCACGGGATCTTCTCAGATCGCCTTTTCTCTGCGGTCCGTCCAGAGTCATCTGATCTCCAGTGTAAGCATGGATAGTAACCATGATACCGGATTTGATCGGAGCCAGTTCGTTCAGAGCTTTTGCCATAGGTGCAAGGCAGTTTGTGGTGCAGGATGCAGCGGAGATGATGTTATCGTCTGCTGTCAGGGTCTCATGGTTTACATTGTAAACGATGGTCGGAAGGTCGTTACCAGCCGGAGCGGAGATAACTACTTTACGAGCGCCTGCATTGATGTGTGCCTGAGCTTTTGCTTTGGAGGTGTAGAATCCGGAGCACTCCAGAACTACGTCTACGCCAAGCTCTCCCCATGGGCAGTTGTTAGCATCCGGGAAAGCATAGATTTTGATGTTTTTGCCATCTACTGTGATGGAATCTTCATCGGATGTTACGGTATCAGCCAGAGCATATTTTCCCTGAGAAGAGTCATATTTTAACAGATGAGCTAACATCTTCGGGGATGTTAAGTCGTTGATTGCTACTACTTCATAACCTTCTGCTCCAAACATCTGTCTGAATGCAAGACGTCCGATACGGCCAAAACCATTGATTGCTACTTTTACTGCCATGATTTTCAATTCCTCCTAAAAAGTGAATTTTAATTTTGAGTCTCTGTACTTTGTTAAAGAAACATCAACCTTATCTGTATAATACCTAATTTCGTCGGAAAATTCAAGTTCTATTTTCAAGAAAATACGAAATTATTTCTAAAATTTGTGAAGAAGCCGGATGCCAATCCGTATTTCTGCAAAATTTCGAAAGATCCGTCTATTGCAGAAAGAGCCGGAATCCAGCCTTTCTGGGGCTTTTTCCGGCTTTTCCTGCGTGTTTTCTATTGGATCGGCAGATATTCCGGCTTTTTCTCTTTAAACCGCACGTAGTACCGGAATCCGGCTTCCTGCGCGATAGCTGCCGCGTCCGCGAAATGAAACGCTATATGTTCCGGTTTGTGGGCATCGGCACCGAAAGTGATCTTTTCGCCGCCCAGTTCCCGGTATCTTCTGATGACATCCGGCGTCGGATTCGGCACGCCAAGGCCTGCCTTGTAGCCGCCGGTGTTGATTTCCAGCGCGATATCGTACTGAATCAGCTCTTTTAAAATGGTATCGATCTCGTCCGCAAATGCGCGGTAGCTGTAATCTTTTCCCTTTTCTCTGCAGTAGCGTACCACATAATCCAGATGACCAAGCGTCTGGAAATTGTGGAAGAACCGGATATTTTCTGCTGTAGCCCGAAAATACGCCCGGTACAGCTCTTCTGCTGTCCAGTCCGGGAAAGCATCCTCATAATAGGGGTCTTTTCCGTCAATGACATGCATGGAGCCGATCACATAGTCGAACGGCCACGCATTTACATACTCTTCCATCCGTTCTTTTAAGTGGAGCTGCAGTCCCAGTTCCACGCCGAATCGGATATCGATTTTGTCGCGGTATTTTTCCTGCAGTTCCCGGATTTTTGCCGCATATGCCGGTGTATCGAGCTGGAACTCGCCGGTACTGTAATCCATATCGTAGTGATCCGTCAGGCAGATTGCCGGAAGTCCCAGCTCGACTGCCCGTTTTACCATCTCTTCTGTTGGTGCTTCGCTGTCACTTGAAAAGAAACTGTGCATATGACAGTCCGCTATTTTCATCTTTCGGCCTCCGTAATCGTTCCGCCTCCGCCGACACAGCCGTCCACGTAGAAGACAACAGCCTGTCCCGGTGTCGGAGCACGCACGCCGTCCGGGAAGGTACAGGTAATCTCATCTTCCCCGGTCCGTTTGATCACGCACGGGGACCCTTTGTGCCCGTACCGGATTTTTGCGGTGCAGGAGAGCTCTTCTCCAAGTTCCAGCGGCGGAATTGCCATATAGTTTACTTTGTTTGCTTTTACTACTTTTGCGAAAACCTCTTCATTTTCGCCGACCACAACCTCGTTCGTCTCCGGACGGATTTCCAGTACGAACACGCGGTGTCCCATCGGAAGGCCGAGTCCGCGGCGCTGTCCTACGGTGTAATGGGTAATCCCCTCATGGGTACCGAGGATTTCACCCTTTGTATTCACGAAATTGCCTTTCGGTGCCACGATTCCTGTCTCGTTCTGGATAAAGGAAGCGTAATCCTGATCCGGCACGAAGCAGATTTCCTGGGAATCCTTCTTTTTTGCTACCGGAAGACCGATTTTTGCTGCAATCTCACGAATCTGATCTTTTGTGTAGTCTCCGACCGGCATCAGCGTATGCGAAAGCTGCTCCTGGGTCAGATTATACAGTGCATACGTCTGGTCTTTTGCCGCTGTTACCGAATTTGCAATCGCATACCGTCCATTGGCAAGCTGTTCGATTCTTGCATAATGTCCGGTCGCAATGTAGTCCGCTCCAATGGAAAGACTGCGCTGAAGCAACGCTTCCCATTTCACATAGCGGTTGCAGGCGATACACGGGTTCGGTGTTCTGCCGCAGAGATATTCGTTCGTGAAATAGTCCATGACGTTATCACGGAACTCTTTTTTGAAGTTCATGACATAATACGGAATGTCCAGCACCTGTGCCACGCGCCTTGCATCATCAACAGCAGAAAGGCCGCAACAGCCCCCGTTTTCCTCCTGGACTGTCTCGGCCTCATCCTGCCAGATCTGCATGGTCACCCCGATGACATCGTATCCTGCTTTTTTCAGGAGATACGCTGCCACCGAGGAATCTACGCCGCCGGACATTCCAACGACTACTTTCTTTTTTCCCATACTTAGTATTCTTCCTCTTCCTCGCCCTCGCTGATATCAGACTTCGGTTTTGCAAGACCTTCGATCTTGATGTGGTGTTTCTCTGCGTAATCCCAGAGTGCAGCGTGAATTGCTTCTTCTGCAAGCAGAGAACAGTGAACTTTGACCGGCGGAAGTCCGTCGAGTGCTTCCATAACGGCTTTGTTGGTTACTTCCAGAGCTTCCTGGATGGTTTTTCCTTTTACCAGCTCGGTTGCCATACTGCTGGTTGCAACTGCGGCGCCGCAGCCGAAGGTTTTGAATTTGCAGTCCTGAATGATGCCGTTATCGTCGATGTCAAGATACATTCTCATGATATCGCCGCATTTTGCATTTCCAACGGTACCTACACCGCTTGCGTTCTCAATTTCTCCTACATTTCTCGGATGCTGGAAATGATCCATTACTTTTTCACTGTACATTGTTATTCTTCCTCCTGAACTATTTCAAAGCAGTCCTCCTCCGGCACAGCTTTTACCTGAATTTTTCTGTACCGGCTTTCTGGATGGACTGTCTTATTTTTTTAAACTTATTTACCCTGCTGTTTTTTGATGTAATCCTCATACAGCGGGGACATGCTGCGCAGACGGTCTACGATCGCTTTAATCTGCTCTACAACGAAATCAACGTCCTCTTTTGTGATCTCCTCACTTAAAGTCAGACGTAAGGAACCGTGTGCTTTCTCGTGCGGCAGTCCGATGGCCAGCAGTACATGGGACGGATCCAGGGATCCGGAAGTACATGCAGAACCGCTGGATGCGCAGATACCTTTCATATCCAGCATGATCAGAAGGGACTCTCCCTCGATGAATTCAAAGCTGATGTTGCAGTTGTTCGGCAGACGTTTTACCGGATCGCCGTTCAGACGGCAGTTCGGAATCTCGGTTAATATGCGGTTGATCAGATAATCACGTACTTCGATTTCTTTTGCGGTACGCTCCGCCATAGTTCTTGCCGCACGCTCTGCCGCAACTCCATATCCTACGATGCCCGGTACATTTTCTGTCCCGGCACGGCGTTTTCTTTCCTGCGCACCGCCGTGTACGAAGGAGCGGATTTTCACACCCTTTCGGATGTAAAGGAAGCCGATTCCTTTCGGTCCGTTAATCTTATGACCGCTGGAACTGAGCATATCAATATTGCACTCATCCACATTGATCGGGATCTGGCCAAATGCCTGTACGGCATCTGTGTGGAATAAAATATTGTGTTCTTTTGCAATTCTTCCGATTTCCTTGATCGGCTGAATCGTTCCGATTTCGTTGTTTGCCGCCATAACGGAAATCAGAATGGTCTCAGGTGTGATGGCTGCTTCGAGTTCATCCAGATTGACAACGCCGTTCTCATCGACGCCGATATAGGTGATTTTCGCACCGCGCTCTTTTTCCAGATACTCACAGGTATGAAGAATCGCATGATGCTCGATTTTTGTGGTGATGATGTGGTTTCCTTTATTTTTATATGCTTCAAAGGTAGCTTTTAACGCCCAGTTATCGGACTCGCTGCCGCCGGCTGTGAAATAAATTTCCTCCGGTTTTGCGCCGAGCACGTTTGCGATCTGCTCTCTTCCTTTGGTGATGGCTTCTTTGCTTTTTCCTGCAATTGCATAAATACTGGATGGATTTCCGTAGTATTCGCTGAAATAAGGAAGCATAGCCTCGACAACTTCCGGGGCTGTTTTTGTTGTTGCCGCATTGTCCAGATAAATCATTGTTGTTCACTCCTTGTCATTTCTATCGCTGTTTCTGTTTTTCTCTAATTGCCGGCTCTGCTGAACCAGCTCTCCGAGGCTGATGGAATCCACAGCGTTCGTAATTCCCTCATTGATCCTCTGCCACACAAAACGCGTGACGCAGAAATCGGCCGCATCGCAGCCGCCTAGGCCTTCATTGACCGAGCACGTGACTGCCTCGAGTCCGCCCTCCAGCACACGGAGAACATCTCCTACCGAAATGGAATCTGCCGGTTTTGCAAGTACATATCCACCGCCTGCTCCCCGCACACTCTCAATGAATCCGGCTTTTCGAAGCGGACGCACCAGCTGCTCCAGATAGCTCTCTGAGATATTCTGGCGTTCTGAAATGCTGGCAATGGACACTGCACCCTCTTCTTCGTGACTCGCCAGATCGATCATGGCACGCAGACCATATCTTCCTTTGGTCGATAATTTCATTCCTGGTTCTCCTTTTTCCTGTGCTGTCGTTTTCCAATTCCGACAGTTTTAATCGGATTTATTTCTCACTCAGAATAGCACCTATCACGGGGTTCTGTCAAGGAGTTTTTTCGCATATTTTAGACTATCTGCGCAATGCCGTGAAAGGAGTCTATCCCATGCTGAAAATCACAAGAAAGAACACGCTTCTTCTTGGCACACTGATCCTGACCGCGTCCGGGATCATCTGCAGAATTCTTGGATTTCTCTATAGAATATTCCTGTCGCGCCGGATCGGTGCGGAAGCCTTTGGTATCTACCAGCTCGCCACACCACTCTACGCACTGATGCTCTCCCTTGGCGCAGGCGGCATGCAGACGGTGCTCTCGCGCTTTGTCGCATCGTACCTTGCCAAAAAGGATTCCAGACGGGCAAAGATCTGTCTGGCGGCCGGATGCGGCATTGTAGTGATACTTTCCTTCTCCGCCTCCATCTTTCTCTTTTTCAGCGCGGATTTTATCGGAACACGGCTTCTTTTTGAGCCGCGGACGATTCTGCTCCTCCGGATTTTATCACTCGGCATTCTCCCCTCCGGGATCCACAACTGTCTCTCGGCATGGTATCTTGGCCAGAATCAGACGGCACTGCCTTCTTTTTGCCAGCTTTTGGAACAGTTCGTGCGCATGGGCGCTTCCTACCTTGCCTGGCTTTTCTGTCTTTCCACAAGCCTCCCCTCTGCCGCTGTCGCTGCATTCGGTACTGCCGCCGGCGAACTCTTTTCGTGTCTCTTTCTGATGGCCTGCCTGTCCGTCTCGCACAGCAGGTCCCCTCAGAAACACCGCCCGATTTCTGTTTTTTTCAAAGAAAAGACCCTCTGGTACGATACCTTCCGAGAGCTTGCCGTTTTGAATCTTCCGCTTACGCTGAACCGTATTCTTCTGAATGTCCTCCACAGCATTGAAAGTGCTCTGCTCCCCGGCTGTCTGGTCACTTTCGGTCTTTCCCGGAAAGCAGCGCTCTCGCAGTATGGCATTCTCACCGGTATGGCACTTCCGATGATCTTTTTTCCATCTGCCATCACCCACGCGGTGTCCGTCATGCTTCTGCCCGGCGTAGCAAAACAGCAGGCCGACGGTACGCCGGAGCAAATATCAGACACGATCCGTTATACAATTTCTTTCTGTGTGCTGCTTGGCACTTCCGCTGTTTTTGCCTTTTTCTTTTTCGGTCCGTGGCTTGGACGTTTCCTTTTTCAAAACGAAGAAGTCGGCGTTTTTCTGCGTATCCTTTCATTTTTAAGTCCTTTTCTCTATCTGGAAACGATACTTGGAAGCATTTTAAACGGCCTTGGAAAAACTTCTCTCGTTTTTTTCCAGAACCTTGCCGGAGATGTAATTCGTATTCTTGCAATTCTTTTTCTCGTCCCGGTTTTAGGCATCCGTGGCTATCTCTATGGTATTCTTGCAAGTGAACTTACCATTATGACAATGGCACTTTTGTTCCTGCATCGGGAATCTGCAAACGGATTTGCTGTTCATTGATACCTTTTTTCTATCTTTTTTAAGAGAAACAGAATTTTCGCCGAAAAAATATCGACAATCTTCGCGTTATGTATTATAATTTATAGATAGTTTGCGACGGGGCACACAAGAACGCTCCTCTGTCCGCAGCTAGAAAAGAAGTGCATCTAAGATAAAGGAGAACGAAAATGAGCCTTGAATTTGTAAGAAAACTTCCCACCCCAACAGAGATCCGGGAACAATATCCCTTAAGCGCCCGCGCAACCGAAATCAAAAAACAGCGTGACGCTGAAATCGCAAAAGTCTTTACCGGGGATTCCGATAAATTTCTTGTTATCGTAGGACCTTGCTCCGCAGACAACGAAGACGCTGTTCTGGAGTACAATCACCGTCTGGCAAAGGTTGCCGACAAAGTATCCGACAAACTGATCATCATCCCGCGTGTCTATACCAACAAACCGCGTACCACAGGTGAAGGCTACAAAGGTATCGTTCATCAGCCGGACCCGGAAGGAAAGCCGGACCTGCTGCACGGCCTGATTGCCATGCGTAAAATGCATATGCGTGTAGTAGAAGAGACTGATCTGACTTCTGCAGACGAAATGCTGTATCCGTCCAACTGGAGCTATCTGTCCGATATTCTCTCCTATGTTGCGGTCGGCGCACGTTCCGTAGAAAACCAGGAGCACCGTCTGACTGTTTCCGGCATCGACATTCCGGCCGGCATGAAAAACCCGACCAGCGGTGATCTTTCTGTTATGATCAACTCCGTCATTGCCGCACAGGGCTCCCACTCCTTTATTTACCGTACCTGGGAGGTAAAGACAAGCGGAAATCCGCTGGCGCACACCATTCTCCGCGGTGCGACCAACAAGCACGGCAACTCCGTGCCGAACTATCACTACGAGGACATTCAGCTTCTGCTGGAGAAATACAACGAAACACATCTCGTAAACCCGGCTACCATCATCGATGCCAACCATTCCAACTCCGGAAAGAAATACGAGCAGCAGATCCGTATCGTCAAAGACGTTCTGCACACAAGACGATGCAACAAGGATATCGAAAGTCTCGTAAAAGGTGTTATGATCGAAAGCTATCTGGAGCCTGGCAATCAGAAAATCGGATGCGGAACCCATGTTTACGGAAAATCCATTACCGACCCGTGTCTTGGATGGGATCAGACCGAACGACTGATTTACGATATTGCTGAGGAGTGCTAAATTTTCTCAACACCCTAAAAACATCAAAAACCTTCGCTGCAGTTTTTCACCAGTCTGCGGCGGAGGTTTTTCTATCGTTTTACTTTTTTGTTCCACCTTTACTTTCTCGGATGTGCCTTCCGGTACACATCCCGGATCTTATTCACACCAAGGTGGAGATACATCTGCGTTGTCGAAATATCGGCGTGTCCCATCATCTCCTGGACACTCTTTAAGTCCGCACCGTTTTGCAGCAGATGGGTTGCAAACGAATGGCGCAGGGTATGCGGCGTAATATCCGCCGTAATGCCTGCGGATTTCGCATAGGATTTCAGAATTTTCCAGAATCCCTGACGACTCATCGGACCTCCGGAGCAGTTGACAAACAATACATCATCCTCCCGTCCATGCATCAGGGCTGCGCGCGCACTGCCCAGATACTGCTCCAACGCCTTTTTCGCCGGTCCGCCGAACGGAACGATCCGCTCCTTTTCATCGCGGCAGGTGATATAGCCCATCATAAGATTGACATCCTGTGTTTTCAAATGGATCAACTCACTGACACGGATACCGGTCGCATACAGCATTTCCAGCATTGCTTTGTCGCGGATACCCTTTGGCGTGTCGGTTTTTGGCTGGCGAAGCAGCAGATCGACCTCTGCGATGGAAAGGATCTCCGGCATTTTCCGTTCAACCCTCGGTGGCTGCAGTGCTTTCGACGGGTCAGATACCATTTTCCCCTCCTGACATGCATATTGGCAAAACATATGAATCGCCGCAATGCTGCGCGAGATCGTTGCCGGGGAAAAGTGTTCCCGCTCCAGATATAATAAATAAGAATTTAAAACCGTTGCATTCATCTGCTCCGGTTTTTCTATTCCGTGCTCCTTCAAAAAAACTGCCAGCTTTCGAAGATCGCGCTGATAGGAGACTTCTGTATTTTTTGACGCTTTCTTTTCCGTCTGTAGATAGTCCGTAAATGACTGTATCGTTTCCTGCATAGCTTTTTTCCTTTTTGCTTTTTTCTCCCTCTCACTGCCCGATAAAGGGTAACAATGCTTTTAATTATATACACGTTTTTTCAAAAATGCAATTCCCTTTTCCGACCGTTTTTACAGGATTTTCGCAAGAAACCACGGATTGACATAACTCTCAAGCAGAATACCCCACAGAAGCAGGATCAGTGCAAAGAAGTAGCGCACGCCAAAGCAAAAATATTCCTTTTTCTGTATGCCGCCGGCAAGGTGATTCGTCTCTGCCATCCGGCTGCACGCAGCAGCCATCAGAAATAACGCGGCAAGGTAGAGGAAAATCTGCGGAAAAAGAGCCAGAAAAAAGAATAAAAGACCTGCCATTCCGTTCTGCAGATAGGCAGCCGAGAGAAAGACGCCACACAGAAAACCATATGCCCAAACGGCAGCAGTGGCAAAATACGCACCGATTGCCGTCAATCCAAAGAGAAGTCCCGCAAATGCCGGTGCTAACCGTACCTTTAGAAGATAGGAAAAGCAGGCCTTTGCGGAAATTTTTCTTCCCAAAAACGCCTCCGCCTGAAAGAGGCGGACGCTATTTCCCTCCTTCATTCCCGTGTGGGATGCCGTAAGCAGCAGCAGTACACCGAGGGTCATACCGGCCGCAAACCAGAGGGCAAAAAAACGAATATATGCATTCTCATCCCGTTCTCTCATTTGCTTTTTGCGCCTCCTTATTTTCTGCCTTACTGTCAATGTATTCACGGTTCATAGACGATATACGTAAAAGAAGTGCCTGCTCCGCAGACCCCCATCTGCGAATGGCACTTCTTTCCTCTTTTCAGGGTCCCCCAATGTCTCACGCACCGAAATGTCCGATCATTTCAAACCCTGCTTTTTGTATATCCCCATAAGATATTTTTCACTTCTTTTATTTCACGACAAGATAGGTATCCAGATCATCGAACTGATCAAGGTAGCTGACTGCGCCCTCGTACATATTGGACTGCAGTACGATATTTACCGTGTTATAGATGCAGCGTTTCAGTTCTGCCATCGTCAGAGTTCCATCTGCAAGTTCTTTTTTGATGTTCTCGTGATCCTCCGGCAGACCCGGCATTACCATGTCATTTCCGGCTCTCATGCAGCCCGCTGCCGTACACTCGCCCTGGATCTGTACGTTGGTGGTTGTCCAGTCGGTCATGATAGCTCCTGCAAATCCCCACTCATCTCTCGCTGCTTTCGTGCAGGTATCGTAGCAGTTTGCAGCGTGCACACCATTGATCAGGTTGTAAGATGTCATAATGGACATCGGCTGTGCATCTTTGGCTGCGATTTCAAAACCTTTCAGATAGATCTCACGCAGTGCACGCTCGGACAGGATGGAATCGGAGCCCATACGGTTATCCTCCTGATTGTTGCATGCGAAGTGTTTGATCGTGGTTCCGCAGCCCGGTACCTTCTGTACACCGAGTGTCATGGCAGCCGCCATCATACCGGCAAGCAACGGATCCTCGGAATAGTATTCAAAGTTTCTTCCGCAGAGCGGATTTCTGTGGATGTTCATACCAGGTGCCAGCCACAGTGTTACGTTGAACAGTTCCATCTCATGGCCGATCATTTCGCCGACTCTCTTGATCAGTTCTACATCCCAGCTCTGTGCCAGAAGTGTTCCGACCGGAATTGCGGTACAGAACTGATAATAGGTTGTTCCGCGTTTTTCCTGCGGTTTGCTGAAGAATCCGCCTTCCAGTGCCGCCAGGAAATCGCTCGCTACGATCTCTCCGTTGTCTACCTGGTATTCTCTCTTCAGACGAAGACCTGCAGGTCCGTCCACCAGAGCAATGGTGGTTACATTCCACGGCTCCTCCGAAGCACACGGGGATGTCTCCGCTGCTGCTCCCGGAACAGAAATTCCTGCGGAGCCAAGCGCGTTGCCCTGTGCTCTTCCCGGATCACCGGTTGCAAGGAGTGCCAGCTGATCCACAGAAAGGGATTCCACAATCTTTCCTGCTTTTCCAGGAAGCTCTTCCGGTACCGGCTGGTAATCTACTTTCTCAGTTGGAATCTCAGATGCTTTGAGCTCGATCACGCTCATTCTCTTTTCTTTTACTTCCTTCTGCCATACAGCCTCTCTTGCCTGAACTTTTTCTGCATCAGGAACAATCTCATTCAATTCCTCTTTCATCGGGCAGATATTTTCACACGCTGTCATGACTGCTTTCTCGTCCAGCTCCAGCGCGCCGGAGAGAACAGATGTATTCAGATCATTTCCAATCCAGATACCATACATGCCCGGCTCCAGAATCCAGGATGCGCTTTCCTCCTCATAGGAAGTCAGCTGATACAGCGGGAAGGTGATGGTCATGGTCTGGGATTCCTTCGGAGCCAGCAGTTTTGTTTTTCCAAAGCCTGCCAGACGGCGGAACTCTTTCACCAGTCTGCCCTGCGGGCAGGAAGCGTAGATCTGTACAACTTCTTTTCCTGCATAAGTATCGCCGGTGTTGGTGACGGTAACAGTCACGCTTACTTTCGGATTCATCATACCGCGGCCGCTTACTTTGATGTCATCGGTTCTGATCTCGAAATCGGTGTAGGACATACCGTAACCGAAGGAGTAACGGACTGGTACTTCAAAGGTATCGAAGTAACGGTATCCAACGAAGATACCCTCTTCGTATTTTTCTTTCATGAGGTCGCCGCTCTTGTAGCTGTAAACCTCTGCACCCGGATAATCATAGTAATCTTTTGCCCAGGTATCTGTCATTTTTCCGGATGGGGTTACATCGCCGCTTACAACATCAGCAAATGCATTTCCGCCTTCCTGGCCTGCCTGTACGTACTGTAAAATAGAGCGGATATTGTCAAATTCTTCTACGAATGCCAGATCCATCAGGCCGCCGGTGTTGATAACAAGAACAACGTTTTTATAGCATCTGGAAACCTGTGCCAGAATAGCTTTCTCTTCTTTGGAGATGAAGTAGTCACCCTCCGTATCAAAACGGTCTTTGTTCTCTCCTGCGATACGTGCCAGAACGAAGAATGCGGTGTCTGCACCGTCGGCTGCTGCTTTCTCTTCATCGATTGGGTTTCCGGATGGCATAAAGAACGGGGTTGCAGAGTAAGCATCAAAGAATTTTGTGTCGTCTCCGTTCAATTTTGTGAAAATCTCATTTTTCCAGTCCAGTCTTGCCTGTACGTAGAGTTTATCGTAATCCTCCAGCCATTCACTGCTTGTTACGTCGTAGCCTGCATTTTTCATGCCCTGGAAAATATTAACGCTGTCACGCTCATTGACATCGCCGGAACCGGTGCCTCCTTTGATGGTGCGGATCGCACCTGCTCCGTAAAGACCTACCTTGCTGCCCTTTGCCAGCGGCAGGAAATGATCTTTGTTTTCCAGAAGAACGAATCCCTCTGCTGCTGCCTCGCGGGCAAGTTTGCGGTGATCTGTTTCACGCTGGGTTACTTCCGGAGATGTAGTTCCGTTAAAGGTTCTTACCTTTGCTTTCATGTCTTTGTTCCTCCCAAACTTTGTTTCGTACTAATGTCTCCATTATCTTCCCTTTTTCGTGTAACTTCTAGTTCCTTTCTTGTCCTTTCTCTGGTTGATATTGATATTTCGCCCAATTTCTGGTACAATATTCTTATCTTTTTTGATTATAATTGACGTATATTTCTATCACATCCTGGAGGTACTTATGGAATCCTGCTTTTACGAAACAATACACGAAACCGATCTGCTGCACGTCCGTTTTGAGCTGCAGGATGCGCCCGCTTTTGTTTTTCCGGCGCACTGGCACGAATATGTGGAAATTCTCTATCTGATCAGGGGACAGTTTTCCGCGATTGTCCAGGCAACGGAGTATCGGTTAAACGAGGGCGATCTGATTATCATCAACTCCGGCGACCTCCATATGACGCGCTCCAACACCTGTACATATCTTCTGCTGCAGATTTCCGCAAGCCAGATGCGCCAATATCTGCCGGACTTTGATACGATGCGTTTCGACACGATCATTCCCTGCTCGGAACAGCCGGCTCCGCTCCGCGCACTGCTCTCGGAGATGAACGAGATCCGGCAGAATCCTTCCGATTCATACCAGCTTCTCTTTACCTCACGACTGTACGAATTTCTGTACCATCTCTGCCGGTCGTATTCCCACCAGATCCCTTCGGCATCCCTCACGGGTTCACAGCGCGATCTGCAGCGCGTGACACACGTTATGAACTGGGTGAAAGTGCATTACCCGGAACCGTTAAGCCTCGAAACAGCCGCGGATTCCCTGGCGCTCTCGAAGGAGTATTTCTGCCGGCTCTTTAAAAAGTATACCGGACAGACCTTTCTCGAATATCTGAACGATGTGCGCACGATGCACCTGTACGAAGATTTACAGAATTCCGACGAAACGATCACGGTACTGATGGAGAAAAACGGGCTGTCGAATTACAAAATTTTTATGCGGACCTTCAAAAAGCTGTATGGCTCTACACCTCAGAAAATGCGCTCGAACCGGATACGGCACGTATAAATTCTTTTGAAATTTACTGTTCTTATACACACTGAAAAGGCTGTGGAACATGATTGCTCATGTCCACAGCCTCTTTTTGATTTCGTTATTAAATTGTTTCGTAGAAAGTCTTTTATTTCGCGTAATCCGTTACACGGCTCTCGCGGATAACATTGACCTTGATCTGTCCCGGGTATTCCAGTTCAGCTTCGATCTGTTTCGAGATATCCCTTGCGAGCAGTACCATTTCAGAATCGGATACCTGCTCAGGAACAACCATGATGCGGACTTCTCTACCAGCCTGAATAGCAAAAGATTTTTCGACACCCTTGAACGAATTCGTGATGTCTTCCAACTGTTTTAATCTGTTGGTATATGTTTCGAGTGTTTCTCTTCTTGCACCCGGTCTTGCTGCGGAAATTGCATCCGCTGCCTGAACGATACATGCAATCAGAGACTGGGGCTCTACATCCCCGTGATGTGATTCTACTGTGTTGATCACAATCTGAGATTCTTTGTACTTTTTGCAGAGATCTGCACCGATCTGAATGTGAGATCCTTCTACCTCATGGTCGATGGATTTACCGATATCATGAAGCAGTCCGGCACGTTTTGCCATGCGGACATCGCATCCTACCTCTCCTGCGAGGAGACCGGAAAGCTGTGCTACCTCGATCGAATGCTTTAATGCATTCTGTCCGTAGCTGGAACGGAATTTCATTCTTCCAAGGAGACGGATCAGCTCCGGATGAAGTCCGTGTACACCGACTTCCAGTGCGGCTGCCTCGCCTTCCTCGCGAATATTCTGTTCTACTTCTTTGCGGGCCTTTTCTACCATCTCTTCGATGCGGGCCGGATGGATTCTTCCGTCTACGATCAGTTTTTCCAGAGCAATTCTTGCCACCTCACGGCGGATCGGATCGAATGAGGAAAGAACGACTGCTTCCGGTGTATCGTCGATGATCAGGTCAACGCCTGTCATGGTTTCGAGTGTACGGATGTTTCGTCCTTCACGGCCGATGATGCGGCCTTTCATTTCATCGCTCGGAAGCTGTACCACGGAGATGGTACTCTCGGATACGTGATCGACAGCACATTTCTGAATAGCTGTTACCACATACTCTTTTGCCTTACGGCCTGCTTCCTCTTTTGCTCTGCTCTCCAGCTCTTTGTAGAGCTTTGCTGTGTCGATTTTTACTTCGTCTTCCACAGATTTTAACAGATACTCTTTTGCTTCCTCGGAGGTAAAACCGGAAATTCTTTCCAGTTCCTGTACTCCTTTTTCGTGTAGACCGTCTACTTCCTTTTCTTTCTTTCTGACGCTTGCCTCTTTTGCTGCAATTTCGTTTTCACGACGCTCCAATACGTCCGCTTTTTTATCTACAGATTCTTCTTTCGATAAAACGCGCTTCTCATATTTCTGCAGTTCCGCTCTGCGCTCTCGGGTCTCTTTTTCTACTTCATTCTTCGTACGAAGAGACTCCTCCTTCGCCTCCAGCAGGGCTTCCCGTTTCTTAGTTTCGGCAGTTTTCAGTGCTTCATCTATGATGTTTCTCGCCTTTTCTTCCGCTGTGCCAATTTTCTCAGCATTCTGCTTGATTTTATTGTCCACAGCAATTTTCCTGGTAACAGGAACCGCAATAAGCAGCGTGACTACTACAGCAATGAATACCAGCAGAATTGTAATACCTGTACCCATTACCGGAGCACCTCCTTATTTAGTTTTCATTGCACATTTACAACACTACAATTTTATACTGTTTTCACAAATTTGTCAATGTTTTAAAAATATTCATGTAATTTATTGCACTTGACACTCCCCACAGCTAAAGCAGGGGGATTCTTGTTTCTTCCACTACTGCATTGACGAATACCTTACGGTACTGCAATGTCTTACACAGTGTCCACAAGCTATGTTTATCCTGTTCCCGTATGCCCTGCGGTAC
>NZ_JADNOP010000020.1 GCF_015557635.1 Fusicatenibacter saccharivorans
GGGTAGCCAAGTCGGGAAGGGATAAACGCTGAAGGCATCTAAGCGTGAAGCCCCCCTCAAGATGAGATATCCCATTCGAAAGAAGTAAGACCCCTTGAAGACGACGAGGTAGATAGGGCAGAGGTGGAAGTGCCGTAAGGCATGGAGCTGACTGTTACTAATCGGTCGAGGGCTTGACCTGAAATGCAAAACAAAAGTTTTGCAGAAAATGGTTGTGTTCGGAAAGAAAGTATGGTATGATGTATAGATGTTAAGTGTATGCGGTTTTGAAGGTATATCTAGCGTAGGGGATTGGTCAAATGGTATGATAGGGGTCTCCAAAACCTTTGGTGGGAGTTCGATTCTCTCATCCCCTGTATTAGGAAAGAGTGAAGATACAAAATCTTCACTCTTTTTTCGTATTGTTTAAAAGAAAAGTCTAACAGAACAGGATTTACAGAATTTTAAGATATTTTTGTAAAGCAGGACTGTTTTTTATGGTGTAAATAAGGTACAATAGAGCCACAGAACATATTCAAAAATAATGAAAAATGAAACATGAGAAGGGAGTGGGTGTAACGTGAGCAGAGAAAAGAATGGAAGCCGCGGCACGGTAAAAGCTGTCATTTATCTTCTGATCGTAGTAATCCTTGCTGGAATGGTTGTTTATCTGACGCAGTCGTTGCGGCGGGACCGGGAGCCGGAGATTACGGGGACGTTTATTGACAGCAAGCTGGAGGCGGCGGGGGAGCTGACGTCGGCGAAGATGATTTATAACGGGCTGATTCATTACTCGGACGGGTCGATTCCGTTTCTGACGCAGAAGGCGTTTAATATGACATACCGTGCAGAGGTACGTGCGGGCGTGGATCTCTCGAAGGCGAATACGGAGGTGACGGATTCAGAAGTAACAGTTACACTTCCGGCAGTGGAGATTTTTGATATTTCCATCGACAATGATTCCATCCAGTATTACGATGAGAAGGCAGCGCTTCTGAACTGGGAGCGGAAGGAAGATGCGATGGATGCAATCGCGAGTGCGAAGGAGGATGTAGAGCAGCAGACGAAAGAAATGGATGACCTGGAAACGATGGCACAGGAACAGGCGAAAACACTGATTACCGGAATGCTGTCCGAGACGGTCGGGGACAAGACATTGGTTGTAAAATTTGAAGAATAGTACATAGACGGGATGTCGGCACTTCTTTTTGGGGGATAAAAAAAGGAGGGCCGGTATTTCTTCTGGCAGAAACACCGGCATTATGAAAAAGAAAAATCTATATAAATTGGAAAGAATATTAGGTTGGGACAACGGTTGAAAGATAGAGGAAGATGATTTGTTGTCCCTTTGTTTTGATACGTTTAGTATAGTTGTCATATGTGAGGAAAGTGTGAATGGAGTTTGAAGAAACTTTGAAAAGATTTGTGAATGGCGCGGGTGAACATCGGAACATCCCAACGCCCGGATATCGCCGAATTTGCATAGAATTAACTTGAAAGTGAACACTGCTTCATGGTACAATCGTTTGGCATGTGTGAAATATGAGTTACATTTGAGAGGACAAAAACTATGGACTATAAACTGCTGCTGGACACCGCGGTCATGGCGGGAGAAATCCTGCTGGAAAGCGGGGCGGAGACGTGGCGGGTGGAGGATACCATGCTGCGGATGCTGCGCATGTCCGGCCTGAAAACTGCGGATGTACTGGCGCTGACGACCGGCTTTGTGGTAACGCTCGACGACCCGGCGATGGATTCCATGACTGTTATGCGCAGCGTAGAGAGCCGTGCAACGGATCTGAACCGGATCCATGCGGTCAATCAGCTTTCCCGCGATTTCTGCGAAGGAAATATCGACCTGGATGCGCTGTTCCACCGGGTGCGGGATATCTATCGTGCCAAGTCGGAAATTAAAAAAAATCTGCTCGCGATGATGGCGACGACCGCAGGCTTTGCAATCATGTTCGGAGCCGGGTTCTACGAAGTGCTGGCATCTGCACTTGCAGGTTTTATATCAGGAATCGGTGTTTACGGAGGAAAAAAAGCCGGGATGCAGTCGTTTCTTGTGAACTGTATCGGGTCATTTTTGCTGGCGGTCACATCTATTCTCTGTGTTCATTACCTGCCGGGGACCATGGATCTGAACGTCATTATCATTGCATCGATCATGCCCCTCGTACCGGGTGTGGCGATCACGAATGCGGTGTATGATACCCTGCACGGCGACTACATTTCCGGTGCGGCACGGATGCTTGAGGCGTTTGTAACCGCTGCGGCCATCGCAATCGGCGTGGGACTTGGCATGCTGCTGCTCCGTCCACTGGTGCGGTAGAGAAAACCGATACAGAAAAAAGATGAGGTTAAAGCAAAAATATGAGAATAGCAGGTGAAATCATCCTGAAATCCCTTGGAGCCTGGGTTGCAATCTGGGGATTTTCAAGACTGTTGAACGCACCAAAAAAGCTGGAATGCTACACGGCCGGTGTCGGTATGATCGGCTGGGCGGTCTATCTGATCGTGGAAGTATTCAACGACGGCATTCTGATGAAGAACTTTCTTGCCGCCGTTGCCGTCGCCCTGGTTTCCCAGGCAATGGCGCGTCATTTCAAAGCGCCGGTGATCCTTTTCGTGATCCCGGGCATTCTTCCGATGGTGCCGGGAGCCGGTATGTACCGCATCGTCTACTCGATCGTTATGGGGCCGGAAAACATGGTTGGAACGTATCTTTTAGAGACAGCGACCGCGGCAGGCGCAATTGCCCTTGGAATTTTCCTCGGAGAAGCGCTGCAGAAGGTATTTTTTTACGAATTCCATAGGTGATTTACGAAAAAAGTGAGAAATTTGCCAAAACCAAATTTTTTGCTTTTTTTTGTCGAATTTTATGATATACTTAACAGTGTATGTGCCCTTGGACAAAAGAAGAAATCTATAGGGGCATTTTTAACATCAGTAGACAAGAAGTCCCCCGCTTCTAAAGCGGTGGGATGAATTGTTAAAAGAAACATAACGGTAGTGGCGGGCGGAGAGAAATCGGTATCCTCCACTGACATGAGGTAAGTCACAGTCGAACTATTTTCGACATGTCAGACTCCGTGAAAATACCGACTGTGAGTTGAAACAAGGAAAAAAGAAGAGAAGTAAGTAAAGTGCAGACACAGAACTATGAGGAGCAAAAAATATGAAGTTTGAAGATGATGATTTAAAGGACGGTAAACTTTGGGCTGCCCTGCAAAAAGAGATTGACCGTGACCTGGCGGAAAAGGAGAGCGGTGAAACATTCCAGGAAGAACTGGCAGACATCGAAGACTCCATTGAATTTGAAAGCAAAGAAACAAAAAGCGAAGATCACATCCCGGATGAGACTGCAAATTTAAGTAATCTGCGAAGTGTCCTTGAGGCAACTGAGCGTGCAAAAGACGAAGAAGCGAAGCAGAAAATGAAGCAGACCAAAGTGGAGCCTGTGACGCAGGACATCGAGATTCCGGAATTTACAGAAGAGGAAGAAGAAATCGAAGAGACGCCGGCGGAGACAAAAACAGAATCGGAACCGGAAGAAGTGATGGTGGATGATGATCTGATCATCAACGATCCATTCGCAGATGAGGATGATCTGCTGGGAGAAGAGAAGACAGAGACCAAGGGTTCGGAGAAAGAAGTGCTTGGTGATCAGGTGGAAGCCGCAATGGAGCGCCTCGTCAGCGACACGGTAGGCCATATCCCAATGCCGGAAATAGACGATGAGGATGATGACTACGACGATTATGAGGATGACGACGAAGAGTACATTCCGCATGGCGCAAAACCGCAGAAGAAAAAGGGAAAAGGCGGTGCGGTTATCGCCGTTGCAGCCGTTGCTGTTATTGCTGTGGGAGGCTTTTTCTATGGAAGCAAAATGTTCCATTACCAGAATTATTTTTTCAACGGAACAACCATCAACGGAGTAGACTGCTCGGATATGACGGCCAAAGAGGCAGAAACGAAAATCAAAGAGCAGGCTGCAAACTATACCTTAAATGTAAAATTCAAAGACAATGATACGAAGAGTGTCAGCGGAAAAGACATCGACTACACCTACGCCGGAGACGGCAGCGTGGAGAGCGTGTTAAAGAAACAGAACAGTTTCCTCTGGTTCCTGGGAAATGGCGGAAAAGAGAAAGATTCCCAGGTCACCATGCAGTACAGTCAGGAAAAACTGGATGCGGTGATTGATGGATTTGACGAATTCCAGTCCGCAGACGGTGAGAATGCACCGGCCAGCGCCTACATCACCTTCCAGAACAATGAGTTTGAGATTGTGGATGCTGTTATGGGTGAGGGAATGGATCTTACCCTTGCAAAACAGTGCATCGAAAACGCGCTGATCAATGCGGATACCGAAGTGGATCTTGAAAAAGCAGGCGTTTACGACGGAACCTTGGTAACAGCAGATGACGAAACACTGAATGCACAGAAGGATCAGTTAAATGAACTGGTACGCGCAAGTATCACATACAGTATGCCGGATGGAACAACACAGGTTCTTGACGGAAATACCATGAAAGACTGGCTGGCGGTCGATGCGGATGGAAATTATTCCAAAGATGAAAACCAGTGGAATGAAAAAGTAAAAGAATATGTGGCAAATCTTGCGGCAGCGATTGATACCGATGGCAAGGATCACACCTTCCCGGCAACCGGTATCGAAGGCGGCGTGACCATCAGCCAGGAAGGCTACGGATGGAAAGTGGATCAGGAGCAGGAGATAGCAAAGATCGCAGAAGAAGTAGATGCTCACGCAGCAGACGCAAGAGAGCCGCAGTATGCGCAGAGAGAGTTTGCTGCTTCCACAGAGAACAACGGATTCGGCAAGACGTATGTTGAGGTTGATGCCAGCCGTCAGCATATCTGGCTCTACAAAGATGGAAATCTGGTTGTCGACGGTGACTGTGTAACCGGTCTGATGGAGCAGAGCAGCTACACGAAGCCGGGTATCTACACAACCGCAGCAAAAGAAAGCCAGAAAAAACTGCACGGAGAGCTTCAGGCAGACGGCAGCTATTCCTGGGAAAGAGATGTGGATTCCTGGATTCCGTTCAACGGAGAGATTGGTTTCTACGATGCTTCCTGGAGAAGTAGTTTCGGCGGAAACCTGTATCTGACTGCAGGATCGACGACAGGATCTGTTGCACTTCCGACTGCAGTGGCACAGGCATTATATGACAATGTCGATGACGGAACACCGGTTATCATTTATTATTCCGAAGCTTATGAGGTAAGTGAAGACACGCTTACTGTGACACAGGCACCGGAAGCAGATGACGAAAATGTCGATGATACGACGAATACCACGACAGTAACGCCGACGAGAACGCCATCCTACACGTACGATGATTACACGCCGTCAACTCCGTCAACCCCATCAACTCCATCAACCCCATCAACTCCATCGACCCCGTCTACGCCGGAACCGACCACAGCACCGACCGAGATCCCGTCTACGCCGGAGCCGACCGTAGCACCGACGGAGACCCCGTCCACACCGGAACCGACCCAGGAGCCGAGCGCACCGGATCAGGGAGACCATACGGGTGACGATGATTACCCAGGTAAGGGCGAGAGCTGAGAAAAGAAGAAATAGAACATAAAAAATACGCATTCCGTTATCAAAACAGGAATGCGTATTTTTTATGAGAAAGAAACTGTTAAAAATTAATTTTCCGGTACGAACAGTGTGACAAGATCCATCGGGGAAGTGATGGTGTAGTCCGGGTTTTCGGTCTGACCAAAACCGTATGCGGCATGGACAAACGGGATTCCGGCCTCGCGTGTCGCCTTGTAGTCGCCGTCGGTATCGCCGACATAGACCGCGTGCTGCAGATGGTTCTGTTCGATGATTGTACGGATGTTGTCTGCCTTTGCCTTTCCGGTATCGCCAGGACAGAGATGGCCTTTGAAATAGTGACCGAGGCCTGTGGCTTCCAGAAAAACTTCGATATAGCCCGCCTGGCAGTTGCTTACGATATAAAGCGGGTAATGTCTGGAAAGAATAGAAAGTGCATCGACAAGTCCCGGATAAACAGGAGCCGGTGTCGCAAGAAGTGCCTCATGCTCTTTGGCACAGCATGCCTCGATCAGTTCTAACTGGCGCTCCTTTGGATATTCGTGGAAAATGACGGCGGCGATATCCGGGAGCAGGCGGCCGAACAGGCCTTTTAACACGGTTCCGGTGAGGTTTGGTGTCATATCAGTTTCTTTTTCCATAATCTGATTCCATGCGTCGGCAACAACGTCTGTGGAGTCCCACAGGGTGCCGTCCACATCAAAAATAATACTGTCGATCAAGAGTTTTTCCTCCATATCTTAAGGGTTTTGGTTATTCTTTTAAAGTATTTATTAATTTTAATCAAAAACACGTGAGAGCGCAATGTTTATTTTGCATTTTGGAGGAAAATGTGGCAAAATAAGAATGATATATTAACAGGAGATTACTATGCAGGACACAATCACAAAGCCATTATTGAAATGGTATGGCGAAAATAAAAGAGTGCTGCCGTGGAGAGAAAAAAAGAACCCGTATGAAATCTGGGTTTCCGAGATTATGCTCCAGCAGACGAGGGTGGAGGCGGTCAAGCCGTTTTATGAGCGGTTTATGCGTGAACTGCCCAATGTCGCAGCACTTGCGGTCTGTCCCGAGGAAAAGCTTTTGAAGCTCTGGGAAGGCCTTGGTTACTATAACCGTGTGCGGAATATGCAGAAGGCCGCACAGAAAATTATGGAAGTGTATGACGGTGTATTTCCGGCAGATTACGAAGCCTTAAAAGGACTTCCGGGAATTGGAAATTACACAGCGGGAGCCGTTGCATCGATCGCGTTTTGCATTCCGGTGCCGGCGGTGGACGGAAATGTGCTTCGTGTGATGGCACGCCTCCGGGAGGACGGTGAGGACATTTTAAAGCAGTCCGTGAAAAACCGCGTGGAAGCGGAATTGACCGAAATCATGCCGGCAGAAGATCCGGGAGCCTTCAACCAGGCGATGATGGATCTCGGCGCAATGGTCTGTCTGCCGAACGGCGCACCAAAATGTGAAGTCTGTCCGCTTTTTGACCAGTGTCTGGCGGGACAGCATCAGACCTGGACGGAATATCCGTTTAAAAAGAGCGCAAAGCCGCGCAGAATCGAAGACAGAACCGTTCTGTTATTTCTGGACGGTACGCACACAGCAGTGCGGAAACGGCCGAAAAAAGGACTTCTGGCGGGACTTTACGAGTTCCCGAACTTCGATGGCGTGCTCTCCGAACAGGAAGCACTTGAAGAGGCAGAAAAATTCGGCGTGACGCCGCTTCATATTCAGGCATTGCCGCCGTACAAGCACATTTTTTCCCATGTCGAGTGGCATATCACAGGATACGCTATTAAAATTGCAGGAAACGATGTGGAGCAGGAAGGGGAAGAAAAAGCCGGATTGATTTTTGCGGATGCGAAAACCGCGGCTGAAAGATATGCCATTCCGTCTGCGTTTGCGGAATACGCAAAATATACAGATCTGGAACGTGCCTGAAACGGCAGAAGAGCAAAAAAGAGCAGGGAGAAAAAAGATGAAGATTTTATCAATTGCAGTACCATGCTATAATTCAGAAGCATATATGGAGAAATGTATCGATTCGCTGCTGGTCGGCGGAGAAGAAGTAGAAATTCTGATCGTGGACGATGGTTCCAAGGACGGAACCACAGAGATTGCAGACCGCTATCAGGAAAAATATCCGACGATTGTAAAAGCGATTCATCAGGAAAACAAGGGCCACGGCGGAGCAGTCAACACGGGTGTGGAAAATGCGACGGGTCTGTACTTTAAGGTTGTGGACAGTGATGACTGGGTAAACCCAGAGGCATACCAGAAGATTTTAAATGTTCTGGCAGAAGTCGTACGCGGACCGAAAACACTCGACCTTCTGATCAGTAACTATGTGTATGAAAAAGAGGGCGCCAAGAGAAAACGTGTGATGCGCTATGCGAAATCGCTGCCGGAAGGCCGCTTTTTCGGATGGGATGAGGCGAAAGCTCTCGGCAAAACACATTATCTGCTGATGCATTCGCTGATTTACCGGACTTCTCTTTTAAGAGAGTGCGGCATGAAGCTGCCGGAGCACACCTTCTATGTGGATAATCTGGTTGCGTTTATTCCGCTTCCGTACGTCAAAACGATGTATTATCTCGATGTCAATTTCTACCGCTACTTTATCGGGAGAGCCGACCAGTCGGTTAACGAGAAAGTCATGATCGGCAGAATTGACCAGCAGATCCGTGTCAACAAGCTGATGATCGATTACCTTGGTGAACAGAAAGGGCTGTCGAAGCACCTGCGGAAATATATGATCAGCTATCTGACCATTATTATGACGGTTTCTTCCGTGATGATGATGCGCTCTGGAACGGAAGAAAATCTCGAGAAAAAGAACGATCTTTGGAGATACCTGAAACAGGAGGATGCAGCCGATTACTTCCGCATCCGCCACGGCATTTTCGGAACTGTTATGAGCAGCAAATCAAAACCGGGACAGAAAATTGCAGTCTATGCCTACAAGGTAGCGCAGAAACTGTATGGATTTAACTAGAAAGTAACGAAGCGGAGGAACGAACAATGCGAGTAGGAATGGGTTACGATGTGCATAAACTGGTGGAAAACCGGAAACTGATTCTGGGCGGTGTGGAAATCCCGTATGAATATGGCCTTCTGGGACATTCCGATGCGGATGTGCTGGTTCATGCCATTATGGATGCGCTTCTCGGCGCTGCAGCACTGCGGGACATCGGACGCCATTTTCCGGACAATGATCCGGCGTATGAGGGCGCAGACAGCATCGAACTGCTGAAAAAAGTGGGTGAGATGCTCGAGGAGCGGATGTATCTGATTGAAAATATCGATGCAACCGTTATTGCACAGAAGCCGAAGCTCCTGCCATACATCGACACGATGGTGAAAAATGTGGCGGAGGCGCTTCATCTCGAAGAGGATCAGGTCAATATCAAGGCAACGACCGAGGAAGGACTTGGCTTTACCGGAAAGAAAGAGGGAATTTCCGCACAGGCGATCTGCTGCATTTCCAAGGCACTCGACCTGATGCCGGACGACCGGATCGCAGGCGGATGCAGCGGCTGCCCGGGATGCGCAAAGAACGCAGAAGAATAAAAGAGAAATGCGATTGCACAAGGCCGGAAGATGTGGTAGACTGGAAGAAGAATAAGGGAGTAGTCGGCGGCATACGTGACGCTATAAGGCCAACAACCGAAGAAAAAGCATTTCTTCTGGCTTTGTATGAAATGACAAGACTTATCTGTATCAACAAATATGGTGCGGATAGGTCTTTTTCTATATAGAAAGAGACCGGTGTACCAGTGGGAACTTATCACAGGAACGCAAAAAGCGTTTTCAGAAGAAAGGACGGATGGAAATGAAAGAGTATCTGGAAAAAAGTTCGAAGATTCTTGATGAGTTACAGACAACGGAGCAGGGACTTTCCGAGGCGGAAGCTGCGCGGCGGCTTTCCGAACACGGACCTAACCGGCTGGCGGCGGGAAAAAAGAAGAGTAATCTTCAGCGGTTTTTCGAAGAACTGAAAGACCCGATGATCCTGATCCTGCTCGCCGCAGCGCTGATTTCCGGCATCACATCGGCGTATGAAGGCGAATCGTACGCTGATGTGGTCATTATTCTCACCGTTGTCATCATTAATGCGGTGCTCGGTGTTCTGCAGGAGAGCAAGGCAGAGAAAGCGATTGAAGCTCTGCAGGAGATCGCGGCAGCCACGTCGAAGGTGATGCGCGGCGGGAAAATGGAAGTGAAAAAGAGCGAGGAGCTCGTACCCGGTGATATTGTAATTCTCGAAGCGGGCGATGCTGTTCCGGCGGATGGCCGTATTTTAGAGAGCGCCAGCATGAAAATCGAGGAAGCAGCGCTGACCGGAGAATCTGTCCCGGTCAATAAAACAGCGGATGTTCTGAACGCCGGCGCAGCCAGCGAGGTTCCGCTCGGGGACCGGAAAAACATGGTCTATATGGGAAGCACCGTTGTCTATGGCCGCGGCCGCGCTGTTATCACCGGAACGGGTATGAAAACCGAGATGGGAAAGATCGCCCATGTTCTGACGCAGTCGGCGGATGAGAGCACACCGCTGCAGAAGCGGCTGAACCAGCTCAGCAAAATCTTAAGCGTGATGGTGCTCGCCATCTGTGCCGTGATTTTCATTGTCGGTATTTTAAAAGAGGGCGTGACGCCGCAGAACATCTTAAATACCTTTATGGTAGCTGTCAGCCTTGCCGTAGCGGCAATTCCGGAAGGACTTGCAGCAGTTGTCACAATCGTGCTTTCCATCGGTGTGACCAAAATGTCAAAGCGGAATGCGGTGATCCGGAAACTGACGGCTGTCGAGACGCTCGGCTGTACGCAGGTGATCTGCTCGGATAAGACAGGAACGCTGACCCAGAATAAGATGACCGTGGTAAAACATGAGGGAAGCGATATAAAACGTCTCGTATCCGTCATGGCACTCTGCTCCGATGCGGAGCCGGACGAAAACGGCGAGGCAGTCGGAGAACCGACGGAATGTGCGTTGGTCAACGATGCGCAGAAAGAGGGATGCCCGAAGAAGAGTCTGTCCGTCCAGTATCCGCGTGTCGGGGAAGCGCCGTTTGATTCGATGCGGAAACGCATGACAACGATCCACCGCGCAAACGACGGAACGTATTTTTCCTGCACAAAAGGCGCACCGGATGAGATTCTGAAGCGGTGCACCTCCGTTTGGCGTGACGGCAGAAAACAGCCGATGACAGAAGCATTCCGGCAGGAAATCCTGTCGCAGAACAAGGCGATGGCAGACCAGGCACTCCGCGTGCTGGCGGCAGCAGGAAGAGCGTGGAACCAGATGCCGTCCTCCCAGGAGCCGGACTTTCTGGAGCAGGATCTCTGCTTTTTAGGACTTTGCGGTATGATTGATCCGGTGCGGCCGGAAGTAGTCGATGCGATCCGGGAATGCCGCGGGGCAGGCATCCGTCCGGTGATGATTACGGGTGACCACAAAGACACAGCGGTTGCTATTGCAAAAGAGCTGGGTATTCTGGAGGCGGGCTGGAAAGCGGTAACGGGAGCCGAGATTGACCAGTTAAGCGATGAGGAGCTTGACCGGAGAATCGAGGAATATGCTGTTTACGCACGCGTCCAGCCGGAGCATAAAGTGCGGATCGTCGATGCGTGGAAGCGGAAAGGCAGAATCACCGCGATGACAGGAGACGGAGTCAACGATGCGCCGTCGATCAAGCGTGCGGATATCGGCATCGGAATGGGCATCACGGGAACGGATGTGACGAAAAACGTGGCAGATATGGTGCTCGCGGACGACAACTTTGCGACGATCATCGCGGCGGTTGAGGAAGGAAGACGAATCTACGATAATATCCGTAAGGCAATTCAGTTCCTTCTGGCATCGAACCTTGCCGAGGTGCTGTCGATTTTCTGCGCGACGCTGATGGGCTTTACGATTTTAAATCCGGTGCATCTGCTCTGGATCAACCTGATTACGGACTGCTTCCCGGCGCTGGCGCTCGGTATGGAGGACGGTGAGGCAGACATCATGAAACGCCCGCCGAGAAATGCGGATGACGGTATTTTTGCGGACGGCCTCGGCTTTGATGTTGCGTTTCAGGGCATCGTGATTACGGTGCTGACGCTGGCGTCCTACTTCATCGGCCATTATCTGGAAGCCGGCCGCTGGGAAATCGTCAACAGCCCGGACGGCATGTCGATGGCGTTTCTGACACTCTCCATGGTGGAAATTTTCCATTCCTTCAATATGAGATCACGGAAAGGTTCTATTTTCCATATGAAGCATCAGAACAAGTATCTGTGGGGCGCGATGGCACTCTCATTTGTCCTCACATCCGCCGTCATTTACATCCCGGTACTGTCGAGTGCGTTCGGTTTTGAGCGGATCAGCGCGTTGGAATATGATGTGGCGATCGGCCTTGGACTGCTTGTCATTCCGGCGGTCGAAATCAGCAAGTGGATCCGGCGGAAATTTGCTTGACAAACGAGAAAAATTTGCATAAACTAGAACAAACGGAAACAGAAAAAGGCTTGGAACGGAAAAAGTAGAAAATCAGAATTGTTTCACAGAGAATGGCAGACAAATGGGGCTGGAAGCTGCCTGAAACGAGGGTTTTTGAAGTGCGTCCGGAAGCTGGCCGGGTGAAGCGGAAAAAGTGGGTAGTCCGGCACGGGTCCTGCACGTTATGCAGAAGAAAAGAAGAGGGCAGGTGTGCCCTTAAAGTAAAGTGGAACCACGGAGCTATTTCGTCTTTATCGGAGATGAAACAGCTCCGTTTTTGAATATTACTGTTATGCAGAATGATGGTAAGAAATAAAAATCCGGAAAAGTCCCAGCAGGAGGCAAGGAGAGGAAAGATGAGTTTTTTCGCGTATTTTAAAGAGGAATTTCAGGTGATTCAGGAGCGGGATCCGGCGATACATTCTCCCATGGAAGTCTTGCTGTATCCTTCATTTCGTGTTATGCTGAAGTACAGACGGGCGCACAAGCTATATCTGAAAGGCCATTACTTTCTGGCCAGGTGGATTTCACAGCGGGCAGCGAGAAAAACCGGTATCGAAATCCATCCGGGTGCGACGATCGGAAAGGGATTGTTTATTGATCATGGTTCTGGTGTGATTATCGGAGAAACAGCCATTATCGGAGACAACGTGACGCTGTATCAGGGCGTGACGCTTGGCGGTAATGGTAAGGAGACCGGGAAACGTCATCCGACGCTGAAGGACAATGTTATGGTCAGCGCCGGTGCGAAGATCATCGGATCGTTTACGATCGGGGAAAACTCCAAAATCGGAGCCGGATCGGTTGTGATCGAGGAGGTTCCGCCGAACTGTACCGTCGTCGGCGTGCCGGGGCACATTGTGAAGCAGAATGATGTGCGGATTCCGAGAAAAAGCATGGATCACATTCATCTGCCGGACCCGATTTTCGAGGATATCAAAGTACTGCAGCAGGAGAATACGGAGCTTACGAACCGTGTGCTCGAGCTGGAGGGCGAGCTGCGTCAGATGAGGAAAAAAGAAAGGACAGAACAGAAGTGACGGAAGTGGGCAAAGAGACAGAAAACGAGGAGCTTTTTCCAGAGGCGGTTTTCGGGGAGAAGGATTATCTTTCGGAGGTATTCGGACTGGAACAGCATGACATCCGCATGTATTCGCCGCTTACGCTGGCCTACATCGGGGATGCTGCGTATGAGATCGTCATCCGCACGATTCTGGTGCGGAAAGCAAATATGCAGGTCAACAAGCTGCACCGCCATGCGGCAGGGCTTGTAAAGGCGGAGAAACAGTCGGCGATGATTGAAATTCTGGAGCCGCTGTTTACCGAAGAGGAAAAACAGATTTATAAAAGAGGCAGAAATGCGAAATCTTATACCAAGGCAAAAAATGCGTCCACGATCGACTACCGCCGGGCAACCGGGTTTGAGGCTGTGATGGGGTATCTGTACCTGAAAGGGGATTACAAGCGGATGATCGACCTGATCCGGGCAGGACTTGGCGAAGTGTGAGAGCAGATAAGATTCAGAAAATAAAAAAGAAGCGGCAGGGCAGTGGGGCTTTTGAAAAAGCAAAAGTTCCCACTGCTTTTGGGACCGCGGAACAGGAATGATATGAGAGAAAACAACAGAAACGACAAGAGAAATTTTGAGAGAAGAGACGGAAAAAAACGTGACTTTAAGGGGAAACGAGATTACCGTGACAGAGACAGAAAACAGGAAGTACAGCAGGCGGATGAGGAGTTTACAGGCGGCATGGTAGAGGGAAGAAACGCTGTCATCGAGGCGTTCCGCTCCGGCAAGACCGTGGACAAGCTGTTCGTCCTTGCAAGCAGCCAGGACGGCCCGATCCGCACGATCATCCGTGAGGCGAAAAAACACGATACCATCATCAATTATGTAGAAAAAGAACGTCTTGACGAGCTGTCCACCACCGGAAAGCATCAGGGTGTCATTGCACAGGTGGCTTCCTACAGTTATGCAACCGTTGAGGACATCCTCGCGCGCGCAGAGGAGAAAGGAGAGCCGCCATTTATCCTTCTGCTGGACGGCATTGAGGATCCGCATAACCTCGGTGCGATCATCCGTACCGCAAACCTGGCAGGCGCACATGGTGTCATCGTGCCGAAGCACCGCGCAGTCGGCCTGACAGCAACCGTTGCCAAAACGTCGGCAGGTGCATTAAATTACACACCGGTGGCAAAGGTGACGAATCTGGTGCAGACCATGGAAATGCTGAAGGAAAAGGGCATCTGGTTTGTCTGCGCGGACATGAACGGACAGAGAATGTATGATCTCGACCTCAAAGGACCGATCGGCCTTGTAATCGGAAATGAGGGAGAGGGTGTCAGCCGTCTGGTGAGAGAAAACTGCGACTTCACAGCCACAATTCCGATGAAAGGCGATATCGACTCTCTGAACGCTTCCGTGGCAGCCGGCGTGCTCGCTTATGAGATTGTAAGACAGAGAAGCTGCTAGAAATTGCGGAAAATCACATTACGCTCCGGCGGAAGAAAGATGAAGGATACAAGAGATATGATGGTGAAAGATTACGATACCTGTACGGATGAGGAGCTGATTGCGCGTCTGCGGGCAGGAGAACGCGAGATTACCGATTATCTGATCGACAAATACAAATCGCTGGTGCGGACCAGGGCGAGGGCGCTGTACCTGGTGGGCGGAGATCACGAGGATCTGATCCAGGAGGGCATGCTCGGACTTTTTAAGGCAGTGCGTGACTACAAACCGGGGAAGGAGGCATCGTTTGCCACCTTCGCCGGCCTGTGCATCGACCGTCAGATGTATTCTGCAGTGGCATCGTCCCAGCGCCAGAAGCATCAGCCGCTGAACAGCTTCGTCTCGTTAAGCGAACCGGTTTCCGAGCAGGAGCTGCGCCTGGTGGACGAGGAGACACCGGAGGAGATCATGATCAGCCGGGAAAACGTAATCGGCATGCATGAGCGGATCAAAGAACGGCTCAGCAAATTTGAGTACCAGGTGCTGGAATTGTATCTGAAAGGGTACGATTATACGCAGATTGCAGAAAAACTTGGAAAGCAGCCGAAGGCAATCGACAATGCACTGCAGAGAATCCGCAGCAAAGTGCGGGAGGTCTGTTCGTGAGATGGGAAAACGACCGAAAAAATTACGGCGAATTGTCAAAAGCGCAGGAAAATCTGTGAACAAATAAAAATTTTCAAATTTGTAGAAAAAACTGTTGACAATTCACTATAGTTTTGATAGAATACCAAATGTAGCAAGGAGCTAACAAAAAAACAAAACAACTTGCGAGTGCTGATGTGGCTCAGTCGGTAGAGCGTCGCCTTGGTAAGGCGGAGGTCACGGGTTCGATTCCCGTCATCAGCTTACTAAGAAAGATCCCGGGAAACCGGGATCTTTTCGTTATATAAAAAACAGCAGGAGATGGGTAGGAAGAAAAAGACACTATTACAAAAGGTACAGTTATGATTGTGAGGGAAAAAGAAGATGCGTCATTCGCTTGGGGGAAAGAAAGCTCGAATATAAGGATTCCAAAGGACAGGACTGTTATTTCTATTATTCGAACATTGCCGGAACCGATCTGGATATGCCGTTCTATGTCTGCAATGCCGAGTGTGTCAGCGGCATGAAAAAGAGAGAATCCAAATCGGAGACATTCAGCGCAAATCCGTTTGAATACGAATTCTTATACGCACCGCTCGGGGACAAGGGCGCTTACGCGTACCAACAGCCGTGGTATGGATTTTCGGTCAACAAAGACAGCGAAGAGAAAGAGATCGCGGTTGAGTTTCTGCGCTTTATGATGCAGGAAAAAGAGATCGACGAGATGGCCAGTATTAAAGGCCTGCCGTCGGTGGCAGAAAACGGAACCGACGAGCGGTATGCGGGGCTTCGGGATGCAAAAAATATTGAGGCAAGTTTTATCAACGACGGCAGCGTGCCGGATTCCATCCGCGCGGCATTGGAGCAGGTCTGCAATGACTTCGGAGCAGGCGTGTACGGCAATGCAAACGAGGCAGTGCAGGCGTTTGTGGAGCTGTGTGCAGAGAAATAAGATAGGAAAACGAGAAGAGCGACTCATTTGTGAAAACAATTGGGTCGCTTTTTGGTGCCAAAGATGGTAGAATAGGTACAACAGAAAAAATGAGGTGAAGAAAACAATGGAGTCAAAACGTAAGGTACTACAAAAACTGTTCCTTTCCACGCTGTATCTGAGTGCGTTTACGTTCGGCGGCGGTTATGTGATTGTGACGCTGATGAAGAAGAAATTTGTGGATGAGTACCACTGGATTGAGGAGAATGAGATGCTCGATCTGGTGGCGATTGCGCAGTCATCGCCGGGGCCGATTGCGGTGAATGGGGCGATTGTTGTCGGGTATAAGCTGGCGGGGATGATTGGTGTGCTGGTTTCGATTATTGGAACGATTATTCCGCCGTTTCTGATTATCTCTGTGATTTCGGTCTGCTATCAGGCGTTCCGGGATAATTTTTTCGTGAGCCAGATGCTCGAAGGAATGCAGGCAGGCGTCGGAGCCGTGATTGCATCCGTGACGTATGAGATGGGAGCCGGGGTTGTGAAAGAAAAAGATCCGCTGTCGCTGGTGATTCTTGTCTGTGCGTTTGCAGCAGCCTGTTTTTTCAAGGTCAACGTGATTTATATTGTACTGGTCTGCGGTGCCATCGGTGCGGTGCGGACGATTCTGGCGAAACGGAGGGGTGCGAAATGATTTATTTTCAGCTATTTTTAAGCTTTTTCCAGATCGGCCTGCTCAGCTTCGGCGGAGGCTATGCGGCCATGCCGCTGATTCAGGGACAGGTGGTGCAGGGACACGGCTGGCTTTCGATGTCGGAGTTTACGGATCTTATCACCATCTCTCAGATGACACCGGGGCCGATCGCAGTCAATTCGGCAACCTTCGTCGGAATTAAAATCGCAGGCATCCCAGGAGCGCTCGTGGCAACGTTTGGATGTATTCTGCCGTCGTGTATTCTCGTCACACTGCTTGCGAAGCTATATTTAAAATACCGCGAAATGGCAATGCTCCAGGGAATCCTCCACTCCCTCCGCCCGGCGGTTGTGGCGATGATCGGTTCCGCAGGGATTTCAATTCTGGTCACGGCGTTTTGGAGTAGTGAAGGAGATACCGTGATCCGGCTGGCGCAGACGAACTGGAGTCTTGTCGTGATCTTTATCATCAGCCTCATTCTGCTGCAGAAAGGCAAAAAGAACCCAATCTTTGTGATGGTACTGGCCGGGGTGATGAAGGTGGCAGTGGCGCTGGTGGAAAAATTTGCGGCATGCTGTGGGACGATTTTTTAAATTCAAAGGTGAATGCTTTTCAGGACGTATTAAACTCAAGAATATATATCGATAAAACAGGATTGCTGGAATACACCAACAGTGTGATTGACACAACATCGAAGTTTATCTGCAACAGCCGCCCCAGAAGATTTGGAAAATCGATCACAGCGGATATGATGACTGCGTACTACAGCAGAAGTCTGGATACAGAAGAAATGTTTGAAAAGCTTAATATTGGTCAGGCGGCAAATCAGAAAATACAGGATGAATATCAAACAGCAGATTCTTAATAGGGAAGGTAAACATAGTGTTATACATTATTTTTGATTTTATAATGGCAGTAATTATGTTTATGTCACTTCCTTTTATTGTTGGAATAATGGTAGATATCCGCCATCAGGGAATTGGGTGCTTTGCGGCATGGGTAATATGGGGAGTTATGCTTATCTTATCGTTGAGGCTGTTTGATGCTCTGAAATTAAGATGTCAAAAAAAGCCAGAAAAAAGATAAAAAGGATCTTTCTTTCTAAACATGAATCGTGTATAATAAGCATTACTGTTCGGGGCCTGCCTGGAGAAATCCAGAAAGGCTCCGATTTATGTCATTTATTTTATACAGCAAGAAAAGGGGGAAACCATGCAGAAACACAGAAAATTTATTGGGAACAAACGGTTTTACCTGATGGTACTTGGCGTTGCGATGCCGATTATGATTCAGAACGGTATCACCAACTTTGTCAGTCTTCTCGACAACATCATGGTAGGACAGGTCGGTACCGAGCAGATGTCCGGCGTTGCAATTGTCAACCAGCTTCTTTTTATCTATAACCTTTGCATTTTCGGAGGGGTATCCGGTGCAGGAATTTTCACTGCGCAGTATTTCGGACAGGGCAACGACGAGGGTGTGCGAAACACCTTCCGCTTCAAGCTCTGGATCGGCGTGATCCTGACGGCAGCGGCAATCACTATTTTCCTTGGTGCGCACGAGCCTCTGATTCGTCTCTACCTGACAGGAGATCAGGGAAGCCAGGACATGAATGCGACATTAGCCTATGGCATTTCTTATATGAAGGTCATGCTGGTAGGACTTCCGCCGTTCCTGTTTGTGCAGCTTTATGCCAGCACGCTGCGCGAATGCGGCGAGACGATGCTTCCGATGAAGGCCGGTATCACAGCCGTATTTGTCAATCTGATTTTTAATTATATTTTAATCTACGGAAAATTCGGCGCACCGCAGCTCGGAGTTGTCGGCGCGGCAGTTGCAACGGTGCTGTCCCGTTACGTGGAGATGGCGATCGTGCTGATCCGCACGCACGGAAACAAAGAAAAATATCGTTTTACGAAGCATCTGTACCGCACGATCCGTGTTCCGGCGGCTTTGACGAAACAGATCCTTATCAAAGGAACACCGCTGATGCTGAACGAAACGTTCTGGGCAGGCGGCGTTGCGATCCTGATGCAGTGTTACTCCGTGCGTGGACTGAATGTCGTAGCCGCGATGAATATCTCCAACACGATCTCGAACCTGTTCAACGTCGTTTTCATCGCACTCGGCGATTCCGTTGCCATCATCGTCGGACAGCTCCTCGGAGCCGGAAGGATGGAAGAGGCAAAGGATACCGATACGAAGCTGATCACGTTTTCCGTATTACTCTGCATTGTGATCGGCGCGCTGATGGCGCTCGTGGCTCCAATCTTCCCACGCCTCTACAACACGACGGACGAAGTACGCCACATGGCGGCAATCTTCATCGTGGAAGTGGCCATGTTCATGCCGGTCAATGCATTCCTGCATGCAAGCTACTTTACCCTGCGCTCCGGTGGAAAAACGATCATCACGTTCCTGTTCGACAGCGTCTTCATCTGGGTTGTCAGTGTGCCGGTGGCTTTCTGCCTGAGCCGTTTTACCGGACTTTCGATCTACGCAATCTACTTTATGGTTATGTCGGTTGACCTGATCAAGTGCGTGATTGGATTTGTCCTTGTCAAGAAAGGAGTCTGGCTGCAGAATATTGTGGCGGAGTAAAGAAAAAAATCTGTCTGTTTTCCAGTCTGAAAAGGATGGGAGGCGGGCAGATTTTTTGCTTTATAAAAAACTTTGTTGAATTTTACTGTAAAGCAAAAAAAGCCCTCCGGGCAGGATCGGACTGCGGCTGAGAGAAAGAAAAAGAGTATTTTTGATAAAATTTCGCAAATGAAGCAGCTGTTTTTGGTGGAAAAGTGGAAATTTTTTCATTAATCAAAACACCGGTTGAAATTTAGAGAACGCTTGTTATAATAGGGGTGCAGCGAACAGACATCCCGTGTGACGCGTGAATCTCTCTTCCTATTATTAATGAGACGCAGTCACACATGAAATGGAGGAAAAAAGCGATGGATTACGCAAAAGAATCATTAAAGATGCACTATGAATTACGCGGAAAGCTTGAGGTCACTTCCCGGGCGGCCGTAGATACAAAAGATGCCTTGAGTCTTGCCTATACACCGGGTGTGGCGGCGCCGTGCCTGGAAATTCAGAAAGATGTCAACAAGAGCTACGAGCTGACCAGAAGATGGAACACGGTAGCTGTTGTTACAGATGGAACCGCAGTTCTCGGACTTGGAGATATCGGCCCGGAGGCCGGCATGCCGGTCATGGAAGGAAAATGCGTGCTGTTTAAAGAATTCGGTGGTGTCGATGCAATCCCGCTCTGCGTGCGCAGCAAGGATGTGGATGATATTGTCAATACCGTGCGTCTTCTCGCAGGAAGCTTCGGCGGTGTCAACCTGGAGGACATCTCCGCACCGAGATGTTTTGAGATCGAGAAGAAATTAAAGGAATGCTGTGATATTCCGATTTTCCACGATGATCAGCATGGAACAGCCGTGATCACACTGGCCGGTGTCATCAATGCGCTGAAACTGGTTGGAAAGAAACTGGATGAAGTCAAAATTGTTACCTCAGGAGCCGGTGCAGCCGGAATCGCCATTATCCGCCTGCTGATTTCGATGGGTCTCAAAAACGTCATCATGACAGACCGCAAAGGTGCGATTTACGAGGGACGCGACGGCCTCAACCCGATCAAAGAGGAGATGGCGAAGATCACAAACTACAACCATGAGAAGGGCACGCTTGCAGAGGTAATCAAAGGAGCCGATATTTTTATTGGCGTTTCTGCGCCGGGTACGCTCACTCCCGATATGGTACGTACGATGGCAAAAGAGCCGATCATCTTTGCCTGCGCAAATCCGACGCCGGAGATTTTCCCGGACGAGGCGAAAGCAGCAGGAGCAGCCGTTGTCAGCACAGGAAGAAGCGATTACCCGAACCAGGTCAACAACGTACTCTGCTTCCCGGGCATCTTCCGCGGAGCGCTCGATGTGAGAGCATCTGATATCAACGATGAAATGAAGGTCGCAGCAGCTTACGCAATCGCAGGCCTGGTAAGCGATGAAGAGCTGAACGCAGACTACATCCTCCCGGCAGCCTTTGATCCGCGTGTCAAAGATGCGGTGGCAGCAGCCGTTGCAGAGGCAGCAAGAAAGAGCGGCGTAGCGAGAATCTAAACAGAGTTTGATACAAAAGAAAACGACAGAAAAAGGCTTCCCGGACAGCAAGGAAATCCGGGAAGCCTTTTTGCGTATCGTTAAGAAATTATGAAGGAAAGCAGCAGTTACATTCAGCCAGCCAGATCGTCTTCTGCCGGCAGTTCCGGTCCGGTCAGAGCGTACGGATCGAGAATGTCGTCGAGCTGTTTCTGTGTCAGCAGTTCGTCTTTCAGAACCAGAGAAGTAACACTCTCGCCCGTCTTCAGCGATTTCTTTGCAATCGAGGCCGCTTTCTGGTATCCGATATACGGGCAGAGCGCCGTTGTGATGCCGACACTCTTCGAAACGAGATCCTCGCATCGTTTCTCATTTGCGGTAATGCCGAGAATACAGTTCTTCACAAGCGTATTCACAGCGCCTGTCATCGAGGTGATGGAAGAGAACAGGGAGTAGAAGACAACCGGCTCAAACGCGTTCAACTCCATCTGGCCAGCCTCAGCCGCCATCGTGATTGTGGTGTCGTTTCCGATGACATGGAAGGCAACCTGTGTCACAACCTCCGGGATAACCGGGTTGATCTTGCCCGGCATAATCGAGGATCCGTTCTGCATCGGCGGCAGGTTGATCTCGCCGAATCCGGTCCGCGGTCCGCTGGACAGCAGGCGCAGGTCGTTGCACATCTTGGAGAGGTTGACGGCGCAGGTCTTTAACGTGTTGGAGATCGTCACAAATCCGTCGAGGTTCTCCGTCGCGTCAAACAGATCGTCCGCCTGCATCAGCGGATAGCCTGTCACAGCAGCGAGGGTCGGTACGATGTGGTGGAGATAGTAATCGGAAGCATTGATCGTCGTACCGATGGCTGTTCCGCCGAGGTTCAGGGTGAACAGCTCTTTTCTGGCGCATTCGATCCGGCGGATATCACGCTCGATCATCGTTGCGTAAGCGTGGAAGCTCTGGCCGAGACGCATCGGAACGGCATCCTCAAGCTGGGTTCTTCCCATCTTTAAAATGTGGTCAAATTCCTGGGACTTATCGAGCAGTGCTGCGTGGAGTGACTCGAGCGCATGCAGAAGATCCGGGAGCAGATCGAGTACGGTCAGTTTTCCTGCACTTGGGATAACGTCGTTTGTGGACTGTGCCATGTTGACGTGGTCATTCGGGTGGACAATGGTATAATCACCCTTGGTGCCGCCCAGGATTTCGATGGCGCGGTTTGCGATGACTTCGTTTGCGTTCATATTGGCACTCGTTCCGGCACCGCCCTGGATGCCGTCAACGATGAACTGGTCTTTTAATTTGCCGGCAATGATTTCATCACAGGCATAGATAATGGCAGCCGCTTTTTCCTCCGGCAGTCTCTGTGCTTCGCGGTTGGAGATGGCAGCTGCCTTTTTAATTTTCGCCAGATTCTGGATCATGACCGGGTGGATCGACGTTCCCGTGATGGGAAAATTCCGTTTTGCCCGCAGGGACTGTACCCCGTAGTAGGCGTCGGATGGGACTTCAAGGGAACCAATGGAATCTGCTTCAATTCTTGTCTTCATAATAATCTCCTTCTTTCTGCACGCATTGAGTTGTGTATATTGTCTGAAACAATTCTTGCTTTGCCTTTCGATACCGGAAGAATAACACCAGGGCAGAAATTTGTAAATACCGCCGCCGAAGAACTGTGGAATCTTATTTATTTTTGTATTTGATTTTAAATACCAAGGGAAAGAGGCACTTTTACTTATTTTTCGAAAGCAGTTTCCGCGAGGACACGTTTTCGTAGACAAAAAACGGCGAACGTGATATGCTGAACAGTATAAAAGTGAAAAAACAGGAGAGCAGCGTATGAAACATGAAAAAAGCAAGAACGATGCGATGCGCCATGAGCTCGATCACATCGATGCAAAAATCTTGAATCTCCTTCGGGAAAATGCCAGGATGCCGCTGAAAGAAATCGCGGAACACGTATTTTTATCCTCCCCGGCAGTTTCCGCCAGAATTGAGCGGCTGGAGAAGGAAGGCTACATTACAGGATATCAGGTCAAATTAAATCCGGCGCTTTTGGGATATCCGATCAAAGCGTTCATCAACCTCGAGGTTGAGCCGGTTCAGAAAAAAGAATTTTATCCCTATATTGAAAAGGTCCACAATGTCGTGGAATGTAATTGCGTTACCGGTGATTACTCCATGCTCATTGAGGGCCTTTTTGTTAGCACCATTGAGCTCGACCAGTTTATCGGCGAGCTGCAGCATTTTGGACGGACGCGGACGCAGATCGTGTTCTCGACCTCCGTGGAGCACCGCCAGGTGACCGCACACGAGGCAGAAGAATAGGCACCGGTCCGCTCCGGCGGCTTTGTGTACCGAAAAAAATGCTTTGCAGGAGAATGCTTTTGTGTTATAGTGATAGAATACACAGAGCATTTTGCGCCCTTTTCGGGACAGTGCTCCAAACGAAAAGATTCGAGGGAGGCCTGACCTTATTATGGAAGAAAAAGAAGTTGTTTCCAAAAATTTTATCGAGCTTGCGATTGACAAAGATCTGGCAGAGGGCGTTTACGACCATGTATGCACACGATTCCCGCCGGAGCCAAACGGCTATCTTCATATCGGACATGCAAAATCCATCCTGTTAAACTACGGTTTATCACAGGAGTACAACGGAGAGTTCCACATGCGTTTCGATGATACAAACCCGACGAAAGAGAAAACCGAGTTTGTTGATTCCATCAAAGCCGATATCCAGTGGCTTGGTGCAGACTGGAAAGATCATCTGTACTACGCATCCGATTATTTCCCACAGATGTATGAGGCAGCCGTAAAACTGATCAAAAAAGGAAAAGCATTCGTCTGCGATCTGTCCGCAGAGGAGATCCGTGAGTACCGCGGAACCTTAACCGAGCCTGGAAAAGAGAGCCCGTACCGCAATCGTTCCGTGGAGGAAAACCTGGACCTGTTCGAGCGCATGAAAAACGGCGAATTCGAGGACGGAAGCAAAGTACTCCGTGCGAAAATCGATATGGCATCACCGAACATCAACATGAGAGACCCGGTTATCTACCGTGTAGCCCATATGCATCACCACAGAACCGGCGATACCTGGTGCATCTACCCGATGTACGACTTCGCGCATCCGATCGAGGACGCCATCGAAGGCATTACCCATTCTATCTGTACGCTGGAGTTTGAGGACCACCGTCCGCTGTACGACTGGGTTGTACGCGAGCTGGAATATCCGATGCCGCCACGCCAGATTGAGTTTGCAAAGCTGTATCTGACCAACGTGGTTACCGGAAAACGTTACATCAAAAAGCTGGTAGAGGACGGCGTGGTAGACGGCTGGGATGACCCGCGTCTCGTATCCATCGCAGCACTCCGCCGCAGAGGCTTTACACCGGAGTCCATCAAGAAATTCGTAGATCTGTGCGGTGTATCAAAAGCAAACAGCTCCGTTGACTATGCGATGCTGGAGTACTGCATCCGCGAGGATCTGAAGCTGAAAAAAGCCCGTACCATGGCAGTCTTAAATCCGGTGAAACTTGTCATCGACAACTATCCGGAAGACCAGATTGAGATGCTGGAAGTACAGAATAACCTCGAGAATCCGGAGCTTGGCAGCCGTCAGGTACCGTTCGGAAGAGAACTGTACATCGAGCGCGAAGACTTCATGGAGGAGCCGGTCCGCAAATACTTCCGTATGTTCCCGGGCAATGAAGTCCGCCTGATGAACGCATACTTCGTCACCTGCACCGGATGCGAGAAAGACGAGAACGGAAATATTACCGTAATCCATGGAACGTACGATCCGGAGTCCAAGGGAGGAAATTCCCCGGACGGAAGAAAAGTAAAAGGAACAATCCACTGGGTAGCAGCAAAGACCGCCGTCAAAGCAGAGTGCCGTCTGTACGAAAACCTGATCGACGAGGAGAAGGGCGTTTACAACGAGGATGGTTCCATGAACCTGAATCCGAATTCCCTGACCGTATTAAAAGAGTGCTATCTGGAGCCGTCTTTAAAAGATGCGAAAGCATATGACAGCTTCCAGTTTGTCAGAAACGGATTCTTCTGTGTAGACGCAAAAGATTCCAAAGAGGATGCGCTGGTGTTCAACCGTATCGTATCCCTGAAGAGCTCTTTCAAGCTGCCGGCAGCGAAATAAATAAGAATTTTGAAATGGAACAGAGCAGCCGCCTGGATGAAACCGACATCCCAAGCGGCTGTTCTTTTTGTCAGGGGAGATGGGAAGATGAATGAATTGACGATTTCGCTGGATCCGCATCGGAAGACACCGCTCTATGAGCAGATCTACGGTTTTATCCGCGAGGAAATCCGCGGCGGACGGATCCGTGCAGGGGAGCGGCTGCCGTCGGCGCGGGCGCTTTCGGGCTATCTGTCGGTGAGCCGGAGTACCGTGGATCTGGCGTATGAGCAGCTGGTATCCGAAGGGTATCTGGAGAGTGTGCCGTGCAAAGGCTACTTTGTCTGTGAGATTGAGGGGCTGTACCGCCTCGATGAAAAGAAAGAGGAGACAAAAGAGGATGATGCCGCGGAACAGATGCCGTTCCGCTACGATTTTGCCGTGACCGGTACGGCGCCGGGCGGATTTCCGCAGAACAGCTGGAAGAAGATCTCGAAAGAAGTCCTGCTGGACGCAGATGACAGCCTGTTCCAGCTCGGGGATGCGAAGGGCGAGCACGGTCTTCGGGAGGCAATCCGCGACTATCTGCACCACGCACGCGGCGTGAACTGCCGCACGGAGCAGATCATCGTCGGAGCGGGAAATGATTATCTGCTGATGCTGCTTTCGGTGATCTTAGGGCGTGGCCATAAAGTGGCGATGGAAAATCCGACCTACATCAGTGCCTACCGCTGTTTTGCGAAGCTCGGCTATGCGATGTGTACGATTTCGATGGACGAAGCGGGCATGCGGCCGGCGGAGCTGGAAAAAAGCGGGGCGGATCTGGCGTACATCATGCCGTCGCACCAGTTCCCGATGGGCATGGTCATGCCGATGAAGCGGCGGATGCAGCTCCTTGCGTGGGCATCGAGGGAAAATGGGCGGTATCTGATTGAGGATGATTACGACAGTGAATTCCGCTACAAGGGCCGCCCGATCCCGGCACTGCAGGGCAATGACACAGAGGGAAAAGTGATCTATCTTGGAACGTTTTCGCGGGCGATTGCGCCGTCCATCCGCATCAGCTACATGGTGCTGCCGGAGACGCTGCTGCCTGCCTACGAGGAGAACGGAAGATGCTTTTCCGCGACAGTTTCGAAGACGGACCAGAAGATTCTGGAAGAGTTTATGCGGAGCGGCGCGTTCGAGCGCCATCTGAACCGGATGCGTGCACAGTATAAAGGGAAACACGACCTGCTGATCCGGCTTCTGAAGGAGTTTGGGCGGGAGTACACGGTGTCCGGCGAGAATGCGGGAGTCCATGTGCTGGTCCACCTGCCGAGAGGACTTTCCGAAGCGGAGGCGGTGCAGCGGGCAAAAGAGGATGGCGTGCGCGTGTACGGGCTGGAACGGTACTGCATCGGCGCTGCCGCAGATCCCGCACAGGGCGGCACAGTGCTGCTTGGGTACGCCGGGCTTTCTGAGGAGGAGATTGCAGAGGCAGCTGCGATTCTGAAAAAGTGCTGGAATGCGTGAAAAAAGATATGAAAAAAACGGATTGCTTCGCCAGTAACAAAAGCTGACGGAACAATCCGTTTTTACTGTTCGATAGAGAGTTACAATGCGGACAGGATCAGCAGCCCAGCTCTTCGGTCAGCTCGCAGATCTCATCGATGATCGATCCAATCGTCTCGATCGTATCGAGAAGCGGTGCATCCGTCGAGATATCAACGCCGGCCATTTTTGCCAGCTCTTCCGGTGTCTTCGTGCTTCCGGCGGTCAGTACCTTTTTCCAGTCATCGACAGCGGTCTGGCCTTCGGTTTCGATGCGCCTGCAGACCTGTGTGGCAACGGTCAGTCCGGCGCTGTAGGTGTAGGAGTAAAGTCCCATATAGTAATGCGGCTGGCGCATCCAGGTGAGCGCTGCGTCATCGGAAATTTCCACATCATCGCCCCAGAACTTCTGCAGGGTCTCTTTCATAATGTTGCTTAACGTCTCAGCCTGTACGCTGTCGCCGGCATCGATGAGCTTGTAAACCTCGCGCTGGTAAGCAGCCTCCATCAGATGGGTGACGAAGTTATGATAATATGTGTTGCTGATCATACAGCTTAAAACCCAGCGGCGGAACCGTTTGTCCGGGGTCGTTTTCAGCAGATAATGAGCCATAAGAAGCTCGTTCATGGTAGACGGCGCCTCGACAAAATAAGAGGAAACCTCGGTATCGAGAATCGCCTGTGCGCCGTTGCAGAGACGGAAATGGCCGGCGTGGCCGAGTTCATGCGCCAGCGTGAAAACATCTGCCATGCGGTTATTCCAGCTTAAGAGAATAAAGGAACCTTTTCCGTACGGGCTGGCACAGAAGCCGCCGGTGGATTTTCCCTGGTTCTGTGCAAAGTCAACCCAGCGTTTTTTGTAGGCCTCCTGAATCATGGAAACGTAATCATCACCGAGAATGGCAAGGCCTTTTTCGATGTACTGTTTTGATTCCTCGATCGTGACAGACGGATCGTACTCCGGGTCGACGGCGATTTTCAGATCGGCGAAGGTCATGCGGTCAAGGTTGTGAACCTTTTTCAGCAGGCGGGCATATTTGCGCATATGCGGAGCCAGGCGGGTGGTGATGAGATCGATCTGGCGGTTGTACAGCTCACGGCTGACCTGCTGCGGGAACAGCAGAGAATCGATGACGGAATTGAAGCCGCGCAGCGTGGCCATGGTCTTTTCTGTCTGCAGCTGGGCATTGTAAGCAGCTGCCGTTACATTTTCGTACTGTCTGATTTTTGTAGAAAAGGCGGAGAATGCACTGCGGCGGATATCGGTGTCTTTTTCGTACTCGTAATTATCCTCAAACAGGGAGTAGCCGAGCGGATATTCTTTTCCGTTTACGGTGAAAGAATCAAATTTCATATCGGCAAGCTTTGCCATGTTGTAGATCTGGTACGGAGCCGAGAAGGTCTGGGAAAGAGCGGAAATGGCACGCTCGGTTTCCGGGCTCAGGCGGTGTGCCTTGTTGCGGAGAATCTCGGCGAGATAGCAGCGGTTCGTATCTGACTGCTGCATGGCCTCGTTCAAAACATCCTCGGACTGTTCGGAAAGCTCGCTCTCGATAAAGGTGAGACGGCTGAAAATCTCAGAGATCAGGCTGTTGATGCGGTCGTTGCGCGTCTGGTTTGCACTGTTGTAATAGTCGACAGAAACGGCGAGATCGCAGTAGTTGGCGGTCAGTGTGATCAGACGGTAGACCTCCTGGTAATCGTCGAGGCAGTGGTTGATCGTGGCTGCATCGGTGAGGTTTCCTTTGTAGGATGCTTCCATAGAAAGACTTAATTCTTTCATTTTCTGCGCATCAGCCAGCATGGCCTCCTCGGTTGTATAAATTAAAGACAGGTCCCAGGTAAGTTCTACAGGAACGTCATCGCGTTTTGCAAGTTCCATAACAATCTCCTTTCCATAAAAAAGGGGAGGTTTCCCTCCCCAGGAATTACTTCCTTATGTTTCTATATTCTGTTTTTGGGTTTTATTCTGCGGTTACTTCGCTTTCTTCCTGTGGAGAAACTTCACGATCCGCACAGCTTTCTTTTTCAGCGTCTTCTTCTTCGGACTCTGCGGTTGCGCTTTCAGCTTCTGTATCAGCTGTTTCGGAACCTTTATTGCAAGCTGCAGATTCCGGATCCGGTGCAGCATCCTCCGCACCTTTCGTTTTCGGAAGGGTCGTATAAGTACGTTCAGCAGGAGCAGGCTCTTCCTCTTCAAATTCGTCTTTAAAATCGTCAAAATCTGTTTCAAGATCTGCTTTTCCTTTCCGGATAAAATAGACTGCCGCACCGCAGGCTGCGCCGACAGCGGCAGAAGCCAGAGTAAGCAGAATACGTTTTGATTTTCGTGACATCTCGATTCAAGTCTCCTTTCAAATGCCGTCCTTTGAAACTATTGTAATACAGTTTCAACAAAAAAGAAAGTAAAATCTTACAGAATTCGGAAAAAGTGCCAAAGAAAACAAGAAAAAGAAGGTTTCCTGACACAGAAACAGAATCAGGCAAGGATAAACTTACGAAGAATCTCCGCCACGCCGCTGTGATTGCAGTCGTTTTCCGTGATATAATCGGCACTCGCCTTTACGGCATCGGTCGCATTTTTCATGGCGGCACCGACGGCAGCGGCCTCGATCATCGAAATATCATTTTCCTGATCTCCGGCAGCCACGGTGTTGGCAAGCGGAATCTGAAGAAGCTCGCAGAGTTTTTTCACGGCATGGCCCTTGGAAACGTGTTCCGGGACATGCTCGAGGTAATGCGGGCTGGAGTAGAACATCGAAATTTTTCCTTTTGCCCACGGCTCCATGGCAGCGCGGTAAGCGTCCATTTTTGCACGGTCGTGGAGATCAATCACGATCATCTTGCATGGTTCCTCGGCGAGGTGCTCCGGCAGAAGCGGATCTTCCACGACGGGAATGTGGATTGCCTGTGTGTAAACGCGCGTTTCCTCGCCTGCATGGCGGCAGAGAAGGGAGGTGTCAGAGTAGGTGTGGCAGTAGAGGCCTGCCTCCTGCGTTTTTTCAAAGATCACGCGTGCATATTTGAGTGGAATCGTGCGGCGGTACAGCGTTTTCTTTGCCGCGCAGTCGTAAATCAGTCCGCCGTTGAATGCGATGGCATAGCAGCCTTTGCGGTCGAGTCCGAGCTCTTTTAAGATCGGCAGAAAGCCGGAGAGCGGTCGGCCGGTGTTGAACACAATTTTGTGGCCGGCAGCAAGTGCCTCTGAAATGGCATCCATGTTTTCTTTTGTCACCTGCTTTTCGGAATTCAGCAGGGTATCATCCATATCGGTAAAAAATATTTTCACAGTCTGATTCATATTCTCTTTTTTTCCTTTCCAAGAATCTGAAAAACAGTTTCATTTTAGCATAAAGTGCCGGAAAAGAAAATATGGTTGCGCAGGGAAAAAATACAGGATATAATGATTGCGGACAAGAAGAGAGAGAAGAAAGAAAATCGAAGAACAAAAGAGACAAAGAAGGGAAGTCAGAATATGATAAAAGCTTGTATCTTTGACCTGGACGGCACCATCGCAGACACTGTAGAGTCGATTGCGCACGCAGTCAACCGCGTTCTGGAACATTTTGGACTTGTGCCGCGCCCGGTAGAAGCCTTCAACTTTTACGCCGGAGACGGTTTCGATCTGGCAGTGGAGCGCGCTTTAAAAGACGCCGGAGATGCAGAACTCAACTATCTGCAGGAGGGCATCCGCCTTGGCCGCGCGTGGTTCAACGAGGACCCGCTGTATCACGTAAAACCGTATCCTAATATGCGGGAAACCCTGACCGCGCTGCGGGAAGAAGTTCCGATTGCCGTATGTTCCAACAAGCCGCACGAGGCGGCCATCCACGTCGTGGAGAGCGTGTACGGACCGGGCTTTTTCAACCGGATTCAGGGGCAGACCGCAGAAATCCCGAGAAAGCCGTCTCCGATCGGTGCGCTCGCGATTGCAGACGCACTCGGCGCCAGACCGGAAGAGTGCCTGTACTTTGGCGATACCAATACGGATATGCAGACCGGAAACGCTGCAGGCATGTTTACCGTTGGTGTGACGTGGGGATTCCGCCCGCGCCAGGAGCTGATCGACAACCATGCGATGGAGCTGCTCGACCGGCCGGAGGAAATCTTAACGCTTTTTCACAGAAAGAATCAGGAAAAATAAAACGAACAGAGGAGAAAACCAGAATGGGAGAATATACTGAAGAATGCATCAACACATTTTTAATGAATCAGGGCCAGTTATTCGACGAGCCGGTGGCTGAAAATTACGATGAGGCAGAGGCCTTTCTGGAGGACTGCTTTGCAGTCGTTGCCGACAATCTGGACGACGTGCGCGCCTACATGGAAGAAGAGGGCATGGACGTGGAAGAAATGTCGGATGCAGAATTAGAAGAGCAGAGCGAAGTCTTTGCCCTGCCGGACGGTCAGTATCTGATCGTGATGGGATAAAAAACAAGAGGAAATTAAAAAAGAATGAAATATGATGTCATTATTATCGGCGCAGGCCCGTCAGGTATTTTCTGTGCCTATGAACTGCTGAAAGAAAAACCGGATCTGAAGGTGCTGATGATCGAAAAAGGACGTTCGATCGAGAGCCGTCAGTGTCCAAAGAGAAAAACGAAAAAATGCGTGAACTGCAAACCGTGCTCAATCACAACGGGATTTGCCGGAGCAGGCGCATTCTCCGACGGAAAGCTTTCTCTTTCCCCGGATGTCGGTGGAAATCTGCCGGAGATTTTAGGATATGAAAAGACGGTTGAGCTGATCCATGAGTCCGACCAGATCTATCTGGATTTCGGCGCAGACAAGAATGTTTACGGTGTCGATAAAGAAAAAGAGATCCGTGAGATCCGCCGCAGAGCGATCAACGCCAACCTGAAGCTGATCGAATGTCCAATCCGCCATCTCGGAACTGAGGAGGGCTACAAGATTTACAGCCGCCTCGAGGATCACTTAAAAGAGATCGGCGTGGAAATGAAATTCAACACGATGGTCAATGATATTACAATCGAGGACGGCCGTGCGACAGCTGTAACACTTGAGGACGGAACGGTTTACGAGGCAGATGAGATTGTCTCCGCAGTAGGCCGCGAGGGAGCCGACTGGTTCTCACATATCTGCAACGGCCACGGCATCGAGACCGAGGTCGGAACCGTCGATATCGGTGTCCGCGTGGAAGTCCGCGACGAGGTCATGGAGTTTCTGAACAAGAACCTGTACGAGGCAAAACTCGTTTACTATACCCCGACTTTTGACGACAAAGTGCGTACTTTCTGTACGAACCCGTCCGGTGAGGTGGCAACTGAGTATTATGAAAACGGTCTGGCAGTTGTAAACGGTCACGCCTACAAATCCCAGGAGTTCAAGACAAACAACACGAACTTTGCCCTCCTGGTATCCAAGAACTTTACGAAACCATTTAAAACCCCGATCGAGTACGGCAAACAGATCGCACAGCTTTCCAACATGCTCTGCGACGGCAAGATCCTCGTTCAGACGTACGGCGATTTCAAACGCGGAAGAAGAACGACAGAAGAGCGCCTCTGCCGCAATAACCTGATCCCGACCTTAAAAGATGCCGTTCCGGGCGACCTTTCCCTGGTATTCCCGCACCGTATCATGGTCGACATTGCCGAGATGATCGAAGCCCTCGACAAAGTAACACCGGGTATCGCCAGCGATGAGACACTGCTGTACGGCGTAGAAGTCAAATTCTATTCCAACAAAGTTGTCGTAGACAAAGACTTCTGCACCAGCGTCAAAGGCCTCCGCGCCATCGGCGACGGCGCATCCGTAACCCGCGGCCTCCAGCAGGCAAGCGCAAACGGACTGTCGGTTGCGAGAAGCATTCTGAAAAGCATGAAATAAGAGAGAACGAAAAAAGATCCTTCGTCTGTGAAATGAGACGGAGGATCTTTTTTTGCGCCGGAAAGAGGGGTGTTTCAGATTATATGCCGTACAGCTTCCGGAACTGCTTCGGCGTTGTCCCGGTCTGCTGGCGGAAAACCGAGATAAAGTAGCTGACATCGCGGTAGCCGCAGAGGGCGGCGATGCCGTCGAGCGTAGTGTAGGGACGGCTGATGAGAAGCTCCTTGGCGCGGCTGATGCGCAGAACGCTGATGTACGAGCGGACAGAGCTGCCGACAAAACGCTGGAACAGGCGTGTCAGATACTGCGGCGTGATATGGAGCTGTTCCGCGAGATCATCCACATTGAGCGGGTCGGAAAGATGACTTTCGATTTCCTGCATTGCCGGGCGGACATACTGGAGATACAGAGGGTGCTCCGTCCGGGAAAGGCCGGTGCGGAGCTGGGAAAGGCGTGTCAGGAACTCAAAGCATCCGACGGAGAGCGTAGCATCGTCGATGTCATTTTTCAGAAAATGTGAGTCGATTATGCGGTCAATCCATTCCTGAAACCACGCGCCCTCTGAGGCCGGAACGAAAAGATACGGCGAGACGGCACAGATTTTATAGAGATCATCGGAGATCTTTCCGTCAAAGGTCAGAAAGGATGTAAACCACATCCCGCTGCCGTCGTTTTCGCGGTATTCATGCGGCACATGCGGAGCAATCAGAACACCGTCACCTGGTTTCAGCAAAAGTTTCTGGCCTTCGAGGGTCAGCAGCCCTTCGCCGCGTTCCGTCTGGATCCAGTGATATAAGGGGAATCCGTTCGGGCGCACAACGGGCTCCTGCAGCCAGCGGTTGCCGATGCTGTCAGCGGAGAGGGAAAAATCGGAGGCGGATGGTTTAAAGAAAATAGGCATAACAGTCAGTTCCTTTCTGAAAGAAAAGTCTAAAATAAGATTCCGGAATGAGTTTCGAAAATTGATACTTTTTAGACAAGCATATCATACTTTTCTCACAAAGACCAGTATATAATAGAGCCATCAAAACGAGATATCCAAACACAGGAGGAATCAAAAAAATGCAGCCAAAATTCAAAAAAATGTTATACGGAGGAGACTACAACCCAAACCAGTGGCCAAAAGAGATCTGGGATGAGGATATGAAACTTTTCCATCAGGCCGGCATCAACAGCACCACGATCAACGTATTTTCCTGGGCAAAAATCCAGCCGTCCGAGAATGAGTACGACTTTACAGAGCTCGATGAGATCGTAGACACCCTGACAAAAGAGGACGTTCAGATCGTCATGGCAACATCCACCGGCGCACTCCCGGCATGGATGGTACACCGTTATCCGGAAGTGGCAAGAACCGATTTCGAAGGACGCCATCACAAATTCGGTCATCGCCACAATGCCTGCCCGAACAGCCCGGTTTTCCAGAAATATGCAAAACGCCTGGCAGAAAAACTGGCAGAGCGTTACGGCGACAACAAAAACATCGTCTGCTGGCACATCAGCAATGAGTACGGCGGCGAGTGCTACTGCGAGAACTGTGCAAAAGCGTTCCGCGTATGGCTGAAAGACAAATACAAAACACTCGATGAAGTCAACAAGGCATGGAACATGGAGTTCTGGGGCCATACCATCTACGACTGGGACGAGATTGTACCGCCGAACGATCTGGGAGACGGAATGCCATGGGGAAGCGGCACTGCATTTGCAGGAATGTCCCTCGACTACATGCGTTTCAACTCCGACGGCATGCTGAACAACTACAAAATGGAGCGTGACGCGATCCGCAAATACGACAAAGAAACCCCGATCACCACAAACCTGATGGGAACGTACAAAGGCCTCGACTACTTCAAGTGGGCAAAAGAAATGGATATCGTATCCTGGGACAACTACCCGAGCTACAATACACCATGGAGCCACGTAGCTATGACCCACGACCTGATGCGCGGCCTCAAAGACGCACCGTTCATGCTGATGGAGCAGACTCCGAGCCAGCAGAACTGGCAGCCGTACAACTCCTTAAAGAAACCGGGCCAGATGCGCGCACAGAGCTATCAGACCGTTGCACACGGCGCAGACACGATTCAGTTCTTCCAGCTGAGAAGAAGCGTCGGCGGATGCGAGAAATTCCATGGTGCTGTTATCGCACACGCAGGAACCGCAGATACCCGTGTCTTCCGTGAGGTAACCCAGCTCGGAAAAGAACTGGAGAAAATCGGAAGCCGTGTGATGGGCTCCGAGAACCACGCAAAAGTCGGCATCATCTTCGACTGGGAAAACTACTGGGCACTGGAGTACACCAGCGGACCGAACCGCGATTTACGTTACGTAGACCAGATCGAGCAGATGTACAATTACTTCTATAACAAGAACATCGCTGTCGATATGATCCCGATCGACGCGGACTTCTCCAAATATGACCTCGTTGCAGCACCGGTTCTCTACATGGTAAAAGACGGTGTGGCAGAGAGCCTGGAGGCTTATGTACAGGCAGGCGGAACCCTCATCACCACCTACATGAGCGGTATCGTCGGACAGTCGGACAACGTTCATCTCGGCGGATACCCGGGACCGCTCAGAAAAATGGCAGGCGTATGGGTAGAAGAGATCGACGCTCTTGCACCGGAGCAGAGAAACAAGATCCGTTTCGCAGACGGAACCGAGGAAGAGTGCCGTCTTGTATGTGACCTGATGCACCTCGAAGGAGCTGAAGAAATCGCACAGTATGAGAGCGATTTCTATGCAGGCATGACTGCTGTTGCAAAAAATCAGTTCGGAAAAGGAACCGTATATTATGTCGGAACCGACCTTTCTGAGAGCGGCCTTGCAAAAGTTCTTGCTATGGCAGCAGACAGCGCAGCCATCCAGCCGGTGATTGGAGAAGCAACAGCACTCGAGATCACAAAACGCCAGGCAGACGGAGAGGATCTGTACTTTATCATCAACTTCAAAGATGAGGAGATTCCGCTTCCGGCAGTCTTCGACGGAAAAGAAGATATCCTGACCGGCGAGAAAGTACAGGGCGGTGAGATGCTGAAGAAATACGGTCTGCGGATTGTCAGCGTTCCGAGAGCATAATATAAAACATATTAACAAAAAAGACACAGCAGGAGGCAGAAAGATACTTCCAGCTGTGTCTTTTTGATGCTGTGAATTTATGCGGGTGCTTAGTGGGAAAACGAAGCCCGTGCGACGATGTTCTCCATCTCGCCCCATTTCTCCTCCATATCCGCTACAAGCGCGATCTGTGTCCGCGCCCGTACGAGGTTGTGCTCCGGGTAAGCGGTTTTGAAGTAGGTATCGCCCATCAGGTAATCGGCGAGAAAACGGATGCCGCATTCGAGGGTCATTAATTTTGCACCCATCGGCAGCATTTCGACTTCCGCGCGGGTCAAAGAGCCTGCGCAGCCTGCGAGAAAGCCCTTTGTATAGCTCTCAAAGAGAGGAAGGGAAAGAGACACCTTCGAGACATCCTGTTCGTCCTCAGCGGCCGTATTCGCGCCGAAGCGGATGGAATCGCCGAAGTCAAAGATCGACAGTCCCGGCATAATGGTGTCTAGGTCGATGACGCAGATGCCCTCGCCGGTTTTGTCATCAATCATAATGTTGTTCAGCTTCGTATCGTTGTGCGTTACGCGGAGCGGCAGCTCGCCCGAGGCCTTCATGCGCTCGGCTACGCCGTAATCGTCTGCGTGGTCGAGGAAAAACGCCATCTCATCCGAAACGTTTTTCAGCCGTCCTTTCGGATCCGCCTGTGCCGCCTGTAAAAGCGCCTGGTAGCGGAGCGGTGTGTTGTGGAAATCCGGGATCGTCTCGAAAAGAGAGGCGGACGGAAAATCGGAGAGCATCTGCTGGAAGCGGCCGAAAGCATTACCGGTCTCGTAAAACAGCTTTGGATCTGTCACGGCATCATAGCAGGACGCATCGGAAATAAAGAGAAATGCGCGCCAGAATTCTCCGCGCTCATCGACGAAAAACCAGGCATCGTCTGTCGTCGGAATCAGGTTCAGCGTCTCGCGGAATGGATCTCCTCCTGCGGCTGTGATTTTTTTCCGCAGAAATGATGTTACCTGTGCAATATTCTGCATCAGCTCCGTTGGATTGTGGAAAACGGTGCGGTTCATGCGCTGCAGAATCGATTTGCGGAGGACGCCGTTTTCGGTGGAGCGCACCAGAAACGTATCGTTGATATGGCCGTTCCCGTGCGGCGTCCAGTCTGTAATCGTTCCCGGGAAAGCAAATGCGTGGACAATGGAAGAGAGTTCTTCCTGTGTGTATGTAATCATCATGGGTATAAACTCCTTATTTTAATTAGACAAACCTGATTAAGTAAAGCACGCGCAGGGCGAAAAGTCAAGAAAAGGGCGCGAAACGATTGACAACGAGCGGCATTTCTGACTATAATAGACAGTAATTTAAGAAAAAACAAAACCTAAAATGCAGTGACAGGGAGGAGTACCTGGCGGCGCAAAGCAAAGAGAGGAGATGGCTGGTGAGAATCTCCGTGAGCGTGCCTGCGGAAGTAGCCCTCGAGCAGTGGACTGAACAGAAAAAGCGGACAGCAATGTTTTCCAAGTAGGCTCCAACGTAGTTCCCACGTTACCGGGATGCCGTATCGGATGAAAAAAGTTAAATCCTGTACGGAATGAGCAGAAGTGTATTCTTCTGGAATTCAGGTGGTACCGTGGATGGAAACATTCTCCCTGAACGTAAGGCACAGAAAAGGTGTTTTATGTTCGGGGATTTTTTATGCAGCAAATTTAGAACAGGAGGTTTTCATATGAAACAGATTACAGGAAACAAACTTCTGGTAAAGGCTCTGAAGGAGGAGGGTGTCGAGTATCTCTTCGGTTATCCGGGAGCCTGCACCATTGATATCAGCGATGAGCTTTACAAACAGGATGAAATCAAAATCGTTCTGCCGCGCCACGAGCAGGCGCTGGTGCATGAGGCGGATGCCTATGCGAGAACGACAGGAAAAGTCGGCGTATGCCTCGTTACCAGCGGCCCTGGTGCAACCAACCTGGTCACCGGTCTTGCAACGGCAAACTACGACAGCGTTCCGCTTGTCTGCTTCACCGGACAGGTAGCCCGCCACCTCATCGGAAACGATGCATTCCAGGAGGTTGATATTGTCGGCATCACCCGCAGCATCACGAAATACGGCGTGACGGTAAGAAACCGTGAAGATCTCGGACGCATCATCAAAGAAGCCTTCTACATTGCCCGCACCGGAAAACCGGGACCGGTTCTCATTGACCTTCCAAAAGATGTCATGGCAGAGTTCGGCAGCGCAGAGTATCCGAAAAACGTCAACATCCGCGGCTACAAACCGAACACCAGCGTTCACATTGGTCAGTTAAAACGTGCGTTAAAGATGCTTTCGAAAGCAAAACGCCCGCTGTTCCTTGCCGGCGGCGGCGTCAACATCGCACATGCGCAGGAAGTGTTCCGCGAAGTGGTCGAGAAAACACAGGTGCCGGTTGTCACAACCGTTATGGGACGCGGCGCGATCTCCACGAAACATCCGCTGTTCATCGGAAACCTTGGCATGCACGGCGCGTATGCGGCGAATATGGCAGTCAGCGAGTGCGATCTGCTGTTCTCGATCGGAACACGTTTCAATGACCGTATCACCGGAAAGCTGCATGAATTTGCCCCGCACGCGCAGATCGTCCACATCGACATAGACACCGCTTCGATCTCTCGAAACATCCATGTCGATATCCCGATCGTAGCCGATGCAAAAGAGGCGATCACGAAGATGGCAGAGTACGTAGAGCCATGCTCCACATCGAAATGGCTTGCCCAGATCGATGCCTGGAAGAACGAGCATCCGCTGACGATGCGCCAGAACGGCGTGATGGGACCGCTCGATATTTTCAACGCGATCAACGAGAAGTTTGACGATGCGATCATCGTCACCGACGTCGGACAGCACCAGATGCTGACAAGTCAGTACGTCGACATTACCGAAAACCGCCAGATCATCATGTCCGGCGGCCTTGGAACGATGGGATACGGCCTTCCGGGCGCGATCGGAGCAAAAATCGGCAACCCGGACAAACCGGTCATCGCGATTTCCGGTGACGGCGGTATGCAGATGAATATTCAGGAGCTGGCGACTGCCGTTCTCGAGGAGCTGCCGGTCATCCTGTGTATCTTCAATAATGAATACCTCGGCATGGTACGCCAGTGGCAGAAGCTGTTTTACGGCAAACGGTACAGCATGACAAATCTGCGCGCCGGTGCACTTTCCCGCAGAACAGACGGAGAAGAGTACCCGGAATACACGCCGAATTTTATCAAATTGGCTGAGAGTTACGGCGCAAAAGGCATCCGTGTCATGAAGAAAGAGGATATCGCGGCCGCGTTTGAAGAGGCGAAGAAAAACACCAAGACTCCGACGATCATCGAATTTATCATCGATCCGGAGGAGATGGTTTACCCGATGATCAAGCCGGGCGGAACGCTCGAAGATATGATTATGGACTGTTAGGAGGAGAGCGCGATGAATAAGGGAATGAAAAAAAGATGGATTTCACTGTACGTAGAAAACCAGGTTGGTGTCCTTTCCAAGATTTCCGGGCTTTTTTCCGCAAAAAGCTATAACTTGGACAGCCTGACCGTCGGAACGACCGAGGACCCGACCGTATCGCGTATGACGATCGCCACGGTCAGTGACGATGAGACGTTTGAGCAGATCAAAAAACAGCTGAACCGCATGGTCGAGGTCATCAAAGTCATTGACTTTACCGACGTGTTTGTGCGCATGAAAGAGATTCTGTATATCAAGGTATTCAACTGCAGCGCAGCTGACAAAGTCGAGCTGTTCCAGATCGCTGAGACGTTCAAGGCGAAGGTCATCGACTACGGAAAAGACAGCCTGCTGCTCGAGTTTGTCCAGACAGCGACGAAAAACGATGCGGTTGTGAAGCTGATGAAAGAGGAATTCGGCAAGATCGAGGTCGTGCGCGGCGGAAGCGTCGGCATCGAGTCGATCAATGTGATGGAGCGGTAAAAGAGAGGACGTTTTTGCGTGAACGAAAAGAGTATTACCACAATTACGTTAAAAAAGATTAATAAGAAAAGTGTGTATCAGTACATCTATGAGCACCGCCAGACGGCGAAGCAGCAGATTGTGCAGGATCTGACGATGGGGCTTTCGATGCACAGCGGAACGCTCGAGCATATCTGCATTGACCCGGAAGGGCCGGAGTGCTACTGCGCTTCTTTTTATTGAAGAGTTTCTGCAGTCGGAATTTTAATTTTTAATTATAGAATTTCAGGGATAGAAAATCCGGGAACGGAAAGTTTTACATTGCTTTCCATTCCCGGATTTTTTCTGTTTTTTATCAGTGTTCGTTTTTAGATAAACATCGCATAAATCGACGCTCCGACCACAGTCAGAATACCTGCAACTGCAATCGAAAGGCTGCTCATCGCGCCCTCGACATCGCCCATCTCCATGGCCTTCGCCGTACCGATCGCATGGGAGGCCGATCCGATACTGATGCCCTTTGCAATCGGTTCCTCAATGTGAAACAGCTTGCAGAGCGTCTCCGCCAGCATATTTCCCAGCACACCCGTGATGATGATAACGGCAACCGTGATCGTCACCGCACCGCCGAGCTCTTCCGAAACACCCATGCCGATGGCCGTTGTGATGGATTTCGGCAGCAGTGTTACATACATTTTATGATTCAGATTGAAGATCAGCGCCAGCGCGAGAACCACGGTAAGGCTCGTCAGCACGCCGGAGAGAATACCGGCGAGGATGGCTTTGATATTCTTTTTCAATGCCTCCATCTGCTCATACAGCGGAATCGCAAGGCAGACCGTTGCAGGAGTCAGCAGATAGCTCAAGTATTTTGCACCGTCATTATAATTCTGATAATCGATATCGAAAACAGCAAGGAATACAATGACGACTGCAATGGAAATTAGCAGCGGATTGAAAAGCGGAAGCCCAAATTTTTTCTTTAACAGCATGCCGAGCTCATACGCCAGAAGGCTGATGACAACGCCGAAAAATGCAGATTCACAGAGCATATTTGTCATTTTGCGTCCCCTCCTTTGTGTTTCCTTTCCAGCCGGATGACCGCCTGTGTCACGCGTCCGGACACAACCATAACGACGATGGTGCTGACGAGCGTAATCACGAGAACCGGAACGAGAACGGCTTTTAATTCACCCCAGGATTCCATCAGGCCGACGCCCGCCGGAATGAACATGACCGGCATGATCTCAATCATAAACTTGCCTGCGTCCTCGACGGCATCAAGTTTTAATGCCCCCGTCATCAGAAGCGCCAGCATCAGCACAAGGCCGTAGATACTTGCCGGAATCGGAAGCGGCAGCACGGCGTGCAGGATTTCTCCGACGAACGAAACCGCCATAATTACAAGGAACTGTCTTAATAATTTCACTTTGTCTGTTGTCCTTTCTCCCCATAACCCACATAACATCATTACTTCTCAATGTCACGACCCCGATTATACTACCCGCATAAAAGAATTTCAACCGTAAATGTTACTGCAATTTTGGCAATTTTTGCAAAAAAAAGCAAAAAAATGCCCGCCGATCAAACGAAAAAGTGAAATCGGTGGGCATTTTAACATAATTTTTTGAGTTGATCCGATACGGAACTTTTTAAGCATTGCTTTCGACATTTTTCCGATCCGGCAGAACGAAGATAAAGATCAGCGAACTGACAAGCAGCATGCCCGGATAGAAGAGGTTTGCCATGATTTCAAAGGCGGAGAGCTCATATCCCAGTTCATGCACCGCGGAAATCGCCACGAGCATCTGCGCGCCGTACGGCAGGATGTCCTGTGAGATGCAGGAGAAGGTATCGAGGAGCGATGCCGTTTTCCGTGGGGTGATGCCGTAGTCCTCGGACATCTGCTTTGCGATCGGGTTTGCCATGACGATCGCGACGGTGTTGTTTGCGGTCGCAATGTCGAGCAGCGCGACGAGAATGCCGACACCGAGCTGGCCGCCCTTTTTTCCGCGGAAGATTTTGTGAATGGCACGAAGCAGGACAGTAAAGCCGCCGTTTTCCCGAATCAGCGCGCACATCGCAGCGACAAGAATCGCAACCATACATGTCTCAAACATACCCGAAGTGCCGCTTCCCATGCTGGAGAGCATATCCCAGAGCGTCGTCTGTCCCGTACCGAGCATGATAACGGCACCGGAAGCAATACCGATAAGGAGTACGACAAACACCTGAATGCCCGCGATGCCGCCGATCAGCACGAGCAGGTACGGAACCGTCTGCAGCAGATGGTATTCGTGGACGATCGGTGTGCCCGGCGCCTGTCGGAAGGAGATTACAAGGATCAGCGCCAGCGCGGCAAGAGCAGCCGGGAGAGCGATCCAGAAGTTTTCGCGGAACTTGTCTTTCATCTCGCAGCCCTGTCCGTTGCAGGCGGCGATTGTCGTGTCGGAGATGAAAGAGAGGTTGTCGCCGAACATGGATCCGCCCATGACGGAGGCGACGCAGAGCGCCAGCGAAAAGCCGGAGGTCTCGGCAACAGCAGAGGCGATCGGCACGAGAAGCGTGATCGTTCCGACGGAGGTTCCCATGGCCGTGGAGACGAAGCAGGCAACGACAAAGAGCACAGCGACGGCATACTTTGCCGGAATCCAGGAGAGCATGAAATAGGCAACGCTCTCTGCACTGCTCCTTCCGACAACGCCGACAAACGTGCCTGCGGCGAGGAAGATCAGCAGCATTGTGATGATGTTTTTGTCCCCGATGCCCTGTCCCATGAGGGCGAGCTTTTCTTCAAACGGGACACTGCGGTTCTGCAGACAGGCGACGAGGATCGCTGCCAGAAACGCGACGACGATGGGGATGTTGTAGAAGCCCATCGGAATTTTTAAAATATACTCGGAATAAATGCCGAGCCCCAGATAAAACACCAGAAAAACGGCGATCGGGAGCAGGGCGGATGGCTTTCCTTTTTTCATAGAAATAAATACCAGACCTTTCGTGTGATTTTCCTTATTTTTCAATAGGGCGAATAGAATTATTCTACCATCTGGATCAGAAATCGTAAAGTAAAAAAGCAGGAAAAAACACGCCGGACATCTGGTAAATTCCAGAAATCCGGCGTGTTTTATAAGAGGTGCGTTTTGCTGTGCCTGTGCTTTATCATTTTGCAAGGAGCATCATAATCTGATTGCTTCTGCTTACGAATTTTGTCATCTCGTCCGGAGAGAGCGGTTTGTGGCTGATCATTGCCAGATCATACAGCTGCTCGCAGAACAGGGATGTGTTGTTGTTCTCGCCATTCTTCAGAATGTACTGAACGAGCGGATGTTTTGCATTCAGGATCAGGGTTTCCTGTCCGCCGAACATGGACGGATCCATGCCGGTCATGCCATACATCTTCATCATATCCTGCATCCGGCGGCTCTCCTCGGAAAGCGTTACCATGGAGGATACATTTTCGTCTTTCAGGTTCTCAACTTTGACGGTCAGATCTTTCTTGTCGAGGACTTTGCGGAAGAGATCGGTCAGAGTATTTGTAGCGTCGGTCAGATCCTCACCGGACTCGTCTTTCATATCGTTGGTCAGATCTGCATCGATGCGCTGGAAGGTTACATGCTCGTTGTAACGCTCTGCATGGGTGATGAAAGCGGAGTCGATGTTGTGTTTCAGGATGACAGCATCCATGCCCTGGCTGCGGAACATGTTGATGTACTGGCTCTGCTGAACTTCGTCGGTGACGTAGTAAACAGTCGTTTTTTCCGGCTCTTTCTTCTCGTCAGCGTTTTCCGTATTTTCGGTATTCTCCGTAGTTTCAGCCTTCTCCTCGGTGTTCTCTGCAGGAGCTTCTTCTTTCTTATTCTCGTTGATGCAGTCCTCAAGAGTCAGATATTTTCCGTCGATGTTCTTGAACAGAATATAGTCCATCATCTTCTTGGAGAATTTCTCGTCCTTGATGCATCCGTATTTGATGAATGGGTTGATATCATCCCAGTATTTCTCGTAATTCTCACGGTCGGTTTTGCACATGCCGGAGAGCTTGTCAGCGAATTTCTTGGAGATGTACTCGGAGATCTTTTTGACAAATCCGTCGTTCTGCAGTGCGCTTCGGGATACGTTCAGCGGCAGATCCGGGCAGTCGATGACGCCTTTTAAGAGCATCAGGTATTCCGGAATGACTTCTTTGATGTTGTCGGCAATAAATACCTGGTTGTTGTACAGCTTGATGGTTCCCTCGATGGAATCGTACTCGGTGTTGATACGCGGGAAGTAGAGGATACCTTTGAGGTTGAACGGATAGTCCATGTTCAGGTGGATCCAGAACAGCGGCTCGCGGTAGTCGTTGAAGACTTTGCGGTAGAATTCTTTATAATCCTCATCGCTGCACTCGTTTGGATGTTTGGTCCACAGCGGGTGGATATCGCTGATGGAAACCGGGCGTTTGTTGATTTTTACTTTCTCTTTGGCCGGGGAAACTTCAACCTGCTCTTTCGTTCCGTCTTCTTTTTCTTTCTCTTCGTATTTTGCGTCCTCGTGGATGTGCTCTACGACAACGTCGTCGTCTTTTAATTCGCTTTCATCGATGGTCTCGTATTCCTGCGGCGCATTTGCTTTGGACAGGAAAATTTCAACCGGCATGAAGGAGCAGTATTTTTCCAGAACTTCGCGGACACGGTATTCGTTTGCGAATTCCAGGCAGTCCTCGTTCAGGAACAGAGTGATTTCGGTACCAACAGTTGTCTTGCTGCCCTCGGACATATCGTACTCGGTGCTTCCGTCACAGGTCCAGTGTACCGGGGTGGATCCTTCTTTATAGGAAAGAGAATCGATGTGAACTTCATCTGCTACCATGAAAGCAGAGTAGAAACCAAGACCGAAGTGGCCGATCATCTGATCTGAATTCGTTTTGTCTTTGTATTTCTCCAGGAATTCGGTAGCGCCGGAGAAGGCGATCTGGGTAATATATTCTTCGACTTCGTCTGCGGTCATACCGATACCGTTATCGATGAATTTTAAGGTTTTCTCATCCGGGTTTACAATCACCTGAATGGCTGCTTTGTAGTCATCCGGCAGAGTATATTCACCCATGCCGTCCAGTTTTTTTAGTTTGGTGATGGCATCGCAGCCGTTGGAAACGAGCTCACGGACAAAGATATCGTGGTCGGAATACATCCATTTTTTGATAATCGGGAAAATATTGTCGCTGTTGATTGAAAGATTTCCATGTTTCGCACTCATGAGAAACACACTCCTTTTCTTATAAAAATATTTTGATCCAGCAAAGCGGGAATATCATGCTTTTTTAGATGTCTGCAGCTTTTTTACTGCTCTGATAGTTATAGTAATACTGGCACAGGGAAAAGTCAAGGGGAAATTAGCACTCGAGAAAAAAGAGTGCTAACAGAACGACGGAAAGTATTGAATTTACTGGTATTACGGTACTTTCTAAACTTTTTGTAAAGTCTGATCAGAAGGGCTGCGCAGTTGTTTCTGGAGAATGGATATGCTACAATGAAAAAGTATAGAAGCGTTTCGAACAGAAAGATTCCGAGGGTACATAAAAGAAAAATGGAGGAAATACATGACAAATGCGACAAAGGCGGCGCTGGAAGCGTCATTAAAAAAGCTGCTTTTGAAAAAGCCGCTGGACAAAATTACGATCAACGATCTGACGACAGACTGCGGCATCAGCCGGATGGCGTTTTATTATCATTTTAAGGATATCTACGATCTTGTCGAATGGTCGTGCCTGGAGGATGCGACGCAGGCGCTGCAGGGGAAGAAAACGTATGAGACATGGCAGGAAGGCCTGCAGCAGATTTTTGAGGCAGTGCTCGAGAATAAACCATTTATTATGAATGTCTATCACTCTGTAAGCCGGGAGCAGATCGAAACATATCTCTTTCATCTGACGCACGATCTGCTGTACGGTGTCGTACAGGAAAAAGCAAAGGGAACCGGCATCTCCGAGGCGGATCAGAGTTTTATCGCAGATTTCTATAAGTATAGCTTTACCGGTGTCATGCTCGACTGGATCAAAGACGGAATGAAAGGGGATTACCATATGATTGCGGAAAAAATGCACCGCACGATGGAAGGAAATGTCGTCAATTCCATCCGAAATTTTGAAAAAAGAAATAAAATATAGTTACACTTTACAAAACAGGGCGGATGATAAAAATTTAATCATCCGCCCTGTTTTGTAAATGGAAAAGCGGGGAAAAATGAAGTAAGATTCAAATTGTCAACAGACAATGGCAACACAAATAGAAACTTGTAAAACAAAGAAAGCAGCATAACCTATACGAACCGGAAATTCGAAAAAACATTCCGGCAGTCGTATTTAGAAAAGAAAGGATGAACGTCTATGTCAAAAAAAGGATTAAAATTCGGAATCGCATCAGCAGCAGTCATCGGAGCTGGAGCAGCAGTGCTGCGGGCAAAAAACAAGAGTGGAGCAAAAAAAGCAGCGGAGACAACCACTGTAACATCAGAACCAAAGAATGATTACCGCAACACCGAGCGCGGAAAAGATAAGAAAAACAGCAAAGGCATTTATTACACCAACGGAAACTACGAAGCCTTCGCAAGACCGGAAAAACCGGAAGGCGTCGATGAGAAGAGCGCATACCTCGTAGGAAGCGGCCTCGCAGCCCTCGCAGCAGCGTGCTTCCTCGTAAGAGACGGCCAGATGAAAGGCGATCACATCCACATTCTGGAAGCCATGGACATCGCCGGCGGTGCCTGCGACGGTATCTACGATCCGACCCGCGGCTACATCATGAGAGGCGGCCGTGAGATGGAAAACCACTTCGAGTGCCTGTGGGATCTGTTCCACAGCATCCCGTCAATTGAGACACCTGGCGTATCCGTTCTCGACGAGTATTACTGGCTGAACAAAAAAGACCCGAACTACTCCCTGTGCCGTGCAACGAAGAACCGCGGCGAGGATGCCCATACCGACGGCAAGTTCAACCTGAGCCAGAAAGGCTGCATGGAGATCATGAAACTCTTCATGACAAGAGACGAGGATCTGTACGACAAGACGATCGAGGATGTTTTCGATGATGAAGTCTTCAATTCCACCTTCTGGCTGTACTGGAGAACGATGTTCGCATTCGAAAACTGGCACAGTGCACTGGAGATGAAGCTGTACTTCCAGCGGTTCATTCACCACATCGGCGGACTGCCGGACTTCTCCGCACTGAAATTCACGAAGTACAACCAGTATGAATCCCTGATTCTTCCGATGAAGAAATACCTCGAGGATGCCGGCGTAGACTTCCAGTTCAATACCGAAGTAACCAACGTTATCTTTGAAATCAACGATGGAAAGAAAGTAGCAAAAGCCATCGAGTGCAAAGTAAACGGCGTCGAGAAAGGCATCGTTCTCACCGAGAATGACCTCGTCTTCGTTACCAACGGAAGCTGTACCGAAGGCACGATCTACGGCGATCAGAACCATGCACCGAACGGTGATGCAGAGGTCCGCACGAGCGGCTGCTGGAGCCTGTGGAAAAACATTGCAAAACAGGATCCGTCCTTTGGACATCCGGAGAAATTCTGCTCCGATATTGCAAAGACAAACTGGGAATCCGCAACAATTACCACTCTCGACAATAAGATCATTCCGTATATCACCAATATCTGCAAACGTGATCCGAGAACCGGAAAGGTTGTTACCGGCGGTATCGTAAGCTGCCAGGATTCCAAGTGGCTTTTAAGCTGGACCATCAACCGTCAGGGACAGTTCAAAGAGCAGGATAAAGATAAGGTATGCGTATGGGTTTACAGCCTGTTCACCGACGTACCTGGCGACTATGTGAAGAAACCGATGAAAGAGTGCACTGGTAAAGAGATCACCGAAGAGTGGCTGTACCACCTCGGCGTGCCGGTTGACCAGATTCCGGAGCTGGCAGAGAACAGCGCTGTCTGCGTACCGACCATGATGCCGTACATCACCGCATTCTTTATGCCAAGAAGAAAGGGCGACCGCCCGGATGTCATCCCGGATGGCTGCGTCAACTTCGCATTCCTTGGACAGTTCGCTGAGACACCAAGAGATACCATCTTCACGACAGAGTATTCCGTTCGTACCGCAATGGAAGCTGTTTACGGACTCCTCGGCGTAGACCGCGGCGTGCCGGAAGTATGGGGCAGCGTTTACGATATCCGCGACCTGCTGGACAGCTCCGTGAAACTGATGGATGGAAAATCCCCGCTGGAAATCGAGCTTCCTGGACCGCTCAACCTGCTGAAAAAACCTCTGCTGAAACTGGTAGATGGAAATGTAGTTGGAGATCTCTTAAAAGAGCATGGAATTATCAAAGAGGATATGGTGAAATAAGAAATAGAAAATAAGTAAGAAATTCAATAAGACCTGCGCTTTCAAACGGCGCAGGTCTTATTGCGTTGCTATGTATGGTCTCAAACAATTATAGCAATTCCAGAAAATAATGCAAAAAATCCAGCACTGCAGAACGTGAATTACTGCGTCACGGATTTTCGTCGTACCCCGGTACGCCTTCAAATCCGTTCCTTGTAATTCGCGCCCTGCAGCACTGCCTTTTTTGCGTTATTTTCTGGTCTTGCTATAAGCAGATTTCTTCGTGAAAAACAGTGCGGCACAGACGGCGGCGATGCCTCCGGCGAGCTTTGCAACGAGAAGCGGCACGACAAAATCAGGATCGGTGCCGAACGTAAATCCCATATGTGCGGCGATGGTCGATGCGGCGGAGACGAGGAAAGCTGTGTTTACAATCTTTCCGCGCTCGTCCATTTTTTCCATCATTGTAATCGCCGGAACAGGGCTGACAATGCCCATCAGAAGGCCGGCGGCACTGCTGTCGTTCATGCCGGTTTTTCTTCCAATAAAAGAGAGCGGCTTTTTGAGCACCCGCTGTAAAAGCTCCGCCGTCGGAAGGCTGCCGAGCAGTACAATGCCGATGGACGAGACGACCGCCATCGCGTCCTCCAGCGGCGCAAGGTCCGGGAGCAGCGAAAAGCCGGTCATATAGCAGAACGCGCCCGCGATGAGGCCGATCGTCGTCAGAAGCCGGATCACATCTGCAAATACCGTGAACGCGCGCACGGTCTGCTCCGGAAAACGCCAGATGCCGAACATCAGCAGAAAGCAGAAGAGGAGCACCGGGAGCGACTGAAGTACGATCTGCAGAAAAGAGAGCCCTGAGAGCAGTCCGCCGACGATCATCGTGACGGGAAGCGTGCCCGTGCCGATCAGCATGCCGCGGGAGAAAAAGAGGCGGTCGCCGCTTTTCAGCATTCCCATGCCGACCGGAATCGTAAAGGTGATGGTACAGCCAAGCGTCGCCGCAATCACAAGTCCTGCGTAGCGCACCATCTCCTGCGATGCCGAAAGCTCCCCGGCGAGCTGGTAGCCGCCCATGTCAATGGCGAGAATGCCGGCGAGAAGTCCCGCATCCAGCCCAAAAAAGTTCCAGATGGGAACGAGGGCGAAACGGAGAAAGCGGGAGAGCAGCGGGGTGAGGCAGATGATGCCCGACATGGAAAGTGCCGTCGGTCCAAGCAGCGTAAAGCCCTCCTCAAACCGTTTTCCAAGTCCGAAGCGATTGCCAGCGATCCGGTCGACGCCGCCGAGTACCGCGCCGACTGCCATGATCCACATAATAATCTGATTCATAAAAAGAGAACCTTTCTAAATAAGTATTTTGTCTTTATATCTGTTCTTCAAATGCAATTTCATTTTTCAGCAGAAACTGGCGGACTTCCTCATCGAAGACGCGGTCGAGCGACTTGTCCATCGTAAAGATTTTGAGGGAAGTTCCGGTGGTAAGTAAGAGTTTTCCGTCCTTATACTGAAAATTCAGAAAGCATCCAAACACGTTCTCTATTTCCAGCGGCAGCGCATGGTCCGCGATCATTTTTTCGCACGCCGCCTGCGGAAGCTGAAACACAAATTTGAACTGCAGGGGTGTCCGTTTTCCTTTGATGACGGAATAGCAGAACGATTTCACATCTTTCCAGAGAAGCCGCGTCCGCCCTTTTTCTTTTAAGAGCTGCGCGTCATCGGGATCGAAAAAGTCCGTGTGAAGACTGCCGTCGATGGAGAACGTCGTAAACGTTGTGATCGACGCCTCGGAGACTGGAAAGCGGTCAAATGTCTCGAGACGGAGCAGGGTGTTCATAAAATTCTTTAACTGTGTAATCTGCAGGATAATCATCCGTAGTTAAAACCAGCCTTTCTTTTTAAAATACCAAATTTCAACAGCAACAATGAGAATACAGACGCCGATCAGGATGAAGTACGCATACGGGGCAGAAAGCTCAGGCATATGCGTAAAATTCATGCCGTACCAGCCGGCGATCAGGGAAAGCGGGAAAAAGATCGTCGAGACGACCGTCAGAATCCGCATCGTATCGTTCTGACGCAGGTCGATCTGCGCCTGCTGCATCTCGCGGATCTGCAGGGCGTACTCCCGCAGCATCTGGGTGTGGTCGTACAAACGGTCCACGCGGTTTCCAAGGCGCGAAAACTGACGGGCGCATTCCGGGGGAAGAAAGTGATTTTCGTCCTCGGAGAGTATTTCGCACATGTCGAGAAGCTGCTGGTAATAGGCATGGAACACGAGCAGCTCCCGACGGATTGTGATCAGGGTCCGCTGCAGCTCTTTTGGCAGAGTGTCGAGAAGAGACTCCTCGATTGTCGCGAGGCGCTTCTCAAAATTCTGCAGATAGAGCATATCCTCCTGGATCAGCGATTCCAGAAACGAGAAAAACAGGTGGAAGACATCGGAAGTATCGAGCGGTTCTTCCGGGAAGAGGAGGCTCTGCAAAGCCGGAAGTGTCTGTTCGTCGGCTGCCAGAATAAGCTGCCCCCGGTCGAGATAAAACGCAAGCGAGAATGCAAGGTGAAGCGGATGCGTCTTGTCCGGGACGGCAAGCGATCCGACCAGGCAGTCAGGCAGCAGCTCTGCGCGGCAGTATTCGATGCGCTCCGGCTGCAGACTGCGCCGGAAAAGAGAAAATCCGGGCAGCGCCGCGCAGGCTTTGGAAGCTTCCGAAAACGAAAGCAGGGAAAGCCGGACCGAATCCGAAAAAGTCCATTCCATACGTACCACCTCCTGAAAATAAGCAATGGAAAAATATCCATAAACAAAAAAGCCGTATGACCGTAGTATACCGCAAAAAGGGGAGTGCGACAAGAAAAGGAAAAAACTTTTAACGGAAAAACTTTTATTGGGAAAAAACTTTTTGCAATGGAGCACTAAGTATGTTATGATAAAATGTAGTTATCAAAACTACATGACAAAATATCAAAAAATTCACTGTGTCGAATTCGTCCCTAGTTCAGGAAGGTTTGAAAAAGAGCGGTGATTGGAAATACGAAACGTCCGCAGTGAGAAAAAGCGGAATCAAGTTTGGAGGGACAAAATATATGAGTTTTCACATTGTTGCAGACAGCTGCTGTGAACTGACAGCAGATATGAAAAAAAGAGGAAATATTGAAATTGCACCGCTGACCCTGGAAGTCGGTGGTGAATCCATTCTGGATGACGAAACATTTGATCAGAAGTCATTCCTAAGAAAAGTGGCGGAGTGCCCGGAATGCCCAAAATCCGCATGCCCGTCTCCGGAGTATTTCCGCACGGCATTTCTGAACGGGGCAAAGCACTGCTATGCGGTAACGCTTTCCGCACAGCTCAGCGGATCCTATAACAGTGCAGTGCTTGGAGCCAACCTGGCACAGGAAGAAGATGAGGACCTGAAAATTCATGTGTTTAATTCCAGAAGTGCATCCATCGGTGAGACACTGATTGTGAAAAAAATCGTGGAGTGTGAAGAAGCCGGTATGAGCTTTGAACGTGTAGTTGAGACAGTAGAACTCTACATCAGCACACAGCATACCTATTTTGTGCTGGAAAATCTCGAAACGTTGCGGAAAAACGGCCGCCTTTCCAAAACAAAAGCACTTGTTGCATCCGCGCTTAAGATCAAACCGGTTATGGGAGCCACACCGGAGGGCGATATCGTTCAGCTCGACCAGGCGCGCGGCATCAACAAAGCGCTGATGAAGATGGTTGATGCCGTTGTGAATGACGCACAGCATGTAGAGACAAAGACCCTCGCCGTTTCCCACTGCAACTGCCCGGAGCGCGCCGAGATGGTAAAAGAAGCCCTTCTGGAGCGCCTTGCGGTACAGGATGTCTTCGTACTCGATACCCAGGGCGTCAGCAGTATGTATGCAAATGACGGCGGAATTATCATTGCATTATAACTTTTCTCTTCCCTTTTTGTTGAAAATGTAGTATAATTTTCAACATGTTTGAAAGTGCCGCCGAGCACTTTTTAGAAATCAAAGGAGAAGTAGAACCATGAGTCAGGAAAAAGTTGACCGCTATAAAAAGGAAAAAGCGAACCGTGAGAAAATCATGAGACGTGAAAGATGGATCACGAGACTGGAAGTTACCGCTTTCGTCGTTGTTCTGGCTACCCTGATCGGCTGGTTCTCCGTTGCTGTTTACCAGAACTCGGTAGCAGAGAAAAAGGCGAACCGCACGAAAGAAACCACAACGATGAACGTGACGGATATTCAGAATTATCTGAGCGAGACCAACACATCCAGCGACAGCAGTGCAGATGACACCAGCGACAGCTCTGATGCTTCCGATACATCTTCGGACAGCACAGCAGATACGGCAAGTGACAGCACAGCAGATTCCATCAGCGAAAGTACAGCGGAATAAGCAGAATTGTTAAAGAAAGTAAAAGCGCTTACCACAGACGGGAAAATCCCGGGGTGATAAGCGCTTTTGTTATAGAGATTTAGAAAAAACTATGAGAAACACGCTCCGCGAGTTTCTCAAGTTATCGCGGCAGTCGCCAAGGTCTCGTGCAGGCATGGACTTTGGCTCGTTGCCCGCGTAAATTAAAAAACCGGAGGACATACATCCCCCGGCCTTTCGCTTATGGTTAATTAGCATTTAACAACGTTGGAAGCCTGCATTCCGCGAGCACCCTCGGTAAGATCGTAAGTAACCGCCTGACCTTCGTCAAGAGTTTTGAATCCTTCACCCTGGATAGCGGAGAAATGTACGAATACATCGTTTCCGTCTTCGCCTGTGATGAAGCCATAGCCCTTCTCTGCGTTAAACCATTTCACTGTTCCCTTGTTCATTGTGAGTTACCTCCATAAAATTAAAAAATAAGCATGATGTGGGAATGCATATGTTCCCCCATAAGCGAGTGAACTTTTGGTAAAAAAATTCACTAGCTATTACAGATTATATTGAAGGTGAATGCTAATATAATCTCTAATAGCTAGTGACCACGTATTACATCTCAACATCTTCTCGATTGAGACTATTATAATCTTGCAAATCAAAAAAGTCAAGAAAAAACTCTTTATTTCAGGAAAGATTTCGTGTATTATAAAAAGGAATAAATGGTCGGACGACGGCCAGAAGAAAAGAAAGGATCAGAGAACGTAAGATGAGTATCTTAATCAAAAATGGACAGGTCATCGATCCGGCCACCCAAAAAGACGAAATCAGTGATGTTCTGATCGAAAACGGCGTTATTACACGGGTTGAAAAAGGAATCCGCGTAAAAGATGCGCAGGTAATAGATGCAAAAGGCTGCTATGTAATGCCTGGCATCATCGATATGCATGTACATCTCCGCGACCCGGGGCAGACATATAAAGAAGATATTGAAAGCGGTTCGAAAGCAGCAGCAAAAGGAGGCGTGACAACGCTGGTAGCGATGCCGAATACAAAACCGGTCATCGACAGCCCGGACCGCGTCAACTATGTAACGATCAAAGCAGACCGTTTTTCTCCGATTAATGTACTGCAGGCAGGCGCCATCACAGTAGGACAGAAGGGTGAAGAGCTCGCCGATATCGAGGGCATGGTAAAAGCCGGCATCCCGGCGATCAGCGAGGACGGAAAATCCGTTATGAACGCGCTGCTCTACAAAGAGGCCATGGAGATTGCCGCAGAGAAAAACATTCCGGTGCTGGCTCACTGCGAGGACAAGAACCTCGTAAACGGCGGCTGCATGAATGAGGATGCAAACTCGAGAGAGTGGCATCTGCCGGGCATCACAAACTCCGTAGAGAACACGATTGTTGCAAGAGATATCGTACTTGCCGTAGAGACAGGTGCACACCTGCATCTGTGCCACTGCTCGACCAAAGAGAGCGTGGATATGGTGCGTGAGGCGAGAAAGGCCGGCGTTTCGATTTCCGCCGAGGTCTGCCCGCATCACTTTACCCTCTGCAGCGACGACATTGTAAAGGGCGACACCAACTACAAGATGAATCCGCCGCTCCGTACGAAAGAGGATCTCGAGGCACTGCGCCAGGGTCTGAAAGACGATGTCTTCGATGTCATCAGCACCGATCATGCACCGCATGCGCTGACCGAGAAACAGGAGTCCTTCAAGAAAGCTCCGTTCGGCATCGTCGGACTGGAGACGAGCGTGGCTCTTACCATCACCGAACTTGTGGATACCGAGATCATCACCCCGATGCAGATGGCGGAGAAGATGAGCTACAATCCGGCAAAAATCCTGCACCTGGACAAGAAAGGTTCTCTTGCACCTGGCATGGACGCCGATGTGGTTGTCATCGATCCGGAAGCAGAGTATGTGATCGATCCGAAGGAGTTTGTTTCCAAGGGCAAAAACACTCCGTTCGGCGGCAAGAAAGTCAAAGGAAAAGTTATGGCTACCGTATGCGGCGGCAAGATTGTATACGAAGCTGAGTAATTTCTATAAGAAAAGAAAGAAGAGGGAGAGTAAGCAGATGATTAACAAACTGATTGCAAACATTAAAAAAACAAATGCACCGATCGTCGTAGGTCTGGACCCGATGCTGAACTATGTGCCGGAGCACGTACAGAAAAAGGCATTTGCCGAGTACGGAGAGACACTCGAAGGAGCTGCAGAGGCCGTTTGGCAGTTCAATAAAGCGATTGTCGACGCAACATACGATCTGATTCCGGCTGTAAAACCGCAGGTTGCCATGTATGAGCAGTTCGGCGTTCCGGGAATGGCAGCGTATGAGAAGACCGTTTCCTACTGCCAGGAAAAAGGTCTCATTGTCATCGGCGATATCAAACGAGGCGATATCGGTTCTACTTCTGAGGCGTATGCAGTCGGCCACCTCGGCCACGTGCAGGTGGGAAGCAAATCCTATGCCGGATTCCATGAGGATTTTGCAACTGTCAATCCGTATCTTGGATCTGACGGCGTAAAACCGTTCATCAAGGTCTGCAAAGAGGAGAAAAAAGGTATCTTTGTTCTGGTAAAAACCTCGAACCCGTCCAGCGGCGAGTTCCAGGACCGCATCATCGACGGACGTCCGCTGTATGAGTGGGTCGGCGAGCAGGTTGCCGCGTGGGGCGAGGAGCACATGGGCGATGATTACAGCTATGTGGGAGCTGTTGTCGGCGCTACGTACCCGGAGATGGGCAAGGTGCTGCGTAAGGTAATGCCGAAATCCTATATCCTGGTACCGGGCTACGGTGCACAGGGCGGAAAAGGAAAAGACCTCGTTCACTTCTTCAATGAGGACGGACTGGGTGCAATCGTAAACTCTTCGAGAGGTATTATCGCTGCTTACAAACAGGAAAAATATGCCGAGTTTGGCACTGAGAACTTTGCGGATGCTTCGAGAGCAGCTGTAAAGGATATGGTTGAGGATATCAGCGGGGCGCTTGCTGCTGCAAAATAAGAATACAGGGTGAAAAGCTCAGAAGGTCTGCCGGGTAGATGTTATGTCCGCCGGAGGATATTTTGGGCTTTTCGCCGATTCAAGAAAATAAAAGGAGTGTTCAGCTTATGAAAATCAAGGAATGCTGTACTGTGGAAAGTCAGGAGTGCATTGCAAAAGGAATTTACAGCATGTGGATTTCCACGAAAGTGATTGCGAAAGAGGCGAAGGCCGGCCAGTTTATTTCTCTGTTTTCGAAAGACGGCAGCCGTCTTCTGCCGCGTCCGATTTCTCTTTGTGAGATCGACCGGGAGGGAGGAAGACTTCGGATTGTCTACCGTGTGGCAGGTGCAGGAACGGAGGAGTTTTCACATCTGAAAGCGGGGGATGAGGTTGATATTTTAGGGCCGCTTGGAAATGGATTCCCGATCGAGGAAGGTAAGGGAAAACGTGTGATGCTGATGGGCGGCGGTATCGGTGTTCCGCCGATGCTGCAGACGGCGAAGGATCTTGGAACGGACACGATCATCTGCTGTGGTTACCGCGATGAGTTGTTCTTAAATGAGGAGTTTGCTGCGGCAGGCGATCTTCATATTGCAACGGAGGACGGAAGTGCCGGTGTGAAGGGCAATGTGATGGATGCGGTGCGCGAGGATCATCTGGAAGCAGATGTAATTTTTGCCTGCGGTCCGGCTCCGATGCTGCGTGCGATTAAGGCGTACGGTCTGGAAAAGGGAATTCCATGCTGGATTTCGATGGAAGAGAAGATGGCGTGCGGCGTTGGCGCATGTCTTGCGTGTGTCTGCCAGTCGACTGAGGTGGATGGTCATTCACATGTGCACAACAAGCGGATCTGCAAGGACGGACCGGTCTTTTTAAGTACGGAAATTGAGCTGTAAGTGACGCGAGGAGGAGAAAAAGCGATGAAGACAAGTGTGAATCTGGCGGGTGTGGAACTGAAGAATCCGGTTATGACGGCATCTGGTACGTTTGGCTCCGGCGCGGAGTACAGTGAGTTTGTGGATTTGAAGGAGCTTGGCGCGGTTGTGACAAAGGGTGTTGCGAATGTGCCGTGGCCGGGGAATCCGACGCCGCGTATTGCGGAGGTTTACGGCGGAATGCTGAATGCGATCGGACTGCAGAATCCTGGTATTGATGTGTTCTGTGAGAGGGATATTCCGTTTTTGAAACAGTTTGACACGAAGATTGTGGTGAATGTGTGTGGACGGACGACGGAGGATTACTGTGAGGTTGTGGAGCGATTGACTTCGGAGCCGGTGGATCTGCTGGAGATTAATATTTCGTGCCCGAATGTGAAGGAGGGCGGTATTGCGTTTGGACAGGATCCGAAGGCGGTGGAGGCGATCACCAGAGAAGTTAAAAAATATGCGAAGCAGCCGATTATTATGAAATTGAGCCCGAATGTGACGGATATTACGGAGATGGCGCGGGCTGCGGAAGCCGGCGGGGCGGATGTGCTGTCGCTGATCAATACGCTTACTGGGATGAAGATTGATATTGAACGGCAGAAGTTTGCGATTGCGAATAAGACTGGCGGTATGTCGGGGCCGGCGGTGAAGCCGATTGCGGTGCGGATGGTGTATCAGGTGGCGCAGGCAGTGAAAGTGCCGATTATTGGTATGGGCGGTATTGCGTCGGCGGAGGATGCGCTGGAGTTTATTCTGGCGGGGGCTACGGCGGTTTCGATTGGGACGGCGAATTTCTTTAATCCGTATGCGACTGTTGAAACGGTTCGCGGTATCGAAGAGTATATGAGAAGGCATAAGGTTGACGATATTAATTCGCTGATCGGGGCGGTGAGATAAGACGGACGGCCTCGAGCGGCTTCGCATCTGCGGTGCGGCGGGCGAGAAAAAGAGGGCGGAACTGTGGCTCAGAATAGGCACGGGGAAACGGGAACCATCCCATTTTCCTGCACCTGTTCCGGGCTCACAGTTTCTGCCCTCTTTTTCTATGCCCGCCACACCGCAGGCGCAAATTCCAGTGAGGTCTGGTTGTGTGGAGCTGAAACGAAGTAGGTCTGGATCCGCCGGGGGCGGATCGGCGTGAGAGTGTTGTGATGGGTGCATAGTATATAGAAAATGGAAGGTGGTATGTGAAATGAAGTATGGGATCATTAAAGTGAAGCGGGCGTTTTTGTATGAGGAGAATGGGGTTGATGTGGTGGATGAGGTGTTTTTTGGATGGAGCGTGATGTGGGAAGATGAGGGGGAGTGGATTGAGGTTTGGACGCATTATGGGTATCGAGGGTGGATGGAGAGGAATTTGATTGAGGAGAAAAGCAGGGAGTGGATGGAGGAGAGGGAAAAGGCAGGGAATACGTATGTGGTGACACGCGGGTTTGCGGATGTGATGAGAGGAGCGCGGGTGCAGGCGCGGATGTTGGAGACGCTGGGACGGGGGTGTTTTGTGGAGAAAATGGAGGAGACGGAGAATGGGTATTGCAGGGTGAAGCTGGCGAATGGGATCAGTGGGTTTGTGCCGGAGGTGGCATTAAGAAAAAGACTGGATTCGGATCGGTTTTTGTGGGGAAAATCGGAAGAGAGGTTTTTTGTGGAGCAGGGGATTCCGGAGGGGTGGTCGGAAGAGAAGTTTCGGAGGAAGGTTGTGGAGTGTGCGAAGGGGTATCTTGGATGCCAGTACCGGTGGGGCGGGAAGGCGGCGGATGGGATTGACTGTTCGGGTGTGGTGTTTATGGTGTATTTGATGAATGGGGTTTTGATTTGGCGGGATGCGGATATCAGGGAAGGGTATCCGATGAAGGCGATCTGGAGAGAAGGGGAGGAGATGTGTCTGGTGGAGGAACGGGCGAAGGCCGGGGATCTGCTGTTCTGGAGAGGGCATGTGGGGATGTATCTGGGGGACGGCAGGTATCTGCACTGTACGGGGCATGAGAGGGTGTTTGGGTGCAGGGTGAATAGTCTGCGGAGAGGGGATGAGGATTTTAGGGAGGATCTGGCGGAGGCGCTGAAAGGGGTTGGGAGTGTTTTTTCGTGAAATATCTGGAAGCGGAAAGCGATCATATGATACAGTCCGGCGATTTTCCGACGAGTCTTATTATGGCGGACTGCAATTATCTGAAGCGGACGAACGACACGCTGGGCCACGAGTACGGTGATCTGCTGCTGCAGCGGACGGCACGGAAGTAAATAAGACATATATAATTGACATCAGGAAATATCATTTTTGTATTGGTAATCCCTGAAAAAGTTTGTTATAATAATAACAAAGTCGAAAACAAAAGACAAAAGGCGGCTTAAACAGAGAGTGGAAAAACAGAAAAATCTGCTGATCTGATCTGCCGGAGCCGCCTGATCAGAAGCAAAACAAGAAAGGGGTTCTGAACAATGGCAAGATTTACATTACCAAGAGATTTATACCACGGAAAGGGTGCTTTAGAGGCACTGAAAACATTTGAGGGAAAACGCGCAATGGTCTGTGTAGGCGGCGGTTCCATGAAACGCTTCGGTTTCCTGGATCGTGCAGTGGATTACCTGAAAGAGGCTGGCATGGAAGTACAGCTTTTCGAAGGAATTGAGTCTGACCCGTCTGTAGAGACGGTTATGCGCGGTGCAAAAGCGATGGAAGAGTTCCAGCCGGACTGGATCGTAGCAATGGGCGGCGGATCTCCAATCGACGCAGCAAAGGCAATGTGGATCAAATACGAGTATCCGGACATCACCTTCGAGGAGATGTGCAAAGTATTCGGAATGCCGAAACTTCGTAAGAAAGCTCACTTCTGTGCAATTTCTTCGACATCAGGAACGGCAACGGAGGTAACCGCATTCGCAGTTATCACCGACTATGAAAAAGGTATCAAATACCCGCTGGCAGACTTCGAGATCACACCGGATGTCGCAATTGTTGACCCGGATCTGGCAGAGACCATGCCGCAGAAGTTAGTTGCTCACACCGGTATGGACGCTATGACGCATGCGATCGAGGCATACGTTTCCACTGCAAACTGTGACTTTACCGATCCGCTGGCTCTGTATGCGATCCGTATGATCCAGGCAGATCTTGTAGATTCCTACAACGGAGATATGGCAAAACGTGACAGCATGCACAACGCACAGTGTCTCGCTGGTATGGCATTCTCCAACGCACTGCTTGGTATCGTTCACTCCATGGCACACAAAACAGGCGCAGCATTCGCTGATTACGGCGCTCACCTGATCCATGGAGCAGCAAATGCCATGTATCTGCCGAAAGTTATCGCTTTCAATGCAAAAGATGAGACCGCAGCAAAACGTTACGCAGTCATCGCTGACGAGATGAAACTGGGCGGCGAGACAACCGAAGAGAAAATCAAACTTCTCATCGCTTATCTGCGCGGCATGAACGACAAACTGAACATTCCGCAGTGCATCAAGAACTACGGAAAAGACAGCTATCCGACCGAGCAGGGATTCGTTCCGGAAGACGTATTCCTGGAGAGACTGCACGACATCGCCGTAAATGCCATCGCCGATGCCTGCACCGGATCCAACCCGAGACAGCCATCTGTTGAGGAGATGGAAAAACTGCTGAAATGCTGCTACTATGATACAGAAGTAGATTTCTAAAAAGAAAACATATCAAAATCTCTCCGTTCTCTGGGCGGAGGGATTTTTTGCGTTAGAGAATAAAATTTATCCTCTTCCAGCAAGAAGACTCCGACCTCTAAGGTGAGAGATGAATTGCGTCCGTTATCTTCTTGATATTGGGTTCTAATCATGGTATAATAGAATCAGTCGAATAGAAGAAAGGGGGTCGAAATACAATGGATTTGGATAATAATGCACATTCAGTGTTTTTACTGCACTATCATCTTGTTCTTGTGGTTAAGTACCGCAGACAGGTTTTTGATGACGCAATTTCCGGCAGGGCAAAAGAGATCTTTGCGTATATTGCTCCAAATTACAATATCACCCTTGAAGAATGGAATCACGATAAAGACCATGTGCATATACTTTTCAAGGCCCACCCCAATACGGAAATAAGCAAGTTCATAAACGCATATAAAAGTGCAAGCAGCAGACTTTTGAAAAAAGAATTCCCGCAGATAAAGAAAAAGCTGTGGAAAGAACATTTCTGGAGTCAGAGTTTTTGCCTGCTTACAACGGGCGGTGCCCCGATTGAAGTAATCCAAAAATACATCGAAAGTCAGGGACAAACGGATCGAAAAAGGAAGTGACCAACATGGCAAACAAAGCATATAAATTCAGAATATACCCC
>NZ_JADNOP010000021.1 GCF_015557635.1 Fusicatenibacter saccharivorans
AGGCTTTATTTTGTTATCCTCACCACTTCCGACTACTCTATTCTCCCCAGCATAGCTGGGGGATTAGACTTTTCATTAAAGTGCGTCTTCTTTTCAAATCTACCTTCCTCTTTTCTCGATTTCGCACCGTTAGTCATTAACCTGAGCAGACACTTGTCTTAAGTTGACACTAGGTTAACCACATTGGGTCTGACCCCAAAATCTTTTTTGATCGTAGTTTTCCGTTTTCAGCCCGGTAATCATACACTCAAGTCTTGCAACTTTTTTCTCATATGTATTGATTGCAAATTCAATACGATAATTTATCCCCTCAGATAAATTAACATTAAACACTTCATTTGCAATGCGATCCAACGAGCCAAGATATTTCTGCGTCCCCCAGTTCATGGCCACCAACACATCAGCGATAACCTGTTTGCAATAGTCGGTTCCATGATAATCTTTATGGGGTCTGACCCAAATGTTTCCCCTATTAAGCAAATCCATAGCAAGCTAAAAATTTTAATGAGGACAGACCCCAATGCTTGTGCTTGCGGAAAATTAAGCGCTTACGTTTTTTAAGTATAGCAAAAAATCTAGAGCTGGCACTCTAGATTTTTCTGGCTTACTTGAAAATATAATTGCTTTTCTTAGCTATTCATATACTAACACGTTTTTCTTTTAAAATCAACTTGAAAATATGAATTGCTCAAAATATATTTTTATGCTATCATGGATTTGCTGTCGACTCTTTCCAGCGGAGGGAGGTGACTTATTTGGAATACATAATTGCTTTTCTTATTTCTGTATTGGCATCTGTAGTTGGCTACTATATTTGCAAGTGGTTAGACAGAAATGACAGACAGCACTAGCCCAAACGGAATAGTCCACCTTAACGGACTTGAGAATCCTGAAGCTGGCACTTCAGGATTCTTTTATTTCTGATCCTTTTTCTTTAAGAAAATCGTAAGGGGGTCTGACCCCAATGACCCACTGGCGATTACCGTGACCGGACTTACACCGGCAAGTGTAGTCCAGCTTTGCTGGACACACGTAAAAGAAAAGCCGCCCCGGTGTTGGCGCACCAGAGCGGCAATCGATCATCCAGAAAATGGACAACCCTCCAAACGATATATTACTTTTTTCTGGAGCACCAAACAATCAGAAAGTTTGTTCGGTGTTATTTTTGTACTCATTTTTAGAGAAAATAAAGAAGAATGGTTATGGCAAAGAAAAAGGCAGCAATATCATCACCGCTTCCAAGCTCTGACCTGGTTGATCTTTATATTAGAGTTTCTGTGCCACATTGGGGTCTGACCCCATATAGCACCTTTAGGTAAAGTACGACGAAATGGATGCATATCAGCTAAAAAAGTTTCAATTCCTTTTAGGTAAAGTACGACGCCATGGACAAGTGAACAACTTCCTGTGTTTGAGTACAGAAAAAGTTTCAATTCCTTTTAGGTAAAGTACGACGATTAAAGAAGAAGGTGGTGAATAAAGGTCTTAGGGATTGTTTCAATTCCTTTTAGGTAAAGTACGACAAAGCAAAGGATTTACGTAATACGTATATTCTGGTAAGTGTTTCAATTCCTTTTAGGTAAAGTACGACAACAGCATTTCCGCTGTTTTCAGATTCTATTAAATCAGATTTTTCTCATTTTTGCAACCATTTTATCGAAAAAGTCGGTCGATCGTTTTTCTGAGATTCCTGATTTTCCTTGAATTTCAGCCATTTTGTGGAACTCATGATTTCAGCCACGAGACTGACCGACTTTTTGCTATGGAACATAAGCTTCCCCGTTAATAATATTTGTATGGTTTATACGTTTCCCCAGTCAAAATAAAATTCTTATAATTTTGAACTTCGCTCTCCAGTAATTGGTAATAAGACATTTCTTTCCCTTTTATCGTAATCCTGCTCTTTAACTTTTCCTCATACATTTGCAGAAAAATATTCTTTCCTTCTCTCGATAAATACACACCTTGATTGGATGTTTCAAAATCAGTAAGCAGCGTTAACATTTTTTTATTAATCATAGTAAAAATGATCCGGTCAATAACAATCGGTTTAAAAATATCCGCGAAGTCGAGATTTAAGCTCTGGTTTCTTTTATTTGATGCATGCACCACTCCGAATCTCGGATCCAGACCTTTTTTCCAGATAATGTTTACGAATAAATTGTATAAGAGCGTATTTCCAAAGCTGATGCAAGCATTTATAGCATCCTTCGGAGGACGTTTCGTCCGTTTTTCAAATTGGAAATCTGAAGTCTCCAATATTTGATTAAAACAAGTATAGTACAATTGCCGCGCCTTTGCTTCAAGTAACATCATATCATTTACCGAAGGGGCACGGTTCAGCGCATCTATGTACCCGCTTATTGCATCAACTTTTTCTTTGAAATCCCCCTTATGCTTCTTATCATAATATCGTAAATTTGCACGAATATTATGAAGTCCTGCAATTTCCATCCTACGCGCAGTATCCATTCTTACGTCTTCATTTAAATAATTCTTGCTTTGCACCAGGATTATTTCTGCAGATTTCTTTGTTTTTTCCGGCAAAAAACTACCTATCAAGCGACCATATTTATCGAAAAAAGAAACCTTTATTTCCCTGTTACTAAAACTCTGCAATACATTTGATGCCAATGTTACATTCCCATATATATTAAGCTGATCCGACACTTCCACCGGGATATAGTGCTTCTTTTGTTCGTTTTCAAAAAGAAGTCCAAAATCCTGGCGGTTTAGAATTCCATCCGACGTAATATGATATCTTCCGTTTATAAATTCAAGCCTACTGTCGTGCCAGTTCGAATATTGGTTCACACTTTTATAAATATGCTTTCTAACATCCACCTTTTTGTTTCGAATGAGAATATCATATCCTAAAATACTTCTGGTGCTTACGTCGAAAACTCCACTCTTTTCTTTGTTGACAGTCAACTTTCTTCGCTCCAGCCTTTCTGTTAATTCGCTGTATACCAATAAAGCTTTTTCATAGGAATCCATGTAAATATAAATATTGTCTGCATAACGAATCCAACATAATTTGCTTTCATCTAATTCTTTATCAAAATCATTTAAATAAAGATTACTGAGAATGGGGCTGATGGCATTTCCCTGCACAATTCCCTGTGTCTTTCTGCTAATTTTTCCTTCAAAGGATATATCGCAAAACAAATACTGCTTTATAAGATGTAAAACAGCTTCGTCGGTGATATATCTTTCAATTTCCGGAATCAAATTTTCCAAAGGAATTGTATCAAAATAGTTTTTCAAATCTATTTCAATTACATGCCTCATTCCAAGTTCTACATATTCTTTTGCCTTGAGAACAGCAGGCATTACGCCTTTGCTATCCTGATATGCATAACTATTTTCACAAAATATGGGAGCTAAATAACGGTTCAGTTTCTGGGATAGCAACCGTGTAATAAATCGATCTATTACGTTCAAACTGGCTATATTTCTGCGCTTTCCAGTCTTATTCATATGCTCACGTATCAGGATGATTCCCGGCTGATATTCCTGATTCTTCAAATCCGAAATTATTTGGTCATGGTTCATTCTCCAGTACTTTTCCAATTCCGAAACGTGCATTCCGTCTGGACCGCAACCATCATTTTTCGTTGCGAAATGTTCAAATGCCAGACGCTGATTATTCTTCGAAAGCATTTCATCAATTGTAAACATATCCACCTCAGATAACGTTAGAAGTTGACTGCACGATACCGATTTGTTCCTTCTTTGTATACTTTACCGAATCCAAATGATAAATGATGACAGAATCCATTTGTGTATCAATAAGATGGCCTAATTCTTCTTTCAACGCCTTCAATTTTGATTCTGTAATATTTCCCTCAAATACAGACTTTTGTATATGAATCAAATATTTCCGGCATATTTTCAAGGCTTTCCCAACGCGTTTCTGATGGATATCGTATACCAGTATTACGTACATTCAATTCACACCTTTGTTTTATAATTCAATTTCTCATAGGTAAGGTACAACGGACCATTCGTCAGTCACATGTATCTCCAAACATGTTTCAATTCCTCATAGGTAAGGTACAACACTTTAATAAGCCACAGGTTGCTTACAGACAGATGGGTTTCAATTCCTCATAGGTAAGGTACAACTTGACATTATACAGTTGATGCTTGCTTCAAGGGCAAGCCTGAAAGGTTTCAATTCCTCATAGGTAAGGTACAACGAAACAAGAGATATGTGTATCTGAGATTCAAGGAAGAAGAAATCGTTTCAATTCCTCATAGGTAAGGTACAACGAGTGCAAATTTAACTTGAATCTGAAAACAGGCGAAACGTTTCAATTCCTCATAGGTAAGGTACAACAAAATATAATGGAAAAAAAGAAAGCTACACGGATTATTAAGTTTCAATTCCTCATAGGTAAGGTACAACGAAACTCCACATAAGATTTTTGGAAAGAAAGACCCATTATGTTTCAATTCCTCATAGGTAAGGTACAACAAAGCTCAGCAGATTGTAGAAGAAGCAATCGAAAAAGCGTTTCAATTCCTCATAGGTAAGGTACAACATCAGCATTTCCGCTATTTTCACATTCTATTAAATCAAATTTTTCTCTTTTTTGCAACCATTTTATCACAAAAGTCGGTCGATCGTTTTTCTGAGATTCCTGATTTTCCTTAAATTTCCGCCATTTTGCGGAATTCATGATTTCAGGCATGAGATCGACCGACTTTTTCCAATTTAATTCTTTAAAGTATTTCAAACATTCCAAATCCCTGCGCGTTTTTCGCCCCAAGACCTGTCTGGTACAAGAAGTCCAGGTATTTACGTTCTCCGCTTAGTTTATAAGTTCCATACCAGGCAGTAATAAAAGTCCCCTTATAACGAGTTACCAGCTTTTTCGGCATACTGTTTTCACAGATTCCCAGCTGTATTCCGGACATAGGAGCTATTCCATAATAGGCCTGGTATTTCCGGTAGAAATTATCATTGATCATCTCGCAAAATGGTTCTTCATCCGGACTGAAATACCAGGTTTTTTCGCTTTTCAAATCTGTGGCATATACCGTCACCGGAGATTTCATTCTGATAAGAAGCCGTCTTTCTTCCACCGTATAATCATAAAGTTCCAAATCCACATCTGTATACACATGGTTTCCGAAAGTAACGCCCTTATTCCATATGCCTTCTCCCAGAAGCCGGATCAGAAGAGGTTCCGGACTTCGCACTTCAAAGGAAACCTCTGAGAAAAACGTTATCTTCTTATTTTCAATTCGATATTCCCCTTTCAACTGACTGAATTGAAACATTTTGTACTGCCTCTGGCCCCGCATGAATCCACCTTCATGAAGGAATTCCGCATAGCCCGGTATAATATCCAGAGACCGATAAATAACAGCCTGGAGAATATGATTATAATTTACAGGTAGTAAAAGGGGCTCATCCAACTCGATATGTATGACCAACTGCATGGTTATTGATTTCCCTTCCTATCATTATTCTTACCATTATTCTGCCATTTTTTTTCACTATAAGCCATGCCTAAATCTGTATCAAGAATATTGGGAAGATTTGCGTAGATCTTTATATCTTCTCTTTCTGATGCAAACTTTTTTCCTGAATTAGTGCCACGATTTCTTACAAACCATTCATATCCTTTCTCAATCGCCTTGTTTTTCTGGGCAATATCTTTCGGATAAGAGATTTCCATGTTTTCCGGAACACTGTCCAGACCAGCTATTTTATAAAATTCTTTTTTGGCATGAACACTTAAACCAGCCTGTTCATAGGTAAGAGCCGTTGTCAAAGGAGAAACTTTATATTCCAATTTTCCATCCTTCAGCGCAATTCTTCGTTCCTTCACTTCAAGCACCTTGCAGACAATACTTCCCATCCCCAATGGTTTTGCGCTTCCAAGCTTCAGACCCAGATTTTCTTTTTCACTGTTTAGGATCCAGACCAGCTGATTTAGCTGCTTTTTTGAAATCTCCTCAAAATAAAGGTCTCCACTAAAAGTAACTTTTCCTGTCACTGGTCTTACTGTTTTATTAAAATTGGATGGCTCTGCTTTAAGAATCCTGCTATTTCTGGAATGCCAGTAAAATTTTCTTCCACGCAATTCACCTGGTTTCGCTATAACCTTTCCATCTACCACCTGATAATCATAGGTCCAGAAAGTTGCTCCGTCAGGTTGCTTCAAGTAAAATTCTGTATTTCCAAGTTTAGGTCCGCCCAGTGCCTGAAGAGTGATTTTATTAAATTCATAATATTCCTCAGGCCTTCTCTTGTCAGTCACGTATAAATCTGTAAATCGTATCTTAGAACCACTGGAATCTCCATTTTTCCCAATGTGGCCAAACAATTCGCATGCCGGGCAGAAATTTTCTGTGCATGAAGCAAACTCTCCGGCAAGCATACCGAGGCTGTTATGAAATGCCTCCTTTGTTACTGTTGCAGGAGATAAATAAATCAGATTTTTTCCGACCGTGGAATAATTAACAGGAAAATACTGTTTCTTTTTATCCTTAAAGAAGTTCTCCAGATCCTTCCGGTACTCTATATAAGCATCTTTGTTGTTTTTTTGCAGTGCCGGCTGAGACAAATAGGAACTAATCACCGGAAACAGCTTGCGTTCTACGTCATCTCTGGAAAGAACGATATTCTTCTTGTACCTGCCTTCACCAGCACGAGCACTTTTCTCCGAAAACGCATGGTATCTTTTTTTCGCCTTACTTCCGGTGCCTCCCATTCCCCATTTCAGAAGATATCCCTTTCCGACTATCAGATCCCCATTCCTCCAGTTGTTATATTCCATCGGACTTTTGCCGTTAAATGCCTTGTCCCCCACTGGCGTTGAAAAAGCATCTCTTAGTTCAAACATCCCCTCCTTATTTCTACAAAGAAGCGCAGGCTTAAACCGGACAGGTGCCCGTTTCACCGGATATTCCTCACTGTTCAGCACTCCCATGCAGGAATCCGTTAACGTCTCATAAACATTTCTCACCACACCTCGCATCTCACTGCCTGGAATTACCGGAATATGATATTCATTCTCATAAGTTTTTCCTGCCTCTAGTTCCGTATAGGAAAAAAAGTCATAAGATTTATGATTCTCCACCTTTGTGGATTCACTAAATGCTGATTCCGAACTGGAATTTGGTATAAAAAGAGGTGATTCCGTTGTTATGCTGTATTTTATCACACCGGTGTGGCGGTCGGTGTCTGTATAAGCTTTCGCCTTTTGTGCCGGAAAATTGATAAAATTATATGGGTTGATAAATTTATCTGCCATCTTATTTCACCTCTTTCAATCTGTAATTCTCGATCCGCATAAGGTCGTTTTCATCGTAAGTAATATAATTTACTACTTCTACCAGCCCTGAATCTTTGTCTGGTTTTTCTTTTTTATTTCCCAGAGTGACTATTTTTTCCGTGTAAATGTCCTCATGTTCCACAGTCTCATCGCTGATCAGAGTTTCTATTTCCCCACTTCTGGTCTTGATATAACGATACTCTCTGGTATCATTAAATAAGTGAAGCTCCAGAAGTTTTTCCGTTAGTTGCCTGTCTTCCAGAAGCTCCTTCCGACTATATTTCTCATACTTCACCTTGTCAAGGTATAACGCATATAGTGTTCCCCGTTCCGGGATACTTGTCAGATCCATGTTTTTCACCTCTTATGTGCGCAGAGACAATTGAATGCTTCCGCGATGAATTGGTTTTCCAGTCTTGGTTTTCCGTCAATGAAAATCACACCTTTCGGATACTCTTCAGAAGTGTCCGGGGCAAAAACCCCTCTTCCTACTGCCGTTTGTCCCCCTACAGCCAGATAGCCGTTCCGCAGGTCATTCACTGCCAGAAGAAGAATTCCTGTCATCCATTTGGCATCCACAGGCTGTTTTCCTTTTTGCACTGCAATTTTCAGGGTAAAATGTCCGTCCACATAAGTTTTTTCCTTATACAAAGCTCCATCGTGTACAGCAGATTCGAAGCGGCTGATTCCAGTACGGACCATAGTAAGCGGTCTGGCATCCAGAATTCTTGCCTCACTGATCACAACATTGGACGCGTGGCCACTGCCTGCATTTACACTCTGTCTCGCTCCATCTCCTGCGTCTGTCGCCTGGTTTCCAGCGGTTTCCTCAACGTATCCAAACATGATCTGCAGAATTTCTTTTTTCTTCACAGGTAATTTTGTACCGCCTGCTTCCAGTTCTCCCAAAATCTGTTCTACCCGGTGACGGATTGCACCTGCAAAGCTGCTGCCTGAGATCACCGGCACTCCGTTTGAAGTGATATGGACAAAATCCGGTTCATTCTTTTTTGCCGCATACTGCCGGATACTGATGCCGCCTTTCATCACAAGAGGGACTTCAATATGGATCATTCTTCTGGAATCCGAATCTGTGTGCAGCCAGTTTTCCAGCTCATTGGAAGCTTTCTCCCAGGTGGAAGCTTTATAGGCATCTGCATATTTCAGATAATTGTCTTTGCCATAACTTCTGACTGACAGTCTGGTGATCTTAAATGCTCCGAAACCTCTGGTTTTCTTACGTCCCAGACGAATCTCTCCCTGCTGGATTCCCTGAAACACAATAGCAAGCTGCTTTTTCATCTCTTCTTCCAGATCCCCCTCCCTGACAACAAGTTCCAGATAAAAATGTCCCTTCAGACCGGTTTCCAGGATCTCCATATCGAATTTGCAGCCGTCTTTTACAACTTTCTTTTCATTTAACCCTACTCCATCTCGCACACCGATCACAGGCTCCTGGTCAAATACAAGATCTGAGATAAGAAGCGGGCTCATTTTTCCCTCTATATCGTCTTTGGAAAAGCCAAACAGCTCCCATTCATTGTCCTTTTCCCCGATATAAGAACGCATGGCACCGGCAAGGGAGTTTCCTGGCACAAATGGATTGCCATCGAAATCCAGGAGTATATCGGCATCTGTCCATTCATCTTCTCCAGATGCTACATTCAGCGGAGACTCCAGCTGGATTTGAATATAAAAAACCAACCGTTTTATAACTGTTTTCATTCTTTGTTGTCTCCTTTCTTCTGATTTGTCTTTACGAAGTATTTCAGTTCTGCCAGATATGCACGGTAAACCTTCTTAAAAAGTCTTTCTTCTGTCAGTTTATTTTTAAAGCTGCTACCATAGGCTTCTGTCATCTCTGCTTCCACCTGTTTTCCGATTTCTTCCGGATCTATCCGCTCGATCAGGAAAGTACACAAACTGTTTTTACTTTCCTTTTCAATCTCTCTGACCTCATTTTTCATGTTTTCATAGGAATGTTCTGTTCCGAAAAGGACTCTCAACTTCGCTATTGCTGCATTCATGTTATCCATTTGTTTCTGGTCAAAGAGGTTTTCATTTTTCAAATTTTCCCGAACAGCCTGCTCGAGCCTCTTTTCAAATTCTTTTTGAAGAAGTCCGTCCAGAATTCCAGTGGTATCCTGTGACATTATTTCTACCATTCTTTCTGCCGGTTTTTCTGCCCGCACCTTTTTTACCACAACATCAGAGCTTTCTGCCGGTTCTTTTGCCAGAAGTTCTCCAAAGCCTTCCGTTACACGTTCTCCTGCAAACTTTCCATTCAAAAGTCCCATATCAAATCCGTTTTCTGAGTGAAGAAGGAAGGTGCTTCCTTTTGCCAGTGCGTATACTGCTGGTTTCCTTCGCTGCCAGGTTACATTGTATCCGCCGATGGCATTAAACTGGATATATGGTTTTTCCAGATGAAGATCCCGGCATCCTGTCATTTTGCATAATTCTTTTTCTAAAACCCGAACGTCGGTGGTAAACATTCCCTGGTCGTTATACAGAAGTACATCTGCCCCCAGCGTAAGAATTGCCCGCCTTACTATTTTGTGTTCTTCTTCTCTTTTTTCTACAGAATCCAGTGTAAAATCCACCGCCCCAAACTCACTGGAACGTCCATACCCCATACGTACCTCACCCATAGCTTCCACAGCTTCTATGATCTGCTTTGTCTGTTCTCTGCCGGCATATATGTATCCGCAGAAGTTCTGCCCCGGCGAAATTGCTGCAAGCTGGTAAAAACTGGAACCGTCCAGTCCGGTCGCACGTCCTACGGATTTGTCTGACGGTCTCTGGTGATGGTAACTGATCTCTGTTTCCACATCCTCTATAGTACCGGTATGATCCATATACCGGATATTTGCAGGTGTCATCTGCTTATCTCTGATTTCCAGCGGATCTGTCAGAAGCATATCCTTTATTCTCATCTCTCCGTTACTGTCGTAACGCTGATCCTTTACCTTTTGCAAAGAAATCTGTCCTGGCACACATCGTTCTTCTCCGTTTGTGATATAACCATTCGTTACGATTACTTCGCCGCTTTCCAGAAGGCGACTATAGCCTTCCGGCTTCAAGGCACCGGCGATCAGGCCAAGAATCTTGCTGCCTGCAATATAATCTTCTGTCACTGCCTGATTCCCCTGTGTGGATTTACAGATCATCGCACTTCTCAGGCGAACAGTATATTTTATCTGGTTATGATCATAAAGCTGGTTTTTATCAAGGAGTACGTGCTGCCATCTGTCAGATTCCAAAGTCTCTTTCTGCGCTTTATCCAACCCGATTAATTCCATTTCCACCAGCCCCAGCCCTCTTGTCCTAGACATTCCCATATGTTTTACAAGGGATACTGCCTGTCTAAGAAGTTCCGGGAAAGATACCTTTCTGTTCCAGTTACATTCTGCCGTAAACACCAGACCTCTTTTCACAACCCGAATTCTTCTCAGGGAATTTTCCTGAGCAGTACCTGTTTCTGAATTCACTGCTGTCTGCGTCCGCATATAAGTATATTGGTTCAGTACATTCTGAGGACTTTTCAGCTCTGCATGGTGGCATTTTTTCAGAGCAGCTGTCACTTTCTCATAATTTTCTATGTAAGCATTCGAAAGAGAAAAAGCTGAATTTTGTTGTCCTTCTTTTCCAAATATTTCATGCATTTCTGCATCTGCAATACCAAGTTCCACCATTTCCTGGGCCACTTCCCGAATACACCCCTTTATTCTTTTTGCCGGAATATAAGGAATTCCATTTTCATCATATACCACATCCGTATCTACCAGACTATTATGGGTATCGCCAGAACATGTACAAAGATCACTAAGAAGTCTGATTATCAATTGCATTTGTCGTCCTCCCCTACATACCAATCCATAATTTCTAATGCGTCATACCAGATTGCTGCATTCTTCTCCGGATTTTCCAATTCGGTATATCCTCTCGACTTCAGAAAGGAAAGTATACCTTCAAGTTCTGTGTTCCCCATAGGAATAGCATCACGAAGTTTTTTCGCATTGCCTCTTGCCAATAAGTGTTCCTCAGAGTTTGACTTTATCTTTTTTCCCCCGAAATATATCATCCACTTCATCAGTTGAGCAATGTCATAGCACTCGTTTTTCTCATTCATATTCCAGTTATCCTTTTCAAACGGAACATAGTATGGACGGGAAATAAATTCTTTTCCGTCTGCTGTATAGTGTCTGTCACGGTACGTATCAAGTTCAGACGCCCGAATATTTGTACAAATTTGATAATCCAAGAAATTGCCAATCTTATCATATCTTCCATCTTTACCTTTACATTCTGGCTGTTTAGCTCTTTTCTTTGCATTATCGCAGCATGCTTCTGCCACCTGATAAGCATCTGAAAAAGGAAAATGACTATTAAAAAATGCAATTCCTCCACAAGCTGAAAAATCACCTTTTTTACTGATATTCTCCAGGAAAAATTTCACTGCCGGAATAGCAAGTTTTGCATTGCATACAAAAGTAATATCATCTCCCGCAACAATAATTTCTCTGTACAATTTGTGTTTTTTTGTGTCTTTTATCCGAGGAGTCAAAAACTCCATGTATCCTTTCATTTCATCTACTGTCTGGCGAAAATTCCCAGAAATATTTAAAGATAACTTCCGCATTTTTGTAATTGCATCTTCATATCCCCTAATGTCTTTCATCGTATTCCGAATTGTGTTTCCCATACTATTTCCATCAATATGAAACACTGCCAAGGTACTGCTATCCCCTTTTTCTGTAATCATGTTATCAAAAAGTTTTTCATCTTCCATCTTAGGAAATGCGGCTCTTTTCAGGCTTGCCTCTGTGGAATAATAGTTGCCTTTTGTATCCTTACTCGTTAACGGATAGCCCGTAATCGTATCCACTGCCATAAATGGCATTGCACCCACAGGCATGCTCAACGGCATACTTGCTTTGATCTCACGCATCTTGTTATTAATTGCATCATAATCCTTTTTGTAATCCTCTGTTTTAGAAACCACTGCTACTGCTAAATTCAGTGAATATGTTCTATCCAATAGATATTTCGCCAGAAATCGATTTACTTTCTCACATTCTCTTCCATGTCGAAATAATACATAAGCATTTCCACCACCGATAAACATAATCTGCATTTCGATTTCCTGGTCTTCCAGAAACGCCTTTGGATTATCTTTCTTCCAGTCCATCATATAGGTCGACAAATTTTTCTTCTGTATACTCACATATTCCCGCAATCCTTCTGTGATAATTTTTTCTACCAGCGCAGAGGCTCCTACAATTTCTTTCGCTGCATTGCTTTTAAAAATGTAGCTTTGAATCCCGCGCACATCATACATTGCCAGAACCTGCTGATCCAGTAATTCCGCTTTCATAACTTTCCTCCTGATTTCATTAGTATTCCCGAAATCCCTGAAAAACAAATAGTGTCTCTTTTTGTACCGTCCCATCCTCTTTCACATGTTCTGTGGCTCTGCGTTCTGAACAGCTTGCTAACACTTTAATGCCTCTTGCTTTCAGCTTTTGAACTATCCGAAAGCAGACTACAAACTCGCCCATACACATAACAGCCGTCGGCTCCAATGCCAATATATCTCTTGTTATCTGCTCTGCCAGTTCTTCCAGACCTGAATCCGTCAGATCACATGCCACTGCCGGAAAAGGTACATCTACTATTTCTCCATATTTTTCTGCTGTCTCTCTTTGCATAACCGACCATAACCTGGAAGGATGATTCGAACAATTCACAAATTTTTTCATTTTTTCTTACCTTATCTATAAAAAGTCAACCAAAGCAGTTTTAATAAGCATACTTCTTTTTTCCTGTCATTTCAATATTTTTTGTTTAATTTTCAGTCCTTTCAATTATAAATCCATCAATTATTGTGTATTTATAATAAATATGGTAGTATTATTATAAATATTTCATTCTGGAGGTAACGATATTATGGAAATAAATGCACTTCTATTAAACTTTGAAAAGCAATTACATATTTCCGAGCATGAGAAGACTATTCTCACTGGTTTTTTACATTTTCTTGTCAATCGTTGCAACTCACAAAATGTAATTATTCCCTATGGTCTGCTTATACAATATGATGAAGACAGTTCTTACCAGACTTTCCTAAGCATTTTGGAATCTGTCCTTCCACAACTTAATACCAAAGACAAATATCTGTTAAAACATGCCACAGAAAAAAGTTTATCTCAGATAACACTAAAAGAGTATTTTAAGACTCCGAAAGAAATCTTAGTCCTTACAGATTGCGAAGATGATGGTTCCCTGGATTCTATCATCTCACAATTTCAATCCACACCTGATATTATCAAAATTGTATGTGCCCCTACCCATGTAATAGAAAATCGCTTTCGTTCCAATGAGCATTTCTTTTACCGTGTTCTGGCCCGCCATATTCATCTTGAAAAACTACACTCCGAAGAAATCACCTGCCACTTTCTTAATCTTTTCAAACAAAAAGGTTATACGGCCACTTCGGATTTTTCAGATGAATTAGCATATTATATCGAATCCATATACGAAACTGCTGACTTAAAAGCTTCTGAATTTGTGCAGGATTTAATAAGGCGAATCGAATTACAGATGGAAGAGTCCAATGGAATAACTGCTTATAGACAGGGAATTCCTGTAGATATCTCTTTTATTCCTTATTCAAAACGAGTTTTATCACGAAAGCAGAAAGAAATGTATCCTTCAAACGCTTCTGACCTGCCACAGATGATTCCAATTGAGGATACGCAAAAAGTAATGCCAGATTTCGAGGAAAATGAAGCCGAAACCCATACCCAGACTCACCAGTTTGTTCCTGAACATCATCATACAAATGTACTCCTGCTTGCTCTAAGTACATTTCCTGGTCAGATGAAGAAAAACAAATTTGAATATAATTTCAATGGACATCAAGGAACTGTTATTGGTCGTTATCAGCTGGATCCCATTCCTAAAATGCTGGATGAATTACTTGCTGAAAGCAATGAAAATCTTGACAAAATTATCATGCTTTGCACAGATAAGACCCTTAAAGAAACAAGTATCACTACTCCTGAGAATATCATGATGAATATCTCACCTCTTGAATATTTCAAGAATCAAATTCGCAATTATATGAATCCTAATTTGAGTGATGACGAACGCTTCACTCCGATAACATTTTCCCTGTTTTCCCCTTATGACGGAATCCAACAGGTTATTGATACGCTACGTGGCATAAAAAATCCAGTATTATATCTGGATACTCATGGTGGCATTCGCGGTATACAACGTATTATGGAAGCAACCATCTCTCTTTTGAAAATAGAGGATATTCATGTTAAAGAGGCATTTAGTGTAGAGTTTTCTGAAAAAAGCAAAAACAGTATTATTACCTCTGAAACAGAAAATCTAAAAATTTTTGACTTCGTTTCAGGTATCAACGAATTTATTTCCAGTGGAAGAGCTAACACTCTGATGAGCTATTCCTCTTCTCATTCCAAAATGGATTCTTCCGAACAGGATTTTATAAATGCAATTCAGAATGTTGCCAATGGTATTCAGTGGTGTTGTATTCCAGAATTTGAAAATGGTTTAAAAAATCTTCAAACATTTTTTTCTAAAAATGCTAGGGCTAAAACAACCGATATAAATACTTCATATCTGGAAATTTATAAAACAGATATAAAAAAAGACTATAAAAAACTTGTAACCCAGCATAATGTAGCTGATGAAATAGCCTGGTGCAGAGAAAAAGGGTTTTATCAGCAGGCATTAACACTGATTGAATCCAGAGTTTCTTTGTTACTTATTGAGGATTGGAAAGTCTTAAAAATAAATCCCAGTTACACTCCCGTACGAAAAGGAAAAACTACCTGTTACAAAGTTTCGGAAGAATTTGCCCCCGCCACAGTAAATGACTTTTTTAATGCTTTTGTCTACCGCATCACAACAGATATTGTAAGAAACGATACAACGGGACTTTTTTTAACTCGTCCAAAATTTAATCAGTTAACTGAACAGGATTATACGCACTTTTTAAATGCTCTCCAGACAACACCACGCTTTTTAACTTCACCTGCCGCTATAAATAATTATTTAAAGAATGCTTTAAAACACCCAACTGTATCTTTAAAAAACAAAACACAACAAGCTTTCAGATATGTTAATGTACCGGAATGTATCATTATTTCCGACTCCATTGACAAAACGGTTTTATTCCAACTACTCATATTACATAAAACCTTGAAAGATGTGCGAAATACCATGAATCATGCTTCCTCTGAATTGAACTACAAATTAGATGCCATCGTCCTCGCATTAAAATATTATATGATATGGCTGGAACAGATTAATCCAAACCAGAATTAACGTATTCTTTTCCATGTAAGCAGGTAATCGTCCATATCTGTTAGCACCTACACTTTTCTGATACAATCTTTTTTAATAATGAAACGAGATACAAATGGGGAGGTTACCCCTCCCCATACAGTTATCAATCTGCATCATCGTCTTCTATCGGTCCGAAAAGTTCATCAAACTTTGCCTCAAGCAGTTCCTGCAAAGAGTGGGTTTCCTCATCTGTTTCTTCATCAACATACCTTGGTTCAGCTTTCTTTTGTTCCACTTCAGTGTTACGCATAATCTTTCGCATAGCTTCAGCAAATTCTTTATGTTTATCGCTCAATTTATTTATCCCCCTTAGCCTTAATATTCTCAATCAATCCATTAGTTCATCTTTGTATCTGCCTACATCTCTCCTTATATTTCTGGCTCCAGATTAAGCTTTCAACACGTACAAAACATACTCTTCTTTATTATCATATCACAATTCTATCCGCATCGACCGTGCAATTTGCTCAAATAAATAAACGCTGCTTTCTCTGGACTGATACACCCGCTCATGATCAGCGGTCCTTCGACCACTGATCATCTTTTTGCCCCGTATGTGACTGTGTGATTCTTTGGTAAAATTCATCATGGAAAATATCATATCTTGTAGAAAACACCGGTTTCTGGCCACGGCGAAAGACGATTGTGCGGCCGACCGGGAGATACAATATTTCGTCAAGCGGCACATTCATTTTCAGGCTGAGTGCCTTTGCTGTCTCATAATTATTTCCGCCAAAAAACACATAACTATCACATTGGTCAATGATCTCTATCGCTTCATATTCGCCGTACATTCGCTTTAACTGACTTTCTGACTGTAATAAAATCCCGGAAAAGGCAATCCCTTTTGCCCTGCAGATACTCAGTTTTTCGGGCATATCGCTTATCTTAGCCCCGGTTGCAAAGTCGTCAAAAATGATATCTGTTGGAATCTCTAAAGCTCCGGCTATGCTCTCGTCTGCAATTGTAAATAATTCTGAGATCGCCTGAGACACGAAAATATTGGCCAAACCATGAAGAGCCTTTTTTACGGGGCTTGTCGTAATGAACAAGATTGATTTTTCACTGGCAAACTTATCAAAATCAACAGGCGGCTTATTTCTCATATTATTTCTGATGCTTGTTGTAAATGCTCTTAATGTCGGATTCAAAGAAACATATATTGACTTTGCAGTCTTCGCCGCAGCCTCCTTGAATGTCTTCCAGCATACGACAGCATAGCAATCCGGTGCCGCTTTTTCGATTGTTTTAAAAAGTGAATCCAGTGACGTCGTTATTCCACAACCGGATTCCTCGATTTTCAGGCTGAAATGCAGATCAAGCACATCTGCGAAAGTTGGTTTATTTTTCGTCATCAGAGTTGCTCCAATCTCTGCGCCCAATAATTGCTCTGAACTGTCATCCCAGAAGGGATCCGCATTACTATGCTCTTTTCGCTCATTCGCCATAACAATTGCATGTGCCAGGTCCGAAATATCCTCCTCAGACTTGACATAAGCTAGCGGATCATAGCAGCAATTCCCTTTCTCCGAATCCGAGAGATCCAGGTCATATACTGTAAACCCAGCTGCCTCAAACAAAGGGATATACCTGTCCGGAATATCTCTTTTGGTGAGAATCACACACTTATTATTAGGATTTTCCACTCTCAGTGCCTCCATAAGCTCTGGTTCCACATAAGATTTCGTTTTTCCGCTCCCGGTGCCTCCCACAATCAAAACGTTACGATTTAAACCCGTTTCCTCCGGATCCCCGCTGTAAATGCAATCGTTTCCAAGAATCATTCTCTCTGTACTATTCATTCGCATTCCTCCAATAATCTACCGAAATCTATGATCTCATCCACTAAACCAAAGTTCCGGCTCTCCTCAGCGCTGAAATAGTGGTCATAACCGGTCGCTTTCTCCACCGTCTCCTCTGTCTGTCCTGTGTGTTTTGCCAGAATTTGATTCATCTTACGTTTCGTTTCCAGCAAGGATTCCGAAATGGATTTGATGGATGAGCTGTTGCCACTCACGTGGTTTCCAAGCAGAGGCTCGTGGATCATTACTTCCCCATGCGGAAGTATATACCGGCCGTGGTTCCCACAGGCGAGTAAAATCGCTCCCATAGAATATGCTCTGCCAATGCAGAATGTACGAATAGGGGCTTTACTTGCCTGAATGACATCGTAATACACCATTCCGGAGTTGATACAGCCGCCAGGTGTATTAATCAAAAGGTCAATCGGCCGGTCCGGATCCTGCATATTTAAAATCATGATTTTCTTCACAAACTCACATGCCGTTTCCGGAGTAATTTCTCCCTCTATAAAGACTTTACGATTTGACATGAGTTTTGCATCCCCGGAAATCTGAAAGATTCCGTTTGAACTTTTCTCGATAATATTCATGTTTCCTCATCCTTTTCTTTTTTAACAACGATTTTTAATCCTGCGTAGCACGTTGGTGTTTCAGTCCCCCGCAAACCTTCAGCCGTTTTACGGTCACTGTCATCTGAACTCTACGCCCCAGCCACCAGGCGGTACATTCATCTCTGAAGTACAGGTATAGAATATAAAATTTTCGAAGGATTTTCTGTCTCGTATCGGCAAAAAAAGATACAAAAAAAGAAGTTCTGCGACATTTTTAATTAATATCACAAAACTTCTTTTCCAATTTTTATCTGATCTTAAGCGTATACGTTCCGTAATTCCATTATCTGCTCAATTTATGAAATGAACCCTTACTCTTTCATTTCATAAATTTAAATAATCACGTTTTTGCTTCTACTTCTTTTTTATAATTTTCCAAGACACTCAATGTTTCTTTAATCATAGGATCATTCATATCAAGCGGCATTTCCAGTTCAACAGGAGATTCCTGCGATCAAAATCTGTCATTACGCAGCGCACAGGTTTAATGCCAATACTTTTAAGTTTGCCGCAAAATTCTTCTATAAACTCTGACTGTTCAAACGTATACGACGTAATGCTACTGATAAACATAGGGAACGTTGGTTCAGCCTGATTATGTTCAGCTTCTTCTGTAAATTCTTTGTTCTTTCGGTAAATAACTTTACTAACCTCAGTTTTTATATATCTTTCAAGGATCAGATTTACATTTTTATAAATATCATCCGCATCAGACTCCAAATAGTTGTTCTCTATTCCTGTGTCATGTACTAATCGATTTCTTTTTTACTATCTCTTTATACGTCATCGTACCATTATCTCGTATTGCTCTCTTAAATACTCACTGCTGTTCCTTAAACAGGTCGGATTTAATATTACTTTCTCGAGTTATCTTTTAAAATTTATCCTATTTCAAATTCTCTGTCTCTGATAATTTCTCTTTGTTTTTTAATACGATCCTGGATCTCTGACAAAATATAATTATCCTCAGACGCAATAACCCGAATATACGGTCCGTAACTTAATAATCGAATCAATATTTCTTTTTCATCAAGGGCCGAATAGTACAATATCATTGTAAACTTATAACTCAAAGGATCATACACACATTTCTTCTTCCAAAGAGAAAATTCTGTCAGAATTCTATCCGGAAGGTTCTTTATTCCCTGGTAAAACTCTATCTGTATAGATGTCATTGTTTTGTCATATAATTTATCAAGAATTTTTCTCTGTTCTTTTAAGTCAAAACATTCACCCACTAATTCTTCCACCCGAACAATCCTTGGAATATTAATGATACCAATTTTTGATTCTGCGTTTTGCACATGCACATACCAAACCCTAAAAACATCGTCCCGTCTTGAATACTCTATACGCACCGGTGCACAAGTTGCATGTCTCTTTTTACCTTCCCAATTTCTATAAACAATATGAACTTTCTGTTCATTTACGATTGCCCTATACAATGCTCGTATATGAAACAAATCTTTTTCGTTCACACGGCCTTTCTGTGCAATGTGCTTTTTCCCCTTAGAGATTCGCCCCTCAATATTGTATCTATCAAAATAATTTATGGCATCAATCTGTAATTTCTCCACCTTAAATGGTGCACAGGACAAACACTTCCTGACAGCATTAATCTGTTCCGGAGACAAGAACACTCTTGCTAAAGGATCATCCAACACAGACAATAACCATCTTACCTCAATTTTTGTAATCGGAAGCAAATCATATAAGTAATCTATTTTGGGAACATTGAACCTTACTTTTCCTTTACCGTCTACAAGCTCTGATTCCAAAATGTACTCATATAATTCATTCTTCACCCATTCCTGTTCTTCATCAGTATAATAATCCAAAACTCTGTTAAGTTCTTCTTTTAGATTACAGTCCACAGTATGTTCGCCATCTATTGATAAAACCGAATTTGCTAAAACAATAGAATACCAGCTAAATAATTCGTTAAATAAAGCCCCATGTCCCTCTGTTTCTGAAACAATATCTCCATTCACCGAAAAACTCTCTTCTATATATTTCTTATCTGTATTTTTCTTATATTCTTCTCCTTCATCGCCGTTCAAAATTCGTTTATTGAAATATACATTCCACATTGCGTTAACGTCACCATCGATATCCAGTAAAGAAACAGGTATTTTTTCTGGCTTAGTAACACGCAGATAAAAGCTGCGTATCCAATTTCTCAATTCTTTTGTTGGAAAAATTGTAATTATATGGTCTTGTTTTTCGATTCTTCTTTCCTTAATTACTCTGTTTTTTATGAATTGTTCCGTTTCAGAATTAATAGAAACAGGCACTTCAAAGGATATCAGTCGGCTCTCCCATTCTTCGTCAACAATACAATCATGGACATCAGTCCCCCAGATATACGGTAACATTTTATTTGCTAATGCAACCTGTTTTACCAAGTCAGTTTCATCGATTTTTATATCAAATAATTTTTCCTCCTGCACACTCTTTTTCTTTCCTGTTTTAGTTACAGTGCGCTTAACCTTACTCATAGAATCAACATGTGAATATAACGTTATTTTATCTATAAATTCCAAGCGCAATGCTTTTATTCTGCGTTCCAGAATATGATAATACAAAACATACTCACGTCCATTTGAAACACTTATTCGAATTTCTAACGGGATAATCAATTCTTCACATGCTTTTAAATTTGTTCCATGAGAATATTGAAGTGCACAAAGATATCCATTCTCTATCGCAGTCAGAATGTCTATCATGTTGTAATCATATAATGTCTTTTGAACATAATTATGCTTGAACCGAAATATCTCCTTCTCTGTTTGTCCTTTTTTTATACTACATCTTTCCGATAATATAGTTCCAACTTCACCTAACGGATAATATTGAGAAAAGAATTCACACATTTCCAAAAATTTTTCAGTGAAAAGGCAGGAATCTTCGGTATCACAAATCATTGCCATCGTCAACGGAGATTTATACCAAAAATGATTCGCCTTCTCCGATGTCTCACTGCTAAAATACTTTTTGAAAACAGAATTATCACCATCTGAATCTTTATCCCGCCAGGCTCTCCATTGTTTCTCCAGCCATTTATTTCTTTGTTCTGGATTATCTCTAAGATCTCCGATTACCCCTAATGAATACAAATATTCTGTCCGGTTACTGAGGTTCGCATATTTATCTTTGTAGCTGGCCGGCATAAATCGAGTATGGACAGACCAAATGTTTAATTGACGGTTAAGTCTTATTGGATCATCTGTATCCCCGTCAGGTTCATTCTCAGTAACCATTTTATCTTGTAACTTTTCTATCCAATTGCTAATAATTGCATATTCAACAAGATTTGTATTTTCTAAATTCTGAGTACCCGCATTTCCCTCTACAGAATACAATTCGTCCTGACTTACCGGGAGATCTTTTGTTTCTCCATTAAATGTTGATCTTCTGTCCATATCTAAAAGATAGTTAAGATAATCACCTATTTTGCTGAGATTATGTAAAAAGTAAAAATCATCGACCGGGTTATCTGTTCCGGAAGGCATTGTTTTCAAAACAATCTGATTTCTTCCTTTTTTTCTTTTTTCAAAGTACCATTTTTCTCCAAGAATTTTACTGAAAATTTTCCATCTGTCCTTAACACTTTGACTTCCTTTTATATTTTGATCGTATGATTTAAACCCATATGTATAGTAATCGCGAATACTATTCTTAAAAACATCATCAAACGAACTGGTTCCGACCAATTCGTCAAATATTAATTTTGACTTCTCAAGAATTATTCCCATATTTAATCCCACTCCACTTCTTATGCTTTCGTACCATTCTGACGAATTGATCTTCATCCAAAAGATTCTATATCTATCAGATTATTATCCTGATCTCTGCCACTATTTTAGCACAGCAGCTAAAAGAATATAAGCGAGAAAACGAAGATTTCAGTCTAAAAAAATCACCCCGACAACAAAATTTCTATACGCTTATATAAATGAAAAAAACAGAACACATTGCTTCGATAAAATATTTTATTTCCAAAATCCTATATTTCTCCCCACGAAAAAATCTATCGAATTATTCTTTACAAACTGTTAAGTTTTTCCTCCCGTATCTCTATACCTGAATGTACCCGGAAAACTAAAAATGTTTTTGCAAAAATAAAACTCTTTCTCGTGTCACAATACACTGCATGGCTGAAAGAAAAAAAATATTTTTGTAAAAACGTTAAGATCCGCTTCCAATATCGTAATACACAAGTGTACCTGCAAAAAACATTTTACCTAAGGAGGAAAACCATGAATCATAAAAAAGTATATCAAAAACGTTTACAGAGCCTTGACAAGGGCAAGGCAAAATCTCTTGGTCCTGTCGAAAAGCTTACCATGAGATATGCCGGCTGGGTGGATGGAAAACATGGGCTCCTCCGCTGCAGTCAAAACGGGGACTGGCAGTCGAGTGTTCTGAAGCAGGAAGTCGATTCCTACGAAGAATTCTGCGCTGGTCAGATGGGACGCTTAAAGTTCGAGGAAGAGGACGAGTTCAAAAAGCTCAATATTCTTTTCGATACGGTTGTTCCGCTGAAAACAAACCTTACTGCCGCCAAACAGGTTTTAAAGAACGCCCTTGCAGAAGATGTCGACCTCACACGCCGGAAAGAAGGTGAGGAAAGTCTTACTGAAGTGCAAGTTGCAGCTCGAAGAAACCGTGAACGAGAAGAATCGCTTCTCCCGTTTAAAAGAGCTGTCGCCGAATCCGAGAAAGCACTTTCCGATACCATCGAAGCCATTTTCACCAGCCTCAGTCAGGTCACGGAGAGCTTTGATTCTGCTGCCAAAATCACCAATCGTGTTCTTCAGCATCATCAGCGGCGCATTGATGTTTACTGGCGGTCTGCGATGCGTCATGTTCCGGATCTTCCGGCTCTCCCGAACGTAACATTCACTAACAACTCTGAACAGGAATTTTCAAAACACTATCAACAAGTGGTGCAGCGTGCGGAAAAGCTCCGTCTTACCCTGGCATCTGAATTACAGGAGGAGGTACTCTAATGTTATTTGGAAAAAACAAGAAAAAAGAAAACAGTTTTATCAGTGAAGTAGACGACAGCCGTGTACTCGTTTATGACTTCCGCCGTCGTACCAATCTGCTGTTCGAAAACTACAGAGCTGTCGGCTACAAAAAGCCGGAGAACTACCATCTGGAACAGTTAAAGTCGGAACTTACCGATACCCTGACCCGCCTGATCAACGCAAACGCCGTTGACGCGGGCAACGAGGACTGTCTGATTGATAAGATCCTTGCTCCGGTCCGAAGCGGTCTCATTTCCCTTGATGACCAGTCATTGGATCACCTGGATTTTTATCATCGACAGGATGGGAATATGTCTGCACATCGCGCGGACATCCAAAGAATTCTCGAGCTGATGCGCGAAAAAGAAACCGTCCTGGAAACCGAACATGCACATACCCAGATGCTTTGGAACAAATGTTACGGCATCAAAGAAAAAATGGAGGTTGTTGAAGATGAAAGATAATACATTTGCACTGAAAATGAACAAAAGTGGAGAACTCCTGCTTGAAAATTCTGATGACGCTGTCAAAGCAAAATACAAACCAGACAGTCTGTTGCTCTGCGCACCTGTCTCCTATCTGCTTATGCTCTTCTGTGTCGTAATAGATATTGCCTTTTTCCGCAGTCTCTTCGTACGCATTTCTTACGACTCTCCCATCATGATCTGGGGCCAGGTCGCAGGACTGGCCTTTGCAGCAGATGTTGTGGCCGCCTTTGCAGGCATTCTGGCAAAAAAGATCAGACAGGGACTCAGCCACGATAAATTCAATCTGGCATTGCTGTTAGCTGTTCCGATTTTTGCCCTGATCATCAATGGTGTACTCCGTTTCTCCACCATGTCGCTCTCTTCTGCAGACGGAACAGTGGATGCCGCAACGATCGCATTAACGATTATTGCCATTGCAACTCCTGTTTTTACATCTGTCGGCAATTTTGCCATCAGCTTCGAGCTGTACAACCCGCTGGCAAAACAGCTTTGCCGTGAGGAAATTACACTTAACGAGCTTAAAAACTATATTCGCCGTCTGGAAGCAATTCAGGACGAATGTGACAGCTTTAACTCATCACAGATTCAGGACGCAGACCACCAGCATCTTATCAATGCCAAAAAGGATCTCATCAACGATTCTCTGACCCTTCTGGCTGATATGAGAGTGCAGCTCATGGAACAGCTGGGTGATCCCACCTCAACAAATGTCCTGAGTAAGTCTCGTTCTGATGAAATCTTTGATCGTCTTGGCAGGGAACTGGCTGCCCTTGCAGCTGCAAGCGGTGAAAAAACCGCTCTCCCTGCCATCGACAGAGATGTTCCAACTAAAAACCACGTTGTCAACTTTTCAGAAGCTGTTTAAGGAGGAAAATACTATGATGAAAAAAATCACAAAACTTACATGCACTTTTGCTGTCATGGCTGCTGCACTTTTCACTTTGACCGGATGCAGCAATTCAGACCCTTCCTGTTCCAATTCTGCTGAAACCAGCAAGCCGGCTGTCGCTTACATTATCGCAAACACAGCAAACTCCAAACCAGTAGATTCATCCGCCCCGCTCATTCAGGATACCATGCTCGACGCTGCCATGAATTATGGTTATTGCATTGTCGCTCGCGTAGACGGTGACCCTGCGCTTATCTCCACGGAGGACCTCAATATTGATGAACAGTATAAAACCGCATCCAAAGAGAGACTGAAAAGAGATGCCGCCAGCAAAGCCTCCAATCTCCTTCAGATTGTGGATAGTGTGACACCAGTAAATCCAGAGGCCGATTATCTGGAAGCTCTCCGCCTTGGTGCCTCCTCACTGCGGAGTCTGGATTCCAGCTACACTTCCCGCACCATCATCTGCTGTGGAAGCGGACTGTCCACATCAGGTTACTTAAACTTTCAGAACAACTTACTGTCTGCTGAGCCTCAGGTTATCGTTGATATGCTGAAAGAACGGGAGGCCCTGCCTGATCTCAGCGGATGCACCGTATACTGGTTAGGTATGGCGCAGGTCGAAGCACCTCAGGAAAAACTTACTCCCAAGCAGAGCAATAACCTTACCAGCATCTGGAAAGCTGTTGTCGAAGCCTCCGGCGGAGAATTCGTATCAAACGACTATATTGCCGTATCTAACGATACCAACGCGACAGATTCCCTCCCATCGGTCAGTGTTGTAGATATTCCTTCTGATACGCCAATTGTATTTGACTCGGACGTTCTGGATGAAACAGATACCGAAGAATCCAACGCATTCGACGAACCTGTTGCTCTGGAAGAAAGCCAGGTCCAATTCGTTGGTGACGAAGCAGCCTACCTTAACCCGGAAGCCGCTTTGGAAACCATTCGTCCCATTGCAGATTACCTGGCAAAACACGAATCCGTCTCTCTCCTCCTTGTCGGCTCTACAGCCGGAGACATCACAGATGAATCCATCCTCAGCCTGTCTCAGGCCAGAGCGGATGCCGTAAAAAAAACGCTCTGTGATGACTTAGGGATCGCTGAAAGCCGCATTCATACCCTTGGCATGGGTTCTTCAGCTCCCTGGCACATCAGCAACGTCGGGTACGATGGTGCCGCTGCCAGCAGAAATCGTAACGTGACCCTGATCAGTGCCGATACGGAACTCGCCCAGAGTCTTATGAACAATCATTAATTTCCGCTTCTCCCACAGAAAGGACATTTCACAGTCTATGATCCAAAACATAAAACGCAGAATAAATAAACCTGTTTTCCTTATGAGTGCTGCCTCAGGCGGCACTCTCTGGTTCTTCTGTAATCATCTGTACTCTGTCTATCGTTTAAAGATTTCAGGCTTTTTGATGGTTCCTGCCCTGTGTACCTTATTATTTGCTGTTCTGTTCCTGACCGTATGGGCAGGATCGGTTCTTTTGACCGGGAAAATTTCCTGTATTCAGGTCCGCGCTCCATGCTCAAATATTTTACCTTCAGTATTGTGGGCATCTTCTGTCTGACCATGCTGCTGGAATATTTATACGAATTAAATCCAAAGCAGAAAATCATCGAGCCAACCAGCTATATCTTTGTCATCGATGAATCCGGTTCCATGAGCGGAAATGATCCGGAAGGCCTTCGGTATGACGCTATTTCAGAGATCATGAACTCCACCGATTCCCCGCTTCCTTATATGGTCTACGCCTTTTCTTCTGAACCTAAAATCCTGCGTGACATGGGGCCGATGACGGAAAATGAAGCTGCATTCACCGTAACCTGTGACGGAGCAACCTCTATCTATGAAACCACACTTCGTATTCTGCAAGATTACAAAGATGCAAAATGGAACGGCGGTACACACCCAAAGCTCATTTTCTTAACCGACGGCTTCGCTACAGACCTGGATAACGGCTTCTTGTGGTTCAAGGGTAATATTCCGGAATTCAATGCCGCACTGGAAGAATACAATCATCTTAATATTAACATCAGCACGGTCGCACTTGGATCTGTGGACAAAGACCTTATGAAGAAAATGGCGGAAATAACAGGCGGCGTATTTATTCCCGTCAATCAGGCCTCCGATCTTGCTGAAGCAATGAAAACCGCTGCAACTTCCTATTCCACAAGAGATCTGCTTTCTGTCCGCTATATGAACCATTTTAATACGCTTTTCGGTTTTCTCAGAGTCATTTTCTTAAGTCTCATTGGTTTACTCATCGGCGGACTGCTTTCTCTCCCCTACATGGATCATGCCAGCCTTCCACTCATTGTTTCCAGCAGTGCGGCCGGTTCCCTTCTTGGCAGTGTTCTTCTGGAATCCGGTGTCCAGAGTGGTGTTTATCAGAGTATTTTATGGTTTCTCCTGTGGATTCTGTTTTCCGCTACGCTGGGATTTCTGCATCCTAAAAAACAAATTTTGAGACCTGGAAATATAACAGTTCCCTTGGAATTAAAAGACGATAGGATAAATGAAATAAAAAATGAAAATATTCGCGTGTGACATAAATTTTTATATAACATGTTAAACAGACTTTATATAATTGATTTATTGGACAAAAAAATAACCATAGATGTAACTCGTCCTTTTTTGCTCAATTTTTCTACATCTTTGAAAACAAATACGCATATTTTCGCATTTGTGCAAACAAAATCATTTCCACTCGTTTTCGTATTTCTTCTGGATACCCCTCCGCATTCGCGAGCAATTCAGTCACATCTTTTTTCGTAAAATGAAACTTCAGATTCCCTCTATATAATGCTTCAGAAAGGTCCAACTGCTCATCAAACTCACTGCATATCGTTTTTGCCTGAACCTGATCCATCAGTGCATACGTATCCCCCGATAAAGGATAATCCATCGTTGTATCTGACAGTAGCCCTGCCCCATGATCAAAAATCGGGCAGTATGCATAGTCACCTTTTCCATTCATCAACACCGCTATATTATGCGTATGACGATCCTCGTTCAGGAAAAATGCGTCTATCGTCAACAGCTTGTTCATATAGACGCCAAAGTTTTGAAGCCCGGTCATACGCTCCACCTGCTGTACCAAGAAACGTAAGCGTTCTTCATGTTTTGGAATTCTATACAGGGATTGATACAGACTTTCTCCAAAAGAATTTTTAAACAGTCTCTCCAAAGTGATAATCTGCCAGTCCTCCCTCAGAAAATTTCTACTCTTTACTCCGTTATAAATCACAGTTCCATATTTTATTTTTTCCAGATCGTAACATACAAATTCGTCTTCCGCCAGCGTTGATTTTTTCAGAAGATGCGAGATCATATACTCTGCCAATCCCTCATATCCTGTATAATCCGCTTTGTACCAGATTCCGTTATTCTCCCATTTTAACTGGTTTCCTTTTGACGACTGACGCTCATTCGTCCTGATATTCTGTTCAAATAATTCTATCATCCATCTACCTCTCTATCCGTAGCCAGAAATCATCTTCCGCCATCCGTCCTTCCGTTTTTTCTATAATCATAATCGGATCGTAAAATGGCAGTCCCAAATCTTTTAATATCAGTTTCATCTTATCTCTGCTTTCCGGAAAGCATCGTGATTCCAGAAATTCCAGATACTGATCATAATCCGGTTCTTCCACAACTCCGAATGCCCGAAACATAATTTTGTCTGTATAATTTTTTACTTTTACTTTCCGTTCCTGCTCATTCACATCGATCAAGGTACATACATTCTGCCCATACATGTACCAGATTCTGAGCGGCCATATTTTTTCCGGAACTTTCACTTCCTGTTCGTATTCTGGATATTTTTGCAGCATTTTCAAAAGTAAAACAATCGGTCCGCGAATCACTTCTTCACTTCTTTCCCAGCGCTCTACCGTTGGCTTGGAACAATTAATCAGTTCCGCAAACTCCTTTTGCGTCAGATGCAGTTCCTTCCGAAGTTCCTTGATTTCTTTTGCCGTTGTATATTCTGGCGTTATAAATAATTTTTCTTTCATAAACCTCACCTTTCAGCTTTATAATTCCCGACTTTTTCTTTATTGAATCATAAAAATCTGTATTTGTAAACGAAAAACCATTATTTTGATTGTTTTTAAATCTTAAAAACCATCATTTTAATTGTTTCCCCATAGATCTCAACATCTCACCACACTCTTCCAATTTGTCGCATCTTTTTCCGGATAAACTCACACAAATTTGACAATTTATGATACACTAAGCTAAGTGACATCAATTCTGAATGTTCTGTGCTCTGCCGCAGATTTTTCGGAACTGAAATTGACTTTTCGATGCATAAACCAAACGATTTGTGGCATACGAAGAAAGGAATTCTTATGAAAATTATCTTTATCCGCCACGGTGAACCGAATTATGAGATTGATTCGCTGACTGAAAAGGGCTGGCGTGAGGCTGAGCTGCTTTCGAAGCGCACGGCGAAATGGAACGTCACCGATTTTTACTGCTCGCCGCTCGGACGCGCGAAGGATACGGCTTCTTTTACGCTGAAAAATGCGGGCCGCGAGGCCGAAATTCTTCCGTGGCTGCGGGAATTTGATGCGCCTGTCCTTGATCCGGAGACCGGAAAACGCCGGATTCCGTGGGATTTTCTGCCGGATGTGCTCGATGCGAACCGGGATCTCTATGATCATGATCTCTGGACACAGAACCCGATCATGAAAACCGGAAACATGGATGAAAATTATCGTGTCGTAACGGACGGACTCGATGCGCTGCTTGCTCGCTACGGTTATGTACGCGACGGCTACCGCTACCACGCTTCAGATGAAACGAACCGCGAAGCTGTCATCGTCTGCTTCTGCCATCTCGGCGTTACCTGCGTCGCGCTGTCCCATCTGCTCAACACAACGCCGGTGCAGCTCTGGCAGGGCCTGTTCCTGGCGCCGACTTCCGTCACGATCGTCGGAACGGAAGAGCGCAAACCAGGCGAAGTGTACTTCCGCTGCCAGACCGTCGGCGATGTCCATCACCTGCTTTCTGCGGGCGAACCGGTTTCGTATTATGGAGCGTTTAACGATCCATTCCAATTTTAACATCCGTAGACAAGAAGTCCCTCGCTTCTAAAGCGGTGGGATGAATTGTTAAAAGAAACATAACGGCAGTGGCGGGCGGAGAGAAATCGGTATCCTCCACTGACATGAGGCAAGTCACAGTCGAACTATTTTCGACACGTCAGACTCCGTGAAAATACCGACTGTGAGTTGAAACAAACTTTACAAAAAGGGAGCTTTTTATCATGAATGAAGCAAAATTAAGAGAATACGCAAAGCTGATCGTAAAAATCGGCGCAAATGTACAGAAAGGACAGCGTGTCCGTCTGCAGGCCGGTGTGGATCAGGTTCTGCTTGCTACCATGGTCACGGAAGAGTGTTACAAAGCCGGTGCAAGCTATGTTGAGCTGATCTGGGAGTGTGGTCCAATTAACAAGCTGAGTTATCAGTACGCCACAGCCGAAACACTCGGTACGGTTCAGAACTGGGAGGAGGAGCGCCTCAAACAGATGACCGTAGATCTTCCAGTCCGCATTTTCATTGACTCCTCCGATCCGGATGAGCTTGCCGGCATCTCTGCCGATCTGCTCTCTACCGTCCGCCAGATGCGCGGGAAAGTAACGAAAAAATACCGCGATCAGCTCGACGGAAAACATCAGTGGCTGATCGTTGCCGCTCCGTCACCGGCATGGGCAAAAAAAGTATTTCCGGGCGAGCCGGAGGATATTGCGGTCGAGAAGCTGTGGAATGCTATTTTTGATTGCCTGTATTTAAAAGAAGGCGAAGATGTTGAAAAAATCTGGCAGGCACACTGTGACCGCATGACCCAAAAAGCCAACTGGCTGAATGAACAGGCGTTCCGCAAACTGCATTATACCAGCAAAAACGGCACCGATTTCACAGTTGAACTGATTCCGGGCGCAAAGTGGAGCGGCGCTGGCGATATCAACCATATGAACAATACCTTCTATGTCCCGAATATGCCGACCGAAGAAGTTTTCACCAGCCCGATGCGCGGCAAATGTGAAGGCCGCCTCGTTTCCACCAAACCGTTAAGCTGGTCCGGCCAGGTTATCAACAACTTTACCGTTGATTTTAAGGACGGAAAGGTTGTCGACTGCCACGCAGAACAGGGCGAAGAGGTTCTGAAGAAAATGTTCGCGATAGATGAGGGCGCCGCGATGCTCGGCGAGGTTGCACTCGTTCCGAAGGAGTCCCCGATCAACCAGTCCGGACTGATGTTCTTTAACACTCTGTTCGACGAGAATGCATGCTGCCACGTTGCCGCCGGCGCCGGCTTTTCCGAGGTGCTGGACGGATTTATGGATATGAGTGATGAAGAAATCCTCGCAAAGGGTGTCAACGATTCCCTGATCCACGTTGACTTTATGGTTGGATCGGATGACCTGCATATCGTGGGTATTCACGAAGACGGAAGCGAGACCGATGTCTTTGTAAACGGCACCTGGGCTGAGTAATCTGAATAATCATCGCCCCATCTTTTCCATCACTTTGCAAAACACCACCGCCGCAATCGTACTCGCAGCCGTCGCAGCAAGCGCCGGTCCGACAATTGCTGTTGGGTGGACGCTGCCGTACTGACTGCGGTACGCAATGATGTTGACGGGGATGAGCTGCAGAGAAGAAATATTTAAAATCAAAAACGTACACATTTCCCGGTTTGCGGTTCCTTCTGGAACTGCGGCCGGGTTTTTCATTTTCCGCCGCTCTTCCTCCAGCTCCTCAAACCGCTCCATCGCCGCAAGCCCCGGCGGCGTCGCAGCCGCGCCGAGTCCGAACACATTACAGATCATATTCATCCCCGCCGAGAGCATCACAGAGTGATCTTCCGGCACTTCCGGAAACAAAAACCGCATCACCGGCCCCATTCGTTTCACCAGCCCGTCAATCACTCCCGCCTTCTTCGCAATCTCCATCAGCCCTGCCCAGAAACCCGTCACCCCAACCAGCGAAACCGCCAGCACCACCGCCTCCCTCGAAGCCTGAATCACCCCATCCGTCACCTCCGGCATCCGTCCCTGCAGCGCGCCATATGCGATTCCGAGAAGCAGCATGGAACTCCATAGAATGTTCATTGCATCACCTGACTAAAAAGATCTTTATAAAAATATGCTGACTTTATATTTTCCATGATTCGAAACTCAAGTATACACCATAATCCCACAAATTTTTATTATGCCGTCGTTTTATAATGCTTTCTAAAATTGATATTTTAGTTTTATACGTATATAATAATAAACATTATAAGGGTGGTGTTTTAAAATGAAGAAATGAGACCTGCATTCAGTGCCTGCTATGAATAATATAATGTGATATATAATTACCGGTCAACACACAGATTTTTCCGTGCATTGGCCGGTAATTTTTTCATTTAAAAATCAGTTTCCTGTCTTCCCTTTTCTCATATAAGGATTTCGATACAGTGAAATCACAAGCTCCACAGCCATGAAACACCAGATGATCGGTTCGCACCAGATTACGGCGCTGTAGTGGTAGCGTGGAATGAATACCATGGCAAAGATAATCTTTCCAAACAGCTCAATAAAGCTCGACAGCAACGGCAGAATTTTCTCTCCGAGTGCCTGCAGTGCCAGACGGCTGCAGTTGACAAGACCAAGGGCGAAGAAAAACGGGATGGCTACGCGGAGGTAGCGGGCTCCGTTTCCGAGGACGGTCGGGTCGGATGAACCAGAGATCAGGTGTACCATGGTTGGTGCAAGCGGGGTGACGATTACAATCAGACACGCGGTTACGCTGAAGCAGAAAATGTAAGCGTAACGGATGCCTTTCCGCACGCGCTCCCAGTTGTCTGCGCCGCGGTTCTGTGCAACGTAGGTGTTGACGGCCTGCGCCATGGAGGAAAGCGGCATCATGGAGAACGAAAACAGCTTTCTCGCAGCGGTATGTCCGGCGATAGTTTCATATCCGAGGCTGTTGATGCCCGGCTGCAGAACGATCGAACCAACATAAATGATGCTGCTCATAAATCCCATCGAAAATCCCTGCGCCAGCAGATCTGCGTACAGTCCGCGGTCCAGCGCGAAGTGGCGTTTTTCCGGAAGCAGGATTTTCGCTTTCGTAACAATATAAATCAGGCAGAGCACAACGGAAATGCCCTGTGCAATGACGGTTGCAATCGCGGCACCCCGGACACCCATGCCGAAGGTGCGGATAAACAGCAGATCAAGCACGATGTTCACCAGCGATGAAAAGATCAGGAACACAAGCGGCATGAAGCTGTTGCCGATCGCCCGCAGCAGGCCGGAGCACAGGTTGTAGGCGAACATGACGAACAGGAAAATCGAGAGAATCGAAATATAGCTGTAGGATTCCTCAAGAATCTCCGCCGGTGTTTTCAGCAGGCGCAGCAGCGGATGCATGAAGATCGTCGCCAGAATGGTAACTACCAGTGTGACGGCAACGCCGATGACGATACAGGATGCGACCGATTTTTTCATCCGGTCCGTCTCCTGCCGTCCAAAGCAGCGCGCCGTGACGATCGCAAGACCGTTTCCGACGCCGAACGTAAATCCGGTCATCATCTCATAGATGGATGAGCAGGCACCCATCGCCGCAATCGATGAGTCGCCGAGTGTATAGCCGACGATCAGCGTATCCATCGTGTTGTAAATCTGCTGAAACACGCGGGACGCCATAATCGGCAGGGCAAAAAGCAGCAGAGATTTCAGGATCGGGCCGTGAAGCAGATCGACCTGAGAACTCCGCCGGGTTTGTGACTGTGACATAAAAAATTTCCTCCCTCAAAAATACTTCATTGTTCCTATTATAACAGACGGGAGTAACTACCGGACAAGGAATATCTCCAAATCTGTAAAACAAATACAATAACACAAAATTTTACAGATTTTCATACTTCTTCCTCTCTTTCCTTCTCTTAGAGCGTGTCGTTATTCTTTTCCCAGTAAATACTGATAAATATCTCTCTTCGTTACGCCACGGTCTTTTGCCACAAGCTTCATCGCCTCTTTCCGCGCAATCCCCTGGTCTTCATACCGTTTCATATGTTCCTCAATCGAAATTTCCTCAAACGCAGCCTTCGCCTCGTCCTCGATTTCTTTCTGGCTTCTGCCTTCGATCACAAGAACGCATTCGCCCTTCGGATCTTCCTGCTCGTAGCGGGTAATGGCATCTTCTATTGTGGTCTGCCATGCTGTCTCATGCTTTTTCGTCAGTTCCCGACACAGTGTCAGGCGGCGGTTGCCAAGGATTTCCAGCAGTTCCCGCAGCGTTTTCAGCAGATGATGCGGCGCCTCGTACACGATCATGGTTCGTGTCTCGTTTTTCAGCCGCTCCAGCGCCAGTTTATGTTCTTTTTTATCCGGCGGAAGAAACGCTTCAAACACAAATCTTCTCGTCGAAAGTCCCGACAGCGTCAGTGCCGTTACACACGCACACGCCCCCGGCAGACTCGTCACTTCGATTCCGGCTTCGTATGCCATTTTCACCAGCTCCTCCCCCGGGTCTGAGATTCCCGGTGTTCCGGCATCGGTGATAAGGGCAATGTTTGTTCCCGCCAGCAGCTTCTGCACCAGCTCGCGGCCCTTGTCGTATTTGTTGTATTCGTGATAACTCGTCATCGGCGTATGAATCTCAAAATGGTTCAGCAGCTTAATGCTGTTTCTCGTATCCTCCGCCGCGATCAGATCGACCTCCTGCAGAATGCGGATTGCACGGAAGGTCATGTCCTCCAGATTTCCAATTGGTGTTGCACACAAATATAATTTTCCTGCCATGTTCTTATCTCCCGTCTCCATATAATTCCCGGATGTCCTTTGTATACACGCCCGGCGTCTCATACACAATCAGCGGTTTCTCCACGGTAATTCTCGGATTCCCGCCTTTCATCGCCTCGATCAGCACCATGTTCGGCTCCTTGTCCACAAACGGATAAACGAGCTGCATCCTCTTTGGTTCCAGATGATATTTTTTCAGCGTCGAAAAAATCTCCGCCAGCCGGAACGGCCGGTGCACCAGATAGAACCGTCCTTTCGTCTTTAAAACCGCCGATGCCTCTTTTGCAATATCATCAAACGAGCACAGCACCTCATGCCGCGCAATCGTCTTCGCCTCAAGCGCATTCGTCAGCCCGTGCTGCCCCGTCATGTACGGCGGATTGCACGTTACCACATCAAACACTTCTTTTCCAAACTGCTGCGATGCCGTCTTCACATCTCCCTGGAAAATCTCAACATCATTTTCCAGATGATTGTACCGCACACTCCGCTGTGCCATCTCGGCACTGTACTCCTGAATTTCCAGCCCGGAAAAATGCTCTCCGTTTGTCTTCGCCTTCAGCAGAATCGGCACAATTCCCGATCCCGTGCAGAAATCCATCGCCCGCTCCCCGCGCTTCACCTTCGCGTAGGATGCCAGCAGCACCGCGTCAATGCCATAGCAGAAAAGGGATGGATTTTGTATCATCCAGTAACCGTTCTGCAGATCATCGAGCCGCTCACCCGGCTTCAAAAATTCTTCTTTTCTATCCAATGAAAATCCCTCCTCCTGCTGACCGCCCAGCGCCGCATCACACAAAAAGAAGCGTCAGTTTTACCCGGCGCTTACTTTTTTCAAAATGCATTCCAAATCAATCTTATTCCGGCTGTTTTGCCTCTTCCGAAGAAGCCTGCTCCCCGGAGCTGTTTCTGTCTTTTTTCTTCTCTTTGCCTTTTGCCTTCTTATGCTTCGGCTTGAACTTGAGCTCTTCCACCGGGTACTCCCGCATTTCCTTCTCATCGTTCACATCCACCAGCACTTTTACGAGCTGACGAAGCACATTCACACCGAAAACCTCACCTTTCATGCCGTCCGGCAGCGTGACGATATCGCCGACACCCGGCAGCTTGCGGTTCAGGTATTCATAGGTTTCCTGCTCGTTTTTCAGGCAACACATCAGTCGTCCGCAGACACCCGAAATCTTCGTCGGGTTCAGGGACAGGTTCTGCTCTTTTGCCATCTTGATCGAAACCGGTGCAAACTCGGACAGATACGTATGGCAGCAAAGCGGTCTGCCGCAGATGCCGATTCCGCCGAGAATCTTTGTCTCATCGCGGACACCGATCTGGCGAAGCTCGATTCTCGTCTTAAAGACAGCCGCCAGATCCTTTACCAGCTCACGGAAATCAATTCTTCCGTCGGCGGTAAAGTAAAACAGCATCTTGTTATTGTCAAACGTATACTCTGCATCGATCAGCTTCATCTCCAGGTTGTGCGCCCGGATCTTCTTCTGGCAGATTTCAAACGCTTCTTTTTCTTTCTTGCGGTTGCTCTCCTCCCGCGCATCATCCTTCGGCGTTGCAATGCGGATGACTTCTTTCAACGGCTGGATCACCTTGGAATCGTCAACTTCTTTTGGCCCCAGCACAACGAAACCATACTCTACGCCGCGCGCCGTCTCAACGATAACGTGGTCGCCCACGCAGATGTCCAGCTCTCTCGGCGAGAAATAATATACTTTTCCTACGTTTCGAAAACGTACTCCTATAATTGTTATCATGCTATCAGTTTTCCTTCATTGTCAGGAACATAAGCTCCATGGTTAAATCAAAATTAACATTCGCGTTCAGGCGGGCTCTCGCCTTCTGAATCGCCTCTATAATCTTCTCCAGGCCTTCGTATGAGCTCTTATTTGCTCTCTCACGGATTCCATTCAGCTCCTGCTTGAACACAAGGGAATCGACCTCTTTTGTCGCCTTAAAGAGCAGAACATCGCGGAACCATAAAGAAAAGATATCGAAGTAATCATCAATATTGTCTTTTTCGGCCGTCAGTTTTTTGATCGTCTCCACGATTTCATACAGCGGCATACTGTCGGCGTACTTTGCCATGCGGAGTGCATTTTCCAGCGTCTCCTCGTATTCCGGAGAACGGGCAATCCGCTCTGCTTTTCCGATATTTCCCTGCGCCAGGGACGCATCAACCTCTGCCTGGTAATCCGGCACATGCATTTCGTTCATCAGATAATCTTTCACAAGCTGGTCTCCCACTGGTTTTAAATTTAACTGCACGCAGCGTGACGAAATCGTCGGAAGCAACGCATCCGGGTTGTCTGCCAGAAGCATGACAACTGCGTAGACCGGCGGCTCCTCGATCGTCTTCAGCAGCGCGTTCTGCGCCTGAAGTGTCAGCTTCTGCGCCTCGTCGATGATATAAATCTTGTACGGACTGCTGTACGGCTTGATCATCACATCGTTAATGAGCTGCTCGCGGATTTCATCGATGCTGATGGTGTTCGGCTTTTCATGCTTCACATAAATGATATCCGGATGATTCTGGCTCTGTGCCTTTTTACAGGACGGGCACTCCATACAGGGCTCGACCCCGTGCTTCTCGCACTGAAGCGTCATCGCAAACAGTGAAGCCATCATTTTCTTTCCCGATCCACTCTCTCCGCCAAAAAGATAAGCATGAGATACTTTATTCATCGAAATGGCATTCTGTAAATGCGTTATGATTTCCTGATGTCCTACAACCTTCTGAAAACCCTGCATAAAATCACCCCCTGGAGTTCTTTTGTATTTCTTACTAATACTGCATTAAGTATATCACAACTTTTTCTGTTGTTCCACAAAATTCTGAATTTCGGAAAAACAGTCTTCCGGCGTAGAATTATTGGAAAATCTGCGGACGATTCCAGCTTCCGCAATTTTCTCCTCCGTAAAATCCTCACAGTCCGCCAGGAATCTCCGGCACATCTCCGCGTATTTCGGCTCTGTCTGTTTTCTTTCCCGTTCCAGTGCCCGTGAAAGCCGCAGCCCGTCGTCCACCTCGACATACAGCGGAACCATCGCCTGCTCCCCGAAATATGCCTTTAATTTCAGATACGATTCCAGTGTCCCGATTCCGAGATAATCATGCTTCGCAAGATCAATCTGCCCGTCATCCGCCGTAAAATAATACCACGGCCCCTGCACCGTCGAATACATGCGCTCCTCGATAATCTTTCCGGCCTCCCGCAGTTCCGAAAGCCGTTTTTCATCCACAAAGAAATACTCTCTTCCGTCCTGCTCCCCGCTCCGGATCGGCCGTGTTGTATACAGAACAAACGGTTTTAAATCCAGCGCCGTCTCCTGGATCAGATGCTCATAAATATGATCTTTCCCTGACGCACTTTTTCCCATCAGATAGTAAATTTTTCCCATTTTATCTCTCCCCGAAACACAGATTCTTTATGCCTTAAACCGATATCCAACGCCCCAGATCGTCTCGATATACTGCGGCTTTGCCGTATTAAACTCTATTTTTTCACGGATCTTCTTGATATGCACCGTAACCGTCGCAATATCTCCGATGGACTCCATATCCCAGATCTCACGGAACAGTTCTTCTTTCGTGAAAACGCGGTTCGGATTCTCCGCAAGGAAGGTCAGCAGATCGAACTCTTTCGTTGTAAACTGCTTCTCCTCTCCGTTCACCCACACGCGGCGTGCCGTCTTGTCAATCTTGATGCCGCGGATCTCCACAACATCATTCTCTTTCTTGCCGTTTCCGACCAGACGGTCGTACCGTGCCAGATGCGCTTTCACGCGCGCAACCAGCTCACTCGGAGAAAATGGCTTCGTCATATAATCATCCGCACCAAGACCGAGTCCGCGGATTTTGTCGATATCATCCTTCTTTGCCGAAACCATGATAATCGGAATATCTTTCTTCTCACGCACCTCACGGCAGATCTCAAAGCCATCCACCTCCGGCAGCATCAGATCCAGAATCAGCAGATCAAAATCCTCTTTGACCGCCCGCACAAGACCGGTGTCTCCCTGGTTTTCAATCTCTACCTCAAAGCCCGAAAGTTCTAAATAATCCTTCTCCAGATCCGCAATGGATTCCTCATCCTCAACAATCAGTATCTTACTCATGAAACAGGTACCTCCTGATATTTTCTTAATACAAAGTACATCGTGGTGCCCACGCCTTCTTTGCTGGTGGCCCACACTTTTCCGCCGTGGTCTTCGAGAATCTTCTTCACGATGGAAAGACCGATGCCGCTGCCGCCCCTCGTGCTGTTGCGGGACGCGTCGGTGCGGTAGAAACGGTCGAAAATCTTCGTCAGATCCTTCGTCGCAATTCCCTTTCCGTTGTCCTCAATCTCCACCTGCACAAAATCTCCGACATCACGCAGACGGATGTTGATGACCTTATGGCTCTTGTCCATATATTTGATGGAATTGCTTACAATGTTATTGATGACACGCTTGATCTGCTCCGCATCCGCGATGACGATCGGGTCGTCCTCGAGATAATTAAAGTATGTCAGATCCACATGCTGCGCGTCAAGCTCCAGATTCAGTTCCTCCACGCAGTCATCAAAATAATCCGCAATGTGAATCTTGGAAAACGTATACGGAATGCGGTTCGTGTCAATCTTGGAATAAAACGTCAGCTCATTGATCAGACGGTCCATCTCATTCGCTTTGTTGTAAATGGTGCGGATGTAGCGGTCCATCTTCTCCGGCGTATTTGCCACACCGTCCATGATTCCCTCGACATAACCCTTGACCGCGGTAATCGGTGTTTTCAGATCATGCGAAATGTTACTGATCAGCTCTTTATTCTCTTTGTCAAACTCGACTTTTTCCTCCGCCGTCTCTTTCAGCCGGATACGCATCTCCTCAAAGTCCTCGCAGAGGTCATTAATCTCCGCCACGCCGCACGGTTCAACAGTGAAATCCAGATTTCCGTCTTTGATATTCTGTGTCGCCTTTTTCAGCTGCTCGAGCGGTCCGATCACACCGCGGTAAATCCAGAAGCTCAGGCCCAGACTGGTGAGCACCAGAATCAGCACAATCACGATGCCTAGCTCTTTTACCATGCCCGTAATCTGCGGCGCAATCTGGTCTGTCTTGGTGACGATGAACGCACTGCATTCTTTTCCGTCCGAGTTCTCATAGTCCACCTGTTTGACCATCCACTGTTTTTCATTGCGGAAATAAACGCCGCCCTTCGAATTGGCCCCCGGGTCACCGTATTTCGGCAGCTCATTTTCCAGCTCCTCCGACGACAGCTCCTCCGAGCCATTGTAAATGATAACACCATCCTCGCGCACCGCGATAAACGACTGTTTTTTCTGCAGTCTTGCATTCAGAACAGAGAGATAATTTGTTTCTTCCAGCTTTGCCGTATCCGATTTCGCGGTATCCTCTACTTCGTCGTACTCTTCTGATGTCATCGCATTCAGCAGCAGGGTGTTGTTCGAAATCGTCCGGTATGTTGCGTTCGCAAGACCGTATTTTTCACCGATAATCTTTGCTTTATACCCTACAAAAAAGTAAAATGTCAAGGCACACATCACGATCGGAACCAGTATGATGATGAAAAAAGAAATGATTACTCTCGTCCTTAATTTCATGCTTTTCTTCTTTTTTTCCATATAAGATCCACCTGTTTTTCAACACATATTTCGTACTTTTGCGCACAAAAAATCCCCAGTACGCAGTCTAAATTTATTATAGCACAACGCCTGAGGATTTTTCATTAACTTAGATGAATCTTTCTAAACTTTCTATAAACAGAAAAGCCTGAAATTAGAGGTATTTCTTCAGGTCTTCTACTTTATCCAGTTCCTCCCACGGCAGATCCAGATCGTTTCTTCCGAAGTGGCCGTAAGCGGAAGTCTGTTTGTAGATCGGGCGGCGCAGATCCAGCATTTTGATGATTCCAGCCGGACGAAGGTCGAAGTTCTCACGAACGATGTCGGTCAGTTTGTTGTCGGAGAGTTTTCCTGTGCCGTAGCTGTCGATCATGATGGAAGTCGGATGAGCGACACCGATTGCGTAGGAAAGCTGGACCTCGCATTTGTCGGCAAGACCTGCTGCTACGATATTCTTTGCTACGTAACGTGCTGCATAAGCTGCAGAACGGTCTACCTTTGTACAGTCTTTTCCGGAGAAAGCTCCGCCGCCGTGACGAGCGTATCCGCCGTAGGTGTCTACGATGATCTTACGTCCGGTGAGGCCGGAATCTCCATGAGGTCCGCCGATTACAAAACGGCCGGTCGGGTTAATGAAGAACTTGGTGTGCTCATCTACCATGTCTGCCGGGATGATTTCGTCGAATACGTATTTTTTGATATCCTCATGAATCTGCTCCTGGGATACTTCCGGATCATGCTGAGTGGAAAGAACAACCGCATCAAGACGGAACGGTTTGCCGTTCTCATCGTACTCTACGGTTACCTGTGTTTTTCCGTCCGGACGCAGGTAACTTAAAGTACCGTCTTTGCGGACTTTGGTCAGCTGGCGAGCCAGTTTGTGTGCCATGTAGATCGGGTATGGCATGTACTCTTCGGTCTCGTTGGTTGCGAATCCGAACATCATTCCCTGATCTCCTGCTCCAATGGCATCGATCTCCTCATCGCTCATATTGTTCTCTTTTGCTTCGAGCGCTTTGTCTACACCCATAGCGATATCGGTGGACTGTTTGTCAATTGCAGTTACAACAGCACAGGTATCTGCGTCAAATCCGTATTTTGCACGGTCGTAGCCGATTTCGCGAACGGTATCACGTACAACCTGCTGGAAATCAATGTGTGCGTTGGATGTAATCTCACCCATTACCATAACGTATCCTGTTGTAGTACAGGTTTCGCAAGCTACACGGCTCATCGGATCCTGCTCAAGCAGCGCATCCAGAATCGCGTCAGAAATGGCATCACAGATTTTGTCCGGATGTCCTTCGGTTACAGACTCAGAAGTAAACAGTCTTTTTTCCATTCTTTTTCTCCTTTTTTTCTTCTCTTCTCTTTTGCTTTTCGTTCGTGGGCTTTGGCTTTCCCTGAACATTTTTTCGTAAAAAAAGATCCGCAATTTTTAGCGGACCTGAATAGTAATGTTCAAATCCCCTTATTGTTCGAAAATTTCGCTCAGGCTGGCACCTTCCCATGCAGACCAATCTGCCGGGGGTTGCCGTGGTTTCACAGATCCTATGTATCTCCACCACTCTGAATAAGAGAAAAGCAACTCAATTTTTGATTTTGTTTTTTGTTACTCTGATACACTATCGCAAAATACGCCATTCGTCAAGAGGAAATAAAAGGATTTGAGACATTTTCTTACTGTTGTCCCAAACATCCTTTCTTTTTTTTCTGATTTTTCGGCTGTATCTTCTGTTATTTGTGAACAGATAAGAAAACTCTCCAAAACAGAGAGTTTTCTTATCTGCTGTATCGTTTTTTCTACTCTTCTGCTTTCATCTCGCGGACAATCTTCCGCAGCTTCAGAATCATGGACGGAGCAACAGAAAGCTCATCCACTCCCATTCGTACAAACTGCTCCGTCAATGTCAGGTCTGCACCGAGCTCCCCGCAGATTCCTGCCCATTTTCCGCATTTGTGTGCATTTTCCACCACCATGCGAATCATCCGAAGAACTGCTTCATGGTGTGCGTTGTAAAAATCATCCAGCTGCTCATTCTGACGGTCAATCGCCAGGGTATACTGCGTCAGGTCGTTCGTTCCGATGCTGAAGAAATCCACCATTTCCGCCAGACGGTCGCTGATCATCACGGCAGCCGGTGTCTCGATCATAATGCCCTGCTCCGGAATTTTATACTGCACTTCCTGTTTTTTCAGCTCTTCCTCTACTTCTGCAACAATTGCGTAGATTTTTTCTACCTCTTCTGTTGATGTGATCATCGGATACATGACAGAAAGGTTTCCGTAAACGGCTGCGCGGAACAATGCGCGAAGCTGCGCTTTAAAAATTTCCGGCTGTTTCAGACAAATCCGGATTGCACGGTACCCAAGCGCCGGATTTTCTTCTTTTCCAAGATTAAAGTATTCTACCTGCTTATCTGCCCCGATATCCAGCGTACGGATAATCACTTTTTTGCCTGCCATGGTCTGCACGGCCTGTTTATATGCCTGAAACTGCTCTTCCTCCGTTGGGAAATCATTTCTTCCAAGATAGAGAAATTCACTTCGGAAAAGTCCGATTCCACCGGCATCATTTTCCATCACATAGCCAAGGTCACCAACACTGCCGATATTTGCATAGATGTTGATCTTACGGCCATCCGGTGTAATATTTTCTTTTCCTTTCAACTCCTCAAGAAGCTTCTGTTTTTCTGCTTCTTCCTGCATTCTTTTTTCGGTTTCCTTCTGCACATCCTCCTCCGGCTCAAAGATAACCTGACCTGAAAAACCGTCTACAACGGCCATCATGCCTGTTTTCAGACTGTTTAAATCCATCGGGACGCCGATTAATGCCGGAATATTCATCATTCGCGCAAGAATCGCAGTATGAGAATTGGTAGATCCATGCACAGTCACAAACGCAAGTATTTTTTCTTTGTCCATCTGTACAGTTTCACTCGGACTTAAATCGTCTGCCACTATAATAGATGGTTCCATAGAGCTCAGGTCGTTATCTCCCTCTCCGCTTAAATTGCGGACCAGACGTTCGGAAATATCTTTTACATCTGCGGAACGTGCCTTCATATATTCATCATCCATAGCTGCAAACATCTCTGCAAAATTATCGCCGGTTGCTGCCGCTGCATATTCTGCATTTACCAGCTCTATCCGAATCATGTTCTCCATTGATTCCAGATAGTCCTCATCCTCCAGCATCATCTGATGGACTTCAAAGATCGCCGCACTTGCCTCTCCAACTTCCCGGACTGCCTTGTCATACAGTCTGCCAAGCTGTTTTTTCGAAACCTCCACGGCTTCTTTCACACGTTTTACTTCTGCTTCCGGATCTTCAATCCGGGCTCTTTTAACCTGGTAATCATTTTTCTTCAGAACCGCAACCGGTCCCATAACAATTCCTTTATATACGGATTTCCCCTGAAAATACTGCATTTTTTATCCTCCGAGCGTACTTTTTACAGGTTTGCTTCGAAAAACGCTTTCAGCGTCTCAATCGCTGCATCTTCGTCCTCTCCGTTTGCTGCAACGGTTACGGTATCTCCCTGCTTTACACCAAGTGACATTAGCATCATCAGCTGAGTCAGTTTTTTCGTTTTTCCATCTTTTGTGATGGTGCATTCCGATGCAAATTTTTTTGCTTCCTTTACCAGCATTCCTGCCGGTCTTGCGTGGATTCCCAGTTCATCTTTAATGGTATATTCAAATGATTTCATGCTTTTATTCTCCTTCTTCTCTGTCCATAATCCGTTCTATGTGCATAGCGAGATATCCAATTTCGATCTCCTCCATCGGAAGTTTCAGCCTCTTTTCCATCTCCTCACAGATTCGTTTCGCCGCCCGAAAGGCTTCCGGAAACTTTACGGACATGTAGTCATTCATATTTACTTTCAGTTTTTCCCCACTGACCGCTCTTGCAACCATATAGCGGATATGGTTCATCATACGGTTATACGACAACGACATCACATCAATGGTATGCCCGGTGATATGCTCCACCAAAGAAATGCTCTCCCGGACTGCTCTTGCCACTTCCATGGCCTGTGAAACATTTTCCTCCACAATTGCCGAATGAACGTGAAGTGCAAGATAGCCGATTTCATGTTCATCAATCTCGATCTGAAGCCGTTCTTTTAAAAGCTCCCCGATACAGGAAGCAACTTTATACTCTTTGTAAAACATCACGCGGATATCGTCGGTGAGCGGATTGCTGATCTGCTCACCGTTCTGAATCCGCCGGACAGCAAAATCCAGGTGATCTGCCATTGGAAAGACGATGGAACGGTCAATTTTTCCAAATTCCTTTTCTGCCTCGTCAAGCACGGCACTCGCCAGCTCCAGGCTGAGCGGAGAAACGCCCTGTACAATGGTTCTGGCATTTCCTCTCTCCGTCATCTCCGTCAGGGAATAAATGCGGGCATCGTCTCCCGGCTGCACACGCTGTCCCGTTTTTTTCCCAAACGCAATTCCTTTCCCCATGACCAGATATTCCCGGTTATTTTCTTCTTCCACTCCAATAAATGAATTGTGGTTCAGTGTTTTTGCTATCCTGTACATTCTTCTCACCCGTTTTTAAGGCACAGCTTACGCGAGAATCTCAATCGCAAATAAAGGATCTCCTGCTTTTACCGGTCCGTCTGTCAAAAGACGGATTCTCTGGTTCTCCTCCAGCTCTGTGCAAAGAACCGGTGACGTAACCGATGGCGCATGTGTTTTCAGATATTCCAGATCCAGCTTCAGCATCGGATCACCTTTTTTCACGGTCTGACCGCTTTCTACCAGTGCCTCAAATCCCTCTCCGTTCAGTTTTACTGTATCAATTCCGACATGAATCAGAAGGCTGACCCCGGAATCGGTTACAAATCCAATTGCATGTTTTGTGTCAAAAACAAACGCAACTTCTCCGTCCTCCGGAGCACGCACATAAGGATCTTCCGGTGTTACAACAGCGCCGTCTCCCATCATCTTTTCCGCAAATGCTTCGTCCGGCGCAGTAGAAAGATCGGCAGCCAGTCCGCTCATCGGACTGCAGACAGTAATCGTATCCACAACCTTCTGTTCTTTTGTTTCCTGCGCTGGCTCCGCCTCTTTTTGGGCTGGTGCATTTTCTGCTTCCGCATACGTATTCGGAGCTTTTTCCAGATAATCCTCTAAATTTGATTTTATCACAGTTACATTCGGTCCGTAAATAACCTGTACACCATTTCCTTTATGCACAACGCCAGATGCCCCTGTCGCCTTTAAAATACCATCACTGACTCTCGCTGCATCATGAACAGTACAACGCAGTCTTGTTGCACAGCAGTCCACATCCGAAATATTTTTCTTTCCGCCAAGACCTTTTGTGATCGCTTCACTCATGGCATCTTCCGATGCCACCCCATCGTTTTGCGCCTCTTTTCTTGCATTTACATCTGCTTTCGTATAAAGCTTGGTTTCTACATCATCATCCTCACGACCCGGTGTCTTAAAATCAAACTTTTTAATCATGAATTTGAAGATAAAATAGTACAGGAAGAAATAAAGAATGCCGACCGGAATCACCCTCATCCAGCTTGTCTTTTCATTTCCCTGCAAAATACCGAACAGGAAGAAGTCCAGAAGTCCGCCGGAAAAGGTAAGACCAACTGCGATATTCAGGATGTGTGCGATCATATAAGCTGTTCCCGCAAGAATAACCTGCACGACAAACAACGCCGGTGCAACAAACAGGAACGAGAATTCCAGCGGTTCTGTGATACCGGTTGCCATACACGCAAGTGCTGCGGAAAGAAGCAGACCGCCTGCTGCTTTTTTCTTCTCCGGTTTCGCACAATGGTACATGGCAAGTGCCGCTCCCGGAAGTCCGAAAATCATAAAAATAAATTCTCCGGAGAAATATCTCGTTGCATCTGCACTGAAATGTGCGATATTCGCAGAATCCGCAAGCTGTGCGAAGAAAATATTCTGTCCGCCCTGCACCATCTGTCCTGCCACTTCCATGGTACCTCCGACTGCTGTCTGCCAGAAAGGCATATAGAATACGTGATGCAGACCAAATGGAATCAGTGCCCGTTTAATCAGACCGAAAATCAGCGTTCCGACATAACCGGAGCCGGTTACCAGGCCACCCAGCGCATAAATGCCGTTCTGTACAACCGGCCATACAAAATACATTAAAATTCCCACAAACATATAGACGATCGTAGAAATAATTGGTACAAAACGAGTACCTCCAAAGAAAGAAAGTGCGTTCGGAAGCTGGATCCGGTAAAATCGATTATGAAGTGCTGCGACTCCAAGACCGACAATAATACCGCCAAACACACCCATCTGCAGCGACTGAATACCGCAGACAGAAGTGATGGTTCCTTCCAGAACGGATTCTGCAATTTCTCCGTTTTCCAGAATCTGACCCGTAATAGTCAGCATTGCGTTAATCGCTGTATTCATAACAAAATACGCAATAACGGCTGACAGGGCAGAAACCTCTTTTTCCTTCTTTGCCATACCAATTGCAACACCTACCGCAAAAATCAGAGGCAGGTTATCAAACACCGCACTTCCTACTTTGTTCATGATCACCAGCAGCGCATGAAGAATTGTGCCGTTGCCGAGCAAACTTGTCAGCCCGTACGTTTCAATTGTGGTTGCATTGGTAAATGAGCTTCCGATTCCCAGTAAAAGTCCGGCTACCGGAAGAATTGCGATCGGGAGCATAAAGCTTCTTCCCACTCGCTGCAGAACACTAAAAATTTTGTCCTTCATTTTTTTACTCCTTGTGTAGTTTATACTTTTTACAAGAAGAGTTTCTGCGGTTTTGCATCTTTTTAGCCGGTCTGTACTCTTTTTCTGAAACAGAGTACAAAAAAGAGACACTAACCCACATAAACAATTCCTGTTATGTATAGTTAATGCCTCCAAAAATCGAGTTACACACTACAACTGTAGTTGAATATAGCACAGATAAATCTCTTTTGTCAAGTCAGTTCTTATGATTTCAGCTTTTTTCTTTTTATCCATTTTTCACATTCTTATGCATCTATTTTGTGCACAATAGCTAATCAACATCTTTTTTTTGAAATGTCATAAATTCAAGATCTTCCTGTTTCCATAGTTGTGCAGGCACATGCAATACTTCTTTTTGAGCAAACAACGGTATACTTGTTCCTTCCTTCTGGAAAACCCGAAGAGATGTACCACCATCAGCAAAAGCTTTGTTTTCTATATGAACAAATGTCATTCCCTCATATACTTCTTTACTTTCAATATCCTGCCACCGGCCTTCCGGAAGATACAGTTCATATTCATCTCTGTCAAATCCGGGTGAAATAAGCAATGCATCACCAAGCATATAAGACAGATTCTGTGTCTTTGCGATTGGATCTTTCGGATATTCCATCACAAGCGGACGAATCATTGGAATACCAGACTGATGACTCTGGCAGGCGGTGTGATAAAGATATGGCACAAGTCGATGTCTGAAGTTAATCCATTTTTTTACTTCTTTTAATGCCATATCTCCATACTGCCATGGTTCCCGCGGTGTTTTACCGTGCGCTCTGGATAATGGCATCCACAATCCCATCTGCACAGAGGAAAGGTAATCTTCTATATTCGGACGTTCCTCATTTCCGATATAACCTGTGTTATAAAATCCGCCAAGATCATAACCCCAGAAAGATACACCAGACATAGCCATCCCAAGTCCGGCCTGAAGGATTGCACTGTGACTTGCTTTATCACTGGAAGAATCTCCTGCCCATGCTGCCGGGATCGTATGAGAACCCACATACCCACTGCGTCCCCAAAGCATTGGCAATTCCCCACGTTCGTCGCAAATTTCTTTCATCCATGTGTAAATATTTTTTGCATACAGATACGTCAGAAGATTATGTCCTTCTCGCCCGCTCATGCCATTGTAAAATACAACATCTTCAGGTACTGCTTCAGAGAAATCTGTTTTTATCACTGATACACCCATTCTGACGATTTTTTTCACACGTTCCTCATACCATGCCAGAAATTCCGGATTTGTGAAATCAAAGCAAGCACACAAAAACTCTGAATCTGCAGTCGCTTTAAACATTGCAGGATGCCCTTCTTTATTTTTTATAAAAAATCCACGTTCTGCCAGTTCCTTAAATGCCGGCGAATCTTCCTGCAAGTACGGATAATTCCAAAGACTTAAATGTATGTTCTTTTTATTTAATTCTTTAATCATTTCTTCCGGTTCAGGGAAACGTTCTGTATCCCATTCCCATACACCAGACATATCCTGCCTCTGCCAGCCATCGATATGAATTACATCGATACCTATTCCAAATTTTTCAGCATCAGCAACAACATCCTCGACTTCTTTACGGCTCATATAAGAGCATTTTGACATCCAGAAACCCAAAGCCCACTGTGGAATCATAGGTATCTGCCCTGTAATCTGCAAATACTGCTGCAACAGCTTCTTATAGTCTTTGCTTTCTTCTGCCAGGAAAATATAATCCAGAATAGGATCGTCACTGCCCATCTGATAACTGATCCATGATGAAGCACCCATATCAAATGATGAACGCGTAAATGTATTTAACAATACGGAATATCCCCGGCTGCTTGTAAAATACGGATGACTTTTATATGAATCCTCCGTATTAGTAGACAATGCATCTTTTTGCCAACACTCTATTCTTTGTCCACGTTTATTAAAATGTGTAAACTTCTCTCCAAATCCCCAAAATTGCTCATCGGAGAATAATACAAACTGCTCAAATGAGGCTATACTTTTTCCAGATGCATCTACTCTAAATCCTGTTGGAAGCTGTTTCCACCGGTTATCGACATTAGTGTCAAAAGCCTGTTCTTTCGTCAATAATTTTCCATTCTGATAGATGGACATTTCCCAGTAGTTTTTTGAAAAATGAAGACTTAACTGATTTGTTTCATATATATACAGATCTTCATTTTCTGTAAATTCTGCATTTTTTGTTTCAAACTCCGATTCAGGTACATCTTCGACTACCGTCTGTCTGTGGCTTTTTGCAGTCATCTCCGGCACCATCACAAATCTGAATACCGATGGTGTCAAAAATGTAATACGAACTGTGGCTATACGGTCTTTCCATGTACGTACCAAAAAATGTATTCCATCTTCTTTGGCACACACTGATTCAATTTTTGTGAGAAAATCATACTCATCTGAAAAAATTGTTCTTCGCTCCCCACATTGTGGATTATATTGTGTTTCTGCTTTATTAGACATATATTGTCCCTCTCTGGTTTTTATTATTTTTAGTCAAAATGTATAATCGGTAACGTTTTCGTATTCAACATATCATAAATTTGTATATTTTTAAATATCTTTTTTTACCAATACTGACCGCCTCAGCTTTGAAAACGGCGCGTCGCATTCTCGTTACTTTAGCCTGCAAATAAAAAGTCAATACTAAAATTGAAGAAAGTTAAAAAACTTTACA
>NZ_JADNOP010000022.1 GCF_015557635.1 Fusicatenibacter saccharivorans
AGGCTTTATTTTGTTATCCTCACCACTTCCGACTACTCTATTCTCCCCAGCATAGCTGGGGGATTAGACTTTTCATTTATTTAGAAAACCGTGTCCGCCACAAAGAAAGTTGTGACGGACAACGGCGGGAACAGTCTTACTTATACACGGGACAGATATTCACCTGTTCTGGTATCAATTTTGATTTTGTCTCCCTGGTTTACGAACAGCGGAACGCTTACGGTAGCACCAGTCTCAACGGTAGCCGGTTTGGAAGCACCCTGTGCGGTATCTCCCTTGAAGCCTGGCTCAGTCTCGGTGATCTCAAGCTCTACAAACAGAGGCGGTTCGATTGCGAATACATTTCCGTTGTAGGAACATACTTTAACCATTTCGTTTTCTTTTACAAATTTCAGAGCATCTCCGATGGTCTCTTCGTTCAGAGCGATCTGCTCATAGTTTTCTACGTTCATGAAGTAGAATAAATCACCATCGCTGTACAGATACTGCATGTCTACACGCTCGATACGAGCCTGCGGGAATTTCTCAGTCGGACGGAAGGTACGCTCTACCACACCACCGTTGATGACATTTTTTAATTTTGTTCTTACGAATGCAGCTCCTTTACCAGGTTTTACATGCTGAAATTCAAGAATCTGAACGACCTGACCATCGATCTCGAGGGTAACGCCGTTTCTAAAATCTCCTGCTGAAATCATTCTGATTTTTCCTCCTTAACATAGTACGATGCGCCAAATGCGCACCATAGGCTTATCTTATAATATAATATTTTTCCCGATTTTTCAACTGTTTTTTTTCGTAATCCTGCCGCGGGCCAGATCACGCTCATAAAAGAACAGTACAATGTGCTCCAGATACCGTTTCAGAACGATCTGAATTTCCTCTTTCGGATTGATCGGCTCGGTCAGAATATTGTAAAGTCCGGTCCGTTTTGCACCGTACACATCGGTGAAAAGCTGATCCCCGACAAAGACCGCCTGCTCCTCTTTAATCCCCATTCTCCGGCATGCCTCCTGGTAGTTTTTCACCGAAGGCTTGTGCGCATTTTCGATATAGATAGAACCGACCGCATCGGCAAACGGAGCCACACGCGGTTTCTGATTGTTGGAAAGCAGACAGGTGGAAAAACCAGTCTCCCGAAGAGACGCAAAGAACGCAGCCGCCTCCTTCGTTGCCGGCGCACCGTGCGGAACAAGCGTATTATCGATATCAAAAATCACGCCCCGGTATCCTTTCCGGTACAGATCCGCGTAATCGATCGTATAGGCACTTTTTTCTCTCCGGTCCGGGTAAAACATCCGCATCAGTATAGTTCCCCGGTTCTTCTGGTTTTTTCCACTCATCTTCTTTCTCCAATCCTCTTTTCGTTTATACAGTAACTTTATTCTTCTTTCAGAAACTCCTGCAGAGCCTCAAAATTTGCTTTCATCTGGTCATAGCCGTGCTGGTAAAATTCCCGCAGCTTCTCCTCGTCCTTTTCGAGACGCGATACCGCCGGTATCTCCGGGCGGATCACAAAGACGGAGCCTTCTTCTTCCCATTTTTCGATGCATTCGAGCACCTGGTTATAATGTTTCGCGCGGTTTACAAGTGCACGCACAAGATTCGGGTATTTGCGGAATGCCGCCACATACAGCTCCCAGCCTCTCGTTCCCTCTTTTTTGCGGTAACCGAAATTCCGTGTCAGAATAATGACATTTTTTCGGTGTCCCGTCTTTAAGGAACGGATAATCGGGATCGAATCGGCAACACCGCCGTCGACGTACTCGTTTCCGTCGATCTCCACCATCGGGCAGGCGATCGGCATGCTCGATGATGCACGGCCAATTGCAAGCAGACGTTCTTTATTTTCGCGGTCATCCAGATATTCCGCGCGTCCCGTCTCACAGTTTGTCACAACCAGCTCACACGTCTGCGGCGATGCAAAATACGTATCAAAATCAAATGGAAAAATCTCATACGGATACCGTTCGAACACCATATCCATGTCGAGCAGTGCTTTTTTCTCAACGATTGTCTTGATATTCTTATTGACGTAGCGGTTTTTCTCATCCGTGACAATCATACAGTCCCTCGTTCTGCCAATCTGGCGCGATACATAGTCCAGCGCATTGCAGGCTCCGGCGGAAACGCCAATCACATGAGGGATATAATACTCCTGCTCCATCAGAAAGTCCAGCGCTCCTGCTGTAAAGACGCCGCGATTGGCCCCTCCTTCCAGTATGACTGCTCCGGATTTTGTTATGCTGTAATTTTTTGTCTCATTCATTCTCCTGCACTCTCCTATTTTTCACAATGACACATTACTTCCTGCACAGAGCAATGCCGGAGCAGATCGGAAAATCCCGACACGCTCCGGCCCTTCTGCCTGTTTTATCTGTTTTCCAGCGGAACATAGTCCACTTCATCTTTGACACTCTTGTACGCCGGGCGGATGATCTTGTCGGTGTTGATCAGTTCCTCCATCCGGTGTGCACTCCAGCCGACGATACGCGCGCAGGCGAACATCGGGGTGTAGAGCTCCAGCGGAAGATCCAGCATGCTGTAAACGAAGCCGCTGTAGAAGTCGACGTTTGCGGATACACCTTTGTAAATATGGCGCTCCTCGCCGATGATCTTCGGAGCCAGTTCCTCGACCATAGCGTACAGCCGGTAATCTTTCTCTCTGTGTTTTTCTTTTGCCAGCTGCTCAACGAAGCTCTTAAAGATGCGCGCACGCGGGTCGGAAATGGAGTAAACCGCATGGCCCATACCGTAAATCAGACCTTTCTGGTCGAACGCCTCTTTGTGCAGCAGCTTTCTTAAGTAATTCGATACTTCTTCCTCATCCGTCCAGTCTTTGACGTGTGACTTCATATCGTCGAACATCCGCACAACCTTGATGTTTGCACCGCCGTGCTTCGGTCCCTTTAAGGAGCCGAGCGCCGCTGCAATTGCGGAGTACGTATCGGTTCCGGAAGAAGAAACAACATGTGTTGTAAAGGTCGAGTTGTTACCGCCGCCGTGCTCCATGTGGAGAACGAGGGCAAGATCGAGGATCTTCGCCTCCAGCGGAGTGTACTTCTGATCCGGTCGGAGCATCAGAAGAATATTTTCTGCAGTCGAAAGCTTCTTCGACGGGTTGTGGATATATAAACTTTTTCCCTTGATATAATGGTTGTACGCCTGATAGCCATAGACGGACAGCATCGGGAAAACAGAAATCAGGTTAATGCACTGGCGAAGCACATTCGGAAGGGAGGTATCATCTGCGTGGTTGTCGTACGCGTACAGGGTCAGAACGCTTCGGGACAGAGTGTTCATCATGTCCTTGGTCGGCGCTTTCATAACAACGTCACGCACAAAGTTCTTCGGCAGGGACTGCTGCTGTTTTAAGATTGTCTTAAAATGATTGAGCTGCTCTTCATTCGGCAGATTTCCAAATAAGAGCAGATACGCAACTTCTTCGAATCCCATACGGTTTTCACTTAAAAAGCCCTGGGTCAGTTTTTCCACGTTGATGCCGCGGTAGTACAGACGTCCGTCACACGGCGTTTTGACGCCGTCAATGATATCCGAAGACACAACGTTTGAAATCTGTGTCAGTCCCGCAAGGACGCCAACGCCGTTGATATCGCGCAGTCCGCGTTTTACATCGTATTGCCCATACAGCGAAACATCCATTTTGGAGTTATCCAGACAGATGTTTGTCAGTTCCTCTATTTCCGGTGTTACTTTCATGCTAAAAGCCATATGCATTCCCCTTTCTCTTCTCTCTTTTTACTTACTTTCACTCATTATAGCATTAAACCAGGGGATTCGTATACTGAAATTTTTATAAACATTCGGAAAATTTTCGTAAGATTTTGTCTCACAAAAGGTATCAGGCTTCTGTTTTACATGCATCGAAGGCTTGATCCAGTGCGTCCAGGAAGTCTCCCATCACGTAATACAGCGTCTCAAACCGCAGATAATCGAGGACGTTTTCATCCCACATAAACTTCAGCACCGGCGGGAATTCCTCATCGGACTCCCAGAACTGGAAGACGAGCGGCAGAAACGGAAAGACATGAAAAACAAAAGCAGCGTCTCCCGGGGAATATGGTTTTCCGCTAAGGGAAACGCATGCTTTTTTCAGCTGTTCCACATGCCCGTCATACCGTGCGGCGCGGCTGTCGTGAACGCCGGACGCAATCGTGCGGCCTTTGATCGTTCCCTTTAAGGAATTGGTGCGCGCATACGTGCCGGCGAGCACAATCTCCTTCTTTCCGCAGCAGAGCAGGTCGAAAATCGTCAGTGTCTCATTGAAACTGCCCTGGTGCACATGAAGAAAATGGTCTTTTGAGCCCTCTACAACGCCGGTATGGCGGTTCACTCTCCACTCCTCAAAAAGGTACGGCACATAGAAATAATCGTCATCAAAGGCAAAGCCATACTTCCCTTCGATCTCCTTCTGATCGTACGTCAGAAAGCGCTTCTGCATCTGATCGCGCATTTTAATATAGTTCGACACTTCCATTTTTTTGCCTCCCGCTATTTGTCGAGCATCTTTTTCAGCTCGTCCATGAACGTGTTGACATCCTTGAACTCGCGGTAAATCGACGCAAAACGGACGTACGCCACCTGATCCAGGTCTTTTAAGTAATGCATGACCTTCTCTCCGATCACAGAGCTTGGAATCTCGCGTTCCTCGCCGTTGAAAAGCTCCGTCTCCACCTTGTTGACCATCTCGTTGATCTTCTCGGCGGACACCGGCCGTTTGTGGCAGGCGCGCAGGATGCCGGTCTCGATTTTCGAGCGGTCATACTGCTCGCGGTTCATATCTTTTTTGATGACGATCAAAGGGATCGTCTCCACTTTTTCGTATGTCGTAAAGCGTCTGCCGCAGACATCGCACATCCGGCGGCGGCGGATCGCATTGCTGTCTTCAATCGGGCGTGAATCCACAACCCGGGTATTATCCTGATTACAAAATGGACATCTCATATCTTTCGTCCTCGTTTCTAAATAAGTATTTCGGAAAGTTTTCTACTTTTACAGTATACGCATTTTTCCGTGAAATTCAAGTCAACTGCAGCAACATTTTCGCATATGTTTTTCCATAGGAATCTGTAAAAAGGAGCACCGCATGCGCGTTGTAGATCTCCGCCAGAAAGAAGTTATCAATATCTGTACCTGCAAAACGCTCGGCTGTCCGATTGATGTGGAATTCAATCCAAAAACGGGACATCTTACCGGACTCGTTCTTCCGGGTCCTGTGAAATTCTGCGGCTTTTTCTGCCACGGCGAGGATTTTGTGATCCCATGGGACCGCATCTGCCAGATCGGCAACGATATCATTCTTGTCGAAATTCCGGAAAAAGAGAAAAAGCAGCCCTGATCAACGGATATGAAAACCGAATTCCGATTCCAGCGGAATCTTCGTCCATTTTGCATCCGTGATTTCGATGTAGCTGGAGGTGCGGATCCTTTTGATCATCTCCGTGATCGTCTCCTCATCACCCTGCACCTCCATCTCCACCGTCTCATCCCAGCAGTTTCTCACCCAGCCGGTCAGTCCGAGCTGGTAGGCAGCATAATACGCCCGGTAACGGAACCCCACGCCCTGCACCTGGCCGTAGAAAATCACATGGTACCGGATTTCTTCTTTTTCGTCTCTTCTGTCTCGTTTCTCTGTCTCGTTCATATTTCTCTGCCTCCCAACAGTCATTGCCTAAAATTCGTCTGCCGTCGCACAGTACAGCGGAAGCGGGAACCAGTCGGATGGAATGTTCTTCCAGATTTCAGATGGAACCTTGCTTCCCTTACTTGCCAGCGGTGAAAGAAGCAGTTCCTGCGCCTGCTCCCGGTTGAGTACATCTGCCCCCGGATGGGCTTCCCGTGTCACGGTCACAGTTCCATCTTTTACCGTCACGGTCAGCGGCTGTCCCTCCAGTACGGCGAACCACGTTCCATCGCTGATGCCCATCGTCTCTGCTTTCATGGTCAGCATTGCCTCGATGACGTCTGCAAATTGGAAAATACGGTACATCGCGGAACCGCAGCGCTCTTTTGTGAAGCTTTCGCAGACTTCCGATAACGCTGCTGCTTTTCCGGTCTCATACACCGGAATGGAAATGAAAAGAGAGTCAAGCGCATTTTCTTTTAAATAAGCGGCAAGTGCAGGAACGAAATCCTGTTCCTCCAGCACTTCTGCTTCCACAACCTGGTTTCCGCCGCAAAGTGCCAGATATCCGATCCGCTCACCGTTTTTCCAGATTGCAATTGCCTGCTCGCCGAACGTTTTCAGGCAGGCTTTCACATCCTCTCTTACCACGTAAAGCGGTTTTTCCTCATTCAGCTTCTTTGCAAAGGCTGCCGCCTCTTCGTCCGCTTCGCCGTTTTCCGGAAACAGCGGCGCAAAGGTGTAAGCGGAGAGTTCCCCGTTTTTCCAGGTATGGCGCACATTTGCCACATCCAGGTAAAACGTGTATTTTTCACTTCCCGGCGTAAAGCCAAAGTAGGCATACCGCTGTCTCTGGCCGTCCAGTGCCAGAAGATCACACGTTCCTTCCAGATCCGTAATCCAGTCGCCAAGAAGACGCTTCATGTGGCCTTCGCCCCTTGCCTTTGGATGCACGGAAACGCTTCCCACATATCCTGCGCGGAGCAGCTTACCCCCTGCTGCCATTTGCTGCGGAAGCACCGCAATCTCGGCCCGGAGTCTGCCGTTTTCCGCAACAGCGACGCGGTGGATCCGTGCCATTTCCGGTCCTGCCTGATAAACCCTTGGAATTAACTGCTCAAAGTCGTGCGGACGGTGTGCCGTGCTGAACACGTAGTTTGCAAGTTCGATGCAGTCCTCCCACTCTTCCGGCTTTGCAAGTCTGTACTCTGTCATAATGAAAAAACCTCCTGATCCTAAAAACCCTTTTGTTTTTGCTCTTCTTTTTCTCTATCCTAACGGATTTTTGTCCTTTTGTCACGAAAATTCCGAACAAATTGCAATATTTTTGCTATATCTGGTAAAAAAAAGAAACGCGCCCGGAAATTTTCATTCCAGGCGCGTTTCCCTTTTCTCAATGTTTTCTGTTTTACTGGATTCCTTTTACGGTGTAATCCTGTGCCTCTACGGCTGTTTTCAGCACATCGTCTGATACCGGAGCTGCCAGTGTTACAACGGCTGTTCCTTTTTCATGGCTTACTTCTGCGGATGCAACACCCTCGATTGCCTCAAGTGTTTTCTTCACTCTTGCCTCGCAGTGGCCGCACATCATGCCCTCGATTGTCATGGTTTTTACCATTCCCTGTTCTGTTGTCATGTTCAGATCCTCCTTTGGAATTTCGTTTTTGATTCTTTTATCTTTTGACGCGTCGTGCATCCGAAACAGATTCAGACGCAGGGCGTTTGTCACAACGCAAAGGCTCGAAAGGCTCATCGCCGCCGCACCGAACATCGGGTTCAGCTTCCAGCCGAACAGCGGGATCCATACGCCCGCAGCCAGCGGAATACCGATGATATTGTAAATGAAGGCCCAGAACAAATTCTCGTGAATGTTCCTGAGGGTCGCACGGCTTAAGCGGATCGCTGCCGGTACATCGGAGAGGCGGCTCTTCATCAGGACAACGTCTGCCGCATCGATCGCGATATCGGTTCCTGCTCCGATGGCAATACCGATATCCGCACTGGTCAGAGCCGGTGCATCGTTGATGCCGTCTCCTACCATCGCTACTTTTCCTTTTTCTTTCAGGCGGCTGATGACCGCTTCTTTTCCATCCGGCAGAACGCCTGCGATGACTTCGTCCACACCTGCCTGTGCGCCGATGGCACGCGCGGTGCGCTCATTGTCTCCGGTCAGCATCACGACACGGATTCCCATATTCTGCAGTTCTTTCACCGCACGCGGGCTGTCCTCTTTGATGACATCCGCAACCGCGATCATACCGAGCATCTTTCCGTCTTCACTGAAGAACAGCGGTGTCTTTCCTTCTTCGGAAAGTTTTGCTGCCTGCTCTTCCATCTGTTTCGAGAGAACCGCTTTTTTCGTAATCAGTGCGCGGTTGCCTCCGCAGAGCTCTTTTCCGTTCCGTTTTGCCACAAGGCCGTTTCCAGGAAGCGCAGAGAAATCACTGACTTCTTCGCGGGCCAGGCCTTTTTCCTCTGCAAGTGCAAGAATCGCACGGGCCAGCGGATGCTCACTTTTGTGCTCCAGTGCAAAGGCACCTTTTAAAAGCTCCTCCTCACTTACACCGTCCGCCGGGACAAGATCGGTTACCTGCGGCTCGCCGCTTGTGATGGTTCCAGTCTTATCGAGTGCAACGATCTGTGTTTTTCCTGTCTTCTCGAGAGAAACTGCGGTTTTGAACATCGTTCCGTGTTTTGCTCCCATTCCGTTTCCGACCATGATCGCAACCGGTGTTGCAAGGCCGAGCGCACACGGGCAGCTGATAACGAGAACGGAAATACCTCTTGCAAGAGCAAAGCCGACGCTCTCTCCTGCAAACAGCCAGATCACAATCGTAGCAAGTGCAATGCAGATAACGGCCGGCACAAAAATACCGGAAACTTTATCGGCCACTTTGGCGATCGGCGCTTTTGTCGCTGCCGCATCGCTGACCATCTGAATGATCTGGGAGAGTGTTGTGTCTTCTCCGACTCTCGTCGCCTCACAGGTCAGGAAACCGGACTGGTTTAAGGTCGCCGCCGATACGCGGTCGCCGGCCTCTTTATCCACCGGAATACTCTCGCCAGTCAGCGCGGATTCGTTGACGGCACTCGTTCCCTCCAGGACAACGCCGTCCACCGGAATATTTTCGCCCGGGCGGACGATGAAATGATCGCCCTTTTTCACCTGATCAATGCCGACTTCCACTTCTTTTCCGTCTCTTAAGAGAACAGCGGTCTTCGGAGCCAGCTTCATCAGACTCTTTAACGCATCGGTCGTTTTTCCTTTGGAAATCGACTCCAGCATTTTTCCGACGGTAATCAGGGTCAGAATCATGGCTGCGGACTCGAAGTAAAATTCATGCATATAGCTCATGACTGCATCCATGTCCCCCTGTACCTGCGCTCCCGTCATGGCAAACAGGGCGTAGACGCTGTATACAAACGATGCGGTAGAACCAAGCGCTACCAGCGTGTCCATGTTCGGTGCTTTATGCCAGAGGCTCTTGAAACCGCTGATAAAGAATTTCTGGTTGATGACCATGACCGCAATGGTAAGCAGGAGCTGTACCAGTCCCATTGCGATGTGGTTTCCTTCAAAGAATTTCGGCAGCGGCCATCCCCACATCATATGGCCCATGGAGAAATACATGAGCGGAATCAAAAGAAGAACGGAGCTCACCAGACGGCGTTTCATGACCGGTGTTTCCTTGTCTTTCAGCATCTCTTCGTATTCTGCTGTGGAAGCCGACTGTGATGTGCTTCCCTTCTCGCCTTTTTTCGACGCACCGTAGCCTGCATTTTCCACGGCGGCAATAATCTCTGCCGGGGAGGCCGTTCCCTCCACGCCCATGGAATTTGTCAGAAGGCTGACTGCGCAGGATGTGACACCGGGTACCTTTGACACGGCTTTTTCGACACGGGTCTGGCAGGCGGCGCAGCTCATACCGGTTACATTGTACTGTTCCATCGTATGTCTTCCTTTCTGTAGTTCTGGATTTTCTTTTTCGTATACCCCAATAGGGTATCTTATTTTCTTCTACACTATATACCCTGTCCGGGTATTTTGCAAGTGTTTTTTCAAAAAATTTCCACTTCTCTTCTGCCATCCCCCGCACAATCCGGCCGGACCCTCCTCAGAAATCCCTTGACAACCCGGCGCATGTATTTTATATTGAAGCAATCATGGATGATTTTTTGTTACAGTTCACAGGTACCCTGCGAACTGTAACATTCGCATCCCTCATTTAAAGTTTTGCTTCGCAAAAGGAGGGCTGCTCACACCTGAATCATGTTCTTACGCAGCGAAACAGCAAGTGTTTCACTGCTGAGTAAACAGTAACGGATTTTTCTTTTTTCATCCTTCGGAGGTTTTTATGATTACATATGATTATTATCGCATTTTTTACTTCGTAGCACAATATCACAGCTTTACAAAAGCCGCGGAAATTCTGAAAAACAACCAGCCCAACATCACACGGTGCATGAACAATCTGGAAAGTGAGCTTGGCTGCAAACTTTTTATCCGTTCCCACCAGGGTGTCACACTGACAGCGGAGGGCGAAAAGGTGTATGAGCGTGTGGCCGTTGCCTACGAACAGCTCCGCACGGTTGAGGAGGAGCTGGCTCTTGAGCGGTCTCTTGAGAGCGGCCTTATCACAATTGGTGCGAGCGAGACGGCACTTCGTCTGATGCTGCTCTCCCGCCTGGAGCACTTCCACACCCGCTATCCGCACGTCCGCCTGCGCATCTCCAACCACTCGACGCCGCAGGCCATCCAGGCGCTCGAAAACGGTCTGGTCGACTTCGCAGTCGTCACAAGCCCGGTGGAAATCCGCAAACCGCTGCACAAGATCCCGATTTTCCCATTCCAGGAAATTCTGATCGGCGGATCGAAATATGCATCCCTTTCCGCAGAGCCGCATCATCTCGGCGAATTGTCAGAATATCCTTTTATCTCGCTTGCCAAAGACACCGGCACGCGGGAGCTGTACGCCGAGTACTTTCTGAATCACAGCCTCGCCTTCCACCCCGATATGGAGGCGGCGACGACGGATCAGATTCTTCCTATGGTCGAGTATAACCTCGGCATCGGATTTTATCCGGAGGAGCTGGCACGCGATGCCTTAAAGAGCCGTACCGTCTGTCGGATTCCGCTCATCGAGGAGGCCCCCAAACGTGAAATCTGTCTTATCATCAACCCACGGCAGCACCAGAACGCGGCGGCAAAAGAGCTGATCGGGGAGCTTCTGGAACGCGTATAAGATTTTATGAACTTTTGTTTGAAACAGAAAAAGACCCTGTCTACCGGCGGACGGAACATCGCTGCTCCATCCTTCCCGTATACAGGGTCTCTTTTTTATTTATGCCTGCTGTCTGGAAATCTGCTCTTTTTTATGCGGCATGGCAAAGACCATCGCCGTGTAGGAAAGCATTGCGCCTGTGATGTAGAAGAACATCAGAAATCCGCTCCGGTTCAGCACAGCGATGCGGACGATTCCAATCCAGAAACCGACGTTGGACGCCAGGGAGAACACACGCGCAAACATCATGTTTTTCTCCTCACCCTTTGCCAGGCGGACGATCAGCAGCAGCATGGCCGCTGAAAAGAATAGTGTCATACAGCACTCCAGAAATACTTCCATTTTTTCAGCCTTCTTTCTTCACTCTCTCTTATTTCTCAGCGGTACTTTTCCAGTGACATCAGAAGGAAGCTCACCAGAAGAAGTCCGCAGGAAATCCAGATTACGTGGATTCCATACAGCATGGAGAACACGCCTCCGATTCCGGCGCCGATGGCGAAAGCCAGAATCACGCCGAAATAGTATCCGGCCTGACGGAGCTGTTCTTTTTTCTTATCCCGCAGATACATGGACAGCGCTGCGGTTCCGCTTCGCAGGTTTCCGATGCACATGGTGCTTGCATACGAATAACCGCCGACCTTGCGGAAGGTCTGTACCTGAATCGCGCACGCAAACGATACGAGCATCGCCGCGAGCATATTATAAGAGGACGGAATAAATCCGACGATCGCAAGGATCACAATTTCCGCCGCGAGAAGTACCTGCCGCCAGTGCAGCCTCTTTGCATATCGGTAATGCTCCTGGAAATTTTCTGCCAGAAATACACCCATCGCAAAAAAGAGGATCGGGAAGAGATACCGAAGGCCTGCCGTAAAGTTTCCTTCCAGAAAGTTCTGGCTCATCAGCACAACGTTTCCCGTCTGGGCATTTGAGAATACTTCATCTCTGCAATTGTACGTGTAGGCATCCTGAAAACCGCCGGACAGCGCCAGAAACATACTGTTAATAAATGCTTCCGACATCTGATTTTCCGAGAGCAGGCGTCCTACAAAGCTTGCTTTCTTTTCCATACATTTTCCCTTTCTTTCAACAGACGGCCCGGCTTTTTGGTGCCTGCCGTTTTGCTTCCCTTATTATAACCGCCCGCTTTTTGAGATGGAAAAACGGATATCGTATTATGCTCATATATTTTTCATATGACTATATTGATATAAAATTATTTTAATATGATACACCGTAAAAAAGGGAGAAATTTTGTCACTTTGCACAAACAAAATTTCTCCCTTTTTGTAAATTGTCTTTATTGTTCTAAAATTTTCTTACTTTCTTCCTCTCTGTTTCTCACTCTGCTCGCGGTGGTACTGCAGCGTGTAGAGCTGGTAATATCTTCCCTGCGCTGCTAAAAGCTCCTGATGCGTTCCATGCTCCACGATTTTTCCGTGGGACAGTACGATAATCTCATCCGCATGCTGGATCGTCGAAAGACGGTGCGCTACGATCAGCATCGTTCCGATGTTCTTCATCTTTTCCATGGAATCCTGGATCAGAAGCTCGGTTTCGGTGTCGATGTTCGCCGTCGCCTCGTCAAGGATCATGACCGAAGGCTTATGGATGATGGTACGCGCAAACGAGAGAAGCTGGCGCTGTCCGGCGGAGAAGTTGTTTCCTCTCTCCCGCACCGGCTCGTCGAGGCCGTGATCCAGCTTGTTGATAAACTGGTCAGCATTCACGTAATGGCAGACGTCCATGATCTCCTCATCGGAAATCCCCTCCTCGCGGAGAATAATGTTGCTGCGGATCGTTCCCGAGAACAGGAAGACATCCTGCAGCATCTGGCCGAATTTTTTCCGCAGGGAATCGATCTTGATCTTTCGGATGTCGATGCCGTCGATCAGAATCTCACCCTTCTGGAACTCGTAGTTCCGGCAGATCAGGGAAAGAATCGTCGATTTTCCGGAACCGGTGGAACCCACAAATGCGATTGTCTCTTTCGGGTTGACGTGGAACGAAACGCCTTTTAACACCCACTCGCCCGGGATATAGGAAAACCATACGTCGCGGAACTCAATTTCGCCCCTGATGCCGGTAAGCTCGATCGCATCCGGCGCATCCTGCATTTTTGGCTCGAGATCCAGAATCGAGAATACTTTCTCGGCGGATGCAAATGCGGACTGCAGCCAGTTGAACTGCTCCGCCAGGTTCTGGATCGGGTTGAAGAATTTTGAAATATACATGTAAAAGCTGACGATCATACCGCTGGTAAGCGTCTGGCCGAGGAACGACGTTCCCTCCAGATAGCCCTTGCCGCCTAAATACAAAAGGCAGAGCACGGAGCTGATATACAGCATGTAGACGAGCGGACGGAAAATACCAAACACGAAAATCTGCTCCTGCTGTGCGCGGCCGAGTGCGTTGCTCTTGTCGGTAAACTCGCGCATCTTGGCATCCTCGCGGTTGAAGATCTGTGTGATTTTCATACCGGAAAGGTTCTCCGACAGATACGTGTTGATGTCCGTAGTACAGTCTTTTACTTTCCGGTGTGCTCTTCGCGAGAATTTGCGGAAAATAATCGAGAACAACACAATAAACGGCACGAAGCAGAGCACCATCAGCGTCAGCTCATAGTTCAGAAACAGCATCGCAATCAGAATACCGATGATCACGAAGAAGTTCTTCAGAAGATTGACCAGAAGGTTGGTGAACATCAGCGAAATCGCGTTCGTATCGTTTGTCGTTCTCGTGACAAGCTTTCCGACCGGAATCTCATTTAACTGCTCGTGGGAAAGGCGCTCGATGTGGACGAACAGATCCTCCCTCATATTGGAAATGATTTTCTGACCCGTCTTCTGCAGAATCACGGCCTGGAAATACGTGCACGCCATCGAGACAAGAAGGATTGCCGCATAGCCCGCTACCCACAGAAACAGGGTATTCAGCGCGAATTTTCCAACGACGAGCTCCTCAATTTTGCCGACGATCAGCGGCGAAATGATATCGTACGCGATCGAAAACAGCATCAGAAAACCAACAACGATAAACTGGCGGTAAAACGGCTTTGCGTAATCCATCAGACGCTGCATGATTTCACTGTCTTTCATGTTCCGCTCAAAGCCGGTTTCTTTTTCTCCATCTTTCACTACAAACGCGGCCACAATCAGCAGGGTGGAAATCACGCCGATGATCGCGCCGACCCAGAGAATCGGATAATAATTGTGCATTTCTACTCCTCCCCCGCTTCCTCTTCAAGTTTCTGCAGATCGACCATCTTGCGGTACGCCGTGCAGGTCCGGTACAGATCCTCGTGTTTTCCGACTGCATGGACTTCTCCGTCCTCGACGAACACGATCTTGTTCATCTGCTCCACCGTTGAAATCCGGTGTGCGATCAGAATTGTCGTCAGTCCCTCACGTTTTTTGAGATTGTCGAGAATCGTGCGCTCTGTTTTGGTATCGACCGCAGAGACGGAATCGTCGAGAATCAGAATCGGTGCGTGTTTCATCAGCGCACGCGCAATCGAGATTCGCTGCTTCTGTCCGCCGGAAACCGTCACACCGCGCTCGCCAAGAACGGTGCGGTAGCCCTCTTTGAACTCTGCGATATTGTCATGGACATCGGACATCATCGCCGCATCCTCAATGGCCTCCTGGTTTTCGTCATCAAAGGCGAAGGAAATATTGCCGGAAATCGTGTCGGAGAACAGGAAGTTGTCCTGCGGCACGTAGGCACAGCCCTCACGCACGGAGTGGATGGAAACGGTGTTGACATCGTGGTCATCAATGAACAGCGTTCCGTCCGGCACGTTGTAGGTGCGGAGCAGCAGATCGACGATGGTCGTTTTTCCGGAACCAGTCTTTCCGACGATGCCGACACTCTCGCCCGGCTCAATGGTAAACGATACGTTTTTCAGCACATCGTACTCCCCGTCCGGATAGCGGAAGGTCAGATTGCGGAACTCGATTTTTCCATGGATGGACGGCAGATCCTGCACACCGCCGCGGTCCTTCACATCGACTTTTGCGTCAAGCAGTTCCGTAATACGGTTTAAGGACGCTTTTCCACGGGATGTCTTCTCGATCAGCATGGAGACCGCCATGATCGGCCATACAACGGCCGAGAAATAGCCGATATACTCGACAAGCTGGCCGGCGTCGAAGCTTCCGCAGTAAACGAGATAGCCGCCGTAGCCTAAGATTACGCAGATGACGGACTCGACAAACAGCGTTACCATAATGTTCAGCAGTGTGGAAATTTTGGTATATTCTACGTTGATGTCCTCGTTCTCGCGGTTCAGTCTACGGAACATCATCAGCTCTTTCGTCTCTTTGACGAATGCTTTGATGACAGCAAGACCGGAATAGTTTTCCTGCGCGAAATCGGACAGCTCGGAAAAGGCCGCCTGGCGCTCTTCCCACTTTTTCATCAGGTATTTGCCGAGCGTTGTGCCGGCGGCCATCAGAAATGCCATCGGGATCATGGAAAGGCCGGTCAGGAAGTGGTTCATGCGCCACATTTTGATCACGGCAAGCAGTCCTAAAAACAGCGCATCGCAGAACATCAGAATACCGTCGCCGAAGCACTCCTGCACGGTATCGAGATCGTTCGTGTAAAGGCTCATCAGGTTTCCGACTTTGTTGACCTGATAATACTCCTGGGACAGCTCCTTGCTGTGCGCGAACATGCAGGTACGAAGATCGGTCACCACGCGGATCGCGGAGCCGAAAAAGCAGACTCGCCACAGGAAACGGCCGACTACCATGACGATAATGGTAATAATCATGGGCCGGCAGACCTGATCCAGCAGAAATTCCATATCAAACACCGCCGCCTGGCCGTTGACCAGAACAGGGTCGCCGTTCATGCCGTTGATGACCATGCGGTACAGCTCCGGTATGAAAAGCTGGAAATAATCTACGAGAATCAGCGCTGCAAGACCGAGAATCAGAATGGGCGCATTCTTCAGGTAGTATTTGTTAATGTACTTTCCAAATATCATATATTTTCTCCCTCTTTTTGTTTTTGCCATTGTCTGCTATGATCTTTCTGACCATAACAGTCCTTCCCTTTTCCAAAGCGTTTTCGCCCCGGAATGCCTCCTTTCTTCTCCTGCATTTCACAGCTCCGATGCAATTTTAACAGAGATAAACAGAAGGAACTGGACTTTGAAAAATCCAATTCCTTCTGTTCCAATTCACATTCCTGCTCCAAAAGCGTTCCGCTTCTTCTTTGCAGGACACCGTTGTCCTGTGAATGTTTGTTCTATTTTTTAGTATACGGTTCTTTTTCTCTCCCGTCAAGCATTTCACGCGTTTTTCTGTTTTCTTTTTTATTTTTTGCCGTTTTCCGCTTTTTTTGCGCAAAATCTGCGCATTCCGGTTAAAACAGCCAAAAGAAGAAGAAGGCTGACGCCAAGTGTGATCCACCACGTTCTGGTCACGGCTGCAATCAGATATCCCACCAGGCAGACACACGCCGTAACGGCCGCATACTGCATCTGCGTCGATACGTGGTTCAGATGGTTGCTCTGCGCACCCGCACTTGACATAACCGTCGTATCCGAGATCGGCGAAATATGGTCACCGCAGACCGCCCCTGCCAGGACGGCGGATACCGAGATAATCATCATCTCCAGATTTGTTCCGGCTGCGAACATGCCCGTTGCAATCGGCACAAGAATCGCGAACGTTCCCCAGGAGGTTCCCGTCGAAAAGGAAAGGAACACCGCCACGGCGAACAGCACCACCGGGATAAAAATACTTGCGGATGCATGGTCTCCCACGACGCTTCCGACAAACTGGGCCAGGCCCATCGCATCACCGACGCCTTTTAAGGTCCACGCAAAGACGAGAATCGTAACCGCCGGAACCATCAGCTTGAAGCCCTCGGACAGGCTGTCCATAAAGCTCTTGAAGGTGATGACCTTCCGCGGCAGATACAGCGCCATCATAAACAGGATCGTCACGACGGAGGCAAAAATCAGACTCGTCTCTGCATCACATCCTGCGAACGCGGAAATCACATTGTCCGCGCCGCCGAGGAAGCCAGTGTAAACCATCGCTCCGATCGCTGATACAATCAGTACGGCAACCGGGAGCACGAGGTCGATGACTTTTCCGTTCGGATTGACCTCCTGCTCGGAAACCTGCTCAAACTCCTCGCCTCCGGTCGTGAAAAGATCACCTTTGGCGGCATTATCCTCGTGGAGCTTCATCTGACCAAAATCAAAGCCGGTGTAGCAGATGTAAAAGACCATCGCAATTGTAAGGATCGCATACAGGTTATACGGAATTGTCCGCAGAAACAGCTGGAATCCGCTGATTCCCGCATCCGCCGGCACATACGAGTTGACGGCTGCCGCCCAGCTTGAGATCGGCGCGATAATGCAGACCGGCGCTGCGGTGGAGTCGATGATGTATGCGAGTTTCGCGCGGGAAACCTTGTGGCTGTCCGTGACCGGGCGCATGACAGAGCCGACTGTCAGACAGTTGAAATAGTCATCCACAAAAATCAGAACACCAAGCCCCATCGTTGCCAGAAGCGCACTCCGCTTCGTTTTGATCTTCGTCCCCGCCCATTTTCCATACGCCGCCGAGCCGCCGGATTTCGCCATCAGCACGACAACCATGCCAAGCAGGATATCGAAGATCAAAATGTTGATGTTCATGCTGTTCCGTAAAATTTCAAAGAAGCTTGTGAACGCATCCCACGGATGGAAGCCGGTGTACAAAAGGACACCGACTGCCGATCCGATGAACAGGGAACTGTAAACTTCTTTTGTTACAAATGCAAGCAGAATTGCAAGCAGCGGCGGGACGAGTGCCCACCAGGTTCCGATAAACATTGAACCATTCATGTCGTCTGTTTTCCCTTTCTGCTGTTAAGTTCGTTTACACTTCCGGCGTCACAATTTTTCCAGCTACTGCACATGCTGCCGCTGTCTTTGGAGATGCCAGATAAATTTCAACTTTAGAAGTACCCATTCTTCCAAGAAAGTTTCGGTTGTTCGTTGCTACAACACGCTCGCCGTCAGAGAGGATTCCGCCCGCTCTTCCGCAGCACAGGCCGCAGCCTGGATGTGTAATCATGGCGCCTGCCTCTGCCAGTGTATCGAGAATGCCCATTTTGCTTGCCTGCAGATAAATCTTGCGGCTTGCCGGTGTTACGATCAGTTTTACGTAGTCGGCTACTTTTTTACCTTTTAAAACCTCGGCTGCCGCCTGCAGATCCTCGAGACGGCCGTTCGTACAGGAACCAATGAAGACCTGATCGATCGGGGTTCCCTCGAGAACGCTGGTATCACGGATCTTGTCTACCTGGGACGGGCATGCCATAACCGGCACAAAATCCTCGGCGCGGTAGGTGATGGTGCACAGATATTTTGCATCCTCATCGCCTTTTAAGCTCTTCTGATAGTCATTGAGTTCGATCCCGCAGTATTCTGCGGTCTTCTCATCCGGGGTAAAAAGTGCACATTTGGCACCTGCCTCGATCGCCATGTTGGCAATCGTCATACGGCTTGCCACGGTCATATTTTCTACGGTGCTTCCTGAGAACTCCAGTGCGCGGTACGTTGCGCCGTCTGCACCGAGGTCACCGATCAGACGCAGGATAATGTCTTTTGACATCACATTTTTCGGCAGCTCGCCTTCGATGACAACTTTGATCGTCTCCGGCACTTTGATCCACATCGTACCCGTTCCAAGGATGCTCGCCATCTCTGTGTAGCCGATTCCGGAAGAGAATGCACCGACACAGCCGTATGTCGTCGTGTGGCTGTCGGTTCCGAAAACAACGTCGCCCGGTTTTACGTAACCTGCCTCTGTCATTAACTGATGGCAGATTCCGTCGCTTCTGTGTACGTTTTTCATGCCATATTTCTTTGCAAATTCATCGCCTTTGTGGAAATGTCTCGTATCGTCCACCCGGCTTGCCGGAACGAGGTGGTCGTAGATCAGAACGACTTTATCCGGGTCCCACAGTTTGGTAAAGCCCATCTCCTCGAATTTATCGCCGACAAACGGGATGAAGATATCATGAATCATGACTCTGTCCACGTTGACCGTCACAATGTCGCCCGGTTTTACGTCTTTTCCGGTGTTGTGGCGGATGATTTTTTCAATTACTGTATTGCCCATCGTTTCTTCCTCCCGCTCTTAGTCCAGTCCGTTGCGCTTGCGCATTGCCTTTACCAGGCCGCCTGCCTGAATGATATCCATCAGGTTCTCCGGCAGAGCTGCGATCGGGTATGTTTTTCCGTTGTAATCGACATGCTCATTCATCTTGACGGTGATGGTGTCGCCCTCTTTGATATCGTCGTGCAGATCCGGCTGCTCGATCAGAAGAAGACCGTTGTTGATAGAGTTGCGGAAAAAGATCCGGGCAAAGGACTTCGCGATGACGCAGGAAATGCCGAGCGCCTTGATGATCTCCGGTGCCTGCTCTCTCGAGGAGCCGCAGCCGAAGTTCTTTCCTGCCACGATGATGTCGCCCTTTTCGATCTGTCCGGCCAGTTCCGGGCGGAGCGGGGAAAAGCCGTACTGTTTCATATCGTCAATTGTCTTTAAAGCAAGATACTCGGTCGGGATAATGATATCGGTATCAATATCGTCTCCAAGCACCCATACTTTTCCTGTAAATGCTTCCATATGTTTATTCTCCCAAAAATATTATATATCCCTCAAAGAAAATGGTCAGATCTGATCTGCCGTCGCAATCTTTCCGGCAATTGCAGATGCGGTTACGGTTGCAGCAGAGCCCAAGTATACTTTGGAGCTTGGATGACCGGCACGGCCCTTGAAGTTACGGGTTCCGGTGCTGATCAGCACTTCGTTCTCGCCGATGACACCCTGGCAGCTTCCCCAGCAGACGCTGCAGTTCGGGTTCATGACGATGGCTCCGGCCTCCATGAAGGTGTCGATGATGCCTTCTTTTAATGCCTGGCGGTAGATCGTCTGGCTTGCCGGAACAACGAGGAAACGGACGCCCTCTGCGACTTTCTTTCCGCGGATGATCTCTGCGCCGACGCGGAGATCTTCGATTCTTCCGTTGTTGCAGGATCCAAGGAATGCTTCGTTGATCGGCGTTCCGCAGGTCTCTTCTGCCGGAACAACGCGGTCTACGAAATCCGGTTTTGCAACAACCGGGCGGACTTTGGAAAGGTCAAAGGTGTACTCTCTGACGTATTTTGCGTCCGGATCGCTGTGAAAGATTTCTTTTGGCTCTCTTCCGTGCTCTTTCAGGTACTCGATGGCTTTCTCATCTGCCTCAAAGATACCGGTCTTGGCACCGGCCTCAACTGCCATGTTGCAAAGTGCCATACGGTCGCTGATGCTTAAAGTCTTTGCACCCTCACCGGTAAACTCCATCACCTGGTAGTTGCATCCGTTTGCGCCGACCTCGCCGATGATGGTGAGAATCAGATCTCTCGCATAAACGCCCTCCGGCAGTTTTCCTACAAGATTGAATTTTACGCTTTCCGGTACGAGTACCCAGGAAGTTCCCGTTACCATGCCGTACAGGAAATCGGTACAGCCGACACCGGTGCCGAATGCGCCGAGTGCTCCGTAAGAGCAGGTATGGCTGTCAGCGCCGAAGATCAGCTCGCCCGGGCGGACATAGTTCTCAATCATCACCTGATGGCATACACCTTTTCCTTCCCAGAAGTCAATGTTGTTCTCTCTTGCAAAATCACGCATCTTTTTCTGGGATGCTGCTGTTTTCGGGCTGTCGGACGGCACGTTGTGGTCGACGATGAAAACGAGCTTTTTCGGATCCGCAATGTGCGGGTGGTTTAATTTGTTGCGGTACATATCAACCGTCAGATGGGTGGTTCCGTCGTTGCTCATCAGACGATCCAGTGTTACGGTGTGGATATCTCCCGGCTTTACTTCCGGAACGCCGGCTGCAGCGGCGATAATTTTCTCTGCAATTGTCATTCCCATGGTTCTTACTCCTCCTCGCGGTTCAAAGAGGCAATCAAGCCTCCCTGATTCAGTATGTTCTGCATATATTCCGGCAGTTTGGTGCAGGTGTACGTTTTGCCGTTCACCTCTGCGGTTCCCTCGGACATATGGAGGACCATGGTGTCCCCGTCTTCTACGGCATCCGGCAGGTCTTTACAGACAATCGCCGGCAGACCGATGTTGATGGCATTGCGGAAAAAGATTCTGGCGAAGGATTTTGCGATGACGGCCTGCACGCCGAGTGCTTTTAAGACGCCTGGTGCCTGCTCTCTTGAAGAACCGCAGCCGAAGTTTTCTCCTCCTACGACAAAATCTCCCGGTTTTACTTTTTTTGCAAAGTCCGGATCTAACGATTCAAACGCATGACCTTTCATCTCATCCAGATTCGGCAGAAGCAGATACTGGGATGCGATGATCTGGTCTGTATCAAGGTCATTATGAAATTTAAAAATTTTACCCTGTTCCATTTTCTTTCTTTCGTTCCTTTCGCATAAAAATTCTGACGAATCTTATTGTATCACAAAAGATATGGTTTGCAAAAGAGAAAATAGCAAAAAAAGCAGACCGCCGCACCAAAATTCCGGTACGACGGTCTGAAAGTCTGTTTTAGTGGGTAGTTCCCATTGCTTCTTTTACTTCTTCTTTGTTGGTTACGACTGCCTCGATGCAGTATTCCAGAGATTTTGCAATCGTTTCCAGCGGCATGCTTGCCATGGTGCTTGCTTTTCCGACTACCTGCTCGCATGCGAACGGTACGTGGATGAAACCTGCGCGGATGTTCGGATATTTCGTTGCGCACAGGTGAAGCACATTGTACATGACGCAGTTGCATACGTAGGTGCCTGCGGTGAAGGATACGTGGCACGGAAGGCCGTGTTCGCGGACGTTCTGAACCATTGCTTTGACCGGAATCGTTGCAAAGTATGCGGTCGGGCCGTCTGCCTGCAGCGGTTCATCGGACGGCTGCTCTCCGGCGTTGTCCGGGATTCTTGCGTCTGCAAGGTTGATGCCGACTTTCTCTACGGTTACGCATGCGCGTCCGCCTGCCTGTCCGACATCGATGACAACATCCGGATTGTGCTCTTTGATGGCTGCTTCCACACAGGAAATACTTCTGGTAAACTCGGTCGGGATCTCAACTTTTACGATCTCTGCTCCGGCGATGGTATCCGGCAGAAGTTTGATGGCCTCGAATGCCGGGTTCACGCTCTCTCCTCCAAATGGGTCAAATCCTGTTAATAAAACTTTCATCGTTTTTTCTCCTTTTGTCTCTTAATTTTTGTCTCCTGGTTCTGTCCTTTAGTATAACACAGGCTCGGGTGCAATAATCTTTCCCCGGTCCATAATCTGACGGTTATCGGTAAAAATATCGGGTTCCCGGCAGACCAGGTCGAAGTGGCCTTTCGCATTCTGCACGCCGCCGAGCGCGATATTGCGTCCAAGCCCTACGTGGAAGGTTCCATACGCGGATTCATCCTCAATGTAGCAGTTGCCGAGGCAGTTCGAGCACGAATTCAGTCCGATGCCAAGCTCTCCTGCGATATAAATCCGTGGATCGAAATATTCCTCCATGTACTTCTTTAAGCGGATGCCGGTCGGTGTCTCCTCGATATCGACATATGTTGTAACTGTAACCAGCGGTTGGATTCGTCATCCAAAATCCGCCGTTTTCCGCACTGCATCATGAATTCAATTCTACTAAAATGTTCAAAAGATATCAACCTGTTTCTGATTTTTCTATGAAATTTGCACAATTCTTCCAATAAAAATCAATTTTGCGTCCGTACTGTCTGAAAATTTTGCAGAAAATTTCTTTTTCCTCAAAAAGAAAAAGAGGCGTTCACAGCCAGCAGAAACATTTCTTTCCTGCGGACCGTGACAGCCTTTTTGCCGTCTTTCTTTTTCTTATTTCCAGACCGTATCGTAGTTGATCGGTTTATAGAATGCTTTTTCCCGGCTCTCATGATCATCCGGACGGTTGCCGAGAAGCCACATGGTTTTAGTTGCGACTGCCTCCGGGGTCATATCGTATGACTCGAGAATGTTGCACAGGGTTTTCATCTCATGGCCGACTTCATAGACGGTCATATCGCTTCCCTCGTGAGAAACCTGGGTACACATGATGATGAGTTTTTCCGGGTACTTCTGGCAGAGCTCGTAAAACGGCTCCTTGATGCTCGCCGGAATACCGCCGACACCGAAGCTCTCCACAATGATCGCATCGTAGTGCTCAAAAATCGCCGGAAGCAATACCGGGCTGATTCCCGGGATCAGTTTCAAGAGAAAAACGTTATCGCTTAAGTTTTCATAAAAACGAACCGGCTTTTCATACGGCAGCATCGGCAGATACCGCAGAATCCTGCGGTCCTGTATTACCGCAAGGTACGGGAAATCGATGCTGGAAAAGGCATTGTAGCTCTTCGTCCGCACCTTCTTCGCGCGCGTTCCCGCGATGACTTTTCCGTCGAACACAATCTGTACACCCTGGGATGCATCATCACAGGCGTAATAAAAGCTATCGGACAGGTTTGTCTTTGCATCCGTGATATCCAAATTGATCGGCCGCTGTGCTCCGGTGATGACGATCGGCTTTTCCGAATTCTGAATCATATAGGAAAGCGCCGCCGCGGTGTACGCCATCGTATCAGTTCCGTGCGCGATGACGAAACCGTCGTAATCCTCGTAATGCTCCTTCGCCACTTTCACCAGCGTGCTCCAGTTCTCCGGAACCACATTCGAGCTGTCCAGATTAAACGGATTCACCGCCGTAATCTCACAGAGGCCTTCCACCTCCGGAATATAAGACAATAACTCCTCCGGCGTAATCTGCGGAGTCAGACCATTTTCCGTCTTCTTCGAAGCGATTGTGCCGCCGGTTGCGATAAATAAAATCTTTTTCAATGTAAATCACTCCTGTTTTCTCGTTTGGTAACAAGTTTTCTTTATCTTAGCAGACTTTGGGGACGGCGTAAATGATGAATTTGGAAATCGAGAAACCAATCCTTTCCATTGACGCGAAAAATTCCGTTTGCTATACTGAATTTTAGACACAGAAAATCCTTATCTACGAATTTTACATTCAGAAAGCCAGGCTTCCTATGCATCATGAAAATCATCCCAGTCATCCATATCTTTATTCTTTTCTTCTTGTTTTCGGTCTGACGCTGATCTGCGCTCTGCCTGCGGGATCTTCGTATTGATCGGAGCGTGAAAAACAGGAAGCTGCCGAACAGCGCAGAATCCAGGAGCTGCATAATGAATTTCTGACTCAGAAAGATTAAACACATGTTAAACATACGTGAAACGCCCTTTACCGGCTACGCCTTCAGCAGCACCTTCTGCCCGCAGACCGGGATTTCCTCGAGATACTTAAAATACCACTTCTTCCTCCGCGCCGAATACCGCACCACCACCGGAATCCAGCAATTTTCCACTTTCAGATACACATACTGCCCGGAAGCCATTTCCACCTCGCCGTTCTGCTGCTCTACAAATGCACGGTTTTTCTTTATTTTTACAATGCCTTTCGTCATAATGATCATCCTTTCTGAACGGGTTTGAAAAGATACTCTACCTGTATTGTATGCAGAGGGGATAGGAAATTTCCACTTTTCAGGGGCAAAAAAACAGGACACGGGATTCCCCCATTGTCCTGTTCTCCTTTTATCACACACCTGCTTACCCCTCAGCATCGTTCTGCTGCCAAACTTTATCGCTCGAATCAGAACAGCTGCCCCGGCAATTTCAGCTTTTCCTTTTTGGGGAATGCGGCTTCAAATTTTTCAAAAGCTTCCGGGTTCTTCTCACAGATAAAACTCCAACGCCAGCTGCATGGCCGTTTCATCAGAATCCGCCAGCTTACGAAAAATCACCGCCATATATTTCAATGGTCCGCACGCCAGATAATCATGATGAAGCTGCGCAAGTTTTGGATCGCGGTATTGTTCCAGCGTCAGCATTTTGCGAAAATTGGCAGAGAATGTTTCTTTCGTCCAATGCTCAAACTGCGCCATGCTGTAATCATGAATCTGTGCAATCGGGGTCTGCAGATAGAAGTGTAATGGGGTCTGGTACCAATGTGCAGCTCCTCGTTGTCCAGAGACGCATCCCTGTGATCGACTCTTCCGGCTTTCCGGATCTGGCCTGTCTGTGCTTTTTTCAGGCAGCCACATTCCCGGCAGCCCGACTCACTGATTATCGTAACACGTAACCTCTCTTTGTGAAACCCCGGAGTCAAAAGCAAAAAATCTCAAAACCAGTTGCTCTTGTTCTCCTGGTTTTGAGATTTTTTATACTGTGTATCTTTTATTTTTCACCCGCCATCGGCTGATGGTCTGCAATTTTCAGAAAAACAAATCCAAGTGCAAAGAAAACCGCCAGACATGCAACCGCTACGTTGATCGTTCCTCCCGCCAGCTTTACAACTGCAATGACTACAGATCCAAGGAAGGAAGCGCCCTTGGCAAAAATATCGTAGATGCCAAAATATTCTCCCGAATTCTCCGCCGGAATAATTTTGGAATAATACGACCGCGACAACGACTGAATTGATCCCTGAAAGCATCCCACTCCAAATGCCAGAATCGCAAAGTGCACCAGCGTCCGCAGTGTCAGCGCATAGAGGCAGATGACAAAATAGCCTGCGATGCAGATCAGAATCAGGGATACCGTATCTTTTTTCCGCGACAGTTTTGCAAAAAACAGAGATCCTCCAAAAGCGACAACCTGCGTGGCAAGCAGGAAAACAACCTGTCCGACCGTATTCAGGTTCAGATCGGTTCCGATGTTGATGCAGTTGTCAATGATCGTTCCGACCCCATCAATATAGAGAAAGAATCCAATCAGAAAGAAAAATACTTTCCGGTCCGAAACTGCGATTTTTTTCAGGGTTCTGAATATTTTTCCAAACGTCTGACCAACGGTAACCGTTCTCATTTCCACGTAATTCTTCTGCCGATACTCCTTCAGCAACGGCAGCGTCACCACCAGCCACCAGAGAGCCGTCACGCCAAAGCCAATCATCTTAGAGACAAAATCCGGCAGCACCCGGACCATATCCGGCCCCAGAACGTAAGCAATCAGTGCTACAAGAAACGGAATGCAGGATCCCAGGTATCCCCACGCATAGCCATAGGAGGATACCTCATCCATACGTTCCTCCGTTGTCACATCATTCAGCATGGAATCGTAAATCGTCAGCGATGCATTATAGCAGACTCTTGTCACAATGTAAATGACCAGAAACAGCACCCAGCTCGTTGCAACGCCATTCAGCACACATCCTGTGATGCCAAGACCTGCCGTTGTGGTAAAAAAGATCTTTTTCTTATCCTTACGATCCGCCAGCACACCGCAGACAGGACCGATCAGTGCCACCACCACCGTAACAATGGAAATGGCAATCGAATAATACGCCGTCGCCTGATCCGAACTGATTTTTCCCGGCCCTGTACCGATTGCCAGACTCTTAAACCAGATCGGAATCAGCGAACAGGCAAGCATAATAAATGCCGAATTTCCCACATCATATAAAACCCATGCAAACTCCTGCTCCGTCAGATTTCGAAACACTTTTGTCCGATGAAGAGCCCGAAACAGACCACTCATACTACAATCCCCACTTTCTTTTATTTTGTCATGCAGTATCAGTGTAGCATAGATTTCTTGATATTCAAAGTATTTTTTTGTATGAAAGTAGCCAAAATCATTTGCGAAACGCCAGTTTTCCCATCCTTCCATGATCCGCCGGAAATTTCACAGCAGATCATTTCGATTTCTCAGATTAATGCCGGTGTCTGCGCCAAAACGGAAAGGATCGCAATCACCGCAAAAATCACAGCAGCTGCCACTGCAGCAATCATAATTTTTCTTTTCATAGCATACCTACTTTCTCTATCATGTTTGCGGAATATTTTGTTTTCGTAATCATATCTTTTTTTCTAAAGACATTATACCCTATGCATAGGAATACATCAAACTTTTCCAGTCCAGGCCATTTCCAGACAGCTTTTAAAAACAGTCTGGCATGACTCCAAACGATTACAGGCGCAGGCGGTCATAACCGTCTGCGCCTGTAGTCGTTTCACTTTTTTTGCAGATGTTTTATAAGAATCTGATTACTATTTTTTTATTTCTCTGCTATACTTATGCTAAGATACCAGACACGCTCTTGCACCGGCCTGGCAGTCCGTGCATTGAGAAAAAATAAGAAAGCAGAGGATCAAAGAGATGACGAAAATCCCAAACAGACTTCACAAATACGTGCCATCTATGCTGCTGTTTCTGCTGTTTGAAGCAGTGGCAGTTACGCTGTGGCTCACAAAGGACAATTTTTTCTATCTGCTGAATTTCAGCTACATCGGAGCCTGCCTTGGGCTTGGAACGGCACTGTTTACCGCCGGGAAACGGTATGCCCGGCATTTCGTCCAGTTGGCAGTGGGCAGCTATATGTTGCTGTACCTTGGCGTGATTTCCCGTGAAAATATGCAGATCGAAGGGTTCTGGTACTACCTGTTTCTCGGCGTTTTCGAAGCAGCAACTATCCACTACGCGGTTGCAAAGATTTTCGGACCGCTGCTTTTTGGGCGTGGCTGGTGCGGCTACGCCTGCTGGACAGCTATGGTGCTGGACTTTCTGCCCTACAATCAGCCGCAGAAGCCACGAAAAGAAAAGCTGGGCATCCTTCGCTATGTGATGTTTCTTCTGTCTCTGGCGTTGGTGTCCGGGCTCTTTCTGATGCAGGTGGCACATTTGGAACAAATGATGTTCTGGCTTTTTCTTGCCGGGAATGCGCTTTATTACCTTGTCGGTATTGTGTTTGCCTTCCTGTTTCAAGATAATCGGGCGTTCTGCAAATATCTGTGTCCCATTACGGTTTTTCTCAAACCTATGAGCTATTTTTCTCTTCTGCGCGTCCACTGCGATGAGGATAAGTGCGTCCATTGCAGGAAGTGTCTGCAGGTCTGCCCCATGAACGTGGAGGTTAATAAGGAAACCCGCAAGCGGAAAAACGGAACAGAGTGTATTCTCTGCTATGAATGCACGAAAGTTTGCCCCTCAAAAGCACTGCATTAACCGTTTTTCCTCATCCGTAAGTTTATTCCTCGCTTCGGCTGATTGATCATATATAGTACATTAATGATTGGAATTATCTATATCTTCTTTTAGCATTCTACTGCTACCTTAATTACACCGTCCCGCTTACCTTCAAAGAGTTCATAGGCTTCCTCTATCCTTTCTAAGGGATAGGTATGGGTGATAAGCGGCTCTGTGTTCAGTTTTCCCTCTGCAATCAACCGTAATGTTTCTTCACAGTCACAGCCATCCACCCCTCCGGTTTTAAAGGTAAGATTTTTTCCATACATATCCGGAAGCGGCAGGATCTGTGCCTGATCATAAAGAGCAACCACCGTCACCAGACCATTGGGTCTCGCGCATTCCCAGGCCAGACGGAAGGTAGCTTCCGCCCCCGCAACCTCCAGCACAACGTCAGCTCCCCCATGATCGCTGTTTGCCCGTACAAACGCTTCACACTTCTCCGGAGAAACCAACAAAATCTCCGGATAATGCTGTCGGATAAACTGCAGACGATTTTTATCCTTTTCACACACAATAATCCGTCTTGGTTTTTTCAGCATTACCGAAAGCAGGGTACAGATACCGGTGGGGCCGGCTCCGATGATCAGCACCGTGTCCTGCTCTGAGATCTCTGAAATACGCGCTGCCCAGTAACCGGTAGCCAGAACATCGCCCACCAGCAATGCCTGTCGATCCGTAACGCCATCCGGAATCTTATTCAGTCCCTGATCTGCAAAGGGCACACGCACATATTCCGCCTGGCCGCCATCAATCCGGCAGCCCAGCGCCCAACCGCCATTTTCATCTGTACAGTTATTCACATACCCTTTCTTGCAGAAAAAGCATTCACCGCAGAAGGTCTCCACGTTTACTGTCACCCGGTCTCCCGGTTTTACCTTGGTAACTGCCTTTCCAACCTCTTCCACAATCCCCACCATCTCATGGCCAACCGTGATCCCGGGTACTGCCCGCGGAACGCTGCCATGCTTGATATGCAGATCGCTGGAGCAAATGCTGGCGAGTGTCACTTTGACAATAGCATCCCGCTCCTGCATCAGGGTCGGTTTTGGCTTCTCTCTTAATTCGAATTTTCCTTTTGAAACGTAGGTATACGCCTGCATATTTCTATTTTCCTCCACGTTTTTTATAATCCTCATCTATACGTTTTTTCCAGTCTGCGTTCAACGGGGCACTGCACCGGACAGAGCTGATTGCTTCGCTGACCACCTCATAATTCAACGCAGTTCCTTCGCTGTCGCACTGATAGTTGACTGCACGGTCTGCACCGATTCCGAACTGGCTTGCGGTCTCTACCGCGTCAATATTAGCACCGAGGAACAAAAACTCCCAACCGTATTTCGCTTTCTGCCGCTCGATCATCTGCCTCACTTTTTCGCTGTTGTACCGGCGGCTGGCATTTTCCATTCCGTCCGTAGTGATTACGAACATGGTGTGTTCCGGTACATCCTCCGGTCTTGCATACTTATGAACATTTCCAATGTGATGAATCGCACCGCCGATGGCATCTAAGAGCGCTGTGCATCCGCGAACTGTATAATCCCGGTCGGTCATCGGTCGGATTTTCTTTACATCTACACGGTCGTGCAGGACTTCACTCACATTGTCAAACAGTACCGTTGAGATCAATGCTTCGCCCTCTGCTTTTTTCTGCTGCTCAATCATAGAATTGAATCCGCCGATGGTGTCCCGTTCCAGTCCGTTCATGGAACCGCTGCGGTCTAAGATAAAAACGATCTCTGTTAAATTCTTTCTCATATGCTTGTCCTCCTCCAAAAAGATCTCGCCCTTGCGGGCTCGCTGTCGCGGTATTCGCCAAGGTTTCGAGCAAGCTCGAACTTTGGCTCATTACACGCGCATATGGCTGCTCGGTTTTGTACCTTACAGTCATAGTATAGCGATTTTCTTTTGTGGAGTGGTCGCATGGAAAGCGACATTTCTTTGTTCTTATGCTCCGATCAGACTCTGGTCAAAGGCAAACAGTGCCTCGTTAATTTCATACACATTATAGTTTCCCCGTTCGACAAAATATTCTACAATGATGTCAAATTTACTTGAATGGGACAATGTGAATCCTGCCTTGCCGAGCATCTCCTGCATCTGGGCAAGCGGCAGCTCCAAAGCGAGGGCAAATGCCAGCACCGTAGGTTTGGATGGCTTATAGAATCTATCCGAACGGATTTTTGAGAAGAGCTTCCTGTCAATATTTGCTTTCTTGTAGCACTGTGCATCCGTCATACCGCTTTCCTCAATCTTTCGAAGCAGCATTTCTGAAAAGCTCTCATCCATCTGCCCCAGCGCCTCTTCCAGAGACTGACTGCTGCAGGATTTACAAATTGCTTCGGGCGGCAGCGGGACAGATGCAGCTTCAAAGCAGGATTCCTCTTGCCATGCTTCGGAACACCGACTCTGTTCTGCCCTCCTGTCGGTATGTTCTTCCACATACCTGTCATCTATGTACACTGCGATGTCATCAAACAGCTTTCCGCTAATCTGATATGTCTTTCGGTCAAAAATAACGATATAGACCATCATCTCGTTTTCCAGCAAAAATTCGCTGATGGTATCGACTGCAACCTTCAGAGCCTGGTCTTTTGGATAGCCGTAAACACCGGAGGAAATCAGCGGAAAGGCTACAGACTGACAGCCATTTTCTTTCGCCAGATTCAAAGATGTCCGATAGCAGGATTCCAGAAGCTCCTGCTCCCGATGCCTGCCATCCCGCCAGCGCGGACCGACTGCATGGATCACATATTTGCAGGGCAGACGGTATCCCTTTGTAATTTTTGCACTGCCGGTTTCGCAGCCATGCAGCGTACGGCATTCTGCAAGCAGTTCCGGTCCGGCCGCACGATGAATGCAGCCGTCCACACCGCCGCCGCCCAAAAGGGACGTGTTGGCAGCATTGACGATTGCGTCAACGTTCATTTTTGTAATATCGTTTCTGATCATTTGCAACGGCATGAAGCACCCCTCCCATTCGTCCAGCAGTTGAAAATCAACATTAGTAAATAGAATATCCCATAACATAAGCTTCTTTAAAAACACTTTGATTCTTGACTCCAGGAACTTTATCGAGATATTCCATGTCATTACTTGCAATCTTAACTCTTTTTAAGTTAAGATGCAATATTTGAGTTAAAAGTAGTTGAAAATCAACATTATTAAAAATCATTTTCGAAAAAAGTCCGGTGTAGCATGAGCATTACACCCACACTGCACCGAACCTTCCACATCATCAACTGCTCTGTCTATTTTCTTCTTCCTGCTCATGCAGCTGCTCTTTTTTCTACTCGTCCCCTTTCAGGATTTCTTTGCCACAATGTCAAGTGATGAATTAAAAAAAGACAAGCAACATCAAAGAAAAATTTCTTTCACAGCACTTGCCTTTTTCTATTATATTATCGTTATAAAAGCTCCTACTTGAATGCTTACAAACTGTTCTTCAAAATCTCCAATACCTCATCATGATTCAACACCTTATATCCACCTTCCATGATGATGGTTCCATTTGCAATACCATGCAACATTTCTTCTGTTGCCCCCAACTCATGGAGATTCATTGTAAGTCCCAGTTCTTTCATCCAAACTTCCATACAGGAAAGCCCTTCTCTGGCAACCTGTTCATCAGCTTTTCCAGCAGGATTGACCTCCCACACATTCACAGCAAAACGGCAAAACTTGCTAAGACCATAAGGCATAATATACCGATATTGAACTTATTATAAATGAATCTATATCACCTGAAATGTTTTCCATTTTCCGGACTTCTGCCTCCAGAAGAAAATGACCGCCCGAATGCTCCAGTCACAAACCATTGCAATAGCAATCCCGATCACGCCCATTTTCAAAACAATTCCCAAGAGCCATGATAAAAGCAGACGCACCGCTATCGTGGAGATAACCGAAACATACATGGTAAATTTCACATCACCCGCTGCCCGCAGCCCATTACTAAGCGCACCGGAAAAGGGATATGCTGCTGCATTAAACACGTTATGGATTAAAACCAGCCAGATTACAAGCCGTTTGGTCTCCGGCTGCAAAGCATAAAATTTCATAAAGAATGGAGTCAGAAGAAAAATCAAAAGATTCCATGCCGATGAAATCAGCAATGTGATTCTTGTCAATCTCTTAAAATAATGCTCCGCAGCATCTGCATCCCCATTTCCCATACACTGTCCAATGACCGTTATAAATACGGGACCCATAGAGACTCCCGCCAGCGCAGCCAATGACCAGATACTTTGTGCAACACCATTTGCAGCAATCTGATATGTTCCAAAAAGTGCAACGATACCGCTTAATGCTACTTTGACTAACTGGAATATACCGTTTTCCATCCCATTTGGAATAGCGATTTTTAGAATTTGTTTCATGAAATCCACATTCCACCGGAAAATCCACTTGCAGCGATAGAACACTTCATTTTTTCTCTGAAAACAAAGTACTGTAATCATCACGGCTGAAAATGTCCGAGCGATCAGTGAAGGGTATGCAACACCTGCAACACCTGCACGCAAAACAAGTACACCAATGAAATTTCCAATAACATTGATGATATTGGAAATTACCGACAAATACATGGTCACACTGGTTTTTCCAATACTGCGAAAAAGGGCAGCGCCAGCATTGTAAACCGCCAATGCCGGATAGGAATATGCAGAAATCCTAAGGTATGTAATACAAGAGTGCATCACAGAATCTTCCACTTTACCGAACATCAGACGAAGCATCCCTTCATTTCCAATTAGAACCATCACTACGATCAGTATGGAAAAAATCGCAGAAAATGAAAGAAGCTGACTGGCGGATTCTCCAGCGTCATCATTTTTCTTTCTACCAATATACTGGCTGATCACAACCGCCCCTCCAGATGCCAATGCTGTAAACAGATAAATAAAAATAGTATTGAACTGATTTACCAGTGAAACACCGGATACTGCCACTTCTCCTGCGTAGCTGACCACCAGTGTGTCCGCCATCCCTACAAGCATTATCAGCAGCTGCTCTAAAAACAGGGGAATAATCATAGCCATCAACTTCTCGTTTGAAAACAGAGTTGTTTGCTGATTCACGCCTTTTCCTCCTCTTATTGTTATTTTTTTGTTTTACAGATCATATAATCGATTGCATCAAGTGACTGCTGCTTTTCATGTACCTCATCAAGCAATTTGTACCGATATTTTCGCAACATCCTTATCTGCATTTCTTGATCTTCGCATCCTGAAATTTTTGCGATTTCTTCTTTGCTTAATCCGGCGTTTATACGGGAATCATAATCCGGTTTCATGAAATGGCACTCCCTCCTCAATAAAAAATATAGGTGCAGAAATTAAAGCTGTTTGCTTTATCTCTACACCTATATTATAATTTTCTAATTGAATTATATCAAATACTTAGTTTTTATGGTTTGTCCATGCCTAAAAAGCATTGAATATGTTTGATGAATTTTGTGGTTGCTAAGCTAAACGGCTGACCACGTTTCCATGCTAATACACTTGTTGCTGTAAGTGGCGGATCAAGCGGTCTGAATGTAACCTTTGATTGATTCCAGAACGGTACAGCCCCTTCAATCACCAATGAATATGCCAAGCCTCCATTCACCATAATTGCGCTGTTCGTACTTAAATTGCTGGTAAAAACAATATCCAGTTTCTCATAGTAGTTGCCAAACCAACTTGCCAACTCACTCTGCACATTCATACGCCTAGGAAGAATCAAAGGCAGTACAGACAAATCTTTTGCGCTTACCGTTTCTTTCTTGGAGAGTGGATCATCCGATTTCATCAGAACCACCCATTTTTCCCTTATATTCAAGCGAATAAATTCATATTTTTCCATATCAACCGGCTCAAGAAGCAAACCAATATCCAGTAGTCCCTTCTCCATTTGTTCCTTTACCAAATCTGCTGTGGCTGTAAAAATGTCAAAAGTAACACGGGGATATTTCCGACGAAAGGACTCAATTATTTTAGGAAGAAGTTGTACAGCAGCAATTTCTCCACACCCAATGGAAATTTTACCTTCCACCTGTTCCTCTTGCTCCACTAATTCTTTTTCTGTCTTATCTACAAGCTGCAAAATTTCTTCCGCACGACGGCGAAGAAGTATTCCTTCATTTGTCAATTTGATTTTCCGTGTCCCTCTATCAAACAGCTTTACACCAATATCTTCCTCCATCTGTGCAAGCTGACGTGAAAGTGTCGGCTGCGTGATATGTAAAACTTCTGAGGCTTTTGTGATACTTTCTTCCCTTACTACAGTCAGAAAATATCGAAGAACTCTAATTTCCACGAAAAATACCTCCCAAATTCATCATGCTTAATAAGTATATTTTAACGTATCTATACTCGAAAGGCAATAAAAAACATCTGCTCATCGTATGCTTACCGGTAATATAATTTTATGTAAAACTTGATAAACACCTATCATTTAATCGTTCTGTCTACATTGTAGAGCGGGGAAAATCGAAAAACAATGGACGGAGTACAAGTCCTTCCAAGAGGGATAAGAAAACTTCTGAATGGGTAAACAGTGCTAAAAAAGGTTCTGACATTGAAGCACAGCTCCATGTCAGAACCCATTTATTTCACAAATTATTTTTGGGGGTTGCGTCGCCCGGTGTTTTCCGAGCCACGCACTTCCTCATGGTAAAAGTAATCCACAATGACCGGGTGCCCAGGCTCTGCTCGTCCGTAGGGCAGCTCGTTGTCCACGAAGGGACAGCTGTTTTCTTTCGCCAGCCGTTCCGCTTGATCCTCCAAACCACGGAAGTAGCTTCTGTCTCTCTTGTTGTAGATAGCGTCGTACAGCGGAACCAAGTCAGGATGTTTTTTACGTATATAGTCAAGGATGTCTTTTTTGAATCCGCCTCGCAGGTTTAGATTTTCTAACCATATCAGGTCGCATTGATTTCTGACCTGATGGAAGATAGCCTCAAAATCCGTGATACCCGGAAAGACAGGGGCAATAAAGCAGACGGTGCAAATGCCCGCATCATAGATCTGCTTCATGGCATCCAGCCGTCGCTTGATGCTGACGGCATTGTCCATATCATTTCTAAAGCCTTCGTCCAATGTATTGATCGACCAAGAGACCGTGACCTTTCCCAATTTTTTCAGAAGGTCAATGTCACGGATTACCAAGTCTGACTTGGTACAGATGAGAATTTCTGCTTCACTGCCCCGGAGCTGTTCAAGAAGCTTTCGGGTGTTCTGAAACTGAGCCTCCTGGGGCAGATATCCATCGGTCACTGAACCGATGACTACGCGCTGCCCTTTGTATTTTTGCGGATTTTTGATTGCTGGCCAATGTTTCACATCCAGGAATGTCCCCCACGGTTCGGTGTGCCCGGTAAATCGCTTCATAAACGAGGCGTAGCAGTATTTGCAGCCATGGGTACAGCCCACATAAGGATTGACGGAATAGCCTCCCACCGGCAGGGCGGATTTTGTCATAATATTTTTGGTTTCTACATCCTGAATCAGAATGCTGCTCTCTTTTACTTCTGTCATGTCTTCTGTTCCTCCAATACCCGGTAAAAAGCCGGGGGAAATTCTTGTACCATCTGTGCCTCTCCCATAATAGGAAGCAGATCTTCCTTCATAAATACAGGGATGCCAAGCGAATGGGCCTGATGTGTCAGGTTCCACACCCATTCCGGTTTCAATACGGCTTTGCCCTTCCTATGTCCGGTCTCAGTCCCAATGACGATCCACTCAATTTAATACAAACAGCCACCGCTGATGCCGCCTTACCGTTTTAAGATTTAGCCTTCTGCCGCAGGTGCAACTTTCCCGAAGCCGTTCCAGGCATACAGGCCCTTCTTGTCCCCATCGCCCAGGAACTTGTCCACCTGACAGATGTGCAGGATATGGTCGCCCACCTCCACCGACTGCTGCAAGGTAGCCACCATCGCCAGCCGGGTGTCCGCCGGAATCTGGATGTCGCTGCCCTCCACAGCCATCATCTCGATGTTGTTGGCGGCCACCTTATCGGTCTCGGCACCGGTAGATGCTCCGCAGGCCATTACTGCGCCTGCCAGACTCTCACCGGGAACAGTGACAATGACTTTGCCGGTCTCACGCACACGCTTGCCGGTGTGGGACTGTTTGCCAGTGGCGAAGCCCACCATAGGCGGATTGAAGGAGAGGTAAGACACAAAGCAAATGGGAGCCAGGTTCGTAGAACCATCCTCCTTTTTAGAGCAGATCAGTGTCAGCGGATTGGGGGAGGTCAGAACAGTAGCCTCCATAATGTTCAGTTCTTTCATAAAATTCAGACCTTTCTAAGAGATTTCAGTCGTTGACTGTATGGCCAACCAGTGATATATTTATTATATCTGATAGTAATTTTTGTTCAAGTACGCAAATTATTTATACCTGGTATCAAAAAATATACTGCAAAAGACGAGGAACGATCCAATTATGACTTATGAAGAATTCAAAGAAAAGGTTGGCAGTGTCATTCTAACCGGCGAGGGAAACTGCCCGGTCACGCCGGTGGTTCAAATGCTGCAGGGCAAATGGAAACTCCAAATTCTCTATGAACTGTGCATCAAGTGTCCTATGCGGTTTGGGGAACTGAAAAAAGTTCTCAAACCCATTACCAACACAGCTCTGACCAACGCGCTGAAAGAGCTGGAAGCGGACGAATTGGTTCAGCGTATCCAATATAATGAAATGCCTCTGCGAGTGGAGTACTCCCTCACCGAAAAAGGGCGGGACCTGCTGCCGGTCTTTTACGCCATTTCCCAATGGGGAATGAAATATATACCATGATTCTAACTATATTAATATCTGCCTGATAATAGCCGGGAGGCATTGACAATTTGAGTCAACTTCCCGGCTTTTTATGCATTCTCTACTGCTGCAAAGGATTCAGGAAGCAACCTGATTCATGAGAGTTTATGCATTTGTATAGTCATTTTGAACCTGCTCCGAAATCGTCATACCTCACACGCCTCCCGGAGAGCAGGCAGCAGCTCATCCAGCCGCCCGTCCAGTCCGAAGGACTTCTCTTTGATATTGTCCGCAATGTAGATCTCCCCCAGATTGATGGTCACATAAGTGGCGTTTGGCTCGCCGGCCACCAGGCGCATCATCGGAGCCTTGATCAGCTGATTGCGCCAGCCAATGCCCAGCTCCAAAACCACCAGTTTCTTCCCGTGGTAGGTTTTCAGAAAGTTTTGGAACCGTGCCTGGGCAGCGGTATCCGGAATCATTCTCTGACCCGCACCCATGTGGATGTCCATGGGACCGCCGCACTTGGGACAGCGCGGCACCAATTCTGTAGGCACATGACCGCTCTGTTCAGCAGCCGATAATTTTTCTGCCACCTCCAGACTAGGATATATGGTGTCGTGGCAGGGGCGGGCACACTGCATAGTAAACCAGTTGCCCTCAATCTCATAGATTTTCGTCGGATCGAAGCCACACAGTTCAAAGTGACCTTCTCCGTTTGATGTGACGACAAAGTAATCTTTCTCTCCCACAATGGCCTTCAAATCGTTCATCACCGGCGTAGGCTGGTACTGCCCGCAGTAATGATGGATGAGCCGAGCCCAGAAGGCCCATTTTTCCTCCTCGCTGGGCCATCCAGCCATCATGCCCTGCAAAATACACCCAAGGCCGTATTTCCGTTTAAAATCCCCAAACAGTCTTTCAAAGGCTGCATTGTCCGCAAACAAATGCAGTCCTTCGGTGATGGACAGTCCGTTACTGGCCCCGATCAAGATAGCGTCCGCTTCTCTGAATTTTTCCGCAATAGGGTTCCAATCAATCATATTCGTTCGCCCCTTTCTATTTTATGTTTGCTGCGATGGAGCGCTCCTGCCGGAGGGCAGCTAGAGTTTCCGCCAAATCTCCTTGCAGATACAGGCTGCGTCCCCGCAGATGCTCTGGCCTATGAGATGACTCTCGATTAAGACATGCATAAAAGACGTTTTCATTTTTGGCAGTAAGTTCCCAGAAGGGCAGTTTGATGATACTGGGCGTCATCTCACCCACGCCAAGTTCCAACAGCAGGACTTTTTTGTCGGACTGATCCATTATCCAGCGTCGCAGGAATCTATGGTAGCGGTGCAGGTTATCCTGCCAGAAGGTTCCCTCCAGAAAGGTATCATCTCGTACCCAAGGCACCAGCACCCGCCCGCAATCCGGGCAACGAGGAACAGCCTCCTCCGGCAGGCGAACACCTGCCAGGCAACCAGTCAGTTCCTTCACCAGTTCGCGGTTTTCCCAAATATCATCCCGACAGGGCTGGCTGCACTGGCAATAGCTAAAGTCTCCCTGAAAGGCGCAAATTTGTTCCTGGGGAAATACCCGAAAAAACTGCTGATCGACATTAGTGGTCAGCACAAAGACCGGTTTATCTGCAACAAGCGTTTGCAGATCCAGATAGGGCTGCCCCGTAGGGGCTTCCCACATGAAGCGGATATATTGACTGTAATACCCCCACTGTTCCCCATAGCTGGAAAAGCAATGGTAGAATCCAGCCAGCGGAGAGGTAAAGCCATACTGTTCGCGAAAGGGAGCCAATGCCTCCGAAAGTGCCGGGGACCAATGGTAGTGGTCGTATCCAGCCGCGTTTGACAGGCCGGAGCCGCCTCCGATCACAACAGCATCTGCTTGATCAATACGCTCGGCAAGTTCCTGAAGCGTCGCTTGGTTTGCAACCCTCATCGATCGTTATCTCCGCTGTCCATGGTATCCCGTGCATCCCGCAGCACTTGAGCAATGTCGGCCACAATGGTCATGCCCTTGTCCTCCAACTGCTTGGGCAGGAAGTCATACTTGTTGTTGACAGCAATATATCGAGCATGGGGAAAGCTGAGGGTCATGTTCCAGAAAGGTTCTTGGATAAACATGGGAGTCATTCGGCCCACGCCCAGCTCCAGGAACAGAATTTTGCTGTCTTTGTGTTCCAGCACATAGCGAGAAATTTTTTCGTACTGTTCTTCGTATTTCTTTCCTTGCAGAAAATTCCCATATCCTCGCACCCAAGGGAATGCCTCACCGCCGCAGTGAGGGCACCGGGGAATGAGATCCGTGGGAATCTTCGTGTCACTCCCCATAGCGGCTACCATATCAGCCACCGGCTTTACCGCATCCCAAGTGTCATCGGTACAACAGGCGGCACACTGGAAGAAGCGGTGATCCCCCTGAATCTCTGCCACCTTCTCCTCCGGGTAGAGTTTGACAAACTGGGTATCCTGGTTCGTGGTGAGGATGAAGAAGTCCTTGCCTTTCAGCAAAGCGTCTAAATCCAAATAGGAATGACGCACAGGTGCGGTCTGGGTGGTGTGAAGGAATGTGGCGAGATACCCCCAATACTCTTCCCTTGTCTTCCAGGGGTGCATCATCCCTGCAAAAGCACCTTTGAAGTGGTACTTCTCGGCAAAAGGGCGGAAGTATTTGCGGTAAGAGTCGTTGTCCTCGTAGTAAAAATCTCCACCACCGGCAGCGGACAGGCCGGAGGCCCCGCCCACTACCACACAGTCAGCTTCCTTTACCTCCTGTACCAAACGATGGATCTGTTCGCTATACGGCAGCGGCTTTTTGTCAGTCAGCTGATAAGGCGTACCGCCGGAAGCATAGATATGATAGTGCCTGGAATAATTCATCTGGGTCTGCATGACCAGATCATCATAGAAGTTCATTGTCACCATTCCTTTCAAGTGGGTGTTATTTTTATTCTTACTTCAAATTATTTTAGCATCCTCTTGCGTCACTGTCAATATGTTGTTATAATAAAAATAACATCAAAGCAAAAAAGGAGATCAGGCTATGAAATATTCTACCCGCCTTAGCGATGCTGTTCATATTCTGGCTTTTATCGCTCTGTACCCAGACTGCGACCTGACCAGTAACAAGCTGGCAGAGAGCATTCAGACGAATCCTGCCTATGTGCGCCAGCTCATGTCCGCCCTGCGGAAGGGAGGACTGCTGGTCAGCGTGAAGGGACATCCCCGACCTGCTCTGGCTCGTGAGCCGGAGAAAATCACTCTACTGGATGCCTATCGGGCAGTAGAGGGCAACAAGCCCCTGCTCCATCAGGACATCCACACCAATCCTGCCTGTGGCGTGGGTGTAAATATTCAACTGGTGCTGCGGGATTTTTACTTGGACATTCAAAAAACAGCGGAACAAAGAATGCAAGGAATCACGTTGAAAGATGTGCTGGAACAATATCACATGACTCCCATTGGTTACTCCTGTCCTTTTGCCAAACGTATGCGGGAGCTGGTGCAGAAAGAGATAGGTGATGGTGTCCGTATCTTGGATTACACCCATGACGCTGGTCCTGAACCAGAAATATTTCAGAAGTAAAGTTTCTTTTTCCTTCAGCCTATGGTAAGATAGACTTTAAGGAGGAGTGCTAAATGATTCAGAACCCCTTACCACACGACCACGGACAAACTATCGAGCAGGAACTGGAACATATGCCCAGCGTAGAAAACTTTCAAACCGTAGCTGATATTTTCAAGCAGCTGGGGGATGGCAGCCGTATTCGCATTTTTTGGTTGCTTTGCCACTGTGAGGAATGTGTTATCAATCTTTCAGCCATGGTAAATATGAGCAGTCCTGCAGTTTCTCACCATCTCAAGCAGTTGAAATCAGCAGGTCTGATCGTTAGCCGCCGGGACGGAAAAGAGGTCTATTATAAAGCGGCCGATACCGAGCAGGCCCGAAATTTCCATCACATGATTGAGTGGCTTGTAAAAATCGCCTGTCCGTCGCAAGTAGAAAAACAAAAAGGAACGCCATGAAAAAAGAAGAATCCAAAGTTATCGCTCAAAAATTTCAAAAGATTCCAAACGGCACCCTCGCCTTGAAGCATTGCCGGGCTGGCGGAACGGGTACCACACTCTTTGGAGAACAGTTTCGAGCGGTTACCGCTGGAAAAGGGGTTATGGAGGCATATGAAACTTTTCCTGGAATAGAGGTATCCTTCAATGTTTTTCTTGCTTCAGAGATCAAGTTTCAGCATGATGCTTCGGATTCTGTTTTAGAAATTTACTATTGTTGCAGTGGTCGCGTGGGTTGGAATATGCAAGACGGTACTGCCGTCTATTTAGGTAGAGGTGATGTGACAGCACACAGTATGGCCTGCTGCGCGGATTCCGCCATGATGTTTCCCCTAGGATATTCAGAGGGAATTTCCATTTCCGTGGATCTGAAACAGCTCTCTTCCATTTGCCCGGAAGTTTTAAAGAATGCCGGTGTGGAGGCAGACCAGTTACGGGATCGATTTTGCTCCGGAAAGCCATCCGCAATCCCGTCCTGTTCCGATTTAGAGCATATTTTTGCTCCACTCTTTTCTGCTCCTGTATCCGTTCGAATTTCCCTCTTGAAATTGAAGGTGCTGGAAATTTTGATTTATTTGAGCAATATGAAATCGGAGCATAAAGAATTGACTCAATACTTCTCCCAGCAAACCGAATTGATAAAAGAAATTCATCAACAGTTGACAGAGCACTTGGATCAACGATTTACGATTGCAGAACTTTCCAAACAGTATTTGATAAATACCTCCACTCTAAAGGAGATATTCAAGGCAGTCTACGGCCAGCCTATCGCCACCTATATGAAGGAATTTCGAGTGCGTCAGGCTATGAAATTATTACGGGAAACAAATGACACTATCGCGGATATTGCTTCCCAGGTAGGCTACCAAACCCAGGGGAAATTTTCAAGCGCTTTTCAGTCTATAGTCAAAATGTCACCCAGAGAATACAGAAAAATCCAGGGTATAGCTCCATCGGATTCCTTTAGCAAAACACTGTAATGAAAAATTCTGGTAGACTACTGCCAACAAAGCCAAGTTCTTCACTTTTGATGTATAGTCAATCAGCGTTGTCATCCTAATCTGTGCTGACTGCATCAGCAGCCGTTTTCCACATACTGAACATAGGAGATCAAACCGTCTGTTCTTACAGCATCCAGTGTTTTTACGCTGATTCCCAGTATACTGGCTGCTTCCTTCCTTGTAATCAGTTTATCCATCGCCTTCTTCGTCATAGTTCATAGCGAAAGCTCCCTTCCTGTGATAGCTACATACTACCACAAAAGTAATTATCTTTCACTGACAACTATCCTAACACACAGGGATAACTTGAATAGAGTAAAATGCTCGCATCTATCATTTCAAGCAAGAGAAAATGAAGTGAAATGCTTGCATTCTCTAATGATTATTATGAATTGATTTTTAGGGCAACACAATCCGTCGAATTATTTTGCGCTTACTTTCAAAGAATCTTGAAACGCATATTTTTAAAAATGCAGATGTAGACTGTCAAGGAGCTGGAAGCGGATAAACTGATCGTCCGCACCGAGTATCCGCAGATTCCGCCGAAGGTGGAATATACGCTTTCGGAACGAGGAAAAACGCTGATGACTGTGCTGGATCAGCTCTGTGTCTGGGGCGAGGAGAATCGACTGACAGAGTGACAACTTCCAATGGAGCAGTGAAGCACACTGCCGCCTGTGAGAAATCCTACATCTCTGGGGTGATAAGAAAAAGTACAGAGAAACCATATTTTCAGAAAGCACTGCCGGGTGCTGTATCAGCATGATACTTGGCAGGCTTTATCCATATCAGTGTATGGAGATTGGAGACAACAGCAAATGAAAGAAAACTGTCTATGGTATTGGCAAAAAAAGAGACAGGGCAAATGTCGAAAGGATAGTCCAGAATTAAAGGATGCACTCCTCAGGAGGATGCTTCCACCAAACAATGAATCTATTACCAAGATATCCAGA
>NZ_JADNOP010000023.1 GCF_015557635.1 Fusicatenibacter saccharivorans
CCCTTTGGGGCGAGCAGTAACAATAGCCCTTTGGAGGGCTAATAATAAACCACCAGTTGAACTGGTGGTTGCTAACTTAGAATATTCGTCTGAAAAATGGCTGATAAAGGCTGTCGGAAGCAGCCCGGGCCCGTTTTTCTCATCGTTCGAAGTTCCGCGAACCAACGAATCTCTGGCATATACAGATCTGTACAGAGGTTTTTAAGTTGTGTTTTCCGGAGCTTTTTTGTTCCGTAAAGCAAAAATACAAAAGGCAATCAAACAGGAAAGGTGGGAAAAAATGGACTATCAGATGTTCAAAGAGCAGCTTGCCGCGCTGCTGAAAAGAAAAGCCGGCGATGATTTTGAGGTGAAGGTAGAATCGGTGCAGAAGCTGAACGGTATCGAAAAAGAGGCGTTTGTCATCAGCAGAAAGAAGGACTGGATTGCACCGACGATTTACGTGGAGCTTCTGTATGAATGCTGTCTGCAGGGCGTACCGCTTTCTCAGATTGCAGAAAAGGTACTGGAGCAGTACCGGAAAGTGGAAGCGGAGGCGAGAAGACCGGAGAAAGCTGCCTTTTTTACCAACTGGAAAAATGCTGCGCCGCAGATCTACTGCGAGCTCATTCATGCGGAGAAAAACCGTACGCTGCTCTCCGAAGTTCCGCACAGAAAATTTCTCGATCTCGCGGTCGTGTACTATTACCAGATGCGGGGAAACTGCGTGCCGGATGCGACAATTCTGATCCACGAGACGCACCGGGAGCTGTGGGGAATTTCGGCGGAGGAGCTGGATGCCCGTGCCTGGGAGAACACCCTGCGGGATCTGCCGGTGCGCACAGACAGCCTTATGGTGTATTTGAAAGAGGAGTACGGAGTAACGTTTCCCCTGTTCGAGCTTGGTCCGCTGGCGGAACAGTTTTACCTGGTCAGCAACCGCAGAGGAAAGCTGGGTGCAATCTGCATGTGCTATCCCGGCGTGCTGGAGAGTCTTTCGCAGCGCTTTGAGGCAAGTCTTTATGTGATTCCGAGCAGTATCCACGAGTGCATGGTGATTCCGGATTATGATGTGTTCCCGGAGGAGTGTCTTTCCGACATGGTACGGGACGTGAATGAAAAGACGGTCAAGCCGCAGGAGATTCTGTCGGATCACGTTTATTATTACCACCGGGAAAGCGGGGAACTGACGCTGTGTGAGGAAGAAACGTAAGCTGCGTGGCAGAATAGTTTGCGAATAATTTAAGAAAAAAATGGGCGGCTGGGTGGGAAAAATACTTTACAATTGCAGGAGTCTGTGGTAAACTGTCATAGTGTGGTTGAGAAAACAGATCACATCAGCGTCTGTAGCTCAGGGGATAGAGCAACGGTTTCCGGTACCGTGTGTCGGGGGTTCGAATCCCTCCAGACGCGTTTTTGCTACATGGCATGCTGCGGCGGGCAGGACCGGCGCAGGACAAGGAAAGCCCCTGCTTCGGTGTGAAGTAGAGGTTTTTTTGCTTACTGAGCATATCAATAACTGATCCGGCGGATCAGTTTTGATGAAGGAGGAAAAATATGGCAAAACCAATGACAACAAAAGATAAAATCCGGGAATGGATTTCCGATAATCTGCGCTACATGCTTCTGATCGGAGCAATTCTCCTGATTGTGGCAGCGGTTCTTCTCATCGTTCATCTGGTATCACCAAAAAACGATGGAAAATCGAGCGGCGGAACCGTAACAAGCAGCAGCACCGGAAACAATGTGCCGGATAAAAAGACACAGGTAAAAGCAGACAGCAAAGCAGATTCTGAGGACAGCACAGGCATTTCATCGGACGTTTCGGATTCCGCGAATGATTCCAGTGCAGATGCTTCCAGTACCGATACCGCCAGCGCGCCGGATGCAGAGGCTGAGCCGACAAGTGAGCCGGAAGCGGCAGACGATACCAGTAATACAGAGAATACCGATAATACGGCTGTCTCCTTTGCCGCGGACAATGTCCCGGAAGTAAGCACCGTGCTGGAGCAGTATTACACCGCGCTCGGTGCAAGGGATATCAACGGTCTTTTTGCAGTAACAGATAATCTGACCGCGGAGGAGCAGGCGCAGATTGAGGCAGAAAGCGACGTGGAGTCATACGGAGATGTAAAGGCTTACACGATCAGCGGTCCAAGCGACGGAACGTACATCGCGTTTGTCAGCAGCAGATGCAAATATCTGGGAATCAACCAGACCCTGCCGATGCTTTCGGAGTATTATCTCTACACGACAGAAGACGGCAGCCTGAAAATCATGGATGATACTGACAGCGATGCGGCCGTAACCGAGGCTATGAAAGCGGCGCTCGAAAACGAAGAAGTCAAAAATCTGATCGAACAGGTTCAGAACGATTATCAGAATGCACTCGATGCAGATGCTTCCCTGAGAGTATATGTAGAGAGCATTCAGTAGGAACAATAGAATAATACAAAACAAAAAAAGCAGTTTCTGGTTTTTATGAAACTGCTTTTTTGGAAGGATAAAACCATGCGCTTAAACAAATACTTAAGTGATGCGGGCGTCTGCTCGCGGCGGGAGGCGGACCGTCTGACAGAAGCGGGCGAGATTACGGTAAACGGAAAACGCGCGGAAACCGGCATGCAGGTGGAGTCTGGCGACGTTGTTGTCGTGAAAGGCAAAACCGTTGTCCCGGAGGAGAAAAAAGTCTATCTCGCCTTCAACAAACCGCGCGGCATCGTCTGTACTGCGGAAAAACGGGAGAAAAACAACGTCATCGATTATCTGTCCTACCCGGTGCGGATTTACCCGGTGGGAAGACTCGATAAAGATTCCGAAGGCCTCCTTCTGATGACGAACGACGGTGCGATCGTAAACGGTATCATGCGTGCCAGAAACCGCCACGAAAAAGAATACCAGGTCGAGGTAAACAAAGAGATTACACCGGAATTTCTGAAAAAAATGGCATCCGGCGTGCCGATTCTCGATACCGTGACGCGCCCGTGCCGGATCCAGAAAACGGGAGAGCGCAGCTTTACGATTATTCTGACGCAAGGGCTGAACCGTCAGATCCGGCGGATGTGCGAAGCATTAGGATATCGTGTCACAAAGCTGAAACGTGTGCGGATCATGAATATTCACTTGAAAGACCTGAAAACAGGGGAGTACCGCCCTTTAACGGAAAAAGAATTAGCAGAACTGAAAAAGCAGATCGGGGAGGAAAAGCGATGAACGAGACAGAACGGATGAAGGAACTGGTCAAAAAGCTGAACGAAGCGGCAAAAGCTTATTACCAGGAAGACCGGGAGATCATGAGCAACCTGGAGTACGACACGCTGTATGACGAACTGCAGGTATTAGAGGAAAAAACAGGCGTAACACTCGCCGGAAGCCCGACCACAAAAGTCGGCTACGAGGCGATGGACGAACTGCCGAAAGAAGCGCACGAGTCGCCGATGCTTTCCCTTGATAAAACGAAAGATGTGGAAGTGCTCCGCAGCTTCATCGGGGATCACAAAACGCTGCTGTCCTGGAAGATGGACGGTCTGACCGTCGTTCTGACGTACCGCGGCGGTACCCTCGCAAAGGCCGTCACCCGTGGAAACGGCGTGATCGGAGAGGTTGTCACGAACAATGCAAAAGTGTTTGAAAATATTCCCTTAAAAATCCCGTACCAGGGAGAGCTGGTTCTGCGCGGCGAGGCGATCATCCGCTATTCCGATTTTGAGAAGATCAACGAGGAGATCGAGGATGTCGATGCGAAATACAAGAATCCGAGGAACCTCTGCAGCGGTTCTGTGCGCCAGCTGAACAATGAGATTACGGCAAAACGCCACGTTCATTTTATGGCATTTGCGCTTGTGAGCGCTCCGGAACAGGATTTCGAAAATTCCAGAATCCGTCAGATGGAGTGGCTGAAAGAGCAGGGCTTCGAGGTGGTGGAATACAAGGCTGTCACCAAAGATAACCTCGACGAGGCGATGCAATATTTCTCCACGAAAATCGAGACAAACGATTTCCCGTCCGATGGCCTTGTCGCGTTGTATGACGATATCGCCTACGGAGAATCACTTGGCACAACCGCGAAATTCCCGCGGAACGCTTTCGCCTTCAAATGGGCGGATGAACAGAAGGAGACCACGCTGCTTGAAATTGAGTGGAGCCCGTCGAGAACCGGTCTCATCAATCCGGTTGCGGTTTTTGAGCCGGTCGAGCTGGAAGGAACTTCGGTTTCCCGCGCAAGCGTCCACAACATTAGTATCATGCGTTCGCTGGATCTCGGTGTGGGTGATAAAATCCTTGTCTACAAAGCAAACATGATCATTCCACAGATCGCAGAGAATCTGACGAGAAGCGGCGTGCGCGATATTCCGGAAACGTGTCCTGCCTGCGGCGGTACCACCCGGATTCAGATGATGAATAATGTCGAGACCCTCTACTGTACGAATCAGGAGTGCCCGGCAAAATTCATGAAGGCATTCACCCTGTTTGTAAGCCGCGACGCGATGAACATCGACGGCATGTCGGAGGCAACGCTCGAAAAATTCGTGGGCCACGGCTTCATCCGTGAGTTTGCCGATATTTTCCGTCTCGACCGCTACCGCGACGAGATTGTGGAAATGGACGGTTTCGGTGAAAAATCATACCAGAATCTGATCGACAGCATCGAGCGCGCGAAAAACACAACGCTGCCCCGTCTGATTTTCGGACTTGGCATCTTAAATATCGGTCTTGCAAACGCGAGAATGATCTGCAAAGCCTTCGATTTCGATCTCGACCGGATCCGGAATGCATCGGCGGAGGATTTCGCGCAGATCGACGGTGTCGGAGAAGTGATTGCAAAAAGCATCGTGGATTACTTTGCGGATGAGGAAAATAAAGAACGCCTTGAGCGCCTTCTGTCGTATCTGACGATTGAGAAGCCGCAGGCAAGCCAGGAAGAACAGAAATTAGCCGGTCTTACCTTCGTCATCACCGGAAGTGTGGAACATTTCCCGAACCGGAATGCATTAAAGGCAAGAATCGAGGAGCTCGGCGGAAAAGCCACCGGAAGTGTAACGGGAAAGACGAGCTATCTGATCAACAACGACACGACATCCAGTTCCTCCAAAAACCGGAAAGCACGCGAACTCGGCGTGCCGGTGATCTCAGAAGAGGAATTTCTGAAGATGACAGAAGAATAACGAAATATCTGCAAAGGCGGTTTGCATCCCGAGCGGGAATCTGCTATAATCGGAAACAGACGGCAGAAATTCCTGCCGGAAAAAGCAAACCGCCTGTCTGCGCAGAGAAAAGCGCGGCAGATCAAGAAGAATAGAAACGAGGAAAAAGAATATGCCGGTTAAAGTTCAGGCAGATTTACCTGTAAAAGAAATACTCGAAAGCGAAAATATATTCGTCATGGACGAGACAAGAGCGGTTCATCAGGACATCCGTCCGCTGAAGATTATGATCCTGAATCTGATGCCGCTCAAAGAAGATACCGAGCTGCAGCTTCTGCGCTCCCTTTCCAACACCTCCCTGCAGGTTGATGTCACCTTTCTGATGGTGGCAAGCCACGAGGCGAAAAATACATCGACCAGCCATCTGAACACGTTCTATGTGAAATTTGAGGATGTGCGGAAAAATTATTACGACGGTATGATCATCACCGGTGCACCGGTCGAGCAGATGGAATTTGAAGAAGTTGACTACTGGGATGAACTGACAAAAATCATGGACTGGACGAACACACACGTTACCTCCACGATGTTCCTCTGCTGGGGAGCCCAGGCGAGTCTGTATCATTTCTACGGACTGAAGAAACGGATGCTTCCGGAGAAGAAATTCGGGCTGTTCTGGCACAAAGTCAACAACCGCAAGATCCCGCTTGTGCGAGGCTTCGATGACGAGTTTTTGGCACCGCATTCCCGCCACACAGAAGTACCGATCGACGATATCCGTGCCTGCAAAGATGTCACGATTCTCGCAGAGTCCGACGAAGCCGGATTCTATCTTGGCATGGCGGAAGAGGGAAGAAAGATTTTTGTGATGGGTCATCCAGAGTACGACCGTATGACGCTCGACGGCGAGTACCACCGCGATAAAGACAAAGGACTCCCGATTGAGATTCCGAAGAACTATTATAAAAACGACGATCCAAATACAAAACCAGTGCTTTTATGGCGGTCACATGCGAACAATCTGTACACGAACTGGCTGAACTACTATGTATACCAGGTGACCCCGTATAATCTTGACGGAACTCCGGATTTTTCGGGAAAATAAGAGAGAAAAAGCCCCCCGCACCGGGCGCACACCGGCTGCGGGGGGTTGTTGCAAAAATCTGCTATAAAAAACGGAAAGCTTTCCGGGCTTACCGTTTGAAATCAAATAATGTTTTCAGCGGAATTTCGAGTGCTTCCGCAATATCCATCAGCTTGTTTAGAGACAGAGAGGTATGACTGTTTGGCGCTTCGATGTTGCTCATATGTGTACGGCTGATCTTGACAGCTTCGGCAAGCTCACTTTGCGTTAATCCGCGTGCTCTGCGATAAAAAGCGATGGTAAGACCGAGGAGGCGCATCTCCTCCGTATGACGTTCTCCCATTGCTATGGCTCCTTTCTGAACAGAGTGATACAAAGACTTATATAATATTTATCTTAAACGATTAAATACCAAAAAGAAACAACTTTAAATTTTTATAATGCACATGTAAATTGTGCAAAATATAGAAATTATCCATCAGAATAATAGGAAAACAGGAAAAAGAGTTCTTTTGACAAATGAGAGGTTTTTGTGTATGCTGTAGAAAGCACCAACAAATAAAATCGGAGGTTTTTGCATATGAAAGAGTCGATCCATACCATTCCGCTGACGGATGCATTCAAGGCGGAAGATGAGTGCCCGTTCTGCTATCTGGAGCGGGAAGCAGAGCAGCATGCGATTTCGTTTGCGCTCGGTTCCGGCGCATCCTATATGGAGGATGATGTGCGTGCGGAAACAGACGCGATGGGATTCTGCCGCCACCACTATAAAATGATGTACGATTACGGAAACCGTCTCGGAAGCGGTCTGATTTTATCCACCCATCTGAAAAAACTGAACCAGGAGCTTGCCGCACAGATGGATCTGTTTGCACCGGGAAAATCCTCGGTGTTCAAGCGGATGCAGAAGACATCCCTCGACAAACAGGGCCGTGAGACTGCGATCGGCCAGTGGATTGATGAGAAGACGCATTCGTGCTACGTCTGCGATCACTTCAAGGCAAACTATAACCGCTATCTTGATACGTTCTTTGATCTCTACAAAAAAGACGAGGAGTTTGCAAGACTGTTCCGCGAGGGAAAAGGCTTCTGTCTGCCGCATTTTGCGGATCTGGTAGAAACGGCGGAGAAAAAGCTGAATGATAAACAGAAAGCGGAATTTTACCCGGCTCTGTTCAAAATCATGAAAGAAAATTACCAGCGGCTGCAGGAAGAGGTAACATGGTTTACTGACAAATTCGATTACCGCAACAAGGATAAGGACTGGGGAAATTCAAAAGATTCCATCCAGCGCTGTATGCAAAAATTAGGCGGCGGCTATCCGGCGGACGAGCCGTTTACGGAAGGATTATAATTCTTGTTTATAAAAGGAGCATAAAGTTTCGATGCAGAAGTTTTATCAGAGATTAAAAGAGAATCAAAAGGAGCGCGCCCGGTGCGCGTTTCTTGTTTTGCATTTCGGCGTGCTGGCAGTGCTGCTGTTTCTGGCGCGCCCGCTGCTGGATACGACGGCGGCAGACCGGGAGTGGAGTATTCACTTTCTGTTCCCGTGCCTGCTGGCGTGTATCATACTGACGACAGTCGTCAGTTTCTGCCGGTTTGCTGCAGAGCCGGACCAGAAACCAAAACCGCGCTATGTGGGATGGAAACAGCCGATTCTGATGCTGGCAAACGCAGCCTATCTGTTTGCCACACTGGAATTTGTCACAAACAGCCAGTTCCGGGAGATGAAATGGTATTATGCGTTGTTGAATATCGGTGTCATTTTCGTACTTTCCATTCTCGTTTCCCTCTTTCTGAACTCCATCCGCCGTGCGATGATTTTCATGAACATCTTTTATTTCTGCATGAGTCTGGTATTCTACTATGTTTATCTGTTCCGCGGAGAAGCGTTCCAGCTCATCGACCTGTACAGCATTGCGACGGCGGCGGACGTAGTCGGCGGCTACAAATTCGAGATCACAGGTGAAATCGTGACTTCGTTTATCACGATGATGCTCGTTGTGTGCCTCTGGCTGCAGAGCCGGGAATACCGTTTTGCACGGAAAACGAGGAATAAAATTTTGCTCCGCGTGGCTGCTGCTGCGCTGACGCTCGGAACATACCTGGCGTACATGAATCTGAACTGGAACGCCGAGTTCGGTGTCATCAGTGACCTCTGGAATCCGGCGAAGACATACCGCCAGTACGGAACGACAGTCGGTTTTACCGCGGTCGCCAAATACATGCGCCTGACACCGCCGGACGGCTATTCGAAAGACGAAGTGACAGCGATTGCCGATACGAGCGAGAAAGAGACGAAAACAGAAGATCTTCGAAAAGATAATGCGGATAGCGTGACACCCGTCAACATCATCGCGATCATGAACGAGTCGTGGTTTGACTACCGTTCCGTCGGCGATCCGCAGACGAGCGAGAGCTACATGCCGTTCCTCGATTCGCTGACCGAAAATATCATCAAAGGGCACACGCTGACGTGTACCAAGGGCGGCGGAACAGCAAAAACGGAGTATGAGTTCCTGACCGGAAACTCCTGCAAGCGGTTCCCGGGCATGGTGCCGTACGTCAGCTACTTTACGCACAGCCAGTATTCCCTTGTCACGACGTTAAAAGACCAGGGTTATCAGGCAATTGCGATGCATCCGAACAAGGCGACAAACTGGAAGCGGAGCACGGCATACCGTTTCCTTGATTTTGATGATTTCATCTCGATTGATCAGTTCTCTGATACGGCCAAGCGGTACCGCGGCATGATCAGCGATCAGGCGAACTATGAGAAGATCGTGGAAACCTACGAGAACAAGGAGCCGGGCAGCCCGTTCTTCCTCTTTGATGTGACGATGCAGAACCACAGCGGCTACACGAACCGTTATTTCCAGGCGGATATCAACTGCAACGGCTACGACAGTGATGAGGCCGATCAGTATTTCTCCCTGTTAAAGCTTTCCGATGAGGCAATTTCCTATCTGATCCGGTATTTCCAGCAGGTAGACGAGCCGACGATGATCATTATGTTCGGCGATCATTCCCCGAAACTGCCGGATGCGTTTGAAACATGGATTGCCGGAGACGCCTATCAGAATCTTTCGGTCGAGGATCAGGAGAAGTTCTATGGAACCCCGTTCTTCATCTGGACCAACTACAGCATGAAATCCGAGAGCAATGTCTGGATCAGCACAAACTATCTCTCAAGCTATGCGTTAAGCCTTACCGGCCTGGAACTGACGTCGTACAACGAGTATCTGCTTGACCTGCGCGAGAAGATGCCGGCGCTCAATCACCTCGGCTTTTTAGCAAGTGACGGAACCTGGTACCGCTGGAACGACAGCGATGCGCCGGAGGAGGATCTCGAGTACGAACGGCAGTATGAATGCCTGCAGTACAATGAACTGATCGACAAAAAAGACCGGGATGACAGCTTTTTTACAATTTCCGGTGAAAAAGACGAGGAATAAGGGCTTTCCCTACTTGCCAGAAAACGGAAACCTATGGTAGACTATACTCCGTATGACCGGGAAACCCCGGCGGTAACTTCACGTTTACAATTAAGAATAAGAAAATGAGGTTTTAAAAAGTATGATTGCAGCAAATAATGTGACACTTCGTGTCGGAAAAAAAGCGTTGTTTGAAGATGTCAATATCAAATTCACCGAGGGAAACTGCTACGGCATGATCGGTGCCAACGGAGCGGGAAAATCAACCTTCCTGAAAATCCTGTCCGGCCAGCTTGAACCGACAAACGGAGACGTAACCATCACACCGGGCCAGCGTCTTTCCTTCCTCGAGCAGGACCACTTCAAATACGACAGCTATCCGGTACTCGACACCGTTATCATGGGAAATGCCCGTCTCTATGAGATCATGAAAGAGAAAGAGGCGCTGTACGCAAAAGAAGACTTCACCGATGAGGACGGTATCAAAGCGAGCGAGCTCGAGGGTGAGTTTGCAGAGATGAACGGCTGGGAGGCAGAGACCGATGCAGAGCAGCTCTTAAACGGCCTTGGCATTGAGCCGGAACTGCACTACGCACAGATGGCAGACCTGACCGGCAGCCAGAAGGTCAAAGTTCTTCTTGCAAGAGCCCTGTTCGGAAACCCGGACATCCTTCTTCTCGACGAGCCGACCAACCACTTGGACCTCGATGCGATCGAGTGGCTTGAGGAGTTCCTGATCAACTTCGAGAATACCGTTATCGTCGTATCCCACGACCGTTACTTCCTGAATAAAGTCTGCACCCAGATCGCAGATATAGATTACGGAAAAATCCAGCTCTATGCCGGAAACTACGACTTCTGGTTTGAGTCCAGCCAGCTGCTGGTAAAACAGATGAAAGAGGCGAACAAGAAGAAAGAGGAGAAGATCAAAGAGTTACAGGACTTCATCTCTAGATTCAGCGCCAACGCATCGAAGAGTAAACAGGCTACTTCCCGTAAAAAAGCCCTGGAGAAAATCCAGCTCGACGATATCAAACCGTCCAGCCGGAAATATCCTTACATCGATTTCCGTCCGAACCGTGAGATCGGAAACGACGTTCTGCAGGTAGAGGGACTGACCAAAACCGTAGACGGCGTGAAAATCCTGGATAATTTAAGCTTCACCCTCGGAAGAGAAGATAAAGTTGCTTTCGTCGGAAGCAACGAGCAGGCGATCACCATGCTGTTCAAGATTCTGACCGGAGAAGAAGAGCCGGATTCCGGTTACTACAAATGGGGCGTAACCACCACACAGGCTTACTTCCCGAAGGACAACACCGCAGAATTCGACTGCGACCTGACTATCGCAGACTGGCTGACCCAGTATTCCGAGATCAAGGACGTGACGTATGTCCGCGGATTCCTCGGAAGAATGCTTTTTGCCGGTGAGGACGGCGTGAAACGTGTCAGAGTCCTTTCCGGAGGAGAGAAAGTGCGCTGCCTGCTCTCCAAGATGATGATTTCCGGTGCAAACGTTCTCGTTCTTGATGAGCCGACCAACCATCTGGATATGGAGTCCATCACTGCACTGAACAACGGTCTGATCAAATTCCCGGGCGTGCTGCTGTTCACCTGCCACGACCATCAGTTTGTACAGACCACAGCAAACCGTATCATGGAGATCCTTCCGAACGGCGCGCTGATCGATAAGATGACCACCTACGACGAGTATCTTGCAAGCGATGAGATGGCAAGAAAACGTCATGTCTACACAATGACAGAGGAAGATAATTAAAGATGAGCAAAAAGACGACAGTTTCCGGCATTCTGCTGGTGTTGCTTGTGCTGGCCACAACGCCGCTTCTTGGAACGGACAACGTTTCGTTCCTGAAGTGGTGGCTTATGACCCTGGTGCTCGGTATTGGATTTTATCCGGCTGCCGCAGCGCTGTTTCCGCGGTTTCATGACCGGGGATGGATGTTTTCTAAAGTGCTTGGCATCGTTGTTTCCGGTTTTGCTGTATTTGCTCTTGGAAGCTTCGGACTGGTTCCGTTTACCGCACCGGTCTGCCTGATCACAGTCGGTGTACTGATCCTGGCTTCTTGGATTTTCGGATGTTTTAAGGTACGCGTCCATGCGCCGGAAATCGACTTCCTGATGATGGAAGAAGTGTTGTTTTTCGCCTTTTTCCTTCTCTGGACCTACCTTGCGGGCTTTCACCCGGAGGCACACGGAACCGAAAAATTCATGGATTATGGTTTTATGAAGGCCATGATGCGCAGCACCGCCGTTCCGGCAGAGGATCTCTGGTACAGCGGAAGCGGTATTAACTACTATTACGGCGGCCAGTTCTATGCCGTATTTCTGACGAAGATTACCTTCACGGATGTAAAGCAGACGTACCATCTGATGCGTACGATGGTGGCATCGTTCGCGTTTGTTCTGCCGTTTTCGATCACCTACCATCTGGCAGAGTCGCGTGCGTGCCACCGCATCCGGAAAGAGGGCGGCAATAAAAGCCAGATTGCACCGGTGCTTGGCGGTCTTCTTTCGGGAGGCGCCGTTTCCCTTGCAGGAAATATGCACTATGTGATTTACGGCTGCATCCGCCAGTGGCTGGGACTGAACGAATCGGCTTACTGGTTCCCGAGTTCGACCCGCTATATCGGGTATGACCCGCTTGTGGAAAATGACCGCACGATTCATGAGTTTCCATCGTATTCCTTTGTGCTCGGCGACCTGCATGCCCATGTGGTGAATGTCATGTTCGTCCTGCTGGTGCTGGGCCTTTTATATTCCTACGTGAAAAATACCTGCCGTGATCCGGAAAAAGAGTGGAAATGGTCGTTAAAAGACGTTCTGCTTCAGCCGCAGATCATCGCGGCGGGCTTTCTAATCGGTGTGTTCCACTGGTCCAACTACTGGGATTTTGTTATCTATTTCGTCGTGATTGCAGGCTTTGCGCTGTACGGTGCGCTGTACCGGTATCACGCGCGGGCGAAAGAGACGATCGGAACGGTTCTCCTGCAGGCTGCAGAAGTTTTTGCAATTGGAACGATTGTCGCCCTTCCGTTTACAATGAAGTTTGAGACGATGGTTTCCGGTGTCGGCATTGCCAAGCACCATTCGATGCTGTATCAGCTGGCGATTCTCTGGGGCCTTCCGACGGTGCTCGTTGTGCTGTTTATCGCAGCCGTTCTGCTAGCATGGCGGAAAAACTGTCATCTTCCGGGCATGGAGCGGCAGGGACAGATTGTACTTGCCGATGGAAAGACGCAGGAAGAGGTGGAAGAGCAGGCCGTTGCCCTGATTCTGGGAGAGAAAAAACCGGAGCCGGGCGAAAAAGAAACGGCAGAAAAGCCAAAAAAAGTTTCTGCCTTCTGTAATTTCTGGAGAGAGATTGCGGTGAGCGATATGGTGATCGGTATTTTAGGTCTCTGTGCCATCGGCCTTATCATCATTCCGGAGCTCGTCTATGTGCGCGATATCTACGAAGAATCGTATGCGCGCTCCAACACGATGTTCAAGCTGACGTATCAGGCATTTATCCTGTTCGGTATCTGCATGAGCTACATCATCACGCGGTTCCTGATCTGGAAAAAAGAGCGGATTCTGCAGGTGTTCGGCGGAATCGGGCTGGTACTGCTTTTATGGACGTTCGGCTATTTTGGAACGAGCGTGTACTCCTGGTTCGGAAATGTTTTCGATCTGTCCGAGTACCGCGGACTCGATGCGACAGCGTATCTGGAAAATGTCTTTTCCGAGGACGCAGGTGCCATCCGCTGGCTGGATGAAACAATAGAAGGACAGCCGGTTGTGCTTGAGGCGAACGGCGACAGCTACAGCGATTACGAGCGCGTTTCCGCAATGACCGGTCTTCCGACCGTGCTTGGATGGTATGTCCATGAATGGCTCTGGAGAGGGAATCCCGCAGACTTAAATGTCCGCGCCGGGGACGTGAAACAGATGTACACCTCGACCGATACGAATGAGGTGCTGCGCCTGCTGGAGCAGTATCATGTGACCTACATTTTTGTGGGAAGCAAAGAAAAGGAGAAATACGGCGATGCGCTGAACGAATCGCTGCTGCAGTCCATCGGAGATATCGTTTACCAGGATACTGCGTCCGGTACGTATATTCTTCAGGTGCAGGATACATAAAGAACAAAAACAGGAGAAAAGAACCGCCGGGTGCGGCATCTTTTCTCCTGTTTTTCATATAATACAGGGAATGCAGAAGAAAGTGCGAAGGGCAGACCATGCGGAGATTCCGAAAAGTGCGGCACGTTCCTCTGCCGCTTCTGGCTGTGATAATGGCGGCTATTCTGTTTGCAGAGCTGGCACGGTGTGAAAGGGAAGGCGCGAAAGAGACAGCGGCGGAAGCAGAAAAAAGTATGCCCCACCGTGCGGCGCTGACATTTGATGACGGGCCGAATGCGTGCTATACGCCGGAGGTGCTTGAAATTTTAAAAGAAAATGAAATTCCGGCAACGTTTTTTCTGCAGGGGCAGTGTCTTGCCGGAAACGAAGAAATCGTCCGCCGGATGCATGCGGAAGGCCATCTGATCGGAAATCATACGTTTCATCATGTTCAGCTTACGAAAGTATCAGAAGAGGAAGCGAGGGAGGAGGTCGTGAAAACAAGCAATGCAATCTACGAGATCACAGGGGAATATCCTGCCTATATCCGTCCGCCGTTCGGGGAATGGAGAGAGGGGCTGGATCTTGCAGTGACGATGATCCCGGTACTCTGGGATGTGGATTCCCGCGACTGGGAGAGCCAGAACACCGAGGCGGTCTGCAGCGCGGTGCTTCCGAATGTGAAGGATGGCAGCATTATTCTCATGCACGACGGTTACCGCGCGACGGTGGAAGCGCTGCGGCGGATCGTAAAAGAATTAAAAGAAGAGGGATACACGTTTGTGACGGTGCGTGAGCTGATTGAAGAATAGCTTCCGCGGATTCCATCGAACATAGTTGCGGAGAATCCGAGATTAAGGGGTTGAGGATACCCGCCAAAATGTGATAAGATAAAAAGCAGGAAGAAAAATGGGGTGAAAAATACATGGATTTGTTTGATTATATGAAAGAAACCACAATGGAAAAAGAGTCCCCCCTCGCATCGCGCATGCGCCCGGCAACGCTGGACGAGGTGGTTGGACAGGAGCACATCATCGGCCCTGGAAAGCTGTTGTACCGTGCGATCAAGGCGGATAAACTCGGCTCCGTCATTTTCTACGGCCCTCCGGGAACGGGAAAAACGACGCTTGCCCGCGTCATCGCCAACACGACAAGCGCAGAGTTTACCCAGCTGAATGCCACGACAGCCGGCAAAAAGGATATGGAAGAAGTCGTAAAAGAAGCGCAGCAGCGGATCGGCATGTACGGCAAAAAGACGATTCTTTTTGTCGACGAGATCCACCGCTTCAACAAGGGGCAGCAGGATTATCTGCTTCCGTTTGTGGAGGACGGCACACTCGTTCTGATTGGCGCGACGACGGAAAACCCGTATTTCGAGGTCAACGGGGCGCTGATTTCGCGTTCCATTATCTTTGAATTAAAGCCGCTCGAAAAAGAGGACATCGAAAAACTGCTGGAGCGCGCGGTGACGGACCCGGTAAAGGGGCTCGGGACGTACAACGTTGTGCTCGATGCGGATGCAAAAGAGTTCCTCGCCGACATCGCAGGCGGTGACGCGAGAGCGGCCTTAAATGCAATCGAGCTGGGCGTCCTCTCGACGGAACGTCAGGCGGACGGAAAAATCCATATCGATCTCGAAACGGCATCGGAGTGCATCCAGAAGCGCGTCGTGCGGTACGACAAGACGGGCGATCAGCATTACGATACGATCTCTGCATTTATCAAGAGCATGCGCGGTTCTGACCCGGATGCGGCGGTCTTTTATCTGGCTAAAATGCTGTATGCCGGGGAGGATATCAAGTTTATCGCCCGCCGCATCATGATCTGCGCGGCGGAGGATGTCGGCCTTGCCGATCCGAATGCCTTAAATGTAGCAGTTTCCGCGTCCCTTGCCGTGGAACGCGTCGGCATGCCGGAGGCGCAGATTATTCTGGCGGAGGCAGCCACGTATGTTGCCTGTGCACCGAAGAGTAATTCTTCGTGCGAGGCAGTCTTTGCGGCGATGAAGACGGTCGGAAGTGTACGGACGTCGGTTCCGCCGCATCTGCAGGACGCCCATTACAAAGGTTCTGCCAAACTCGGCCACGGTGAAGGCTATCAGTATGCACATGATTACCCGAATCACTACGTCGAGCAGCAGTATCTGCCGGACGAGATCTTAGGAAGCCGCTTCCTTCACCTTGGAACGAACGGCTATGAGCAGAAGATCCGGGAAAACTTCAAAAAAATTGGAAAAGACATCGAATAAAAGGGGAAGAAACCATGACAGACTGGCTTGGAAAGCCGTATTATTCGCTGGACGCCTATCTGAAAAAGACGTTTGGGGAAAAAGTGTACAAGCTCTCGCTCGATGGCGGGATGACGTGTCCGAACCGGGACGGCACCTGCGGTGACCGGGGCTGCATTTTCTGCAGTGCGGGCGGCTCCGGTGATTTTGCCGGGGACAGAAACAAATCCATCCCGGAGCAGATCCGGGAGCAGAAATCCCTCCTGCAGCAAAAGCGGCCGGTGCATAAGTTCATCGCCTATTTCCAGGCGTATACGAACACGTACGCGCCGGTGGAATATCTGGAAAAAATTTTCCGGGAGGCAATTTCGGACGAGGAGGTCGTGGTCCTTTCGATCGGAACGAGACCGGACTGCTTAGGGGAAGAGGTTCTTTCTCTGTTAGAAGAGCTGAACTGGATCAAACCGGTCTGGGTGGAGCTGGGACTGCAGACGATGCATGAAAAAACGGCACAGTATATCCGAAGGGGCTATCCGCTTTCCTGTTTTGAACAGGCAGTAAACGAGCTGCACAGGCGGGGGATTCCCGTGATTGTCCACACGATCCTCGGTCTGCCGGGGGAGGGACAGGAAGAAGTCTTTGCAACAATGGATTACCTGAATGGACTTTCCATTTCAGGCATCAAGCTTCAGCTGCTTCATGTGCTGAAAAACACGGATCTTGCGGCGGACTACGCGGCCGGAAAATTTGAGGTGCTGGAGCAGGATGCGTATCTTACCCTTGTCATCGACTGCCTGCGGCGCCTCCGTCCCGATCTTGTGATCCACCGTGTGACGGGAGACGGCCCCGGGGATCTTCTGATTGCACCAACATGGAGCCAGGCAAAACGCACCGTCTTAAATGAGCTGCATCACCGCATGAAAGAAGAACATGCGTATCAGGGACAGCTTCTGGACGAAGAAAAAGGAGGAAACACACCGTGATTGAATCATCCTTTACGTTATACAAACTGATTATTCTCTACATGCTGCAGAATGTGAATTTTCCGCTGTCAAATACACAGATTTCGGATTTTATCCTGGAAAAAGAGTACACGAACTACTTTCATCTCCAGGAGGCGTTAAGCGAGCTGCAGGATACAAAGCTGATCGAGATCGAGAAGGTGCGCAACACCTCGTACTACCACATGACTGAGGAGGGCAGCAAGACGCTTTCCTTCTTCGAAAACGAGATCTCTCCGGAAATCCGGGAGGAAATCGACCGCTATATGAAGGAACACTCCTATGAACTGCGGAAAAAAGCGTCCGTTGTGGCCGATTACTACAAGACCGCGGGAGATGACTACGAGGTCCGCTGTCAGGCAAGAGAGCGGAAGACGACTATTTTTGAGATTGTCGTGACGGTTCCGTCCGAGGAGGCGGCCAAAAAGATCTGCAGCAACTGGGAAAACCGGAGTCAGAAGATTTACGCTTCGATTATGAATGAACTGTCAAGATAACGATTGACAGGAATGGTGGCATATAATAGAATAAATTAGTATGTCTAAAAAGCATAAACATGGAAAACATAGTAAATAAGATTTTAGATTCCAAAGGAGATAAAACCGTGCCTGATTATACAAAAGAAATTGAAAGACGGCGTACCTTCGCCATCATTTCCCACCCGGATGCCGGTAAAACCACACTGACCGAGAAATTCCTGCTGTACGGAGGAGCCATCAACCTCGCCGGTTCTGTAAAAGGAAAAGCGACCGCGCGCCATGCCGTATCCGACTGGATGGAGATTGAGAAAGAGCGTGGTATTTCCGTTACCTCTTCCGTTCTGCAGTTCAATTACGACGGCTACTGCATCAACATTCTGGATACCCCGGGACACCAGGACTTCTCGGAGGATACGTACCGTACCCTGATGGCAGCCGATTCCGCCGTCATGGTCATCGACGCATCGAAGGGTGTCGAGGCACAGACCAGAAAGCTGTTTAAGGTCTGCGTTATGCGTCATATCCCGATTTTCACCTTCATCAACAAGATGGACCGCGATGCGAATGATACGTTTGAGCTGCTCGATGAAATCGAAAAAGAGCTCGGCATTGCAACCTGCCCGATCAACTGGCCGATCGGTTCCGGAAAAAAATTCCGCGGTGTTTACGACCGTGACAAAAAGAAAGTCCTTACCTTCTCCGATACAATGAAGGGAACGAAGGAAGGTATCGAGGAAGAAATCGATATCGACGATCCGCATCTTCTCGATGTGGTCGATGAGGACCAGAAAGAACAGCTCATGGATGAGATCGAGCTGCTCGACGGCGCAAGTGCAGAGTTTGACCAGGAGCTTGTCAGCAAGGGAGAGCTCTCCCCGGTATTCTTCGGATCTGCGCTCACCAACTTTGGTGTGGAGACTTTCCTGCAGCACTTCCTCACGATGACGATGCCGCCGCTTCCGCGTACGGCAGACTGCGGCGTGATCGATCCGGTCAAAGAGGATTTCTCTGCGTTTGTCTTTAAAATCCAGGCAAACATGAACAAAGCACACCGTGACCGTATCGCATTCATGCGCATCTGCTCCGGCAAATTCGACGCCGGAATGGAAGTTTTCCATGTGCAGGGAGAAAAGAAAATGCGTCTTTCCCAGCCGCAGCAGATGATGGCGAGTGACCGTCATATTGTTGATGAAGCATACGCCGGCGATATCATCGGTGTATTTGACCCGGGCATCTTCTCCATCGGAGATACGATCTGTATGCCGGGCAAAAAATTCGCATACGAGGGAATCCCGACCTTCGCGCCGGAGCATTTTGCAAGAGTGCGCCAGCTTGATACGATGAAGAGAAAACAGTTCGTCAAGGGAATTTCCCAGATTGCACAGGAAGGTGCGATCCAGATTTTCCAGGAGTACAAAGGCGGCATGGAGGAGATCATCGTCGGCGTTGTCGGCGTCCTGCAGTTTGACGTTTTAAAATACCGTCTGGAGAACGAGTACAACGTGGATATCCGTCTGGAGAACCTGCCGTATGAGCACATCCGCTGGATTGCAAACAAAGAGGAGATCAACCTGGACCGTATTCAGGGTACATCCGATATGAAGAAGGTCATGGACCTCAAGGGAAATCCGCTGCTTCTCTTTGTCAATCCGTGGAGTGTCGGCATGGTACAGGATCGAAACAAAGACCTTGTGCTGACCGAATTCAGCAAAAACTAAGAACAAAAGAGCGGGATGCCGCTTAAAAAGGAGAAGGAATGAACTTATTCGATATTCTGGGCCCTGTGATGGTCGGTCCGTCGAGTTCGCATACAGCGGGTGCAGTGCGGATTGGATGGATGACGCAGAAGCTTCTCGGAGAACAGCCGGTGGAAGCAAAAATCCTGATGTACGGTTCCTTTGCCGCAACGGGAAAGGGCCATGGAACGGACCGCGGTCTCGTCGCGGGTCTTCTCGGCATGCGTGCAGACGACGAGCGGATCCCGCACAGCTTTGAGATTGCCGATGCGGCGGGCCTTTCCTATTCGTTCGGCATTGCCAATCTGACGAGTGCCCATCCGAACAGCGTTGTTCTGGAGGTGAAGGGAAAGAGCGGCAGGACACTTGAAGTGCAGGCGTGCTCCCTTGGCGGCGGCCGCATCATGATCAACCGTCTCGACGGGCTGGATGTCAACTGTACCTGCGAGATCCCGACGCTCATTGTCCACAATCTCGACCAGCCGGGCCATGTAGCGGAGGTTACGTCGATGCTGGCACACAAATCGGTCAACATCGCCAACATGTCTCTCTACCGCGACAAAAGAGGCGGATCGGCTGTCATGGTTGTGGAGATGGATCAGCCGCTCCCGAAAGAGTTCCTGCAGTGGCTGGAACATCTCGAGGGCATCGTAAAGGTAACCTACATTAACGTGACGGAAGGAGAAGAGGACAATGTCTTATAATTCACTGGAAGAAATTGTCCGGGAGTGCGAAGAAAAAGCTCTGCCGTTTGATGAGATCATCCTTCTGGACGATATGAATGAGAGAAATGTAAAACGGGAGGATTCCCTTGCCGCCATGTACGGCATGTGGGAGGCCATGAAACGCGCGGATGCAGGCTACGACGGAAACTTAAAATCAAGAAGCGGCCTGGTCGGCGGCGCCGGTGCGGCGATGAAAGCGTATGTGGAGAGCGGAGAAGCACTCTGCGGTTCCTTTGTCGGCGATGTGATGGCATCCGCCCTTGCAATGGGGGAGTCGAATGCCTGCATGAAGCGGATCGTTGCGGCTCCGACCGCGGGAGCCTGCGGTGTTCTTCCGGCGGTGCTGGTCAATTACCAGAAACGGAACGGAACACCGGATGAGGAAATTGTGCGCGCGCTCTACACGGCAGCCGGTATCGGCCAGGTCGTCGCGGCACGGGCCTACATTGCGGGCGCTTCCGGCGGCTGTCAGGCCGAAATCGGAACCGCAAGTGCAATGGCGGCCGGAGCACTGACCGCACTTCGAGGCGGATCTCCGTCCCAGATTACACATGCGGCGGCGATGGCGTTAAAAAATCTGCTCGGCCTCGTGTGCGACCCGGTCGGCGGTCTTGTCGAGGTTCCGTGCGTCAAGCGGAATGTCATTGGCTCCGTGAATGCACTTTCCGCGGCAGATATGGCACTTGCCGGAATTTCAAGCCGCATCCCGCCGGATCAGGTGATTGATGCAATGCGCGAAGTCGGCGATCAGATGCATCCGACCCTTCGCGAAACCGGCCAGGGCGGCCTTGCCAACACGCCGGCGGCACGCGAGTGGTGCGCGGCACAGGAAGAAGAATAAAAAATCCTTTTATTTTCGGATTATTTTTGGTATAATGAAAGAAAGTCAGCCAAGGAGGAGGTCTTTTAAGATGGCAGAGGCAAAAATTCAGAAAAGAAACACTTATACGATATATGATGACGAAGGAATCGGAACCGTGCAGATTGCAGACGAGGTGGTAGCTATTATCGCAGGACTTGCGGCAACGGAAGTGGACGGGGTAGCCTCCATGGCCGGAAATATTACCAACGAATTAGTCAGCAAGCTTGGCATGAAAAATCTTTCCAAGGGTGTCAAAGTTGATGTACTCGACGGCGTTGTCTGCGTGGATCTTGCCCTCAATCTCAAATATGGATACGAGATTCCGGCAACCTGCAAAAACGTACAGGAAAAAGTAAAAACAGCGATCGAGAATATGACAGGCCTGGAAGTTTCCGATGTCAATGTAGCCATTGCAGGCGTGAATATGGAACAGACGAAATAAAAAACAACGAACCGCGAGGGAATAAGGCGACCCCTTACACCCCGCGGTTTTTGTCAACTATACAGGAAGGAATTAAAACAAACGATGAACAGAAGCAAACTTCGCGAAAATATTTTTAAACTTCTCTATACCGCAGAGTTCCAGGAGAAAGAGGAGATGCCGCAGCAGATGTCTCTTTACTTTACGTACTCTGACGACAACGACGAGGATGAAGAAGTAACCGTAAGCGAAAAAGATCAGACCTATATGGAAGAGAAATACCATCATGTGACCGAGCACATCCCGGAAATCGACGAGATGCTGAACCGTACTTCCGAGGGCTGGAAAACGACCCGTATGGGAAAAGTAGACCTGGCGATCCTGCGTCTTGCTGTTTACGAGATGAAATTCGACGAGGACGTTCCGGTCGGTGTAGCCATCAACGAGGCCGTTGAGCTGGCAAAACGCTTCGGCAGAGACCAGTCCCCGTCCTTTATCAACGGTATTCTTGGAAAACTGGCAAGAGAAGAAGATGAGAAATAAAAACCAGAATGTTTACACCGTAGGCCAGGTCAATTCATACATCAAAAATATCTTTGACCAGGACTATATGCTCCGCCGGATCTACGTCAGCGGAGAAGTAAGCAACTGTAAATACCATCCGTCCGGCCACATCTATTTTTCGTTAAAAGACGCCGAAGGAACGATTTCCTGCGTCATGTTCGCCGGTTCGCGGCGCGGCCTTGCCTTCCCGATGCGGGACGGCGACAACGTGATTGTCGGCGGCAGCATCAGCGTCTATGAGCGGGACGGAAAGTATCAGATCTATGCAAAAGAGATCACAAAAGAGGGCGCCGGCCTTTTATACGAAAAGTATCTGGCCCTAAAAGCAGAACTGGAAGAGATGGGCATGTTTGCCCCGGAGTACAAGCAGCCGATTCCTGCGTATGTAAAGAAAATCGGCGTTGTCACAGCACCGACGGGAGCTGCTGTGCAGGATATCAAAAACATTGCACTCCGTCGGAATCCCTTTGTCCAGATCATCCTCTACCCGGCCCTGGTGCAGGGAGAGGGAGCGGCGGACAGCATCGTGGAGGGCATCCGCCGTCTGGACGCACTGAATCTGGATGTGCTGATCGTGGGCCGCGGAGGCGGTTCGATCGAGGATCTTTGGGCGTTCAACGAGGAAAAAGTAGCGCGCGCCGTTTTTTCCTGTCATACCCCGGTGATCTCCGCCGTCGGCCATGAGACCGACACAACGATCATCGATTTCGTGGCAGATCTGCGCGCCCCGACCCCGTCCGCAGCGGCGGAGCTGGCGGTCGCTGATGTCCGCGCGGTACTCAACACACTGGAAAATTATAAAAGCCGCATGAACCATGCGATGGCAAACCAGACGCAGAGAGCGAGAAGCCGCCTTCTGCAGTACGAGACAAAGTGGAAGTATCTCGGACCGGAAAATAAGATCCGTGACCAGAGAGCACGCCACGCCGAGCTGGAGCGTCGGTATACAGACGCGATGGAAGAAAAGCTCAAAGAAGCGCGCCACCGCCTTGCCCTTTACATTCAGGCGATGAAGGGCCTGTCCCCGCTGGACAAGCTGAACCAGGGCTATTCCTACGTGGAAAAAGAAGGAAAGGCCATCACTTCGGTGCAGGATGTCAAAGAAGGCGATCTGCTCGAAATCTGTGTATCGGACGGAAAGATCACAGCGCGCGCAGAGAAGACATCGGCCGTATCCTGGATGGAACAATCGTGAAAAAAAGCAGAGAATCGAGAAAACATGGGAAATATGGAAACAGAAGAGAGAAAAGAAGAAGGAACTCCTTCCGGTGAGACACTGGAAGCAGCATTTGGAAAACTGGATCAGATGCTCGAAACGCTGGAAAGCAGCGATGTCAGCCTGGAAGACTCCTTTCGTTTATACAAGGAGGGAATGGAGCTTTTAAACGAATGCAGTCAGAAAATTGACCGCGTTGAGAAAAAAATGCTCCAGATGAATGAGGATGGAACATTCAGAGAATTTTAAAGCAGTACTCGAAGAAAAAACGCGGGAAGCGGAAAGTATCATTACCGCTTACCTGCCGAAAGAGGAAGGCTTTGCAAAGGAACTGGCAAAAGCCATGAATTACAGTATGACAGCGGGCGGAAAGAGGCTTCGTCCGCTGCTTTTGCAGGAGAGTTTCCGTCTGTTCGGCGGAACCGGGGAGGCTGTAAAACCGTTTATGGCAGCCATGGAGATGATTCACACCCATTCCCTGATCCACGATGATCTCCCTGCGATCGACAACGACGATTACCGCCGCGGCAGAAAAACGACCCATGTCGTCTTCGGGGAGGCCGTCGGCGTGCTGGCAGGAGACGCCCTTTTAAACTATGCATACGAGACAGCCTGGAAAGCCTTTCCACTGGAGGAACACACCGACCGTGTAGTGCGTGCTTTTGGCATTCTCTGTCAGAAAACCGGAATTTCCGGCATGCTGGGCGGTCAGAGTGTTGACGTGATGAATGAAAAAGCCGGCCATTTCGCCATCGACCGTGAGATGCTGGACTACATTTACGAGAACAAGACTTCGGCGCTTTTAGAGGCTGCCATGATGGCAGGTGCGGCACTTGCAGGAGCAAACGACGATGATCTTGACGCGCTCTGCCGGATTGCCTCCAAAGTCGGAATCGCGTTCCAGATCCGGGACGACATCCTGGATGTTACATCCACGATGGAGGAGCTTGGAAAGCCGGTTTTCAGCGATGAAAAGAATGAAAAAACAACGTATGTGACGCTGTTTGGCACAGACGGGGCGGAGCAGGAGGTAAAACGGCTCACGAAAGAGGCCGTGGACGAACTGAAAAATCTGTCCTGTCCGGGAGATAAAATATTTCTGGAAGAGCTGTTTGAATCTCTGACTTCCAGAAAAAAGTAAGGGATGATTTCATGTTAGAAAAAATACAGAAACCAAACGATATCAAGAAGATTCCGGCGGACCAGCTTCCGGCGCTTGCAGAGGAAATCCGGGAATTTATTATCGAGTCTTTGAGTAAAACCGGCGGCCATCTGGCGTCCAATCTTGGTGTTGTGGAACTGACGATTGCGATGCACCGCGTCTTCGATCTTCCAAAAGACAAGCTGATCTGGGATGTGGGACACCAGTCCTACACGCACAAGATTCTGACCGGGCGGAAAGACGGGTTTGAAACGCTGCGCCGGGAAGGCGGCATCAGCGGATTCCCGAAGCGGAGCGAGAGTGACTGCGATGTATTCGACACCGGCCACAGCTCGACCTCGATTTCCGCAGGCGTCGGCTATGTGCGTGCACGGGAACTGAAAAAAGAAAATTATTCCGTTGTTTCGATCATCGGAGATGGTGCGCTGACCGGCGGCATGGCGTACGAGGCGCTGAACAATGCGGCCAGCCTGAAATCGAATTTTATTATCGTTTTAAATGACAACGAAATGTCGATCACCGAGAATGTCGGCGGTATGTCATCGTACCTGTCCGGCCTTCGGACGGCATCGGCGTACACGGATTTCAAGATGGACGTCACAAAGGCATTGAACCGCATTCCGGGCATCGGACCTGGCATGGTGGATGCGATGCGGAAGACGAAAAGCAGCATCAAACAGATCATCATTCCGGGCATGCTGTTTGAGGATATGGGACTTACGTATTTAGGTCCTGTGGACGGCCACAACATTCCGCAGCTGATCAAGACCTTTCAGGAAGCAAAACGGTTTGAAGGACCGATCCTGGTGCATGTCCTGACACAGAAGGGCCGCGGCTATGAGCCGGCGATGCGCCACCCGGCAAGATTCCACGGTGCGGGTCCGTTCGATGTGAAAACAGGATTGCCGGTTGGAAAATCCAATCCGACGTACACGGATGTCTTTTCCACGGTCATGCGGAAAATGGGAGATCGAAGAAAGGATGTTGCGGCAGTCACGGCGGCGATGATGACCGGTGTCGGACTGAAACGCTTCTTCAACATGTTCCCGGACCGCTGTTTCGATGTGGGAATCGCAGAAGAGCACGCGGTGACATTTGCAGCGGCACTGTCACTCGGCGGCATTACGCCTGTCGTTGCGATTTATTCTTCATTCCTGCAGCGGGCGTACGATCAGATTATGCATGACGTCTGTATGCAGAATCTCCATGTCGTCTTTGCGATTGACCGCGCCGGTCTTGTGGGCTACGACGGGGAGACACACCACGGCATTTTCGACCTTTCCTATCTGGGTTCGATGCCGAATATGACAATTCTTGCACCGAAGAACCTCTGGGAGCTTTCGGATATGATCAAATTTGCGGTCGATTACGACGGTCCGATCGCGGTGCGCTACCCGAGAGGGGAAGCGTATACGGGATTAAAAGAGTTCCGTGCGCCCATCTGCCTCGGAAAATCAGAAGTGATCCATGAGGGAAGCCGTGTTGCACTTCTTGCCGTCGGCAGTATGGTAAAAATGGCAGAAGAAGTGCAGAAACAGTTAAAAGAGCGGATGGATATGGATGCGGCGCTTGTGAATGCGCGGTTCGTCAAACCAATCGATGAAGAACTTCTTCGAAGCTTTGCCGATACGTATGAGCTTGTCGTAACACTCGAGGAAAATGTAAAAGACGGCGGCTTTGGAGAGCGCGTCCTTGCTTTTGCCGAGGAAGAAGACCTTCCGTTCGGCGTGGAGATCATTGCACTGCCGGACCGCTTTATTCCGCACGGAAGTGTATCATACCAGATGAAACAGGTCGGCTTTACGCCGGAAGATATCTGCGGCAGAATTGAGGAATACTACAGAAAACGGGAGCAGGAAGAAAGATGAAAAAACGATTAGATGTATTACTGGTAGAACGGGGCCTTGCCACATCGCGGGAAAAAGCGAAAGCCATGATTATGGCAGGAGAAGTTCTGGTGGACAATGAGCGGGAGGACAAAGCCGGTTCCATGTTCCCGGAAGAAGTGGAGATTGTCTTAAAAGGAAAACCACTGCCGTATGTGAGCCGCGGCGGCTTAAAATTAGAGAAAGCAATGAAAAACTTTGACCTTACCCTGGATGGAAAGGTCTGCATGGATGTCGGAGCATCCACCGGCGGCTTTACCGACTGTATGCTGCAGAACGGCGCCGTCAAGGTATATTCCGTGGATGTCGGCCACGGCCAGCTCGACTGGAAGCTGCGGAACGATCCGCGCGTTGTCTGCATGGAGCGCACGAACATCCGTTACGTCGTGCCGGAGGATATCGAGGAGAGACCGTCCTTCGTATCGATCGACGTATCGTTTATCTCCCTGACCAAGGTGCTGCTTCCGGTCCGGAATCTGATGGAAGAGAACGGCGAAATTGCAGCTCTGATCAAGCCGCAGTTTGAGGCAGGACGCGAAAAAGTCGGCAAAAAAGGTGTTGTCCGTGATCCGGCTGTACACAAAGAAGTCATTGCGATGGTCATTTCCTATGCGAAAAGCATTTCCTTCGGCGTGCGCCATCTGGAATTTTCTCCGATCAAAGGACCGGAGGGAAATATCGAGTATCTCGTTCACCTTGTCCGGCTGCCGGACGGCGTGACAGAGGAAGAGACCAATGTCGATGTAGACGCCGTTGTAAAGAGCGCACACAATACACTGGATAAATAAAAGGGTTAAGGAGCATGATATGGAGCGATTTTACCTGATCACAAACAGAGCAAAAGACCCGGACCTTACCGTGACAGACCAGATCAGGCAATATCTGGAGGAGCGCGGAAAAACGTGTCTTCTCTGCGATAACAGCGAAAAAGGGGAAAAATACCATTATACGGATCCGGCGAAGGTTCCGTCCGATATCGACGGCATTCTGGTGCTCGGCGGTGACGGCACACTTCTGCAGGCAGCAGGCGACGTGGTGGATTTACAGATTCCACTGCTCGGCATCAATCTGGGAACGCTCGGCTATCTTGCGGAAATCGACCGTGACACACTCTATCCGGCGCTGGATCATCTGATGGCGGATGAATATACGATTGAGCATCGCATGATGCTAAGCGGAGCGATTTACCGTGACGGAAAGCTGATCGCGGAGGACGCGGCACTCAACGACATTACGATCACCCGTGAGGGAAACCTGCGTGTCGTCCGGTTTGACAATTACGTCAACGGGGAGTTTTTAAATTCCTACAGTGCCGACGGCATCATCATCGCAACGCCGACCGGTTCGACCGGCTACAGCCTCTCTGCGGGCGGCCCGATCATCTCACCGTCGGCCAGCCTGATGCTGATGACACCGCTTGCCCCGCACACCCTGAATACGAGAAGCATTGTCTTTCCGGCAGAGGATGTGATCGAGGTGGAGCTCGGGCCTTCGAGAGACGGCGGCATTGAACAGGGCATGGCATATTTTGACGGCGATACCCGCGTTCCGATGAAAACCGGCGACCGGATCGTGATCAAAAAGGCCAGACGGGATACTCTGATTGTAAAGATCAGCAACATCAGTTTTCTGGAGACATTAAGAAAGAAAATGGCAAACATTTAAGATATAGTTACTGGGGAAGGATGCTTGAAATGAAAATCGCGAGACATGCACAGATTATCAAATTAATTAACCAATATGACATTGAAACACAGGAGGAGCTGGCAAAGAAGCTGGAGGAGAGCGGCTTTGCCGTAACGCAGGCGACGATTTCGAGGGATATCCGCCAGCTGAAGCTCACAAAAGTACCAAAAGAGAACGGCGGAAGCCGCTATGCGGTTCTGCAGAACGCACCGTCCGAGGTTGGGAGCCGCTATGCGCGCGTGTTAAAAGACGCGTATATTTCCGTTGATCTTGCCAAGAATATTCTGGTCATCAAAACCGTGTCTGGAATGGCGATGGCGGCGGCAGCGGCTTTCGATGAGATGAACTGGAATGAAATTGTCGGCTGCATCGGCGGAGACGATACGATTCTCTGCGTGGCAAGAGACGATGATGCGGCGCTTGTGGCAGCAGAACGACTGAAAAAAATGGTGGACGGCATGGAGGAGACGGGCGAAGAGTTCTAAAGAACGCCCGTTTCTGCAAAAAAGAGACAAAAAGATGACAGCAGGTGTGACACCGGAGGGAAAGAATGCTCACAAACTTACACGTAAAAAATCTGGCCCTGATCGACGAAGCAGAAGTGGAGTTCGGTCCGGGCCTGAATATACTGACCGGAGAAACCGGAGCCGGAAAATCCATCCTGATCGGTTCGATCAACGCGGCGCTTGGAAAGAAGATATCCCGCGAGATGATCCGGACGGGAGAGACAAGCGCGCTGGTGGAACTGGTCTTTGAAACCGAAAATCCGCATGTACTGGAGCTGTTAAAAGAGATGGATCTCGAGGCGGAGGAGGGACAGGTGATTATCTCCAGAAAGATCACCGGATCCCGCAGTGTCTGCCGCATCAACGGCGCGGCATGCAATATTTCGCAGGTAAAAGCCCTTGCGTCCCTGCTGCTCGACATCCACGGCCAGCATGAGCACCAGTCGCTGCTCTATCCGGACCGGCAGATCGCGATTCTTGACGCGTTTGCGGGAACCGAAGCGGCCACGGCAAAAGGAGAGGTCCGGGCGCTGTACCAGGAGTGGAAGAATGTCCGAAAGGAGCTCTCGGCGTACGAACTCGACGAGGAGGCAAGAAAGCGGGAGGCAGCATTTCTTACGTTTGAAATCAACGAGATTGATCAGGCAGAGCTAAAAGAGGGCGAGGACGAAGCGTTGGAAACTGCGTACCGGAAGATGGGCCATGCGAAAAAGATCGCAGAATCTCTGCAGACGGTATATGCGATCACCGGCTACGGTGCGGAGAACAGCGCCGGGGAGCAGGTCGGCCGCGCAATCCGGGAGCTGCAGCAGGCCGCGGTGTACGACGATGCACTTTCCGGTCCGTCGCAGACCCTTTCCGATATTGACGGACTGCTGAACGATTTCAACCGCGAGATTTCCGCGTATCTTTCCGAACTGACCTTTTCCGAGGAAGAGTATTATGAGACGGAAAAGCGGCTCGATGAGATCAACCGCCTGAAAGCAAAGTATGGAAAGACGATGGCAGAGATCGCCGCATACCGCGAAGAACAGCAGAAAAAACTGGAAAAACTGGAAAACTTTGAGAGCTGCCGCGCGGCACTGCAGGAGCAGTTACAGAAAACGGAGCAGAAACTGGATGCGGCCGCACATAATCTGTCCAAAATCCGCAGAAACTATGCAAAACGGCTCGAAACACAGATTATCGAAGGTCTGCGCGACCTGAATTTCCTGCATGTCGCATTTGAAATTTCATTTGAAAAGACAAAAAGCTACACCGAAAACGGAACCGATGCTGTGGAGTTCTTAATCTCCACAAACCCGGGCGAAGCGGTCCGTCCGCTGGCGAAAGTTGTTTCCGGCGGTGAACTGTCGCGAATCATGCTTGCAATCAAGACGATTCTTGCCGACCGCGACGAGACAGAAACCCTGATTTTCGATGAAATCGACACCGGAATCAGCGGAAGGACGGCGCAGAAAGTTTCCGAAAAAATGGCACAGATCGGGCAGCGCCATCAGGTCATCTGCATCACCCATCTGCCGCAGATCGCAGCGATGGCAGATTCTCATTTTGAAATCGAAAAAAACGTCGAAGAAAACGAGACCGTCACATCGATCCATCCATTATCCGAGGAAGATTCTGTCAGAGAACTGGCAAGAATGCTCGGCGGCGCGAAAATTACGGATTCTGTTCTGGCAAATGCCAGCGAGATGAAGGAATTGGCACAGGTACAAAAATCTGCAAGACTCAAATAAAGAGAAGTCCGCATACTAAGAGGGAAATCACGAAACAAAGCGTGGTTTCCCTCTTTTTTCGCGGGCGGCGGGTCAAAGTCCGTGCCTGCACGAGAACTTGACGACCGCCGCGAAAACAAAAGAAATGCCGCAGTTCTGCCCTGCGGCGGAAAGGATGGGAATGCAAATGACGAGAAAACAAAAATACCGAAGAGTCCTGCTTGCGCTGGCGGCGCTGTTTCTGATCCTTGCCGTTCTTCTTAGCTACGATGCCATGCGCGAATCCCTGCCGGATACGATGTATGTGGATGAGAACAGCGAAAGCCCGTTTCAGCCGCTCACGAAACATCCTCTGCTGACAATTTCGGAAGGAACTGAGGAAGCAGAAAAGAGCGATCCCGGGGAAACGGGAGATACCGTGGTGGAATGTTCCGCGGCCGGAATTCCGCTGAAAAAGATCCGTGTCATCCAGGAAGAACGGCCGAAAGTTGCCGTCTGCGGCGCGCCGGTCGGTATCTATATGGAGACCGACGGCGTGATGGTCATCCGCACAGCCGAAATCCGTTCGTCCGACGGAACCGTCAGCCGGCCGTCGGAAAATATTCTGCGGGAAGGTGACTATATCACGAAAGTAAACGGACAGGACATCCGCAGCAAACAGGAGCTGATTGATGCAGTAAAAGTATCAAACGGTTCCCCGGTGTGCCTTTCCCTGCTCCGGGACGGGGAAACGATCGAAGTGCAGGTGACATCGCAGAAAAGCCAGGACGGCACCTGCCGCCTTGGAGCCTGGGTCCGCGATAATATGCAGGGAATCGGAACACTGACCTTCGTGGAAGCAGACGGAACCTTTGCGGCGCTCGGCCACGGAATCAGTGATATTGATACCGGAAAAATGCTGCAGTTAAACGGCGGAGAGCTGTATCTGACACAGATTCTGTCCGTGATTCCGGGAAAAGCGGGTGTACCGGGTGAACTTCAGGGCGTGATCCATTACGAAGAAAAGAACCGTATCGGGTCAGTGGCGGAGAATACCATCTACGGTATCCACGGCGTTCTGGACAGGGAAAAAAGCAGTGCACTGCCGCTTACCGTGACGGAAATTGCCTACCGGCAGGAGATCGAGACGGGCCCGGCCACCGTGCGGATGTGCGTGGACAATACGGTAGAAGAGTATGAGGCGGAGATTACGGAAATCGATCTTGGAAGCGAGAATACGAACAAAAATTTTGTGCTCGAAATTACTGATCAACGGCTGCTGCAGAAAACCGGCGGCATCGTACAGGGAAATTCCGGCTCGCCGGTGCTCCAGAACGGAAGGCTGGTCGGCGCTATTACCCATGTTTTCGTAAACCATCCGGAAAAAGGCTACGGTGTCTTTGCGGAAAATATGCTTGCACGGAACTGAAAAAATATGCGTTAATTTGGTTGAAATTGTTAAAAACTTCCGAATTTTTACGGAAAATGTCGATCGAATTTTAAAAATATTTCGGGAAATATATTGAAAAGACGAAAAAATAAAATTATAATGTCTGTGTGATTGGAAAAAGTTCAGAAGAAAACGGATGCAGCGAAATTCCGGAAAGGCCATGAGTTTTTGCAAAGGAGAGCTTTATGGAAAAGATCAACATTGCCATCGCAGATGATAACGAACGCATGCAGGAAATGCTTGGGAACGTCATAAAACAGGATGACACGCTTGAACTGATCGGGCAGACCGGAAATGGAAATGATATCTACAGTATCATCCGCGACAAAGAACCGGACGTCGTACTGCTTGACATTTTCATGCCAAAGATGGATGGTCTGACTGTAATGGAGAAAGTCAATGAGGATAAAAATCTGAAAAAAAGACCTGCCTTTATCGTTGTCTCCGCCGTAGGAGAGGAGCGGATCACCGAAGATGCGTTCCGGCTCGGCGCTTACTATTACGTCTTAAAACCGTTCGACAACGAAACTCTTCTGAACCGGATCAAAGCAACAAAAGGAATGACAGCAGTAAGAAGATACCATCCAAGAAATTTTACAAACCCTGGAAAAGAGCCGGTCTGTCCGCCGGAAAACAGTCTGGAAATCGATGTGACAAATATGATCCACGAGATCGGCGTTCCTGCCCATATCAAAGGATACCAGTACCTGCGCGATGCGATTCTGCTTTCCGTAGAGGACACGGAAATGCTCAATTCCATTACCAAGATTCTCTATCCGACCATCGCGAAACGCCACCAGACAACGTCAAGCCGTGTCGAGCGTGCCATCCGCCATGCGATTGAAGTGGCCTGGAGCCGCGGCAAAATGGACACAATCGACGAGCTGTTCGGCTATACCGTGAACAACCGCAAGGGTAAACCGACAAATTCTGAATTTATTGCATTAATTGCAGATAAAATACGTCTCGAACTGAAAAATCAGTAAAAAGTAACAAAAAAATCCGAACAAACGGAGAAATTACAGAAGTTTAGACTTTTTTTTCTGGACAAAGTACGGTATAATACAGACAGGACGTTGATTATCCTTTCGCGTTTCATAGGATCGTGACAAAAAGGAAGGAATTACAGAAAAACAAAGATGCGATAATCAGCATGAAATTACAGGAGGATTCTTTTCATGAAAAATATTTTGTTCGTGGCTTCAGAGTGTGTACCGTTCATCAAAACAGGCGGTCTGGCGGATGTAGCAGGTTCTCTGCCGAAATACTTCCCGAAAGAGTATTTTGATGTGCGCGTGGTGATTCCAAAATACGCAGGAATCAAAGAACAGTTTAAAAATCAGATGCAGTATGTGACAAACTTCTACATGGATCTGAACTGGAGACAGCAGTATGTCGGCATTTTCGAGATGGAATATGAAGGCATCAAATTCTACTTTATCGACAATGAGGAGCATTTCGGAGGAAGCACTCCATATGCGGGCATGCCATGGGATCTGGAAAAATTTGCTTACTTCAGCAAAGCAGCGCTTTCCATTTTACCGACCATCGGCTTCCGCCCGGACCTCATCCACTGCCACGACTGGCAGACCGGTCTCGTTCCGGTTTACCTGCACGAGCGTTTCCAGGCAGATGAATTCTATCGGGGAATCAAAACCGTCATGACGATCCACAACCTGAAATTCCAGGGCATCTGGGACCGCAAGACGATTCAGAGCATTACCGGCCTTTCCGACTACTACTTCACACCGGATAAGCTGGAGTTCAAACACGATGCAAGCTACTTGAAGGGCGGTCTGGTTTACGCAGATGCGATCACCACCGTCAGCAATACATACGCGCAGGAGATTCAGACCCCGTTCTATGGCGAAGGACTCGACGGTCTGATGTGTGCAAGAGCAAACGATCTGCGCGGTATTGTAAACGGACTCGACTACAATGAGTGGAACCCGGAGACAGACGCTCAGATTGCAAAGAATTTCAATGCAAAGAACTTCCGTAAAGAGAAAGTGAAAAATAAACTGGCACTGCAGGAGGAGTTAGGACTCGAGGTCAATCCGAAGACGATGATGATCGGTATCGTATCCCGTCTGACCGATCAGAAGGGCTTCGACCTCATCAGCTATATGATGGATGAGATGTGCCAGGATGCCGTACAGTTTGTGATCCTTGGAACCGGCGAGGAGCGCTACGAGAACATGTTCCGCCACTTCGCATGGAAATACGACAAGAAGGTTTCTGCAAACATCTACTATTCCGATGCAATGTCACACAAGATCTATGCATCCTGCGATGCCTTCCTGATGCCGTCCCTGTTTGAGCCATGCGGACTCTCACAGCTCATGAGCCTCCGCTACGGAACCCTTCCGATCGTCCGCGAGACCGGCGGCCTCAAAGACACCGTAGAGCCGTACAATGAGTACGAGGGAACAGGAACTGGATTCAGCTTCACAAACTACAATGCGCATGAGATGATGGGTACCGTGCGGTACGCAGAGCGCATCTATTACGACAAAAAACGCGAGTGGAACAAGATGATCGACCGCGCAATGGCACAGGATTTCTCCTGGGCGAATTCCGCAAAACAGTACGAGGAAATGTACAACTGGCTGATCGGATAAGCTGGTCTGCATTCTGAAAAATAAGAAAAAAATCCCGAAATGGCAGAAGAGGAAAGAAAAGCCGTTTCGGGATTTTTTTGCAGTATTTTTGGGTTGCGGCAGGAGAGTGGAATATGCTACACTTGTGCATAAGGATATATTCGAAGCAGCTCCGGTGCAGAGGATTTGGGGGCTGAAAAAAGACACAGGAAAAAAAGAAAAACAGTTGACAACAAAGCAGATTTGTAATAGTATGAATACAGAAGCGAACGGACGTTCGTATAGTAAGGAGAAAATTCAGTATGGGAAATAATAACGAAGATAAACTGCGCGCACTCGATGCCGCACTTGGACAGATTGAAAAACAGTACGGAAAAGGAGCTGTCATGAAGCTCGGGGATTCCGCAGCCAACATGAACGTGGAAACCATCCCGACCGGTTCATTAAGCCTGGATATCGCACTCGGTCTTGGCGGTGTGCCGAAGGGACGAATCATCGAGGTATATGGACCGGAGTCTTCCGGTAAAACAACCGTAGCGCTCCACATGGTAGCCGAAGTACAGAAACGCGGCGGAATCGCCGGCTTCATCGATGCAGAGCATGCGCTCGATCCGGCCTATGCCAAAAACATCGGTGTTGATATTGAAAACCTCTACATCTCACAGCCGGACAACGGCGAGCAGGCACTTGAGATCACCGAGACGATGGTTCGTTCCGGTGCGGTAGACATCATCATCGTGGACTCTGTTGCAGCCCTCGTTCCAAAAGCCGAGATCGACGGCGACATGGGAGATTCCCACGTCGGACTGCAGGCGCGTCTGATGTCTCAGGCACTCCGGAAACTGACTGCAGCGATCAGCAAATCCAATTGTATTGTTATCTTTATCAACCAGCTGCGTGAAAAAGTCGGTGTCATGTTCGGAAATCCGGAGACCACAACCGGCGGCCGTGCACTGAAATTCTATTCTTCCATCCGTCTCGATGTCAGAAGAATCGAAGCCTTAAAGCAGGGCGGAGAGATGGTCGGAAACCGTACCAGAATCAAAGTCGTGAAAAACAAAGTAGCGCCGCCGTTCCGCGAGGCAGAATTTGATATCATGTTCGGAAAAGGAATCTCCAAAGAAGGAGACGTTCTGGATCTGGCAGCTTCCGTCGGCATCGTACAGAAGAGCGGCGCATGGTTCGCATACGGCGGCGACAAGATCGGCCAGGGACGCGAAAATGCGAAAGCATATCTGCGCGAGCATCCGGAAATCATGGATGAGATCGAGCACAAAGTGCGCGTGGCTTACGGCCTGATCAAGGAAGAAGCGCCGGAAGGCACAGAAGAAACAGCAGCAGTTCCGGAAACCGAAGGAGACGACGAATAAATGTTTGTGACAGAGATTCGTCCTCTGAATAAAAAGAAATCACGGATCCTCTTCGATGACGGAGAGGATCTGGTTCTTTATAACGGGGAAATCCGCGCTTCCCGCATCAGAGAGCAGGAGGAGCTGCCCGACGAGGTTTACGAAAAGCTCGCGGGGGAAGTGCTGACGAAACGGGCGAAGCACCGCGCGATGTATCTGCTGCTCGGACAGATGCGGACGAAAAAAGAGCTGGAAGATAAGTTACGAAAAGACGGCTATCCCGAGAGAGCCATTGAAGAGGCTGTCTCGTACGTGGAGAGCTTTCACTATATCGACGACCGCGCATACGTGGAGCAGTATCTTGCGGGCAGCGGTGCGAAAAAAGGGAAAAAGGCAGTCCTCTATGCGCTGGCACAGAAAGGCGTGGACCGGGAACTGGTGGAATCCGTCCTGGAAGAGCAGGAGGATGCCCGCGATGAGTATGAACTTGCAAAAAGTGCCGCCTTTGCAAAGCTCGGTACGCCGCACCGGCTGGATGAAAAAGAGTACCGCCGTGCCGCCGGTTTTCTGATGCGGAAAGGATTCGGCAGTTCCGAAATCCGTCGGGCACTGGAAGAATACCAGGATTCCACTGACGAAGAATTCTGAATATTCCCGGCGATTCCGCCACATGCCGCGAAATTATCCAATGCGTCGTAAAACCCCTTGCTTCAGCTATGGGGATATAAGACGCGTCCATCGAATTTACGCAAGTAATTGAAGATGGACAAAATAACAATTGTGTTAATTGATAAAATAT
>NZ_JADNOP010000024.1 GCF_015557635.1 Fusicatenibacter saccharivorans
TCTGGTTGGCTAAACCTTGGATAAACCGGAATCCCACCGGCTTGACTACACACCCTTAGCTGGGCGCACAACTGGAAGTTGTCAAAGAGAATTGTTCCAGTATTCCACAGTATTGCCATTCACATCATAGAATGTAATGGTTCCCGCATTTATAGGCAAAACAATCGCAAAAGGTTTATTGCTGTCAATGTCAAGCACTTGAATTGTGTTGCCGTCATCTATTTCAAGCTGTGTTACCTGTTGCTGATTCATAGAAATAAATGCTCGCTCATTATATCCTTCTACAGTGTACTCGGCAATTCCTCTTTGAACCCCCGAAAGTTTTCCACCCCCACGGAAAAAGTATCCAAAGGAAAGACCAGGGCGGTTGACATAGACGGAAAAAGAATGGTCACTCAAATCCTGAGGGTAAGAAATATATGCAGCCATCGTGCTGGAAACGCTTCCATCGACCGTCCAATCATCCTTAATCTTCTGCGACGAACGAATATCTGTCTCCAGCTTAGATGAAGTCACGCCGATCTCATTGTTCGTATAAAGAAAACAAACAAATAAAATACAAACAAGAACAACCCCTATCACAATTTTAAGAAATATTTTTTTCACGCTATCAAAACTCCTTGTCAACTACCGATTTTCTTAATTCGACAAACCGGTATTGCTCAATCGTTTTTCTCCGTTAGGAGAATATACAATCCATAAATAAAAAGAACAAGGAATAAAACCGTAGGAATCAATAATCCATTTTCTAAAATACTTACAATCATTCTTCCAGGTGGCGTTACCCATGCAGTTGCTGGATTTTGCATTGCCGCTATTATCATTCCTACAATACCAACAACACCACTTAATGTTAAAAAACCACCTTTTATATTTCTACTCATAATCATTACCTCCTCGTTAAATTCAGGTTTGTTGTCATCTTCATTATACTTCATCGACTATCGAAAAGATAGCGTATTTTATGAAACTTGTCGGCTGGGAACAGCTTGCAACGCAAGGTGTCCCCAGATGGCAAGTACACAAAAGGGTAGCTGGCGGCAGCCAGCGCAGGGGAAGCGTAGCGTCCCCTGTATGATTTGGAGCAGACCTTGACTGCGGAAAATCACAGCCCTCCGGCGAGGAGCCTTCGGAGAACGCAATGCACCAACCTCTGGGTGGTGTATAATTGCGCCCTTAGTAAACTAAGGGGTTTCCGGCTTCTCCCGTTCCAGCAGTTTTTTCAATAGTTCCTGCGTGTCCTGCCTGTGAAAAATGAGTTTCAACAACAGCATGACATCATCATCTGTCAGGCGTTCCGGCTCTTGCAGAAAACTTTCCAGCATACCGCCACGAGTACAGAGCCGGTGCGTCCGTTCCTTTCGGGTAAGCTGCTTTAACTGGTGCTGCAATGCCTTTTCATCATTGATGGCTTTCCGCAGTTTCTTTTCGCTTTTCTCCAACTCCCGATTGAGTTTTTCCAGCTTTGAAGTATCAGGCAAGGGCAGCGTCCTCCTTTCCCGGTATCAGCACATAAATCCTGTTTGGTTCTCCAACGCCCTGACGCACCCGCATGATAAGTCCGGCGTTTTCCAGTTCATTCAAAGAACGCTTGACCGTCATAGAGCTGCGGGACAGGACTGCGGCAATGGCTGTGACAGGGAAGCAGACAAACAGGATTCCGTTCTCGTCCTCCTGCCCATTGGAGAGCATAGCGTCCAACATCCGGCAGTACATGACCTTTGCGGTGCTGCTGACTGGAAACCCTGTCAACGCTCTTGGAAAAGCCATACAGGGCGGCAATGGTGTGTCTATCGTCATAAATTCAAAATTCATTCGGTGTGTTCCTCCTTTTTCTTTGCTCGTTTGGATAAATAACGGGGGCAGTCAATCACAACCGCCCGGAAGCTCTGCCTGCACCCATGCTGGCATTTCCGGCATAATTCGTTGTAAGTGACACGCCCCCGGTCATTGAGGTAAAAAGAAAGCTCATGCTTCCTCTTTTTGCTCATTCTCGGCATATTGCGCTTCCTCCCGTTTTCGTGTATGGTTTCGGGGCGATTTTCGGCAAAATTACAGCCATAGAGCCGCCTAAAATCTCCCGAAGTATCAGCGATAGGGTAGACTATCCCCCTATCAGATTGTCGTGTTTCGGTATCATTTCGGTGTCAGTTCGCCAGTTCTCCCCGGTGTCGTTCCTCCCCTGAATCTCACAGCGGCGTATCGCTCCCTTTGGTATGCTCGTTTCGGTCAGGGTTCCTCCACATCCCTGCCAAAAGTCATGGCACTACATCGCCGGGGAAGCATATCCCACACAGGCTGGTCATTCGATTGGAATAATCCATCGATGAACTACCTGTATCATAGAACATTTTTGTGCCTCGTGCGGTATGTCCACAAAGTAGGAATTAAGGGCAAAAATCAAAAATTTCCACGATTGCGGAATTGATATGGTATAATCAATTCAACGGTTATATATGTTGTCAAAAAGGGGGAACTGCTTCAATGAACGGAGCTACTACAATACAGGAACGGCTAAAAGATTTACGATTAAACAAAGGATTAAAACTGGAAGAACTGGCTGAGCAAACGGGTATTTCAAAATCGGCTCTTGGCAGTTATGAAAAAGACGACTATAAGGAAATCAATCATGGCAACCTTATCCTGCTGGCAGATTTTTATGGGGTGTCCCTCGATTATCTCTTTTGCCGGACAGAGAACCGGGCGGAGATCAACACGCCATTAAGGGAGCTGCATTTGAGCGATGAAATGGTAGCACTTCTGAAAAGTGGTCGGATTAACAACCGTCTGCTGTGCGAACTTGCCACACATAAGGATTTTATCAAGTTTCTTGCGGATATTGAGATTTATGTGGATGGGATTGCCACCATGCAGATTCAGAACCTCAATGCCCTTGTCGATACCGTCCGGCATGAAATCATTGAACGGTATCGCCCTGGCGAAGATGACCCCCATTTGAAAGTGTTGCAAGCCGCCCATATCAGTGATGATGAGTATTTCAGTCAGATGGTACGGGATGACCTCAATCTCATTATCCGGGATATTCGGGAAGCTCACAAAAAGGACAGCGAGAGTGCACCCCAGACCACCGTTGCTGATGAACTGAAAGAAAATCTGGAAGCGGTCGAAAATTTCAAGGGCAGCCGGGATGAAAAGCTCGTTGTACTTTACTGCAAGCAGCTCGGTATCAACTATAAAAATCTGTCAGACGAAGAATTTCGCTGGCTGATTCGGATTCTCAAAAAATCAAAGAAAATGGGAACGCCTATCAGCCAGAGGAAAAAACGATAAAGAAAAACCGCTGTTGCATGGTTGGGATGCCTTCCATGTAGCAGCGGTTCTTACTGTGGTTATTATTTCATTCGTTTTCTTAATATCCGGCGATAATTTGTTTCTCCCTTTGGTGCGTCCTGTATAATTTCCAACACACCATCTTCAAGCATTTTATCAATGCGATTGGAAATCCATACATCACTAATTCCAAGTTGATATTTTCCTAAAACATTACCTATGACAATAGCCATTTTGAATTGTTCTGGCTGTTCCGCAATTTCACGAAGAATGAAACTATCATATATATCTTCTGAAACGCTTTGCAATTTACCATTTAACATTGCACGCAAAGGTGCATTTTCATTTTGAAGTTGATTCCATTTCATAGCGCAAGCTGAAAGAAATACAGGCTCAGCTTTCTCTTGTAGAGTTATATAATTTCCCCATTCGCCAGGAGACACCTCACCCCATGATATTTTAGATGTCATAGCATTTTCTTTTCCATATTCCCATGTAGGTAATTTAACCAAATAAATTGTTGTCTGACAGTTTAATGGTCGAAGTTGTTTCATAAGCCAGTACATACCGCAAAGTTCATCCGGATTATAGCTATACCAAATGCGAACTTCTTCCCCAGCTACATATCGTTCAATAACTGAGGACAATGTAGTTTTAATTTTCTGTATTTTTTCTTCAACCTGATAATCTAAATCCTCTACAAACCAGACAGACAGCATTTTCTTGAGAACATTTTTCCTCTGTTCGCCAATTTCATTATCAGAAATATCTCCCACACTAAGAGCCATATCAAAACAATAAACATCACTGCTCTTGCCTCCCAATGGAATAGCATTTTCCCAAGCAATACATTCTTGTTCTTGTGCTTGAAGTTGTGCTTCTTTCATTTCATTTGAAGATGGAACACTCCCGTTTTCGTGCCTTATAAATACCGAAATTGCACTTCCTCTATATTTTCCCCTGCCGTAAGTTTGGGCAATTTTCAAACTTCCACAGGCACTCTCACTAAATACAATTTCAACCATCTGATATACCTCCGATTTAATTGCTCCTGTTTATGAATAAATCATCTCATGCAAAACAATTTCTTCTGCCCGGTTATGGATGTTATTACATCGTTGTACCCATTCCATTTGACAGGTACGCTTTAATTCCTCTGTCACGCCCTCGGTAGCTTTCATCTGCTCCATAATAGTGTCTAACCGTTCCTGTGCCTGTTCGTTCAGGTCTGCAAGATATGTCCACAATTCTCCGGTCAGTATCAATGTATTCAATCTGGCTGGGTGGACTTCTCTTAAATATTCCCGGTGCATCCGTCCGTACTTTCCGATAGGGCGGTGTTCCTCCGGCAGTTTCAAGTCCGGGATGTAGTAATCTCCGACAAGGATATAATCAATTCCGTTTTCCGTTATTCTTGGTTTCAATTCGCTCATGTTCCTTACCTCCTGTGGAAGCAGGCTCGTCTGGTACTAACTCAATCACATCGGTAATCTCACAATTCAGCGTTTCGCAGATACGGGCTAATGTATCCATGCTGATGTGCTTTCCCTCTTTGCTCATGTTGGCAATCATATTTGTTGTCATACCAGCGGCAAGCCTTAAATCCTCTTTTCTCATATCACGCTCTAACAGTGTGTGCCAGAGTGGTTTATAGCTGATGTGCATATTGTTTTCCTGCCTTTCTATCCATACCACCGGGGCGGCTGCCCCGGCAGGAACTTTTCTCTTATTATAACACCAATCTTGTGAAATCACAATTTATTCTTGTAACCTGCCGCTGATACCGTCTGGATTGTGCTTTTCCTTTCTTTTTGTTACCTTTAATTAGCCATGAACTGCTTCATGCCCTGAGATTTTACTGATGTGCGATAAAGAAGTAATAGAAGTGTAAAAAATTTTGCCGTTCCTATCCGGCACTTGCGCATTGTGTCGGATAGGTCGGGCGGTTATTCTGGCAAGTCAATCTTGCCGACAAAGCTGTAATAAATCTCAATGTCCTGCCTGCGGGTGCCGTTCTCGTCATAACTGCACTCATGCACGACGATTTTCTCAATCATTTCCCGCAAGAGGGTGGGGGTCAATTCCTCAAAGGCAAGGTGCTTTCGGACAATCCCCATAAACTTTTCCGCGTTGACGGTGGCGGCCTGCGACTTGTCCAGTTCCTCCTGCAAAGCGGCGGCGCGGTCTTTCAGTTCCCGCTGTTCCTGCTCATAGTCTGCCGACAGTTCCATGAAACGCTCGTCGCTGATTTTGCCGTTCACATTGTCCTCATAAAGCCGCTTGATAATGCGGCTCACTTCGGAAATGCGCTCCTGCGCCTGTTCAAGCTGCTTCGTGGCTGCGGCGGTCTTTCTCTTGCCGCCGATCTCGTTCTGCTGGATAAGCAGCTTCACAAAGCGGCTCTCATGCTTGGCGGCGTATTCGGTCACTTGCCGGAGATTGGAGAGGACACCGGCGGTCAACAGGTCGGTGCGGATAAAGTGCGCCGTACAGTCGCGGGTGCGCTTCTTGTAGCTGCCGCAGATGTAACAGTCCTGCTTGCGGTTCTTGTTCTGATACCGCTGCTGGTACATCACATGGCCGCAGTCGGCGCAGAACAGCATACCGGAGAACAGCCCCACCTCGTCATAGCGGTTCGGGCGTTTGCGCTGCTTGCGTAACTCCTGCACGCGCTCCCATGTTTCCGTGTCGATAATCGGCTCATGGTGGTTCGGGAAAATGGCCTGCTTCTCGATGGGGTTCTCTACGCTGTGCTTGGTTTTGTAAGAGGGCTTCTCCGTCTTGAAGTTTACCAGACAGCCGGTGTACTCCCGGTTTTCCAACAGGTGGACAACGGTATTTGTCGCCCATTTGCACTCATAACCGGGGTGGTAGCGGCGGGTGCTGCCCGTCCTGCGGTATTCCAGCGTCCCCGGCGTGGGGATTTGCTGCTCCGACAGCATACGGGCAATCTTGGTCGGGCCGTTCCCGGCAAGGCAAAGCTGGTATATCTGCCGGACTACCGGCGCGGTTTCCTCGTCAACGATATAGTTCTCGTCCTCGTCCATGAGATAGCCATAGACCGGCTTGCTGGTAACGGGCTTGCCGCTCATGCCTTTTGCTCGTTTTACTGCCTTGATTTTCTTGCTCGTATCTCTCACCAGCCATTCGTTGAACAGATTTCGCAGAGGGGTAAAATCGTTGTCCATGCCGCCGTTTGCACTGTCCACATTGTCGTTGACAGCGATAAAACGCACGCCCTTTTGGGGGAACAGCATTTCCGTGTAAAACCCTACCTGCAAGTAGTTTCGCCCTAACCGGCTCATGTCCTTGACTATGACCGTACCCACTTTCCCGGCTTCAATGTCTGCAAGCATGGCTTGAAAACCGGGCCTTTGGAAGTTCGCGCCGGAATAACCGTCGTCGGTGTACCAGCGCAGGTTGGTAAAGCCATTCTGTTTTGCAAAGGCTTCGAGTATCCGTTTTTGGTTCGATATGGAATTACTCTCGCCTTGCAATTCGTCCTCATGGGACAATCTCGGATAAAGGGCGGTAATGAGGTTTTGGGTGGCTTGTCTTAACATAAAATCCTCCGTTTCCGACAGCCAGCCCCACTATTCCGTGGTTTCATTGTACCACGGAACAGGGCTGGTTGTATAGCGGCAAAAGTGTCAAATCTGCTTCTTTACAGCTTGTCAAATCGCCGGTTTTTGTGTAGCAGCGGCTTCCGCTTCCAGTACCCGCGCCATTTTGTCGGCGGCGGTGGTCGTGGTGTCTTTCTTGAAATAGCCGGACACGACAAGGACGGAATTGCCCATGCGGATTTCCGTCACGCAGTCGGGGCGGCGGGTAGTGCGGGTGTCGTGCTGCTTGTTATCTGCCATAGGCAATACTCCTTTCAGTCGGTAATCAGTTTCTTCATGCTCTCCATTTTCCGCTGTGCGGTTTCCTGCCGGAAATTCTCGCCGGTGAAGCGCACCGGGACGCACATGGAAAGCAGCCGGTCATAAATCCGGGAATGGGCGGTGTCCTCCGGGTTCCGCAGGTCGTCCAGCGTGAGGTTGGTCGTGACAATCAGCGGCCTGCCGCTGCGGTAGCGGCTGTCAATCACATTGAAAACCTGTTCCAGCCCGTATTCCGTCCCGCGCTCCATGCCAAAATCGTCAAGGATAAGCAGCGGATAGCGGCAAAGGCGGGAAATGTACTCGTTCCTGCCCTCGAAGCTGGCGGCAAGGTCGTTGAGGATAAGGGCAAAGTTCGTCATGTGGACGGGGATTTCTTTCTCCATGAGGGCGTTTGCGATACAGCCCGCAAGGTAGCTTTTCCCGGTTCCCACGCCGCCCCAGAACAGGCAGCCGATATTGTCGGCTCGCATATCCTCCCAATGCTCCACATACCGGCGGGCAATCCCGGCCTGTGGGTTCCTGCCGTTGTCGTTCTCAAAAGTCCAGTCCCGCATGGTGGGGTCGGTAAAGCCCCGGCGTTTCAGTTCCTCCACGGTGTCAAGGTGCCTGCGCCGCTTCTCGGCGGCCTCCCGTTCCTCGCGGGCGGCTCTCTGGCAGTCGCACTCTGCCGGGTGGCGGTCACGGCCAAAGATAGCGGCCTTATCCGGCGCAAAATAGGCTTCTTTCGGCTTGCGGCACTTGCCGCAGTACAGTAAACCGTCCTCGCCGGTGTAGTCCTCCGGCTCCGGGGTGGTGGCGGTCATATTCTCCAAAACAGCGTTGATTTCGTTCTTCATAAACTCTCGCCCTCCTTGCATGAGTAGTCTGGTATGCCCTTTTTCGGGGCGCCCTTTTTGTCGTTCCCCGCCCATATCCGCAGGGCGGCAGCATAATTCTGGTAGCTTTTCCCGCTTGCGGCAAGGTAGCGGCTCATTTCCTCAATGAACCGTTCCAGCCGGTCGGGGTACTCTGCCTGCAACTCGTCGTATTCGGTCTGTGACAGAAAAATATTCTGGTATCGGCCATAGGGCGCGGGCGGTTCCCCACTCACTCCCATTGTTTGGCTCTCTGTAAGGTTGTTTATAGTAGTTTGGTTAGGGGACGGTTTTCCGACCATCATAAGGTCGGTTTTCTGACCATCAGTTGGTCGGTTTTCCGGCTCTATGAGGGTCGGTTTTCCGGCCATCAGTTGGTCGGAAAACTGTACCTGTGGCACACGCGGCACTTTCACATATAGCCGGTTCGGTGCGGAGAAGCCGCCCCGTTCCCGTTCCAGCAGCCCCGCCGCGTCCAGTTCATTCAGCGCCCCCTTGATGGTGGTGCTGCCTTTATCCAGTATTTCGGCTATCTCCGCGATGGGATAGATAATATAAATCCTGCCCTCGTCGTCCTGCCACTTGTTCTTCTGGGAGAGGGTGGAGCGGTCTAACAGCAACGCATAGAGCAGCTTGGCAGTCTGGGAAATCTCCATTTTCAGCAGGAAACGGGGATAAGGCAGATAGGCGGGCAGCTTCGTGTCTGCCGTGATATAATCAGCGATAGGATCACCTCCCTGTGTTCGGGTTGATTTTGGCGGTTTGTACGCATTTAGAACGGCGTTTCCGGGGGAAAAGGATAAATGTATCGCGCACCCTTTGACACCCACGGAAAAAGCCTTGATTTATGCGGGTTTGAAAGGCTCTAAAGCGTGACATTTATGCCTTTGTTTCCGCTTTCGCTCGGCGGCTTTGATTTTCTTCATGCGTCCGGCGCAGCCGGGGCAGTATTTCCCCCGGTTGGATTTGGGGACAAAGGCCGCGCCGCAGACGGCGCACCGTTTCTGGCTCCCCCGGTACAGGAGGGCTGCGGCCAGCTCCCCGTCAAGGGGCAGGACAGCCACACGGAACCAGCGGCACATGAGGGAAAGGGAAATGCTCTGGACGCACACGCAAGGCTCCCCGTCGTCCAACAGCAGGCAGTTTCCCTCGTCATAGTTACAGCACTCATGCACCAGCCGCCGCGCCCGCCGGTGCTGGCGGTAGTCCATGCGGGGCAGCTTATCGCTCATGGCTCTGCTCCTTTCTGCGGCGGGGTTCCTCCCGGCGTAAAATCTGGTCGATATTCCGCTTGACGGTCTGCAACTCCGCATACCGCTGCTTCTGTTCGTGATAGGTGTTATACAAGCTGGATTTCTTGGAAACAAGCTGCTCGATCTCGTCCTGCAACGCTTTCCGGGCGGGCAGCTTGGTAATGCCATGCTCCCGGAAATACCGGGCGGCTGCGTCGGCAATGATAAAGTCGCTCTCATGCGCCTGCCGGTATGCTTCGCGGGCTTTGGGGGATTTCTGCGCTTTCAGCCCGTCGCGGGCGGGCTTGGTCTTGGCGTAGGCCAGCACCTGCCGCTGCAACTCCTTTTTCCCTTGCAGCTTGGTTTCCAGCGTTTTCAGTTCGCCGCTGGTCTGGCGCATTTCCTGATAGGCGGTATCAACGGCGGCTTCCAACTGCTCCGGGGAAGTGAAGCCGTATTCCTGATACACATTCAGCGTCGCGGCCATTTGTTTGAGGTTGTGCATGGTCGCCCAGCGTTCATAGCCCCGGCCTTTGCCCTCGGCTTTCTTCTGCTCAATGTCCACAAGCCGCTGCACATTCGGGGCGGTTCGGGCGGCTCTGTCTGCCCGCAGTTGGTCTTGGATAGAGGGCGGGGGGTTGGATATAGCCGCGGCCTTTTCTGCGGCTCTGGCGGCGTTCTGCTCCAAAACGGCAAGGACAGCGGCGCGGTCAAAATCGTCGCCCAGCTTGCGGGCGGTAATGGGCTTTGTCCTGTCCGGCGTGAGGTAAGACAGCCGCGCCCGGCTCTCCTTGACGGTCACGCCCTCCCGCAGCAGCAGAGAGGAAAACTCGTCAAAGCTGGCGGCGGTGGCAAGGGCTTTTCGTATGGTCTGCCGCAGCTTCTCCTTGTTCGTTTCAAACTTGGTCTGCCGGGGCGTGATACCGCCTGCAATCATGGGGGCGTTCTGCTTGTCCAGCGCGGCCTGTCCCTTTTTCTGCGCCCAATACTCCCGGTCTGTGACGCGGTTCTTGCTGCCGTTCAAGAGGTCGATTTGGTAAAGCCCCTCCCGGTGGCACATCTCCATGACTTCGGACTTGAAGTAGCGCAAGGCAGCGTCGGTACAGCGGTGCTTGCAGCCGGCTTTCGTGTCGGCTGGCCTGTCCATGTAGGGCAGGAACGGCACTTCCTCAATCCGCAGGCTGTTAATGACGATATGCACATGAATGTTGCCGCTGTGGTTATGGCCGTCCGGGTGGGTGCATACAAGGGCTTGGTGGCCGGGGAAATGCTCGGCGCAAAACTTCTCGCCCAATTCCTGTGCCCGGTCTACGGTCAAGCCGTTGTCCGGCCCGTCCCGTGGGTCAAAGCTGATGATATAGTGGTGGCTTTTCACATCTTCCCGCCGCTGGTTCTTCCCATAGCGGAGATTTGCCCGCATACACGCAACGGCAAAATCCTCGCCGCCGCAGTTCAGCGTGGACAGCCGGTAGTCCTCGCGGGGGATAAGCCTGCCGGTTTCATCAAGGACAGGCTTCATGGTAAACTCGTCATGCTCAAACAGCAGGTATTGTTCGGCGGCTCCGTAGTCGGCGTTTTTAGAGTTGATATGCTTGAGTGTTGCCAACTGCGTCACCTACTTTCTTGAGGACTTCATACTTGAGGGCGGCAAGGTCGGCTATGGCGGCGCGTACCTCGCCGGACAGCGCGTTATAGGGTACGCCGTACTCGTTCAGATACCGGGCAATCTGGTTGAGGTTGCCACCAATCCTGCCGTACTCGGCTGTGAGTTTTCCGACAGCAGAAAGCAGCTCGTCATTGACCGCGGACACATGGATAACGGGGCGTATGGCGGTGTGCCGTATCGCCTGCCGGAGAAATTCGGACTGGCTGATACCATAGGGCGCAAGCCGCGCTGTGAAATCGGCGTATTCATCTTCGGACAGCCGGGTTTTCACAACGCGACTGCGGTGGGGTGTGTTGTATCGCTTCGGCATGGGCTGTAAACCTCCTTTCACTTATCACAAAAAATAGGCTGGTCTGTTAGGTATTTCCGGGGCGGTTCTCGCAAAAAAGCGGCCTGCCGGACGGAAATATTTTTGCGGCACAAGCCGCCATAGCAGGGTTTGGGGAAGGCACTCCCCAACAAGTTTCCCGCGAGGGGCAAAACCGCAGAATTGCGGATTTTGGCACCGTGGTAGAAACTTGCTCTGTAACTTCCGCAGACTGCCCCTGTCTGGTTTTTTCGTACATAGAACGGACAGAACAGGACTTACGGCCCGCTGTGTGCTATCTTTTTCTTCCGTCAATATGACGCCGGAACGGGGCTTTGCTGCCCGCTGACTGCGGCTTTTCCCTTTCCGCTAAAGATACATTTCAAAGGCCGCCAGCTACCCGCTGGACAGGGATTTTTCAAAATTTCTTTTGCCTTAGTAATCCGGGAACAGGGATTTTGGCAACCGGTGGGGCAGAGAATTTTTCCTTTCACTCCCTACACCACCGCGCTTTGAAATTTGCCAAACGAAACGGGAAATTTTCTCTTTGCTTCTTACTACGGGCAAAATCAAAAATGCCAAACGCCGGGGCAAAAAATTTCCCTCTCACTTACTACTACAATCCGAACAGGGCAAAATGGCCGGGAACGGAGCCAGGCAACAAAAAAAGCAGCAAATCTTTTTCAGACTTACTGCTTTCGCTGGCCGCGCCGGTGGCGGCTGGTATTCAGTTTTGAAAACTCATTTCATATTGGTATGATAAACGGAGAGTTATTACGTTATGTTTTCAAAAGGAAACGATTGCTCCTTGAATATATCCCACAAAATATGCAATCGCTATACTTATCGCAATACAGCATATACATAGTATTTCAGCAATAACCTTTTTCCCGGTTGTTTTGTTTACAGACTTGCCGTAGTCAATAGTAGCCCATACCATTGAAAGTAAAAATAGAATTGCAATCCAGTGAGTATGAAACGACAGTCCCATGCTGACAAATACATAGTTTGTGATGATGTAAAAGGTGCTTCTAACTACAACTTCCGTCACTGTTGAAAGCTGATTTTTCATAAAACCTCTTGCCTCCTTAATTTCCTGTTTACTATCGGTCAAAGCGAAACTTGAACAGCGCGGTAATTAGCTTCTGCTTTATATGTTCCTCAACCTCGGTGTTGACTTTCCCGTGTACTTTGGAACAGTAGCGGATATATCCGGCGTAGTGGGAAAGAACGGTGTCGATTGCGTCCGGGTCGCCCTCATGCGCCTTGACGATTGTTTCATAAGGGAGAAGTTTATTCATACCGGCTCACCTCCATTTCCTTCCGAAGCCGTTGCAAGGCAAGCTGGATATGCCGCCCCGCTGTGCTGCGTGTTCGGCCGATATGTACGCCGATCACTCGCTGCGGCTGGCGCAGGAAGTAATAGCGGAAAATTTCTTCCTGTGCCTGCTCCGGCAAAAGAGCAAGGGCAGCGGCAAGTTCCGCATGGTACAGAACGGCGGTCTGGCCGCAGGCGGTAAAAAGGTACTCTTCAAGCTGCTCCGGCTCGGAAAGCTGGACAAACTTCTCATTCATCAGATAGTCAAGGGAAACTTCCCGTTCCCACCTCCGGCGCAGCTTCAAAATTTCATCTATGGCGGCGTGACGAATGACAACCTTGCAAAAGGCGTTAAAGGTGTACTGGATATGCACTTTGTAGGCTTCATCTTCGGTCATGGAAATTCCCCCTCTCTGATAATAGTGCGGGGCGGCAGCACTCCTTGCTGTCGCCCCTTGATTGCCTGCCAGCAAAGGCGGGCGGGGCTGTCAACGGCGGCGCGTATGCGCCGTTCATCTTGACCGTTGACTGGCTCGGCTGACTTTGCTATTCCGTTATCTCTTTCAGTTATTGTCAAAGGAAATGTAGATAGTTAGACTATTGGGTATGTAGCTGATACTTAACCACTTTTCGTCGTTTGATAAAAGCGTCCCGATAGAAACATAGTTTTCTCCCTCGATTTCCTCTGACACATTTTCAATTACGGAAAAGCCTTCTTGGTTCAAAAGCTCCATATACTCGTTATAGTCGTTTTCGCTAATGCCGGTAAGGTTGATATTGCAATTCTCATGTTCTGTATCAAGTGTAGCCCATGCAACCGTACCGGGCGCAACAGGAAGCCCCTCTGTGTATTCATTCGCAGGCCAAACACCCTCGTCCAATTTTGTAACACTATTAGATTGCGTATTGTTCTCATTGCTTGTCGGTGTAGATGATGTATTTTGATTAGAACACGCAGCCAAAAAAATCATAACCATGATTGTGAATACAGAAATATACTTTTTCATTGGTTACCTCCTGTTTTTGTGTATGGTTCGGATAATTAACAAAACAGCAATAGCTGTTGCTGCAAACCCAATAGCCAAAAGGATTTGCGAAATATCAAAGGCAAACGCGCCCTCAATCTGTATATTTGTTGTCGCGTCTGCTTGTCCGATTGCTCCTTCTGGTACTTTTCCTGATTGCGTAACAGCATATACCGAAAAAGCAGCAACCGCGATAACAAGCGCAGCAAGAGTAGAAATGATACCATTCCTTTTTTTCGATTTGGTATTATCAATGCCAAACTGTTCTGCGGTGCTGTCTGCAAATTCTTTTGGCGTCCCCAAACGCTGGATAATCTGCTGCTCTGTTTCTCCATGCTCCATAGCAGACGCAAAAACTTCATTCAAGTCACGCACAACCTCTTTTTTCATTTTGCGTGGTAAAGATAGTTCCTTTTCAACCTGTTTGATATATTGTTCTTTCATTTGGACACCCTCGCTTGTTGATAACTTTCTATAAAGCCGTTTACGCAGTTTTCATAGCTTGACCAAAATAAGATTAGTTCATCAAGTACATTCCTGCCTTTATCCGTCAAAGAATAATACTTTTTTGAGCCGCCATTTGCCGCAGCCGGAGCCAACCGGCATTTGATTAGTTCTGCTTCCTGTAAACGATACAGAATGGGGTAAATGGTTCCCTCTTTCGCATATCCCAAAACAGACGCACTATTGTTCAATTCGGTTATAATTTCATATCCATAAGTTTCCTTGCGTCCGATTAGGCATAAGAGTATCATTTCCAGAGAGCCTTTTTTGAATTGCTGGACATATTTGCTATTCATATCGTCGCCTCTCTTTAGTTTCGCTATTTAGGTTCGCTAAGTAGCAACTATATTATATCTCTTCCGAGGTATCAGAGTCAATAGGCTTAACGAAAAAGTTACAAGGTGTGTGAGTAAGGTAATAACGGAATAGTGGGTTGCTGTCTATCAAATTCTTGCGTGTTACTTTATGGCACATGAGCATTGGCGCCAGGGTTGTCGTTGCCGTAACCTTCCAACAGGTTGATGACACCCCAGATACCAAGACCAGCACCCAGAGCGATAACGAGAGTCTGAAGAACGGTAATTGCCTGTTCAAAAAATGCCATAAATAATATTAGCCGGAATCATTTGAATGATTAGTTAGGTTTGTTTCATAAGCGCACAAAAGCCGGAACAATCTGCCCTCGATATATGAGAGCCTGATTCCGGCTGTCCTCCTTTTTCATTATTTTGTTGATGATTGCCCGCTTTGTACGCCAATGGCCTCAACAGAGGCAGTTGCGGCAAATAGATACGATCACTCCTTTCTCAGCGGAACCGTATTACACGCCCTTCGTGTCTACTTCATATACATCGCAGACCTCATCAGGCTTGAGTTTTAGTCTGGCAGACAAAAATGCTTCAATATCAAAGGTATTTCGCTTGTCTGCATCAGCTGTGTATTTGAAATTAGGGTGTCTGGTAATGTCATACTTGTCTGAAAGAAACGGACGCACACCGCGCAACTGCAAGATGCACTTGCCGCCGTCCATAACTGCCAGCTCGTCCTGGCTCATCAGCTCTTTGCCACATTGTCAAGTGATGAATTCAAGAAAACGGCAGCCGCAAAGAAAAATCTTTGTGGCTGCCGTTCTAATTGGCGGCTTGAAGCAAAAAAATCCCCGGTTGTACCAGGGAAATAAAAACTTTAGTATAGCCTAAAAGAGAAAGCTAGCGCCTTGAGGCGCGGCCAAGTAGAGTGGGCTTAAAGCCTGCGTCCCGAGCCACCCGTTTTACGGGTGGCAGCGACTCCTTGTCTGTTTATCTTATACTTGTCAATTTATATTATCCAATAATGTGAATTATAATATGACAGTACGGATGCATATTATAGAAACATAACTTTGAAAGAATCAAGCATAACCTGTGGAGTGACTCTTCAACGGATAAACTATTTTCACTTCATACAGTTCCGACATATGGAATAAGGAACACCAATCGCCCTCAATACAACTTTCTTTCTATTAGTTAAAAATGCACATAATCAAAAAAGAAAATCGACTTATTTTAGACAAATTCATTGACAAGTTCTGCTTTAGGTGATAAAATAAAAGTGAAAAGTCGAAATTTATATTGTTGGGAGGTAAGACCGATGATTTGTTTTAAGGTTAAGTTGCCTAACTTAATAATGGAGCATTTTTACCGACGCTGCCAGCTTTGGAGGCTTAGAATTAAAATTGTTTCTATTTGCGCATAAGTTAGGCATGATTATTTGTCTACTTATGCGCTTTTTTATTTGAATTTTCAGTATTAGCAGAAAGGAAGTGTTATACATAGATAACATATGGCTTATCCTTTTGCTTCTATTAAGTTTTTTTATGATTTTTAAGCCGGAACTTTTATGGAAAATTGAACACTTCTTTTCTGTAAAAGGCGGTGAACCTACAGATTTATATCTTGGTTTGATGCGGGTTGCTGGAGTATTCTTTTTTATTGCATCCATCATTTGCATTATTGTTTTGGTTTTATAAGAGAAGGGGGGCTTTTAATGAAAAAGCTAACACGTAAGATTGTTGCACTTACTCTTTCCTTGGTTATGTGCATAAGTTTTTCTAACACTACTTTTGCTTATGCCGACAACGAGAATATCAGTTCTTCTGCTGAAGCAAGCAAAGTGAATTGGTGGAAGATTGGCTGGATTATCCTTTCAGATTATGTGGAAAAGCTTATCGATCTCGATGGACAGAGTGAAAAGGATAGTAGTTGGGCCTATCTTGTTTCACCTAGCATAGAATATAACACGGGTGATATGGGGCCTGAGGTTTATTTTCGTCCAGAAGTAGATAACAGCGTTGGTTCTATCCGTATGCATGGACATAGGATTATCTTTGTCGATATTTTTACACAGATTGCACTCATCTTGTCAGATGCCTCTGGTGATACGGTAAGTCAAGCAACTACTGGTACAAATCAGTATATGTTTTATACAAAGAAAGCAGGAGACAGTTCTGGTACATGGAAAGCACAGTTTGTTTCAACTGAGACATACAAATGGCAGTTGTATTATGCCCATTATTACAATGCCAATGCTCGTTCAAGTGTTCCTATGACGGAAGATGGATTTTACTTTGGGGATAATAACAGAGTTTATCAATTCTCTGTTGCAGAATCTTACAGACTTAATTCTCTTCCTCCAGAGGTTGTTGATATGACACAACTTAATGCTCAATTTATTAATCCTGCTGATGGAAAAACTGTAGATTATCTCAAAGACTTTAATGCTGGAGATCAAGTTCATTTCTCTGATATAATTATTGACATTAGTTATGATGCGACTGAGGATGCGACTACATTTTATTTTACCGAGGATACTTATGAGGAAAACATAGGATGGAAATTTGCAGGAAATCTTCTTGACCAATATTCCGCTGGTGATGTTCTGAATCTAACTTTTGATGTGTTGAATGTCGGAAACTATCAGGGCATTACTTTTGAAAGCCTCGACTACTTTGAAGCAGCTTACGCGCATAATAACGGTGCCGCTTATCCCAATATTCAAGATTACCAATAATTTGATTTTGACATAAGGACTTATAGAAGAGGGCGTGTTGCGGATAATTTTCTGCAACGCGCCCTTTTTAGTATGCTTTAGCAAAATAAAGTTATCCCTTTTACTCTGGCCAAAGGAATAACTTTATTGCCTGATAGCATTAAAAGAAAATTGTTGTATCACTTTTGATATAAATTAAAAGTATTTAGCGTCTAAATTCTACCTTGACATTTCCCCAACAAAATTGTAAATAATCTTAACCTCCTGTGTCCTCTGACCATCAATCTTCTTGATTTCTCCAATCAGAATCCGGCTAATGAGCCGGTTCAGCACCGCCTCGTCCAGTTCCTCGATGGCGGCATAGCGCCGGATTTCCTTGATAAAAGTGCGGACTTCGCTTTCTTGCGCATCGGCACGACCTTGCATCATTGCCAGGTCATGCAGGCGTTTCTGGTTGGATTCCTGCTCCTGTTCCAGCGCCGCCGTCAGCTTCACAAACCGCTGCTCGGTCAGGATGCCTTTGGCCTTATCGGTGTACAGGCTCAGGAACATCCCGTCAATTTCCTGATTTCGGGCTTCCAGCCGCAGGCGTTCCTTTTCTGTCTGGGAGGCGTCCACCAGATACCGGTGCTCCATCCGGCGGCTGAGCCGCTGGTAGAACGCATCGGCATCCTTCATAGCCTGCGCCGCCAGTTCCTGAATGTCTTTCAGCACCAGATTGTATAAATCCCTGGCCTCTATCTTGTGGCTGGAACAGACCTTGCAGCCCATGCGGTTGTAGGTCTGGCAGATATAGTACGCCTTGTCAATCGGCTCCCGCATTTCGCCGGTGAAGCGGTTCTTCCCGGTTCGGCCCACTTTCTCATACCGCACCTGCATGGACTTCCCGCAGGTGGCGCAGTAGACCAGACCGTGGAACAGATTATAAAAGGGGCAGGAATTCCCCTGAATGGTCGGCCTGCGGTCAATGAGTTCCTGCACCTGTTCCCATTCCTCCGGCGTCACAATGGCCTCATGGCAGCCCTCGATCACTTCCCACTGGTCACGGGGAATAATGTCATAGGTGTTGGAGCGGATGCCTTTCTGATGCGTCCGAAAGACCAAATGTGCGCCCTTATAGAATGGATTTCTCAGGATGTGACTGATTCTGGCTCCGCCCCAGAAATAATAGTTGGCGTCAAACTCCGTGTTGGCTTTGACATGGGTGATTGGGATTTTTTCTTCCATCAGACGTTTGGAAATCCTCATGCAGCCCAGCCCGTCAAGGGCATAGTCATAGATTTTGCGGATGATTGGCGCTGTCTCAGGGTCAATGATGAGATGCCCCTTGTCCTCCGGGTCACGCATCAGGCCGAAGGGCGGCGTCCCTCCGCAGAACTTCCCCTGCCGGGAGCGGGTGGTGATGCCTGCCAGCACCTTTTTAGAAATATCCCGGCTGTACATATCGTTCAGGATATTCTTAAAGGGCGTAATGTCCATCTCCTGACGGGTCAGGCTGTCCACGCCGTCCGTGATGGCGATATAGCGTACATTGTGTTTGGGGAAAAAGATTTCGATATAGCTGCCAGCTTCAATATAGTTCCTACCAAGCCTGGATAGGTCTTTGGTGATGACGCAGCCGATCTTCCCCGCCTCAATGTCAGCGATCATGCGCTGGAAGGCAGGGCGGTTGAAATTGCGGCCCGTATAGCCGTCATCCACATAATATTCATACTGGAACATTCCATGCTTTTCAGCAAAGTCCCGAAGCATGATTTTCTGGTTGCTGATGCTCATACTCTCGTTGTCGCCGCCGTCATCCAGAGAGATGCGGCAGTAGAGAGCGGTGATTTTCTCATAGACTTGTTTTTTCCTGCTCATAGCGTTCTCCTTCTATGAACAGGGACACGATACCATTATAGTACCATGTCCCTGCCCCTGAATCAACCGTTTTTACGCAGCGTTTTCGGCCATTTCCCGCTGTTCCAGCCATTCCTCGAAGTGTTCGCAGGTCTGGCGCTCGATCAGCTGCTCAAAGGCTTCCCGCATGGACTTCTCCCCGGAGAACTCCCGCACCACCACAAAACGGACTTTATTTTTCTGCTGTTTGCTTTTTTCCATAGGCTACCTCCATAGAGTAGCAGGCCAGACGGCAGCACTGGCAACGAAGTCCGGCAACGAACCTCTGAAAACCTGTAAACTACCGTCTGACCTGCAAATCTTACTTTATCAATTTTCTTGAAAAATCTCGTTGTTTTCGTTGCCGGAGATAGAGATAGATATTAGAAAATACCTTATTTACAGGCTTTTTCCGTATCCAGACCGGAGAATCCCCGGCAACAAACCCGGCAACCAAGTGGCAACCATCCCGGCAACAGACCGCTAATTTTATGCGATCCACTCCTTCGGCAGTTCCAGCTGGCAGCATTCTTCCTCGGTCAGCTCCACAAATCCATCTTCGTTGCCGGGCAGTTCGTTGCCGGAAACGTCCCGTTCCCAGCCCCTCTGCCTGCCATATCCGGTGAACATCCGGGGATTGGAGAATGGTTTCCAGCCCGTCACCACCGTGTTCATGATCTCGTTGATATTGTGCAGCTGCCACCGCTTCGGCTCATCGTAGGTGTGGCCCAGCGCCTCCTTGAACAGCTGTTTGGAGCAGACCATGCTGCCGGTGTAGTGTTCCAGAAAGCCCTGTATCTGTCCGGCCTCGGTGTCCTCCGGCATGAAATCCTTCTGCACCTCCACCAGCTGGCGCTGGATGGACTTGCTGAACTTCATAGAGTAGTGGCCGCTGCGGTAAATCGTCATGGCCTCCGCCCAGACCTGTAAAAGATAGGCTCTGGAGGCGTCCTCGTCCTCCAAAATGTGAACCTCTGCATTCTCCGGGTAAATCATGATCGGCAAAAAGCGCCGATTTCCGGCCCGGTCAAGGGGCAGGAAGTCCAGTGTGTTGGACGAACCGCCGAACACACACTGCCGCAGCCGGTCTTTGGGCTGGGCCTCGTAGGGCGTCCGGTAGGTTTCCTTCTGGCGGCTGATAAAGGAGCGGATTTCTTCAATGCTTTTGGCGCTGCTGGTAGCCAGCATCTCCGACATTTCGATAATCCAGTGTCCTTGCAGCTTCAGATACACCCTGTCATCGTCCAGTTTTTTCAGGTCGTCACTGAACCACTCGTCCCGGATCGCCAGCAAGCGGAAGAAGCTGGACTTGCCAGCCCCCTGACCGCCCACCAGACAGAGCATTTCCTCATATTTGGAGCCGGGGCGGAATACCCGCCGGATAGCCCCCAGCAAAAAGTGTTTCAGCATTTCCTCCACATAGTCGCTCTCGTCCGCACCTAAGAAATGATGGAGACAGGAGCGGATGCGGGGCGTCCCGTCCCAGACAAGGCCGTTTAGCACGTCCTGTATGGGATGGTAGCAGTTCTCATTCGCCACGATGGAGAGCGCCGCCGTCATCTTTTTCTCACTGGTCAGGCCATAGGTCTGCTCAAAATAGAGAAGCAGATATTTCACGTCCGTATCCGTCAGGGCACTGGTATTCCTGCGCCAGCCTAAATCCTGTACAATGTCCACCCGGTCAGTCAAAAGGTTCAGGCGGATCGCCCCACGCAGGAGAGGGTCATGGCAGAACACCGTCCGGCAGTTGCCGATGGTGTTGGCGGGCTGGCCCTTCTCGGTGACGGACAGGCTTTCCCGCACCTCATCAACGCTCCGCTCCGGCGCTAAGGCTTCGGCTGCGCTCATGGCGGCCTGCCGGGTGGCTAGCGGTAAACTCTGATATTCGCTGCTCAATCTTCCTCACCTCTTTTCCATACTCAGCGACCACGGAAGCACGTTCCTCCATGCTGCCGGACAAGAGAATATCCAGCAGATATTCCGTGTACGGTTTCTTTTGCAGGGCCTCCACGAACAGCGGATTCCACGCTTCATCCGGCGTCTGCGGGGCGTATTCCTTCTCCCAGCGTTCCAGCAGATGCAGGTAATTGCACAGCACCCGGAAACATTTCTGCTCCGCCTGCCGGTAACGCAGTTCCTCGCTGATTTTTCGCTTGACCGGCCTCCTGCGGGGCGGGTCATGGCCTTTGGCGTCATAGTGGACAGAGAAATCCTCCGCCAGCTTCAGCGCCGCCTCCTTACTGCTCAGACTAAACAGACGGGCGGTAAAATCAATCACATCCCCATCTGCCTGACAGCCAAAGCAGTGGAACCGATGGTCAATCTTCATACTAGGATGTTTGTCATCATGGAAGGGACAGCAGGCCATGCCATTCCTGCCAACCTGCACCCCGTAATATTCCGCAGCCTGCCTTGTGGTGACAGACTCCTTCACCGCTTCAAATATATTCGATTTTCTCACCTCCAGGCAGAGAAAAAAGCACCCGTTTCCGCAGAAAATCAGGTGCCTCATAACTCCATATCGTGTTTCTTTTTCGGAGCAATCCGCCCCTCACGTTCCCAGCGTTCCCGGTTATCTCGGTCAGCGTTCAGCCTGCCTTTCGCCAGCTTCTCCCGGATGGATTCTCTGGCCTTCTCCTTAATCTGCTCCTTACCGGCCTTCTTGACCTCCGGCTGCATGAGAGTTTTCTGGATTTTTGCCAGGGCGTTCTGCATGACCCGTTTGATTTTGGTAATCACTCCATCCAGACGGGCGGCAGCGTAGTCACGCTCCTTCTTCGGGGCCTTCCGCTCCGGCGAAAGCACCCACTTTTTCGTTTCCTCGATCAGACGAATATCTTCTTTGTGTGTCTCCTGCCGGACGGTATCGGTCACCACCTCCACCGCCTTGTCATAGGCCGCATCGGAAACATCATCTAACAGCGTCTCCACGTCCTCGATTTTGAGCGTCAGTTCTTCCAGCTTCTGCTCCTGCGCCGCAAGCTGCTCCTTCTGCTTCATCAGGATATAATCCTGTTTTTCCAGATAGTCCCGCCCGCCGTAGGACGGCTCCTGATCCAGATGCAGCCCATGCCGTCTGGCGATGTCAAACAGGATCGTCCGGCAGACCGCATCAAAGGTCTGCTTGCGGTTGTTGTTCCGGCCTTTGGGCTTCTCCGGGTTGGGGAGAGGGATGCCAAGTTCTTCCAGCGCCTTTTCCTGCTGGGGGCACAGTTCCCCATAGCGGTTCTCACAGTCAAAGACGTGCCGCTCATGGATGTGGGGCGTCCCCTCGTCCAGATGGAGCGCCCAGTCCAGGATGTGGATATGGGAACCGAAGCGGCGCTCAAATTCCTGATAAAACTCATTGACGATGGAAAAGAGCGTATCCGGCGAGACGGATTCTCCCATCGTGCCGATCTGGTAGATACTTTCCTCCGGGCAGGTCTTGTTGTTTTTCAGCAAGTCCTCCACAGTGCGGTTGCGCTCGGTGTGCCGGGTTTTCTCATTCCGGGCGTTCTGAGCTTCCACATAGCCGCCGTAATGCTCGTAGTAATACATCCGCTCGATTTCCTCAAAGCTGAAATCCGGCTGCTCCGGGTTCTCCCGGAACTCATGGGTGGTAAAGCCCCGGTAGCAGTCCCAGTAGACATTTTGCCTTGCCCGTTCTGCGTCAATGTGTTCGCTGTTCTCCACATCGAACCGGCGGTCATTGTGGCGGGGATTATAGGTGCCATGCTTGCCGGAGCGTCCATTGTGTCGTGTCAGTTTCAAACAGATTTCCTCCTTCCTGCGAAGATGTTCTGGGGCCGGGGAAGGGGCGGCGAAGCCGCAAATCCTGCGAATTTTGCGTCAGGTAATACCCAATACAAGTTGACGCAGGCATCAACTTTCCCTGGGCAAGGCGTTTCACCCTTGACCCGATGGGGCGGCTGCCCTCAACCTGCCAAGGCACTTCGTCCTTGACCCGATAATGGCTGCCGCCCTTAACCTGCCAATGGGCGTTGCCCCTTGACCCCAGCAGTGCGCTGCCGCCCCTGCACCCCGCCACAAAGGGCTGGCCGCCCTCTGTACTTCCGCACCGGCGAAGCTGGCTTCCACCGCAGGAACGGTGTTTGCCAGTTTCACCGGCTCCGTATCCACACATTTGCGCCCATAGGCGGGGAGTGGATACGGAATACGCCTGCGGGGATTGCCGGTCAAAACATCGGGTGCAGACCCGTCATTTTTCCCGTAAACACCCCGATTTTAGGCGATTTTTTCTTCCGTTACCACCACCTGAAAGCCATGCTCCTTTGCGTACTCCCTTGCGGCGGCTTTCCGTTCTTCGCTGTACGGAGGCACCAGCCGGATCGACAGCCGGGACTTGTCCAGCACATAGGTCACGCTGCCCTCCGGCGTGCTGCGCTCCAACCGGCACAACAGTGGGTACTTCCGGCTGAAATCAGCCAGCCTGCGCTTCAAGCTGGCGTTGAAGGTGTAGACGCTGGCAAGGTTCTCCGCCTCGTTCCAGTTGATGATGGTTTCTTTCTCATACTTAGACAGCTTCTTCATACAGATCCTCCTCATAATCGGTGTAAGATTTCAGCACACGCAGGTTGCGCTTGAGACGGCGGTACTCGTCCATCTCCATGCGCAGATGGTGATAAAAATCCTCGTACCAGCTTTCGTTCATCTCCGTCTCCACCTTCCGGGCCAGCCCCAGCATCCGGCGTTTGGCCTCCGGGTCAACCGTCAGAGCCGTCAGCCATTTCAGCCGTGTCACCGTATTGTGGTGGCTGAGACAGCCGTAAGCGTAGAGAATCTTCTTTTCTTTCATACTCAGTGTCATAATGATTTCCTCCATTTCTTTGCTGCGGAGCCATGCGCCCCGCATGATAAACTTGTTTCCTGTCCGCCGGTCTGCCTGCAAGCCGCTCCTGCCCGGAATTTCTCCCGGCGTATCGGCCTCTTTGGTGTGCTCGATTTCTGTCCTTGCGTCACTTCCCCGGAGGCCATACCCCTTGCAGCCGGTCATTCGATTTTCAAGGTTCTGTGCCTGTCTGCAAGAACCAGTTTACCGAAAAAAGAGGCCCTTTCCCGTATATCCAAAACGTCGGAAAAACGCTCGAAATCCGCATATTTCCACGCTTATGGAATCGTGCTATAATGGGTGTAATCACTGAAAAAGATAACGAGAGAGGGGGCTTTGGATGTACGCAAAGCTGACAATCCCGGAGCGGCTCAAAGACCTGCGGGTGGTGGACAAGCACCTGACGCTGGAACAACTGGCGGAGCAGACCGGCCTGTCTAAATCCGCGCTGGGAAAATACGAAACCGATGACTACAAGGACATCAGCCCGTTTGCGATTGCAACGCTGGCGGACTTTTACGGCGTGTCCACCGACTATCTGATGGGGCTGACGGAAAATAAAAATCACCCAAACACAGAACTTCAATCTCTGCATCTGAGTGATGATATGGTGGAACTTTTGAGCAGCGGCAAAATCAACAACCGGCTTCTCTGCGAACTGGCTGCCCACCCGAATTTCCGGCGGCTGATGATAGATATGGAAATCTGCATCGACCAGATCGCCAATATGCGGGTGGAGCAGATGAATCTGGTGTTGGAGGCCACCCGGCAGACCGTCATGAGCAAGTATGCGCCCGGAGAGGATGACCTCTATATGCGGACGCTGGAACTGGGGCAGGTGCAGGAAAGCGATTTTTACAGCCATGTCATGCACGATGATCTGGACAGCATCGTCCGGGACATCCGGGAAGCACACCGCAAGGACAAGACCACCGCCGACCCGCAGCCCACGCTGGATGACGTCAAGGAAAAGTTTGAACAGGCGCTCGAACAGGGCAGCCAAGAGGAAGTGGTAATCCACGAATTTTGCGACAGAATGCAGATACCCTTCGAGAAGATTTCCTCAGAGGACTTCTCTGCATTTTTGCGGATACTGAGCCTGTCCAAAATGCTCAAAAATCCCAACAACATGAGAGGAAAGGCCAAGCCGCAGCCGTACTATGCGCCCAAGCGGAAGAAACGCAGATAACAGGAAAGCCGCCCAATCTGTACCGTTGGACGGCTTTCGACCCGTTTGTGGGCGGAATAAAATATGTGGTTATACATCCGTTAGCTGACCGTTTTCATCAGCTTTTTCATAAACTTCCAGAGACGGATGCCATCTTTGAGGCCCAGCCGGTAAAAGAAGCACTCGCTTTCTGCACCAGAATCGAAAATAGAATCACAGTAGTGTCTTACAGCGTCCTTCTGTTCCTCAGACAATGCGCTGATTGCTTTTTCATACTCGTTTTCCAAGCGAAGGCAGTCCTCTTTTTTCTCCGTGCCGGTTTCTGCCTCCCGCCACTTAGCAAACTGGCTCTGCATCCGCTCCTGAATCATCAAATCAACCAATTTTTCTATATCTGTACCCATAAGCGCCCCTCCTTATGCTGGGCGGATATAATTCCGGTATGTTTCCAGGACGGAATCTGACACACCGCTTTTATATACTTTGCGGATGTCGGAGATTTCCTCTTGCTTCAGCAGTTTCAGCCATTTCAGCAGCTCAGCCCTGCCGTTGGCAAAGTTACAATAACGCCCATCGGCGTATTCGATACGGTATCTCATAGACAGGCACCTCCTTAAACAAAAATCATCTCAGAGAGGATGATTTCCTCTGCTCGGCTGCGAATGCCGTTCATGCCCCCGACCCACGCAAGCTGGTCACGGGCTTTCAGTTCCTCGGTGACACCCTCCGCCTCCTGCATCTGCGAGACGATACACGCCAGCCGGTCAGCGGCCTGTTCGTTCAGGTCAGCAAGATATGTCCAGAGTTTTCCCGACAGAAGCAGGGCATTGTACTGGCCGGGCCGGTGTTCTTGCAGAAACGCTTTGTGCATCCGGCCCCACCGCCCAATGGGGCGGCTTTCCTCCGGTAGCTCCAGATCGGGGATGTAGTAGTCTCCCACCAGCGTGTAGCTGATTCCGTTTTGATGGATTTTCTTTGGTAAATGCTCCATGTTCGACCTCCTGTATTCAGTTATTTCAGAATCCAGTTGATCGTGTCCCTGTTCATGATAAATTCAAGGCAACTGAACTCTTCACGAACAAGTATGGCATATCTTTTCCCAATTTCTGATAGTTGAGCGAGTGGGAGGTCTCCCGTCCCCGGCTCTCTCCGGTGTTGTAAGTGTCTATGGTCTCCTTTCCCAGAACAGCCGCCAGCTCTTTCAGCGTTGTTGGCTCTTTGCCACCCAGGAAGATGGAAGTATCCATATTGCCGATGATGGTATCGGCATTATCTTTGTAAATTGCCTTGAGCTGGCTCTGTGCCTGCAACACCAGACAGGCAGAGATCTCACGGCTTCGGATGGTGGCCACCAGCTTTTCAAGCTTCGGAATCTGCCCGATGTTAGCACACTCATCAATCAAACAGCGCACATGAACCGGAAGCCTGCCGCCATACACATCATCGGCCTTTTCACAAAGCAGGTTGAATAACTGGGTGTAGCACATGGAAATGAGAAAGTTAAAACTGTCATCCGTATCACTCATAATGAGGAACAGAGCCGTTTTTCTGTCTCCCAGCGTATCCAGTTCCAACTCATCGTAGGATGTAACCTCGCGCAGCTCCGCAATATCAAATACGGCCAGACGCGCACCGCAGGAAATCAAAATCGACTTGGCGGTTTTGCCAGAGACGAAAAGTCAAGGACTTTTTCATCAAATTCAAGAAGAAGTCACATTTTGCGGACTTCTTCACGAAGCATACGCTTGATTTTGTCCTCCATCGTCTCCTTGGCGGTCTGGCTGAAATGCACACGCACGATATAGGTTGTCTTGCCGATCTGCTTTCTGACAGTCGGGCAAGGGGTACTGTTGGTTGCGGTATTGTTCATTTAAAATCCTCCTGTAAATGAAAAATGCCCGGTGACTGTTCATCATCGGGCGGTGTCGGTATGATGGAACAAGGCAAGGCGGCAACATTAAGGTATCTATAAAAACCTTGCCGTCTTTGCCACGCTTGCCGTGTTCCTGTTGTCAGTTTCGGAGATAGCAGACCCATGCTGTGCCGTCTTTCTCGGTCACAAGTCTGTCCCCGATACGGCTTTTCGCCGTTCGCATGGTGCGTGAGGAAATCCCACGCTCATTGACCGTCTTTTCCAGCTCTGCACTTGGCATTTTCTTTCCGTCTGCAAGCAGTTCCAGAATGAGCATTTCTGCCTGTGCGGTCTTACTCTCGGTCTTGGCGGTGTCCGTCCCGGCAAGAAGCTCATCAGCGGTAATGTCATAAACTCCTTTCCATTCAAAGCCTTTCTCGTCTCCCAGAGAAAAGGCAAGGGACTGTCCGGGCGGCGCAAGAGAGCTTTTCTCATGGATCAGTACCCTTGTTGTGGGACTGTCCTTCAGCTTGCCGATAAAGAGTAGGCTGCGGACTGCCGCCGTAATGTCGATAGACCCTAATCCCCGGTAGGTGCTTTGCGTTCCTGCGGCTTTGTTGAGGTGTCCGATCAGCACGATAGCGCACCCGGTAGCCTGTGCAATGTCTCCCAGACTTCGGAAGATGGGACGGACTTCATTTGCCCGGTTCATGTCCACATCTGCGCCCAGAAACGCCTGCACCGGGTCAATGATAACCAGCCTTGCGTTGTTCTCACGGATTGCCCTTGCTATGCGCTCATCGGCAAGGGTCAGCGGCGTGTCTCTATCGTCAATGACAAGCACTCGTTCAAGATCTGCGTTTGCTTCCATCAGCCGGGGCTTAACGGTATCGCCCAGACCGTCCTCGGCGGTCTGATAAATGATATTGAAAGGCTCAAGTGTCTCCATACCGGGCAAGGGCTTTCGGTTGGTGCAAGCCGCCGCAAGACGCATGGCGAAGTAGGTCTTGCCCTCGCCGGGGTTGCCCTGTATGATCGTCAGCTTTCCAAAGGGGATATACGGAAACCATAGCCAATCCACGCTCGTCAGCTCCACATCTGCCATGCGGAGCATGGGGACAGGCTGGGCGGTGGGTAGCTCTCGCAGCGTGATTGTCTCGGCTATGAATTTGCGGCTGGGAATGTCCCCTTGCTGACGGAGAACATCGTTCCAGTCTTTCCTTGCCGGGACAAGGCGAATGACGGCAATCTCGCCGGGAATGTCCTGCGCCAGTCGGGTGCAGGCTTCACTTCCTGCGGTGTCGCTGTCAAGGCAGAGGAATACTTTTCGGGTGTCCTTGCGTTCAGAAAGAAAACGGTCAAGGGCTTTGCCCGAAACGCCGCCCAGGGCAAGATAGCTTCGATTTTTCCAGTCCTGCGGATAAAGGCAGATAAAGGACAAAAGGTCTATCGGTGCTTCAAAGACAAAGAGCTGATTGCCGTTACCCTCATATCGGAACGGATAGGACTTGTCAGACCCGGCAATGTCCTGTCTGAATGGGTCTGCCGTTCCTCGCACATGGGCGTATCTCGGCGTACCGCTTCGGTCTCTGCCGACAAACACAACATTGTGCCGCTTTGCGTCCTCGTAAATATCCCCGGAAAGAAGAAAAGCCTCAACAAGCGTTTTGTTGAGACCTCGGCTTTCTGTGAGATATTGGATTGCTCTGTCGGCTGTTCTGTTGTGCAAGGGCAAGTGAAACGCTGTGGGCGGTGCTGTGCTGGCTTCGGTCTGCCCCTCGCCGCTTTCGCCGATCAGGAGCTGGACGGCTTCGGAAAAGGACTTTCCGTAAAACTCCATGACAAAATCAATGGGATAGCCGCCCTTGCTCTGGCTGTGGCGAAACCACTTGTTTCCCCGGACGGTCAGGCTGTCATGTTCTTTCCAACGGTATTCCCGTCCGCTTTTGATTAGTGTCTCTCCCTGTGTACGGAGAAAATCTTCCAGACTGACGGCATTTGCCCGGTCAATCTGTGCTTGGGTGTAATTCATCGGGATAGTTCCTCCTTTTTCTGTCGTGTTTGGGGTCGATTTTGGAGCATTTGTTCCTCTGTACGCTCGTTAAATCGGGCGGCAGTATCTACGCATGACTTGACCTTCCAAAGGCGGTGTAAATCGTCTCTGACGGTCTTAAACTCGCCATAGGTGGTGTTGTGCGCCTGTTCCAGCTCGTCATACTCTTCGGTCAGCTTTTTCATATTCACTTTGCCGTCCGGGAACTCCCCGGTCAGCTTTCGTCTGGCGGCGTAGAACTGTTTCAGTTCCGCTTCATGCTCTGCCTTGTACTTGGCTCTGGGCTTCTCAAACTTGATTTTCTGCAAGCCGTCATAGATAGGCTTCAAGCTCTGGAAAGCAGCGGAGCTGTCATAGAGCTGCTTAATTGTTTTCATTCGGGCGGTCTGTTCGTCCAGCGTTTTCTTCAAGCTCTCTGTGGCAGCACTGTGTTCGCTGACACGGCGTTCCAAATCTTCAAGGGTGAAAATGTCGTTTGCCCGGAGATAATTGAAAGTCTCGTTCATCTCCTTTAGATTGCTGACCTTGCCTTTCTGCGAATACGCCCCGGCTCTGCGCTGGGTGTAATAGGCGTTCAGCAGCGAAACAAGGTCGGGTGCCTGCGGCTTGGCAAGCTCTGCTTTTGCTTCGGCAATCCAATCAAACAGGAGAGCGATTTTCTTCTTGATGTCCCGGATAACGGCATTGGTGGCTTTGATCCAACGGTTGAACTCGCCTTTCTCGGTGCGTATGCCTTTCTTCTCCATTGCCCGGACGGTTGCGCCCTCATGGACAGTGGGAAGAAGCTCCACGCCCTGACGCTCATAGCTTCGGTGGTCGATGCGAACATCAAGCCCTTTCTCTGCAAACTTGGCGTTGCACATCTCCGCCCATGTCTGCCGCCAGTATTCCAGCGTTTCGGGACTGCCCCAGTCGGTAGTGGGAACGGCATTGAACACATACTTACTGTTTGCGTCTCGAATACGGTTGCCGTCCTCGTCCAGCTCATACACCCGGCGTTGCTTTAGCCCCCATTTGCCGTTCTGCTCGATGGGGCGGATGGGGCAAAGTACATGAAAATGTGGATTGGGTATGCCGCCGTCCTCCCGGTCGGGCTGGTGTACGGCGAAGTCAACCACCATGCCCCGGCTCACAAAGTTCTCCAACAAAAATTGCCTTGCAAGAGCGATGTTTTCCTCAAGGGAAAATTCATTCTGCAAGGCAATGTCAAAGCTGTATGCAAGCTGGGCGTTCTTTCCACGCTCGGCTTTTTCCACGGCGTTCCATAGGGTCTGGCGGTCTGCGTATTCGGGCGGTGCATGGGACGGCAGGAGAATGTCAGAGCAGATCACGCCGCCCTTGCGGGTGTAGTCGCTGTATTCGCCGTAATACTCGCTATACAATCGCTCTCCGGCACGGTAGGCGGCAGAAGCGATAGCGGACTGTCCTGCGCTGCGCTTAGTCTGCGTGACGCTCAGATGAAATAGTGCCATCGGCTTTCAACTCCTTTTCTCTGTTCGCTTGGTTGGTGTGAGTAATCGCCATGTGACGGACGGCTCGCTGGACTTCGGACAGAGAAAAGATGTGTTCCATCAGCTCTGTCATTTCGGTGCGTGTGAGATCTTTGACCTCCGGGGCAAGGCTCTCAACCGTGCCGCCCAGATTGCAAAGACGATGGGTGCGCTTGGTGCGCTCGCCTTTCTCCAGATACTTCTTTCTGTTCTCAAGACGGTTGAGCTTGTGCTTCTCCTGTGCAAGCTGCGTCTCGGCTCGTTCCTTTTCGGCTCGGAGCTGTTCAAGAGTTTTCGGTTTTGTCATTGTGATTGACCTCCTTTTTTTGATTTTGGGGATAAAAAAAGACCGTCAACTTTTCGCACATTGCGACCAGTCAACGGTCAGTTTTTCGGTATTCAGTTTTTTCAAACTTGCTGGCGGCGAACAGCATTTCATGCTGTTTGCGGACGGCAAGTCCACAAGGGATAGACGCACAAGCGTCGCAAGGGAGTGTAGCTCCCTTGACGGAACGAAGTGACGAAACATCCTCGGTCATGCAGTTTCTTTCTGCTGACAGAGAATGAAGCTCCGCAGGACGCACAATACTCTCGACAAGAGAGTATAGAAGTGCGCCCTTTAGTTCCTAAAGGGATTTGCTCCGGCTTAACTTCTCGACAAACTTGAAGTTATTTTACTTGCGTTCCATAAATCCTATGATTGAAAAAATCAATCCTACAATCCCAATTCCGATAACGAGCAGCCCCATTCCTGATGAGCAAAGAGAAATTATAATGGCAAAGAGTAGTATTGCAATACCTAATCCAATTTTCTTCATTGTAAATCCTCCTTTACAAATTCCGATTTGTTTCTCAATTTCGTATTCAAATTATACCATAAAACTGTGAACAATTCTACCGCAACTTTGGACTGTATGAGAAAAGTCCGGACGGTTTTCTGCCCGGACTTTCTCACTCAATCATAAATCAATTCCGCTTTCACAATCTCATCTGCCTGTGCCTTGCAAGCGTTCATCTGCCGCACCCATTCCATTTGGTTTTCGGCTTTCAGCTG
>NZ_JADNOP010000025.1 GCF_015557635.1 Fusicatenibacter saccharivorans
TTAATGTTCAAAATCTTGCAAAAATTTTTGCCTGAAATCATCAATTTGCTATTGACTTTTTATTTGCAGGCTCGGCAAGTTCTTCCTCGGTGTAGGCAATATCGACCTGCCCGACATAATTGAAATAAATATCAACCTTTTGCGTTCTTGCTTTTCCCACACCCTCGGCTTCATACACCACAATCTTGTCAATGAGTTCGACAAACATCAAATCGGAAACTTCCGTAGGATTTTTGTACTTGCGTATCAGAGAAACAAAATGCTGAATATCCAAAGTGCTGTCCTTTTCTTCAGAAAGTTTCATTTTCATCGTTTCCATTTTCGTTTCCAACTCTGCCTGTTCATCGTCATACTGCTTCATCAGTTGCTTGTATTGTCTTTCGGGTAGCAATCCCGATATAAGATTTTCATACAAGCCACGAATGAGCGTAGAGAGTTCGTCATAGCGTTTCTGACAGCGTTTCAACTCCGATTGATTGTGCTCCGGCTTTTCCTCTTGCTTATCTTTCCAAAGGGATTGCAGTTCCAAAGCAAAGGCTTTTTCATCATTCAGAACAAATCTTGAAAAGCGTTTGACTGCCGATAATATCAAGGCTTCAACATTATCAGCACTTATTGAATGAGCAGTACAGGAATTTACCCTGCTCGCATAACCACCGCAACGGTACGAATACTGCAAGGAGCGGTCTTTTTTGCTGTAATGTGTCTGCAAGGTCAATCTTCTGCCACAGTCGGCACAGTACAGATAACCGCTTAATCGGTTGGTATGTGTACCTCTTGCCGCAGCTCTGTTCACTCGTTTCTTTCGCTTCTGAACGCTGTCCCAAAGTTCCTGCGATATGATAGGCTCGTGGGTGTTATAAAACACATACTGCTCATCTTCATCGGTAGTCTTTCTCTTATGCAATTTAAAATTGGTGCTGACCGACTTTCTCAAAACAGTATGTCCAAGATATTCCTGCCTGCTTAAAATCGTTCTAATGGCAGATATGCCCCAAATATAAGGGTCTGCAAACTTAATCCCGTTGTACTGTTCTGGGTGATATTCCTTTGCATATGCGGCAGGAATTAAAACCTTTTCTTCGGTCAGTATTTCCGCTATGGCTCGTGGACTTTTGCCCTCATTGGCAAGCAGAAAGATACGCTTTACCACCTCAGAAGCCACAGGGTCAACAACAAGCGTCTGCTTATCGCTCGGCAATCGGTTATATCCATAAGGGATTGAACCGCTACAACGCTTTCCGTCTTTCATTCGGGCATCAAATACAGCCTTGATTTTATTGCTCGTGTCTTTGGCATAAAATTCGTTCATAATATTCAAAAACGGAGCAAAATCATTATCCGAAGCATTGTTGCTGTCAATGCTGTTGTTGATTGCAAGAAAACGGACATCTTTCTGCGGAAACAGAATTTCCGTATAAAATCCGACTTGCAGATAGTTTCGCCCTAATCGGCTCATATCCTTAACAATCAATGTTCCGACATTGCCTGCTTCAACTTCTTTTATCAAAGACTGAAAGCCTGGGCGATTGAAATTTACACCCGAAAAACCATCGTCAGTAAAATGGCGGATATTCTCAAAACCATTCCTACGGGCATAATCTTCGAGGTATTTTTTCTGATTGGTAATGGAATTACTCTCGCCATTCAGGTCATCATCTCTTGATAATCTCTCATAAAGTGCTGTAATCTTTGAAGTCCTTGACATTCTCTTAACCTCCTTCCTTATGTATTTTCAATTTAGGACAGTTAATTTTATCGTCCTATTAAAGTATAGCCCTCCGGGGCCAGTTCCAGCGCCGTGACGGTTTCTCCGAAACGGCTGGCCCAGCAGTCGAAATGGGTCATGCTCAGTTCTTGCAGGCGGTCATACTGGAGATACCGCTGCATGGTGTAAAGCTCGGTCATGGAGTTGCTGACCGGGGTTCCGGTTGCAAAGATAACGCCACGGTTTCCGGTAATCTCGTCCATATAGCGGCACTTGGCAAACATATCGGAGGATTTCTGCGCGTCCGATGTGGAAAGACCAGCCACATTCCGCATTTTTGTGTATAGAAACAGGTTTTTATAGTTGTGGGCCTCGTCCACAAACAAACGGTCCACACCCAGCTGCTCGAATGTCACCACATCGTCCTTGCGGCTCTCGGCCTGCAATTTTTCCAGCCTGGCTTCCAGCGATTTGCGGGTGCGTTCCAGCTGCTTGACGGTAAAACGCTCGCCGCCACTGGCCTGTACCTCGGCAATCCCTTCCGTGATCTCGTCGATCTGCTCATAGAGGAGCCGTTCCTGACGCTCTCGGCTGATGGGGATTTTCTCAAACTGGCTGTGTCCCATGATGATGGCATCATAGTCGCCGGTGGCGATCCGGGCGCAGAACTTCTTACGGTTGTGGGTCTCAAAGTCCTTTTTCGTGGTGACAAGGATGTTGGCGGAAGGATAGAGCCGCAGAAACTCCGAAGCCCACTGCTCGGTCAGGTGGTTCGGCACAACAAAGAGGGATTTCTGGCACAGTCCCAGGCGTTTGGCTTCCATCGAAGCAGCTACCATTTCAAAAGTTTTGCCTGCGCCTACTTCATGTGCCAACAGGGTATTTCCTCCATACAGCACATGGGCGATGGCGCTTTTCTGGTGTTCCCGCAGGGTAATGGCCGGGTTCATGCCCCCAAAAGTGATATGGCTGCCATCATACTCGCGGGGGCGGGTGGAGTTCATTTCCTCGTTGTACTGGCGCACCAAAGTCTGGCGGCGCTCCGGGTCTTTCCAAATCCAGTCCTTGAAAGCATCCCGGATAGCCTGCTGCTTTTGTGCTGCCAGCGTAGTCTCCTTGGCATTCAGCACCCGGCGCTCCCTGCCGTCTGCATCCTCCACCGTATCATAGATACGGACATCCCGCAGGTTCAAGGAATCCTCCAAAATCTTGTAGGCATTGGCACGGCTGGTTCCGTAGGTGGTATAGGCTGCCACATTGTTCTGGCTTACAGAGCTTTTGCCGGTGATCTGCCACTCTGCTGTAAACGGGGTGTAGTTGACCTCGATATTGCGCTGGAGATAAAACGGCGTGTCGAAGGTCTCATACATAAACTGCTGGATGTACTCTTTGTCGATCCAGGTAGCACCCAGACGCACCTCGATTTCCGACGCATCCAGGTCTTTGGGCTGGGCAGCGGTAAGGGCCTCCACATTGACTGCAAAGGAAGGGTCCTGCTGTGCGGCCCGCTGTGCCTGACGCAGTTTGCGGCGTACATTGCCGGAGAGGTATTCATCAGCAGTCACATAATGGGGCGTTCCGTCCTGCTCCAACTGTTCCGGTACACGGAAGATTACGCCTTGCAGCTCTCCGGCCAGTTCTTCTTTTGTTTTTCCGGTAAGCCGGCTCATATAGTCCATATCCACGCAGGCTTTTTCCGAGATGGACACCGCCAGTGCTTCACTTGCCGTATCCACCACAGCCACCGCCTGATGGGGCTTGATGGTCCGCTTGGTGAACATATCTGCCTTACGTTCCAGTTTCCCGTCCTCGTCGATGACTTCCAGCGCACAGAGCAGGTAATAGGAAGAATCATCTGCATAGGCCAGACGGTTTGCACGGTCATTGATGAGACCGTATTTGGAAGAAAAGCTGTCATAGAGGCTGTTCAGTTCCGCCTGCTTCTCCCGAATGGTGCTGTCCGGAACCGCTGCATCCATCTGAAGGTCGATCAGTTCCTGCACACAATCACGCAGTTCCACAAGACCTTTTACACGGGCTTCGGCGGTGGCGTTGAGGTCAGGGCGCACCATACGGCTGTTTTCCCGGTAGTACACCTGCCCGTCTACAATGGCATAGGAATAGTTCTTCACATTGGGGTCGGCAGGAATGGAGGTGTCAATGGCTTCGCCCTCGCCCAGCTCCGGCAGCTCTGCCTCCTGATAAGTCCCATGAATGTACTTCACAGCATCATGCAGCTGGTCGGAAAGCTCCAGTCCCTCGATGGGGTTCACGGTGTAGTCCATACCATGAGCAGTGCTTACCGGCTCCTGTCTGCCCAGCACCATTTCCGGGTGGTCGATAAAATACCGGTTGATGGCAAATCCGTCCTCCGTCTGTCCGGTTTGAGTCCATTCCGGCACGATGTCCAGCGGGCGGTCCCGTTTTTGGAGGAAGATGATGTCCGATACCACCTCGGCACCGGCATTCTTTTTGAACGCGTCATTCGGCAGGCGGATAGCTCCCAGCAGCTCGGCACGCTGGGCAAGATAGCGGCGCACGGTGGAATCCTTGGCGTCCATAGTATATCGAGAGGTCACAAAAGCTACCACACCGCCGGGACGCACCTGATCCAGTGCTTTGGCAAAAAAATAGTTATGAATACTGAAATTCAGCTTGTTGTAGGCTTTGTCGTTGACCTGATACTGACCGAAAGGTACATTGCCGATGGCAAGGTCAAAGAAGTCACGCCTATCGGTGGTCTCAAAGCCGCCTACTGTGATGTCCGCCTTGGGATAGAGCTGCTTTGCGATGCGCCCGGAAACAGGGTCCAGCTCCACGCCGTACAGACGGCTGTTTCGCATTTTCTCCGGCAGCATACCAAAGAAATTGCCCACACCCATAGACGGCTCCAGAATATTTCCGGTCTCAAATCCCATACGGTCCACCGCTTCATAGATGGCCTGAATGACCGTAGGGCTGGTGTAATGGGCGTTGAGGGTAGAGCTTCTGGCGGCGGCATATTCCTCCGGGGTCAGCAGCTCTTTTAGCTGAGCATACTCTAAAGCCCATGCCGGTTTCTCCGGGTCAAACGCATCAGAGAGACCGCCCCAGCCCACATATCGAGAAAGAACCTCCTGCTGTTCGGGGCTTGCCTGCTGTCTGGCAGCTTCCAGCTCTTTCAGCAAACGAATCGCATTGACATTTGCCTGGAACTTGGCTTTCGGACCGCCTTCGCCCAAATGCTCATCGGTAATGCGGAAGTTTTTTGCATTGCGGCGCAGGTTAGCCTTGTATTCCTCATAAGATGCTTCCTCGGCAGCTTTGGCATTGGGGAAGGTCTGCCACTGGCCATTGACCTGAATGGAAACCGGGTGTTCATCCAGCACTTCCTCAAAGGTTTTCTCCGGCTCTGTTACAGGGGCTGGCGGCTCCGGCTCCTCAATATGCAACCGTTCCACCACCACATCATAAGGTAGATGGTTCTTATCGCCCGGATAGACGGCCATGGTCTCGGAATGGAAGGTCGGGGATTCGGTAGCCGGTTGGGGCTGTTCCTGTCCAAAGCCGTCCTGCTGACGGGCATACATCCCGCGCAGCAAAGGCGCAACCTCATCCCAGCGGAAATACAGCACAGCCAGACGCTTTTCCTCTGCGTCCAGGACTTCCAGCTCCATGCCCTGTGCCGTGGTACGGTAATCGGCAATATCGCCGGTCTCCAGATTCAGGGTCTCAATCTCATGAGGGTAGGCTCTGCTCAGCCAGTAGGCGATCTCACTGTTGCTCCTGCCAGATTGCAGTAGCGTGGAAAGCTGCTGTTTATCCGCTTCATCCATCAGTCCATGGGCCAATACATCCCGCAGGTCTTGATCTGCCTTGTCCGGGTCAATGGGAAGAAACTCGGTATAGTAAGCATTGCGGCGGTCTGCCCGAAGCAGCTGCTCGAACTGTTCTTTGCGCTCTGCCCGATAGATGGGATATACCATGCCGGTAGGCAGAAGCTGCACGGTGTCATCCCGTAGCTCGGTGATCTGATAGGCGTCATCCTCGATATACACGGTATCGCCCACGGCATAAACCGGGGCGGCAGGATCATAGGAGGTTCTTTGCGGAGTCGGGCGGCGAACTGCATCATATTCCTCATCGGAAATGGAAACCTCGGAAGTCTGTTCTGTCTCGGCAGCTGCGATCTGCTCGGCATCCGACATCACCTGTTGGATAAACGGGTCATTGTCCAGTTTTTCCGGATCTGCCACCTGTCCGTTGACGATCCCTCTTTCCTCCAGGGCTTCCCGGATGGCGATAGGGTCGATATTGTCAAAACGATCCTGTTCTTCTTCGGTATAGAACCGGTCCTCCTGAATCAGCTGGGCAAGCCTGCGCTGTACCTTCGGCCAGGGCAGCTGTGTTTTCTCCGGGCTTCCGGCACGGACAACGAACGGGCTGTTGCTGCCACCGTATTCCTGAGCCAGCCATGCAGCGGTATCTTTTTCCCTTGCATGATCCTTCATGTAGCGGACAACGGCGTGTTTACTCTCGATATTGCCGTTCCATGCACAAATGGCAGTATCAATATCTTCCTGAGAAAGAGGGCGCAGAAGTTCATGGAGCTTTGGATAGGTTTCGTCGATCACTTCCCGGTGCAGTCGCTGTCGGAACTCCGGCACATCCGAATAGAGGCGAATCAGCTCCATATCCTTAGAACCAAGGACCGCACGGCGCACAGCGGCATTGCCCTCGATGACAGCATTTTCACGGTCAGAATGCCCGCAGGCATTGCGGTATGCGGCATCCTCGGAAATGGCGGCAGTCACCACAGTCTTATACTGCTCAAACTGCTCCCCAAGGGTAGGCTTTGGTGTTCCTTTCTCCATCTCCGGCTGCTGGGCTTGAATAGCATCTTCTTCGGCCAGTTCCTGTTCAGACTGGATCTTGTCATACTGTGCCTGTTCCTGTTCGGTAAGATAGCGACCTTTCTGGACAAGTGAGGTAATGCGCTTGGAAACCTTTTCCCAGTTCAAGTGAACATCCGGGCAGTCCTGCTTTTTATAGTGCAGTCCTTTCCCATCGTGATCTTCGCCGCTGTGTGTTGCGCCGGACAGGGCATGAGAGCGTCCGCCAATGCCATACTCGTCTTTAAGGAATCTCACTTTTTCCTTATCCGTATGGTTTTCCATGAAGAACGCATAGATACGGCCTTTTCCTCCGGCGAAACTGCTTCCGCCGGTCATGGCGGCGTCGATCTCATCCTCGGTAATAAAGTGCTGGACGGTTGGCACTTGGGAAAGCTCTGAAGAAAAGGTCCTGCGTGGCAGGTCAAGGTCCTTCAGGTTCTCCCAGATCTCCCTCGGTCTATGATAGTGAAAACGCAACAGGTCACGGTCCTGCTGATAGGCAGTCCAGAAGGCAGCGTATTCTTCCTTGAGGGTCTGGCGGAAAGCCGGTTCACTCAGCTGCTCCGTCAGACGGCGGGTCTCCTCTGGGAATCCATTGCCTTTGATCTCTGACAGGCAGGACAAATATCCGGCTTTTCTGGCGTCCTCACTGAGATCGTGATACAGATGCCAGAGCTTTTCCGAGAGGAGGGATCGTTCATAGCCTGCCGCTTCTGCAAGCTCCACATTGGAGGCAAACTGACCACTTTCCAAAAGCTCCCCGATACGCTCTGCGGCGCGCTCCCAGGAAATGACCTGGGCAGACCTGTCATAACGGACAGACTTCCCGTGGGAAAGATGGATACCATCCTCGGCATACCATGCGCTCACACTGCCAAGGCCATTGCCGCCGTGGTACAGCGTTTTCAGTATCTCGGCAATCTCAGCGGTGGTTTTCTGCTTTTCAAAGGCTGCAACCACACGCTCCCTTTGACGGTCTGTATTGCCGCCCAAACGCAGCACATGGTCGATGTCATTTTGGGCAAAAGAAAAAGCAGAGGATGTATGCGCTACATTCTCTGCTTCATCTATGGATTGGATCTGTTCCGCTTCGGAGAGGAACAGGTTTAGAGTCAGCTGTTGATAAGCTCCGCCATCAGGATTTCCTCGGCCTGAGCTTTGCAGGTGTTCATCAGCCCCACCCACTTCATGGGATCGCTGGCTTTCAGTTCCTCGATGGCTCCCGCTTCCTTCGCCAGCTGGGGCATCATCTGCTCCAGTCTGCTCTGGGCGGTCTCGTCGATCTCCAGAAGGTGCGGGTACAGCTTCTCGCTCAGCAACATCTGGTTGTAGAGGATGGGACGATGTTCCTTCAGGTAGGTTTTCCTCATCCTGCCGTACTTGCCCAGGGGTTTCTCCGGCTGCTGGCTCAGCTTCAGGTCGGGAATCTGATAGTCTCCGTTCTGGATGTAGGTCATGGGATTGTTCATCTTGCTTGCTCCTTTCTTGGTTGGCTTCGCGCTCTGCATTTCGGACGGTAACGCCGATCTGCCGCAGCACCTGCTGGTTGATCTGGCTGACCGCTGTTCCCAGCGCCCCGATGGTGGACGGGGTGTTGAAATCAAAGATCGCCATGAAATCTTCGTGGTCGAAGTAGCGTTCCGGCTCCAGTCCACAGCGGGACATCAAAGCGTAAGTGATGCTGACGGTGGCGGCTGCCTTGAACTGCACTCCGATGTTATACTCATCATATTCCTCCAAAAAGGAACCGTCAACGATATAGAAGAAGTCCTGCTGATGCTCCGTCCAGTATTCCTCGGCCAGTTTTCCGGCTACCTCCGTGAGCTGTCCGGCAAGATCATCACCGGAAACATCATAGGTGCGCTCCAGCATGGCCTGCACGGAATCCAGATGGCGCTCCTCCAACTGCCACAGCCAGGGAGTGCGGGAATGTTCACGGGTTCCGGTGTCGGAAATGTCAAAGACATAACGCAGGCGAGGTCTGTCCCCGGAATCATCCACCAGAGCGATTCCCTTGGAACCACGCCTTACATAACGGCCCATCTTTTCATTCCATAAATCGTACTCTGCACAGGCGGTAGCGTCCGGTCGCTGGGCATAGATCATCAGCTGCTCATGGAACGGGTACTTGTAAAGGCGGGAAGCAGTGGTGAGAAACCCTGCCCATTCCTGCCAGCTCCCCGTGAGCTGCGTTGCCACCTTGTCCGCCATCTGTGCATATAGTTCAGCTTTGGTTGGCATAGTGTTCTGTCCTCCTTTCAGTTTTGGGGTAAAAAGGCGGGGTGGCAGATCGCCACCCCATCCCTGCGGTTATGTTGTTTACTGGTCAAAATCCGGGTACAGCTCCAGTTCGGCAAACTTCTCATCAGTCATCGCACAGAGCTTCGTAAGGGCGCTGTCGGTCAATTCCCTCAGTTCCGTTTCCTCCGGCGAAAGCTCGCCGCGCATCTCACGCAGACTGTCAATCAGCCCGGTGCGGCTGCCGGTATTGTAAATGCACATCAGGTTCATTTCCTCAAAGGTAAAGTTTCCCATATCAAATCTCCCTTTCCGCACTCTTTTTGGGTGCTGTCTTTTTGTGTTCTGTCTTGGGCTGGCCTTTCAGCTGCTCCATGACGGACTTTTTCTTTTCCCGTTCCTTCCGATGAACGGCATCAGCCAAGTCCATCAGGGAAATGGGCTGACCGCTTCGGGCCTGCTGTTCCAGCTCTGCCACGGTCGGCTCTTTTGGGCCATTGTTGATGATACCGTCGATCATACCGTAGTCATCCTCCAGCATCATTTCCGCATTTTTCATCGGATTGTCCGGCAGGAATCCGGGGATCTGGGTAAAACCAACGCTGTCACAGTAATGACAGGATACCTTACCGTCCTGTCTGATTGCAACGATGTCGCTGACGCTCATGGAGGGACTGTGAAAGTCCACGGGCTTTTCCAGATTGAATTGCTGATAGAGTTTTTCCAGCTGCTCCGGCACAGTGCCAGACTCCCTCAGAGGAGCTGTGTAAATGAGGTCATAATTGCTGCGGTCTATGGAAATGTCATGGGACTTTAACCAATCCAGATTCATAAAGCGCACATTCTGCGGATCGTCACGGCTCACCTGATAGATGGCAAAGCAATCTCTGTTCTGGGATAGAAATGCCTGTTCGCGTTCCTGCTGATGTTCCTGACGCTCCATGACCTTTTCGTGGAACTGAGGGCTTTTCTCCCATTCCTCACGGTCCACGCCAAAAAGACCGCCATGATCCATGATTTCCTTCGGGTCAAACACCATGCTCTCCGTATTGTCCTCATGCAGCACATAGACGGTCAAACCAGCGGCATCCAGTTCCAGCGCCCGTTCTCTGGTGACAGGGAGCATCCCATCATAGGAGTAGCCGTATTCCTGCATATCCGGTGTGGATACCTGCTCATCAGGCATAGGGTATTCATCCAGCGCCTGCTCTTGTGCTTCCGGCAGCTGAGAAGAAGCAGCCATCTGACTGGCCTCTGCCTGCATCTGCTGGTAGGCAGCTTCCTGCAAGGTCTCAATCATGGACAACGGTGCGTATTTTACCGAGTCTCTGCCCAAATCGTTGTCATCACAAATCTGGAGAACTGCCTTCATGCGGGAAATCTCCGGCATATCCAGCTGACCACCATCCAACTCTTTCATGGACGCGGCATCGTAAAGGGTATAGTCCCAGCCGCTGTCACAGGACTGGATATGAAGATAGGTGGCATCGTCAATCAGAAACAAAGCCTCCTGCTGGTTGGCATCCGCCCCCAGCACTTCCATTTCCGGCATTGCCGCAGCCAGTTCCTTTACCGCTTTTTGCACCAGAGGATTATCACGGTAATAGTCGATTGCCTGGATGGTGTCCAGGTCAATGGTCTGGCCGGTCAAAATCGGAAAAGGTCCTTCATAGTCGCTTCCGTCTTTCAGCTCAAAACCAATGCCCTTGATCCCGTTCATTCGTTCTGCCGGAATCTCCTGATAAATGCGGATTGCTTCCTCCAAAGACAGATTATCGTGGTATTCTCCGAGGTTTGGAAATTCCATGCACTCTGCTACATAGTAGGTCAGATCGCCGGTCGGCAGCCTATCAGATACCTTAATGGCATCTGCTGGCTGCTCTATCGGGGCGGTTTCCGACTCTGCCTTTGCATGAGGGTCGATTCCGCGCTCTTTGCAGATTTCCTTATAGTGGCGCTCAATGTCGGAGATCAAAGTGCCGGAGGTTTTGTTGATGGTCTCCAAACTGGCTCTCAACTCTTTCAGTTCCTTGCCCTGACTCCAACTGGCAATATAGCCGAAGCTGTTTTCTCCGGTCTCGATGCCAAAATATTTGCAGACTGCGTAGGATATGCTTTCAGCCTCCACTTCCTCCGTGTGGCGATTTTTGATTGCCTGTTTTTCTGTGGTTGGATCTTCCTCAACTGCAAGACGCCATTCAAACTGATTTTCGTCCACATAGCGCCAATCCATATCAGAAGCAAACTGTTCAGCTTCTCTTTCTGTGGCAAAATCCAGCTTGAAATCATGCTTGGTTCCACCTTCACTCTCCAGCACAACCTTCCATGACGGTAGCATTTCATATTTTTTAGGGTCATGGAGCTTGCTGTGGGCAATCTCATGTACTGTGGCCGAAACCGTCTGCACCTCACTCATGCCCTGACGAATGGCGATTTTCTGATGATCGGCAGAAAAATAGCCGTCCGTATCGGCGGCCATTGCTTCAAAAGTGATCGGCACCGGCGCACTGCGGCGCAGAGCCTCCATGAATGCCTCATAATTTGGCACATTGCCGGAAAGGGAGGAAGCAAGCTCAGGCAAAGGTTTCCCGTCGGTCTGGCTCACATCAAAAACCTTGACCGGACGGAACATAGGGATCTCGATTTCTTTTTCCTCTGTGACGATCTTTCCGTCTTTATCCAGAATCGGAGCCTTGGTATCCGGGTCCAGCTTCTGCTCCTCGATTTTCTTCTTATATGGTGTGGGAGCAATGATGGTAATGCCATGCTCGCCCTTTTTTACATGACGCTCAAACTGGTCTTTCCACTTATTGTATCCGGCTACCAATGTAGCGTCCGGCTTCTGCATATAGATGAGCATGGTGTTGTTTACCGAATAGCGGTGGAAGCGGGACATGACGGACAGATAGCGCATATACTTTTCACTCTCAAACAGTTCCTTGATCCCCTGCTCGATGCCATCTGTGATTTCCCTTAGCCGCTCTCGGTTGGTGGGTTTGTTCTCAGCCATGATTTTCAATCTCCTTTCCAAGTGTGTGATTTCTGCTGTGTGTTCTGCAACCCATGCCCTTTGTTCTTCTTCACTTTCATAAAGAAAAAGGTCCAACAGGTACTCTACATAGGTTTTCTTCTGGATTGCTTCCACAAAGCGGGGGTGCGGTTCTTCCTCCGGTGTCCGGGGAGAATGGTCAATCCCCCATTTTTTCAGCAGATGGTAGTAATCGGACAGTACACGATAGCACCGCTGCCGGTCCTCCCGAAACTTTTGTGCCTCGGTTTTCTGCCGGACATACCTCCTGCGGGGAGGGGCCTGACTGTCATAGACCAGGCCAAAGTCCTGTGCCAGTTTCTCCGCCGCTTCTTTTGGGGAGAGGTCAAAGAGCTTTGCGGTAAAGTCGATCACATCCCCATCTGCACCGCAGCCAAAGCAGTGGAACCGCTGGTCTACCTTCATGCTGGGGTTCTTATCATCGTGAAAGGGACAGCAGGCCATACCATTTCGTTTGACCTCGATCCCATAAAACGCTGCCGCATCTCTGGTGCTGACCGACTGCTTGACTGCTTCAAATACATTCTCTGCCATGTGCCTTTAACTGCTGGACTTTCTCACAGGAGGCTGGTATCCGGCAGCTTTCGCACGCTCACTGGCAGCTTTGCGGCGTTCTGCGCTGTATGGTTCCCTGAGTGATACACACCGCTTGGGGACGGTAAAGTTATGGGCGTCCTTTCGGGTGATCTGGTCGGGGTGCTTTTTTGCCAGCAGTTCCAGCTTCTCCATCAGACGGGGATCGTGGGTGTAGACCTCAGCCATTGGTTCTGCCTGGTTATAGAGGAGAATGGTTTCCCGTTCCACTAAAGAGAGCTTCATCGGCTGCCTCCTTTCCGCTGGTCAAATTCCAGCTTGAAGTTGGCGTACTGTCCATCATCCTCCAAAACCACAGCGGCATCGTAGGTCTTTCCGGTTTTCTCCGAATATAGGCCCGTCACACGGACACGGCCATCGTTCAGCAGCGCAGACACCACAGCCTTGGTCGGCTGTTTTTTCTTGGCAGCCCACCATTTGTTATTTTTCCAGATTGCAAATCTGCAAGAATCATTCTGACAGAAGAAGCCTTTTTGCAGTTCTGCAACTTCACCGCCGCAGCGAGGGCATTTGCCCACCACCTCACGGGGCGGAGTGAACAGGTACTCAGTTCCCTTGATGACCTGATAAGTTCCTACCAGATCTTTCAGCATGGTGCTGATCCCGTCCAAAAACTCCTCCGGGGCAAGCTGCCCGCGCTCGATCTCTCCCAGTCGGTACTCCCACTCGGCAGTCAGAAGCGGCGATTGCAGTTGTTCCGGCAGAACGGTGATCAGGGAAACTGCATCGTGGGAAGGGAGAAGCTGCACCGTTTTCCTGCTCTTTTTTCGTTCCAGAAAACCGGCAGATACCAGCTTTTCCAAAATACCGGCACGGGTGGCCGGTGTCCCCAGACCTTTTCGCTCGGCATCCTCCGGCATATCCTCTTTTCCGGCAGTCTCCATCGCGGACAACAGGGTGTCCTCCGTAAAGTGCTGGGGCGGACTGCTTTTGCCTTCTTTGACGATTGCCGCAGAAACCGAAAGGGTCTGTCCTTCAGTCAGCTCCGGCAGGGCTTTCTCTGCACCCTCTTTTTTCGGCTCTGCATCCTTCATTTTGGCACGGTAAGCGTCCTCCAGTGCTTTCCATCCGGGGTGCTTCACCGTTTTTCCTTTGGCGGTAAATTCCCCACCGGCACACGTTGCAATCACAACGGTTTCCGAATAGATATGGGGCTGGGCCACGGCACACAGCAGACGCAGGGCCACCAGCTCCAGCACCGCTTTTTCTCCCGCAGGAAGGGCAGAAAGGTCTGCATCCTTGAGATTTCTGGTAGGGATTACTGCGTGGTGGTCGGTTACTTTCTTATCGTTGATGACTGTCTGCGGATCACAGGTAATGGCGATCCCTTTGCGAAACGGCATAGCATTGGCAACCAGATTCACCAACACCGGCAGGCTGTCTGCCATATCACCGGTCAGATAGCGGCTGTCAGTACGGGGATAGGTGCAGAGCTTCTTTTCATACAGGCTTTGCAGATAGTCCAGGGTCTGCTGGGCCGTAAATCCAAGCAGACGGTTGGCATCTCTTTGCAGGGTAGTCAGGTCATAGAGGGCAGGCGGCTTTTCGGACTTTTCCTTGCGCTCCACCTTTTTGATTGTGACATTTGCACCCTGACAGGCTTCTTTCAGCTGTTCGGCAGCAGCTTTATCCGCCATGCGCTCCCCGGATACGGTAAGACCGGGCAGCTCCAGCGCCACGGTATAAAAGGGAACCGGCTTAAAGGTGTCGATCTCAGCTTCTCGCTGGACAATGAGCGCCAGCGTTGGGGACATAACGCGCCCGATGTTGAGGGTGCGGTGGTACAGCACGGAAAAAAGCCTTGTGGCATTGATCCCCACCAGCCAGTCGGCCTTGGCACGGCAGAGAGCAGCATCCCGAAGTCCATCATAATCTACACCTGGGCGCAGGTTTGCAAAGCCCTCCCTTATGGCGGAGTCCTCCATCGAAGAAATCCAGAGCCTTTTCATCGGCTTTTGGCAGCCTGCCAGCTCATAGACGCTGCGAAAGATCAGCTCGCCCTCGCGTCCGGCATCACAGGCATTTACTACCTCCGTCACATCCGGGGCGTTCATCAGCTTTTTGAGAATATCAAACTGCTTTTTCTTATCCTTTCCCACTACCATCTGCCAATGCTCCGGCAGAATAGGCAGGTCATCATATCGCCACTTGGCATACTTGGGATCATAACTGTCTGCATCCGCAAGACCGGCCAGATGGCCCACGCACCAGCTGACACGCCAGCCGTTTCCCTCCAGATAGCCGTCCTTACGAGCAGTCGCGCCGATCACGGCGGCCAGACTTTGTGCAACCGATGGTTTTTCAGCGATTACAAGCTTATATCTCATCATCTTCAGCCTCCCATTCTTCCCGCACAGGCGTGTGCAGTTTTTTCTCTATGCTGTTTTCCTCATCCAGTAGCAGGTTATAACCGAACCGGTAGTCATAGCGGTACAGTTTCCCCAGCAGGTCATTGATGATGATACGGCAAGCCAAAATGACACGGGTTTTATCCACCTGCATCAGCTGGTAGCGTTGATAATTGCTGTAATATTCTTCGTGACGGCGGGTATTGCAGGCGGCATCTTCAAGTAAACTATCTACTGCATCCTGACAACCATCTTCTTTTTCCCCTTCCATGCAGTTCAGAAGTTCCATCATCAAGGGAAAGCTCTGTTCATCCATAGGAGCTTCTGCTGCAAGAAAACCGATCAGAGCAGATAAGAGCAGACAGGCTGCTGTCTGTTCTTGATCCGTCAAAGCAACCATTGTTTTCTCCACATTTGGCAGGATCTTTTCTTTCACAAAATCTGCCGCGTCACCGGAATAAAGCTGACGGATAGAATCTATGGACAATGAAACTGTCACGGTATCTAAGGAGAAATCAAAGGGGTCATCTTGCTTTGGCGTTATCCGAAGTTTGTTTAACATGGTAGAAAGAATGTCGCCGCCAAAATACACGGCAATCACCAGTAAATCAAAAACAGAAATCAGTTTAATAAATGTAATCAGAACACTCATTTTTTTCGTTTCCTTTCTTTAAGCCAGCGTTCCATCTCACGATGGCAGATACCTACGCAGGGTCTTCCATAATTCCCGCAACCATAGCAGGGGTGGCTGTGGGGTAAAGAAGGAGGACGGGAAGTTTCCTTCCCGCCCTCCGGCCTGCGTGTCATTATGCGTTCATAGGGGCTGTCTGTGAAACGGGTCATTTCACACTGTCCTCCTCATCATCTTCTGTGCTGCCCCCGTCAGCATCCGGTTCTTCCGACTCCTCATCCTCGGTTTCCCATTCCTCGGAATCTTCCTCTCCATAATCATAATCGTCCAGACTGTCATTGCCCTTGGTCTTAGGCTTATTCTTAACGAGCTTCAAGTAGGCAAATACGCCACCGCCACCAAGCAGAGCCAGCAAAAGGACCAGCGCAGCCGGGTTCAATCCGGCAGGCTTCTCTTTTTCCGGCTCCGATGTTTCTGCCGGAGGTTCCGGTGCTTTGCCCGTACATTTACTCTTATCAGTTGCGCAGACCGGGCAGGCCGTATTGACTGCCCCTGCTTCACATTTTGTTGAACAGCTGCATACCGCAGGCATCTCCTCTTTGGGTTTTCCATCTTCCATCAGCGCCGCAAGGTCTGCATCGTCCACCTGATTCAGAAAGTGAACAGCAGTCTCCTTGTCCTCATTCGCCCTATCAATCAGGATGTAAAAGTAATTTCCAGCTTTGGTCGTAACAGTAATAAGCTGCTTATTGCCTCCAAAATCATCCACCAATGCCGCATTCCCCTCCGGTGTAAGTGCCGGTGCCGGTTCTGTTTCTTTCACAATCACATTGCTGTCATTGGTAGAATCCTCTGCCGGTGCCGCCGGAGCCTGTTCTGACCCCTGTGCGAAAGCAGGGATCGTAAAGCCAAATGCCACAACCATTGTCAGGCAAAGGGCGGAAAGTGTTTTGCAAATTCTTTTATTCTTCATAAGCGGTAACCTCCTGATTATTTGATTCCGACAGTGCTGTATCTCTGCCGTGGTTCATTCCACCGGAAAGCATAGCGTTCAGCTGTGCTGGAGTCATGCGTAACGCACGAACCATCTGAACGATTTCCAGATTCTCTGCCTCCGTTTTCTGTGCTTCCAGGGTCTTGAGCTTTTCCTGATATTCCGCAATCTTCTCACGGGTTTTCTCAATTTCCTGGTCGATACGTTCAATTTTGTTTTTTGCCATAACCGTTCACTCCTTTCCGCAAAGTCTGTTACCAGTTCATCAGGCCGTAGCCCTTAATACTTTGATAATTCAGGTCATAACTTTTGATCTTGCAGGCATCGCCGGAATTTCCCTCCACCGTATAAACACGGCTGCCATCCGTACCGATCACGATACCCACATGGTCTGCTGTCCCATCCAAATCCCAATCAAAGAAAATTGCATCTCCGGGAGCCAGATTGTTATAGCCTCTTGCACCCCATTGTCCATGAGACTGGAACCACGGAACGCCCTGCCACTCACAGCCTGCAAAGCGCGGCTCACTTTTTCCAGCCTGGTTATAACACCAGGATACAAAGCAGGCGCACCACTCCACGCGGCTGTCAAAGCCATACCAGCTCCAATAAGGATAGCCGCCCACATTGCCGACCTGACGCTTGGCCAGCTCCACCAACTGCGGATTTCCGGGACGGGTTCCATTTACAAACTGTACACCGGTCAAGTCCTCGGAATTGCTCATGTCAGGGGAACCACCGCCAAACAACAGCGGCTTATTGCCCATGGTCTGCCGGTAAACCTGATACATTTCCATCTGTTCCGGGGTCAGTAACTCCGACGCCACAGCGGAAATGGGCTTGCTGGTGAGTTTCACATTCAAAATGTAATACTCATAGGGGACTTCTTCTGAGGTGGTCTCGCCGGTCTCCGGGTCGGTGGAGGTCTCCGTGCGGTAGCGAATCTCCACTTCCTCAGTAAGCGTCAGCTGATACTGTGCTGCAAACACACGCGCCAGCTCTGCCTGAGCGCTCTGCCGGGTGTAGCCTTGCAAAACGGCAGACAGAAATGCTGCCAGCTCATGAGGGTCATGACCGATCATACCAAGGTCATAGCGATACTCGTCATACCCTGGGTGGCTGCTTTCTATGTTGTCGATTTCCTCCTGCAACTGGGCTTCTCTGGCTGCATAATCTGCCTCCACTGCCAGCATTTCCGGGTCATCCGACGGATAGGTGGTGCCGGAGAGAACGGAACCGATGCTCTGCGCCATCATGGAGCAGGAGGACATGGTATTCATCAGCATACAGGTAATGAGGAACAAAACCCCTGCCATCAGGAAACCCTTCTTGTGGCGCATGACGAATGCCCCTGCCTGCTGTGCCTTTTCTTTTACCGTCCTTGCGGCTTTTCCGGTTTTAGATGCAGCCTGGGCGGTATTTCCGGCAGTCTGACCGGCGTGTTTGGCGGCGGCATACTGCCTTTTGATGGCCTGCTTTTGCTGCCAGCGGGAAAGAGGGTTGCTGGCAAACTGGGGATTTTCCTGCAAAGATTTCTGGTACAGAACATTTACATTTGCCTTTTCCAGTTGACGCTCTGCCTGGGCTGCTTTGCGGTACGGCTTCAGCTTGTGGCTGCGATAGCCCTCCCGCACCAGATAAGCGCCTGTCTCCACCGCCTCCTCGGACTTGTGGGCGCTTTCCACGCCCACATTGTCCTGCTCTGTTTCCCGGATCTCTTTGTGGAGCTTGCCCACGACCAGATGGACGGGAGTTTCCCTGACTCCTTGAGAAACTTTGGAAGGTGGCTTTTTCTTGTCCTCAAAGGTCAGCTTCGAGGTCTTTTTTCCGGTATTCGGGTCAATGACCGTCTGCCTGACCTTTTTCTTTGGGATATTGGCCTGCGCCTTATCTGCTCTGGCCGCAGCTTTCTCAGCTTTACGGATCGGCTTTTCCAGTGCAGGATCAGACCATTCCTCATCAGTAAAGCGCAGGCGCGGCTCTTTATTCAAACCATTCTCCCAGCATGAGGGAGGACATCATGTAGTGCAGCTCTGCATAAATGGCCATTCCCACAGGATCGTTGAACATACAGCCGGACAGGTAGGCATAAAACTGTGCCACCACATCGGACAGGATCTTCGCTTCGGTTCCTTCCAGAACCAGACCACCCATACCTTCCTTGGCACGGATGGTGCTCCAGACCTCTGCCAGACGGAGCAGCCCCACCTGACCGGTCTCATTCAGTTCGGCTGCCTGGTCTGCCGCCGTGCGACACTCACTTACCGCATCGGCCATGACTGTAAGCAGCTGGCTGCGCTGGGCATTTACCGCCCTGTCAAAAAACATCAGCGGATTTTTATTCAAAATGTTGGGATTCATCATCATTCATCCTCCTTCTTTTTCAGTTCCTGGGGTTTGGTAGTCATAATGCGGTAAAGTTCGGTGTTCTTCGGGAAGTGATCCACAAACGGCAGGATCGTGGAGCCATAGAACAGCAGGCCCTCGCCCTCACCGGAGTGGGTCACATAGCTAAGCTGGTGCGTGGAAATCCCCAGTTGCTTCGCCAAAATCTGGCGGTCTCCGCCTGCCTGGTTGAGCATATACACGAAGTCCGAGTTTTCAAAGATGTTCTCTACCTCGCGGCTGCTCAAAAGGTCTTTGACATTCTGGGTGATACCTGTCGGAATACCGCCCCATTTTCTGAATCGCTTCCAGATTTCCACCGTATAGGCGGCGGTCTGCTCCTCCTTCAAAAGCAGGTGCATCTCGTCGATGTAGTAACGGGTGGACTTGTGGGCGGCACGGTTGATGGTAACGCGGTTCCACACCTGATCCTGTACCACCAGCATACCGATTTTTTTAAGCTGCTTGCCCAGTTCCTTGATGTCGTAGCAGACAATCCGGTTATCAATGTCCACATTGCTCTGATGATTGAACACATTCAAAGAACCCGTTACATAGATTTCCAATGCCGTTGCAATGTACTGAGCTTCTTTTTCTTCCTGCTCCCGCAACAGGTTATAAAGGTCCTCCAAAATCGGCATATTCTCCGGCTTCGGGTCATTGAGATATTCGTTGTAAACCAACCGTACACAACGATCAATAATGGTTTTCTGCACCGGCTGCAAGCCCTCCTTACCGCCCACGATCAGCTCACACAAGCTGAGGATAAAGTCAGACTTGAGTGACAGCGGGCTTTCATCATCCGAATAGTCCAGATTCAGATCCATCGGATTGATATAGTTGGTTGAAGTAGGTGAGATCTTGATGACCTGCCCATGCAGACGCTCAACAAGAGGTGCGTACTCCGCTTCCGGGTCACAGATAATGACATCATCGCTGGTAAGCAAAAAGCAGTTGGCAATTTCTCGTTTTGCGCTGAAGGACTTGCCGGAACCCGGCGTACCCAGAATCAGGCCATTGGGGTTTTTCAGCAGCTTTCTGTCCACCATAATGAGGTTGTTTGACAGAGCATTGATGCCGTAGTACAGGGCTTCTTTCCCATTCTGGAACAGTTCCTGCGTAGTAAAGGGCACAAAGATAGCTGTGGAACTGGTGGTCAGTCCTCGCTGAATCTCAATCTGATTGAGACCCAGAGGCAGACAGCTCATCAGCCCTTCTTCCTGCTGGAAGTCCAGCCTGGTCAGCTGACAGTTATACTTCTGGGCAATAGAGCCTGCCTGAAAGATGTTGTTGCCAAGCTGACGGGGATTGTCCGCTGTGTTCAACACCAGAAAGGTCAAAAGGAACATTCTCTCGTTGCGGCTCTGCAAATCCTGCAAGAGTTTTTTCGCTTCACTGCCGTAGGTAGCAAGGTCAGATGGAATGATGTCCATGTCGTATCCGGCACGGACTGCTTTTTTCTGTTCCTCGATCTTGCTGCGGTCCAGGTCGGTAATCTTCCGCTTTACCGTTTTGATGGCTTTCGCCTGATCCACCGACTGAATGTGCATACTCACAATGAGCGAGCTTTCCATATCCAGAAAATCAGCCAGCAAACGGTCATTCAGTTCCGGTGCGAGAATCTGCAAAAAAGAAACAGTCCCGTATTTCTTACCCATACGGAACTGCTTGCCGGTGCGGAACTCAAAGGAGCTTGGTGCAATAAAATCCTTTGTGGACAGACCGGAAGGAGCCAGCCAGTCCCATTCAAACTGAAACGGGAGTTGTTCATCCATGTGGAATACCGCATGAAGCTGAAAAAGCCTTTCTTTACCGTCCAGCGTTCTGGCAGCTACACCAAGACGCTTGAAGTTATTAAGTATATCGGTCTCAATACGCTCCAGACGGGGCTTGGCGGCTTTGATGCTGTCCGCGTCGATACCAAAGGTCAGGTATTTGGTCTTGATGAGACCGTTGTTACCTCTGGCCAGCTGATTTTGCAGCATTGTGGTGTATTCCTCGCGGATACTGTCAAAGGCGTCCCTCTGGGGCGGGATGGAAATGGAGTTAGCAAAGGTCTCCTCCGATGCCGCAAGGTTCAAAAAAGACAGCTGGAAATGAATCGAGCTATCAAAATAATTGAGGAAATCACACCAACCCTCAAAGATTGCCGTCTTATCTTCGTTTTGGGAGAGCTGATAGTTGATGTCCTGAAACTGGATGGTCTTTGTGTAGTGGCTGTCCGATATGCGGCAGATTCCGTCCGGCCACATCCGTTCATAAGGGATACTGTCCTGCGCAGATTTTCCTTTTTTGTCCGTGCGGTTAGCGCGGGCAATGGCCGCTTCGATCTGCTTCTTATCGGCGCGGGACAGTTTTTTCTTTGTCTTTACCGGCTGCACAGTTTTTTCCTCGGTTTTTCCGAACATCCGATGCAGCCATTTTTTTATTGCGGTGAACAATGTCATACACCTCCTTATCGAGCATTTCCTGCCGCTTTAATACGGCATAAAAGTTGTTGGTCTGGTAAGGTCGCTGCTTTGAACGGATCACAGCTACTTTGAGAATGTTGCCCACGATCTTTTCCAGGGGCTGTCCATGCTTTTCGTACATAGCCAGCATAAAGAAGGGCAGCATAACCAGCATCATACACATAGCCGCTACACTGTTTCCGGTAGGTTTTCTGAGCAAAAAGAAAAGCGGTACGCCAATAAGCGCTCCGCCCGTGAAGCAGATAAGCTGCCGCTTGGTCAGATTGAACATGACCTTTGTTTTGACTTTTGTTAAGTCCTTGGGTACGGGTACATAAGCCAATGTGGAAACCTCCTTCCGTTTTAGTGCGCCTGAAAGACTGATTTGGCGAGACTGCCGGTTTTGAACAGCGTAAAACATAGCAGTACGGTGTAGCCCACGCAGCTCCAGATTGCCATGATGATGTCATCTTCCAGAGCGATGTTCTGCACCAGCACAGCATAAATTGCCACGCAGACGATAATGAGAAACGCCTGAAAGCCCAGTGCCAGCAGGGATCGGAGGTAATTCTGTCCCATACCGCCCCATTCTTTGCCCATCATTGCAGCCATTGGAACGGGAGCCACCGAAGTTACAAGGTAGATCTCGATCATACGGCCATAAATAACGATAAAGATACAGATATACAACGCCCACATGGTAATGCCAATAAAGAGGGATTGGAACCACAGTCCGAACAGCGGTCCCAAATCCATTTCCATCAGCCTCGGTTCCAGATCGGTCATAACTGAGGAAATGTCAATGGACGCATCCGAATTGATAATCCCTGCCGCCTGCGCCACCACGCTCTGCGCCATATCAAAGACGCCCATCACGATATTCCATGTGTTTGTGACAATGAGGATGGCGGCAGCTGATTTGAACACCCACTTGAAAATCATCCAGGTATCCACATCATGCAGATTGTTCTTGTCTGCAATCATCTGGATCAGGTCTACGGTCATCACGATAGCCAGGATCACACCTGCAATCGGCACCATGATGGAGTTGGACAGATTCTCAATCATATTGAAAATACTGCCATTCCATCCCTGTGGGGTCTGTCCTACCTGTACGGATATATCCGCGACCTGTTGGTTTACACTGTCAAACATCCCCGAAAGGTTGCTCATAATACCGCCCACCAGCATTTCTTTCAGCCAATTCGTCAGGGCTTCAAGTAAGAAATCCATACGGTGTCAACCTCCTTTCCGCCGCCCCCGCAGGACTGCGGGAGCGGCAAGGATTTCATGCAGGAACGCTTAGACAGAGAACAGCCCGGAGAGCAGAGGTACAAGAACCATACCAACAACGGCTACACCAGCACCGGCCATAAGCTGTTTTATCCCCAATTAGGTGTAAAATTCTGCTCGATGGCGGGCGGCGGCGTACAAAAATCTATATGGTGTTTTTAAGAGAACCATCCAGGCGGGACAGGTCAGGCAGTGACCTGTTCCACCTCCGGGATGGGTTTGAGATTAAAATGAATTTCGATAGAAATGTGTCTTGTTTTATCTTCGTCAATGCGCTCATGCACGACGATTTCTTTGATTAAGCGGTTAAGGGTGGCTGCATCCAGCTCTGTGATGTTGGCGTATTCCTGAATGGCTTCCACCCATTGTTTTGCATCATTGGCAAGCTGGACTTCATCGGACAGCCGCTTTCTGCCCTCGGACACTTTTGTTTTAAGCTCCGTCTGCTCGGTCTGCGTCTTTTCCAGCATGGTGTTGAAGTTCTGCTCACTGATACGCCCTGCAATCATATCCTCATAAAGCCGCATTACCATTTTGTCCAGAACCTCAATCCGTTCCTCGTCCCTTGTAAGGGAGCGTTCCATTGCTTCCCGCTGTTCCCGCTGCTCGGCTTCACAGGTATTGGTCAGGCGGTCGGCAACCGCTTCTCCGTCCATCAGGGCAGCTCTGGCACATTCCCGGATTTTCCGCAGCACATGACTGTAAAGGGTGTCATAATCAATCCGGTGCTGGGTGCAGTGGTTCTTTCCAAAGGCATTGTAGGTCTTGCAGGAGTAAATCCGCTGGGGATGTTTTGCGTTTGTGTAGCGTATCGTCAGCGACTTCCCACACTCGCCGCATTTTATCAGTCCGGCAAACAGGCTGATTTCATTGGTCTGCCCCGGACGCTGGCGGGATTTCAGCTTGTTCTGCACAATATCAAAGCTCATGCGGTCAATCAGCGGTTCGTGCTGTCCCTCAACCACAACCCAGTCCTCCGGTTTCTTTTCCCCAATCGTGCCGATTTTGAAGCGGTAGTCTTTTTTCTGGGAAGCAATCGCCCCGGTGTAGACGGGATTCATCAAAAGGTCTTTGATAACGGAGAAGTCCCACATATACCGCCCGTTTTCCGGGTCTTTCTTTTCCCATTTGGTGCGGGTATTGCGAAGCCCCCGTTCCCGGTTCCACCATGTGGGGCAGGGGATTTTTTCTTCCTCCAGCCGTCTGCGGATATAGTTCGGACCATGACCGTTTAGGGCATATCCGAAAATCAGCCGCACAATCGGGGCGGTTTCCTCGTCAATGAGCAGATGGTTTTTGTCCTCCGGGTCTTTCCGATACCCAAACGGGGCAAGACACCCGGTAAACTGTCCTTTCTGCGCTTTCAGAAGATAAGAGGAATGGACTTTCTTGGAAATATCCTTGCTGTACATCTCGTTCAGGATATTCTTGAACGGGGCAATGTCGTTGTTATCCCGTAAGGTGTCGATACCGTCATTCATGGCGATATAGCGCACCCCGTTTCTTGGGAAAAAGTCCTCAATCAAATGCCCGGTTTGCAGATAGTTACGCCCCAGTCGGCTGAGGTCTTTCGTGATAACAAGGTTGATTTGCCTGCGCTCAATGGATCTCAACATTCTCTGTAAATCAGGACGCTCCATATTAAGACCTGTGAAGCCATCGTCCTGATAGACTGCCACAACCTCCCATCCCTGCTTTTCGCAGTATTTTTCCAGCATATCACGCTGGTTGGCGATACTGGCACTTTCGCCTTGCAGGTCATCGTCCTTTGACAGTCTGCAATAGACCGCTGCACGATAGCCCCCGGCAAGTGCCGAACCGATTGTTCTGTATTCCATTTCGTTCATCATAGCCATTTACCCACACAATCCAGACGGTATCTGGCTCTTTTGAACCTCATCTTCATTATACTTCAAATCTTTCTTTTTAGCAAGATATTCTTTCGTATTTGTCTTTCCATATTTCTGGGAAATCAGGCTGACGAACACATCGGTTGCGTCAAGCTCCCCGTCAAACACCGTTGTAACATGAATCTCTGTTTTGTTTTTTGCCATAGGCAGTTATCCTCCATACATGAAAATAGCCAGACAGAGGGTATCGGCAACGAAGTCCGGCAACGGGCTTCAAAAGACCTTGCAAACAATCTCAATCTGGCGATGGTTACTATTTATACTTTTCTTTTATTTTTCTGTTGTTTTGGTTGTTATAAAGGAGAAAAACCCAGAAATAAGGGATTTTCCCCGGCAACCGGCTCGGCAACGGGATGGCAACAGGGGGTGCAACGGGCTGTCATTTTCAGAATGGAAGCTCCATCTGTTCTGTGACCTCCACAAAGCCATCCATTGCTTTTTCAGACGGGTTGCATAAGTCCGTTGCCGGGTTTTCACGCTCCCAGCCCTTTTGTCTGCCATATTCTGAAAACATTCTTGGATTGGAAAAGTAGTTCCACCCGGTAATGCACTGGTTCATTATCTCGTTGATTTCCCGGATTTCCCATTGCTTCGGCTCGTCAAAGGTGTGATTTAAGGCTTCCTTGTAGAGCTGCTTGGAACAGACCGTTTCCCCGGTGTACTTATCAAGGTAAGCCTGTATCATCCCGGCTTTGGTGTCCTCCGGCATAAAATCCCGCTGGTGTTCTTTGAGATACCGCTGCATGGCTGGGCTGAATGACAGCTTGTACCTGCCGCTTCGGTAAATCTCCATTGCTTCCGCCCACATCTGGCTGATATAGGCTCTGGAAGCGGCTTCGTCCTCCAAAATGTGAACCTCGGCTTGCTCCGGGTACACCATGACCGGGATAAATCGGCGGTTGCCGGAACGGTCAAGGGGGAGAAAGTCAAGGGCGTTGGAAGTACCGCCGAACACGCACTGACGGGGACGGTCTGCCGGGTGGGTTTCATAGGGTATCTTATAAACCTCTTTCTGTCGGCTTAGAAAAGACTTGATTTCCTCAATGCTCTTGGCATTGGCGGTTGCCATCATTTCCGACATTTCAATTATCCAGTGACCTTGCAGCTTGCGGTACACGTTATCATCGTCCAGCTTCCGCAAATCATCGGAAAACCACTCGTCCCGGACTGCCAGCAGACGGAAGAAGGTGGACTTGCCAGCCCCCTGACCGCCTACCAGACACAGCATGATTTCAAACTTGCTTCCGGGCTTAAATGCCCTTGTAATCGCCCCCAAAAGAAACAGCTTTAGGGCTTCATAGGTGTAATCGTCCACATCCGCCCCCAGAAAGTGCCGCAGACAGAAGCGGATGCGCTCCGTCCCGTCCCATGCAAGGCTGTTCAGAAAATCCCGGATGGGGTGGTACTTATTCTCATTCGCCACAATCCCGATGGCGGTTTCAATCTTTTTCTCACTGGTCAGCCCGTAGGTTTCCTCCAGATAGAGAAGCAGATATTTCATGTCTGTATCGGTCAGGGCTGTGCTTTCTCTGTGAAAACCGATGGGCTTTATGATGTCCTTTCGGTCGGTCAGGATGTTATAGGCGATTGCCCCGGCAAGCACCGGGTCACGCTGGAATACGGTCAGGCAGTTCCGTATGCTCTGGCGGACGCCGCCTTTCTCGGTGGTTTCCAGAGTTGCCTTTACTTCCTCAACGCTCTGGGGCGGCTGCATGGCGTTCATGGTGTTTTTTAGTTCTTGCTGCGTCTGCGGCGGCAAGCTCTGCCATTCGCTGTTCAAGCTGTATCACATCCTTTCCGTATTCCGTAATCAAAGCCGCTTTTTCCTCTGTTTCCCCGAACAGCAGCACATCCAGCAGATATTCCACATGGTCTTGCTTCTGTAAGGCTTCCACAAACCGGGGATGAAAGACTTCCTCCGGGGAGTGCGGGGCATATTCCTTTCTCCACACTCGGAGTAGGTGGAGATAATCGGCAAGAATACGGAAGCAGCGGTTTTTTGCTTCCTGAAACTGTTCCTCCGGGGATTTCTGCCGGGGCTTGGGCTTTTTTGCTTTTCCCGGCGGTTTCCAGTCCTCATAGGAAAGCCCGAAGTCCTGTGCCAGCTGTACGGCGGCTTCTTTCTTTCCCAGCCCATACAGGGCGGCGGCAAAATCAATCACATCCCCATCCGCACCGCAGCCGAAGCAGTGGTAACGCCGATCCAGCTTCATGCTTGGGGTTTTATCATGATGGAACGGGCAGCAAGCCATCCCGTTCCGCCCTACATGGATTCCATAATGCTCCGCAGCCTGTCTGGTTGTGACGGACTGCTTCACAGCTTCAAATACATTCAAATCTATCCCTCCTTGAAAAAAGAAAAAAACACCTGACATTCTCTGATTGAAAATGGCAAGTGCCTGTTAAAGTTCCATATCCTGTTGTCTGTGTTTCGCCTGTGCCGGGGCGGTTCTTTGTGCTTTTTTCTCGTCTGCCTTATCCTGCAAGACTTCCTTGATGGGCTGCTTCTTGGGCGGCTCTTTGCTTTCCTCTGTGCCGGGTGTGGCTTTCCGTACCCAGTAGCGGATGTCCCGCAGCTTCTTCAAATCCTCCTGTACCTCGGTCAGCGGTGTTTTCAGGGCTGCAATTTCTTCCAGAAGCGTTTCCTGCTCCTCTTGCAGCTTCTTTTGGGTGCTGTCCTTATCGTCCGGGTGCTTGGCAAGGTAGGCGGCGGCTTTCGCATACCGGGCAACCTCCGGGTGTTCCTGGTTGAATTTCTCCTTTGTTTTCTTAAAAAATATCTTCTGGTACTTCTCATAGACAGGCTTACATTCCTTGCAGTCTGTCCGGGCAGAAAGCAGTCCGTCAATCACTTTGCTTCGGGCTTCCTTTGGCTTCATCTGACTGCGGTAATCTGCGGCTGATTTCCCGGAAGATTCCAGAAAGGCTTCCAAGTCCTCCACAGTGGAAAGCCCCTTTTGCCGGAGATAGGACAGGGCTTCGCTGACTGCCTTTAAGTCCTGTGAAGTCCCCCGATTTTGTCCAGCCCTCGTCCAGTCCTTCCGTTCTTCCTTTCGTATCTCCATATATTTCATCAGTAGATTGGGAAGAAGTGTCGCTTCCTCCGCCGCCTTTTGTGCAAGCAGTTCTTTCCGTTTTTCTCCCAGCTCGGTAATCCAGCCTTTGAGGTTTTGGATAAGCTGCCGGATGGACTTCATCAGGCGGTTGGCGGCTCTGATTTCCCGGTTCAGGTTGCCGATATTCGTCTGGATACCACGCTTTTCCATCTGCCGGACAGCAGCACCCTCATGGACAGTAGGGATAATATCAAGCCCCTGTCTGGCATAGGAACGCAAGTCCACACGCTCCGGGCGATCATTGGCTTCCAGATAGCGGTTCTGGATGACCTCCCATTCATGCCGCCAGATTTCACAATACTTCTGGTCGTTCCAGTCCACCGTATCCTCCTTGTGGCTTTTCCACCTGCCGGATGGCAGCTTTATCCGTTCCCCGTTCTCGTCAAGGTCATAAACCTTGCGGCTCTTGGAAAGCCATTTCCCATGTTCGTCCATTGCCCTCATAGTGAGCAGGACATGGGCGTGAGGATTGTGTCCCGGCGGGTGGGGGTCATGGATGGCAAAGTCAGCAATCATGCCTTTGGAAACAAACTGTTGCTGGCAGAACTCCCGGACAAGGACAGCGTACTGGTCGGGCGGTATCTCTCTGGGAATGGTAAGCACCCACCGCCTTGCAAGCTGGGAGTTCCATTGTTTCTCCACAGCTTCGGCGGCGTTCCATAAAGTATTGCGGTCTGCATACTCCGGCGGGGCATTTGCCGGGAGCAGGATTTCATTGTGGACGATACCTCGCTTTTCTGGGTAGTGCTTCACTTCTTGGTCGTATTCACAGAACAGCTTTTCGCCGCTCTGGTAGGCAGCGGCGGCAACCGCAGACTGCTGTTGGCTACGCTGAACAATCGAGATTTCGTTGTGTGGACAGGGCATTTCGTGTCACTCCTTTCTATGCTTGGTGGATGGGGTGGCGTTTTACCACCTCATTTTGGGCAGAAAAAAAGCAGGAGACCTTTTTCAGATTTCCTGCTCGGTGTGCCGCTGTGTAAGCGGCGGGTATTTAGTTGTGAAAGTTCGGGACAAGTTGACCCGATGTGAAGCTGACAGTCGAGTAGACTAAGACCTCTCAATCTTAGCCCCTCACAGATCCGTACGTGCGGCTTTCCCGCATACGGCTCCTC
>NZ_JADNOP010000026.1 GCF_015557635.1 Fusicatenibacter saccharivorans
AGGCCGAGGGAATTTACTTTGTGGGTGAATACGCTCTCAGCAAGAGTCGAGCGGCAAATATTGCCGTGGCAGATAAATAATACTTTTATCAAAATGTAAACCCTCCTAAAATGCATTGTTCTGCCCCGATTTGCTCCGATTTATCCTGACTGTTTTTGGGGTGTAGCAGCGTTTACTCTGTCACAGATTTCCCGAAACAGGGCAAAATGGAGCAAGTTACGGCAGGCTGTAGTAGTAGAATCGTAGTAGAAATCGTACTGTGTTACTACTACGGTTTTTAATTATGACGTTGTCACTACCACTTCAATGGTTAACCCAACGGTCATCACATGTGTCAAAAGATATCCCCTCTTCGTTATTTCTGGATAATGTGTATATCCACATGATGTGCACTTTTTGCCATAAATACTATTAGCAACCGTGAGTATTCCGGCCTCCGTGACACCAGTGTCCGGGCTTTCAGAAACCGCTATTCCGGTAAATAGGAAACCGTGACTCCGGGGACTGGAAACCTTCAACCCGGCAATGGAAACCACACATACGACGCCTTAGAATTATGGTATGCGCCATCACGGCGTAAATAATTCTAAGGAGGTCGCTCATATGACCAAGTACAGAGAGATCCTGCGCCTGGCAAGCCTGGGTCTCAGTCAACAGAACATCGCTGACAGTAGCGGTGTATCCAAGAAAACGGTCAACCGTGTGCTTAAACGTGCCAAAGAGCTCAACATCTTTGGGCCGTTAGAAGCCAACGAGACCGATGCCGTTCTTGTGGAGAAGCTGTTTCCATCCGCACAGAAGCAGGTGTCATCAACAAAACGGATGCCTGACTTCAACTACATCCAGAAGGAGTTGCTCCGAAATGGTGTCAACAAGAAGCTCCTCTGGACGGAATACCTGGAGGAATGCCGCCAGTCCGGTGACGAGCCTCTTATGTATTCTCAGTTCTGCTATTACATCCAGCAAGATGAGCAGAAACGCCGGGCAACTATGCACATCAACCGGAAGCCCGGTGAACAGATCGAGGTCGACTGGGCTGGAGATCCCGCTCAGATCACGGATCCAGATACCGGCGAGATCATCCCGGCTTTTCTCTTTGTAGGCGTTATGACGTACAGCCAGTATCCTTACGTTGAAGCTTTTATTAACGAGAAACAGCGTGCCTGGATCACTGCTCATGTACATATATGTATGAGTACTTCGGCGGCGTAACCCGCATCCTGGTCCCGGATAATACCATGACAGCAGTAATCTATAACAACGACTGGTATAATCAGGAACTTAACACCATCTATCATGAGATGGCGGAGCATTACAACACGGCTATCATACCGGCCCGCGTCCGGGCCCCAAAGGATAAGCCGAATGCTGAGGGATCTGTGGGTGTCATCTCAACCTGGATCACTGCAGCTCTTCGCAATGAACAGTTCTTTTCGCTGGCTGAACTAAATCAGGCCATCCGCAGGAAACTGAAGGAATTCGTGAATCGCCCTTCCAAAAGAAAGAGGGTACCCGATACGAGATTTTCCGCGACGAAGAACTGCCATTACTGGCCAAGCTACCGGCTACCCCTTATGAACTGGCGGAATGGAAACAAGCCACCGTTCAGTTCAATTATCACATATCTGTTGACAGAATGCTATATTCCGTCCCTTACGAATTCATCAAACGCAAGGTGGATGTGCGGGTAACCGACACAGTTATCGAGATATTTTACAATCACAACCGCATTGCCTCCCATCAGCGTTTATACGGTCGGAAGGGGCAGTACAGCACCGTTACGGAACACATGCCAGCCGATCACCAGGCTTATCTGGAATGGAACGGTGACCGCTTCCGTAAATGGGCAGAGCGGATTGGAACCAATACTTGCAAGGTTGTTAACGCGATTCTTACCTCCCAAAGGGTTGAGCAACAATCCTACCGAAGCTGTACGGGGCTTCTCAAGCTGGCAGATAAGTATTCTGACCAGCGGCTGGAAGCAGCGTGCCGAAAGGCGCTTTCCTACACAGCTAGCCCAAGCTACAAGAGCATTAAAAACATCTTGGCATCCGGGCAGGATAACATCGATACGGAGTCTCAGGCTCCCAATGCTGCATCAACTCAGAACAAACACGCCATTACTCGCAGCGCTGACTTCTACAGGAGGTAAGGATCATGACTAACCAGAGCACCATAGATAAACTCATCGAAATGCGACTGACTTCTATGTCAGATGCTTTTATCACACAGATGGATGACCCTAAGATGAAGGACGTTCCTTTCGAGGATCGTTTTGGTCTGCTGGTCGACATTGAATACAACAACCGCAAAAGCAACAGCCTGAAGCGCCTGATCAAAGGTGCCGGGTTTGACCAGCCGGAGGCTTACATTGCCGATATCAACTATACTTCCGGCAGGAAGCTTAACCGCAACCTGATCGAAAGGCTGGCAACCTGTGAATACATCACGGAGCATCGGAACCTGTTCATCACTGGTGCCACAGGAAGTGGCAAGACCTACATGGCCTGCGCTTTCGGCATGGAAGCCTGCAAACAGCGCTACAAGACAAAGTACGTTCGTCTTCCGGACATGCTCCTTGAGCTCGACTTGGCACGTACAGACGGCTCCTACAAGAAGGTCCAGGCTAAGTACGCCAACCCCATCCTTCTTATCATTGATGAATGGCTCCTACTGAAGCCGACGGAAGCAGAACAACATGATATCCTGGAACTGCTTCACAGACGAAGAAAAAAATCCTCCACGATTTTCTGCTCGCATTACGATCCCAGTGGCTGGTATGACCAGCTCGGCGGCGATGACAGCCCCTTGGCAGAAGCTATTCTTGACCGCATCAAACACGATGCCTACAAGATCAACATCATTCCGACTGATCCTGACAACTACCGTTCCATGAGAGAGGTATACGGACTGGATCCGGCGTTAAGCGAATAATAGTAACCCATTAACTGGCGCCCATCCTGAAGAGCATCTTCTTCGGGATGGCGGCTCCGCCGCACACATACCGGTTTCCTTATGCCCGGACTCGCGGTTTCCGGTCATCCGGACAAGCGGTTTCACCGCACCGGTATATCCACAACCGAACGTTTCAACAAGTCGCTTGATTCAGTTAGTCGCTAACAATACTTTCTTAATGTACATGCGGCATTATTATGCTACGATTTAATGGATTAAAAACTCATCCAAAAGTACTGCTGCCTTTTCGCTATTAAGTCTAATGAGCATTTCCAGAAGATGCATGTATGCATTTGACAAATCTTCATCTTTTTTGATGGCATCGCTGTGAAATACATATGCGTCCAAGATCAACTTGTCTACAATGCTTTGATGTTCACAGATGGTCTTTTCGTAATCCCAAGATTTTTCTTTTTCACAATTTGAAAATACTGTCTCTACTGATATCAGAATATCCGGTAGTAACTCTTTTATGTGCATCTGATACAAAGTCATTAGAAAAGATCTAAAGTGGTGATGCCCATATTTTCCATACTGCTGGTTTAAAAATCTTTTATCCTTTTCTGAATATGATGTATTGCATTTACTCCAATCCCCATAGAATTTATGATCAATCATAGCTACTGCCTGCGTTAATCCAATTCTTACAGATGGATTATTAATCGCCAAAATATTCGTCTCAAGAATCTTTATCTTTTTCTCAATGAGTTCTCTTAATTTGTTGTCTTGATAAGCATCAAAATATCTAGAAACAAAACTACAGAAAACATCAAGATACAATTCGATGGTCTCTCTGCTGAACTTATCGAAATCAATACCATCGAAAAGAAGCGAAATTACCCTATCAAAGGATTCTTGATCTGCACAAATTTCTCTTTGAAAGAAATGAACAACATCATATTTCGAAAACGTTCCAATAATCTGAAATGCACTATTGTCACAATCTGCTTGATATTTTATTTCGATAAAACATAATATTATTTGTTTGATAACCTCATAGAACAAGCCATCTTGTAATGTAATCCCACAATTAGCAACATGACATAGCATACGTATATCGTAATCATCCAATGTAAAGTGTGTGAAATCACATGCTTCTTCCTCATATAGATACTTTTGGATAATTACTTCTCTCTGACTTTCAAAACCTGATTCTTCTTCATTCTCCGCAAAATAATAATCAACACCAGATAAATGCTTTTGCATATTGGGAAAGAATTGAAAATCGTCCTCATCATGCCTATTCTTTATATACTCTGCGTTGAATTTTTGATGATTCATTTCATCTTCTGCCAGCTTTATTATTGCCGTAAAGACGATATGTGCCAACTTCTCATTTGTAGTCAAATACTGTTGGGTAAAGTTAGCGATTTTTTGAATTTGACCATTATTAAAATCATCAATTAGACTTCCAAGCAAAATACTCTTAATAAGATTCTGAGAGGTAAGTGGCAACTCCTTATCTAATTGTTTAAACAGAACTGGCACCCATTTTATATCAGCTACAAAAGAACCGTTATTGAATAACTCTTTAATTCCAGAAGCCCATACTTCACAGAGATAGCCTCGCCTCTCCTCTGTTATATTCTTGTTAATTAAAGAAAGAACTATGAGCTGAACAAGAATATCCTCATACTGGATTCTTATTAAATCATCTTTTTTAATGAAATCTATAACCCTGTCAATTAATTTATCCAGTTTGGAATAATCTAAGTTTTCTAATCCGTCATTAGCTTGTGTGATGACTTGATTGATTTCCGTCTTTAACGCATCGGTATGTTCTTTTTCTGCCACAACAAATTCAGGCACTACAGTATCAGGTATTGAAGGAGATATTTCATAATATCCGCCTCCCAAATCTTTTATTGACGGATTTCTTAGATCCATCTTCTGAACTTGTAGTTTCCAATCACCACTATAAAATCCATCTTCGATTAGAGAATACAGATAATCCATTATCTCTATTGCCTTTTCTCTTATATCATCACTTGCAAATAGTTGTATTTTTGAAACATACTCTTGAAGGTTGCAGTCACACAGTCTATCCAAAGTATAACGATCTTCGATATCCGGAACACCTACTGTCTGCATAATCTGCTTTTTTAAAAGAACCTGTGTTGGGTTTGGATGATAAAGCAAATGTCTTTGAATATCAAAATGAAGCAATTCGTAGCTTGAAGCCAATTCCAAAGCATATCCGGGCAATTCTTTTTGGAAATGAAATCCAATTTCCTGAATTACGGACAACATTGCAATGTTATTAGCCTTAGTGTATATTTCATTCTTGATCCATTCTCCCATTCTAAAGAAAAGTTCTTGATCGTTCTGAAAACGATCCAAATATTCAATAAAAACATTTTTAGAAAAATACACAATATCACTAATAATAGTAGGAACCTGATATTCCTGTGCTCGACAAATCCACATTCTTCCATTCGCATAGTACTCTTTAATATCCTTTTTCTCCGGGAAGTATATTGCAATTTTCATTACAGAATCCGGTTCATTCTTAGCCAGATTATCAAAGGCTCTATTCGTAAACTCAAGCGCCCATTCCAGACCAACCTTAAAGTTTGTTCTGAACAAACAAATCAAAAAGTATTTGAATGTATCTTGACTTGCCAAGTGTGTTTTAGAAGCATTATTGCTTAAACCATAAGCATATTCTCTATCATATGCTCTTGAATAAAATGGCTCGTCATCATCTTCATTCTTAAAATAAATACAACTTGCCAGCCTACACAAATCTTCTCCAAGATTTTTGGTTAATGCCGGATAATATGCATTTTCGAATATCCAAGAAGCTAAATCGCTTGCCCAGCGACGATCCTCTCTGTTTCCATTCAGATATCTATCACCCACTAGTTCAAAAAAGCTTTTGAGCCACTCTTTCGAAGAACCTGCAAGCATAAATAAGATTGTCAAATAGTGCCCCATGCGTTTGACCGATGAATAATACCATCCCTGAGATTTATCATCACTTTCAACACTCAAATAGTATTCCTGCATACGGCAAACTGCATCAGAAATAGAATTCGAACTGTCAACCCTTGTGGTGATTATATTCTTTGCATAATCAGAACACATCTTAACCACAGAATCACTTTTAACTGCATTATCTATAAAGAGTTTCTCAGCGAAAACAAGCTGTATCATACTCTCCCGAGCTTTTCCTATTGGATTTAATGCAAGATCATGTTCCTTTCCATTATTAATCAATCGTACCTCGAAAGCATATAGATTTATAATGTCGAGGAACTCTTGTAGAATACAGTTCTCCCTTAATTCTGATAAATACTCTTTAAAGAAATCATTACAATACTTGGATTTTACAATTCCGATTTCTGTTTGCTTTCTCCATCTGTCATCTGAATGATCAGAAAACAGTAATTTATAGATAAATTTACTTCTATTGTTTTTTATAAATAATTTGTTTGCAATCCAAATCTGATATCTGCGATAAACGCAACGTCCTAATGAAGAAATTTCATCATAGAATAGTTCCAGATTACCTCTGCACTCATCAAACGCTTTGTCAAAATACTGCTCAAAGCAGATATCCTCAAAAACATCATATTTCAGTCTGACCAGTCCATTCGACACTGTAACGATTCCCTCAGATACTAAAGGTCTCAATACAGATGATTGTACATTCATTTCTCGCATCCCAAGTAAGAATTTTTTGGCACGTTCAAATACAATGTTATTTACAATATTACAAATATCACTAGTATCAACATTATATTTAGATGCTTTGTTTCCTAAGCAAATGACATTTTTCCAGATATATTCCCTGAATGCATTCTCGTCCGATATATCCAAGGATGTAATTCCATTGGTGATTACAAGATTAATGTAAAATGGATTCTTAAGTAGCTCTGAGTAAGTTTTTTGGTTTCTTAATTCTCTTATTACAGGATAGACATTACAAATTTCATCCAGTTCAGACTCTGTAATATCATCAATTTCATACGTTTCCACAGCATACTTTGTGTGTAATTTGATAAATGCATTCCTATCGGTAGTTCTGCAAGAAGTTAAAATAAATACATTAGGATAATCACTTGATATATTATAAAGTTCCTGTAGAACTATGTATTTTTCATCAGAATGATCTGCAATGAACTCAAGTGCATCGATATAAATCACAATTCTTTCGTCCGATAATTCATTGAAAACAATGTTCAAATCACAATTCCATACATCACGTAAGTGAGTGGCTCTAACAAACTCCTCTGCTCTCGCTATTAGTAAAAGTTTTTCTGCAGATACTAAGTTTTTACAAAGTGCCGACTTTCCGCAACCGGCATTTCCTTGGATTGATATGAACTTATGCCCTTCTCTTTTGATTTTGGATATTAGCTCATTTCTATCAATCGAATATTCACCATTTATTTTGTTGTCTATGCTGTCAAGTTTTATATCTTTACTAACCTTCACAGCATAATGAAACGCAGCAATATTATTATCTTTATCGCTATTCAGGAGTTTCTCTGTATTTCGCAATGTCTCCTGAGAAGTGATCTCCAAACTGTCAACTTTTCTCTCCAGTTCTACAACCTTCTCTGTAGTCCCTTCAATTGAATCTTGAAGAACTCTGTCTCCAACAGTCATCTGTGAACGGGTATAATCGTTGTATTTTTCAAAGGTTCTGTGTATGAAATCACAGATATCATTTCTTTGATTATAATCTACAACTAGATATGCCTTTTCTTTAAAAAATTCTTCAATGATGGTATCTATCTCATCAGGCTGAAATATATGTTCCTTATATTTTGCAGCCATTCCACATTTGAACGCATTTATTATTCTCTGAGTGGTCTCATCCTCTGCATCCCATTCAACAAATACTATTTTTTTCTTGGCACGTTTCTTCTTGCAGAAATGAAACAATCCAGATGCCCATCCTCGTCCAGCTTCTTCGATAGTCACAAGACTGCTAATTAACCCTATAATCGTTGCAATGTCCATAATTATCGGCCTCCGCATATCTTTTCTCAATGTTTCAATACTATTCACCGTCTGCTTTACGCTTCACATACGTAATCTCTATATCGTAGCCAAGTGCCTCCATCATCTGAACGAAGGTATTATTAATAACACCGTCTTTCTTTTTGATGACACGGTTCACATACTGGCTGGTAGTATTTATCTCTTCCGCAATCTGCACCTGAGTTTTCCCAGTCTCGATACATTTCACTTTTACATCAACTTCAATATTGTTTTTAACCATGTAGCCACCTTCCTCGCAGATACACAAAATAATCTTATTGAGATACATTATAGCACAACTGTCAACCTCGCTGCAACAGCAAAACGTCCTGCCAACCACCACAGTCAGCAGAGCGTTCTCTGATTTTCTTCCATATTAAATTGCCCGGAACATCTTCTGTGTCACAGGCTTTTCGCCTGTGGTCTTTTCCAATTCCTTCTTGGCAGCGTTCAGTTTGTTGTGGTCAAGCTTTTTTGTAACACTAAGGGCTAAAAAAATCCTATTATGACGATGCCCCTTTTTCAAATGGCATCATGCTGTTTTTCGTGCTTCAAAGGGGGTTTTATAGTTATTGTAAGAATGAGGTCTTCTATGATTGTACGTTGTGTAAGCAAATTCTTCTATTGCTGTATACAAAGCTTCTTCTGGCTGGTATTCATACTGATAGATCAATTCATTTTTTAACGTGTTGAAATACCTTTCCATTGGTGCATTATCATATGGATATCCAGCTTTACTCACACTTTGTGTGACTGCCATCCGCTTACAGTATTCTGTAAAATCTTTAGAAGTATATTGGCTTCCCTGATCACTATGTAAAATAAGTACTCCTTTGATTTCAGACTGGGACTCTATAGCTTTGCGCAATGTGCGTATAGCAAGCTCTGACGTTATATTCTGATCAGTTATGCTGGCGACAACACTTCTGTCATGCAGATCTATAATTGTACAGTTATATCTCTTGCTTCCATCTGATAGATACAGATAGGTAAAATCTGTACACCATTTTGTATTGATTTCATCGCATGTAAAATCCTGTTCAAGAATATTTCTAAATAATTTATAGGGATGCCCTTTCGTGTATCCAGGCTTTCTGCGGCGGACAATCGATTTTAATCCCATTTCTGGTGGTAGTATATAAATAGTACAAAGTAAAGATGACTTCTTCCAATAGATGATATAAAATTAATATATGGAGTGCAAATTCCGGCTCATCTGACCACGCATTCCGCTAAGAGCTGATCAGTCTTTCCGGATGTAACTGAACGCGTTTCCGCTTCAGCTGATCAATAAGTTTTCAACGTGTTATAGTTCTTTCGTAGTCATCAAATGATTGCGAAAGGAGGCATAACTATGCAAGACTACAACACGATTATCGGCTCCATCCAGATGCGTTTGAATGGATGCCAGACCAGGTCCGTTATGGACCGTTACAAGATTGGCTCAGGTACATTAAATCTGATCATGAGCCGATACCATGCCAACGGAATCCCAATCGAGGAACTCCGAACGATGGCACCTAAGGAAGTTGAGAACCTTTTCTATCCGCAGAAAAATCTACAGAGGAAAGATGTCCCACTTCCAGATTTCCAGTATTACTATGACAGAATTCATGCACCAGGGAGCCGCATGAACATTTCGTTCTGTTGGCTGGATTATAAAGAAAAGAATCCTGATGGTTATGAGAAGTCACAGTTTTACGAATACTTCAACCGATTCATAGCAGAAAACTATGGTGGCCAGAAGGTATCAATGGCCGTAAACCGAATCCCGGGTGAAAAGATGTATATCGACTGGGTCGGTGATCAGCCGGAACTGTTAACAGATACCGAAACGGGCGAGATCAAAAAAGTCCATATCTTTGCGACCACTCTTGGAGTCAGCAGTCTGATCTATGCAGAAGCTTTTCCAAATGAGAAGCTCCCATGTTTTATAGAAGGCTGTGCCCATGCTGTTTCATTTTATGGTGCTGTTACGAAATACTTTGTGCCCGATAACCTGCGAACTGCTGTAACCAGGCACACAAAGGATGAACTTATCCTGCAGTCTACATTTGCAGATCTGGAAGATTTCTATGAAACTATAGCTCTTCCACCACCCGCTAGAAAGCCGAAAGGCAAGCCTACAGTTGAAAATCATGTACGTTATCTTGAAATACACCTGGTTGAGAAACTGAAAGAAAAGATATATGTATCATTTGAAGACCTAAATGCTGAAATCAAAAAAATAGTAGCAGTCCTCAATAAACGATCTTTTCAAGGCAAGGACTTCTCAAGACAGGATGCTTTCGAAAAGTATGACAAACCATGTATGAAACCACTGCCAGGCGGATGTTACACGGCTTGCGACTATAAAGCGGTCCTAAAAGTTCCCAACAACTACCGCATCGAGTATGACGGCCACTACTACTCCGTATTGTACTCTTACTGTGGCAAGCCTGCAATCCTGAAGGCAACCGCTTCAGAGATCAGGATCTGTGATCAGTATAATCGGCTGATCTGTACACATAAGCGGTCTTATAGAGAGTTTCCGCTGTATATCACGGTAGATGAACATATGCCGCCAGAACACCTTTATTACAAAGAAGTCAATTCAAAGGATGGTAATTATTACCGCCGCTGGGCTTCTGCCATTGGTCCTGCGATGTCAGAACTGATTGACAGACTCCTTAAATCATCAAAACATGAAGAGCAGTCCTATAATGCCTGTGCAGGTATCCTGCATAAAGTAAAAACAATCCCGAAAGGTGCTGCTGAAGAAGTTGCCCGTAAATGTATAGAGATCAATTCCTGTAAGTATTTTACCTTCAAGCAGATGCTGAAAAAGATGGATGTGAAGGAACTCCCCGAGCATTCACCAGGAACACTGCCCAATCATGAAAATATCAGAGGAAAGGGCTACTATAAGTAAGGGTGACGTACTATGGCATACAGATTAAAAGACTATCTTTATAACGATAAACTCACAAAGGAACAGAACATACTCATGGATCAGCTGTATAAACTTCGCATGTCCGGTATGGCTGAAGCATTTGAAAAGCAGCTTTTGGAACCAAACACAGGTCTCGAACCATTTGAAGTCCGCTTTGCTGCTATTGTAAATCAGGAGTGGGATCAGCGTGAGAGTAAAAAGTTTAAACGTCTCATGAAGAAAGCGACCCTGAAATATCCTGCAGCTGATCTTGACAGTTCAATCTATGATCCAGAACGTCAGCTGAATACACACGTCATAGAACTTCTGGCCAAGTGTGATTGGATCGATGAGCCGAATAACCTGCTGATGACCGGAGGGGCCGGTGCTGGGAAAACGCACATCGCCTGCGCCTTATGTATCACAGCAATGCATCAGAACCGTACTGTTAAATACATACGTGCGAACACACTCTTAAAGGAATCAGATCATGCCAGGCAGGAAGGTACTTACTTTGAGTATTCGAATGAAATGGCAGCTTATGATCTCATGGTGATAGATGATTTCGGCTTAATGGATCTGGACATCGAGAAATGCCGCGATTTATTTGAAATCATCGAGTCCAGAGACTGCCGCAAGGCAACTATTATTATCTCACAGATTCCAGTATCCGGATGGTATCAGCTTTTTGGGGATTCCACCTACGCAGATGCCTGCTTAAGTCGAATGACATCTAAGGCATATCGCCTTGAATTTCCTGGCAGGGATCGCAGAATAACCAATAGTAATTAATCAACCTGCTGAGCTTTGCTCAGTTTGAAGCGGAATGGCGCTCCGTTCCTCTGGAACGGATGCGCAGTTCTTGCGGAATATGCAATCCTTAGTATATCTAACCAGATGTAAACTCGAATAATACATATCATCCTTGTTGAATTCATATTCTATACAATATCCTGTATGATTTCTTGCATAATGACTCCACATAAGCATAGAATCATACGTTTCTGAAAGACATACAACTCTTACTGCATCCTTTAGTTCATCCATACATTCACTTGCATCATTTCTCAACGATTTGAAAAAAGAATCTGGGAACTTTTTTCCATGGTTTTGGAACACTATCTGCACCGCACTTTCAATATCAGTTGACGAAAGAATCAAAGTAAGTGCCAAATAATAATGCGGTTAGATACAAGATTACTCCAGCCCTTTGCGAGTTGGAGTAATTCACTATAATTCACATGCGATTTTTGATAGATTGGAGTTTGTATAACTAAAATCTCAACTTTCCTTATTTTATGCGACTTGGCGGTATGCCTTGCCACTCTATATGTATCCTTTTCCCTTGTTTTTGCCCTTATGAGGTATCTACAAGGGAAAGTTTTTCTTATTCGATTTTATTCTCCAACCACCTTATCAAGTAGTCGGGCTGAGTTTCGCTTACCTTCTCGGTTAGCGTGTGCATAGACATTCATAGTGGTACTTACATCCGAGTGTCCAAGTAATTCCTGTACATCCTTTGGTGCTGCTCCATTTGAGAGCAGGTTTGTGGTATAAGTGTGTCGCAGGGTGTGGAAGTGGAAATTATCATCAAGCTCCGACAATCGTTTCCTTGCTGTCCTTAAAGCTGTCTCAACCGTTGCAGGGGCTTCGTATGCTCCGTCCGGTCTGATACATACAAGGTCAATCTCGTTGTAATCAAGCGGAATGTCCTCTGTGCCATCCAAATGATAAAGCTCATAGTAGATACGATTCTTTTCCTTAACTTCCCTGTAGTAGTTCCTCTGATAGAGTTCTCCGTAACTGAATACCTGCTTTCTCTGTTCCTTTTTCGCTTTCTTTAAGATGTCAGCGAGCGTATCACAGAAATCCACGATACGGACTTTCTTTCGCTTTGTCGGACCAATCTCGGTCTTGTGCCTTGCTCCGTTGTAACGGACACTTCTTCGTACTGTCAGATACTGTTCCTCAAAGTTAATGTCACTCCAAGACAGTCCGCATACCTCTCCAAGTCTAAGACCTGTGTAGTACGCTATCTGTACCGGCAGGACAGCAGGCTTGTTTCTTTCTTCCAGATACTCCATAAGCGTTTGATACTGCTCTGGTGTAATCGGGTTGATAACCTCTGCATCCTCATCATTATCAGAAAACAAATCCACATCTTCCTCGGCTTTCCTACGCATTACCACATACTGCATTGGATTGAATGTGATGTACTGCTTTGGAAAGACTGCAAATCGGAAGGACTGTTGCAGGACTGCGTGGAAAGAACGGATATAGTCGATGGTGTAACCCTTTGACTTAAAATTTCCTTCCTCACCGCCAAATGCAAGTAAATCCATAAACTTCTGCAAATGCTCCGAAGTGACTGTCTTTAGTTTTCTGTTTCCGATTGGGTGTTGTTTAATCCTGTTTACTGCCTGTAAATAGTTACCGACTGTACCGTTGCTAAGTGAACCCGTTTTCAAATCTTCCTCTGCCCATACATCTAGCATCTGTCCGAGTGTGAGGTTGTCCGCTTTGGCTAGAAATTTCTTTGCGTCATAATCCTCCATAGCCTTGCGTAACATTTTCTCTGTCTCTGATTTGCTCTCCGTACCTGCAAATTCTTTCTGAACCAAGTTACCACTTGCATCCTCCACATAAAAGCGGTAGTACCATTTCTTGCCTTTCTTCCTTACAGAACCTTTTGCCATAATCGTTTCTCCTTTCGATATCGGCAATCGGAACTGGTGAAATGCTTCTTGCGTGTAAGTATATCATAGCTCCGTCTGCCTATCTATACCGAATCGGGATCTTTTTCTGATAAAAGATTGGCTAGTCGATTTTTCGCTGTCTCAGGATTCTTAGAATACAGTCTTACAATATCGCCCATATCGTTCAATGCGTTGACGGTGTGGGTGATTTCTCTAAGGAACATAATCTCATTGTATTCCTTATTGGATTCAAACCCCATTGTCTGGGCGAGCATTTTGTTATCTGTATTTCCTTTGAAATTCTTACAAGCGAACTGGAACGAATCCACGAACAGCTCGTATTCCCGTAACATCAGTAGTAGCAGGTCTTTGGAAAAATCACTTTCGGACTGTTCCATATCATAAGGGAGCTTATTCAGAATGGAAGTCATCACATCACGAATCTGTAATTCTCTTTTATCCGTAATGTCTGTTTCGTATTCGTCCGTCTCACCTTTCAGCCATTCCACAGATACATGAAGTGCATCTGCCAGACCTTCTAAGGTCATTTTCTTGGTGTTATCAATCGTTCCTGCTTCGTATCTCTGAATGGTTGAGGCTGTCACGCCCATTTTTTCAGCGACATAAGGCTGGTTCAATCCTAACTCCTGTCTACGGCTTTTTGCTCTGCTACCGATTGTCTTTCGCAATTCTTTATCTTTTAACATACTTGCGAACCTCCTTTTTCGGTATGTCATTACTATACCACATAACACGATATATTGCAATACGCAATTCTATAAAAGATGATAGAATTTCGTAAGGCTTGACATAGCGTTATAAAAGATATATACTTTAATCAGAATTGCGTAACGCAAGTTTTAAAAAAGGCTAATCCTTTCTTCAAAAAGGAACATCCTCTGATATACAAGACTTGTAATCCTACGCAGGAATGAGGTGATCGAATGACAGAATTAAAGTTTGCTCTCTCCATTGAAGAAGCTGCCGACTATACAGGTATCGGAAGAAACACTCTTAGAAATCTTGTGGAATGGGAAAAGCTGCCTATCCTTAGAGTGGGAAGAAAAATCTTAATCCGCAGGGAACGATTAGACGAGTTTCTGATTCTCAATGAGGGGAAGGATTTACGAGACAGACACGCAGTAAAAGCGGTCAAGGGAACAATGAAAAATGAATAAGGGACAGTCCTAAGACCATCCCTCTGGTATGTATCTGACTAAAAGCCATGATATACCTACACGCAAATAGATTATATCACGGACAAGTCCTCAGATACAACCAGAACTTTTGGAAAATGAGGACAAGATGGATGTGAATGGGTGCAATCGTCCACCCAGTTATAGCTTGTTGGTAGGACAAGTCCACCCAAGATGCAAAAGGTGTTATGAATAGTCCACCCAAGCCAGAAAATGAAGTGGGTGCAACCATCCACCCAAGTGAAGCCGACTGGTAGGACAAGTCCACCCAACTTACAAAAAGTGCTGTGAGAAGTCATACCAAGTGTAGCTATGAAAAAAGCTGTCCGACCTATGACAAAAAGTGTACGCTACTATGATTTTGAGTGTCCAATCTATGGGGTACATTTTCAAAGAGTTAATAGTAAAAAGCTCTATTAAAATCAAAATGTAATAAAACAATGCACTATTAAAAATGAAATTTAATAGGAACTTTTACTACCACTTCCTTGCCAGACACAGTTTAAAAGTAAGCGAAGTAACACAATGCTATTGTCAGGGCAAAAATGCTAACGAATCGTGCTATTGTTTTTTCGATTTTAATAGCAGACTTCTACTGTTTCTACGGTTTTTGCTAAAAAGTCTGAATAATAGAACAATGCTATTGTTAAGGCAAAAGTGCTAACGGATTCGTCTATTGTTTCGCTGATTTTCATAGCAATCTTCTAGCATTTCTGTTAAGAAAAGGGAGTGCCGGATACGGCACATAAAAAGTGTGCCATTAAAGGCACAAAATTAGGTGCTGAGGGAACAGTTACAGCTAAAAGTGAACTTCATAAGCAAGCCCTCGGCGTTTGAGAGCGAAATACACCCATCGCACAAAACTTCGTTTTGTACTCTGTGTATTTCGCTCTGCGAGGCTTAGCCGCCACAAGGCGGATGTGTTCGCAAGACGAGTGCCTATGCACTCGCTCACAGGGAAAGTTTACTACTCACATCTCATCTATCTTATCTGTCCTCTTTTCCAAAATCAAAACTGGGAAAGGAGGAAATCGCTATGCCAAGAAATTCATTTGTGCAGATGTCAAAGCTCCATAATGTTCGTGGAAGAATCTATTATATCTCCAGTGACAAAAAACAGGAAAATCTCTATGCGGTATATGAAACCACAGACCGAAAATTTTGGACAGAACTTGCCAAGTGCAATCAGGCAGAATTTAAGAAAAGCGGTACAGAGGGAAAATGTATCGAAGCAAGAGAATTTATCATTGCCCTGCCGGAATCCTTTGTGGATTATCCGCCAGACGGACTATTAAAATATATGACGGATAAATTCAAAAGTCGGTATGGTGTTGATTGTATTGCAGCACTCCATCATAACAAACGAAAGACGAATTATCATATCCATCTTATCTTTGCAGAACGAAATTATCTTGACGAACCGATAGAAAAGATTGCCACCAGAAATATGTTCTATGATGAGAAAGGTAATCATGTTCGTACCAAGAAAGAAATCCTAGACGAGAATGGAACTATCCGTAAAAGGTGTAAGGTGATCAAGAAAGGTGAGGTCTACGAAAGACAGATGTTTACCATCAAGGACGCTCGCTTTAAGCAGGAACATTTCTTAGATGAGGTCAAGGTATTTTATACCGATGTCATCAACGGACTTGTCAAAGATGAGAAAGAAAAGCTGTCTGCATTCAAGCGTGGGGATGTCTATCTTGCCACTAAGAAAATCGGTAAGAACAATCCAAAGGCAGATAAGATTACACTCAATAATAAGGTCATACAGGACTGGAATCGTACTGTGGATCACGCTTTGGTATCGGGGATGGAGCGAAAGGAAATCTTAAAGGTAAAGCAGGAACAGATTTCAACTCCGATTAAGGAATCCATTCACAAGTATGGCAATCATCCGGAGCTTTTGTTTATGATTATCTTTCGGGCAATCGAGCTGTTAAAAGAACTCATAAAGTTGCTGATACAGAAACAGGAACAACAGAAAGCCAGAATCTCCGACCTTATGGAGCGAAGAAATGAAAAACAAGAGAAACAACCAGCTCCATCCGTTACACAGACAGACAATCAGACAATTCCTGCTGTGACCCAACCATTCAAAGCACCTGCTACTACTACCGCAGAAAAGACCGTTATTCCGCCAAGACCAAGAATGTCTGAGCTGGCACACGATTATGAGATGCGACTTGAAGAGATTATGGAGAAACTTAAACGACAAAACAGAGCCATTCATACGCAGGAAGTGAAAAAAGACCTTATTGACGAGGATTTGAAGAACTGTACAGGATTATTCCAAGGAAAGAAACGAAAGGAATTGCAGGCACAGTCTAACAAATACGCAGAAACGATTAAGATTATGAAGCAGGGATTATCCCATATCGTGCAGGATTACAAATATCCAACGGTAGATGCGTTCCTGCAAGTCTATAAACAAGGCAAGTCCGAGTATGAATCCTATGTCAAAGCAAACAAGGAATGGAACTCCAAGTATGGAGAAAACTCAATCCATCGAAAGCTGGCAGAAAAACAGGCAGAAGTTCAGAAACGGGAACAGGACAGAGATTTTAACTATCGTTCGCCATCAGACAGAGGAGCTAGATAATCTAATTAAATTCAAAAAAGATAAAGACCATCAAATTCTTTATCTTTTTTGAATATTTATGAAAAGTCATCCTGCTATTTAAAGTGTCTCATTAGATTTTTAATTGTTTCGACTATCATAAGAATGATTACGCAGAAAAAGGAATAAAACAATGTGGTATTCATCTTCGTGTTTCCAATTTTATAAAACAGCAGAAATCCAATGCTAACAATTATCACAGAAATAAGTTTATGTATCCATTTTTGTTTGGTGGTTAAACATATTTTATGGTTACTTATAGGTGCAAATAATATACACATAAGGACAAGTATCAAATATCCTAGTACAGTTGGCTTTAAATAGATTATAGCCCACTTATCAAGACAACCGAGAAAAAAGCTGCCTAAGATACATGTTAACTGCGTTGGAGCATGGGCACCTCCGGTATAATGTCGTAACAATGAAAAGGTAATTACCCAAATTAGGGTATAGCCGAGTGTATGTGATAAAACTCCCCATACGAACAATAACACTATGGTTATAAAAGTATTCAAAAAACATTCTAAGCCATATATGTATATTTCTAATTGATCCGCAGAAACATCCTCCCCGGATAGTTCTGCTAACTTATTAGCAATAGATGTAGCCCACTTCGTAATCATTCAAAATCCCCGCTTGTATCAAATCTTGTTGTATATTTGGCAAAAGCACTTATCACGTCTTTGGAATAAGAACGTGCGATTTGTGTAGTTAGATGATTTGACAATTCAATCGTTCCTGATGTAATACGATAGATATGTGCCATATTTACAATATAAGAACGATGGGTTCGGATAAATTCACTTGGCAAATGGACAATAATCTTATTTAGGGTAGACATTTGTTCATAGCATTTGCCGTCTACGGTCAATATATCCACATAATGTAATCTGCTCGAAAATGTCAATATATCTGCATAGGGAATACTTACAATTTCCTGCTTGTTTCGGTATATGTAGGTATTATTAGATAACTCCTTCGCGATTTCATCCAAACACAGAAAAAGAGTATTTTCCTTGACGGGTTTTAGCAAGTAGTTTAAAGCTCTGACTTCATATCCTCGGAATACATATTCTCTAAAAGCTGTTAAAAATACAATAATACCTTGATAACCAGATTCACGAAGGCGTTTAGCAACCTCAATTCCATTCATTTGCCCCATTTGTATGTCAAGGAAAAATGCTGAAGCCTGTATAGTTGTGCCTTCAGAATTTTTTGAAAAATATTCTTCGCCCGATTCGTATTCGTCAATTTCAATATCCCAATCATATTGCTGCCCGTATTTTCTTATTCCATTTTTCAGCCGTTCTGATTCGATCACAGAATCTTCAAGTATGGTTATTTTCATTTTCATAGTAGTTTGTTATTCTCCTTATCCGGTATCATAATATGTACGGAAAAAATTTTGTTATCAGATGTAATCTGCAATACGCCATCTGCCTTTTCTACAAGCTCTTTTACTCGTCTTATCCCAAGTCCATGTTCTTTTCCTTGTTTAACACTCAAAATGTCTCCATCAATGCTACCTTTTATCACACCATCATAATTATTTTCAATGTGAATCAGTATCATATTCTGGTAAGGTTTAATATAAAAATAAATGTATGGATGCTCGGTTGGATCAGAGATTATAAGTCTTTCTCCTGCTTCAATGGAATTATTCCATATATTTCCAAGTATGGATGAAAGCTCAACAGAATCAAGCGGAAAATTTTCAGGAGCCATAATAGAATATTCTGTCTTAATTCCGTGTTTTTCAGCATAATCAAGTTTTGCGGTAAGTATGCAGTCAATAGCAATATTTCCCGTTGCTATGGCACTTTGCGTAGTTGCAAGAGTGTTATGGTATTGCTCTGTATATGCTATAAGTTCATCCCATTTCTTGTCTTTTGCTAATACGTTGATTGCATCCACATAAATCTGCATATCATGTTTCATTTTTCGTAATCGTTCAGTTGTCTCAGATAAGCTATTGAACTCAGTCCTTTCCAGCTCATAAATCTTTTGTTCTTCCAGTAATCGTATGTTTTCTTCTTTTGAATAACCTAGCTGGTATATGTATAGCATCAATACTAAAAATAAAATAATAAAAAACAAGTCAACCAATGATAGCCTAGCTGAAAAGGATGAATCACCAAATTTATCAACAGATTCCAAAGTCAGCTTTAATATGTAGTGCCCGATTGCAAGTCCAGAAATTGCGATGAAAATATATGCAACTTTTTGGAACGGTGAAAGAGATATGTCTTTGTTTCCAATAGAATGAAATAACAAGACAAAAACAGCTATCATTGCCAAATATAACATGGTATATGGCTTCCGTAATGTTCCACCTAATAATAGCTCCAGAGACGCTCCTTTATAAAGAGTAACGGGAATAAAGAACGAAATCTGTTCTGCAACTAAGCAAATGATGGAATACGAAAAGCCCCAAAAGATACGGCGAATTATACTATCACGATAGAACAATACTGCATATCCAATGTCCAAAACACAAGATGACATCAAAGTGCTGTAGGATGATATTCCCATTTTATTCAGCGTGCATAACACAGCAAACTGAAATGATACGAAAAGAAACATCAAAACTGCTTGATGTTTATAATTTGCTCGAATACGCAATTTTTTATGGATAAATATTATAAACAATGCCAGTTCTAAGAAATTAACAATATATTCCCATATTGAGTCAATATATAGCATAGCTACCACTTCCTTTAATCATTCTCCGTCATATTTTATCATCAATAAAGTAGGTACACAACATAATATGCTACCGTTTGTGCATAGTGAGCTACCATTCATGCATAGAGGTATTGAAAAGTATAAAGATTTTGTTATATTCAAGGTATACTACTACATCTTAAGTATTCTGAGAATCTATAATATGGAGTGGAGATGATAAGATGTCGTACTTTAGGAATATTAACAGGATATATAATGTGTACTAGTATGTGTTGCGTTTCAATTTTCATAAAGATAACCTTTAAGAATAATTGAAGATAACCGTTGTTACATGATTGAAAAGGAGTGAAGGAGTATGCATTTTAAAAAATCTGTTTTAAAAAATCATTTATTGTATAGCATTATAACTTTAATGGCTATAGCAATGCTATTTCCTATTACGGCATTTGCACAAGCTTATGTACAAACATGGGATCTTGTTGATTCTGGCAAACATCTAGACTATGACGGAAACAGCACTTACATGAGTTATATTAACACTGGGGCTGCCACATGGAATGCATATAAATCTGGAGTAATCAGAAAAGACAGTGCTTTTGTTGTAGAAGATGTATACGTAAGCGATGTCAATGCTTCGAATGGATGGGCAGGCATGACATATTCTAGTGGTAAAATTGAACTCAATACCTATTATATGAGCGGTTATAGTAATAGTAAAAAACAGAATGTAGCGACACATGAATTGGGACATGCATTAGGGTTGGATCACAGTACTTCAACAGATGTTATGGATGCAGCAATTACGGGACATACTAGTACGCAGGCATTATCTCAAAATGATAAAGATTCATATGATGCCGCATATAATAATTATTAGGGGAGGGAGAACGCTATGAAAAAATCAAGTATCTATGGTATTTTGTCTATTGTTCTTATCGTAGGAATGTTTTTTACAGGATGTGCATCCAAAAATAATGCAAGTCAACTGAATACAAATGTATCTAACTTGCCAATCCACCAGATGCACGCATCTTTTGTATATGATACTGATAACATTCGCGAAGCTGTTGGTATCTGTGATTACGTATTTGTAGCAAAGGTTGTCAGTTGCGATGGAACCGAGTATCGAAATGTTATAACGACTGAAGATGAAAAAGGAAATCCTAAGGAGGTCGGTTCGCCTTACACTAATTATACTATTCAGGTTCTCGAAAATATAAAAGGTGAACTTATTACAGATAAACCTATTCCTATTGTTAAACAAGGCGGAATTTCAGAAAAACAAGATGCTATTTATCTGTTTGAGAATGATTCACTGCCTTCCGAAAATTCCATTTATATCTTTTTGGCATATGCACAAGAGGATGGTTCGTTACTAATTTCTGGTCCAAATTCAAATGTAATGTGTAACGATTCGAATATGTATTCTATTAATTCTGTCTCAGAGGAAAAATCAGTTACAGAATACGATGAGTTTATTACATATAAAGATGCTAATGATAATGAGATTATTCCAGTTGATCGAGAGCGTTATAAATCTATATATGAGACTGACAATAATTAATCATTATTTCTGAAATATATAGATTAAAGATGGCAGGTAGGTGCTTAACCTATCTGCCATCTTTTCGGTTTTATACCTATATGCAGAACAGTTCGTGCATGTTGGGCTACCATTCGTGCATAGAGGGATTGAAAAAATTAAATACTCTGTTATATTAAGCACATACCATGGTAAACAAATAAAGTTGTCTGTAATTGTCAGACAATTAAGGAGGGGGGGGGTGAAAACGATGGACAATAAGCAAGTAAACAAGGCACCCCAGAAAAGTGCCCGTCTCGTACTTCAGGCAGTGACTGCTATTGCTCGAAGTAATGCAAATTCATTGTGCCGTGGTTTGTTGTATGAACCAAAAGTACCAACGCAGTTAAAAAAATAAGATTGGGAGGAATTGACTATGATGTTAAAAAGTTTAAAACAGAAGATTGCAAAAGTAGGTATTGGTTTGTTTTGTGCAGGATGTGTATTTCTTTCTTCAGCAGCATATTCTCAGGCGGCATCTTACACCGCTTATGCACTTAAACTGAATAAGACTAATAACTTTACCTCTATGCATGCAAAAACAACATCCGATGATTACATCACAAATGAGGTAACAGCAATTACCAATACCTCTTACGCAAATTTCTGGGCTGTCAATAACAGCAAGAGTAAAATATCTAATAAGTATAAGCAGGGTGTTGGAACAGGATCTTGTAATTTAATCTTTACCAAGAGCGGTTATAATTCTACTAACACACAGGTCGGTATGGGAATGGAAAATTATCAATCTCAATTATCAACTGCATTTGTAAGTGGAAATGTAGATTTTAGATAACAGAAGGGATGGGCATAAACCTCTTCGTGGGTTTATGCCCTTTTGGTAAAGATTATGAAAAAAATGGTTCTTATAGAAATCAAACATTGTATTGATCGTGCAGAATATAAAGTTGTTTTTATTGCTCTAATGATTTTAAATATTGCTTCGTATATTTTATGTGTAAAAAATGATATAGGAAAAAGTTATCAATTTATTCGTTCAGCAAATGAAAATTTCGTATTACAGGGCACTGAAGCGGCATATATTCCATATATAATGTATCTGTTATTGCCTGTTTATGCAACAATTATTGCATCACTTTCCTTAATAAGAGAAGAAAAAAGCAATAGTTCAATCCTACTTATTCAAAGAATCGGGAAAAAGAAATATTTAGCAGGAAAATTATTTGGCATTCTGATTGTAACCTTTTTGACAATAACAATACCAATGCTCATAAATTTATTATTATGCCACTTGACATATCCAATACATGGATATGACAGTGCTTGGGGAGAACCTGATTACGCTATAGGTTTGGTATCATATAACGCTGACAATTTTCTTGATATGGTGAGATTGCAACATCCAACTTTATATAATCTAATATACATTTTTAATTACGGAATTTTTGGCTCGGGATTAGCTATCTTAGCTTATGCTCTTTCATATTATAACAAAATGAAAGTTCTATATTTCGCAAAGATACCTGGTGCTTTGTTTATATTCTATATTGTTTTTAATTTGATTGTTTCTGTCTTTGGGCTAAATGAATTCTCTATACAAGGTTATATTATGCCTAATGTTCATGGAAATATAATAGGAGAAATTGTTCTGATATTGCTTATTTTTGGATTAAGTATTGGCATTATACAGAGAAAAATAAAAAATTATGAAGTTATATAAGAAAAAAATTTTGAATGTTAATGTTGGAAAATGCTTACTAGTATCACTTATAACATTTGTAATTAGATATTTTTATGCTAATGTGTACTTGGGGTTTCATAATAGTCTGGTTACAATAACAGAAGGAGTACGTTCACAAATATATTTTGGGGGAATACTAATAGATCATTCGTTTGACCTTATATCTTTATCATTTTTTGCGATTTTGTTTATCCTTGAGATTTGTTATCTTACAATGGACTTATTTAATGATGCAAATGATAACATGGTAATTCTACTTCCTCGTTATGGGAAAAAACACATAATTTATAAGGATATATTAATAAAAATGATATTACGTGACTGTATTGTAGTTGTTTCCGATTATTTGTTTTTTCTTTTTGTAGAGCATACCTCTAATGGCTTAGAAGATTTCAAAGTTATTTTTATGCTATTGATAGAGATTTTTCATTTGCAAATGATTAGTTATTTGTTTTCATTTTGGAAAGATTCAATTATAGGATACATCGTTGCATTTATTGTATTTTTTATTCCAGTAATGGTGTGTGGATTTTATTTTTCAATGGGAAATGTTATATGGAAAATTTGGCATTATTCCTTGCTACATATTCCTTTATTTAATTGGCATAACAAGCTTATTATATATTATGTCGAAGAAAATTACGAATGGACTACAAGCAATATAGATTTATTGAATTTTAAGTCAAGCTGTCTCATTTCAGTTATATCATCCGCTGTTTTGGTGTGGATAGGTAAATTTCTTTGCGAAAAAAAACAAATATTGTGAGGTGAATGATATCCATGAATTTATATGTAAAATCTATTTCAAAGTCAATTAAAGGTGAAAAAGTGCTTGATGATATCAGTTATACATTTGAATCTGGTAAAATATATGGAATATATGGTAAAAATGGTTCAGGTAAAACAATGCTACTCAGAGCCATTGCAGGTTTTATAAATACAGACAAAGGATACATAAAATATAATCACAAGGCATTACATAAAGATATGGATGTTTTACCAGATTTAGGAGCTGTTATTGAAAATATTTCTTTTTGGAGTATGTATTCAGGATTTGAAAATTTGAAAATGCTTTCCAATATAAAAGGAATTGTATCAGATGAAGAAATATATGAAATAATGATATACTTTGGTCTTGATCCCAAATCAAAGAAAAAAGTAAATAAATATTCATTAGGAATGCGTCAAAAACTAGCTCTTTGTCAAGCACTGATGGAACATCCAAAAATTTTGCTTTTGGATGAGCCAACTAACGCATTGGATCAGCATAGCATTGATTTATTTCGTGAACGTATATTGGAAGAAAAAAAGAATGATACCATTACTATACTGACAAGCCATAATAAAGAAGATATTGAAATATTAGCGGATGAGAAGATATGCATGGAATTTGGTAAAATTAAGGAGTTGATGTAATGAAGAAATTTGTATTAACTATCTGTGTTGTAATCATTTGTATGGTGACAGCCTTATTCTATGGAAAGACTGGGATAAAAACAACTACAGGGGTTCATGATCCTGATATTGCTTTATCAGAAAATACAGCTATGGAAATTTTCTATACAGGAGGGCAGAAAACTTCTTACTTTAACAATGAAAGTAATTACTCATTGGATGATATGGAAAAAGATTCTTCTTTAATAGCTCGTATAACTGTAACAAATTCTCGTGAAATGAGTTTACGATCAACAAAAACAATGGTAAAAATAGAGGAAATCTATAAGGATAATTCTGCTAATCTTTCAGTAGGTGACTGTATTTACATTATAGAACCTGTATCATTTGTTAGAGGTGAAGAATTTTACACTAACGGATGGCAATATCTGAAGACCGAAGATACTTATTTAATATTTTTAAAAAATCTAGGATGTATTGATGGGTATAAATACACCAAAGAGGAAGAAAATTCATTTATGCCTGTATCGGAAATATATTCAAAGAGAAATCTAACTCATGATGAAAGTTGTGTGGTTTTTGATTCGGCGGAAACTCTCTATTCAAGTATATCTATGTTTGCATTTTTGACCTCAGAAAAAACTATAGTAGATAATTATGAGAAAATATGGAAAAACATTACAAATTCAGGTAAGTATGAATGATTTAATTATTTATGAATGAATCTCTCCTATTCTATTTCCTGTGAGAAGCGTATCAATGTTAGAAATTCATGGAGATACTGAATTAAGCAATATGGAATCATTCAATCTTAAAGAAACTAAAAATGGAGATAATAGAAATTGAATAAAAAGAAATTGGCAAAGAGTGTTGTAGGCATTGCTTTAATTGTAAGTGTAGCTATACTTATCGTTGTATGTGTTGGAAAAATAAAGCACATTCAGAATAAAAAAAATATTATTGGTACATGGAAGAATGCAAATGCAGAGGAAGTGTTTACCTTTCAAGAAAATGGAGGACTTGTTGTAAACAAAGATATGCCCGAATTGGGTATTACCTGTGGCAATGCATTATATAGCATATCTTCCTCAAATATGATTTTTGTGGAACAGAGAGATAATAGCGTGAATTTTGAGATAGAAGTAGATCAAAACGAATTAACAATCTTCTTTATGGGTCATAAATATTGGGAATTAACAAAATAGCAATTGCATATAAAGCGATACTCATGATATCCATAACCATAAAATATAGAGCCGATGAATCACTCGTTATTTCGATTGTGAGTTATCGGCTCTATTTCATTATTTATGGAAGGGCTAAAGAAATATCGTATTTTATAGAAATACTTTTGACAGATTTCTTCTCATTTTTATGTTCTTTTATCAAGTGCTATACCATTCCATATTCATCGCATTCACCCAATCTTGCATTTCTGAATCAAGATACAAACGGGCATATTCTAGTGGATTGTCAATCGCCAGTGCATCCAACATTCGTTGAGAGTTAGGAGTAGTAATCAATCCATCTTCTGCCTTGCCACAGTCAATCCGAAGTATGTAGCCATTGTAATAATTGATGTCTATGATGTTGTGATATTTATTATATTCTGCATGAACGATATTCATATTGCAAAGTCCTTTCTCTTATCTGTTTCAGTTGTAGAAGCATCTTGACCAGTTCCAGCCGATTATGTGATTTATATAATGTTATTAGCTGTTACCGGATTTTGCTTCCCTTGTTTTTGCCCTTATGAGGTGTCGTAACACAAGGGAAAAGGATATAACATAAGGGAAAGTCTAAGGGAAAGCTCACTTGCCAAAACTGTAGTAAAATCAAGGCATTGCGGATTTTATCGTAACACTTTATAATACCAGTTAGGTGTTAAAGAATTGTAGGTATCAAAATTGGAGTTTTTCACTCCAAGGTGCCAGTTCCGCCAGCTGTTCATCAGTCATATTTTTACTCGGTCGGTTCTCCAGCAGAAATTTAAGATATCCGTAGATGTTCAGCCCATGTGCTTTGGCCAT
>NZ_JADNOP010000027.1 GCF_015557635.1 Fusicatenibacter saccharivorans
TCATGTGTTTATGCGGATTTGAGAGACTTAATTTCAGAAATGGAACTGCAAAAAGCAGCATAAACACAGGCAGATATACCGTGGACTACCTGTTATGTGGAGACCTGCCGTATCCGGCATGGAAGAAGCGCGTATCCGCGCAAGATCTAAGAAACAGGCGTATCCGCCGATATTTTGTCTGCCGCCTAAAGCGGCCGGAAGCACGTGACTTTAGTCATGTGAGGTTCACAGGTAATAATAATTCACAATAATAGTAGTAAAATTTAAGCCAATTTCTTCGCAATAAGGTAAAATAAAAGAACGGTACCTTTTATTGCACCGTCCTTTTTGTCAACATTTGTTTTATACTGTTTTTACGCTCTTAACCGGAATTTCTGGATGTCCTTTGCATTATTCACACGCTCAATTTCAGCGCCGAGTCCACGGAGCTTTCCGTCGAAGTCCTCGTATCCGCGCAGAATGTATACAATATCATCCACCACGGTAACACCCTCTGCTGCAAGACCTGCAATAACAAGTGCTGCTCCAGCGCGAAGATCCGGTGCGGAAACCTCTGCTCCGGTAAATTTCTCTACGCCGTCGATGATCGCCGTGTTGCCTTCTACTTTAATACAGGCGCCCATACGTGCCAGCTCATCCGCATATTTAAAACGATTTTCAAAAATACTCTCTGTTACAATACTCGTACCGTTTGCCAGTGCCAGTGTAACCGCAATCTGCGGCTGCATATCGGTCGGGTAACCCGGATACGGCTGTGTCTTTACGTGTGTTCTGCCCAGACGTTTGCTTGCGCTCACACGGATGGAATCGTCAAACTCTTCTACGTCGCAGCCAATCTCCTCGAGCTTTGCGGTTGTTGCTTCCAGATGCTTTGGAATCACGTTTTTAATCAGCACATCGCCCTTTGTAGCTGCTGCTGCAAACATATACGTACCTGCCTCGATCATATCCGGTACGACCGCATAGCTGGTTCCGTGCAGGGTATCGACACCCTTGATCCGGATCACATCGGTTCCTGCTCCTTTGATGTTTGCTCCCATGCTGTTCAGGAAGTTCGCCACATCGACAACGTGCGGCTCTTTCGCTGCATTCTCAATCGTTGTATTTCCTCTTGCCATCGAAGCTGCCATCATGATGTTGATGGTGGCTCCAACGGAAACCATATCCAGGAAAATGTGGCTTCCATGCAGATCTGCCGCACTTGCCACGATTGCGCCATGACGGATGCTTACCTCAGCACCGAGTGCGCGGAATCCCTTTAAATGCTGGTCGATCGGACGGCTTCCAATGTTACATCCGCCCGGAAGCGGAACTTCCGCTCTTTTGTATTTTCCAAGCAGCGCGCCTAAAAGATAATAAGACGCACGGATTTTTTTGATATATTCATAATCAACGCTCAGATCCCCGATGGTCGATGCATTGATCCGCACGGTATGGCGGTCGATGCGGTCCACGGTGGCTCCGATCTCTGCGATTGCTTCCAGAAGTACATTAATATCACTGACATCCGGCAGGTTTTCGATCAGGACCGTCTCATCGGTCATCGTTGCTGCCGTAAGAATTGCAAGCGCCGCGTTTTTTGCTCCCCCGATTTCCACTTCGCCCACAAGAGGATTTCCACCTCTGATGACATACTGTTCCATATATTCACCTCAAATTTTCTTTCTCATACTTAACGAGTGTGTTTTATCCAATATCTAACGAATCAAAGTCTTTTTCCTGTTTTTTACACACTCCAGATACGCTGAAACGCACTGCTCCCCGCAGTTATTTTTCAGTCTCCCCTTATCTTAACTCAAATCTAATACTTTGTAAATCAATTTTAATACATTCTGTGCTATTTCCGTCTTTTTCCATCGTTTCCGGTCAGGAATATTCAGAGAAACGTTATATGTAATTTCTAACTTTCAGAACATTTCCCTTATTATGATATAATCGTATGTTTTCAAAATTTCCCTGAATATTCCACCAATTCTGTTTTACATGCCGATCTGCTCGCGGAGCGCCAGGATCGTGCCCTGGATATCCCTTCCGCTCTCGTCAACCGTAATTTCGGCATACTGCTCATATAATTTACTTCTCTCATCGTAGAGATCCTTCAGCGTCTGGCCCTCTTTCAGCACGACGCCGCGTCCCTTCAGGTTTCCGAGACGTTTCGCCAGATCCTCATACGACAGCTTCAGGTAAACGATGGTTCCAATTTCTTTAAAATGCTCCATCGCCTCTTTTCCGTAAATGGCACTGCCGCCCGGCGCGATGACGCTTTTGTTGGCTTCCAGTGTCGCATTGACTTCATTCTCAATCGCAAGAAAGCCTTCATTTCCTTCATCCGCAATGATCTCGCGCAGAAGACGTTTCTCCCGATGCTGGATCACAAGATCCGTATCAATAAACTCATATCCCAACACCTTTGCAAGAATAACACCAACGCTGCTTTTGCCGGCTCCCGGCATTCCTATTAAGATAATATTCCGTTTATTCAAGATTTATTCCTCCTGCTGTCTCGTAAATTTTTCTCTATCCTATCTCTGCAGATTCGTTCCGCCCTGCTTCATGATCTGCTCGATCTCTGTTTCGCTCGCCACATTGGCATCGTGCTGGATCATCAGCTTTAAGACACTTGCGGAAATCGCAAAGTCGATGGCTTTCTGCGGCTCAAAATCATGAAGCATCGCATGGATCAGTCCCGCGCCAAATGCATCGCCGGCTCCGACTGCCTCAAAGCTGTGTACTTTATGAACCGGGCTCTCGTAGAATTTTCCGTCTTTCAGGTAAATCCCCATCCAGTCGCCGTCCTCCACGGTGTAGAGATTGCGCAGCACACTCGCAACCGCTTTGCAGTTCGGGAACTGCTTCTGGATTTCCAGCATGCCCTCTTTGTAAGACTCGATCTGCTCAATGCCGCGCGACATATCTCCGTCGTACGCCGGAATGCCAAGTGATGATTCAAAATCCTCATCGTTTGCAATGCAGACATCCACATACGCCATCAGACGGCGCATAACGCGCTGTGCGTCCTTCGTGGACCACATTTTTCCGCGGTAGTTCAGATCACATACCACCCGGATTTTTTTCTCTCTGCAGAGCGCCAGAGCGTTCTCCAGCGCTTTTTCAATCTCTGTGCTGATGGCAGGCGTGATACCGGAAAAATAAAAGAGATCTACGCCATCAAGCAGTTTTTTCCAGTCAAATTCCTCTGCCTTTGCCATTGCAATTGCGCTGTAAGCGCGGTCATAAACCACGCTCGTCGGGCGGATATTCGTTCCCTTTTCAAAATAGTAAATACCGACGCGTCCGCCGCCCCGCAGCACACGGGATGTATCGACGCCGAACCGGCGGATCTCATTGACGGCTGCCTGTCCCACCTGGTGCTCCGGCACTTTTGTCACGTACGAAACATCGTCCCCGAGTGTCGCCAGGGAAACCGCAACATTCGCCTCCGCGCCGCCGTAATTGGCCTCAAATGTATCTGCCTGTAAAATTTTCAGATGCTCCGGTGTTTTCAGACGCAGCATCACTTCTCCAAAAGTAAGTACCTTCATACTGAAATCCCCTCCAAAAGCAATTTGCTTTTTTGTCTCAATACCTCTTTATCTTACGCTGTTTTCCCCACGGACGCAAGAAAAACCTGCGGAAACCACCCCCGTTTTCCATCGCAGAAAAGCACAAAAAAAGCGGCTTTCTGTTTCGCTTCAGAAAGCCTCTTTTCGTGTATTTCATTATTCTTTTACTGCTCCCAGTGTAATACCGGTTACAAAGTATTTCTGCAGGAACGGATATACAATCAGCATAGGAACAAGGGCGATGAATACCTTTGCTGCCTCCAGAGATTTGTTGGAGTTCTGTGCTAACTGCTGATACTGCTCTGCGGTCAGGGTTACGCCTACCGGGATCTGAACGGAGATCTGACGGATGTAGGTCTGTAACGGATAGTTCGTCTCCTTGTTCATTAATACCAGGCCCTGGAAATACTCGTTCCAGTAACCAACAGATGTGAAGAGGACGATGGTTGCAATAACCGGTTTGGAACACGGAACTACGATCTGCCACAGGATACGCCACGGGCCGGCACCGTCTACACGGGCTGCCTCCTCAAGGTCTCCTGGGATACCGCGGAAGAAGTTCATCATAAGGAGTACGTTGAATACCGGAACAGAACCAGCCAGAACCAGCGCTGCCATGGTATCAATCATACCATAGTTTTTAACGGTGATGAACCACGGAATGGTACCACCATTGAACAACATACAGAATACCAGGATCCACATCAGGACGTTTCTCGGTTTGTACTCTGTTTTGCTCTTTGCCAGCGGATAGGACATCATGATCAGGACAACCATGGTCCATACGGTTCCGATGACAACTCGTTTGATGGAAATCCAGAAGGAATTCCAGAATGCGGAATCACCCATGATCAGGCTGTAGGATTTTACGTTCGGTCCGATCGGGTAAACAGTTACAAGACCGCCCTCAGCGGCTGCCTTCGAAGAAATGGATACGCAGAACGTATACCATAACGGATAAAAACAGCTGAATGCCAGGAGAATCAGGATGATGGCATTTATGACTTTAAACGCTTTGCTGCCAAAACTCTTGCTTTCTATCATAATTTCTGCCCTCCTTAGAAAATCTTGTAATCAGCAAACTTGTAAGCACAAACATAAGAAGTAACAACCAGCACGAAGCTGACAACAGATTTGAAGAGACCTGCTGCAGTAGCCAGCGAGAACTGCATGTTTGTAATACCAACACGGTATACATATGTATCAATGATATCACCAGTTTCAATAACCAGCTGGTTGTACATGTTGAATACCTGGTCGAAACCAGCATTCAGAACGTTGCCCATTGCCAGTGTGGTCAGAAGGACGATGGTCGGAACCAGACCCGGGATGGTGATGTGCCATACTCGTTTCCAGCGGCTTGCACCGTCGATAGCAGCTGCCTCATAAAGACTCGGGCTGATGCCGGTCAGGGCTGCCAGATAAATAACTGCGTTGTAACCGAACTCTTTCCATACATCGGTTCCGATCAGTAATTGACGGAAGATGCCAGGAATCGTCATTGGAAGAACCGTATCCGTTGCACCGAATGCACTGCGGACGGTATTGAAAATTCCGTTTGCACCAAGGATATTGGTAATGATGTTTGCCAGGATAACCCAGGATACGAAGTGCGGCAGATATACGATCGTCTGAACCGTCTTTTTGAACTTCATATTCTTTACCTCATTCAGCAGCAGTGCGAACACCAGCGGAATGATGATATTCAGGATAACCTTTGCAATTGCAATGATCAGTGTGTTGACAAGTGCCCGTTTTGCATCCGGGATAACCGTCAGGTATTTAAACCATTTCATGCCTACCCACGGAGAGCCGAACCATCCTTTACTCGGATTGTAATCCTGGAATGCCATTACAATACCGACCATCGGGACGATGGAAAACATGAACAGCCAGATATAACCCGGCAGAACCATTAACGTATAGTGAAAGGAATTTGACAGCCCAAGATGGCCTTTTTTCTTCTTCACGGCAAGATCCTCCTTTGATGTCATTTTTTTAAAGTGATGGGGTACAGGTTTTCCTGTACCCCACCCTCCACATCATATATTTACATAAGTTACTCAGCCAGGTAATCTTTTACCAGTTCAAGGATCTGATCACCGCCCTGTACATGCCAGTCAGTGCAGAACTGATCCCACTCGTCAAGGCTCTTAGCACCTGTGATGAACTGAAGGACGCTCTTGTCTTCCAGGTCAGAAATCTGGGTCCAGTAGGTATCCATTCCATCGATGGTGTAGTACAGCTCAGAGTAGATCTTGTGATCCGGCTCAAGTGTTGCATATGGACGGTCACCGATCAGCAGTGCATAGAATCTGTTGAACTGTCCGTTGTTGGTATTAACATCCATATCGGTTACAGCCAGGTCTCTGGATCCATCATAATCAGAAGAAATAACTTCGCTTAAGGTTGCAGCATCGTTTGCAAGGTTCTTGTACAGACCGTTGAATTTGCTTCCGCCCTGCTGATAATCATCTGCAGACGATTCGCCTTTGAGGATGCCCATCAGTGCATCATACTCATACTCGCACTCGTCGGTAGCTGCCATGGTGTTACGCAGCGGATACCAGCCGATTGCTACAGAAGTATCGAAGGTAGACTCATCACGAACGAGTACATTGTTCATGATAACAATGGCTTTCTTCACATCATCAGATGCGTTTTTGTTTACCATTGTGTAAGTGGTTCCAACGTCTTTCATATGGATATTCCACTCACCATCGTTGGTGTACAGCGGATATGCCTGCCAGTTTGCGTTGTTGTCGTTACGGAAGGAATCCGGGTTGCCGTATCCAAGGCTCCACCATGGTCCCATGAAGATACCGCAGGTTCCGTTCTTAACGTTGTTTGCATTGTCACCGTTGGTTGTGGTACCAACCTCCGGGTTGATGAGGCCTTTTTCATACCAGTCATGCAGAGTGGTAAGGGCTTCTTTCATCTCATCTGTTGTAGTTCCCCAATACAGCTCGCCGGAATCGTCTTTCAGGAAGTATCCCGGTGTTGCGTTGAATGCCTGATATACAGCATCGAAACCGTATCCATTGTTGGAAGAGTTCAGGAAGTTGGAGTAGGTTCTTCCGCCGTTGTCGATACCTGCAATAGAGTAATCCGGGCTGAGACCTGCATCTTTAAATTTCTGAGCTACTTCGCCAAGTTCGTCAACTGTCTTCGGAACTTCCAGTCCTAACTTGTCCAGCCAGTCCTGACGGATGAAATACAGGTAAACACCGTCGGTATCTACAGATACGTTCGGCAGTGCACAGAAGGTTCCGTCAACCGTTGCGTTGTTGATTGCACGTCCTTCGGTGGTCTCGATGATCTCTTTTACCTGTTTGGATGCGTACTGGTTGAACTCCGGCCAGAGGTCTGCAAGAAGATCTGCTCTTGCGGCCTGTACCAGGTAGTTACGGGTCGGTGCGATGACTGCATCCGGAAGGGAAGCAGATGCGATTGCCAGAGAAACTTTCTGCTGGAAGTCTGCAGTATTACCTGCTGTCCAGTCGCAGACAACTTTGATGTTGTAGTTGTCCAGAAGGTATCTGGTGTACTGGTTGTTATCTACGGAGTCGCCGTCCGGAAGTGTGGTATCCTTCGGGTCGATCTGATATCCATAATGTACTTCTACGACATGATCGAATTTCTCGAATGCTCTGTCGTCATTTTCTCCAGGTACAGCGTCATCTTCCAGTGTAGAAGATTCGATCCAGTCAGCGGAAGCTGCGGAATCTCCGGAGCCGCTGCCTGATTCAGCAGTTGCTGCATCGTCGCCGCCTGCGGTGCTTGTTGCTGTTGTGCCGCTTCCTTTGCTGCTTGCGTCAGAACTGTCGCCGCCTGTGCTGCCGCATGCAACCAGGCTTACGATCATGGTGCTTGCCAATAATGCAGAAATTACTTTCTTTTTCATTTGGTGTCCTCCTTGTGTTTTACGTTCTTTTTGGTGTGTTCCGTTGTTGTTTTTGTCCAGGCTGACGAATCATCTCTCTTTTACAATCATACGTTTTGCCTAAAACTTTCACATTTTCGTCACACTTTTTATGCAATGATTATACCTCTCTTCCACACGTTTTGGCAAGCACTTTTTATATATTTTTCACAATTTATTTCATTTTTTTACTTCATATTGTCGATTTTATACACTATTTTTAAATTTATAGTCAATCTTGACTTTTTTGATATCGGTATTTCTTTTAATCTCAACTAATTTTTCATTCGTTTTTCCGTCATTTTGTATATTTTACACTTGTTCGAACGTTTTGTACAGAAAAAGAACCTCTTAATTTTTCTCCAGAAGGCTCCTTCCAGGAAAACTAAGAGGTTCTTTTTTAATTATCTCTTCTTTATTCTGCTTTTTTCTTCTCTTTTGGAATAATAATATTCAGCACAATCGCTGCAACCGCTGCCGGAACGATACCGGAACCGCCGAAGATCAGCTGGATATAATAAGGAAGCTCGGAAGTTGCTCCTGCTGTGGAACCAAGGCCGTAGCCAAGACCCAGTGCAACAGAAACGATCGTGATCTCACGGCTCGTAATCGGCTCTTTTGTGATGAGCTGGATACCGGAAACCAGAATTGACGCAAACATCATAACGGCTGCACCGCCGAGTACGGACTGCGGCATAATGGATACAAATGCTGCAATCTTCGGGCAGAGTCCGCAGAGGATCAGGAAAATGGCTCCGCAGGAAAGTGCCATACGGTTTACGACTTTTGTCATCGAAATAATGCCGACGTTCTGTGCAAAAGAAGTATTCGGGAGAACGCCGAGTGCTGCTGCAAAGCTGGATCCGAGACCGTCGCAGATGATACCGCCGGAAAGCTCGGAATCGGTTGCCTCGCGGTCCATACCGCTCTCTACGCAGGCGCAGATATCGCCGACCGTCTCAACGGTTGTTACGATGAACATGATCGCTACCGGAAGAATTGCCTCCACACGGAAGACTGGTTTTACCTCAGCCAGTTTTCCAAAGCCTGCAATACCAGGGAGTGCGAACCAGGACGCATCTTTTACCTGCTGGAAATTGACAACCCAGGAATATGTATAGGAAACAGTGCTTCCATCCTCAAGAACCGCCGTTCCGGTATGCGGCAGAACCATGGTCATAATAATAGCTACCGCGTAGCCGACTAAAATACCGATCAGAATGGAAGCCGTGCTTAAGATTCCCTTCGGATTTGTAAAGTGCTTCAGTGCCAGCGTTACAATCAGAACGACCATGCCAAGGAACAGGTTCTGTATGGAACCGTAATCGTTCGTTCCGGAACCGCCGCAGAGATAATTGATTCCAACCGGAATCAGCGAAAGACCGATCGCCATAACGACGCAGCCGGTAACAACCGACGGGAAAAATTTACGAAGCGGCTTTAAACAGACGCCAAGCACGCCCTCAAACAGACCGCCGACAATTGTCGCACCAAGGATAGCGCCGTACGTCAGCGCGCCCTGTCCCAGCACGGCTGTCACACTCTTGAATACGCCGAGGAATCCAGAAGATGTACCCATAACAATCGGCACTTTACCGCCGATCGGTCCAATCGAAAACATCTGTACCAGTGTTACAATACCGGCTACTGTCATTGCATTCTGCAAAAGAGCCGTACGAAGTGCACCGTAGCCCGCATCCGCCGTCAGACCGCACGCTCCCATGATGATCAGAAGCGGGGTGAGGTTTCCTACGAACATCGCCATTACGTGCTGCAATCCAAGCGGAATCGCCTGCTTCAGCGGAATCCGTCCTTCAAAGGTATACGGGGTTCCCATAGCTGAACTTTTTTCTTTTTTCATTGCTTTTCTCCTGCTTTTGTAGATTTGGGCTGCCTTGCCTTTCGGTATGGAATATGCCCTGCACAGCCGGAATTTTTCCGGCAAAGCGTCCTTGTTTTTTCTTATAGATACTTATAAGTTTTTCTTTTTAAACAAATCTTCTTCATAAGCTGTGCTTTTATGTAAAAAGATTATCATGTTTCTTTTTTCCCGTCAACCCGCATCTTGTACAGAATTCCCTAAACAAGGAGACACCGGTCTGTGTTCCTCATCTCACAGATCAATGTCTCCTTGTTTTCTTCCTTCAATTTAAGCGTTCTGGAAATCCTCAATCGCTTTTACGGTGCGGTTATATTCTTCCGTCACCTTCTGCATCAGATCATCCGTCTCGGTCTCCTGCAGCGGTCTTAACCGCTCAGTCAGCTCGGCGCTTGGCTCGTACAGATTTTTAAAACCAAGATTCTGGCACACGCCTTTTAATGTATGAGCTGCACGGAATGCAACCTCAATATTTCCGTCCGCCAGTGCCTGGCAAAGCTCCTGATAGCTCGGATCCTGCGGAAATTTTAAAATGATCCGCTGAATCAGAGATTCACTGCGAAGCCGCTGAACGGTTTCCTCGTAATCTGCTCCCATCTGCATGTAGCAATCTTTTAATGTCATCTTCTCTTCCTCTTCCCTGTATGCAAATTCATTACATATTAATGCATACAAGTTCTTTATCAATACATAAATAATTATATTTCTCATGCAAGCTCTTGTCAACTTCTGCTTTTCATTATTTTTGCATTATTTTTGTTTACTATGCGCTCTATTTCTGAACATAAAATATCTTTTTTCTTACGTTTTTATCTTACCTGTATATTGCATTCATGCATAATAATACAACTTACTCGCATATTCTGTCGTTTTATTCACACGGTACCGCGTGAAAGTCTATTTCTTCTGTCTAGTCTCGTTGCAAAATGTAATGTTTTTTGTACACTGTAATTTTCGTTATTTTTCTGTGTTTCTTCTATCTTTTATGCAAAAAGGGACCCCCGGTCTTAACCGGAGATCCCTTTGGATTTCTCAAAATCAGATTAGCAGATTCCCTGAGCCATCATAGCGTCAGCTACTTTCTCAAAGCCTGCGATGTTAGCGCCCATAACATAGTCGCCCTCATGGCCGTAACGTTTTGCAGCATCAACCATGTTGTGTGTGATGTTGATCATGATATTTTTCAGTTTTGCATCAACTTCATCGAAGGTCCAGGACAGACGCTCGGAGTTCTGGGACATCTCGAGTGCGGATGTTGCAACACCACCTGCATTTGCAGCTTTTCCAGGTGCGAAGATTACGCCGTGCTCCTGCAGATATTTGGTTGCTTCCAGAGTAGTAGGCATGTTAGCGCCCTCGCATACGGCGGTGCATCCGTTCTCAACAAGTGCTTTTGCATCCTCAAGCAGCAGCTCGTTCTGAGTTGCGCAAGGAAGAGCAAGGTCTGCTTTTACAACCCATACGCCGCGTCCTTCGTGGTACTCAGAGTTTGGACGATATTTCTTGTACTCGGTCAGACGGGCACGATTTACTTCTTTGATCTCTTTTAATGCAGCTACATCGATTCCGTCCGGATCGTAAACCCATCCGTTGGAGTCAGAGCAGGTGAGAACTTTCACACCAAGCTGAGTAGCTTTCTCGATTGCATAGATTGCAACGTTTCCGGAACCGGATACACAAGCGGTCTTGCCTGCGATGTCGATGCCGTTCAGTTTCAGCAGCTCCTGGGTCAGGTACAGCAGTCCGTATCCGGTAGCCTCTGTTCTTGCTAAAGATCCGCCGTAGCTTAAACCTTTACCAGTCAGAACGCCTTCGTATACGCCGCGGATTCTCTTGTACTGTCCGAACATGAAGCCGATCTCTCTTGCGCCTGTTCCGATGTCACCAGCCGGTACGTCGGTGTCTGCGCCGATATATTTGCAAAGCTCTGTCATAAAGCTCTGGCAGAATGCCATGATCTCTCTGTCAGATTTTCCTTTCGGATCGAAGTCAGAACCACCTTTACCTCCGCCGATCGGAAGGCTGGTCAGTGAGTTTTTGAATACCTGCTCGAATCCCAGGAATTTGATAATACCAATATTTACAGAAGGATGCAGACGGATTCCTCCTTTGTAAGGTCCGATTGCACTGTTAAACTGTACACGATATCCGGTGTTTACATGAGCCTGTCCTTTATCGTCTACCCACGGCACACGGAATTTGATCTGACGCTCTGGCTCTACCATTCTCTCCAGAAGAGCGACTTTTCTGTATTTTTCCTCGTTTGCTTCAATAACAGGGCGAAGAGATTCCAGAACCTCTTTGACTGCCTGATGGAATTCCGGCTCAGCTGGGTTTTTTGCAACTACGGACTCAATAACCTCATCTACGTATGACATGTTAGTTTCCTCCTTGAAATTTCTCCCTTAATGTAGTGCAGAAAGATTTCTTTAAAAGATCCATCTGCGGTTCTCATCAGCCTTAAAGCGTGGAGAAAATCATTTCCGCACTCTCTCGCGTCTCCGGTGGATTCTCCCGTCCTCCGGAACACTTAATTTTATAAGGTCAACGATTGTTTGATATTATAGCATAAAATATCCGGTTTTTGCAATATTTCACGCAAAAAATTCCTAATAAATCATGATTTTGTAGCGTTTTCTAATATTTACCCAGTATTTTTGTCGATTTTGTATATTTTTACCGAAAGTACTATAAAATTTCGCGTGCTGATTCTTTAGAAAATAAAGATTAGCTGCGGTTTTTTGTTTTTATATTAGGTGTTTTCGATTTTTTCTTCACGCTCCAGCCAAAGGTTCCCTGCTTTTTCCCGATTCCAAAGTACTCTCCGTGGGAATACACAATCGGTTTCGCGCGGTTCAGATCGAAGCGGCCGCGCTCATCCATGTATGCCTCATCCGCATGGACAGCCACAACTTTTGCAAGAAACATGTGATGCGAGCCCAGTTCGAGCACCTGCTCCACTTTACACTCGATATTAACCGGCGACTCCCCGATCATCGGTGCGGAAATCTCCTCCGCCTCGACTTTCGTCAGTTTCATCTCTTTGAACTTATCCACATCTCTTCCCGAGCGCACGCCGCAGTAGTCGGTCGCATAGCAGAGGTCCTCCGTCGTCAGGTTGATGACGAACGCACCGCTCTCTTTGATCATCTGATAGCTGTAGCGTTCCGGCCGCACCGAGATCGATACCATCGGAGGATTCGTACACACCGTGCCGGCCCAGGCAACGGTGATGATGTTGTCCTCCCCGTTCTTTCCGCGCACCGACACCATGACCGCCGGCAGCGGATACAGCATATTTCCCGCTTTCCATGTCTGTTTTCCCATTCTTATTTCTTTCCTTTCCTCTTTTTCACCCTTTTATGACCGAAAAAAGCGTGCCCCGGATCTGTTTTCAGGCCCGGAACCACGCTTTTTTATTTTTTCTGTTTTTACTGATTCTGCAGCGCCATCATAAATGCCGGAATCAGCTGTTTCTTTCTCGACACAACACCCTTCAGCTCGCAGCTGACCTCGTTGACCGGAAGATCTTCAAAAGCTTTTTCGATGACTTCCTTTGCCCCGCTTCCATAATACAGAAGCTCTGTAGATTCTTCTATAATATTGGTCAGCATAAAGAATACCATCTCGATGCCGTGTTTTCCGCACTCGCTTTCCATCTGCGGCAGAAGCTGTTCCTTGATGGATTCCAGCTCGCCCGCATCGAGGGATGTAATCTGGCCGACACCAAACGTAACATCGCCCATGATAAATTTTTTGAAATCCTGGTAGAAAATCTCCTCCGGAGATTTATCCTTCAGATTGCTTCCTGCGCGGAACATTTCGGATGCAAACTCCGGAATGCTGATGCCTGCAATGTCTGCCAGCGCCTCTGCTGCCGCTTTATCAAGCATCGTGCAAGTCGGCGAACGAAACATCAGCGTATCCGAAATAATTGCTGCGCAAAGCAAGCCGGCAATATTCGGTGCAATGTCAAGTCCTTTTTCCTGATAAATCTGATACATAATCGTTCCCGTACAGCCGACCGGCTCATTGCGGAACATAACCGGCGCCATCGTCTCCAGCGATCCAAGACGGTGATGGTCTATAATTTCCAGTATTTCTGCCTCTTTTACATTGTCGACAGCCTGCGACTCCTCGTTGTGATCAACAAGAATCAGTTTCTTTCCGGCGTTTCCAATCAGATTCCGGCGGGAAATCGTTCCCACATATTTTCCTTTTTTATTCAGAATCGGGAAATCACGGTGTCGCTGGTTTTTCATCACCTCTTTGATATCATCCAGGAAATCCTCTGTGGAAAATGTAATTAAATTGCTTCTTCGCATCAAATACTTGACCGGGATACTCTGGTTGATCAGACGTGCAATCGTATACGTATCATGTGGACTGCTGATAATAACACAGCACTTTTCCTCTGCAAATTTCTGAATTGTTTTGGTAACCTTTGCACCAAGTCCGACAATAATACAGCTGGCATCCATCTCGATTGCACAGAGCTGATCCTCTGCACGGTTTCCAAGAATCACCAGGTCATTTTTATCAATATAGTTTTCCATCGTGTCCGGATGGAACGCTCCGACAACAACCTTTCCCTCGATAAAATAACCATGTTCATTTCCGACAATAACCGAACCATCCAACGTATCCGCGATACTGCGGTATTGCGTCCTTGCCAGTGACATGACATGGCTGTCATAAGAATCCATATAGGATTCTGCGATATCACTGACCGTGATCACGCCCTGCAGATCATTGTCCGGCGAAGTAATCGGCAGTGTGACCACGTTGTTGTTTTTCATCATGGAATACGCTTTCTTCACAGAAATCGTGCCCGGCACGCTCGGCACCTCGTGAATTTCAATTTCCTTTACCTGCGTTCCCGCATTCGGCAGATACCCCGGTGCGCGCACACCAAAGCGCTTCAGTACATACTCGGTCTCCTCATTGATCTGACCGGCACGCCGCGCCACATAGGTTTTTGTTTTATCTGTTCTGTTCTTGATATCTGCATAGGCAATCGCCGAGCAAATCGAATCCGTATCCGGATTTTTATGGCCAATTACATAAACTCTTGAATTTGATTTCATAATAGTACTCCTCCCTTCTGTATGTTTGTGGTATACAGTAAGTTCGTCCCGGTAGTTTTACTTCTTTTTTTGTAACGACTACAGTTACTGCTCACTTCGTGACCAGTAACCGCCGCCCTGCACATGCAAATTCGCTCCGCGAAGTTCCGGGCGGCCACCTGAATCACTTTCTCCTGCAGCCGCGCAGCAAGTGCGCGTCTCAGTAATTTTGGTAACGACTACACACATATTACCATCCTTTTTTCATCTGGTCAAAGAAAATCTTTTATGTTAAGATAAACGCAGATAGAAAAACGTGCAAAATTGAACCCGATTTTTTCATAAATCCACAATTTTCCTCTCGTTTTCCTGTTATTCTTACGAAAAAGGGGTGTTTCATTATGTCAGAAGAAAAATTAACCATGGATGACTTCTCCGCAGAGCTGGAAGCTTCCTTCAAAAAAATTGAGGAAGGCGACATGCTCACCGGAACCGTCATCTCCGTAGATGAAAAAGAGGTGATTCTCGATCTGAAATACTACGCAGAGGGCGTCATCCGCGCCGAGGACTTCAGCAACGAGCCTGGCTTCTCCTTAAAAGATGCTGTTCAGGTCGGTGACGAAATCACCGCAACCGTGATCCGCAAAGACGACGGCCACGGCAACATTCTTCTCTCCCGCGCAGAGGCAAACGATATCCTCGCATGGGAAAAACTCGCACAGTACAAAGAAGAGAAAACCGTACTGGATGTAAAAGTAAAAGGCATTGTAAATGCCGGCGTGATTGCCTATGTTGAAGGAATCCGCGGCTTTATCCCGGCATCCAAGCTTTCTCTGAACTATGTGGAAGATCTGAATGAATATTTAAACAAAGACATTCAGGTTCAGGTGTTTGACCTTGACAAAGAAAAGGACCGTCTGATTCTCTCCGCCCGCGAAATTCTCCGCGAGAAAGCAGACGAAGAGCGCAAAGAGAAAATCTCCAACGTAGAAGTCGGCCTCGTCACCGAAGGAACCGTTGAGAGCCTGCAGCCATACGGCGCCTTCATCAGCCTCGGAAACGGCCTCTCCGGCCTCGTCCACATCTCCCAGATCTGCGCCAAACGAATCAAACATCCATCCGCAGTCCTGGCAGTCGGCGATAAAGTCAAAGTAAAAGTCATCGCCATCAAAGACGGCAAACTCAGTCTTTCCATGAAAGCCCTCGACGACGTTGCAGCCGAAGAAATTCAGGAGGAAACAATCGAACTTCCAAAGACGGAAGAAGTAACGACGACATTGGGATCGCTGTTTAAAAATATTAAACTGAACTAAAGTTGCTGTTCCCGTTGTTATAACAGCATTTTCCAGGGGTTTTGCAGCATCACAGATTTTACCCCCATGACACGTAAACATAAAGCAGCGGCTGTACCGGATTTTTCTTTCCCGGTACAGCCGCCACTGTTATTTTATACCGGCATCGCCGCCACAAAATAGTACATCACAATAAAATGGCAGAAGCTTCCACCCATCACAAACAGATGGAAAATTTCATGTGTTCCGAACTTTTTATGTTTTGCATTAAACACCGGCATTTTTAAGGAGTAAATCACCCCGCCGACTGTATAAATAATTCCGCCGGCCAGCAGCCATCCAAACGCCGGCCGCGAGAGGGCCAGAAACAGCGGATGAAACGCCAGAACGCACAGCCAGCCCATTGCGATATACAGCACCGAAGAAAACCACTTCGGACAGTTGATCCAGAATGCCTTGACGAGAATCCCGCCAATCGCTGCCGCCCACACCAGTGCACAGAGTGCAATTCCCGTCCGTCCATGCAGTGCAATCAGGCAGATCGGTGTGTAGCTTCCCGCAATCAGCACTGAAATCATCATATGATCAAACTTTTTCAGTCGACGGTTCACCTTCCCGTTTACATCAAACGTGTGATACACGGTGCTCGCCAGATACAGCAAAATCATACTCAGCATAAACACTGTCATTGCGACCACATGCAGATGATCCGGCTCCCGCGCCGCCTTCAAAAGCAACGGCAGCGTTCCCACCACCGCTAGGATCAGCGCAGTCCCATGTGTAATCGCACTGCCAGGATCCTTGATTCCATTTTTTCTGATATACTTCATTCTGCCCACTCCTTTCCTGTCAGAAACGCTGTTTTATTTCAATTACCGTCTCACATAGTTTTTATTACTACTTGTTGCCGTTTCTTTTATTATAACAGGATGAAATTATTTTGCAAGTCAAAATATCTGGTTTCTTCCGGAATCGTTCGACACATTTTCACAAAAAAACAGACTTTCCGCATCCACACATTATTGTGTCTGTTCGAAAAGTCTGTTTTTGATTCTTATTTCGCCTTGATCAGCTTCCATTTCTCTGTCCGCGAAAGCTGTTTAATCTCCCACTCCCGCCGCATCGCCTCTTCTTTGGAGGAATATGTTTCAAAATACACCAGTTTTACCGGTCTCCGGCTTTTGGTGTATTTGGCACCTTTTCCCACATTGTGTGTCTCAACGCGGTGCTCAAGATTGTTGGTCCAGCCGGTGTAAAGTGTTCCATCGCTGCATTCCACGATGTAAGTGAAATTTTTCGGATGTTCCTGCACCTTACTGCATTGCCAGCTCATCTACAGCCAGTTTCAGCGCACCCATGATACCCTGATTGTCGTTCAGGCTTGGAAGTACAATGTAGCTGTCGAGATCCTCAAGTTCTTTTGTTACAAGATATCCGTTCAGCTGTTTCTTTACTTCTTCTCTTACGAGCGGCATCATATGCTCCTGATGCATAACGCCTCCGCCCAAAACGATTCTCTGCGGGGAGAGCAGCATAATGCAGTCTACAAGTGCCTGTCCGATATAGTAAGCCTCAAGCTCCCATACCTCTTTTTTGTCTGCCAGCTCAATACCTTTTTTGCCCCAGCGTGCTTCAATGGCAGGACCTGCAGCAAGGCCTTCCAGGCAGTTGCTGTGATACGGGCATTTTCCGCCGTAAGTATCTTTCGGATGTCTGGTCAGCAGAACGTGTCCGCCTTCCGGATGAAGCATGCCGTGCAACAGCTTGCCATTGGAAATAATCCCCATTCCAACGCCCGTTCCGATGGTGATGTAAATGCTGTTGTCCAGACCTTTTGTGATTCCCCAGGTAGCCTCACCCAGTGCAGAACCGTTTACATCGGTATCAAATCCAACCGGGATGTCCAGTGCATCTGCGAAAGCGCCTACGATGTTGTAGTTCTTCCATGCTAATTTGGGAGTTGTGGTAATGTAACCATATGTTTCGGATTTTCTGTTCAGGTCGATCGGTCCAAAGCAACCGATTCCCAGTGCCTGAATATCCTTCTCTTTGAAATACTCAATCATTTTCGGAACGGTAATTTCCGGTGTCTCGGTCGGGATAGAAATTCTCTCATAAATTTCTCCATTTGCGTTTCCAATTGCGCAGACCATCTTTGTTCCGCCTGCTTCTAATGCTCCAAGTCTCATTGTGTTTTTCTCCTCTCTTATGCTTCTGGGTTTGAGCAGATTACAGAAAGTTTTCCTTCAAATCTGCATCCATTAAAATTAGCCGGTATAATAAAGTGAGTACCTTTCTTAACCGGAATACCGTTTACAGTACCCTCTCCGGCGATTACACTTACATTAGTATAATATTTTTTCGCATCTAAGGTGAATACACCGTCGATGTCGTATTTATCTACAGAGTAGAACTTGCATGTTACAAAATGGGTATGTACCGCGCCCGGGATTTCCTCTGTAAAGGTATCAATATCTGCCGGTTTAAACGGAGCCTCGATAACATCGATACTCTGCTCTACATGAAGCTGTCTCGGTTTGCCGTTCTGCAGTCTGTCATAATCGTATACACGATAGGTGATATCGCTGCTCTGCTGTGTCTCCAGAATCAGTGTGCCGCCTTTGATGGCATGTACGCATCCCGGATTGATCTGGAAGAAATCTCCCTTATGTACCGGCACTTTGCGGATGAAATCGCTCCACTCATGATTGCGGATCATTTTCTCCACTTCTGCCTTGTCTTTTGCATTGTGTCCGATAACAATTTCTGTACCCGGTTCGCAGTCCAGCACGTACCAGCACTCGGTCTTTCCAAGCGATCCATTCTCATGCTCTCCTGCATAAGCATCATCTGGATGAACCTGGATGCTCAGATCATTTTTTGCATCAATGATCTTGATCAGCAGCGGAACCTGGCTTCCCGGGTAATTTCCGAAAATTTCCGGCTCCTCTTTCCAGAGCTCACCTAATGTTTTTCCATCAAATCTTCCGCCTGCCACACGGCTCATTCCGTTGGCATGTCCGCTGATCGCCCAGCACTCGCCGGTTGTATCGCTCGGAATTTCGTAATCAAATACGTCTCTTAACTTTGTTCCACCCCAGATTGCTTCTTTGAACACCGGGTCCATAAATAAAAGCTCCATATTTTTCTAATCCTCCTTTTTTCAGGATCTGTCCACTACGTTTATTTTAACCGATAACAGCCAAAAACGAAACCCCTAAAATGACAAACTTTCACATTTTCTGTAACCGGTTACTTTCCTTTTATTCCGCCCTTTTTCTCTATCAAAACAATCCTGTTTGTTATATGTAAAGCTGACTGTTTTCAGCCAGCCTTTTTTATAAAAAGCAATCGAAAAACGGTATTTTACCATCCGCGGTCTGCGCCGCCTTTTTTGTATTCAAAACCTGTAAAAAAGATTCGATTGCGAATCCTACACTTTATAATACTTTCCCGCATCCCATTTCGTGCAGGTCCTCTTTTTTATTCCGAAATTGCCGGGAGATATGCCATAGGATCAATGGCTTTTCCATCTTTTTTCATCTCAAAGAAAAGATTGCTTCCCTCTTTTACATAATATTTCGTCGGTGCTGCAACTGCTCCGATCCGTGCTGCTTTCTGAACTTTCTGGCCTGCCTCGAGGGAAACGTCTGTGAGCTGTCCGTAGATGGCTTCGTATCCATTTCCAAGATTCATGGTGACGGTGAGGCCGGTTCTTGCATCATTTTCCACACTCACAACTTCTCCGTCCGCTGCCGCCAGAACCGGAGTCCCTTCTGCCGCCGAGAAAACAACGCCTGGATTGCACTGGTAAAGATCCAGTGTCGGGAAATAAACGGTATTTTCCATGTTATACGGAATCAGAACTGTTCCAGTAACCGGCAGTTCCATGATTGTCGCTTCGCTGAACATCAGATCCTGTGCAGCCCCTGCTGTCTCAACAGCCGTTTCCTGATTTTCTGCAGAATCCACAGTTCCGGATGCTGCACTCGTTTCTTCATTCGCCGCTGTTTCTCCTGATCCTGTTTCTCCGTTCTGATCCGCCGCTGTTCCGTTTACCGCCTGCGCGTCCTGTCTTTCTGTATTCCCATCTGATTCTTCCGGTGTATTCTGAGCCGTCTCTGCATCTGCTTCTGGATTTCCAACCGCCTCTTCTTCACACGCCGCTTCCATTTCCGGCACCTGTTCCAGACTGTTTTCCACATCATCTGCCTGATCCTGTACGGCACGCGTTCCGTCTGCATCTCCCGTCGTCTCCTCCGTCTGCTGTTCTGTAGTTCCGGTGCTTTCGTCCTCTGTAAGCTGTGCCGTCTCTCCCTGTTTCGTCTGATCTGCCTTACCGTTTCTCGCATCCTGCTGCCAGGTCAGCACTCCGCCTGCAATCATCATTGCCAGTGCCGCTGTGATCACGCCGATTCTCAACTTGTCTCTTTTCATGTTCTTACCACCTCTGCTGATATCTTTTTAAGCATTTCAGAGGCGTTTTTCGATTTCTCGCTCTCCTCCTGCTTTTCTACAGTAAGCAGTATTTCCCATCCGGCGCGATCTATACACAAAAACCGGATTTTTCCTTTCCGTTATCCACAATTTTTCCCCTGCGCTTCTTTCTTTTGTGGAAAACATAATTCTTTTCTGCGCATTCCGTGCAAAACATCCCCAATGTTATCCACACCTTATTTTCTCGACTTACTTCACGCAAAAAAAGAGCCGGAACCGGGAATTTTCTCCCGTTTCCAGCTCTCGCTTTCACCTGTATTTACTGTAATCTTCCATACACCGTACTCGCATCCGCGATGCTGTCCACCGCAGATCCCGAATCCGTCATGGCCTCTGCCGTAACAAGTATGTACTCTTCGCCTCCATATTCTGCAAAGCTGACCAGGCACTGACCCGCCTCATCGGTAAATCCGGTCTTTCCGCCTTCAATGACTGCCCCGTTCTCCAGTGTCGTACTCATCTCATAGCTGGTAAACCGGTGGAGCATCGTATCATACAGCGTAATTCCCTCCGGGTGTGATGCGGTAGCTTCCGTTGTGTAAACCTCCCTCGTCACGATCTCGCGAAATGTATCACTCTTCAGACACTCACTCATCAGCACCGCAATATCACGGCAGGTAGAATAATGGTTGTCGTTATGCAGTCCCGTGCAGTTCTCAAAATGCGTATTGGTAAGTCCCAGTTCTTCTGCTTTCTGATTCATCATGGCCACAAAACCTTCTTCCGATCCGCCGACTGCTCTCGCCAATGTCTCACAGGCATCTGCGCCGGATGGCAGCAGCACACCATAGAGAAGATCACGAACCGTCGGCTGTTCGTACGGATTAAATCCCGCTACCGACGCATCCTGTGCCGTCAGTTCCTCGAAGATGTCCTCCGGAACCGTAATCGTCTCGTTCAGATCCGGAAGATTTTCAATGGTAAGCAGCGCTGTCATAATCTTTGTCATCGACGCCGGATAAATTCTCTCATCTCCGCCCAGATTCATCATCTCAGCCAGATCGCTTTCCCGCACCAGCAGGGCATGCTGACTGTTCAGACCATCTGACGAAATCTGCTGTACCGGCTCAGGCGTCGGTGTAATCTCCTCCTCCGGGCTGGAATCCGATATCGGCGCTGAACTGTCCCCAACAAGAGAAGATGACGAAACCGAAGAGGATGCACTTGCGTTTCCATCCGTCTGTTTTTTCTCGTTCTTCTGCATCTGATATCCAAGCACGCCAATCAATCCGATAATGATAACAAGCAGAACACTTAAAATCACTTTCTGCTGAAACTGGCGTCTTCGTCTTTTGTTTTTCTTTTTTTGTGCCATAAACAGATTCCTCCGTTCTTTTTTATTCTTTCAAAGCATAGTACATTTCCTGCTCTTTTGCAAGATTTTCGCCGTAACCTTAAGATAAACATAATCAAAATTGGTCCACCGGACCAATTTTGGATATGCAGAACAAAAAAAGAACCCTCGAAAGGGTTCCACATAGTGAAGCATCGGGGATTCGAACCCCGGACAACTTGATTAAAAGTCAAGTGCTCTACCGACTGAGCTAATGCTCCGTAAAATATGCCTAGTTCCGGAATCGAACCAGAGACACGAGGATTTTCAGTCCTCTGCTCTACCAACTGAGCTAACTAGGCATAAAATTGCGGGAGTAGGATTTGAACCTACGACCTTCGGGTTATGAGCCCGACGAGCTTCCAGACTGCTCCATCCCGCGATATCCTATTTTTGTACTTGATTTCTCAAGTAAAGCCGATGATCGGACTCGAACCGATAACCTGCTGATTACAAATCAGCTGCTCTGCCAATTGAGCCACATCGGCCGATTGCCTGATTGGCAAGTGGGTGGTGGTGGATTCGAACCACCGAAGCAATTTGCAGCAGATTTACAGTCTGTCCCCTTTGGCCACTCGGGAAACCACCCATAAAAGAATGGGACCTACAGGGCTCGAACCTGTGACCCTCTGCTTGTAAGGCAGATGCTCTCCCAGCTGAGCTAAGATCCCATTTTTCAAATATTTAGTTATGAAAAGCGACCCGGATCGGGATCGAACCGACGACCTCCGCCGTGACAGGGCGGCGCTCTAACCAGCTGAGCCACCGGGCCACAATAACTATTTTGAAGATATTTGATATACCTTCAAAACCGCATACACTTAACACCTATACATCATACCATACTTTCTTTCCGAACACAACCATTTTCTGCAAAACTTTTGTTTTGCATTTCAGGTCAAGCCCTCGACCGATTAGTAACAGTCAGCTCCATGCCTTACGGCACTTCCACCTCTGCCCTATCTACCTCGTCGTCTTCAAGGGGTCTTACTTCTTTAAGAATGGGATATCTCATCTTGAGGGGGGCTTCACGCTTAGATGCCTTCAGCGTTTATCCCTTCCCGACTTGGCTACCC
>NZ_JADNOP010000028.1 GCF_015557635.1 Fusicatenibacter saccharivorans
AGGCTTTATTTTGTTATCCTCACCACTTCCGACTACTCTATTCTCCCCAGCATAGCTGGGGGATTAGACTTTTCATTTATATATATTTTCCAAACGCCTTCTTCATCTTCATACAGACATCCATAATATACTCAAACTGCTGTGGCCAGACATTCTGATCATCAAACCTCACATCTTTTTCCACGATAATACGACTCGCCTTCCTCTCCGGCAATTCTCTCCAATCAAGTGCAAATCCCATAGCAGACTCCACCTCGTCTTTATGTGAATAAAGACCTTTAAAGAATTCTTTATCATCATTTGTGTATAATTCAACTCCAACTTTGTTTCTCTTCTGAATTTGTGTAACACTGATGTTGCAAGCTGATGAACCAATACTGAAATCCATCCAATGGTCTGTATTAGGTTTTCTCTTATTAAATGATTTTGCAAATTCAGTATTCTGAAAGGCATAATCATTGAATGCATTCCAATATTCAAGTCTCTGTTGCTGCGTTTGGTTCGTAAGCGTAGTTTTCTTAATCTCTTTTGTCCAATCATTCGGTCTTTCCACTACAGTGAATGATGGAGCAATATCAGAATCACCTATCTGGAAAAGCTTTATCTCACATAAGAAAAAACCAATCTTATCATCTGTATGATTATTAAGCCACTCAACTGCTGCCTTATGTTCCTCACGTGCGTGTTTCACAACCCATATAACCACATCTGCATCTTTACCAGATGCATAAGTAATTAATTTACCAAGGTGGTCATGATCTGTATCTTCTAATTGATTTTCAATGATAATCTTTCTATCTGTTCCTGTTTCAGATGCATAGATATCAACATTAAAGTTTCCAACAGAGGACTCTGTCTCATCAACCGTAATATCAAGACCAACAGCATCTGCAAGTAATTCAACATTCTCTGCCACCCAAGGAGTAAAATTCAAAGCTTCATGTGGCCATATACTTCTCAAATCAGTAATTTCTTTTAATGTACCAAGATTAATCATTATATTTCCCCCCTCTAGTTTTTCTTTCATTTCTGGGATAGTGCAAAGGAAACCTGTTACAATCTTATCAGCAATTCCCTCTCCTTTTTGTATAAGTACAGTCCTTTGACTGCCTGACATATACAAAAGATACGATATGAACAAATGAAATGTTAGTTTTTGTACGGGGTATCGTTCGCCATTATGTCGCTTTCACTGGAAGTAATCTGCTTTACCAGTTGGAAAAATCCCTTCAAGTCCGTAAAGTTGTTGTATCCTCCAGTGCAATCGTTCAATCCTTTTGCAGAACGGACGAGAAATCCCTTAGAGTTCATCATGTCGAAATCTATGGGGTGGTTCCTGCATTCATGGAATGAAAAATATGCATACTTTTTTTGTTTCGTTGTCCTTAAAATATCCGCACATATCGTAATGCCCCGTCTCAAAGGTAATAAGCCTTAATCCATATTTTGCGGCATTAATTTTCATGCTCTTTTTCATGTCATTTGCAAAATCTATAAATTCCTTGGAATTTTTCCCATAGTCATCTTTTATTGTTTTTCCCTGATATTTTCTGTATAGTTCTTCCAAAACGTTTTCTTTTCATATTCTGAACTTTTGAAATGATGTCGCCATTGATAACATTTTTATTATACAGGAATGAGGCGGTAATCGCAAACACAATCCACAATACAAAATGATATTCTTTTTTTCTGGATGTTTCTGTGATATACTTATACGCGGTCGTATCAGACCGGAAAGGAAATATTATGTTACAAAAATTATATGTTTTTTTCAGGAAAGAAACCGTTTTGTCAATTGCAGTGATCCTGGCGCTTCTTTCTATGTTCTGGGTCAGACCGGATAAGGCTTATTTTACTTATATCGATTTCAGGACTCTCGGGCTCCTCTTCTGTTTGATGGCAATTGTAGCTGGTTTGAAGGCTGTTGGTGTTTTTGATATACTTGCCAAAAAATTGCTGATGGGAACATCGGGAACTGTGGGTGTGATCAGGCTGTTGGTACTCTTATGTTTCTTCCTGTCAATGGTGATCACCAATGATGTGGCATTGATTACTTTTGTTCCTCTTGCACTGATCATTGTGCATAAACTGCCAAAGGAACTGGGCAATTACTGGCTTCTTAAAATAGTAGCCATGCAGACAATAGCTGCTAATCTCGGAAGCATGCTCACACCAATCGGAAATCCGCAGAACCTTTATCTATATGTCAGAGCAGGGATGTCCGCGGCAGAATTAATAACCCTGATGCTTCCCTATTCCGCCACAGCACTTATCCTTCTTCTAATATGGATACAGGTAGCCGCTGCCAAAGCACCTCACGTATACGGTTCCGAAAAAGATAAAACTCTTTTGGGATTCTCTGACAGAAAAGAACTTAACATGGAATACCTGGCCGCTTACCTGATCTTATTTACAATCTGCCTGCTCACTGTTGCACGTATCATTCCATACCAGATTCCTCTTGTATTGGTTCTTATATATATGCTGCTAAGAAACAGGGAAAATATAAGCAGGGTGGATTACTCCCTGCTTGCCACCTTTATCGCATTATTTATTTTTATCGGCAACCTTGGAAGGATTCCGCAATTCAGCAGTTTTCTGGAAAGAATCATGGCAGGAAGGGAAACACTTACTGCTGTTCTTGCCAGTCAGATTATGAGCAATGTTCCCGCTGCGCTTCTTTTATCCGGCTTTACAGATAATTACCGGTCTTTAATTGTCGGAACCAATATTGGAGGTCTCGGCACTCTGATTGCATCCATGGCAAGCCTGATAAGTTTCAAATATATTGCAAAAGAAAACAGGAATCTGAGAGGGAAGTATTTGGGAATATTCACAGCCTCCAATATTATATTCATGATATTCATGTTAATATTGTATTTTTTTCTTAGATAAAAGTTTTCCCGGAATTACAAAAGCTATAGCAATTCTTTCTTCGCAAAAAATTCTCCGCGGCACTCTCCCATCCTGGAAGAAAAGCCGCGGAGAAATAAATATATTTTCGGTGCCAATACAAAGATCATTAATCTTTACACCACTTTACAACTTTTTCATAAAAAATATCGTACAGGGCTTTCTGATGTATAATGAGTTTGCTCCAAAACATTCCAAAGGAAAGTGACCCTGTACGACAAAGACATTATACAACGAAAAGACTCTGACTGGTAGACTTCACAAATATTTTTTGATTTATTTTGAAACTTTTTCTGCTCCAACGTAAGTAGGTAATCATCCGTATCTGTTTTTTTGTTTTTTATTCTGCTACAATCTCCTTTTTCTTCAGAGATATAAGCTTCCGCTGTCTTCTCAAGCGGTTCCTTTGTCTTCTACAATGTGATCCAATGCAGCCAGCGGCTCTCTCCTTCGCGATTGTCGCACGTGTGCGGCGCTTTGGACGATATGGGCGATACAGGTCTTCTACTGCCACAAGCGTTTCCGCTGCCAGAATCTGTTTCTTTAATTCTTCTGTCAGTCTCTGATTAATATCCAAGCTTTTTAGTTCTTTCCACTTTCATAGGCGTTCTGCACCCGTTCGGTCAGCACTTTTCCACCGTTTGCATACCATTCTACCACAAAAGTATCAAAGTAATCCACTGGTTTCTCCCCACTAATGATCTGAAGAAATGCTTCCTGTTCCAGTTCCTGTAATTCTTGCGGAATTTCTGCATTTACATTTTCCAGAGGCAATGTCGATGTACTTGTTATTCCTGCCTTCTGCAGTTCCCCCACAGCCTGAATTCTTGACGCATACGCCGCCCATCCATTCGCGGTTGTCAGCTGTCCATTCAAGTAAGATTTGCATGTATTAAAATAAGACTTTTCCAAACCGCTAAGCTCTGATACATCAAGCGTCTTATCCAGTGCTGCCTGAATATGTTCTGTCGTACGGTAAAGTGCATCCTCATAATCCACATTAATATTCAGTGGCCGGGCCGTCGGATCTACATTAATAGAAAAATAATCATTCACTTCTCTTGCCGCACTATCATTTGCATATCTAGACTGATCAAAAATCGCACTCACATACTTTGCTACAATTTCCGGATGCTCATATCCTTTACGCACCACCACATACATCCACTGGTCATACGATTCAAAAACTGATATCTTCTGCGTCTCATTTACCTGTTCTTTGTCTAAAAGATACGGTTTCCACTCTGCATTTGAATCGACATTATATGCTGCACTCAACGGGTTATTCGGAGCCCACCAGCGTCCGCAGATAGCACCGCAATGTCCGGTTTTTAACAGATCATCTATGTTTTCCGTCTTTCGTAGCAGGAATCTCTGGTCGAGTATCTCATCCTCATATAGATTGTGAAGTTTCAAAAGCGCTTCTTTTGTTTCCTGTGTTACTGACCCATAAACTACATTTCCATTTTTATCCAGGATCCAGTGACATGGCATTGCACCGGCATGTATAAAAGTTGCATCCACTCCATAAGTCTGATCCGCACCGGCAACCACGTCTGTACTACAGGCAAGGCCGATTGTCTGACCGTCTCCTGCTGCATCCTGTTCTACAAATGCCCGGATCACTTCCAACGCTTCTCCTACTGTTTCCGGTTCCTTTAATCCCAACTTCTCAATCCAGTCTTTCCGCAGCCAAAGAAGCGGAGTTCCATCGTCAATCACCGTATTCGGAAATGCATATAGCTTTCCATCCACGGTTGCAGACTGTAAAAGAGAATCTCCATAACTTTCATACATTTCTTTGATCGTATCTGTCGTACACTCTTCATACGTTTCTGTAAGTTCTTCGATCAGGCCTGCTTCAATCAGGCGGAGCAGGTTATCTCTTCCCTTCACAACAAGCACGTCTGGAATATCACGATCTTCAATCGCTACATTGACCGCCTCTTCATAAGTATTGCCATCCTGCAATTCAAAGACATCTTCATTCTGAATATTAAGTATTTTCTTCAAATATCTCGTATATGCATTATTTTCGTACGTATTTCCTACAGGAAGATTCGAATTATTCGCCCCTGCAATCTTGCCAAGTGTATAGGTAACAGTCTCAGGATATTTCCCAAGTGGTGTATGCATCGCTTTATACATCAGCTTTCTTTTCACTTCAACTGCATTGCTTGCACCAGACTCACTTTGGGATGCTTCTAACTGTTCCATCTGTCTTTGACTTTCCTTCGTCTCAAAATAGGTTCCGCACCAAAGCATCAGCAATAAAATTAATGCAAGCTGGGCTGAGAGAATTCGCTTTTTCATATCGTTTTTCATAACACCTTCGCCTCCGTGTTCTTCGGAATTCGGATAAAGACCCGCGTTCCTTTTCCTGGAGTACTTTCTATCTTCATCTCACCTTTTTCTCCATAAAGGACATGGATTCTGTCACAGACATTTCGCACACCATAACCGGAGGACTGATATGTCAGAATCTGATCCGCCTTCTCCTGCGTCATTCCCGCACCATTGTCCCTGATTTCAAAGAAAATGTGCTCAGCCTCTTCACGAATCGTCAGCCACAACGTCGGATTCTCATTATCTGACACATCAATTCCATGATCGATTGCATTTTCTGCAAGTGGCTGCAGGATCAACTTCGGTATCAGATAATCATTAAGACCATCCGAAATCTGTTCAACCACACGGAACTCGTTATCATGCATAACAAGTTGGATTTTGAGATATGCACGGATGTTATCAATTTCTTTTGCCACTGTAGTCATTGTTTCACCACGATTTAGGCTTGTCCGATAATAAGTAGACAGTGCCAATGTCACATGACTGATTTCATCCTCCCCCGCTTCAATTGCTTTCCAGTTGATGATTGAAAGCGAATTATAAAGGAAATGTGGATTGATCTGTGCCTGCAGTGCTCTCATCTCACTGTTCTGAAGCTGGATCTTACTTTCATATACTTCTGAGATCAAATGGTTCATCTGATCCATCATGCGCCGAAATGACCGGATCAGCACACCCACCTCGTCTTTGGATTTACTCTGCACGGTAACTTTACGAAGTCCCATATTGATCAGGTTCATATTTTCAGTCAATAACTCCAACTGCGATACCATACGAAGAGAAAAAACATATCCCAGAAAACTCAGAAGAAGAACACTGATCAAAATAATCGGAATATTTTTGAGCAGAAGCTTATGGATTGCGTTTTCACTTACTTCCTTTGGACGATAGATATAGAAATTCCATCCTGTATCCTTCATTGTCCGCTGTACCAGATAATAATTCTCACTGATATCTTTCGGACTCTCAATATCCTTCGGACGATATTTCTTATCCATAGAACACTCGGCATAGACAATATTTCCATTATCATCCTGAATCATGCCTCCTGTATTATCTGTAAGCTGGCTCATGAATGGTTCAAGAACTTTTTCATAATCCAGACGCATCTCCAACACCGCTTTGATCGTATCATTGTCATAGAATTTCCGACTGGCAATGATTGATTTATTCACACCGCGAGTGATGCTCCACTGCATTAATGTTCCCTCATTCAACCTGGAATACCACTGTTGATTCTCCGCTTCCGACATTGGAAGAAGTGTATCTCCATGTGGCACTTCTATATTGTCAGAATATAATGTAATGCTCTGGATCTCTTTGTGATAGATCGTCGGCATCTGCAACAGTGGATCAGCCACCTTCACATATTTCAAATACTTCTCATAATCCGACTCTGTCTCCACATCAAAAATATTCCTGAGATTTTGAGAATAAGACAGATAATCAACCAGGTTCTTATAGATCTGAGACTGATTCTCAATCGAACTCACTGACTGTTCCAACATTTTCTCCAGATTGTACTGTTCCTTCTCTCGCAATTGATTCATCATGCCATACTGCATGGAAAAAGCAAGGAATCCTACCGGAACCAGTCCTGCAATCAGCATCAAAACAGACAGTTTTTTACGAAATTTCAGATTTTCAAATCGATGGATCAACTTCCGTATTTGTTTTTTCATCCGCCGCTATTCCTTTCCTGCATGCTTCCGGTGTATCTCCGAAAAACTCTCTGAAACTTCTGCAGAAGTATGAGTTATTGGAAAATCCTACTTCTTTCGCAATTTGGGAGATCTTCATATTCGTTGTCTCTAAAAGCTCTTTTGCTTTATTCATTCGCACTTCACGGATAAAACGGTTCAGTGTCATCCCTGTTTCTTCTTTAAATACAGCACTTAAATATCCCGGTGACAGAAAAACCATTGCGGAAAGTGTCTCTGCTCCCAGATCCTTTTCCTTATAATGGTGATAAATATATCCCTTCACGGTTGTAACTTCTGATCGGAACCCATCTTCCTGCTCTTGTATGCAATGTTCATATTCCTGAAGTACTTCTTCTACTATAGCAATCACATCATTAAGGTTTCTGCAACGATATAATCGATCCACTCTCTTTGAAAGCATCTTTTCATCCAGCCCTTCCATCTGGTCGAGCAATTCTTTCATAATTCCAGAAAATACAAACTTTACATACATATCCGAAAATTGCTTATGCGCACGATATTTTTCTTCCAGTCTCTGAAAATCCTGACGGAGATGTGGCAGATCTTTATATTGAATATCTTTCGTAATCTGTTCCATGATTTCAGAATCTTCTGCCGGATCAGCTTTCTTCTCTTCCTGCTTCTCCCCGTGGAAAAACAGATGCTGACGTGGCTGATAGAACTGCTCTTCTAACATTCCTTCCAGCACCTTAAATTCCTCTGCCAGATTTTTTCCATCTTCGATTTCCTCACTGACTGCAAAATAACATTCACTGTCAAACTGGTGCGCAAAAAAACGATACATTTTCTCTACGATTCCATGATAATCTGCATATTTTTCCGTGAACAAAAAGATGGATTCGTTCGAATTCAGATTCACATAATGAAACTCTCTCTGCACCTCTTCCTTCAGGCTCATCAGGAAATGTTCCTCTTCCGTTTCGAAGAATCCATTTGAGGCACTGACAAGAACCATACGGGTAAATTGGGACAGATCATCTTCCATTCCATCTGTAAGTTTCTTAAACTGAACAAAATCTTCCTCTTTTCCCCCATACAGATATTTCAGTAAAAAGTATTTTTTCAGATAATCTTCTTTCTTTTCCTGCTGCTCTTTTTTCTCTATCTTAGAAGAAATATTTTCCATCACTCGTTGAAAAGTCTTATGGAATTCCTCCGGATCAACCGGCTTCAGAACATAGTCCACAACTCCATACCGCAATGCTTCTCTTGCATAAGAGAAATCATTATATCCGCTGAAGATCACGATTTCCATATCCGGATGATCTTCTCTCACTGCTTTCGTCAGCTCCAGTCCATTCATATAAGGCATCTTTACATCCGAAAATAAAATATCCACATGGTTTGATTCTAATACTCCCAGTGCATCCTTTCCATTCGTTGCTTCTAGGATCTGGAATTCTCCTTCCTCCCTCTTTAACAGAAAGCGGATTCCCCTTCGCTCCAGTTTTTCATCATCCACGATCAATATTGTAATCATTTCCCCACGCCTCCCACACGTTCACTTTACATTTTCACTATTCCTTTTATAACGTCCGAAAACAGCAGGGAATGTTCACTCACTCTCTGCTGTCTTTTTTTAATTTTTATAATTCTATTTTAATTCATTTTTTAGACAATGTCCACACTAGCCTTTAACCGCTCCGGCTACAACGCCTTCGATAATATATCTCTGGCAGAACAGGTAGAAGATGATAATCGGCACAATTGCAAGAACCAGAGTTCCCATCATTGCTCCCATATCTACAGAGCCGTATCCACCTTTCAGATACTGAACTGCCATCGGCACTGTCTTATATTTTCTCTGATCCAGTACAAGTGATGGAAGCAGGTAGTCGTTCCAAATCCACATTGCCTGAAGAATTGTAACTGTTACGCAAGTCGGCTTTGCAATCGGAAGTACAATTCTGAAGAATGTCTGGATTGGTGTGCATCCATCAATCATTGCAGCCTCTTCAATCTCCAATGGAATGGATTTCATGAACCCGGTAAACATAAAGACGGAAAGTCCTGCACCAAATCCAAGGTAGATCACAACCAGTCCCCACGGATTTCCCATATGAAGCATATTTGCGATCTTGGATAATGTAAACATTTCCATCTGGAATGGCACGATCATTGCAAACAGGCAAAGCATGTAAAGGATCTTTGTAAATTTTGTCTTCACGCGGCAGATATACCATGCACACATGGAGCAACATAAGATAATCACTGCTACAGATAAGATTGTGATAAATAAACTCCATCCAAATGCCTGAATCAGCCGTGTCTGCTTAATACCACGGATATAGTTCTCTAATCCGACATACATCTTTCCGGTCGGTATCTCGAACGGTGCTTTACTGATATAGACTTTTTTCTTAAAGGAGTTGATAAATACCAGTATGATCGGATACAGATACAGCAGGCTGAGTAGTGTAAAAATAACGGTTAATAATGTACCATGTTTTACTTTTTTATTCATTACTGCTGCACCTCCTTTGATGTTGTCAGTTTATTCTGGATCAATGCAATCACTCCTACGATAATAAAGAAGATAACTGCTTTCGCCTGTCCTACACCTTCCCAGCCAGTTCTTCCATAGAATGTATAATAGATATTCAGGGCAAGCATTTCTGACATCTTGTCCGGTCCACCGTTTGTCAATGCAAGGTTCTGGTCGAAAAGTTTAAATCCGTTTGTAAGTGTCAGGAAAGTACAGATTGTAATGGATGGCATAACCATCGGAATTGTAACATATCTTAAAAGCTGTACTTTATTCGCTCCATCAATCTGTGCTGCCTCGATCAGCTCTCCAGGAATATTCTGGATTCCTGAGATGTAGATGATCATCATGTATCCAACCTGCTGCCAGAGCATCAGGATAACCAATCCCCAGAAACCATATTTTGAAGAATATGTAAGTGTTTTCTGGAAATGTGCCAGAATACCATTTAATAACAGCTGCCATACATACCCAAGTACAATACCACCGATCAGGTTCGGCATAAAAAATACAGTACGGAAAATATTGGTTCCCTTAATATTCTTTGTCAAAAGCATTGCTACCGCAAATGCAAAAATGTTGATCAATAATACTGTCACAATTGTAAATAATGCGGTAAACCAAAGAGAGTGAAGAAAATCTCCGTCTCCAAGGATCTTTGCATAGTTGCTAAGTCCAATAAATTTAGCGTCTGTCACCGTTGTGAACTTGCAGAACGAAAGATATACGCCTAACACAAACGGTGCAAGGAAACCTATCGTGAATGCAATCAGCGTCGGCAATACAAATACCGGAAAATATCTCTTTATTGCTTTTTGCATGTTCTTCTCCTCCTGTCTTTCTTTTCTGTAAAAAGCCTTTCTGCGCCTTTGCTTTTCACAATTCTAATTACATAATTTCAGCCTGCCCCGGTATGCTCGTTGGCAGGCTGTTTGATCTTCTTCTCTATTTCACAGCCTTTTTATCTGCCTATCCTGTGAAAAGTCTTTTTTATTCGTTTGCTGCTGCGTATTCTTCAGCCCATCCATCAACAAATGCTGTCTGTACACTATCCCATGCGCCTGTACCCTGTGCATAGTTCAGAAGAGCTCCACCAAGATTGTTTTTCCAGTTCTCAGATGGCATTGTTGTAAAGTTCCAGCTTACTGGTGTCTTTCCTGCCTCTGTATACTCAGCATTTGCTTTTACAAGCGGGTTGTCCGGAAGGTAATCTGAGAATGTTGTGAACGGTGTTACAAATCCCATCTCGTTAGCCAGCATGTCACGACCTTCATCGCTCTCAACTACCCATTTCATAAAATCAAGTGTTGCCTGAATGTCTTCTTCTGAAGCGTTCTTATTTACACACCAGTAGTTCTCAGATCCTGTACAAAGTCCCTGATTTTCTTCTCCATCAACTCCGATGTAGATTGGAAGCATTCCCATATCTTCATCTGCTACTTCATTATCTTTGATATCATTGTAAGCCCATGTACCATTCTGATAGAATACTGCTTCACCAAGTGCAAATTCACTTGCTGCGTCATCTCCTGTCTTAGAAGAAATCATAGATGGCTCACATGTAGAGTTGTTCAGATACAGATCCCAGATCTGTTTGTAGTTGTCAAGGTATGTTCCTTTGATTGCATCTGTGCTGTCAATTCCGTCTGCCTTATACTCATAGTAGATTGGAAGATTTGCAAGGTGTGTCTTGAATCTCCAGTCAGAGGAAGAATCCATTCCTGCTGAAGTAAAAGCTCCTTCTACTCCAAGATCATCTTTGTGTGCCTGAATCTCTTCTGCAACTGTCTTAAGTGCCTGGAAGTTATTCAGATCATCAATTGATTTGATACTTGCATCCGGCAATTCGAAGTATTTGTTCAGAAGAGCTTTGTTGTAGATCAGACCATAAGTCTCAATAACATAAGCGATTCCGTCTACTGCGTCGCCATCTTTTAATATATAATCGTCAGACTCGACATCTTTATAAACATCGCTGTCTGAAAGGTCATAGCAATAATTTTTCCATGTAGCAAGTCCAACCGGTCCGTTTACCTGGAACAATGTTGGTGCCTCATCTTTTGCCATCTCTGATTTCAACTGTGACTCGTAAGTTCCTGATGCTGCTGTCTGTACATCAACCTGAACACCCGTCTCATCTGTATACTCTTTTGCAAGTTCTACCCACTGGTCAGCCTGCTCTGGTTTAAAGTTCAGATAATAAACTTTTCCGGATGACTTATCTCCTTTCGCTGTTTCATCTCCGCTTGATGTGCTTCCACATCCTGCAAGCATTCCGCCTGCCATTGAAGCTGCAAGTACAAGTGCAAGAATCTTTTTCTTCTTCATAATTGAATCCTCCTTTTATGATTACCTGTCTTTGTTTTTCTTGATGATGTTATTATAAGAAAAAGTTCCAAAATAAGATATAATAAAATTCCAAGAAACATAACACTATTTCAAGATTATTGTAACTTTTGAAGATTTTGTGTATGATACAAGAGTTCGCCAAGAACCAAAAGTGAAAAATAAAGGTAAAATTTACTTGTTATAAATAGGATTTGCAGAAAGGATGTTTGAACTCGTCTAAAAAGTTGAGTGACTCAACTTTTTAGACTGACTATCATTTATGGAGGTATTCACTATGGCAGAACAAACCAGTCTGGTTGCACAGCAGGTCCGCCTTATGCACTGGGCAGAACAGATCAGAGAATGTCAGAACCGTCTGGAAGGTATGGATGTATCGACCTGGTGTGAACAAAATAACATTACAAAAGCCAACTATTATTATCCACTGAAAAGGGTTCGGCAGATGTACCTGGATCAGCTTCCTGAGGCAGAAAAGCCTGCTTTCGTTGAACTTCCGCGTTTAAAAGCGGAAAGACCGAAGTTCCAGTGATGTGTATCAAAAACGGAAATGGACTTTCGGCAGATATATTTTCTTCAGTTGCTCCGTTGTCTGGTAGAGTCATTTAGTCATGTTGAATGATGCCGCTGTTTCACACTTCAAAAAAGTTTATCTGGCCCCCGGTTATACGGATCTCCGCCGGGGGATCGATGGATTGGCTTCTATTGTACGCTTTCAGTTTGAACTTGACCCTTATGATAAAAATACGCTTTTTCTGTTCTGCGGAAGAAAAAAAGCAGCAGGATCAAGGCACCAAATAAATTGTAAGAGGGTCAGACCCCAATGTCTCTCACACGCTTTCTTTTATACTCTGCGGGATGCTTTTAATCCTCGATTGCCGCCTTACGGGCATTGATTGCCTTTATCACATCCATATCAAACTTGGGTTTACGTCCATAGGTATACAGACCGTTTAACTCCTGCTCCACATCATACAACTGGGTATAGCAGAAGGCAAACATATGGGGATTGTCCAAAAGGGCATCGGTCAGTCCCTTATATCGGTTCAGGAATTCCTCCTTGGTAGCAGGACCTGCACCATAGCCCCAGCCATCCTTTTCAACACCTTCCTCGTCCCACTTGATACCGCCATACTCACTGATGAAGGTAGGGATACCCTTTACAGGTGTCTGCCTGTAGCCATGATTATCTTCCAAATCACCTCCCTGTTTAAAGGACTCGTAGGTTGCTACAAACTTTGCCGGATCCTGCTCATAATTGTGTAAGTCATAGATGTCCGTCACCACATGATAATTTCCGCTGGTATCAATGCAGGGTCTGGTGGTGTCATACAGCTTTGTCATCTTATACACATTGGCCAGTAAGCTGTCATCCTGCCTTCTTCCCTCATAATCCCATGTCTCATTAAACGGACACCAGCCGATGATAGCGGGATGATTGAAGTCTCTCTCCAAGGCTTCCATCCACTCAGGCAGGAAATATTTTAATGCTGCGGGATTGCTGTAATCCAGTCCCCAACAGCCCTGCTCGCCCCATACCAGATAGCCTGCTTTATCGCAGTGATACAAGAACAGAGGCTCAAATACCTTCTGATGGAGTCTTGCGCCGTTGAAGCCTGCAGCCATGGATAGTTCCACATCCTTGACAAGCGCTTCCTCTGTAGGCGCTGTGTAAATGCCATCCGGATAGAAGCCCTGATCCAGCACCAGTCTTTGGAACACGCTCTTATCGTTGATGAGGAATTTCTCTCCATCCAGTCTTACCTCACGCATACCAAAGTAGCTTTCTACCTTATCTTCTCCATAGGTTAATGTAAGGTCATACAGTCTGCCATGACCCGGCTCCCACTTTTCCAGACGGGACAAAGGAAGTGTCATGGTAACGGTGCCGCCCTCTGACTTTGCGCTTACGCTGCCACAGGGCTCTCCCTCATAAAAGGCCTTTGCTTCCAGTGTGCCCTGCCCCTTTACTACCGCCTTAATTCCCAGAGTTGCCTCTGCCAGGTTTGGATAATATTGCACTTTTTCAATGTAGCTTTCCGGTACCCACTCAAGCCATACCGTCTGCCAGATACCTGTCGTTCTGGTATAATCACAGCCTCTGGAGTAGAAGAAATGACTCTGCTTTCCCTTGGGCTGCTTTCCGCCTCTCACATCATCTGCTGCAAAAAGCGTAATGTCATTTTCTCCTTCCTTTACAAGCTTTGTAATATTAAACGTAAAGGAAACATAACCGCCCTGGTGTCTGCCTGCCTCTACTCCATTGATCCATACTCTTGCATCATAGTCCACTGCGCCGAAGTGTAAGAGAAGATCTCCCTTCAGCTCCTCCCCTGTCAATGTGATGGTGCGGTGATACCATACGCCGGGGATAAAGTCCTTATAGCCGATTCCGCTCAGATCACTTTCCGGGCAGAAGGGCACCAGGATCTTCTTCTCCCAATCTGTCTTTCCTTCCTGCCATTTCTGATCTATGCCGCTGCATCCAAAGTCAAAGGAAAAATCCCATTCTCCATTCAGGTTTTTCCAATGTTCCCTCTTCATCTGGGGATGGGGATGCTCCGGTCTGGGTATTTGTGTCATAATTTTGTCCTCCTGTGATCATTTATTTGGGTTGATTTCATTTTTATTTTATATGGTTAAAGCCATAGTTGACAGGCTTACTCCTTTTTACTACAATGCTGTTATTACATTATTGCAATTTGCTTTCAAAAAATGGAGGAACCACCATGCCTCAGGAAATTACACGCACACAGATTGAAAAATACACTGTCTACACCGGCCCTACCGCGGAAAGCTTTTCTCCCATCATGGCCGGTATCACTTACCCGGATCCTGCCTATGAGATCCTGGTTTATCGCAGACCCCTGTGTGTGTTTGAATACGTTTTAAGCGGCCGTGGACATATCGAGCGAAATGGCAGTATCCTCACTGTAAATGCCGGAGATGCCTATATCCTTACTGCCGGCACCTACCACCACTACTATTCAGACAAAGTTGATCCCTGGACCAAGATCTGGTTCAATGTCAGCGGCAGTCTGGTACAGCATCTTCTCTCCGATTACGGCTTAGACGGTGTCACCCTGATCCCCCGCTTCCATAACGAAACACCTCTGACCCGGATCCTTGATGCCTTTACCGCCGACCCTGTACACTCTGCTGACAAGCTGGCTGTACTGCTCCATCAATATATTCAGGAGCTTGCGGATTTTCTGGCAAACAAAGTTCCCATCAATCCTACTGCACTAGCGATCCGCAATTATATCGATATGCACTTAACAGAAAGTCTGTCCTTGGATCATCTGGCAGATACCGTTTCCCTGTCCCGCTCCAGGCTCATCCACCTGTTCCAGGAGGTATATCATGTTGCTCCCTACCAGTATTACCTGTCCCAGAAGTGCAAGCTGGCCCAGTCCATGCTAAGCCGCACCACTCTTCCTGTTTCTGCCATCTCCACACAGCTTGGGTTCTTAGACCCTCACCACTTTTCTTCCTTTTTCAAGAAACAGTGCGGTCTGTCCCCGGCTTCTTACAGAAAACTCCACACAGCGCCTGGGAATTTTCCCACCTAAGTATTATTCTTTCTAAAAATGGAACCAAGGCAACGAAACCACTTTTTTAAGTACTTTCATTGCCTTGGATTATAGTGCATTTTCTTTCTGTTTACGATACAAAATACAGCTAAAAAGGTATGAATTATTGCTACTACATATTCGGTTTACGTTTACCATTTGGGCTTCGATTTGATTTGCAATCTCACCCACCTAATCGCCTGATCAAGTTTCTGTTCGTAGGCTCAAGAACTTTGCTACACCACTTCCTCCATCCATACCGTTACTGATACCGACTTGTGATTCGCTACACTTGGCGGTAAATACCCGTGACTGGACTTGCACCAGCAAGATTAGTGCCATGCTCGGCACACAAAATGACTGCCCCGCCTGCTCAAATGCAGGCAGAACAGTCATCTGATCTTTTTATTCACTTTTTATGAAACAAATTTTCCAACGATCAGGCAGATTACAATCGTAATCACCATATCCGGCAGAGTGTTTCCCAGCGGCATGTCGATGTTCATCAGAATTCGGTATACCACAAATCCAATCACCCAGATGATCAGATTCGGAATATGTACGGCCAGGCTGCTCTTGTCCCGTTTCAGCAGAAAAAAGTCGGCAATCTGAATTGCGATCATCGGTGCAAAGACCGAGCCGATCAGATAGAGGAAATCTGTGATGTTGTCCATCGGATATACAATCGCTGCGATGGTTCCAATGACGGTGACAACGATGGCCACATGCTTTCCATTCCATTTGCTTACGACAGTCTCGCTGGAAATTCCTGCGGAGTAGGCATCCAGAAATGTCGTTGTTACTGTTGAAAATACAATAATCAGAAGGCCCGCAATGCCAAGGCCTGCCTTCAGCATGATCTGCGCGATGTCATATTCTCCGGTGATGATCGCTGCTCCCATTCCAATCACATACATCCAGCAGCTGACGATTCCATAGACAACCGCGCTGATGGCCGTTGCTTTGACCGGTTCTTTTGCTTCTCTTGTGTAATCGCTGATCAGCGGCAGCCAGGATAACGGCATCGCAACCGCAAGTTCTACTGCTGCACCGAATGTCATACTGTCATCCGATGGTGCTCCTGCTCCGCCTCCGGCAAAGATGACCTTGCTCAGGATCAGGCTAAGCAGAAATAATGCTGCCATGGCAACCGTGTTGATTTTACCAAGATTCGTGATTCCGATCACAATCCAGAGAATAATCAGGACTCCGATCACAAGGCACCAGATCCATCTGCCCGTATGCATTACGCCATCTGCGGCGAGCGCTCCGTCATAGATCATGATGGCGGTCCAGCCAACGAGCTGCAATACATTCAGGACAGCAAAAAGGATGCTTCCCTTCTGTCCAAAACTCATTTTTACGGTTTCCATAGCACTTTTTCTGACCCTGCCGCCGATCACGCCCGCCAGAAACAGCATCAGGCATCCGATGATATGGCCGATAAGAATCGCTGCCAGACCTTTTCCCATGCCGAGCGGTGCAAGGTAGGTTCCGGTCAGGATTTCGGCAATCGAGACACCTGCCCCAAACCAGATCAGGCCATTCTCGAACAGGCCGGTACGTTTTTCGTTCATTTTCATGTTCCTCTCTTTGCTTAAATTTTCATACCGGAAACCATTTTAGCACAGAAGGGAAAATGCGGCAATGAATTTACTCTATCCGTTCATCTGACTCCCAATCTTTCTCCAATCATCCCAGCTTTTCAGACCATTCTGCTTCCTTAAAGCCGATCAGCACGGTATCACCATCGATCAGCAGCGGGCGTTTCACCAGCATACCATTCGTGGCAAGAAGCTGCAGCTGTTCCTCTTCGCTCATGGCAGGAAGTTTGTCCTTCAGTTTCATTTCTTTATAAAGAAGGCCGCTGGTATTAAAGAACTTTTTAAGTGGAAAGCCGCTCTTAGAATACCATTCCTTTAACTCACCGCAGGTTGGATTCACATCCACGATGTTGCGCTCGGTATATTCTATTTTCTGTGCATCTAACCATTTTTTCGCTTTCTGGCAGGTTGAGCATTTTGGGTAACATATAAATAACATTTCTCCATCTCCAATCAAATATAATTTATCCATAATCCTGTATCTTTTGCCGGAATCATTTCAGCACACGAACGGAGGATCGGCAATTATTTTCCTTCTTCCAAGATCAATTCCAGCACCTTCATCAGCTTCGGAATCCAGCCCATCTATCTTATATAGACGAGCTGTTTGAGCTCTTTTGGTCTTTCCTTTTTCACAATTATGCAATAATAATCTATAACTTTGCACATACCAAATCATACAAAGCACTCATAAGTTCTTCCCCGTTCCGGCATTCTGCGACCATCGAAATAACCGCATTCTTGTCCGGAAGGATCATGGAAATCTGAGAATATTTTCCATCCGCCCGGTAGGAATTATATTCTCCTCTCCAGAAAAGATAACCATAATTGTCTGTATCGGATGCTGCTGTACTTTCTTCTATCCATTTTTCGGATAAAATCTGTTTTCCATTCCATTTTCCCTTATTCAGGTAAAACAATCCGAATTTATGAAGTTCAGAAAGTGTAAGGAACAATCCACCTGCGCCAAAACTGTTTCCAAGAGGATCCGTCTCCCATGTCGGCCGCTTGATTCCAAGATGTTTAAAAAGCCTTGGTGTAAGATAAGAGACCAGATCGCATCCGGAACGTCTCTGTACAAGAATGCCTGCCAGGTAGGGACCAACATTATTATATACAAAATGTGTACCTGGCTTATATTGAAACGGAATCGCCAAAGACATTTTTACCCAGTCATCCTCCTGGTATAATGGCCGCTGTTCTCCCATAAGGCTGCCCTGTTCCTGTCCTAAACACATCGTAAGCAGGTCTCGAACCGTTGCCATTTTCAGATTATCATCGATCACATCGGGTAAATCTTCGGGAAAGGCATCCGTCAGTTTTTCATCTAAAGACAGTAATCCTTCCTGGACAGCAAAACCAACTGCACAGGATGTGAAGCTCTTCGTTGCAGAATAGATATTTCTACGGCATTCGGGTTCGCTGTACCATTCATTTATGAGGTCGCCATCTTTTGTGACCTTTATTCCAAGGACGTGAAAGGTTTTTGCAGCTCCTATAAAATCAGATATGTCCATAGCTAGGTTCCTCCTTTATTTTTACTATAATAATTTGTAGTATCTTTGCCATGTTGTCTTTCTGAAATTTTTATAAACCTATGTATATTTCCTCCTCATCAACCACTTCTGATCAATGCATTTCACCTCACCATCAAACCGAATATGAAGATGAACTCCGCCAGATCTCAGATTAATCTTTTCTACGATTCCATCTCCGAATTTCGGATGTGTGACATTGTCTCCAATTTTATATTGAACAACTTCATCCTTCTGCTTCTGTGCTTTCTGCTGGCGCTGATACGTATCTCGAATCGGCACTGTCTTATCATGAATCCGGCTTTTTAATACTTTATCATAGTTATGATCCAACAGCGCCTCTCCTGCCTTATAATAAGGTGTCGGTGCTGCACCTATAAGAGAACAACAATATTTCCACGCACTTCCATGTGTTCCAGCCTGCCATTTATACTTCTCAGGTATCCGCATATTGTACTGCATGTAATGCGCATATTCATGCTTGAATAAATCGATACGGTCCTCTTTTGACAACGGATTGTTGACTCCATACGCAACAAAGAGCAGGGAAAAATGAAAATGTTCCTTTTCATGAGCACTCTGCCTTGTATAGGATCCCAGAGAATCGGTCTCAAATCCAAATGTTACCGGTATTTTTGCTCCATTCAAATGAAATTTCCGGTCCAGTTCCTGATATAAATTCTGAATTAATGCTGTCAAAATTGGGATTTCTTTCTGCAGCCGCTGGCGTAAAAACTGGTTTTCTTGATTATAATAAGTCATTCTTTCATGTTTCCTCCCAGCTTTTCTATTGCCACTTCTTCCATATCTCCGGCTGATAACCGAGCGTAGAAAGTTTTCCATTTCTGACCACTGGTGTCTTAATTACAGATGGATTTTCCATCACTTTCTGAAGCTTATCCTCATCAGCAATGTATTTAATCAAAGCTAATAAATCCTTGTCTTTGCCATCCCAATTAATCATATTTTCCAGTCCACCATTTGCCTGAGCTACAGAATTAAATTCTCCTTTGCTCATGCCTTTTTCCTTCATATCTACAAACTGATACTTGATGCCGCGCTCTTTGAAAAAACGCTCGGCTTTCTTTGTATCGTTGCATTTCTTTGTTCCAAATATTTGTATATTCATTGTAATATTCCCTTCTGGATCCAAAATTGCCGTATGCCATAATCTTGCGTATTATCTTACATACTTTCTTCCTTGATTATACAAGATTTCAGTTCTTACTTTTTAATTCCGACCTTTTGAACCTTTATCTGCCTAGAATCAGCTTTACTGCATCAATCAGATCCTCACTAAATCCTTCGAGCTCATCCATCGTAATAACTCCATCTCCGACTAAATATGCAATATCCCAAATTGCCGTAGATTTCCGAAGGTGAACCTCACATGACTAAAGCCACGTGCTTCCGGCCGCTTTAAGCGGCAGACCAAATATCGGCGGATACGCCTGTTACTTAGATTTTGCACAGATATGTGCTTCTTCCATGCCGGATACGGCGGGTTTCCACATAACAGGTAATCCACTGCATATCTGCCTGTGTTTATGCTGCTTTACACAGTTCCATTTCTGAAATCAGTTCTCTCAGATCTGCATAAACACATGAGGTTCTACGCTTTACTGCAGGAACTTT
>NZ_JADNOP010000029.1 GCF_015557635.1 Fusicatenibacter saccharivorans
GGTTGTTGTTTTGCCAACGCCGCCTTTCTGGTTGGCGATGGCGATGATTTGTGTGTTCATGACTTCACCTCATTTCTAATTGTTGCTGTTGTTTCTGGAAATAGAAAAAGCCGCCACTTCAAAATCATAAAGTGACGGCCCTTTCTAATGCCGGAATCTCTGAAACAAAAAAGCACCCAGTTATTTGTTACTGAGTGCCTGCATTAGAATCGTATTTAATTGTTCAGATTTGGTCAGATTATGCCAAACCCTCCAGCGAAAAATCCGGTGTCTGAGAGTGCCAAATCACCCTCAAAAATACCCCCGAAATTGCTCTCTGGTTGTCCTATTTTTTAACCACTAAGGCCGTTTTTTGACCCCATTTTTGCCGGTTGTCCTATATTTAACCACTAAAAATTGGGTGAAATCCGCTCTCGTTTTGCCAAATTTGGTCAAACCATATCAGCCCGTTTAGATATAGCAAAAGCCCGGAAAACCTTGGCTTAACAGTGATAAGGAACTAATTTACTTATCAACTGTTAGCTGACGGTTTCCGGGGTGCATACGGACAAATCCCGTCTGATTTCTAACAGAAAGTCAGACGGGATTTTCGCTTTATATTACGAATTATGGAGGACATACCATGAAAACCTTAATATCTTGTGCCTACAATATGGATAATTGCTGTGTGGAAGTGAAATTCAGCGACGGCAGTATGATTGCGATTGACACTATCGTCGTTGAGAACGAGATTGCTGACAATATGTATCAGCGGTCAGAGCTGGATTATTTGATCTACAACGCTCCTTTGGAGTATGCAGACCTTATCTTGAACGGCGATCCCGAAACCTATTTGAAAACTGTAACAGAATACAAGCCTTGGGATAGCTGACAACACGCTGCCCGCAGGAGAAAATCCTGCGGGCGTTTTTCTGTTTATATTATTTCCCTCCGTTGGATCTCAATTTAGGAAAGAAGATGACAATCTTGAAGCTCTTTCCCCACTGGGAAGCTGCTTCCAGATGAAGATTTAGATCGTCGGCCATCTTCTTAACCAGGTAAAGTCCCATACCGGTAGCCTTCTTTCTGCTGTCAGTAGAATCCCCGGTAAAGCCCTTTTGAAAAATGTACGGCAGATTATATTTTTTTACGCCAATGCCGTTATCTTCAACAGAAAGGATATCTGCAGTCTCCGAATGTATCACGGAAATTGTAAGCATGGGACTATCGCTGCTATATTTGATGGCATTGCTAACGATTTGTCCCAACATAAACTGAAGTCCTCTACGGTCTGTATAGACTGTTTCAGATTGCAGTTTGTTGAGAATGACAAAATGCTTCTCTTCAAGAAGTGGGGCATAGTCCTCCAGAACTTCACCCAAGCAGTCATTCAAATTGACATCCTCAAATCGGTAATCCTTTGTACTGCTCTTCAACCGGGCATAGTACAGCATCTGCGTGACATCCTCCTGAAGCTGACTGCGGACATAATCCAGCTTTGCTTGCAGGGAAGGAGAGATTTCATCGTTCCGGTTATCCAAGAGCATGGTCAGCAACGATAGGGGCGTTTTCGCTTCATGTGCCCAGCCCTCCACGTATTCTTCATAGTCCCGTAGGGCATCCGCCATATTGTTACTCTCGTTTTTGTATTCCCGTAAAACCGAAGCCAAAAATCGGACAGATTCTCCTTCTTTCTGACTAATGGCACTGAGCAGCCGTTCTTCATTGCAGATGGTAGGATCACTGAGGAAATCTCGGAACAGTTCCATGTGGGTGTTCTCCCTCTTGTTTAGTACAAACAGAATCGCTGAAAACAAAAGGATGCTCGTCAGAACTACTAACCCGATCAAGGTTTGAAATACCTGAATGTCAGAAATCCAAAGAATGACAGCGCAAAAGCAATCCACGCCCAGCAGCAACAGAAGCCAGGGGTAGTACCGTTCTATCATGTGCCAAAGCTGCTTCATAGAGACACCTCCGCTTCCAAACGGTAGCCCATTCCTCGAACTGCAACGATTCGCTGCTTCATTTCAAGGGCGGACATCGTTTTTTTCAGCCGGGTTAGGTTAACCTGCAAGGCATTTTCATCTATGTATTCCGTGGTTCCCCATAGTGCCATGCAAAGCTGCTCCGTCGTGACCAGAGCATCGCCGCCGGACAAAAGAGCGACCAACAGTTTTCCCTGATTTTTTGGAAGCACCACAGAGGTATTATGAATATAAAGCGTGTAGGTCTGCTGGTCTAACAGGAAATCTGGTCCCTCTATGAGATTGGTACGGCCTTCATACCTTTTGAGAATATTGGATACCCTGGCAAGAAGTCGATCTTTTCTGCACGGCTTCGTCAAATATTCATCGGCACCCAACTGGAACGCTTGCAGTTCATCCTTTACCTGATCTCTGGAAGTCAGCACCAGGACGGGGATAGCAGTTTTATTCTTTAGCTCCTGGCAGATTTGAAAGCCACTGATCTCCGGCAAGTTCAGGTCTAAGATCACAAGGTCAGGGCGGAGGGCTGCCAAGAGCCGAGCGGCATCTTCAAACTCGGTAATTGCCTCCACAAGATAGCCGTCCTTTTGGAGCATATCGCAGAGTTCTTCCCGCATATAGACTTCATCTTCCACAACAGCAATTCTTTTCATGACAGCACCTCCTTCCAAATTATTCTTCTCTCTGCGGCTGCATCAGTGTCAGCAAATACCGATCACTGGAGCGCTTGACCACTCTCATATAAATATATTCTATCACGCAAAGTAGTAAAATCATAGCAGCAGATACAAGCAGCATTTCAGACACTGTCCCACGGGTTCGGGACGAGAGTATCCCTGTAAATAACGCCCTGACTCCAAACAGACTGCTGACAGCCGCAACCAATACAGGAAGTCCCATAAACCAGGTAATTTGCTTTCCAGCAGACTGGCAAAGGGTTTCGTAAGTAGCTCCCAGGCGGATCAGGGTCTGGTATCTGCGCCCGGTTTTCTGCTGACTCATCAGGAACTGAACACCCACGATGGTGTTGGCAACTACCAGGAAAACAATCGCAAGATAGAGGGTAATATAACTGGATGCTATGGTGTAGAAAAGCTGACGACCTATATTCTGAAGATAGCTTTCATATTCAATGCCAGTTTCGTCCAGCTTCTCGTTCAAATCCAAATATGCAGTCATAAGGCTATTTCCATCCAGAGCCTGCTCACTGAGCACCGCATTGACATAGGTATCATACATTCCCTGGCTATAATATAGGAATGCTTCATCCGGAAGAATCAATGCAAAGGACAAGGTTATAGAACGGTCCGTGACCAAATTCACAGACTGAACCTCTCCTGTAAGATGAATCGGACTACCATCCAGTTCCACCTTGGGCTGTCCGGCCAATACTTGGTTCAGCATTGCGGTACGACTTACCGTAGTAAACTCTGTATCAATATAGACAGCGGCCTCCTTTTCGCCTAATTGGAGAGCCGGTTTGCCGGACAATTCCAACAAACGATTATAGTCCGATAAACAAATCAAATATGGGTATGTGGCATAACCAAGATTGTTCAGAAGGACATCCCGGTCTTCCGACTGGGGCAGGCTCCGAAGAGAGTCCATAACAGCGTCCATGCTGTAGGCATTATCATAATCTTCTGTGGTGCGAATACGCCCAACCCTCATTTCAAAAAGCTCTGAAAATTGATTTTCCAAACCGTTTTCTTTCAGGGCTGCCTTTATATTCGGAAGAACCTGCGATGAATCTTCTGCAGTATGATCTTCAAAAGTATAGTCGATTACATGGCCAGAAGACAGGCTATTCGTTCCTGCAATTCCTACGCCCGCACCAAAACAACACAGCGCCGCCAGAATCAGCAGGGAGCTGATGGCCATGGAGGTTGACTGATGAATAACATTCTCCTGAATCTGCCGGAAGGTAAATACATGAAGCTGCTTATTTCCTTTTCCTTTCTTAACAATCAAAGCAATCAGCGCACGCATCCCATAGAAAAGCAGCATCGTACCAACTATGCCCAACAGCAAAGTCAGTCCCATCATACTTACCTTTGTCCATGCAATTCCCTGAATCGCCATGTAGTAAGCCACTGCCAACATCACACTTCCGCATATAGCAGCCAGTCCATAGATAACAGATGGCATTTGCTTTTTGGGGCGGTTCGTTGGCTGGGATAGCAAAGTACCGATCTCCTGGCGGCTGATTCGTCCACTCAAAATCAGAAGTGCCGTCAGCTTAATTGCCAGAAATCCTGCCAGCGTCCATTCAATTGCAGACCAGGATAAAGAAAACTGATGACCGATGATCCCCATGCCTACCAGCTTGGCGGTGACAAGACTGACAATTTCTGAAAGCACCACAGCCACAGGTAAGCCTATGAGCATGGCAAGAATACTGGTCAGGAAATCTTCCGCCAGAAGCATACCAAACAGTTTACTTCTACGCATCCCCAACATTAGATAAACACCAAACTCATGCCGTCTGCGCTCGAACTGATACTTGCAGGCAAAATAGATCAAAAAGAACAGAATACCGAGGGTCATCCCATAAAACGCAGGAATCAGAAGCAGGAGTTTGTCAACTGCGTCACTCTCCATTTTCTGCAAAAAGAGCATCACATCTTGAGTGGAGATGGAAAGAATCATGTAAAAGGCAACAATAGAAATCACCAGGGAGCTGAAAAACAGACCGTTTTCCTTTCGGCTGCGGTGGCTGTTCCGAAGAATGAGATTAGAGAACATTTGCGCTGCCCCCTCCCAGTTGCGCCATCACCTTCAGGATGCGCCCGTAGAACTCCTGCTGGCTTTCGTCTCCACGCCGAAGCTCATGAAAGATCACGCCGTCCTGGATGAACAGAATGCGCTTGCAAAAGCTGGCGGCATTGGAATCATGGGTTACCATCAGGATCGTAGCTTGTTCGTCACGATTCAGGCCGGACAGCTTCTCCATAAGACTTCTTGCGTTCTTAGAATCCAGCGCACCCGTCGGTTCATCGGCAAGGATCATTTGGGGATGTAAGATCAGAGCCCTTGCTGCCGCAACACGCTGACGCTGGCCGCCGGACATCTTGGACGGAAACTTATCCAGAACATCAGTGATTTCCAGATAGTCAGCCAACTGCTTCAGCCGCTGGCTGCTTTCTGCTTCGGATACCCCATGCAAGGAAGTCGGGAGCAGGATGTTTTCCCTGCCAGTCAGGTTGTCCAGCAATTCAAAGTTCTGGAATAGATAACCAACTTTTTTGCCACGGTACTCTGCAAGAGCCTTTCCCTTGAGGGATTGCAGAGTATCGCCTTCCACCTGAATGCTTCCACCTGTGGGTTGAATCACAGTCGCAATACAATTGAGCAGTGTGGATTTACCGGAACCGCTGCTTCCCATAATGCCGAGAAACTCTCCCGGCATCACCTGGAAGGTGATCCCATTCAGTGCCTTTGTTTGACTTGGCACATTGCCATAGATTTTTGTTAAATTTTCAATATTCAAAATGGGTTTCATGTGAATACCTCCTATCATTTGTAATAAAATGATAGCATGGGAACACAGCAAATACCACTTACAGTGGTTGTAAGGATTCAAGATATAAGTGGCGGCTCAAGGGGGACGAGCATATATTTTGTAAGAGCATCAGGCGACAATGATAAAATATACCGGATCGCCTCCTTGGCAAACCAGTTCGTTTTAATTGTATCCCAATCAGCAAGTCGGATAATCTCTGCTGTGCCGTTCTCAAAATCAACTGAAATTTCGCCCCATTCGCCGTCGCAGTCTGCTTGATATTCGTAGATTGCGGCGGCGATTTTCTTTTTGCGCTTGGTTTTGGTTTTCTGTTTCAGCCGGACAGCATGGAGCGCACCTTCGGCAACCAGCAGTTCTGTCAGTTTGTCCACCGCTTTCCGGTAGGCTCGCTCTGCACCGCTGGCTGTGCTGCCCTCAAACATAATCGCCAATTCTTCAAAAGTGGGGCGGTTCTTCCATGAGCCAACTCGCCCGCAGGTCATACAGATTGCTAACCGTTTTTCGAGCAAGGTCTGTTCCCGGTAATTCAGCTTCTCAAATGCCCGCTGTACCTTTTCTGCTTGTATGCCGTTCCAGAGGATGTCGGTATAGTTCCAGCTATCGTCAAGGGCTATATCCTCGCCTGTTTCCTCGCCGTCCTCGTCCGTTATATAGAACGGCTGCTGGTTGCGGATTCCACGGACAACTTTCAGATATTCTTCCGCAAGAGCAAGGTCGCAGTTATACTTCTTGGAAAACTGGTTGACCGCATCTTTGGTGTTATGGTACAGCCACGCCATTGATCGCACCATTTTGTAATTGGTCAGAGAGGATACCGACCATTTTTCTTCGCCCATGCGGAAACGGAGCATAGAATCCCAGATGAACGGATAGATGTATGTAGCATACTCCGCACCCTTGGCAGGATCATAGTCCATCAGCTTTTGGAGCATTTGCTCCCGGCAGGAGATCTTTATATCGATAAATCGGTCTGTGTCGTACAGATTGCCGCCGTCCACACTGAGAAAGCCTTTGATGCGCTTGTTGAGCTGCGTTTCGTAGTGGTGCAGAAAGAACGAAAAATATAGCAAATTCTTTTCCCGCAAAGCAGACAGGATATATTCATTCAGACTGTCCACCGCTGGCGGTTCCGGTTCCAGTTGGAAGATGCGCTCTGCCACATAGGGGATGATGCCGTCACCGTGTGGATTAACTTGGTGCTTCGGTATGTATCCGGTCATGTTCCACGAAAAATCATTTAGCATAGCGCACCTCCCTTCTAAGTAATCAGCGGGAATAATTAACCATAATTCCAAGTTTGTCTTGCAGCATTTATATTATCCAGAAGAACAGATGCAGGATTTGCCTCGTAATAGTACGTGCTCATATCCAAAATGCCTTCTTCCATTTCACCCCACTCTGCTGTGCGAGAAACAAAGATTCTATTATATACACACCAATCGCATGTGGTGGTGAAAGCAGCAATATCTGCAAAGTCTTTTGGAAATACAATTCTTCTTCCATTTGATGTTGGCTTAAGATAGTTCTCCATTATTTCTTTGAAATTCTTCAGATCATAATCCGTAGCGTTTTCCAAAGCTTTACAGACAATCAATTCTTCGTGCGTGAATTCTGTAAGTGTTTCTAAATGGTTTGCAAGAATTAGACCATAAATAACGCAAACCTTTGGGCATTCTGCATTTACGGTTTGTTTGAACAGATTGGCTACGATAATAGCCTTTTCCGGGCTGGAGTTTACATAGTTGTAAAGCTCGTTCAATCTTCTTTCGAGATTAAAGCCAGATGCAAGACCGTTCAGTAGATGGCCGAGTTTGAAGGTATTGTATTCAGATAGAAGATCATTTCCTATTCCGCCTACAATTCCCGCAACTGGGTTTACTACGCCCAACACACCAATAGAGCCAGAACGGATTATTTTGGTCATAGGATTGTCCATAACCCGGCTAAGCGCATTCCCAATATCAGTTAAATCATATTTCTGTGCCATTACATATTCCTCATTTCGTCCGTAATTTTGCTTCTTTCTTCAAAGCAGCCTGTCCCATCTCTTTTTCGTAATCACCTTTGGCATAGGCGACATTGCTCAGCGCTCGAAGCATTTTATCCTTTGCCAGCTTTTTCATAACCTCTGCAAGATCAGCGTCCAGAGTACCACGCTTCACATAGCGGTTTATGGTGTTCAGCCGTTTCTCATAAATCTGTTTCACCGGATGATCGTCCGCAAGCTCCCGTTGTTCTCTGCCTTTCAGGTTGCCGATCTGTCGGCAAGTGCGGTGCAGCTTGTCCCCCGGTGCATAGCCGCCGCAGTATTTGGTGTGCCTTGCGTTGGTGGTGAGGAACCACTTGCCGCAGATTTTGCATTTTTTCGGGGCATGACCAACACATAAGCCCTCAAAAAGATCAGACCGGAACATCCCTACAAAGGATACATAGTGCATCCGCTTGACCAGCTTCGCAACTTTTTCGCCGGGACGGATGACCGATATATACTGAACGGAATTATTCAAAGTAGACATCCAGGCATTGCCCTCCGTGATAGAGAACTCCGGCGGAAAATAGTCGCCGAACATTTTTGCAAAACCCTCTGCGGTGCGTTCTGCTTCATTGCCGTCTGATTTTTCTGCAAAATCAAGCATGGCCGTTTGGTATTCCCCAAGGGAGTATGCCAGATGCCCGAAAACTGCGGTATAACGTTGGAGCATCATCGCATCGGCAAAGTTCTGGATTTCTTCAAATTGCAAAGAATTGGTTGCGGCTTTTATGGCAAACTCCACATATTTCAGCGCATTGTCCACAGTAAAGACTTTTTCAATCCGTTCTCTGTGCTTTGAGATATTCATATAGGAGAACGGCGGTGTTTGACTGAGAATATCAAGCATCGTCAGAGCAGCTTCCGTTGCAATAGGACAGAGTGCAGAAGCATCCTGTCCGGCGTTTAATATTCCAAGCAGCAGATTGATTTTCTCGCATTGCTCGTTCATCTTTGCGATGGTATCCGCAGGGACATTCAGCGCATCACAGGCAAGAGCGCCGACAGGAAGTGTTTTTCCCTCATATATGACCGTATCCTGCCAAAAATCCAATGTCATCAGTTCTTGGTTCATGCTTGCCCCTCCTGTCCTGTTTTTTCATTTTCTTAATTCTATCATGCTAATGTAAAGAAATCTACATCTATCCATAAGTTGTCCTGTTTTTTGAAACGGGGTTGTCCTCCGATTAGCCTGTTTTTTGAAAAATCCGGCATAACCATAGTAGAAGGAGCCAAACCCCTGCCAATCACGGCGGGTGTTTCGTGCTTTCTAAATACTATGAACGGAGGTTTTTCTATGACAATCTATGAAATCATCAAGGCGGCAATCAGCGTAAAGCAAGCCGCAAAACACTACGGGCTGAATGTCAACCGCAATGGTATGGCTTGCTGCCCGTTCCACAACGACAGGCATCCGAGCTTGAAGCTGAACGAGGATTATTTCTTCTGCTTCGGCTGCGGAGCCAAGGGGGATGTAATCGACCTTGTGGCAAGACTGTTCGATCTGAGCAGTTATGAAGCAGCGCAAAAGCTGGCTGCGGACTTCGGGCTTGACCCGAAACCGCCCACTGCCGCAGCTATGGTCAAGCCAAAGCGTCCCTATATCCGTCAGTTCCGGGAGAATGAAATGCTGTGTTTCCGGGTGCTGACGGATTATCTGCATCTGCTGGAAGATTGGAAAATACGATACGCACCCAAGACACCGGAAGATGCTCTGGATGACCGTTTTGTGGAAGCCTGCCAGATGCACTGCTATATCGAATATATGGCAGATGTGCTGACGGTGGGTGATCTGGAAGAACGGGTGGCATTGGTGGACAAGCTGATGCAGGACGACAAAATTGCTTTTCTGCAAGAGTATACCGCACGAAAGAAAAAGGAGGTGGCGCACCGTGGCGAAGAACCGGAAAACGCCTAATATGAATTTTCCTGTCTGGTTTGACGGGCAGAACATCAACGAAGCTCTGTTTTGTGAAGAATTTCTGCATGAGCGCAGAATCATCTTCGCAAACGGAGCTTTTTTCACGCCCGATGGTCGAGTGACGGATGACCTTCCTCTGCGTGGGGAGATTTACGACAAGCTGAAATTTTGTGCCGTGAACAACATCCCACGGAAGATCACCAACATTCTGGAAGTGCTGAAACTGGAAGCGCAGGTGTCTGACTTCCCTCCGGAGCAGGATCGCATCCATGTTGCCAACGGTACGCTGCTCTTGAACGGCACTTTCACCGAAGGCAGACCGGCTATCGTGCGAAGCCGTCTGCCTGTCGGCTATAATCCCGATGCTCCTGCACCGGTGATCTGGCTGAACTTTCTGGATGGGTTGCTTTACGCCGAGGACATTCCAACTTTGCAGGAGTTTATCGGCTATTGCCTGATTCCCTCCAACAAGGGGCAGCGCATGATGGTGATTAAAGGCAACGGTGGCGAGGGTAAATCTCAAATCGGTGCGGTGCTGTCCACCATCTTCGGCACGAATATGAAAGACGGCAGCATCGGGAAGATTTCTGAAAACCGTTTTGCCCGTGCCGATCTGGAACACATCCTGCTGTGCGTGGATGATGATATGCGGATGGAAGCTCTGCGTCAGACCAACTATGTAAAATCCATCGTGACTGCACAGGGCAAAATGGACTTGGAACGCAAGGGCAAGCAGAGTTATCAGGGCTGGATGTTTGCCCGGTTGCTGGCATTCAGCAATGGTGATCTGCAAGCCCTATATGATCGCAGCGATGGTTTTTACCGCAGACAGCTTGTGCTGACCACCAAAGAAAAGCCCATGGACAGAGCCGATGATCCTGACCTTGCAGAGAAGATGAAAGCTGAAGCCGAGGGTATCTTCCTGTGGGCATTTGAAGGCTTACAGCGGCTTGTTGCCAACAACTTTAAGTTTACGGAGAGTGACCGTATCCGGGAAAACCGGGAAGCGGTCAAGCGTGACAACAACAATATCTTTGATTTCATGGAGTCGGAGGGATACATCCGATTGAAAGCGGATGCTTCCATCAGCTCTAAGGATTTCTATGAAATCTACCGGATGTGGTGTGAGGAAAACTCCCTTGCACCGCTGAAAGCCCGTAGATTCAGCGATGCCATGATTGCCAATGCCGGGAGATTCAATCTGGAGCATTGCAACAACATCACCAACTCTGCCGGACGGCGGGTGTGGGGCTTTATGGGCGTGGAAGCTGTGGCAAGACCTCATATAAATGGATTTTACGATGTTTCGCCGTGTACGTACGTACCGGAGGACTGGCGGGATTGATTTTGCCAGTCATGCTCTGTACGTATGTACGCAGCATTTACCCCTGTTTTCTTCCGTTATAGGAAACAGCAGCTTTCAAAGCTGACCTGTTTTCGGGCATTAAAAATCAATGGTAATGGAAACAGCAAAGTTTTTGACCGCAGGACGAAACTATTTCACGAAATCGTGCTTCTCTGAACCGTGTACCCTGTTCACGGAACAATGGGTGTTTTCACTGTTCCAGACCAAACCACACAAAACGGCAAAGTGGGATATGGTCATATATGGACAGGACATCACAAGCGAAATTCTGAACGGATTTCGGAGATTGCAGATTTTTCACTGTTCGGTGCATCCACTCCACCTTGGAGCGCAGAGGTTGCACCGACACATGAACTGAATTATGGAGGATTTTATCAATATGAATATACGCAACGAAATAAAGGCACAGATCATCCGTGCCGGGATGACCATGCAGGAAGTTGTTGACCTGCTCTCGGACGAGTACGGTTGGAGCGACAGCGTTTCCAACCTGTCCGCAAAATTACAGCGGGAAAGTATACGATACAAGGAAGTATTGGAGCTTGCCGCTGTGCTTGGTTACGACATCGTATGGCAGAAAAGACGGGAGAAGTGATACCCCGGCAACAGCCCTCCGCATCTCCCGTCCCCATAGGCGCACCGCAGTGCTGCCCATGGACAGGCAGTGAAAGATACGGTTTTCGCTGCCATCGTCTGCAAGAAATGTTCCGCAGAACAGCTTCATGCAGACGGGCTGACCAAGGTAAAAGGCGCAGACATTTTGCCTTGGTCAGCAGAGGTCACCGCAGTGACCGCATTCCCCCTCGGGAGAGCCCTCGGAGAGCCCACGGCACTTTGTAGCCAGCATGGATGAAAGTGTAATAGTGGGTTATTACACTTTGAAAAAGTGCCGTTCCTCAGCCCTCCGCTGTCTGCAAATCTTAAAGAAAGGACAAAAATCTATGGCAAGAAATGATGGAATTGATCGTACCTTAGCCAGAAATCAGGACTTGGAAACTCCGGATGATGTGACAAAAGTACAGGAACACAATGAGCGTGAAAAAGACCGTTATTCCAATGTGGACATCGTGCCGGAACGTACTGCGCTGAATGTTCACTTCAAGTCTCCCACTGACGATTATGTAAAAATGTTTGAGCAGATGGAGCAGGACAAGATCATCTCCACCAGAGGGCTGAAACCGGATGCCGTCAAATATGGCGAGTTGGTTTTCGATGTGAACTCCGCTTATTTCTACAACCACGGCGGCTATGAGTTTGCAAAACAGTTTTATGCCGATGCCTATAAAGCCGCCGTGGAGATCGTGGGCGGTGAGCAGTATATCCTCTCCGCTGTAATGCATGCCGACGAGCGCAACCGGGCAATGTCGGAAGCTCTGGGTGAGGATGTGTACCACTATCACCTTCATGTGGTTTATATCCCGGTGGTGGAGAAACAAATCCTGTGGTCGAAGCGATGCAAGGATGAATCCCTCCGGGGAACGGTAAAGGAAACGATCACACAGGTCAGCCGCAGTAAGAAGTGGGAATCCAAACCCGTTCTTGATGAAAACGGAAATCCTATGTTGAACGCAAAAGGGAAAAAGATTTTGAAGTCGTCCTACAGTGTGCTGCAGGATGACTTTTTCAATTTCATGCGAAACGCTGGTTATACCGATGTAGAGCGTGGAGAATGTGGCAGCACCGAAGAACATCTGACGGTGACACAGTTCAAGGTACAGGCCGAACAGCAGCGTTTGGAAGCTGTGACCGGACAGGTGGCACAGGCCGAGCAGAGCTTAGCGGATGCCAAAGCTGCCACGGAGAAGCAGAAAAAGAAACTGGAAGCTCTGAAAAAGGAAACTCAGGCTGCTAAGTCTGTTGCTATGACTGCACATGAGATTGAGTCGATGGGCAAGAAAAATCCCATTACGGGAAATGTTACCATGACGGCGGATGAGTGCCGCACGCTAAAGGATTATGCGGTCAGCAGCTTTGCGGAAAAGTCTGAGAAGCTGAAATACAAGCAGAAATTCGAGCAGGCAGATAAAAACGCAAAGATATGGAAAGACCGTTTTGAAAAACTGAACAAAGACTATGAGGAGCTGAAACAGAAAGCCCAGCCTTTCCTGGATGCGATTGAGATTGCATCTGAAAAGGTCTGGGCTTTTATCAATGCCATCCTCGCCAGGGGAAAGGAACTGTATGAACACAAACACCCTGCCCGCAATCGTGGACAGGACATGGAAATTTAAGAAAGGAACTATTTGCCTATGAAGAAAACCGTAGATGAAATTAACAAGATGATTATGGAAGATGCCCCGATGGAAGAAATCAACGATGCCATCGGCTATATTGATATTTGCTCCTGCTTCGATCCGATTTTTGAGCCGCCTATTGATTTTCTGGAAGAATGCCGCAAGCGTTGGGAAGCGGCACAGTCCTCTTTCTGCAAAACCATTGAGTGCAAGATCGGAAACACATGGTATGTGATTGAAACGGAGTGTGATGGAAATGAGCCACTTACCGACAAGGTAAAACGGCTCATTTTTTCTGACAAGGGGGTGATTTGTTAATGACTGCGACACAAAAGCATGATATAATTCCAATATGCACAACGGTACTGTCGGCTGACCAACCACCGAAGGAGGATATTATGTTGGATCAGCAGAAAATTACCATTCTCTATTGCCGTCTGAGCAACGAGGATGCCCAGGAAGGCGAGAGTAACAGTATCGCAAATCAGAGAGAGTATTTAACCCGATATGCCCGTGACCACGGGTATACAAACCTGAAAATTCTGGTGGATGACGGTTATACGGGGACGAACTTCAATCGTCCCGGTGTGCAGGAAGGCTTTGAGCTTGTCAAGCAGGGGCTTGTGGGCTGCTGGCTGGTCAAAGACCTCAGCCGCTTTGGTCGTGACTATCTGACTGTTGGACAATATACGGATATTATCTTTCCGAGTTATGATGTCCGCTTTATCGCTATAAATGATGGCGTAGACAGCAACCGGGGAGACAGCGAGGGCTTCGCCGCAATCCGTAATCTGTTCAACGAGTGGTATCCCCGTGATACCAGCAAGAAAGTCCGTGTCAGTTTGCGGCAGAGAGGAACCAGTGGGAAGCACATGGGCAAACCGCCCTACGGATACCGCTGTGACCCGGAGGACAAGGATCACTGGATTCTGGATGAAGAAGCGGCTCCGGTAGTCAAGCTCATCTTCGACCTTTGCATTGACGGCAAAGGCCCGGAGCAGATTGCAAGGATTCTGGAAGAAAAGCAGATTATGACCGCAAAGGCACTCTATGCCAAGCGAAAGAAAAAGCCGATGCCGGAAAGACCGTACCACTGGGGCAACCAGTCCATTGCAGGGATTTTGGAACGGCAGGAGTACACAGGCTGTACCTGCAACTTCAAGACTTATTCCAAGTCCTACAAGCTGAAAAAGCGGATTCCCAATGAGCCGGAGAATATGTTTTATCTGCCGGACACACAGGAAGCGATTGTATCTCAGGCACAGTTTGACAGGGTGCAGGAACTGAGGAAAAACAAACGCCGCCCCGCAAAAGCGGAACGGCAGGGATTGTTCTCCGGGCTTCTGTTTTGTGCCGATTGCGGCGGCAAGCTCCACTTTGCCACAAGCAAAAGCTTTGAGGGCAAGCAGGATCACTACGTCTGCAACAACTACAAGAGCAACCGTGGTACTTGTACTGCCCACTATATCCGGGAAGATGTGCTTCGTGAAATCGTTCTGGAACGCATCCGGGCAGTCAATGAGTATATCCGAAGCGATGTGGACGGTTTTCAGGAGGAATGGCTGCAATGCCGCAGGACTGACCAGGAGCGCAGCATCCGGGATGACAAAAAGAAGCTGGAACAGGCAAAGAAACGCCTTGCCGATCTGGATGTCATCATCGCCCGGCTGTACGAGGACTATGTTCTTGGAAATCTCAATCAGGACAGATACAGAAAGATGTCTGCGGACTATGAAGCGGAGCAGGAACGGTTAAAGCTCGAAATTGAAGTTATCGAAGAATGGGTGGAACAGCGGGAAGAAATGAACGACGGTCTGGATGCCTTTATCGCCCTGACACAGAAATATGTGGATGTGGAGGAGCTGACACAGACCATCGTGAACGAGTATATCAAGAAAATCATCGTCTATGCCCCGGACAAATCCAGCGGCAAGCGCAAGCAGAAAGTGAAGATTTTCTTCAACTTCGTGGACGATGTAGATATTCCCGTTATTTCCGAGCCTATCATCACGCAAACAACCTATGAACACAGAAAAACGGCGTGACCTTCGGGTCACACCGTTCTCTGCGACAAAATAGTTACTTGTCACTATTAAGCCTTGATTTTCCGGGGTTTTGTAAACCTTTTGATATAGTCTGAGCAGTCGATTATCGCTTGCTGAACTGCGGAGCGCGACGAGCTGCTTTGAGACCGTATTGCGCGAGTTTTTGAGCTGTTTTCCCTTGATACTCCGGGATTTTCCGGCTTTCTGCCTCTCAGTTATCCGGTGTGCGGACCATAAAAAACGGCATTTTTTCATTCAGCAATAGCCTGATGAAACGCACCATTTACTACCCCAAACAGCTCCTCTGGTTTATTGTACTTCACTTTTGCATAGATGTCCATAGTTGTTTTGCTGTTTTCGTGTCCGGCAAGGTATTGGACGGTCTTTGGATCAACACCAGCATAGAGAAGATTGGTAATGTAAGTGTGCCGCAGCTGATGCGGGGTTACATCAAAGTCCAGCGTATATCTGATTTTGGGTTGATTTTTCTGGGTCATGCCCAGCGTTGGGGTAACCGTGTATTTGATGCTCTGCCCATTCACATACTTATAATAGTTCCGGGGCTTAGTGGAGCGGACAACGACATACTGCCACACTCTTTGAAACTGCGAAGCAGCCAGCGGCTCCCCTTTGCTGTCAGCAATCACATAATCTGATATGGAATTTTCTTTCGTTTCTCTCAGACAATCCACCAAACACTTCGGTATCGGAATATCCCTTTTTGCCGCCGGAGTCTTTAGCACCGTAGAAATCACGGGTCTGTTATGCTCTGTACGCCATGCCCGCCTCACCGATAGATAAGGTGTATCCTCGTCCAGAAATACACAATCCCATTGCAGTGCAAGAATTTCTTCCCGACGCAGACCGGAATACAAACCGAGCATAATAAACAAATATGGAGGAAGTCCCTTGACTGTATCCAGAAGCACGGCTACCTGCTGATCTGTCAATGCCTCCTTCTTTTTTGTCGGTTTTCCGCCTTTACCGGATATTCCCGCACAGGGATTGTGTTCAAGAATTTGGTTTCTCTCTGCCGCATAAAAAATGCACTTGAGTAGCATATTGACCTTATTGTATAAGCCTTCCGATTTCTTTGACAATGGAACAAGCGCCAGCCGAATATCGTCAGCAGTCACTTCTTCCATATACATCTCTCCCAGAGGTTTGATGATATAGTTTGTCATATCCCTCGTATAACCTCTGAGTGTAGACGCAGACACCTTTGCCGACTGCATCAGCAGCCACTTCTCGCCATACTCGGCTACTGTCGGGTGCTGCCGGTGAAAGATAATTTCTTCCACCTGCTTCCGGGCCTCTAACTGCTTCTCATACAATTCTTCACAAGTTGCGGCATACAAACTCAACTCTTTGCCATCTGCATCCGTAATCCTGGTTCTGTAATACTGGATTCCTTTCAATGTAATGGTCCCGTACTTCGGGATCTGTGTTTTCTTTTTTGCCATCTTTGATCGTCCTTTCTTGATAATGTGTAGTCTCCGTATCTACACTCTCTTTTTATCAGAAAGCCCCGATTTAATCAAAGATACGGCTGAGGTAAAACAAAGAGCGAGACATCCTTGCCTCGCTCCTTCTTCATTTCCTATTTGTTATTACTGTGCTGCATCCCAGCTTGCAAACGCACAGTTCATTGATCTGACCAGCTCATCTGGTCTGTTGTACTTAACCTTTGCATAAATGTCCATGGTAATCTTGCTGCTTTCATGGCCTGCCAGGTATTGAACCGTTTTGGGATCTACCGATGCATGAATGAGATTGGTAATGTAAGTATGCCGCAGCTGATGGGGTGTTACTTCAAAGTCCAGACTGTAAACCACTTTTCCGTTATGAGCAGCCTTTTCTCCCAAGACAGGTGTGACAGTATGCTTTACTCTTTTTCCATCTTCATACCGATAATAGCTCCGCTCCTTGACCGTCCTCGTAACAATATACTGCCAAAGTCGCTTAAACTGCGTGTAGGACAGCGGTTCGCCATCCCGGTTTGAAACCACGTACTCCGAAGTCGAAGTTTCCTTTGCTGCTTTCAAACACTCAGCCAAGCAAACAGGAAGGGGGATATTTCTCTCCGCAGCCTTGGTTTTCAAAGTTAGCAACCACCAGTTCAACTGGTGGTTTATTATTAGCCCTCCAAAGGGCTATTGTTACTGCTCGCCCCAAAGGG
>NZ_JADNOP010000002.1 GCF_015557635.1 Fusicatenibacter saccharivorans
GCCGCTTCGCTCGACTTGCATGTGTTAAGCACGCCGCCAGCGTTCATCCTGAGCCAGGATCAAACTCTCTGATAAAAGATTTGTTCCAAGTTCAAAATCAACATACTAGCTAATTTATCCCTTTTACTGTTTTAAAGGATCTTTCGATCGTTTTGAATTACTTATTCAGAACTTTCGAGGATGTGTTTCACTGTTTAATTATCAAGGATCTCTGCCGTTCCGACTCGGATCAGCTCGTTTATTTTATCACAGAACTTTTCGTTTGTCAAGAACTTTTTTAATTTATTTTTTGAAGCTCTTTCGAACTTCTTTGCTGTTCTCTCGATCAGCAACTCGTTTATTTTATCAAACTCATTTGCTTTTGTCAAGAACTTTTTTCAAGTTTTTTTGAAGCAGTTTTTCCAACCCGCGGCAGCCACCCGGCTCCGAACTAGATTTTTCTGTTTCAAAGAAACTCATTCGCATCAGCTCTCACTGACAGCTTAGTTATAATAACACCGCCCAAAGCAAAAGTCAACACCTTTTTTCGAATTTTCTTATTTTTAGAAAAATATAGTTAATTCTGCATATTTTATATTTTATCTGAATTTTTTAAAAAAGACCGTACGCATCACACGCCGGTCCTTTTTCCACAACTTCCTTCTAATTTTTCCCCACGCGCAGAATCGCATCCTGAATATTTTCCACCGGAATCAGTGCGATTCCACCGATTTTCTCCACGGACTTCATGCAGACAGCAGGTAAAATCACCCGCTCGAAGCCCAGTTTTTTTGCTTCCAGTACACGCTGTTCCGCCATGCTGACGGCGCGGACCTCACCGCTTAAGCCGACCTCGCCAAATACGACCGTTTTCTCATCGATCACCTGATCTTTGTAGCTCGATACGACGGCAAGTGCGATGCCAAGATCAATCGCCGGCTCATTCATCTTGATTCCGCCTGCGATGTTGACGTAGGCATCGCTTGTCGAAAGATTGACTCTTGCGCGTTTTTCCAGCACTGCCATCAGCAGGTTCACACGGTTGAAATCGCATCCTGCTGCGGTGCGGCGCGGGATTCCGAAATTACTGTGGCAGACCAGTGCCTGAATCTCGATCAGGATCGGGCGCGTTCCCTCCATGGAGCATGCGACAACCGAACCGGAAGCTCCCTCCGGCCGTCCGTTCAGCATGTATTCCGATGGATTTTTCACTTCCACGAGTCCCTCTGTCTGCATTTCGAAGACGCCGATCTCATTTGTAGAACCAAAACGGTTTTTGACGCCGCGCAGAATCCGGTAGGACGCATGACGGTCGCCCTCGAAGTACAGCACGGTATCTACCATGTGTTCCAGCACACGTGGGCCGGCCACATTACCGTCTTTTGTCACATGACCGACGATAAAGATCGAAATTCCCATTCCCTTTGCAATCTGCATCAGCACATTCGTCGATTCCCGGACCTGGGATACACTGCCCGGCGCGGAGCTGACCTCTTCGTTATACATGGTCTGGATCGAGTCGATGACGGCAATCTCCGGCTTCTCTTTTTCCATGACGGCGCGGATAATGTCAAGATTCGTCTCACAGAGCAAGGACAGATTTTCATTAAATTCTCCGATCCGCACGGCGCGCAGTTTGATCTGGCGCAGGGACTCCTCGCCGGAAATGTATAAAACCTGATGTCCTGCTGTGGACAGCATGCGGCACACCTGCAGAAGGAGTGTGGATTTTCCAATTCCCGGATCGCCGCCGACCAGTGTCAGGGAACCCGGCACAATTCCTCCGCCGAGCACCCGGTCGAGTTCTCCGATTCCCGTCGGGATACGCTCTTCTTTTCCTGTTGAAATTTCCGTCAGATGCACCGGCTTTCTGCCCGCTGCGCTGTGGCTTCCGAGCCCCTGGTTTCCCGCCGGTGTTTTGGCCGCCATCGGTTCCTCCACAAACGTATTCCATTCTCTGCACGCCGGACACTGACCCATCCATTTTGCTGACTCATATCCGCAGTTCTGGCAGAAAAAGGCTGTTTTTTTTGCTTTTGCCATAGTTGTGTCTCCCTTATAATTGTCAAAAAAAGCTGCCGCACACGTTCTGCGACAGCCTTCTTTTCTTATTTCATCATGCTTTTACGATTTCTACTGCTACATCCTCTGCTTTTTCCAGCTCTACGCTGAAGGAAAGTTTTCCGCCGAGATTTGTGGTCATGTGGCCAACGTTTACGCCGTCGAGCAGCACCTTGTATTCGGTCTCTGCTTCCATTTCAACGGTGATCTGTGCATCCTCCGGTCCTTCTACTTTGAAGGTCATGCCGTCGTCGAATACGTTCAGATCGGTAACTGCGGTTCCCGGAACGGATTCGTATACGAACAGTCCGTTTCTCTCCAGCTTTGTGATTTCCTTAAAGGTTTTTACTTTATACAGATCTCCTCTGTGCTCAAAATCAGATTTTTTTGCCTTTGCCGCAAGCTCATAATCTCCGAAGCTGATGCCTCCGTCTGCCTCTGTGCGGATTAATTCTTTTACTACTGACATTTGTAAATGCCCTCCTGGTCTTGTCTTTTGTGGTGTTTCGTTTCTTTGTGAAAATCATACCATAATCAAAAAGATTTTACCATATAATTTATGGAATTTTATATTATTTTTTCTCAAGAACCTTAAATGTAATCTCTTTCTTATTCATTCCAGCCGCAACGGTATCGCCTTTTTTCACTTCTCCGTTCAGGATGGCTTCTGCGAGCGGATCCTCAATTTTGCTCTGGATCGCGCGTTTTAACGGGCGGGCACCGTACTTGCTGTCGAAGCTGTTTTCCACGAGATATTCTTTCACGGTGTCACGGACTTTCAATTCAATGTCCATCTGCTCCTTGCAGCGGCGCTCCAGATCTTTGAGCAGAATCTGCAGAATCTTCTTCATATCCGCCTTGGTAAGCTGATGGAATACAATAATCTCGTCGATTCGGTTCAGGAATTCCGGCTTAAACATCCGTTTGACTTCTTCCATCACCTGGCCCTTCATGTATTCGTAGTCTTTCCGCTCATCTTCTGTCGAAAGGAATCCAAGGCGTTTCGGCGCTACAATGTTCTGTGCTCCGGCATTGGATGTCATGATAATGCAGGTCTGTTTGAAATCAACTTTTCTGCCCTGCGCGTCGGTGATATGGCCATCATCAAGCACCTGCAGCAGAATGTTGAAGACATCCGGGTGCGCTTTTTCGATCTCGTCAAACAGGATCACACTGTACGGGTTGCGGCGCACTTTTTCGGAGAGCTGGCCGCCTTCCTCGTAGCCGACGTATCCCGGAGGGGATCCGATCAGTTTGGAGACGCTGTGTTTCTCCATGTACTCCGACATGTCGACGCGGATCAGGGCCTGCTCTGTACCGAAAACTGCCTCGGCGAGTGCTTTGGAAAGTTCTGTTTTTCCGACACCGGTCGGTCCAAGAAACAGGAAGGATCCTGTCGGACGGTTCGGGTCTTTTAATCCGACTCTGCCTCGTTTTACGGCTTTTGCCACAGCTGTCACGGCTTCTTCCTGGCCGACAACGCGTTTATGGAGTGTCTGCTCCAGTCTTGCCAGACGTTTCGATTCTCCTTCCGCGAGACGCTGTACCGGAATTTTCGTCCAGGTGGATACGGTTTTTGCGATTTCTTCTTCTGTTACCTGCAGTTTTTTGTTTTTGCAACGGCGTTCAAAGCGTTTTCGGATCTGCTCCAGATCTTTTTCGAGCTCCTGCTGGCGCGCCTGCAGTTCTTTTGCCTGCTCAAAATCGCCGGCACTGATCGCGGATTCTTTTTCTTTCTGTACTTCGAACAGTGTCTGCTCCTCTTTTGCCATGTTGTCCGGCACCTGGTAGCCGGCGAGCTGTACGCCTGCGGATGCCTCATCGATCAGATCGATGGCTTTATCCGGCAGGAAACGGTCGTTGATGTAGCGGACGCTCATTTTTACGGCTGCTTCCAGTGCTTCATCGGTGATTTCCACGCCGTGGTGGCGTTCGTAGTATGGGCGCAGGCCTTTTAAGATATCAAGTGCTTCGCTTTCCGTCGGTTCTTCTACTTTGACCGGCTGGAAACGGCGCTCCAATGCGGCATCTTTTTCGATGTATTTACGGTATTCTTCGAGCGTGGTTGCACCGATGAGCTGAATTTCTCCGCGGGAAAGGGACGGTTTTAAGATATTGGATGCATCGAGTGCTCCCTCTGCACCGCCGGCCCCGATGATGGTGTGAAGTTCATCGATGAACAGCAGAATATTTTCATTGTCCGTCACTTCTTTGACGACACGTTTGATACGCTCTTCGAACTCACCGCGGTATTTGCTTCCGGCTACCATTCCGGAAAGGTCAAGGACAACAACTCGCTTATCGCGGATCGTTTCCGGCACAATGCCAAGGGCAATCCGCTGCGCCAGACCTTCCGCAATCGCCGTTTTTCCGACACCCGGCTCTCCGATCAGACACGGGTTGTTTTTTGTCCGGCGACTTAAGATCTGAATGACACGCTCAATTTCCTGCCCACGGCCGACAACCGGATCGAGTTTTCCTTCGCGCGCAAGCTCAGTCAGATCCCGGCTGTACTGGTCCAGTGCCGGCGTTTCGCTGGTCTGCGCTCCACCTCTTGTCTGCGGTCCGCGGCCGGTATTTGCATTTCCGCTTGCACCGCCCTGCAGCGGTGCCTCGCCCATGGCAGTAAGGATTGCTCCATATAGTTTCTGAATGTTGATCCCCATGGTAAAAAGCAAACGGGTAGCAACACAGTCACTTTCTTTTAAGATTGCGATCAGCAAATGCTCGGTTCCCACAGCTCTGCTCTTAAAACGCGCTGCCTCCGCTTCTGCATTTTCAAGCACTCTGCGTACCCGCGGAGTATAGCCCGGTCGGGATTCGGTCACGGTGTTTCCGCCTGGTGCAATCAGACGGTCAATCAGTTCGGTAAGCTGTCCGGCATCTACGTGAAACTCAGAAAGCACCATGCCTGCTGTGCCATCCTCCACGTTCAGAAGTCCGATCAGAAGGTGTTCGGTTCCTACGTAATTATGTCCACATTTTTCAGCTGTCCTAACCGCATATGCCAGTGCTTTTTTTGCCTGACTGGTATATCCTTCTCTCATAATACTATTGTCTCCTTCATGTTTCGTCTGCGTAATTGCTGTAAATTTCATCTACAAGCTGATGTACTTCTTCTTTTGATATATTTTTGCAGACGGCTTTTGCAAGAATCACCTGCAGATCTTCGCGCAGTTCCTGCATGGCATACAGTTTATCCGCATCGATAGAGATAACGGCTCCTTTTCTTCGGTCAATCGAAAGAAGCCCCTCCTGCCGGAGTACGCTGTAGGCCTTATTTACGGTATGCATGTTGATTCCGATATTGTCTGCGAGCTGTCTTACCGAAGGTAGAGTATCTCCTTCCTGAATTCTGGAAGTGGCAATACCCAGAATAATCTGATTTCTCAGCTGGATATAGATCGCTTCATCGCTGTTGAAATCGATCTGTATTGTCTCATAATACATAGTTACACCCTGCTTTCTCGTATCGTTTTGTTATACATATGTTATAACAATTCGCAAACTTTGTCAACAAACGGTTTCCCTACCTGTTTTTCTCGTAGATGATCTGAAGACCTTTCAGGAGCAGATTCTCATCGATGATGATGTCATGTCTGCAGTGCGGAATCACAGCTTTCGCCAGACCTCCGGTAGCCACAATCGTGCATTTGCAGCCAAGTTCTTCTTCCATCCGTTCGATCATGCCGTCGATGCTGGCAGCGTTTCCATAAATCATACCGCCTTTCATACAGTCCAGCGTATTTTTGCCAATGACTTTTTTCGGTGCTGTCAGACTGGTCTGGCTAAGCTGCGCGGCATTTGATACGAGAGCATCCAGCGAAGTACGAAGTCCCGGAAGAATCACGCCTCCGATGAAGCTTCCTTTCTGATCAAGTACACTCATCGTCGTGGCAGTTCCCATATCGATAACAATCTGCGGACATGTGTATTCATTCAGCGCTGCTACTGCTACAACAACAAGATCGCTTCCTGCCGTTGCGGGGTCGTCCAGTTTGATATTAAGTCCGGTCTTCACACCGGGGCCGACAACTTTGACCGGCTTTTTAATCACTTTTTCTGCCGCACTCCGGCAGAGCTCTGTCACCTGCGGAACAACGGAAGAGATGATACCTCCTTCGATCTGCTCCACCGGAATCTCATACAGTTCCAGTACATTTTTCAGGCTGACTGCGTATTCCAGCTCTGTTTTTGCCTTGTCCGTGGAGAGTCTTTCGATAAAGTATGTTTTTTTCCCTTCCACACACCCAAGGACGATGTTCGTGTTGCCGATGTCTATTGCAAGGATCATGATTCAGGTTCCTCCTGTAAAAACTATGAAATGAAATTCTTGTGGTTTTATTATACATGGTGCGGCGCTTTGAGACAAGGAAAAAGACAGCAAGAAAAAGACAATTAAGTCGATTTCATACTGTCTTCTGAATATTTCATTTTGAATTATCTATTCTTGTTGTTCACAAAAATAAATTTTACATCATTCTCAAACGTACGATTTAGCAGAATTTGCCCTGAAAATGTTTGAGTACTATACATTTTTACATCATTCTCAAACCATTACTTACAGATTTAGGGGAGGTGGAAAGTTTGAGTACCATACATTTTTACATCATTCTCAAACAGGCGGTGATGGATAGTGAGCAGCGAGCGGTTTGAGTACCATACATTTTTACATCATTCTCAAACTAGAAGCTGTCATTTACGCGCTCAAATCGTGTTTGAGTACCATACATTTTTACATCATTCTCAAACGTCTTTTACGCCGTCATATGACGTTTTCAGGTTTGAGTACCATACATTTTTACATCATTCTCAAACTTAAAACCATCATTCGCACCATATACAGTAGTTTGAGTACCATACATTTTTACATCATTCTCAAACTGGTTTTCGACTTTCACGTTTGTTCCTGATGTTTGAGTACCATACATTTTTACATCATTCTCAAACATCGTCGATGAAGGCTTTTCTGGACAGGGTGTTTGAGTACCATACATTTTTACATCATTCTCAAACTTCATGCCTGCAGAATAGAAATCGTCCTCAGTTTGAGTACCATACATTTTTACATCATTCTCAAACTTTCCTGCAAGTGGAATAATATTAGAACCTGTTTGAGTACCATACATTTTTACATCATTCTCAAACCATGGAGGTATTAGGTATGGCAATCTATCAGTTTGAGTACCATACATTTTTACATCATTCTCAAACCGCATCATCACTCGATAGGAGGTATCTGGCGTTTGAGTACCATACATTTTTACATCATTCTCAAACCTCAAATTTAAAAATGAACTGCTTTCATCTGCACAAAACAGGTACTCAAACATCCGATGGATATTAATAGACATCACATCCATCTTTGTCAATTATATAATATTCTCTCTGATTCGAAAAGTCCCTTTGTATATTTTCTATGAAAAGCAAGGATATTTCATAGTAGCATGCCATTTGGGAGAGTTTGTTTATTTGTGTTTCGTTCAGATAGGATCGAATATTGACCAAAATCACCAGTTCTTTTTGGAGAAGTTCGGCCATAACTTTGATATATTGCGTTAATTTTTCCAGAAGCCCCATCTCTTTTTCGGTTTCTGTCTGAACTCCCATCAATTTTAGGAGTGCGCTCAAATCGATTTCCTCATTTTGTTCCAATTCGTACCCACTGACAGCTTCCAATTGATAGATGTATTTCTTCAGTTCCGCAATAATTCTCTGCGTTTCCAGAAACATTTCTTCATTTTGCGCACTTTTGACCAGCTCTGTAAATAACCGTTTTTGTATTCTGTGATCCGCAAAATCAAGAGAAAAGGGCGTTAATACCAATTCCACATCTCTTTTCATATTCAGCTCTGTGTCAGCTTTAGAAAGTACGAAATTTCCCTTCTCTCCCTGATTTTGTTTTTGCAGCTGCTCCACATATTTTAAAAACAGCTCCGGTGATTCTATAATCCATTCCGTGGGACAGTTCCGATGAATCGCAATAGGTTTTTCCAAGTCCACATGTACCAGTTTCATAAAATCACCAGCCTTTCATCCGTATTCAACACTTCACTCTTTACGTTCCCAACAATCAGATCCATTTTCGCATACTGCTTCTCAGTCACCGTTAAAAGCTGTATCAGACCTTCTTCCGGCTTATTTTTATGAATCTGATCCACGATTCCATTCACTACAGTTGTATTTAACGCAAGCTTACAGTATACGGATTCCTGGAGCATCAGGAATCCGCTTTTCAATAAAAACTTTCGAAATCTCGCATATTCTCTTCTCTGATCGCCCGTCAGCACCGGAAGATCAAACAGTACCAATACTCTCATAAAACGATAACTCATAGGCCATAAAACCGGATCAATGCACTGTCATTCTCATTTAAGGCATCAAATACACTTTTACAGTAAATTTTTATGGCATTATTCACATACTGTGTTTTCCCGTCTATCATGACTTCGTTGTTTAATACATTGACCAACTGTATTTTTTCCTCATGCGTAAATTCTTTCCTCTGCATTTGGATTACTTCCCGGTCAATCAGAACACGGAACGGTTCCATCAAATCGGACGCCAGATTAAACTGATTAAACATATTATCATGAAAGAGTCCGAGCTGTGTAATATAACCGCTCGCTACAATTTCTCTCGCAAACGCAGACAACAAAATGCTATATCCGTAATTCAGCGCTGCATTTTCCGGACAATCCGCAGTTCTGGTAAATGTCATACCGAACAATGCATTAAAATATACCTTTGCCGCATGCCCTTCCCGGTTTGTCTCATCGTTCCAGCCAATCTCCTGTAAATATGATTCTAACAGACCCGCTTCTTCCTTTCCCATATTTTTTAACAGTTCCTTCTGTTTTCGTATTTTTTCCGTCACAATTTCTGTCCAGATCGCTTCTTTACTGTGCCGGCTCCACTGAATCTGCTTTCTGATTTTATTGCTGGTATCATGACTTCCGTAATACCCAACCAGTTCCGACGATGGATTTCTCTTTTCATCGCAAAAAATCACTTTTATTTTCTTTTTTGTCAGCTCTGCCAGCAGACTTGTTGTGACTGTTGCTGCTGTTGACTCAATCAGAATGGTTGATATTTCACTTAAATGTATTTTTGTTACTTCCTCATTTCGCACCACAAGGTAACCAAGCTGATAGTCCAGCTTTGCCCGTTTGGAAATAACCACAATCCGCCAGCTCATAATGCATTCAGGTCTACTGTCTGCTCGTAGATACCGGTTGGCGATTGATGAATCATTTCGATTCGACTGCAATCGGTTATATTTTTGTTGAGACACAAAATTCCTGCTCTTCCAGATCCTCCAATTAATTTCAAATCAGCGGCAGCACTCTGGCACTGGAAAAAATGTAAAACTTCATACAAAACGATACACTTTTCTTCTATGCATAATTCTTTAAATTTTTCTCTTTTTTCCGTTAATGTCTTTGCCTGTGCTCCAAGTTTTTTTGCATATACCGTATTTGTTAATTTATTTAAAAAGGTTTCATACAGCATCACCACCTTCTTTTCTTCTAAATGGTCGGAATCGTAAATTTTCAGTTCTTTATTCTGTTTTTTACGTTCCACGTACTGTACTATTTTTTTCAGTATTTCTGTTTCTTCCTGGGAAAGTACCAGCTGATTTGCACCTTGCATCAATAGCTGATCCCCTGATCTTCCGGAAACCCACATATAAAATCCGTCCACACAAAACAGAGTATCTATTTTGATTTCCGGCACCAGCACTCGCGGATTCTTTAACTGTCTTTCCTCTTCCAGATACCGAATTATATTTTCTTCTGACTTCTGAATTTCCTTTTTCAGACGAATCGGCACATACTCGATTGTTCGTATTTTCTTTCCCTTTTTGCCCTCCGATTCTGCCAGTACAAAGTAAGCTCCCGCCTCTTTGTTATATCCTCCATACTTCTGTATATCACAAAGCCGTTCATCACTGCTCTTGATCGGAACCTGACCTTTTCCTTTTTTGACAATCTGCTGGTCAAACAATGCACCTGTTGCCTCATACGATCTTCGCGTCACAAGAATGTTGTTCTTTTCCATAAACTTTCGGACTGTCACAATGGTTCCGTTCCCGCCTTCCCAGGCAATTTCTCCGTTTCGTTCAATTCTTTCCTGTTCAAACATCTTCTTCAGATTATAACTTCTTCCCGGATTTTCCTTAATGAAGTGAATCGGATTTGATGTGAATTTTACAAAATATGCGTTGCCAACGACAATATTCAAATAAGCATCCTTCGCATGATGATAATCATTCATCTCCCGTACCTTCAGAAATTTAAAATCCTTACGGAACTTTGAAACGGTTGGCGCTTTTACATAAACAATCTGTGTATCCGGGATCACCTGCTGCAGAATACTTGCTGCCGCTTTTGTACTCTGACGAGTTTCCACCAGCTGCCTGGAAATAAATCCAGCCAATTCAGACGGTTCAAATCCATTTCCTCTTATCAGCCGTTTATATTTTTCTTCACTGATCAATCCGGCATCCACTAAAGATTTCCAGAATGGCTGCATTTTTTTCCGAACTGTTTCATCGATCGGATATTTATCCTCTTTCATCTGATTACACTTTTTCTTTACAAGTACCCGGTTATCCAGGCTATCATCCATCACTTTGGACTGTGGAAAAATATGATCAATGTCATACTTCTGATTATCCCACAATTCCTCCAGTTCAATTGTTTCACCGGAATACATGCATTTTCCTTTTTGCGTATAATACAAATACAGCTTGTCTCTTCTCATTTCCGCATCGGAACGCTTTTCAATCTCATCTATCCAGTCTTTTTCTTCCGCTTTACATTTTTTATAAAGTTCCAGCAGTTTCTTTTTTCTTGAAGAGGTTCTTCCCTGATCGGTTTTTTCTCTTGCCATTTCTATAAAAACACGTTTCGGTGGGTTTCCCATCACTTTACAGATTTCCTTTACAATCAAAAGGCTCTGCCAAATCTGCCGCTTCACTGCCGGTGATACGTAAAGCTCCTCGACTAATTCATACGAAATATCCCGTTTTTTCTGTTCGTTTCCATTCTTTTCTTCGATTGCCGATGCAAACAAATATTTTTCGCTAAGCAGTTGCATCAGATTGTCATTCGTCTCCCACAAAGCCCGAATAATAGACCATGCCTCTCCCGTTTCCGGTGCCGGTGCTTCCATCTCTTCCAAAAACACTTTTGAGAGTCTTCCCCAACCACGATACGGCAGTTTACTTATGCTGTCTCTTTGTTTTTCTGTCAACTCCGGAAACAGTTTCTTTAATCTCTGTTTCAGTATCGCTTTATCATCTCCAAACAGCGTTACGTTCAGGATGATGCATTCTTTTTCCGCCTGGTTCAGTGACAGATTTGTTAATTTCTCTTTAAAGTCATGGTATGCCGTAAGAGAACTCTTGAAATCACCATCAATTCCGGTAATTTCAACTTCTTTTCCGGTAATTCCTTCTTTCACTAAATAGTTTTTCAGTTTTTTCTGTGTAACCTTTCTGCTTTTCTGGAATACTTCTTCATATATTTTCTGTTTCTGCTCTACAGATATCTTTTCTCCATCCAAACGCAGATTATTTAATTCATTTAAAACTTCGTATTTGCTGTACAGCAGAGAATACTTTGGTAAAACATCTTCACTTGGCAGATAAGTACATTTATTCGTCATTCTTCGAATAAACTGCTCTGCACTTGCTTCCAAATCTACCATCTCATCGAAGTTCCATGGATATATTTTGCCTTCTTTTCGTACCGCCCAGTTACTCTTCTCCCCTTTTTTTCGAATTCCGTTTAAGGGTCCTACGTAGTACGGAATGCGGAATGTGAAAATCTTTTGAATCTTCTCTCCATTCTCTTTCAGTAGCGGAACTTTATCTTCCAGATTTTTCAGGATTGCATTTAATTCATATAAATGAATCTGATATGGAATGACACTGTTGTCTTTTACAGTCTGTTTCGGAAGAAACGTTCCCATTTCCATTTCCTTCTGCATGCAGGATGCTTTCGTCACATCTGATATCTTGCCCAGAATATTCTTTTTCAGATAACCGTAAAAGTCTTCCTGACTACATTGTTTTGGTGCCTTGATATACGCATAATAATTAGCTTTTTCATCCTTTTTTGCAAACAGTCTCTGATATTCTTCCCTTGAAAGATTCTCTCTGACCAGCTTTTTCAGATCTTTCAGATCTTTTTTATGCTTTTCATAAAGTGCCACTTTTGCCTCTGAAAGAGAAGAATAGTTCTGCAAAATATCAGCCAGAACAGCCCAATCGTACACTGCTTTTGCGTGTTCAATTAATACATATTTTTCTCCCAGCTCTGCTTCGATCTCTCCAGCGTATTCTTCATAACCTGCATCTGCGAAGCAAAGTTTTGGCCGTTCCAGTGTATCCATCTGTTTTTCCCCAAACAGATTTCCCAGTTTTGCTGTTCCACCGGTAATCAATCCCAGCCACTCTTTTTCACAGGATGTTTCTGCCCGCATTGCTTTTACTGCTTTTGTCTTTTTCGCAGATTTGGTCAATGTTCGGTCTTTTAAAATTGCCTCTATTTCCTTGCTTCTTTCCACTCCAATCTCGGAAGAAAAGCCAAGTTCTTCTGCCCGCACTGCTTCAAGGAACTGTTCAAATGTTGTCTGAAATTCTCTTACCTGTTCGATATTTCCGTTTAATAGAAAATGGCCTCTGTGTTTCATCATATGATGCAGAGCAAGATATATCAGGCGAATATCAGGCGTTTCGTCAGTTTCCATTAACCATTTTCTCAGATGATAGATGGTTGGAAACTGTTTATGATATTCTTTGTCTGTGTAATCATCATCCGCAAACAATGCATAGGGAAGTTCCGGACACTTTCCCTGCCTGTCACGCTTATCCTCTGGCCAGTAACGACTCTCTTTCATTCTGCGAAAAAATCCATCATCTATCTTTTCTACTTCTTCCGCAAAAATTTTCTGCAGCAATTCTATTCTCCAATTACGACGATCCAATCTTCGTTTTGCTGTCCGAAACCCTCTTCTCTCTTCTGCAGTCTGTGCACTGTCAAATAGCCGTACACCCCAAAGTGTTTTTCCATGTGCGCGCAAAATTTCGTACTTCTCATTTGTCACAGCCCATCCAACCGAACTGCTTCCCATATCAAGTCCGAGATAATATTCCCCTTTCATCTGTTCTTTCCTCCATTTTCTACATTTTATCTAATTTTACCATATATTTTGATTTTTTACATCTTTTCTTTCCTATTTTCAACAATTCTACTTCCTGGTTCTTGCTGTTCTCACAGTACTGAATCATAACCATGTTTCATTTCTAATTTTAGACAACAAAAAAACTGCTGTCTATGAAGACAACAGTTTTCGTTCCACACACTGTGGACCATCTAACGATGGCGTTTTCGATAAATCGTTATTTGAACTTATGATGTAAAATTTAGTATGGTACTAAACTATCTACACTATACTTCTATTTTTTCCTTTCGTCAATCTTTTTTAGAAAGTTTTTATGATAATTATTCCATTTTTTTCTCTTGCGTCCTTCTTGTTTTTATGGTAAAATATATCTTGTTCTGATTACGAACACTGCCGCTGTGGCGGAATTGGTAGACGCACTTGACTCAAAATCAAGCGGTGAATAACCGTGCCGGTTCGAGTCCGGCCAGCGGCATAGCTAAAAAAGATCTGCAAAAACGAACGTTGATGCAGATCTTTTTTATTGTCTTCCCTTCAAAAAAACAGCTTTTGAAAGAAAGAAAACCCCTTTCGAAGAACCGGCCATCTGCCGCATGGTTCTTTTTGAAAGGGGTTTTACTGTTGTTATTTCTTATTTATTTCCAAACATCTTCTCATACTCCGGTGTTCCATCCAGTGTAGCGAAGTAGTCCTTCGGGGTTTCTGCGCGGCGGATGACTTCAAAGCTGCCGTCCTCTTTTAACAGAACCTCTGCAGATTTTAATTTTCCGTTGTAGTTGTATCCCATGGAAAATCCATGTGCGCCGGTGTCGTGGATGAAGAGGAGGTCTCCGACTTCCACTTCCGGAAGCATGCGGTCGATCGCGAATTTATCGTTGTTCTCGCACAGAGAGCCTGTTACGTCATATTTGTGGTCGCACGGCTGATCTTCTTTTCCCATCACCGTGATGTGATGGTAAGCGCCGTACATAGCCGGTCTCATCAGGTTGACCGCGCAGGCATCACAGCCGATGTACTCTTTGTAGATGTGTTTCTGATGGATGGCGCGGGTAACGAGTCCGCCGTACGGTCCCATCATGAAACGGCCCATTTCCGTGTAAATTGCAACATCGCCCATGCCGGCCGGAACGAGAACTTCATCGTACACTTTATGTACACCCTCGCCAATCACGCGGATGTCATTGCCTTCCTGATCCGGTTTGTACGGAATTCCGACGCCGCCGGAAAGATTGATGAATTTAATCTTCACGCCCGTCTCTTTCTGCAGCTTTACAGCCAGCTCAAACAGTGTTTTTGCCAGAACTGGGTAGTAATCATTGGTTACGGTATTACTTGCAAGGAAGGAATGGATGCCGAACTCTTCTGCCCCTTTTGCCTTCAGAATGCGGAATGCCTCAAAAATCTGCTCGGTTGTCATACCGTATTTGGCATCTCCCGGATTGTCCATAATATCGGTGCTGATTTTAAACAGTCCGCCCGGGTTATAACGGCAACAGATTTTCTTCGGAATGTAGCCTAATGTTTTCTCAAGAAAATCAATATGCGTAATATCATCAAGGTTAATGATCGCACCAAGCTCTGCAGCCAGTTGATACTCTGCAGCCGGTGTTACGTTGGATGAAAACATGATTTTATCTTTCTCAAATCCCATCGCATCGGAAAGCATCAGCTCCGTGTAAGAAGAGCAGTCGCATCCGCAGTCATATTCACCCAGCATTTTGATCAGTGTCGGGTTTGGGTTCGCTTTTACAGCAAAATACTCACGAAATCCCGGATTCCAGGAAAAAGCTTCCTTTACCGCTTTCGCATTCTCACGAATTCCTTTTTCATCGTAAATGTGAAACGGAGTTGGTACTGCTGCTGCGATTTCTTCCAGTTTTTCTTTTGTTACAAAAGGCTTCTTCGTCATTCTCTTTTGTCTCCTTCTTCTGCTTATTTTGCCTGAATAATGTGAAGCATGTTTGTCATATATCCTTCACCCGTCACCTCGTTAGTAGCAGGGTCTCCGGCCGTAAAAATAACCATATCGCCACGTTCTACAAGCTCCTCACGGCGCACCATATACATAGCATGGGAAATGATGTTCTCCGTAGAATCTTCCTCGTATCCGGTCACCGGACGAACGCCCCAGTAGAGCTGCATTTTTCTTCTTGCCCATTCATATGGGGTAACGCCGTAAATCGGTACGCTCGGACGAAGGTTGGAAATCAGTCTTGCAGTCTGACCGGACATCGTCGGAGTCACAATGCAGGCTGCTTTGATGTGTTCTACCATAGAAACGGCTGCACTTCCGACTGCTGCGGAAACATTTAGCTTTCCTTCCAGCGCTTTTCCATCGCGGTAGTCTTCGAATTTCAGATAACGCTCCGTCTGCTCGGCAATCTCTCCCATCATGGTAACTGCCTCGATCGGATATTTTCCGGCTGCTGTTTCGCCGGAGAGCATGATCGCATCCGTTCCATCATAAATTGCATTCGCAACATCGGCTACCTCTGCACGGGTCGGACGCGGGTTCCGGATCATGGAATCCAGCATCTGGGTTGCTGTGATAACCGGTTTGTATTTATGATTGCATTTTTCAATGATGATTTTCTGTACATGCGGTACTTGGCACGCCGGAATCTCTACACCAAGATCTCCCCTTGCAACCATCACACCATCTGCCGCATCGATGATGCTGTCGATGTTCTGCACACCCTCCGCATTTTCGATCTTGGCAATGATATCAATATGCTCTCCTCCGTTTGCCACAAGGAACTCACGGATTTCGTTAATTGCCTCTGCATTCCGGATAAAGGAAGCTGCAACAAAATCAATATCCTGTTCAATACCAAAAAGAAGATCTCCTTTGTCTTTCTCCGTGAGGTTCGGAAGATTGATCGAAACGTTTGGTACATTCACGCCCTTTTTTTCTCCGAGCTCGCCGCCGTTTACTACGGTACAGACAATTTCCGGTGCATTTACTTTTTCTACGCGCAGACCGATCAGACCATCATCGATCAAAATCGTATCTCCCTCTTTGATATCTTCCGTAAGGCCGGTGTAGCTGACAGAACAGTGATTTTCATCTCCGGTCTCCTGAACGGTTGTCAGGGTAAAAGTCTGTCCGGTTACCAGATTCACTTTTTTTCCATCTTTTAAAACGCCGGTACGAATTTCCGGTCCTTTGGTGTCCAGAAGGATTGCCACAGGAGTTTTCAGCTCTTTTCGAAGCTCTTTCAGCATATCCATACGCATTTTCTGCTCATCGTGGTCTCCATGAGAAAAATTAAAACGAGCAACATCCATTCCGGTTTCAATCAGTTTTTTCATCAGGTCACGGGAGTTGGTATTTGGTCCCATGGTGCAGACAATTTTCGTTCTTCTCATACTTTCTCTCCTTCTTTATTTTACATGTTCATGCGTAAACAGGTGATCCTGGCAGTATTCATAGTTTCCGTTGCATCGGGAACAGAAACGGAACTCCAGATTCGGATCATCTTTTTCGGTCCGGCCACAGATCGCACATTTGTGTTTTGTGATCCCGTTCGGATTGCGGTATTCGGCTTCGCCTCTTGAAACGGCCTTTTTAAATTCCTTCCGGCGTCTGTTCTGCTGGAAAGAGCCGCGTTTTCCTTTTCTTGTCATCAGGAAGAACACAAGGACGTTTGCAAGGGAACAAAGAATAACAACACATCCTGCCCAGTTTCCGCTCATGATGCTGGTAATCATGCTGTAGGCGAGAAGCGCTACGTCAAGGTATGCCAGCCATTTGATTTTGATCGGAATAATGAAATACAGCAGTACCTGCATATCCGGGAAGCTGATCGCAAAGCCAAGGAAAATCGAGAGGCTGATGTAGTAAGTGCTGAATGCCGTTCCCATCAGCGACGGATATCCGTTGACTGCATATAAGATTCCATACAGCAGGAAGGAACCGATAATGGTCATCAGAATGCCGGAAAAGATGTAAACATTATACTTGAAATCTCCCCAGGCTCTCTCAAGGCTTGTTCCGATTGAGTAATAGAAAAACAGCATGATGATCGTAAAGATATCAAGGCTGCTCGGCGGAATCAGAATCCAGCTCACCAGACGCCAGATCTGTCCGTGCAGAATATAATATGGTTCCAGTGTCAGATACTGTCTCATAATGGGGGCCGCAAGCGCAATGATATATCCCGCAATGTACGTTACGATAATGTACATCGTCAGATGGCTTAACGCGTATCTCCCATATTTTCGCTCCATTTTGTCTAAAAAATTCATGCACACTCTTCCTTTTTGTTTGTTTTATTTCACTGCCCGAAAATACATTCTCATTATACGTGCTGCCTTTTCGTTTGTCAAACGGTATAACGGTGAATTTCGTCTCTGAAAAAGAGCTTTACGAATGTTTTACTTTCCGGTATAATTTACTGGAAATACTTGTTAATTTTCACTCAGCAGTGAAACATTTACTGTTTCGCTGCGTAAGAAAGTGATTCAGGTGTGAACAGCCCTCCTTTTGCGAAGCAAAACTTTAAATGAGGGCTGCGAATGATACCGTTTACTGGGTACCAGTGAACGGTATCAAATCTTTTCCAGTTATTTTATAAATATACGAAAAAATTCAGGAGGACTTTATATATGGCAGGATCATCATTTGGTACCATCTTCAGACTGACCACCTGGGGAGAGTCTCATGGAAAAGGCGTGGGCGTTGTTGTGGACGGAGTGCCGGCCGGCCTTTCGCTTTCCGAGGAGGATATTCAGTTTTACCTCGACCGCAGGAAGCCGGGACAGAACCGCTTTACCACAAAACGGAAAGAATCCGATACCGTTCAGATTTTATCCGGCACTTTCGAAGGAAAAACGACCGGTACCCCGATTTCCATGGTGGTATGGAATGAGGATCAGCATTCCAAAGATTACAGCGACATTGCTTCCTATTACAGACCGGGCCACGCCGACTATACGTTTGATGCAAAATACGGTTTCCGCGACTACCGCGGCGGCGGACGCTCCTCAGGACGCGAGACGATCGCACGCGTGGCTGCAGGTGCCATTGCCTTAAAAATGCTCTCTGAGCTTGGCATCACCGTTTCCGCCTACACCCGCTCCATCGGTGACGTGGAAATCCAGTCTTTTGATACCGCTGAAATCGCGAATAACGCCCTGAATATGCCGGATGCAGAGGCTGCCGAAAAGGCTTCCGAGCTTTTAACAAAAGCCATGGCGGAAAAAAATTCCGTCGGCGGTGTGGTCGAATGTGTCGTTCACCATATGCCGGCCGGTGTCGGCGATCCGGTGTTTGAAAAGCTCGATGCCAACCTTGCAAAAGCACTCGTCTCCATCGGCGCCGTAAAAGGCGTGGAAATCGGAGACGGTTTCTCGGTCTGCACAGCTACCGGGCTTACCAATAACGATGCCTTCCATGTAAATGCGGACGGCTCCATTGTCAAGCTGACCAACCACGCCGGCGGTATTTTAGGCGGTATCAGCGACGGAAGCGATATCGTTGTCCGGGCTGGTTTCAAACCGACCCCGTCCGTTGCTGCTTCCCAGCAGACCATCAACAAAGACGGCGAAAATATTGCCATCGAAATCAAAGGCCGCCACGACCCGATCATCGTTGCACGCGCCGTTGTTGTCGTGGAATGCATGACCGCTCTTGTCCTGGCGGACGCACTGCTCGTCGGCATGAGCGCCAAACTGGACAATGTAAAGAAAGTCTGGGCTCTGGACGAGAAATAAAGGCCGGACTGCTTCTTTCTGGCTTCAACACAAAAAATGCCTGCGGGATACAGTTCTTCCTGCAGGCATTTTTGCGTTATTTTTTAGTGAACGCCTTTTTTCGTAATCAGAATACAGTTCGGCGTCTCCACTTTCATCGGGCGGCCTTTCTGAACCAGCACGTTTTTCTCATAATCAACGGTAAATGTTGTGATCGTGTTGGACTCATGGTTTGCCACTGCGATATGTTTTCCGTCCGGGAACATTGCAATATCCTTTGGATATTCGCCGCTGATCGGAAGTGCAAACTTCTTCTCCATGCAGCCGGTCTCCGGGTCGATATGGAACATTGCTACGGTATTGTCTCCGGCTGTAGAAGTAAACAGGTAGTGGTGATCCGGGGAAAGGCACATGCCGGATGCAGCGTCGTGCGCCTGGTCCACGTTCGCGGATGTGGTGCTGATCGACTGCAGTTTTTCAAATTCCGGTCCGTTTCCCGTATCACGGTAGCTGAATACATCGACTTTGTTCATCAGCTCGTAAATGACATACGCGTATTTTCCGGATTCACTGAAAACGATCTCTCTCGGACCGGATTCACGCTCACAGCGCAGGATATCCACCAGTTTCAGGCGGTCACGCTGTGTGTTCAGCTTGTACATTTTGATCTGGTCAATGCCGTTGTCGACTGCGCAGACATATTTGTTGTCCGGTGTAGGAACGACACAGCTGACATGCGGGCGGAAGTTACGCTCTGCCACACTGCCAAGGCCCTTGTGGAACACGCCGTCCATCAGACTTCCGAGGCGGCCGTCCTTATGGGTATGTACAACGGTTACTTTTCCGTCATGATAGCCTGCCACGAACAGGTATCTTCCGGTTTTGTCCACCGACAGATAGCAGCCGCGCATGCCGTCGATGTCTACTTTGTTGATCGGGGTCAGGTCTCCGTCATCCTCCACTGCAAACACTGCAACGCCTTCATCTGCAATCGAATACAGGTATTTGCCGTTTAAGGAACGGGCAATGTGGGAAGAGTTGTTGACCGGTATGACTTTTCGCTCTGTCAGAGTGCCTTCTTCTACATTTACATCATATAAATGAATACCAATGCTGCTTCCATGGGTATAAGTGCCTACATAGGCTACGTACTCATCCTTCATGTTGTTTTCATCCTTTCTGCCTTCTCGCACATCGTGTGAATTTTCTAAAAATATTTTAACACAATTTCCGCGCCACGACAACGAGGAAAACGGATTTTTGATATGTAAACGGTAACACTTTATTTTTAGACACAGGATATTCTCCTGCAGAGAATTTTTTAGATATTTCTATTGTTTTTAGATTGTAAGAGTTGAGGTTTCCGCTGCATACCATTTCCATTTTCTACGCTCTCGTCAGACTGATTTCCTGACTCATCATTCCCTGCAGTTTCTTGATTGCGCGGCTGTACTGGCACTGCAGCGCCTGCTCGCTTTTCTTGCAGAATCCGCTGAGCTCTTTGTAGCTGAATCCATATGCTCTCCCCCAGAAAATGCGCTGATCCATCGGATTCAGGTTCTGGATGCAGTTCTGCATCACCATTCGTTCCTCAATCTCGGCTGTCGCGGCCGCCTCCCCTTCATTTCTGTTCTCTTTCTGATACTGTGTATAGGAAACTTCATTCTGATAATAATGTTTTCTGCGCTGATTCTTGATCTTGTTTTTTGCCACACAGAACAGCCATTTCGTCATCTCTTCTCCTTCGAGATCGGCAACGGTTTCAAATTTTACCACCAATACCTCCCATACATCGTTCAGCACATCCTTCGCCGTCTCCCGGTCATTGTTCAACTGACCGCAGATATAACGGAACAGCACATGACTGTTTTTCTCGAATATGATCTGAAAAAATCGTTCCTCCTCTTGTCTCATACACTTCTTTCTCCCTCCTGTTATTTCGCTGTCCTTCTCTTCCGGGCCCGTCATATATGTAATGTGTTGAGACTATCGAAATCTTTCGTTTTTTCAGAATATTTCTACTATTTGACCTTATTACTTTTGTTAATAAAGCAAAATATTGCGTTATAACTGCACCGCGGCGCATAATCAAATTTTTTCTTTCGAAATCAGAAATTACTGTTTCTGACAAAAAATTCCCGCAGAAAGGAGCTTTCTTCCTCTCTACGGGAATCTTCTATTTTGGTTTTATTTTATTTAAAGTAAGCAACACCGGACTCAAAGATCTTCAGATCCTGCTCTCCGTAGATGTTGACTGCTACGCCGTTGTCGCGGCGCTCTGCGTGTGCCATCTTACCAAAGACACGGCCGTCCGGGCTGGTGATACCCTCGATTCCGCAGTAGGAACCGTTGACATTCCAGTACTCGTCGTTGGTCAGGTTTCCGTTGACATCGCAGTAGCGGGTTGCAATCTGGCCGTTTGCCATCAGCTTGTCGATCCACTCTTTCGATGCTACGAAACGTCCCTCTCCGTGGGATGCCGGGTTGGTGTAAACACCGCCAAGCTCGGTGCCTGCCAGCCATGGGGATTTGTTGGTCACAACCTTCGTGTAAACCATCTTGGAAATATGGCGTCCGATGGTGTTGAAGGTCAGAGTCGGGGAATCCTCCGTCTGTCCGAGAATCTCACCGTACGGAACGAGTCCCAGTTTGATCAGTGCCTGGAATCCGTTGCAGATACCAAGGGCAAGTCCGTCTCTCTCATTCAGCAGTTTGGTAACAGCTTCTTTGATCTTCGCATTCTGGAATGCGGTTGCAAAGAATTTTGCTGATCCATCCGGCTCATCACCTGCGGAGAATCCGCCAGGGAACATGATGATCTGCGCCTGGTTGATGGCTTTTTCAAAGGCATCGACAGAACCGCGGATGTCTTCTGCGGAAAGGTTGCTGAATACCTGAGTGATAACTTTTGCACCGGCACGCTCGAAAGCTCTGGTGCTGTCATACTCACAGTTCGTTCCCGGGAAGACCGGAATGAATACGGTCGGCTGTGCCAGCTTGTGGGAGCATACGTGGATGCTCTTTGCCTGATAGCAGCTGTCTGCAACAATTCCGTTTTCGTCTGCTGCTGCCACATTCAGGGCATCTACCTCCGGAAGCTCTGCACCGGATACGGTCTTGAATACTTTTTCCAGCGGTTTGTTCCATGCGGAAACGGCCTCGCGGATGGTGATTTCGGTGTCTTTATAGGAAAGAACCGGTTTGTCTGTCACTTCACCGATGACGGTGTAGGTGCTTGCCAGCTCTCCGACTTTTTCAGCCGGAACTTCGCAGATCAGATCTGCAATATATGGAGTAAAGAGATCTCTCTCGTCTACATTGTGCTCGATGGTTACGCCGAGAGCATTACCGAATGCCATCTTGGATACGGCTGCTGCGATACCCTGACGGTCTACAACATAAGCGGCTTTCACACGGCCGTTCTGCATATCCTCATGCAGTTTTCTGTAGGTTTCCATGACGCCTTCGTACTCTGGAAGCAGATGTGCGTCGACTGGAAGGTGGATCCACACGAGTTTGTCTCCTGTGTTTTTCAGCTCCGGAGATACTACATCTTTTAATTTTGCAACGTCAACCGCGAAGGATACGAGTGTCGGCGGTACATCGATATGGTTGAAGGTACCGGACATACTGTCTTTTCCTCCGATAGACGGCAGGCCGTAGCCCATCTGTGCGTCGTATGCACCAAGAAGTGCTGCGAACGGCTGGCTCCAGCGGTGCGGATCCTCAGTCATTCTGCGGAAATATTCCTGGAAGGTGAAGCGGACTTTGCTGTAATCGCCGCCGACTGCCACGATGCGGGACAGGGACTCGGTTACGGCATAGACTGCTCCGTGATACGGGCTCCAGCTCGATACGTATGGATCAAAGCCGTAGCTCATCATGGTAACGGTGTTGGTTTTTCCATCCGGAACCGGCACTTTTGCAACCATGGCCTGAGTTTCAGTCAGCTGATATTTTCCACCGTACGGCATCAGCACGCTGGCTGCTCCGATGGAGGAGTCAAACATCTCGACAAGACCTTTCTGGGAGCATGCGTTGAGGTCTGACAGGGTGGACAGCCATTTTTCTTTCACGTCGGCAATGTCACCGCTTCTTTTTAACGGGGTGTCCTCTGCTTTTGGAATCTCTACGAAGACATCATTCTCCTGATGTGCTCCGTTGGTATCCAGGAATGCACGGGAAATATTGACGATCTCTTTTCCTCTCCAGGAGAGTACCAGACGCGGGTCCTCGGTTACGACTGCAACTTCGGTTGCCTCCAGGTTCTCTTCTGCGGCATATTTCAGGAACTGCTCACGGTCTTTCGGGTCGATGACAACGGCCATACGCTCCTGGGACTCGGAGATAGCGATCTCGGTTCCGTCGAGGCCGGCATATTTTTTCGGTACTTTGTCCAGATTGATCTTAAGTCCCGGTGCCAGCTCGCCGATGGCAACGGAAACTCCGCCTGCACCGAAGTCGTTGCATTTTTTAATCAGAAGGCTGACTTCCTCGCGGCGGAACAGTCTCTGCAGTTTACGCTCAGTCGGTGCGTTTCCTTTCTGTACCTCTGCACCGCAGGTCTCGATGGATTCTGTCGTATGTACTTTGGAGGAACCGGTTGCACCGCCGCAGCCGTCTCTTCCAGTACGGCCGCCGAGCAGGATGATGATATCACCCGGATCGGAATTTTCACGGACAACGGCACGGCGCGGTGCTGCTCCAAGGACAGCTCCGATCTCCATACGTTTTGCCACGTAGTCCGGATGGTAAACTTCTTTGACATAGCCGGTTGCAAGACCGATCTGGTTTCCATAGGAGCTGTAGCCGTGTGCTGCTTCTCTTACGAGTTTTTTCTGCGGAAGTTTTCCTTCGAGTGTCTCGCTCTGCGGACGGGTCGGATCTGCGGCTCCGGTCACACGCATTGCCTGATATACATAGGTTCTGCCAGAAAGCGGGTCACGGATTGCACCGCCAAGGCAGGTTGCTGCACCACCGAACGGCTCGATCTCGGTCGGGTGGTTGTGGGTCTCGTTTTTGAAGTTGATCAGCCACTCTTCGTCTTTTCCGTCTACATCTACCGGTACGACGATGGAGCATGCGTTGATTTCATCAGACTCTTCCTGATCTGCGAGTTTTCCTTCGGATTTCAGTTTTTTCATTGCCAGAAGGGCAAGGTCCATAAGGCAGATGAATTTGTCGTCACGGCCTTTGTAGAGTACCTCACGGTCGCTTAAGTAGCGGTCGTAGCTTTTTTTCATCGGCTCGTAGTAGTCGCCTTCGCCGAAGGTCACGTTGGTAAGCTCGGTGGAGAAGGTGGTATGGCGGCAGTGATCGGACCAGTAGGTATCGAGTACGCGGATCTCGGTCATGGATGGATTTCGTTTTTCTTCGCCGCGGAAGTAGTTCTGGATATGCAGGAAGTCTTTGAAGGTCATGGCAAGGCCGAGGGAATCATACAGGGCTTTTAATTCTGCCTCCAGCATGTCGATGAATCCGTCGAAGATTTTGACGTCTGCCGGCTCTTCAAATTTTGTCACGAGGGTTTCCGGTTTTTCAAGTCCTGTCTCTCTGGAGTCTACCGGATTGATGCAGTGTGCTTTGACTGCGTCAAACTGCTCATCAGTCATCTCTCCTTCGATAACATACGTAACGGCGGAGCGGATGATCGGCTGCTCATCTTCTTTTAAGAACTGCACGCACTGTACGGCAGAATCGGCTCTCTGATCAAACTGTCCCGGAAGGAATTCTACGGAAAATACTCTCGCACCTTCTGCACGCGGAAAATCTTCCTGATAGCAGATATCAACCGGCGGCTCTGCAAAGACTACTTTACATGCTTTCTCATATGTCTCATCACTGATATTTTCTACATCGTACCGGATCAGCTCCCGTACGTTGGTTACGGTCTGGATGTTCAGATAGTGCTTGATTTCATGCTTCAGATCTTTCGCCTTAATCGCAAATTCCGGCTTTTTCTCCACATAAACGCGTCTGACTGTACTCATTTTTATCCTCCATTTGTCTGAATCATAGTCCCCCAAAAACGGGACAATCTTTCGTTACTTACAGAATAGCATATTTATCTTTATAAATGAAATTAATATATCTTATATGTTTTATAAGTTTTGTTTCTTAATAGACGGACGCATTCCATTTTTCCTGCACTACCATCCCACTCATCACCCATTCTCTCCCGTCCTAAACCGTCAGGCCCGCGCACTTTCTGGTGCTGGGGGATGCTGTTTCGGGGGATAAGAAATACTTAGAGCCTTGGAATTTGCTAAAAATGTTATAAAAAAGTCAAAACTCGCTGCGCTCAGACAGTTGACTTTTTTATAACAACGCAAATTTCAAGGCTCTAAGTATTTCTAAATCCCCCTGCAAATGCATCCCCCAGCACCAGAAAGTGCGCGGACCGTCCGTTTCCGTTTTTACATTCTATATTTCGCTTTTTTCTCACGTGTCCGCAGTGCATTCCCCGCCTTTGCCGGCCGGTACAGCAGCATACAGGTTCCCGCATTCATAACAAGCGCACAGCACACATCCGATACGGAGTGCTGTTTTAAAAACATGGTCGAAAACACAATCAGCACCGTCAGGCCCAGGCAGACGTTTCGGAATACCGGGCGGTTTTTGAGCTGCTCGCTGTGTTCTACGGCAACAGCTACGGCTACGGAATTATATACGTGAATACTTGGGAATACGTTGGTCGGTGTGTCTGTCAGATAAAGGCCTCTGACCAGATCCGTGAAAATGTTCTCCCGTGGGAATACCGTCGGGCGCAGGTTCTGGCCGTTCGGGTACAGATAGGAGATCACGAGGAACGCCGTCATTCCGATTCCCAGGTTGATAATCAGCTGATAATATTCTCTGCGGTTCTTGTTGCAGAGGCCGAAATAAAGGACAGACCATGCAATAAATCCAAACCACATAAAATAAGGAATCACAAAAAACTCACAGAACGGAATCATATCATCAAACGGAGTATGAATCAGATGATATCCTTTCGTAATGTGCGTTTCCAGATATTGAAAACATTTCAGATAGAAAATGCCATAAACCACTACCGGAAGAAAATGCTTATATTTTTTTATTGTCTTCATAGTTTCCCTCCACTTTTCTGACGAGGTTTTTCTCTTCAACCTGCTGAAATTATAGCACACCGAAAACCGAAGTCAATAAGCTTTATTATTTTTTAAGAAACAATTCATCGGTTTCTGAAAACCGTCCTTGGGATGGAAATGTTCAAAGATCGCCGCGTCGAATTTTTTCCGTGTCCGGTTATATACATGCTCATCTTTTACCGTCCATGCAAATGCCGGTGTCCGAAACAGCATACGGTCGATCAGGAAGCCCGGGCAGTCGGCGTAGCGGTGGTCGTAGGCGATAAAATCCGGTTTCCCGATAAAATTCAGCATCAGATGACGCGCCATTATCCGCAGGATCAGATGCACCTTATCATCCTTTGAAAAACGGCCGGAAAGCTGGCCGCGCAGCGTCTGCGGCATGTGGCGGCGGCACCAGCGGAGGGCCAGGCTGTTGAAGGATTCCATGCAGAACATACCGGTGTACCCCTCCATCTCCTTCTGAAATCCCGCACAGACCGCCGTGGAAAGTCCCGGCATCTTGATTTCGATTAAAAGCGGCACGCGGCCGTCTACCGTCTGCAGTACCTCACGAAGCAGCGGAATCTTTTCCGTGCTGTCGCCCAGATGGAACTGCTGGAGTTCCTCATACGTATAATCGCTGATTTTTCCCTCGTTTCCACACATCCGCTTCATCGTGTCGTCGTGGAACACCACAATCCGGCCATCCTTTGTGATCTGAATATCCAGCTCGATGGCATATCCCTGCTCCGCCGCGCGGGCAAAAGCCGGAAGAGAATTCTCCGGAACTCCCTCCGCCGCGTTCCACAGACCGCGGTGCGCATAATTCCATTCCGCAAATTTCAGACATTCCTGCCGTCTCGATGTAGCCGGCAGAATGGAAAAGAAATAACCTGCTGCCAGGACGGCAAGCACTGCAAAAAATATGATCCAGAACATCATCTTTCCATCCCTTCTTTCACCCAGTCGCCCAAAAGGCGGAGACGCTCCGTTTCCAGTCCGATCCTTTCCTCCGTGCGGTGTCCGCCCGATTCTCCGTCCAGGTGGACCGGTTCCGCGCGGTCTGTCTGAAAGGAAAGGCTGCTGCACCGCTCCATATGTACCTCAGGAAATCCCGTGTGGCGTCCAAACAGCGCCATCGGCAGAAGATAGCTGACTTTCCATTTGGCAAGATTGGAAACCACCATCACGTCGAGCAGATCATCTGTTCCGTCCGCCTCCGGGCAGAAGCAGAAGCCGCCGCCCTCGTACGGAAAATTCATTGCCACTGCAAAAAGAACATTTTCAAACGAACGGTGTTCTCCGTTTTCCAGCGCTGCATCCAGTATGAACGGTTCGAGATAAAAGAGCTGCCGCAGTGCAATCATCACATACGTAAGTTTTCCCAGATGCAGCCGGTTCAGCGTATTCTTGATTTTTGATGCCAGCGCCTCGTGGCAGATGCCTGCATCAAAACCGATGCCGGTGCTGACGAGAAATCTCCGCTTTTGGCTGCCAAGAAGCGCCGTTCCAATGTTGATCTCCTTTTCCTCCCCTTTCAGCACAGCTTCCAGCGCCTGCAGCGGATCGGAGGGAATTCCGGCACCGCGCGCAAAATCGTTGCCGCTTCCCGTTGGAATATAACCGAATTTTACATCCGACAGGCTGGTGATTCCATCGACCGCCTCATTCGCCGTACCGTCTCCGCCGATCGCCAGAAGGACATCGTCGGGATTCCATACCCCTTTCGCGGTCAGCCGTGCTGCCGTCTCCCGTGCGCTTCCGCGATACTTTGTCGGATATACACGAAATTCCGTCCTGCGCCGCTCAAGCTCGCCCTCAATTACCGGCCACAGCTTCTCGCCGCGCCCCGACTGCGATTTTTTATTTACTATAATATGATACATTAAAGTCATACCTTCTTTTTTCTTCTGTAAAAAACCACTTCAAATCACCTGAATCATGTTCTTACGCAGCGAAACAGCAAGTGTTTCACTGCTGAGTGAACAGTAACCAAATCAGCCATATTGTAGCAGTTTTCCCCGCAAACCACAACTATCTTCACAAAATCTTAACTTGTTGCCGCCGTAAAAATTCCCGCACCCCTGTCTTTTCTTTCTTGACAGACCTTTTTGTTCTGCTAAAATAAAAAGTACCGCGGTTTCGTCCGCAGAACGTCACTCATTTCTGAGGAGGTTTTTATGAATTTTTACGATATGACACGCGCAGGGAGGATGATACGATGAAGCTCTCCCCCGCATTTCTCGCTTATAAACTAAGCAGCGCTTTTTCGGTTCTTGCACCGGAAAACCTGCCGCTTTCCGGCACACTGGAGCTGCCTGTTCTTTATCAGACAGGCTCCGCAGCCACTGCGCACCGGGTCTTTCTCTGCATAGAAGAACAGATCGGCTTTCTTTCCTCCCTCCCTGAAGAAAGCAGCTCCCTTTTTCTTCTCTGTACCGAAGAACTGCCGGAGGAACTTCCGGCTCCGGTTTCGATCGCCGTTAAGAGCAGCGTATCCGCTGTTTTTTCGTTCCTGCAGGAGCTTTTCTGGACGTACGATTGCTGGCAGAAGGAGCTGATGCAGGCACGGCTCGACGGAAAATCGATCCAGCATCTTTTAAATCTCTCCCTGCCTGTTTTTGCCCACCCGCTGATGGTGGTCGGCATGGATTTTTCCATCATCGCCGCAGCGTCCGAAGAACCTTCCTTTTTTCCCGAGAAGGTGTTTGGCTCCCTTGATGCAACGCGCCCGTTTCTGCTCTCCTTGACAGAAAGCAGCGAATACGCGTCCGTCCGCGATCTCGATGGATGGTTCCGCTTTCCGGATCACGTAACGGGACTTGGTTCCCTCTGCGTCAACATCACGCAGCATGGTCAGAGCGCCTACCGCCTGCTGCTCCTCGACACGAAAAAGGATCTTTCTGATTCCGAAGGCTTTCTTCTTGAATTTCTTGCAGAAATGATCCATCACGCCTTCCTGCACAATGTGATGCAGAAAACCTCGCCGGCGCAGTCGCTTCACACCGTGCTGCTCCGTGCCCTCGACGACCGGATGGCCGACTATATTGCGGTCAGCCAGGCTCTCGATGCGCTCGGCTGGCATTCCCGCCACACCTACTGCTGCCTCTATCTGCAGCTCTCCGATATGGATCAGAAAAACCTGACGGCAAACTCGGTCTGCGCCTATCTGGAAAATATTCTGACCGGCTGCTCCGCGTTTCCGCACGGCGGCGGTATCGTTGCATTCTTTAACCTCACGCTGTCCGATTTTTCCATGACCGATCTGATGGAACGCATGGTGCACTTTGTGGAGGACAGTTCCTTAAATGCCGGCTTTTCGCGCTGCATGAACGGCCACATGAATCTGCGCCGCCAGTATATCCAGGCAAAAATCGCCCTGCAGTTCGGCACGCGAAAATACCCGGACAAGCGGATGCATCCGTTCAACGATATCTCGTTTGACTACATCCTCGATCAGGCAACAAAAAAGCTCCCAGGCTACATGCTGTGCCATGAGAGACTTCTCTTTCTGCAGGAGCACGACGACAGCTCCGGCAGTGACTATATGCGGACGCTCCGCTGCTATCTGGACAACCACTGCAATGTCGTCCAGACGGCTCGTGAGCTTTTTATCCACCGCAGTACCCTGCTCTACCGCCTGGAAAAGATCAAGGAAATTTTAGAATCTGATCTTTCCAGCCCGGATGAAATTCTGTATCTGATGCTTTCGTTCCGTTTTATCGACCTCGAGAATGAAGAAGAAAACCGTTCTGGATCTTCGCAGCCAGAAAAGCACAGATAAAACCAACCGCAATTCCCGCTAGGACATCAGTCGGGAAATGCACAAACAGATACAGTCTGGAAAATGCAATCAGGCAGGCCAGAATCAGTGCGGCAGCTCCTTCTTTTTTGTGCATCACAAAAATAGAGACTGCCGCCGCAAACGAAGCTGCCGAATGGCCCGATGGGAAGGAATAGTCCTTCGGAGCGGCAACCAGCAGCTTTACCTGCTCGTCAATCCAGCACGGACGCGGGCGCGCTGCCAGCGGCTTTAACACCAGATTACATAAAATCAAATCTAAAATCAGCGCAATCGCCATTCTTACACCGCATTTCCGGTATTTCGGAAGGATTAAGAAAACGGCGGTCAGCGCAATCCAGATCCATCCCGCATTTCCAAGTGAAGTAATTCCCACCATCACCCGATCGAGCACTGCATTGTGAAGATGCTGCAGTACATATAAAATTGAAAAATCCATTCTTACCCCTCTCTGTAAAAAATGGGCATTTTTCTGCTGTACATCTGCTGATCGGCGGCCGCCTCGTACAGAAATTCCGCCAGGGCCTCTCTCGAGTATCCAGGCCGGAACTGGCTGCCGTCCAGCGAAATACTGCAGTTCTGCCCTACCTTTTTCACTTTCCCGTCTCTTCCCGCACACGTCCGCACCAGTGTCCAGTTCAGATCGCTCCGTGCCAGAACCTGTCCCATCTTCTGCATATCTTTATAGACACCTGGCCAGAAAATCTGCATGAATTTCGTACTCATTCTCTGGTATTTGTCCTCGCAGTCTCCAAACGCATGAATGCAGACATGGCCTACCGTCACAAACCGCGTTTTTCCAAGCTGCTTCATGGCCGAAAGAATCATCGCGTTTCCGTCAGCCAGCGGTGTCTCCTCTTCTTTTACATGTTTCACACGCATCGGAGTCAGCACGCTGATGACTGCATCCGCTTCCAGCAGTGCCTCCAGCACGCGTTCCCGGTTCTGAAGGCTTCCCTCAATCACGGTCAGATTTTTTCTCGGCCAGATCGCTTTTGCATCCGGCACGTAGGCGGTCACCTGTGCGCTGTGAAGAAGCGCCGTGTTGGTCACATACTGCCCAAGCAGTCCCCCCAGACTGAATATTGTAATTCTCATGAAATCCTCACTCTCATCTGTGTGTCTTTTGTATCCTCCGCAGATTTTTTGACACACTTTCCTAATGTTATCTCCTATTCTAACACACCGCCCGTATACGATACAATGAAATAAAACTAAAAAAAGTATAACCTTTTTCGTCCTTTCTTCATATCGTAAGTAGAACCGTATTTTCAGGAGCTTTGATCTTATGCCCTATACTATCGTAATCGATGCCGGACACGGGGGAAGTGATCCGGGCGCTGTCTATGAGGGACGCAGGGAAAAGGATGACAATCTTTCCCTCGCCATCGCGGTCGGCGAGCTTCTTTCCCGGCAGGGTGTCTCTGTCATTTATACCCGCACAACCGATGTTTATCAGACGCCGTTTGAAAAGGCGCAGATGGCCAATCAGGCGGATGCCGACTTTTTTATTTCTTTTCACCGGAATTCTTCGGAAGAACCGAACCAGTATACCGGCGTGGAAACGCTTGTCTATGACAACTCCGGCATCAAACAGACAATGGCAGAAAACATTAACGGCGCGCTCTCGGAGCTGGGATTCCGGAATCTCGGTGTCAAGGCACGGCCAGGGCTTGTTGTTCTGCGGCGGACGAAAATGCCGGCTCTTCTGATTGAAACCGGCTTTCTGAACAATGAGCAGGACAATACGCTCTACGATGAAAAGCAGGAAGAAATCGCCCGCGCCATCGCGGATGCAGTGCTTGGAACGCTGGATCTCGAGACGGTCACGGAGGCTGACCGGCGCGCTGCGGAAACGGAAACCGCCCGTCCGTCCGTTTCAACAGCGGATACCGTCACTGCTTCCGCTTCGCCCCATCCCACGCCGCCGGAACAGGAAAATCCTTCCGACACACCGGAAACCTTCTACCGTGTCCAGACCGGCCTTTTCCGCATCCGCCAGAATGCCGACCGTATGCTTTACGACCTTCTCGACCAGGGCTATCCCGCTTTTCTTCTCGCCGAGGACGGCTTTTTCAAGGTCCAGGTCGGCGCTTACCGCCAGCTCGGAAATGCCATTCTGATGGAACGCCGCCTGCGCCGCGACGGCTATTCCACCCTGATTACCACCTGAGCGTCTGACGCACCAGTCGAAAAAAGAGCGTGCCGGAATTTTGTTTTCCGACACGCTCTCGTTCTCCTTATAACTTTTTCAGTTTTGCAAACGAAGCAAACATTTTCTTCGTACCAGCCTGGTCGAAGTTGACGGTAACTTCATAATCTCTTCCGCCGTCCACGATATCCGTGACAATGCCGACACCGAACTTGATATGGCGCACCGTATCCCCGATTTCGTAATCGAGTTTCGTCGCCTTCTGCGCGCTGAAGGTTTTCGCCTGCTGCGGCTTCTCGCGGAATGCCTGCTTCATCGCCGCATAGACGCTGCCTCTCGTCGGAATGTCCATCTTCGGCTTCCGGTCTTCGATCTCCCCGCGCTCCCGCTCCAGGGAAATCAGCTCCCGCGGAATCTCTTTGACAAAACGGGACATCTTGTTGTACTGCACTTCGCCGCGGATCATTCTCTGGCGCGCACACGTCAATGTCAGATGCTGCATCGCACGCGTGATGCCCACGTAGCAGAGACGGCGCTCCTCCTCCAGCTCCGACGGATCATCCCCGGTGATCGTCATGTAGCTTGGGAAAATGCCATCCTCCATGCCGGCAAGGAATACGTTCGGGAACTCCAGTCCTTTTGCGGAATGCAGTGTCATCAACAGCACGTAATCGCTCTCCTCATCCACCGAGTCGATATCAGACACCAGCGCAACCTCCTGCAGAAAACCACCGAGAGATGGCTGTTCGGCGCTCTCCTCATAATCCGCAATCTTTGAAATCAGCTCGTCGATGTTCTCGATGCGGGCTGCCGCTTCTTCGGTTCCCTCCGCCTGCAGATCTGCTACATAGCCGGTCTCCTCGATGATTTCATTCAGCAGCTCTTTGACCGACAGATAATCTGCTTTCGCGCGGAGTACCTGTAAAAAGGACGTGAAGGATTTAATCTTATTTAAAGACCGCATCAGCCCCGGCACATACTCGGCCTCGAGAAGCGCATCGTAGAAACGGATGCCCTGCTCTGCCTCCCAGTCCTGCACTTTGTTGATCGTCGCCGCTCCGATACCGCGCCGCGGAACGTTGATGATACGCAGTACCGCAAGGTCATCCTCCGGGTTCTCGATCACACGCAGATACGCCAGCAGATCCTTGATCTCGCGTCTCGCATAGAAGTTGACACCGCCCACGATTTTATATGGAACATTTGCAATCAGCAGTTTCTCCTCAAAAAGACGGGACTGTGCGTTGGTACGGTAGAGAATTGCATAATCACGATACTTCTTTCCCTCCGTGCGGACGCCGCGCGTGATTTCTCCTGCCACGTACTCCGCCTCCTCAAAACCGCTCTGGAACTGCCGCAGATCGATCAGGTCACCCTCCGGGTTCTCTGTCCACAGGCGTTTTGCTTTTCGTCCCTGGTTATTCGCAATCACTTCATTTGCCGCATTCAGAATATTCTGCGTAGAACGGTAATTCTGCTCCAGTTTAATGACCTTCGCATCCGGGAATACATGCTCAAAACTCAGAATATTTTCAATATTCGCCCCGCGGAATTTGTAGATCGACTGGTCATCATCGCCGACAACGCAGAGATTGCGGTATTTTGCCGCCAGAAGGCTTACAAAGCGGAACTGAACCGTGTTGGTATCCTGATACTCATCGACCATGATATAGCGGAACTGCTCCTGATAATAGTCGAGCACTTCCGGGAACTGCTGGAATAATTTTACGGTCTGTACCAGCAGATCATCGAAGTCCATCGCATTGTTTTTCTTTAACTCTGCCTGATACTCCGCATAAACTGCCGCATACTTCTGCAGCTTCCAGTCGATTCCCGCGTCAATCCGGTACTGGTCCGGCTCAATCATCTCATCCTTTGCGGACGAAATTGCCGCCATGATCGCACGGTCGCGGTACAGTTTCGGATCCATCTGGAGCCGTTTCATGATGTCCTTGATCAGCGATTTCTGGTCATCGGTATCGTAAATTGCAAAATTGTTGGCGTATCCCAGACGTTCAGCATGGCGGCGCAGAATCCGCACGCAGCTGGAATGGAAGGTGCTGACCCAGATCCGCTCCGATCCGTATCCCACGATTTTATCGACACGCTCACGCATTTCTCCGGCGGCCTTGTTCGTAAAGGTGATCGCCATAATATTCCACGGATTGACGCCTTTGTCCCGGATTAGGGAGGCGATGCGGTGCGTCAGTACCCTCGTCTTTCCCGAACCGGCACCTGCAAGGATCAGAAGCGGCCCTTCGGTGTACTCCACAGCTTCCATCTGCATCGGGTTTAATCCTGTTTCTGTCTGATTCATGTTCTTTCTCCTTCATCTGCTTCGAATCTTTTCACATGCATCTCAGTATATAACAAATCCGCCCCGGTTACAAGTAAGAACGAACATACGTTGCATTTTTATCATGGAAACTTTTTTCGCAAAGTCCTTGCTATCTGGTATTAAAAACTATATAATGGGAACAGTGAGGTGATAACAAATGACGATAGACTCAGATAAAATTCTTCATGATTTACTGAATTCACTGGATTCTCTCGAAGGCATCCGCCCGGGGGAAATCCCGAACATTGCTTTATATATGGACCAGGTCACGACCTTTATGGACGCACAGCTCGCTTCTTCGCGCCGCTTCGAGTCCGATAAGGTTCTGACAAAAACAATGATCAACAACTATGCAAAAAACAAGCTGCTCCCGCCGCCGGTCAAAAAGAAATATTCGCCGGAGCACATGATGCTTCTGGTTTTTATTTACTACTTTAAAAACATCCTCTCGATCACGGATATCCAGACACTGCTCGCCCCGATCACCGATCGGTATTTCGGCACGGAGAGCGGCTTTTCCATCAAAGATATCTACGACGAAATTTTCCAGATGGAAAAAGAAGAAATTGCATCCGTAAAAGAAGATCTTCTGAAAAAAGCGGATGTATCCAAGTCCATGTTCGGCAGCTCACCGGAGGAGGACCGGGAATTTCTCCAGCTCTTTTCGTTTATCTGTCTGCTGAGTTTCGATGTCTATCTGAAAAAACAGATGCTCGAGCACATGGTGGATGAACTGGCATCCCTCGCGGCGCCTTCTGATCCGAAAAAGAAAAATTAAGAACAAACGTGTAATTAAAAAAGACGGCTGCGTTGGAATCGCACCGTCTTTTTTGATTTTACACATTTTCTTTCTTTTCCATCCGTTCAAACACCATCTCATATCCGTCGTTTCCATAGCTTAAGGAACGGTTCACGCGGCTGATCGTCGCCGTGGATGCTCCCGTCTTTTCGGAGATTTCCAGATACGTTCTCTTCTCCCGCAGCATTTTCGCCACTTCAAACCGCTGCGACAGCGAAAGCAGTTCGTTGATGGTGCATACATCCTCAAAAAAAGTATAGCATTCTTCCTTATTCTTCAGACACAAAATTGCCTCAAAAAGCTGGTCTACTGCTTCTGAATGAAGTTTCTTGTTCATTTCAAACCCTCCTGTACGAAAATTAAGCCCCCATCTCATTCTTATAACTCGGAATACTACCATTTTAGCACAGTAAAGTGTGAAATACAAGTCCTTTTATCCCTGCATCAGCAAAGCCTGTACCATCGACTCCCGCTGTCTGCGGTAATCGCTCGGCGAACAGGCCTTTACCGTCTTGAAAGTACGGTTGAAGGCACTTAAAGAAGAGAATCCGGAATTCATCGCCACATCCGTGATACTCATCTTTTTGTCGTACAGAAGCTCCTCTGCGCGTTTGACGCGTTTAGAATTGAGGTACTCATAGAATGTCATGTTCATGTACTGCTTGAAAATTCTGGTAAAGTGGAACTTGGAAAATCCGCTGACTGCAGCTACTTTCTCAAGAGAAAGATTCTCCATGTAATGGACATTGATATAACGGCAGGCGCTTAAAACAGCCTCTATATATTCCTGCTGCTTCATTGCCCCGAACGTATTCTGCGCGTTGGCATCCGAAAAGCCCTTGCGGCCAAACTCTGAAAAAAGCTCTTTGAGGCCGGTGCAGATTCTGTGCGTCATCACTGCGCCCTCATTATCGTATTCCCGCACCAGTTCCAGAATCTGGCTGCGTAGAAACAGATAGAAGGGATCTTCCTCATCCTCTTTTTTGAAGTAGATGGCCGGAAGCCGCAGGAAAATCGTTTCCATTTCTTCCTGATTCTCCACACAGCCCGGTTCCACCAGCATGACAATCCGTTCTCCCTGGGATACGAATCTCATTCCGTGTACAACGCCGGAATTGATCATAATGATGTCGCCCTCTTTGAGATTATAGCTGTCTTTTCCGACAACAACCTCATATTCGCCTCTGGTCGGCATGATAATTTCAATTGCGGTATGCCAGTGCTCCGGATAGCCTTCTGTCACGGTGTTGTGAAAGATTTCAAACGCCGGCGGGTTTGCTGCATTCCGGTCAAATGTTTTCCCATGTTCCACTTTCTTCATCTTATTTCTTACCTCTTTTTATTGCAGCAGCTCTGTAAACAGATCTTTTACGGTCGGATAAATCTTTGCAAATTTCCGATACTGGCGCTCATATTTCTCAACCAGTTCCGGTTCCGGCTCGATGGTCTCTGTCACACGAACAATTTTTTCTGCCGCCTCTTCTACGGATGAAAAGACACCGCAGGCAACGGCTGCCAGCATGGCTCCGCCAAGTGCCGGGCCTTCCTCGGACTCAATACGGTCCACTTTGATGTTCAGCACGTTTGCGATCATGCGTCTCCACAGCGGGCTCTTTGCACCGCCTCCGCAGATTTTCGTTCTCTCGATCTGGATACCGAGGGATTTTGCTACCTCAAAGGAATCGCGGATCGCAAAGGCAACGCCCTCGAGAACAGCCTGGGTCATATCCTCTCTTGTGGTGTCCATGGTCAGGCCGATGAAGGTTCCTCTTGCATCCGGGTTGTTGTGCGGGGAACGCTCGCCCATCAGATACGGCAGGAAGAATACATTATTCTCGCCAAGTTTTGTGATGTTCTCCTGCTCTTTTGTATATTCTTTTGTGCGGATGATTTCATCCATCCACCATTTGTTGCAGGAAGCTGCACTCAGCATGCATCCCATCAGGTGATAGTGGCCGTCTGCGTGTGCGAATGCGTGCAGGGCATTGTGGCTGTCTACGCCGAATTTGTTGCTGGAAATGAATACGGTTCCGCTTGTACCAAGGGAAACGTTGCACATGCCGTCGCCTACGGTTCCGGTTCCGACTGCGGCTGCTGCGTTGTCTCCGGCTCCTGCTACAACTTTACAGGTCTCCGGCAGTCCAAGTTCTGCTGCTACTTCCGGTTTTAAGGTTCCGACAGCGTCAAAGCTCTCATGGAGCTCCGGCAGCATCTCCAGGGAAATACCGCAGATTTCTGCCATCTCTTTGGACCAGCATTTGTTCTTGACATCCATCAGAAGCATGCCCGATGCATCGGAGTAGTCGCTTACGAATGCGCCGGAGAGACGGTATGCCAGGTAATCTTTTGGAAGCATGATTTTGCAGATTTTTTCGAAGTTATCCGGCTCATTTTCTTTCACCCAGAGAATCTTCGGTGCGGTAAAGCCTGCAAATGCAATGTTTGCGGTGTACTCGGAGAGTTTTTCTTTTCCGATTACGGTGTTCAGATAATCGGTCTGTTTTGCGGTACGGCCGTCGTTCCAGAGGATCGCCGGGCGGATGACGTTATCGTTCTCATCCAGGATGACAAGGCCATGCATCTGGCCGCCGAAGCTGATGCCGGCTACCTGGGATTTGTCTACGTCTTTTACCAGCTCGCGGATTCCCTCTTTGCTCTGCTCCCACCAGTCTTCCGGTTTCTGCTCAGACCAGCCTGGATGCGGGAAATACAGCGGATACTCTCTCGATACAATATTTACAATTTTGCCTTCCTCGTCCATCAGAAGCAGTTTGACAGCGGAAGTACCAAGGTCAACACCAATAAAATACATGTCGAATCTCCTTTTTCTACTCTTTTTCAAAAAGGGCGGCAGCAGACCTAGATCTCTGCTCCGCCCTTTTGCTTATGCGTTACTGCATATCTTTCTTATTTTTCAGTGATTCTTCCGGAACGGATTAGCCCCACGGATTCTCTGTCGGGTAACGAACACCCTTCGGCTGGTTGTAGCCGATCTCATCTACTTCAACACCGAGCATTTTGAATACTTCGAATAACGGTTTTCCGAAGTGTCCGAATGCTACTGCGCCGTGATGCGGATAGTTTTTCTCTACCAGTACGTGACGGTAGAATCTGCCCATCTCCGGAATAGCGAAGATACCGATGCTTCCGAAGGAACGTGTTGCTACAGGAAGAACCTCGCCCTCTGCGATGTATCCGCGCAGTTTTGCGTCAGATGTGCTCTGCAGACGATAGAAGGTGATGTCTCCAGGAACGATATCTCCCTCGAGGGTACCCTGTGTTACTTCTTCCGGAAGGGTTCTTGCCATGATCATCTGATATTTCATAGAGCAGAATGCCAGTTTGGTGGAAGCGGTATTTCCGCAGTGGAATCCCATGAAGGTATCTTTTAATGTGTAATCAAATTTGCCTTTGATTTCGCTCTCATACATATCCTTCGGAACGGTGTTGTTGATGTCGAGGAGTGTTACGGTGTCTTTGGATACAACGGTTCCGATGAACTCGGACAGTGTTCCGTAGATATCTACCTCACAGGATACCGGGATGCCCATCTTGGTCAGACGGCTGTTGACATAGCAAGGAACGAATCCGAACTGTGTCTGGAATGCCGGCCAGCATTTTCCGGTCAGGGTTACGTATTTTCTGGAGCCTTTGTGTGCTTCGATCCAGTCTAACAAGGTGATCTCGTACTGAGCCAGTTTCGGCAGGATTTCCGGTTTCAGGTTTCCTTCGCCGAGCTCTTTTGCCATATCTTCTACGACTGCCGGGATTCTCTCGTCGCCTGCGTGTTTGTTGAATGCTTCAAACAGGTCAAGCTCGGAGTTCTCTTCGATTTCTACGCCGAGGTTGTACAGCTGTTTGATCGGTGCGTTACATGCCAGGAAGTTGGTCGGACGCGGTCCGAAGCTGATGATTTTCAGGTTCTTAACAGCTACAACTGCAGTTGCAACCGGTACGAAATCTTTGATCATGGCTGCTACGTCTTCTGCATCGCCAACCGGGTACTCTGGAATGTATGCGTGCAGGTTGCGCAGTTTCAGGTTGTAGCTTGCGTTCAGAACGCCGCAGTATGCATCGCCGCGTCCGCCTACAAGGTCGTCGCCGGTCTCTTCTGCTGCTGCTACTACCATGCAAGGTCCGTCGAAGTATTTTACAAGCAGGGTTTCCTCGGTCTCCGGTCCGAAGTTTCCAAGGTATACAACAAGTGCATCACACTCTGCTTTTTTCAGGTCTTCGAGTGCGTTCATCATGTCGATTTCATTCTCGACGATGATTGGACATTCGTAGATTTCTCCGTCGTATGCTTTTACGACTGCTTTTCTTCTGTTCTCGGAAAGGCTGTTCGGGAAGCAGTCACGGCTTACTGCAACGATACCTAATTTGATTTCCGGTGTATTGTTGATCATTTTTGAAGATCCTCCTTTTTTTGGTTTTCTTGGTTTTTGGTTTCTTTTTATGTTCAGAACTGCTCTTTTGGGGCAGTGTTTCTGATTTCTGGTTTTGTCTCTGGTTTTATTTTACCGAGAGGTTTTCTCCTTTGATGCCTGCTACGCTTCCAGCGATGTTTGCATCCGGGTGGCTTAAGAGCCATTTGTTTCTGGCGAAGAGCAGGTCGTCTTCCGGGGTGTGTTTTTCTTCCAGGGTGATGTCGGTATTGGTTCCTTTTGGAAGGACTACGACGCATTTGAAGCCGCTGGCTGCCACGTTGCATGGTGCGTAGTGGAGGGTGGTTGCGTAGACTTCAATGGTGGTTCCGGCCGGGATTAAGAAGGCCTCCATTTTGGATGAGTCGTAGGTGTGGTCTTCGGTGATGTCCTGTTCTTTTCCGAGGATCAGGATCAGGTCGGTTACGGCGATGTTGATTTCGCTGTCGCGGTGGTATTCTACGGCGTTCAGTAAATGGTTGTGGCCGTTGCAGTAGCCGATCTGGATCGGCATGCCGCCGTAGAGGCTGTCGGATACGGACTGGGCGCTTTTGCAGGCTTCGAGGCTTTCAATGGAAGGCTCGTAGACTACGTCGTCGGGACATGGGGTCTCGGACATGGCGGTGATGATGTCGCTGACGTCGAGGTCTTTGATGACTTTGCCGTACTGGCGGAATGCTTCGTCTGTTACTTTCAGAATCTGCATTGTGTTGGTGCTCCTTTCGTACAATTAGTTTAATGATTGAACTAATTGTAATATAGCACTTGTATGTACTTCTTGTCAACATGTATTTGGATGAAAAAACGGGTAGGTTGACAAATAAGGGGGAGGTTGGTATACTTTAATACGTTAAAATAATAAGACGCTAGGGGAGCCTTTGGCTGAGAACGTGGGACAGGGATAAGCTCACGGACCCTCACTACCTGAACGGGATAATTCCTGCGTAGGGAAGCTGGAACGTGGTTTCGGAGGTGATTCGGGACTGTGTTTTTATGTGAGCCCCTCCAAGCGGAATGCGAAGGAGGTTTTTTTATGAGTTTTTTTGTTACTGCTGACGGCGGACTGACGACGGCCGGTTATGTTGGATGCGTGGTGCTGATGGTGGCGCTGGTGGTGATTGCTTCGGTTCTTTCTGCTCAGAAGAGTAAGGGGACGGGAATGGATGCAAGGAAGCTGGCGTTTTGTGCGATGGGGATGGCGCTGGCGTTTGTGACTTCGTATGTGAAGGTGTTTGAACTGCCGTACGGGGGATCGGTTACGTTGTTTTCGATGCTGTTTATTGTGCTGATTGCGAACTGGTATGGGGCGAAGACGGGTATTCTCGTTGGTTTTGCTTATGGACTGCTGCAGTTTATCCAGGGGCCGTATGTGCTGTCGCTGTTCCAGGTGTGCTGTGATTATGTGTTTGCGTTTGCGGCGCTGGGTGTGGCCGGATTCTTTGGAAAGAAGAAAAACGGGCTGCTGATCGGGTATATTGTAGCTGTGCTGGCGAGGGGATTTTTCCATACGTTAGGCGGGTATCTGTACTGGATGGATTATATGCCGGAGAATTTCCCGCAGTCTTTGAAGGCGCTGTATCCGATTATTTACAACTACAGCTATCTGCTGGCTGAAGGTGTGCTGACGGTGATTCTGATCTCGCTGCCGCCGGTGAAGAAAGCACTGCAGACGGTTGCAAGAACGGCACATGGTGCAAATTAAATAGGATTACGTGAAAAAATCCGGGAACGCATGATTTTGCGTTTCCGGATTTTTTACGTGGATATCAAAATTTACTGAGCACTCTCCTCTGCGGCTGTGTCGGCGGCGGAGCTCATGGGGGTGATGACGATGTTTTCTACGCCGATTCCGGTTTTGCGGGTTACGATGTCTTCGATCTGGGCACGCTGTTCCTCGGTTACTTCTTTCATCGGAACGACGATGTCGGCGGTTTCGCCGGTCAGGTTTACGACGACATCGTTGAAGCCTTTGGCTTCGAGGAGGAGTTCGGTTGCCGACTCTTTTTCTACGAGTTCCGTCATTTCCACCATGCTCTGGACGGCGCTCTGGCGCTCGGTTTCGGAAAGGTTGGTGTTGTTGATGATTTCGTTTAAGGTGTCTTTGTTCTGGGAACGGATCTGTTCGCGGTCGATTCTGGCCTGGGCCATGTATGTAGATGCCCCGGCAAGGACAGCCTCTCCCGGTGTTTCTGTGATGGTCCGCGAGGAATCACCAGCGGCTCCGGCGTCCACCTCATCGGTGATGTCAGTGTCAAGGCTGGAGATGTCTTTTAATACGGTGCTTGTGTCTGCGGTGGTTCCGTCTGCCGTTCCTTTGGTGGACAGGGTGCTGTCAGCATAGTTGATGTATCCGGCGACGGCGATCATGATCGCAAGGGCGGTGATGATGACCTGGTTTTTCCGGAATTTTTTCTTTTTCCCGGCCGTCTTTTTCGGCGATGGTGTCTCTGCCATTTTCTCAGGTGCATTCATTTCCTGTTCTAATTTTTCCACGCATTTGACTCCTTTACTTCATTTTGACTACTTTAATCTTATTTGCGCCCACCTGAAATAATGCCATCACGGCCTCCTGAATCTCCTGTATCGTCACCGGGTTTCCCCCGCCTTCTGCGATAACGAGCACGCCGCGCACCGCCGGGTACTCCTCGGAAACCACATACGGTGTCTCGGCTCCGTTCTGTGTCTTTTCATAGACAGTTGCCTCATCCTGCGATGAGGATGTAACGCTTCCGGTCTCCTCTCCCTTCTTGTTTTCCTCCGTTGTGCTCCGCGTTGGGACATCTTTTTCCACAATCTTTTTTCCTGTGGATTCCAGCGTCACCACAACATGCACTGCGCCCACACCGTCCATCTGGGAAAGTGCGTCACAAAGGCGCTGTTCCATCTCCTCCTGCACCGAAAGTCCCGCATCTCCCGCCGGACGCGCAGCCGTCTCCTGCGGCTGTTCTGTCTCCTCACCGGTCTTTTTTGTTCCCGTCGGCAGCAGCAGGACAACGCCGATTGCCGCCAGCAGGAAGTACAGCATCCACTGCTCCTTTTTCTGTTTCCGGAAAAACGCCGCTGCCTTTTCCCTCATAGGCCTATTCCGAAATCTCTATCATAATATGCACCGGATCGGTTCCGTAGACCTCACTTAAAACACTTTTGATCTCTGTCAGCTTTTCATCGAGCATTTCCCGCTGTTTTTTCTGTTCTTCGCGGTAAATGCTCGTCTGCCGCATCGGCGCTTCAATGCGGATCTCTTTTGCCTCACCGGTGTTTCCCGGCTCCAGCGTTACCGAAACGGCTGCCCCCGGAATGCCGCTCTCTGACAGATACATCCGGATCTGGCGCTCCGTCTCTTTTTCCCAGGCGCCCACGTAATACTGTTTTTCAAAGCTTTCTGCACGAATCTGTACATTTTCCATTGCTGCTGCCTCCTCTTCCAGCGTCAGACGGTCGAGCGTCTGCGCCATTTTCTGCTCCAAACCTCCCGCTTTTAGCACGGGCTGGAAAAAAATCAGTACCATCACAATTCCAAGAAAAAACTGAACCGGCTTCTTGTCCTCCTTCTCCGGGATCAGGTTCAGCACAGTTGTCATAAAAATCAGAAAAATTGAAATATTCTTAAGCCACTGCAGAATCTCTTCTACCATGCCGCCTCCCGCCGCTGCCTGCCCAACTACACGCTAGAGCGTGTCTGAAAAACCATTTCCGCAAGCTGCAAGCCCCACTTTGCGGTATATTTTACCCTCATTCGGTTGCCGTAGCCCGCTACGCCGCCCTCATTCGGATAAAATCTCCCACAAACTGGGACTCGCAGCTCACGAAAAGCCTTTTTCAGACAAGCTCTAGGAAAAAGTTCCCGCCAGGATTGCAATCGTCAGCAGAAACAGGACTTCTACGGTCAGAAGGAGACGCAGAAGCATCGCATATCCTTTTCCTGCCGCCGCAAGACATCCCGCAATCCGCTTGTCCGAGACGGGCTGCGCCGCCGCGGCGAGAAGGCGGAAGGAAAGACCCGAAACGAGAAGCTGAACGGCGGGGACCATGCCTGCTGCGAGCAGTACCAGCATTGCCGTCACGCCAAAGCAGTTGCGGATCAGCACCGCGGAGCCTGCCACCAACTCGGTTACAGCATTCACCGCATTTCCGATGCCGGGAATCATTCCGGCAGTCCGCCAGAGTGCCATCTGCCGCAGGGAATCGAGCGCCGGTGCGATCAGATTCCGGATCATCTGCATTCCCACAAGTACGCCGAGCGACGATTTTAAAAGGCCGTTCACGCAGGTTTCCAGCAGCTCTGTCATATGGGACAAAATCTCCTCGCCGGAAAGATCGTTTACAAGGGCGATGAGCAGATAGATATGGATCATCGGGAGAACGAGGGCGAGCAGAAGCTTTTCGACAGCCAGAATCACTAGAAGGAGCATCTGATAAAACATCACGGCTGATGATGCGCCACCGGCGGCCGCGGCCGCCAGATAGTAGGATGGCGTCAGTATCCGCATAAAAGCGACCAGCGATGTGATGACAGCTTTTAGGTTTTCCCCGCTCGACTGGAAATTTTTCAGAATCAGTGCAAGCGCAAGCAGATAGACCATATAAAAACTGGCGTCCCTGACCTGTTTTCCTTCAAAGAGAGAGGAAAAACTGCCGAGCACCGCGCCTGCCAGAACGAGGAGAAACAGCTCCTTCATCAGCCCCTTCTGCGCAAGGAATGCTGTTTTGGCACAGGAGAGAACGGCATTTCCGGCACGGAAGGTGCAGAAGGGATCGCCATCCTGCAAAAGAGAACGCACCGTACCGGCAAAAGAAAATTGCTGGCTGGACAGCAGGCTGTCCACTTCCTGCTGGATTGCATCGAAGTCGAGTTCTGCAAGAAGTTCGTCCTGCGCTGCTGCTGCCTGATCCGTTTCGGTATCCGCTGCTTCGATTTTCTGCGTTCTTCCCGTTCCGAAAATGAGACACAGAAAAAGCAGCGCCATGCCCCATCCGGCTTTTTTACAGAAAATCATGAACCGTTTCCAGCAGAGCGAGCAGCACTGGCATACTGACGGCAAGGACCGCCAGGCGGGCGAACAGTTCAATCTGCCCTGCAATGGAAGAATAGCCCGCATCCTTACAGATCCCGGCGGAAAACTGCCCCACATACGTGATCCCAAGCATTTTCAGCAGCGTATTCAGATACGATGAGTCCACCGGGAGATACGATTTCATTTGTGCGAGCATGCCGAGCAGATACTGCATTTTTCCGACGGTCCCGGCAAGAATGCAGAGGCCGGCACCGACCGTCACAAGAAGGGCAAATTCCGGCTTTGCTCCCTTTACTGTGATTCCAAGCAGCACGCCCGCCGTGCCAAGCGCAGCGATCCGAAGTATATCCATATAATCCCCTCCGTTTTTTCTCCCTGCTCTTAAATTGTAAACAGTTGTTTGATGTCCTCAAACAGCGCGGAAATATAGGGAAGAATCCAGAACAGCACCAGCACAAGACCGGCAAGGCTTGCAAGAAATGCCTGTTCTTCCCGGCCGCTGTGTTTTAATACCTGGCACAGGACCGATACCAGAATCCCGACTGCCCCGATTTTAAATAGAATCCCGACCTCCACGCCTGCTCCTCCGTTTTCAGACACGCCCTAAACCAGAATCAAAAATAAAAAAAGGCCTCCCATGATTCCAAGACTCTGACAGAGCCTCTTCCTTTCCGGCAATCCTTTCTGCAGTTCCGCGATCCGCTGCACAAGGCGTGCCTCATACCGGTCCAGATTCGCCTTCTGCATGGCGCGGTCCCCGGTGCCAAGGCTGCATCCGGCCTCCTGCAGCTCTTCTTTTTCTTCTTTTGTAAGGCGTGTATCCGCCAGGTGGACTGCCGTATTCTCTTCCAGAATCGCCGGCAGTGTCTTTCCGTCCGGGCGGCGCATATCCTCGGAAATATCCTGTAAAAAATCCCGGTACGGATCCCGCATCCGCCTTCCCGTCTCCCAGAACGCATCCGGCAGCGGGGAAGCCGCCGTCACAATCTCTCCACGCAGATACTGGATAATTTTCTGCAGTGTTTCCAGATCTTTCACATGGGCCGACAGCGCCGCACTCTTTGCAAAGCCGATCCCGACGCAGGCAAGAGAAGCCGCCAGTAAAACTGCAAGCCGCATCACAGAAACGCCTCCCTTCGGTACAGTGTCGTTCCTCTTCCGTCAAAAATAGCCTGTACACTTCCGGCGTGGGGTTTCGCATCCAGCACGATGTACCGCTCGAAAACGTGGGATTCCACGAGGCGGTTCAGGAGAGGCTTCTGCTTCATATCCTCCATGGAATTGCCATGCACGGTCGCGAGCAGCTTGCACCCGCAGTTAACGACGGACTCGATCGCACGGATGTCCTCGCCCGTTCCGATCTCATCGACTGCCACCACATCGGGCGACATGGCGCGGATCAGCATCATCATGCCCTCCGCCTTCGGACAGCAGTCGAGCACATCGGTGCGGATGCCGACATCATTCTGCGCAACGCCGAGATAGCAGCCTGCGATCTCGCTCCGTTCATCGACCACACCGACGGTCAGCCCCGGATACGGCGATTCCCCGTCCGAAATCTGGCGGATGATATCGCGCAGCATCGTCGTTTTGCCGCAGCCGGGTGCGGAGACAATCAGGGTGTGCAGGAAACGGCCGTCTTCCCAAAGGTACGGCATCACTCGGTCCGCGCAGCCCTTTTTCTCATGAGCAACCCGCACGTTGATGCAGGATATATGGCTGATGCCTTTCACCTTTTCCCCTTCGATTACCGTCTTTCCGGCAATGCCGATCCGGTGGCCGCCCTCCACGGTCAGAAAACCCTGCCGCAGTTCATCCTCGTAGGCGTAGAGGGAAAAACTTCCTATGTAATCCATCGTATCGCGGATATCCGTCGGTGAGACGGGATAACCTTTCTCCCACTCCCCGGTCAGTGCTCCGTCCTGGGTCAGAAAGTACTCCTGATCCTTTGCGACCACCAGAAGCGGCGCGCCGGTCCGCAGACGGATTTCCTGCAGGTCATCGGCCAGCAGATCTGTGTTTTTCAGAATTTTCCGTATATTCGCAGAAAACAGGCGCAAAAGTTCCCTTTGCTCCTGTTTTTTCTCTGGCGTAACAATATCCTTTTGTCTTCCTGTCCTTTTCATCTTCACCACCTCTTATCGTTATATATATGAGATGGCGGGACAGGTTATGCACGGTTTTTATGGTTCTATTCTTTTCATGCAGATTTTCACGGGCTCCGCTGCCCAGACGGCGCCTTCATATCCTTTCTCCGGACTGAAATGCGTGCAGAAGCCCTCTTTCTTTTCCGTTCCAAGAGAACCCGAAAGACCGGTTCCCCTCCACTTGCCGTAGCTCTCCTCCTCGGTCCAGATCCGGAAAAACAGCGTTTCAGCATTCTCCGCTGCGGCAAGGTGTTTCTGGTCTTCGGCGGAAAAATACCGTTCTGCCATGCGCTCCCAGGCAGCGCGGCGGTGCTGCTGCAGATCCATGCCGATCGGAATGGAAGCAAAAGCGCAGGCAGCGTATTCCCCCGAATGAGAAATATTAAAACAGATCTGCGGATGCCCCGGCAGGTACGGTTTTCCGTGCGCATTCCGTTCGATCGTTATCTTTTCTCCATCCAGCCCATACTGTTCCTGCATTCCCATCCGGAACAGCTCCCATCCGCACTGCGAGAGTTCCCGTTCCAGCTCTTTTTTTTCGCCCTCCGGCTGTGTAATTTTTTTCAGATAAACTACCGTCTCCTGCATCCTGCTTCTCCCTCTTCATAGAAAAAGAGACCGCGAAGCCTTTCAACTTTCGGCTCCCCGGTCTCTTCTCGAAAATTCTTTCTTATGCGTTTTTACCGCAGCAATATTTGTATTTCTTTCCGCTTCCGCACGGGCATGGATCGTTTCTTCCGATTTTTTTGCCTTTGATTACAGTGCCGGATTTTTTCTGCTCCATGTAAAGCGTTTTCTTCTGCTCTTCTGTGAAGATCTCATCCCACATCGGCAGGTTGTACAGCCAGTCTGCTTTTGCGTCTACCATGTTTTTGTACAGAAGCTCTTTATCGTAAGCCAGTGTAACAACGGTATCCTCTTCCATCTCCTCGATCGGGTTCGGGATCACAAGGCTGTCGTTGATGCCGTCCAGGAAACCAACCATGGTCATAACGTCCACTTTGTATTTCTCTGCCAGCTCTTTTACGGTTCCTTTTACCACTTCATCCGGGTTGGAAAGAAGCTGCTCGTAAATGTTTTTCTCAATCAGGAAATAATTGGTCCAAAACTGCTGGAGCTGTTTTTTGTCTGCTTCCTGATTATAGGCGATATCACGCCAATTCTGTAATAAACTCATGTTATTATCCATCCTTTATCTGTTTCTCTGAGCGCGTTTTTTCGCGCCGTCCCCTAGCGGGATTCCGGTTTTTGTAACACGCTTTAGTATATCGGAAAGTCCGCAGAAAATCAACCTTTTTCTTCTTCCTGCTCCAGAATCGGGATTCTGGTATCGCCGAGCGGAATTCCTCTGTGTTCCACCGATGTAGAGAACACGATCTGCGTCTTCGTTCTTCCAAAATGCTGAAGCTGGCCGATAAACTGATCCAGCTCAGATGTCGTGTGGAACACAACCTCCATCAGCATCGAATAGTCGCCGGTCACGCAGTTGCACTCGATCACATTCGGACAGTCGGTGATGTACGGATAGAATTCCTTTTTCCGCACCGGCTCAACCTCCAGATTGATGAATGCCTTGATCCGATAGTCGAAAACCTCCGGGTTCACACTCGCGCGGTAGCCGGTGATCACCCCGTCCTTTTCCAGGCGGTCGATTCTCGCCGAAACCGTCGGCGAAGTGAGACTTACCTTGTCTGCAATACTTTTGAGCGGAAGCCTTGCATCTTCCTGCAGCAGTTCCACAATTTTCCGGTCTGCTGTATCCAATTCACGTTTCATTCCCTCTCCTTACGTTCCTCCTGCTCTCCTTTTTCTTTCGGAGGCAGTTTCTTTACCACCGTATTTTCCACGCGATGTTCTTTGACCCGCATGACCTTGATCCAGAGATCGTCGGTCTCGAGTTCAAACTGGCTGCCGTCATCCGGAACCGCACCGAGTTCGCCGAAAATGTAGCCGCCGAACGTTTCATATTCATCGACCGGCAGTTTGATCTTCAGTTCCTCCGCCACATCATCCAACGAGGCACTTCCCATGATTTTCCAGGTGTCTGTGGAAATCAGCTCAATTTCCGATGGCTGCCCGATCTCCGCCTCATCATTCAAGTCCCCGACAAGCTGCTCGATCAGGTTACGCACGGTGATAATTCCATCCATGCCGCCGTACTCATCCAGAACCACGGCAAAATAGTTGCCGGTCTTTTTCATGTTCTGGAACAGCGTGGCAGCCTTGATGTTTTCAGGAACAAAATAAGGCTGTTTGATTGCTTCTTTCATGACATGATCGCGGTCCTTGGTGCGAAGCCGGAAATAATCCTTGGCATCCAGAACGCCGATGATATCGTCCACAGTTTCGCCGCAGACCGGGTAATACGAGTGGCGGCTCTCATGGATGAGCTGCTCCCACTCCTCAATCGAATCCTCCACCCACAGAAGATCCACATCGGTCCTGTGGACGCAGATTTCGTCGATCGTCAGATCATCGAACTCAAATACGTTCTGAATCATATCTTTTTCTTCGTTGTCGATGGTACCTTTTTCGCTGCCGGCATCTACCATCATCCGGATTTCTTCCTCTGTTACCTGATCATCGTCCTCGTTCGGGTCAATGCCGAAAAGGCGCAGGATACCGTTTGTCGATACCGTTAAAAGTCCGACCAGCGGGGCAAAAATTTTCGAGGCGGTGGTCACAAGACCGGATACGCCAAGTGCGATTTTCTCAGAGTTGTGCATCGCAAGACGCTTTGGCACGAGTTCACCGAAAATCAGGGTAATATAGGATAAAAGCAGCGTAATCAGCACGACGGCAATGGCATCCAGCGTCTTTTCCGGGATCTGCACGCCCGCATCCACCAGGACCGAGACGAATCTGCCCGAAAAGTTTTCTGCCGCAAAAGCACTTCCTAAAAATCCGGAGAGAGTGATGACAACCTGTATGGTTGCGAGGAAACGCGACGGCTGCTCCGTCAGACGGAACAGCTTTGCCGCTTTCTTGTTTCCCTCCTGTGCCATTTTTTCCAGTTTAGCGTCGTTACAGGAGACCACAGCGATCTCCGCGCAGGCAAATACCGCATTGACCGCTATCAATACGACCTGCAAAAGAATACTGCCGACTATGTCACTGTCCAAACGATTCAAACCTCCTCATATCTTGCATTAGATTCTTATGCGTTCTTTAAGAATGCTACATAGGCTTTCTTTGCCTCGTAGATATCTGCTTTGCTGGTTACTTCCCACGGAGCATGCATGCTTAATACCGGTACACCGGAGTCGATGACTTCCATGCCGTACAGGGACATGATGTAAGCGATGGTTCCGCCGCCTCCGACATCAACTTTACCAAGCTCTGCGGTCTGCCAGTTTACTTTGGCATCATCGAAAATAGCGCGGAGTGCTCCGACATACTCTGCATTGGCATCGTTGGAACCGCCTTTTCCGCCGGAACCGGTAAATTTGTTGATGACGATACCTTTTCCGAAGAAGGCTGCATTTTTCTTCTCAAATGCTGCTGCATATAGCGGATCAAATGCTGCGCTGACATCAGAAGAGAGCATTCTGGAGGAAGCAAGGCATCTTCGAAGGGCCAGTTCTGTTCCCTCGCCTGCAAGTGCAAGCAGCTCTGCCATGGTGTTCTCGAAGAAATGAGACTGCATACCGGTTGCACCGACGCTTCCGATCTCCTCTTTGTCTACGAGCAGGCAGCAGGAGGTCTTCTCCGGTGCTTCTACTTCGAGCATTGCAACAAGAGAGGTGTATGCGCATACACGGTCATCCTGGCCGTATGCAAGGATCATGCTGGCATCCATACCAAGCTCGCGTGCTTTTCCGGCCGGTACGATCTCAAGCTCTGCTGAGAGGAAATCCTCTTCTTCGATGCCGTATTTGTCGTTTAAGAGTTTTAAGGTCATGGCTTTGACTGCCTCTTTCTCAGTTCCTTCGAGCGGCTGGCTTCCGATCAGAAGGTCAAGGTTTTCGCCCTCTACAACAGTGTTTGCCGGTTTTGTCTGCTGCTCTCTGGAGAGGTGGATCAGAAGGTCTGTCACGCAGAATACCGGATCGTTGTCGTCCTCACCGATCACAACATCAACGACTTCGCCGTTCTTTTTCGCTACCACACCGTGGATGGCAAGTGGAAGGGTTACCCACTGCCATTTTTTGATACCGCCGTAGTAGTGGGTATCGAGATATGTAAATCCGTTGTCCTCATACAGCGGGTTCTGTTTTACATCGAGACGCGGGGAATCGATGTGTGCGCCGAGGATGTTCATACCTTCGGTCAGCGGTCTTGTTCCGATCTGGAACAGTGCGATGGCTTTTTTCATGCATACGGCGTAAACTTTGTCGCCTGGTTTTAATGCACGGTTTTCTTTTACGTAAGTGTCAAGGTTTACGTATCCAGCCTCTTCCGCCTGGCGCACGCTCTCTTTTACGCACTCGCGCTCTGTTTTTCCGTTGTCCAGGAATGCGCGGTAGCCGGCGTTTAATTTTTCCAGCTTTTTCATATCTTTTTTCTTGTACTCATTCCATGCTGTTTTTCGTTCCATAGCTTTTCTCTCTTTCTGTTTTCTTTATCTGATCCGTGCCGTATTTTTCTGAATCTAATCGGGCTTCCGGTCATGATTGCGATCTCTTTCATTATAATCTGTTTTGACAGGAAACACAAGGACTTTCGATGTACGGAAAAGACAAGGAAGACCCCGCGGCGGACCGTTTTTTGCGGCCGCAGCGGGGTCTTTAAGGGGAGGATAAGTATTTCCTTATTCTTCTTTTGTCTGTCTCATCGAACAGGGGAATTTCGATGATAGTCCTATTCTCCCCGGTATTTTTGTTTTTATACACTTCGTTTTCATCAGCAGCAGAAAAATCCCCGTCCGCCGCAGCAGCAGCAATTGCAGATCGCATTGATCGCCATGCACTCGCAGCACCATTTGCCGAGATCGCCGGCGCTTCTCTCATAGCCGTAGCCGCTTCCCATGTCGGAATACCACTGGCCGCTGCCCTGGAGCTGGTTTAAAAGCTGCTGGTACTGCAGATTCCGCGGTTCTAATTTGACTGCCATCTCGGCATCCTGCACGGCATTGATGTTGTTGCCGAGGCGCGAATTTGCGATCGCATGCAGGAAATACCATTTTCCGCTGCGGTCGGAAATGTCGTTCAGCACGTTCATCGCCTCGCGGAAGTGGCCGCTGTTGATGTAGTTGGCTGCCGCCTGCAGCCGCATTTCCTGCTCGGAATTTCCATAATCATTCCGTGCGGAGCCGCCGTTTCCGTACGCGCCGCCGAATGGGTCGAAGCCGCCGAACGGGCCATAGCCGCCGTAAGCATCTCCGCCATACGACGAACCTCCGCTCTGGTACGAGGTGCCGTGCTCGCGTTCATCCATGATCTGTTTGTACGCCTGCTGCACCTGTTTGAATTTTTCTTCTGCTTCTGCTTTATTCGGATTATTGATATTGGCATCCGGGTGATACGTCCGGCTGAGTTTTCGGTATGCTTTTTTGATTTCATCGTCCGAAGCCCCACGGGACACGCCCAGCACCTCATATGGATCTGTCATCAGTCTTTATTTCTCCTCTTTTTGGCGCTCTTTTGCGCTTTTTCGCATTTCGTATTTTTCCCAGATACCAGCATACAATATATTTCGCAGAATGTCTACATTTTCCAGGATCGGAAGTTTTTCAAATGCACGCGACGCTTCCGCCGTCATCATCAGCAGGATTTTTTCTGCGTTTTCCTCGAAGTCCGGCTGATCGGCGATGGACAGAAACGGGTTGTAGTTTCCGCTCTTTTTATCTTTTTCCACGTCATCAAGCGCATCCATCAGGTAAATGAATTTTCCGATGTAAAAGCCGACCTGGCGCAGATCATCGCTCCAGATGTCCTCCTCCGGAATATAGATCTCCGCCATCACCTCTCCGGTATAGCCTGCCGCAAGATCGAGGTCTGGATTGTTTTCCTTCTCGCATGCATGCAGCTTTTCGAGGTAATCCTGCACTGCTTTCGTCTGGCGCGGATACGATGCCTCGATGCGTGTCACAGATTTTTTCAAAGCCTTTGCCGCTGTAAACGCCGCGTAGTTTTTCTCGTCCTCCCAGTCATCCAGCAGATTGTAATAGGCGAGCAGCACGTTCATGTCTGCGCAGTATTTTGTGTATTTATTCCGCAGGCATTTATGTTTTTTGCCGGGATGAAGAAAGCAGTAATGCTCCTCTTCTTTTGTCTCACACTCATAAAGCCCGGTCAGCAGGATGGAAAGAAATGTCATATCAAACGTCAGCATCGCCTGACCCTTTTTTCCATACGCCTCTTTGATATCCTGACACAGACCGCAGTAGTATGCCTGATATTTGTTGTAATCTTTGACTTTCAGGTCATCCTTTCGGATGGTCACATAACCAAACATGAATCGCACTGCTCCTTTTTATCAGGTGTTTTTGATGAATTTTGTTCCGCATTTCGGGCAGCGGATCTCGATGTGGCCTTTTCCTTTCGGCACACGCACCTGCTGATGGCAGGACGGGCAGCGGAAGTAGCAGTGCTCTTTATCCTTGAATGCACGGGTTCCGCCTCGGAAGAATCCGACGACGCGGTTTTTCAGTTCCAGGAATTTCTGGTTTTCCGCATACCGTTTAGAATGGTTCTTGGACATGATGCGCACATCCGCCCAGACGATCAGGACGAGTGCCAGGGTGTAGATAAGGGAGCTCCGTACAACCGCTCCGAAAATCATCATGGCAACTGCCGCCCACATCATAAAATTGCCCAGCTGATCGATGCCGTAGCGGCCGTACATCAGGCGGGAAAGTTTTTCTTTCAGTTTATCCATTTTGTTCTCGTTTCTCCTTTTTCAAAGTATATGCCAATACTCTATCCCTTTTGAGGGAAAAAAGCAATCGAAAGCGCCATTAATTTTTTCTAAAAAATTCTTAAAACTTGCGGTGGATGTTTCTTTTCAACTGTGCTACACTTGGTTATGTTTCTTTATATTTTATTTTCAGTAAACGATCGGAGATTTTTATGAAACGACTCAAACAGATCGGCGCCCTTCTCTCCATCGCGGTCCTGATCGGATTCGGGCTTGGCGCCATGATTTTTGCGTTTATCGACACGCCGTTTGCACACAAGGCGCTGACGGTCTGCCTCTACTGTGCAATTACCGCACCAGTGCTCATCTATGCCATGATGCTGGTTGCCAAGGTTCTGTCGCACCGCGATGAGAACGACAAATCAGACAAAGGAGAAAAACAGTCATGATTGATACCATTATTTTTGATGTAGGCCGCGTACTCGTCAACTGGGACTACGAGTCCTATCTGAAACGCTTTGCTTTCGGTCCGGAAAAGACGAAAGCAATCGCCGCCGCAACCTTCGAAGGCCCTTACTGGCGCCAGTTCGACCGCGGAATTCTCGCACCAGAGGAGATTGTAAAAGGATTCTGCTCCCTCGCCCCGGAATACACCGAAGAAATCAAAGAGGTTTTCGCCCACTGCGAGGAAACCATCACCCCGCTGCCGTATGCAGAAAGCTGGGTACGCTCCTTAAAAGAAAAAGGCTACCGCCTCTACATCCTCTCCAACTACTCCGGAGACCTCTTCGAGCGCACCAAAGAGAAAATGCCCTTCCTCCCCTACATGGACGGAACCCTCTTCTCCTACACCTGCCATTTAACAAAACCGGAACCGGAGATCCACCAGCACCTGATCCAGAAATTCTCCCTCACCCCGGACCGCTGCGTATTCCTCGACGACACCAAAGCAAACGTCGAGGCCGCAGAGCAGGCAGGGATTCATGGAATTCATTTTATGGGATATGAAGATGGCGTAGCACAGTTGAAAAAACTGGGCGTTCTTTAAAAAAACAGGCTGCCGCATTCGTGCGTCAGCCTGTTTTTTAGTATTAACTTACGCTTTCGCCGCCTCTTCCATCAGCCGCAGCATCAGTCCGACGCTGCCGACGTTATATCCGGCATAAGCGCGTCCGCCGATGTTTCCCGGCAATGCGAGGATCAGCAGTGGGAGTTTTTCTGCATCGATTCCCATTTTTTCGGCGATCGCCGGGGCGTCGTCGGATGGGTCGAGGTAGAGGGACATGTTGTGGATTGCTGCGCGGGCTTTCTGGAAAGTCGTGTTTTCCAGGTCGGCTTTCGTGCGGAGCACGGCTGCCATGGCAGCGTCTTTTGCGTTCCACTTCTCTGCGATTTCGATCAGCTCATTCAGAACATGCTCGGTCGGCTCCTCTCCGGTTCCGAGGAAGGCCAGAAGGATCGGGCCGTCTTTGGTGAGATCGTTCAGGGTATGCGCCTTTCCATCCAGATCCTCCAGCGTGATCTCCGGCAGTTCGATTTGCTCTAACAGCTCATCCAGCTCTTTTTTCACGGTTTCCAGATAAATCTCTTTTGCTTCTCCCGCCTTCAGTTCAAACACGCGGTATGCGGCATGCTGGTCACCGTTCGGCATACGCATACTTGTAATCAAACGATAGCAGCCCGGCTCCAGGGTCAGAGCCAGTGTTTTTCCATCGAATGCGATGTCTTCGTAATTCAGCGTCTCAAACACCGTTCCGTTCCACTTTCCGATGGTCCACGTCTGATAGTATTTCCATGCGCTTCCATCCTCCGCACGCAGTGTCAGAACCGCACTTTCCGTTTCCTCCTTCAAAACAGCTGCTTCTGTTTCCACACTGTGGAATTCCCCATCACGGTAATACTCCGGCTCCAGTGTCACCGGGTTCAGTCTTGCCGCTACATTGAGACTCCGGCAGATTGCCACAAACAGAATCTTCTGCGCCAGAGGACTTCCCTGTTTCATCGTAAGGACGCCGACCGGTGTTGCCATGATCGTGTCATACTCTTCTTCTGCATGGAAGGTAATATTCTTCTTAAGATAATCCAGAATCCGTTCCGGCTGCTCCGCAAAGCTGTGTTTTGTCTCTTCCTCAAAAAATCCGCGGATCACGCTCCGATATGGCGTCAGCTCCTCGAGGAAAATACGCGGGCAAAGAAGATCCTTCCTGAAAATCTCCTCCGGCAGATCCCCCTGCTCACAGTTGAGATGATCCTCTAAAACGGATGCCTTCAAGTCCTTCGCATCCTTTAATGCCAGCGAAAACAGCAGCTTCTTCCGGTTCGGATTTTCATCTTTGGAAAGGAATGTATAAACCTCCTCAAAATTCTCTCCTGCCCGGTGGAAAATCTCTTCCGCTTCCGGATACGCAGCAGCTTTTTTCTCATCAAAGCATGCTGCAAACCGTGCCTTCCGAAGCCGTTCCGCCTCTGCCATCCGTGCCGCATTGCGCTCCTTCTGCCCCTTTGTGGCAACGACATTCCGTACCGGCACCTCCTTCGGTGCCCGGATTTCCAGCGTCTGCCACCTGTCATCCGCTTCCGGAACCGCCTCTTCACGAAGCACCAGTTCCAGCGAATCCTCCTCCTCAATCCGCATCATTGCCTCTGCCCGGCGTATTCCGTCAAATGCCCGTACCCGGATATCGCCAAGGCCAAGTGTCATCTGAACTTCTCCGTCCGCATCCGCAATTACCGCTGCAGCCGGGAAAAACTCTGCCATATTCAGGATTTCAACCACAACATGCGCTCCTGCAGCCGGTTTTCCCTTCTCATCCTTCACAAGAATCTTCACCAGCTTCGTTCTGCCATAAAAATCTGTATGGTTAAAGTAGTACAGCGCCCCTTCTTTTCCAAGATACTCCTCGTTACTTTCCTTCACATAATCCGAGAAGTTCCGCGTATGAATCAGAATTGCCCGATTCGCCGGACCCGAGAACCAGCCGGTATCCAGCACTTCTTCCGGCTCACAGGCACCGAGAAAATGCCACTCGCCGTCCACAAACACCTCAACCCACGCATGATTGTCATCACAGTGCGCCCATCTTGGTGTATAGACCTGCCGCGCCGCAATACCGACACTCCGATACGCCGTAACTGCAAACGTTGACTCCTCGCCGCAGCGTCCCTTTCCGCTCCGATACATCGTCATCGGAGATGCCGTTCTGCTGTCCGTCGCCTCATACGTTGCATGCTCCGCACACCAGTAATTAATCTCCAGAATTGCCTCCCAAAGACTCATTCCGGCTACACGCCCCATAATCTGCTCGTAAAAAAACGGTCTGCAGTCCGTAATATCCTCGGAATTGATCCGGTCATACAGCACATAATTTACAAACACATCCTCCGGCAGTTCCTTACACCATGCCACCTTCTCCCGCAGCATCAGCGCATGCTTCACGTACGAAAGAAAAAGGTTAAATCCATATTCTCCCGCATCCCTTACCGGCATCGTACCATACAGAAACTTCATCAGCACAACCTCTTCTTCACTGCACTGTTTCAATTTTTCTTCGATAACAGGCATCACCGGAGCCAGAAGCTCTCTCCGTCCCTCAAATTTTTCCGTTGCATATTTTTTCAAATTTTCTGAGATCATGATTCTATCTATCCCTTTCTCTTTTTTCCTATCCGTCTCCACAACGTACATCCGCCCACCGGCGGCAGACGCCATGTGAAAAAGGATTCCTTGCGATTTTTCAGGAACACCGGAGCGAGGAGCCTTTTCACATACCGGCTGTGGGTCACTACGCTACATATTTTTCTTTATAAATGAAAGTAATTCTCCGCTGGGATCGCATTTATACTCCCAGAACATAATGCCCCCCATGCCCTTTTCTTTCAGGTACGCAATTTTCACCCCAAGTGACTCGCAGTCCTCATAGCTGATAAATGTTTCCCCGTCAAACAGATACGGAACCTTTGCCTGCTCATCCCAATACCGGATAAATCCCCTCTTTCCGATCCAGCTCTCTTTGAGCTCGCCATAGTCACCGCCATATCCTCCAACCGTCTCTGCTTCCATTCCAAGCCCGTTGCGGCATCCGGCGCCTTTTACTCCATCCCATTTTCTGGAATAAAACGGTACGCCAAGGATCAGCTTTTCCATTGGAACGCCTGCATTTGCAAAACCGTTCACTGCCTTCTCCACACATGCATCAAACAAATTTCCCTCACTGTGATACAGCGCCGCATGATGTCCCGTCACCTTCTGGAAACCGCCCTGCAGATCATACGTCATCAGCTGCACATAATCCAGATACCGGGAAGCCTCCTTCATATCTGTCTGCAGTGCAAAGTAAACATCTCCGCCGACTGCTGTCGTTACAAGCATGCCTTCTCTGTACGCGTCCAGTGTCTTCCGAAGCTCCGCCAGAAGCAGCGTATAATTCTCTTTATCCGATCTGTCCGACGCAATTCCTGCCAGCGATGTGCCCGGATACTCCCAGTCAATGTCAATACCGTCCAGACCATACTCCTTCACAATTGCAAGTGCACTCGCAGCAAACCGCTCTCTTCCCTCTTTTGTTCTTGCAGCCTGGGAAAAGCCGTCTGCTCCCCAGCCGCCTACAGACAATACAATCTTCAGCTCCGGATTGCTTTTCCGAATGGATACCATTCCATCCCGTGCATCCTTTGCATCCCATACAACTTCTCCGTCCCGGATCAGACCAAATGCAATATTGATCACGGTAAGTGCCCGCACATCCTCTTCTCGCATATGATTTAAGTCCGCCGTATTTACATAGCCAATTATTCTCTTCATCTCATAAGCTCCTCTGTCCGAATCGTTTTACTCATTAAAGGTTACGACTTCCCCGTGTCCCAGATTGTAGGTGATCTCATCCTCAAGCTCCACCTTCACAACCGTTGCAAACGGATGAATACTCATCTCTCCGGCCCAGATCCAGAGCGTTCCCGGAATACCGCTCCATGGAAGTGAACCTGTGTAGGAGAACCGGAGCTCCTCTCCCGTATGCAGAACCGTCACCCTTTTTACCGGTGTTTTAATGCCTTTCACACACAGTGTCTCCTGCGGCTTATCATAGACGAAAAGATACATCGTCTTCTTATCCGCCGAAATCGTGCTTCCGCCGAGGAAATGATTGTAATCCAGTCCTTTTTCTGTTCCAAATACCGCTTCCTCGTGGTCATGAATCCATCCGCCCAGATCCAGAAGAACTTTCTCCTGGCGTTCATCCAGCGTTCCGTCCTCCTTCGGTCCGATATCCAGCAGCATTCTTCCTCCAAGGGTGATACAGTCGCAGAACATGCGCACAATCTGACCGCTGCTCTTGTAATCATTGTCCGATGGACGATATCCCCAGGAATCGTTGATTGTCGTACAGAATTCCCATTCACCTTTCGGTCCGTACAGCGGAATTCCCTGCTCCGGTGTCTCATAATCTCCATAGCCCTGCATTCTCGAATTCAATACAACGTTCGGATTCAGGGTATGCAGATATTCCCTGAATTCCGGCATCTTCCACTGTGCCGCGCTCCGTTCCCAGTCACCATCAAACCATAAAAGATCCACCGTTCCGTAATTTGACATCAGTTCTTTTAACTGATGATTGTTGAATTCCAGAAACTCCTGCCATTTCTCCGGCTCCTCCTCTTTTCCGGCCGGGGAACCATAGATATCGTTCAGACAGTCTTCTTTTTTCATTCCTTCCGGGTAAACCGTGCGGTACCGCGGATCCGACCAGTCGATCAGCGAATAATAAAGGCCGACCTTCAGACCTGCCTCACGCATGGCAGCTGTATACTCTTTTACCAGGTCGCGCGCTGCCGGTGTTTTCTTCACAACACTTAAATCACTGTATCCGGTATCAAACAGTGCCACGCCGTCATGGTGCTTCGCTGTCATAACCACGTACTGCGCACCTGCTTTTTGAAACAGCTCCGCCCATTTTTTCGCATCAAACTTCGATGCTGTAAAGCCTTCACACTGTTTCATGTAATCTTCATAAGAAATATTTCCGTTGTGGAACGACCATGACTCTGACACATCACCCACCGCATAAATCCCATAATGGATAAAAATGCCCAGCTTCGCGTTCCGAAACCAGTCCTGCATCATCTCTTCCAGCTCCTCCTTTTTTTGTACTCCCGGATTAAAAGACTCCGGGCATAGCTTTTTTATCCGATCTAATTACCCCTTTATTGTTTCTTCCCATTATATCAGTTCTTGCCCAAAAAGAAAGGCATATTACCGTTTTACACTGTAATATGCCTTTTTTCACGCCACAGGAAATATCGTTACCTTTTCCTGTTTATTTCGCGATTTCCTCGATACCCTGAGTTGCTACCCAGTCCTCAAGTCCCAGAGAGTACATACCATCTACATAAGCCTGCCAGTCAGCATCGTTGTCAATGTCAAGCTCGCCGCATACGAACTGCGCCTGCTGCTGCTCAAAGAAATCTTTGATTGCTGTGTTCGTATCAGAGAAGGTATCAATTTTATCCAAGTCAATCCAGTAGGACGGAATAATTTCTTTGGTCAGATTTGCCTCATAAGCTTCCTCTGTTGCTTTTTTCTCATCATACATCGGATGCTCTTCTACAAACTCGAAGTCTACCGGCAGATATTTCGGCAGAGACTGCGGCCACAGATTGCCCCAGGAATATTTTTCCTGATCTTCCTCAGACAGTGTGGTGGTGTCAATCGCATGGTATCCGTCATCCTCTTTGTTTACAATCACACCAACCGGTCCTCTGTTGCAGCCGATGCCGTTCTCCAGTGCGAATGCATTGTCAAACCAGCGGCAGATGATTTCCGGATGCTCTGCCTTGTTTGTGATGACAGCCTGGGTTCTGTATACGCTGAAGCCTTCCGTATCGCGCAGCCAGATTCCGTCTTTGTCTGTGTTCAGAACAGGCATGGAGTCGAAATCGCCTCTTTCCTCTGCAGCCGGGATTCCGGTAAACTCGTTGCTTCCGTATGCGATGGAAACGCCGTACAGGTCCTGATTTCCTTTACCTTCCCATGTGGAGCTGTCCTGTGTGTAAAGCTCTACGTCTACGAGTCCTTCTGCATACAGTTTGTGGAACCAGGAAAGGAACTCACGGTATGTATCGCTGACACCGCCGTAAACAACCTTTTCATTCTGGATTGCAATACCAAGTTTGTTCATCGGAAGTCCGAAGTAACCGGCCATAGCCTCGATATGTTTGTTGTTCGGGTCGGTAGAGAACGGGATTTCATCGGAAGCGTCACCGTTGCCGTTTGCATCCTGCTCTTTGAAGGCTTTCAAGACTGCCTCAAACTCGTCTGTAGTGGTCGGCATGCTCATGCCAACATTCTCCAGCCATTTCGTATTGATGTATGGGCTGTATCCAACGGTTGTATCGGTACATACGTACGGAATTGTGTAGATGTGTCCGTCCGGTGCTGTCATTTTTTCTCTTACACCCGGCAGATCCAGGATCGCAGAAATGTTCGGGCAATATTTCTCAAAATAATCTTCCAGCGGAATGAATACGCCCTGGTTTACACCATAGGTGAGGATTGCATTATCGCTTAAGGTCCATCCGCCGATCACATCCGCGTAATCTCCGGAGTTCAGATCCAGATTCAGTCTCTCCGTTGCTGTTTCGTATGGATAAATTTTCAGGTCAACGTCTACATTGGTCTGTTTTTTGAACTCATCGAGCGTGATAAACTCGCCGGATTCGCTGGAATCATCGCAGAAGATGGAGAAGGTGTAATCTCCCTCGTCTACCAGCGGAAGACCTTCCTGATACATAATGCCGTTTACTTTTCCGTCCTCATCCACGGTGTCGTTTGCTGCGGATGCTGCGGATGCTGCAGAAGCACTCTTTGCCGAGCTGCTTCCATTATCACTTCCACATCCGGTAAACATAGATGCCACCATTACTGCAGTTAAAACTGCTGCGACTGCTTTTCTTTTCATGATTTTTCCCTCCTGTGTTGTTCCGGCGGCATTTTCCCGCCGGAAGCGCTTTTGCCTGTCCGTTGTCCGGACCCTTTATTTACATACCGCCGTTTCCCGTGCGGCAGATAAATCGTTAAAAAAACTTCTTCTTGTAAATCAACCCTTCATGGATCCGATCATAACACCCTTTACAAAGTGCTTCTGCACCAGTGGGTACATAACCAGAACCGGGATACTGCTGATGATGATCAGCGAGTATTTCATAACGTCGATCAGCTGCTGTTTTTCCTGCAGTGCTGCTCTTGCTGCCGCAGTTGTTGCTGTCTGGGACAGCGCGGTCTGGTTTGTGATCAGGATGTTACGCAGAACCAGCTGCAACGGATACTTTGCTTTGTCCGAAATATAAACGAGTGCTGAGAAGTATGAGTTCCAGTGGCCGACACCATAGTACAGAACCAGAATTGCGATGATCGCTTTGGAAAGCGGAAGTGCAATCTGGAAAAAGAATCTCGCCTGGGTACAGCCGTCAATTTCAGCTGCCTCATACAGCTCTTCCGAAATGTTCGACTTGAAGAAGGTTCTTGCCACGATCATGTTGTATACGCTTAAGCATCCTGGAAGAATCAGTGCCCAGATCGTGTTCAGCATCTGCAGTCTCTGAATAACCAGATAGGTAGGGATCAGACCGCCGCCGAAGAACATGGTGATCAGGTAAAAAATGGTGATCGGTTTCTTTCCGGAGAAATTGCTTCTGGAAAGTGCATACGATGTCGGAAGCGTTACGATCAGGTTGACCATAACACCGCAGAAGGTGATGATCAGGGAGTTTAAAAAGCCTCTCATAACCTGGTCGTTTTTAAATACTTCTGCGTAGCCTTTCAGGGTAAATCCGATCGGGTGAAGCAGTACTTTACCACTCGATACGGCGCTTGGCGCACTGATGGATGAAATGATAACCCAGTACAGCGGATATGCCACAACAAACAGAACCAGCGTCAGGATAATGAAGCAGGCTGCGTCAAAAACGACGTCCTCTTTGCAGCGTTTTATTTTCTTTTTTGTCACTGCGGTATTTTCTTTACTCATGTTTTTGTTTCCTCCTACCACAGGCTGTTGCCCGAAAGTTTATCAGATATCGTATTGACAATGATCAGCATAACCATGTTTACGATGGTGTTGAACAGACCGATTGCTGAAGAATACGACATATCGTTGTTGATCAGACCGACCTTATAGACGTAGGTGGAAATGATCTCGGATACACTGGCATTCAGGTTGTTCTGCAGAAGGAAGGCTTTTTCGAAGCCGACGGAAAGAATGCTTCCGCAGTTCATAATCAGAAGAATGGTCGCGGTCGGCATGATCAGCGGAAGGTCGATGTGACGGATCAGCTGTAATTTCGTTGCGCCGTCTACCTTTGCCGCCTCATGCAGCTCCGGGCTGATGCCGGCGAGTGCTGCGAAGTAAATAACAGAGCTCCATCCTGTACTCTGCCATACGCCGGTCCACACATAAATGTGTCTCCAGTAGGCTTTTTTCGCCATGAAGTTGACCGCCGGAATTCCGATTGCTTCCAGTACGTGGTTGATAACACCGACGGACGGAGACAGGAACAGAATGATCATACCGCACATAACTACGGTAGAAATGAAGTTCGGCGCGTAGGTGACGGTCTGGATCACTTTCCGGTATCTCTTATGGCGGAAGGAGTTCAGCATCAGTGCCAGGATGATCGGAATCGGGAATGATACGACCAGTCCGTACAGACTCAGGATCAACGTGTTCTTGATGGTGGATGCAAAGTATGGAGAGTTGAAGAATCTCTCAAAGTAGTACATGCCTACCCACGGGCTCTTAGTGATTCCGGCCGTCGCATTGAAGCGGCGGAACGCGATCTGTACACCGTACATCGGAATGTAGCTGAAGATGAAGGTCAGGATCACACCCGGAACACAGAAAAGCCAAAGCGAGATGTCTCTCTTGAAGGCTCGGATGGTCCGGCCTTTCTTCTTTGCTTTTGTTGGTTTCTCTTTCATTTCTCTCTTTTCCTCCTTTTTAAAGGTTTCGTGTCTTCCTTGATTGCCGCATTTCCGGTCGTGAACATTTTGAACATTTTGCTTTCGCATCATCCTCGCATGCTGCTTCTTTTTTGTGCAACTGCCACAATCAAATCTGTGATTCAAGATTTATCCAACACTGTTTTGTTGAATTTATTTTACCTTTTGTTACCTTATTTGTCAACCATTAATTGAATATATATACCAGTTTGTTACTTTTACGCAATTTAAGCAGGCGTTTTTTAAGCACTTTTCCTATATTTCGACGCGTTTTTCGGTTTTTCTGTCCCTTGCGGCCGTGATCCATGTTATCTTTTTTCGTATTTTCGTCCATTTCAAAGAAACAAAAATGGAGAAAATACGTCGTTTTGTTTCGCAACATATTTTCTCCCTTTGTTCAGTTTTGTTACTTTTTATATTATCTTCCGTCAAACCTTACATTTCAGTTACATTTCCGCTCCACCATTTCTCTGCTCCATCCTCGAGCATCAGCTCATAGTCATGGCAGATCACTTCCGGTTTTCCCGGAATCTGGACAAAGTTCATCTCCTCTTTGGAAAGCTGGAACGAAACTTCTTTTTTCTCACCCGGTGCAAGAGAAATTCTGGTAAAAGCTTTCAGCTCTTTGATTCTCGCTACCACACCGCCAGAACGTTTCCGCACATACAGACACGGAACGGAGGTTCCTGCCATGGCACCGGTGTTCTCTACGGTAAACGAAACGGCAGCACCGTTTTCTTCTTTGTTCACGGAAACATCGCTGCACGCAAACGTCGTGTAGGATTTTCCCTCACCGAACGTATGCAGCGGCTGGCTCGTCATATCGCAGTATGCCGGAACGACGGAGGTACGGTAATTGTAGCACACCGGAATCTGACCGGCGTGGCGCGGCATGGATACCGGGAGACGGCCGGACGGATTCGTGGTTCCGTAGAGCATCTCTGCAACGGCCTTGCCGCCCATCGGACCCGGATAAAACGCATACAGAAGGGCATTCGAAGCATTTTCGATATCCTCGATGCAGTATGCTCTTCCTGCGATCACAACGGTTACCATCGGCTTGCCAAGGCGGGCAAGCTCTGCAACCAGTTCTTCCTGTGCTGCCGGGATGTGAACCTTTGCGGTGTCCATTCCCTCGCCGCAGTCCATCGAACGGCTGCCGGTTCCCTTGGATGCTGCACCGTTTGCATCGAACACAGCTCCGCCGAAACGGGAAGAAGAACCGCCGACAACAGCTACGATCACATCGCTCTTTGCTGCAAGTGCCAGTGCTTTTGCTTTCTCGTCCTCGTCAGCCTCTGAAAATTCACTTCCCATTGCATAGGAAACTTCCACGCCCTCCGGCGCTTCCTGTTTCATGCCCTGAAGGACGGTGACGCACTCGCTTTCCGGAACCGGCGGGGTGTAGTCGCCGAGCATGCAGTAACGGTCTGCTGCGTGATAGCCGATCACAGCTACTTTTTTGTACTTCTTAGCAAGCGGCAGCACACTCTCCTCGTTTTTCAGAAGAACAGCGGACTCCCGTGCCAGGGAAAGAGATACTTCCGGGATCCCGGCTTCTTCCGGGGTGAGCATGTTTTCTTCCATATAAGGATGTTCAAACAGACCCTTTTCAAATTTCAGCTTCAGAACTTTGAGAACAGACTCGTCGATCTCGCTCTCATCGAGAAGTCCCTGCTCTACGGCCTCGCCGAGACGGCTGAACGCTTCATCCCAGAGGCTCACATCCACACCGGCTTTTCTCGCTGCAACGCCTGCATGCAGAGTATCACCCTCGGTATTCTTAAGGAAATCTACAGCCAAACCATCTGCCATCACAATGCCGTCAAAGCCCATCTCGCCGCGCAGAACATCGCGGAGCAGCCATGCGTTTCTGTGGCAGTACACGCCGTCGATCTCGTTGTATGCCGCCATGATGCCTTCCACGCCTGCTTCACAGCACGCTTTTGCAGAAGGAAAATGAATTTCCCGAAGCTCCCGCTCGCCGATTCTTGCAGCACTCGCGTTCACACCTCCGGTTGTCTCGCCCTGTGCGCAGAAGTGTTTTGCCACACTGCCGACACCGGTGGACTGCATACCGGTGACTGCCGCTTTTGCCATGGATGCGGCAAGGCACGGGTCTTCGGAGTAGCACTCCTCACTTCTTCCCCATCTCGGGTCGCGCGCCATATCGAGCGCCGACATCAGCGCCAGATCCACATGACCGCTCTTTAACTGTTTTCCGCATGCCTTGTAGCCTTCGGAAAGAAGTTCCGGGTCGAATGTTGCGCCTGCTGCCAGGTTGACCGGAAGCAGACCGCCGCCGAGCGCCTGATGGCCGTGCGGGCACTCGGTGCTCATCATCATCGGGATGCCGAGGCGGGAATGATCGATCACATATTTCTGTACTATATTATAGGCTTTTGCGGAAAGTTCCAGCACAATGCCGGTCTTCTCATCTTTATCTGCCCACGGATCGGCACGGTACAGGCCGTACAGGACGCCAAGCCCTCCCATGCGCTCTACTTCCTCTTTAAATTCCTCTGTCAGTGTAAACTCCTCACCCTGTCTCTCGTAAATCCGGAATCCGTACAGACGCTGATTTAACTGTCCTACTTTTTCCTGCAGCGTCATTTTTCCGAGCAGGTCTTTTGCGCGCTCTTCCGGGGAAAGGGCCGCATTCTGATATGCTTCCATTGTTTTTGTTTCCTCCTTGTCCTTCTCCTTATTTCAAGTGGCTTTATTGTACCGCATTCTTTTCATTTTGTCCACAGTAAGTTATCTTTCGTTCATTTTTGTTCATTTTAATGTTGAATTTTATTACTTCTGGTGTTATGATACCTTTTGTCGACACGTTTTCCGCGTGTTTTCTAAAAAAGCTTAACAGTAAATATTTGAAAGGGAGATTTTTACTATGAGTACAAACATCACAATTCCGGTTCCGGCAGTCCCGTTCGCACCGCCGGTTTACACCTGCCACCGCGCAAAAAAGCCGTTCGAGTTAGACGGAAACATCAACAAACCATTCTGGGAAGATGCCCCGTATACCGACGAATTTCTCGATATCGAAGGAAGCCACATGCCGCTTCCGCGCTTTGTCACCCGTGCAAAAATGCTCTGGGATGACGAGAACCTTTACGTAGCAGCCGTGCTTGACGGCGATGAAATCTGGGGACACCAGACCGAGCGCGACTCCGTCATTTTCCTCGACAACGATTTTGAAATCTTCGTTGACCCGGATTCTGATACGTACCATTACTATGAGTTCGAAATGAACGTTCTGAACACGGTATGGGATCTGTTTCTTTCCGAGCCATACCGTGACGGCGGAAGCGGCCTCAATGGCTACGACATGCACGGTCTGCGCACCGCTGTTCATGTAGATGGCTCCATCAACGATCCATCCGCAGAAAACAAGTGCTGGAGCGTTGAGGTTGTCATTCCGTTCGCTGCTCTCTATGAGTATCAGAAAGAACGCCGCGCACCGAAAAACGGAGAATTCTACCGTATGAACTTCTCCCGTGTTCAGTGGAAAGTGGACATCAAGGACAACACTTATGTAAAACGTACCAATGAAGCCGGAAACGTTCTCCCGGAGGACAACTGGGTATGGGCTCCGACCGGTGTCATCAACATTCATTACCCGGAACTCTGGTCTTTCGTTTTCTTCTCTGACGACCGCGACGACGCACCGTGTGACATCACGATTCCGGAGGACGAATACCGCAAATGGGAACTCCGCAAGCTGTATTACGCAGAAAACATTCTGTTTGAGACAACCGGTTCCTACAGCGACAGTCTTACCGTCTTACAGGAGACCCTTGCCGCTTACGCTCCAAATGACTTCAACAAAACCGTCAAAGCTCTTGACTACACCATTGAGACCACAAGCCACTCTTACCTGATCACCTGCCCGAGTGCCGACGGAGCACATTTACTCCTTCTGTCTTCCAATGGAAAGGTTGAAAAAGTTACACGTTAAGTGTATAATATGTGTTAGCACTCAAAATTTGTAACAGGATCGGTTTAAACTATGAAAAAAGTAACGTTACAGGAAATCGCGAACTCCCTGGGCATCTCCCGGACTACGGTCTGGAAGGTGTTCAGCGGACACGAAGGCGTCTCCGATTCCCTGCGCACCAAGGTCATCGCCAAAGCCCAGGAACTCGGCTATGCCATCCCGGAGGATTTTCAGTATCCGCAGAGCGCAGAGGAGACCACGCCGGTCAACATTGCAGTTGCCGTCTGCAGACCGGAAACCTCACTTTTCTGGATGACCATCATCCACCAAATTGCAAAAGTATTTTCGACACACAATGTCAATCTCGTTTACACGTATCTTCCGACTTCGGCGGATAAAACGTATTTTCTCCCGCCGACTCTTACAAACGGAAATGTTCACGGCATCATCGTTCTGAATGTGTACAACGAGCGTCTTCTGCGCCTGCTCGCAGAGACACAGATTCCGAAAGTGTTCCTGGACACTTCCTCTCTTGTTGCCCCGGATGAGCTGAACGGCGACCTGCTTCTCATGGAGAGCCGCACCAGTGTCCGCCGCATCACCTGCCATCTGCTCGAGCAGGGACGCACCCTTCCGGGCTTCATCGGTGATATCAGCTACGCACAGTCCAACCGCGAACGATATGAAGGTTTCTGCCAGGCTCTGGCGGATGCCGGTAAAAAGGTGGATTCTTCTCTCTGCCTGACGACACCGCTCGGCATCGATACGTACCGTGAAGAAATCGATACCTTCCTTTCTTCCCTGTCCCGCATGCCGGACGCTTTCGTCTGCGCCAGCGACTACGTTGCCTGCATTCTGATGCAGCTTCTCGAAAAACGGGGCTTACGCGTACCGGAGGACGTTGCAGTATCCGGCTTCGACAACAATACAGAGGATCTTCTGGCAGAACATCTGACGACCGTTCAGGTCTTCAACGAAGAACTCGGCGCACGTCTGGCACTCCAGATTCTGTACCGGATCAAATATCCGAACACGCCGCATGAAATTACGTATCTCGGCACCAACGTGCTGTACCGCGATTCCACCGGTGACTGATTTTATTTTTCATCTGTTTTCAAAAAAGACACCGTCTTCCCTTCCGGGACACGGTGTCTTTTTCTGTTGCTCGGCATATCAACAATTGGTCCAGTGGACCAATTGTGATTTCTATATTTTATTTCTGTTTTCTTACTTCGCGGTGCGGATGCGGATCGTACGGATCTCATACGGCTTGATCGTAAGCTCAATCTCGTTCTCCTTCACACCAAGCGCGCCCTCGATCGGGTTCTCGAGAAGGTCGGTCTCCTCAGCGGATGCAATTGCCTCTGCGCAGTGCAGGGTCACTTTCGTTCTTGCATTCTCCACCTCGTACAGACGAACGATTACGCCGTCGCCGTCCTCTGCCTTCTTCACAGTCTCAAGCACTACGTCGCGTTTGTCTACAGACAGGAATTCCATGCGGTCTTTCTCTGCTGCACCTGCAACTGCTTTTGCCGGTACGTTCAGGTTCAGAGCTTCCTGCTCGGTGCCTGCCTCACGCCATGTTCCTGCGTGCGGATACAGAGAGTAAGTAAAGAAATGCTCTTCCTGGTCTGCGGTCAGGTTCGGCTCAGTTCCGGATTTGATCAGAGTCTGCGTCATCACACGGTTCTTCATGGAATAGCCGTACTTGCAGTCGTTCATCAGGCTGACGCCGTAGCTTCCCTCTGAGATATCAGCCCATTTGTGGCCGCATACTTCGAATCTTGCCTGATCCCAGCTTGTGTTGGTGTGCAGTTTTCTTGTCACATTACCGAACTGGATATCGAAAGTTGCCTCGTCGCTGTGAACGTCTACCGGGAAGTGAACTTTCAGTACATGCTCGGCGAACTTCCAGTCAACGTAGGTTTCGAAGTCGATTCTGCGGTCTTTTGCATAGAAATGGATCTGCTGGCGGATGACGGTGTCCATCACTTCGCGCTCAATTTCCAGTGTTGCGCGGACCGGACCGTTTTCTGTCCACTCCATGCGGCGTACACCCTCCACCTTCCAGGATTTCTCGGTATGGAAGATATCCAGGTTCCATGCGCTGTACTGCAGAGGTTTGTCCTCATAGATACGCAGCTCGTTGCCGGTTGTTCCGCTCTGAAGCACTTCGCGGTCATTCTCTTTATCAAACAAGGAAGTGAATTCACCGTTTGCATCGATCTGGATCGTGTAGAACGGAGTCTCAAGGGTATAGCCCTCTCCAGCTTCTGTTACAGCAAATGGCGTTTCCGCAGCGGCTCCGCTCGTCGGGCGCAGAACCTGATATCCTTTGGACGGCAGGTTTTCTGCATAGACAATGGCTCCGTCTTTCGTCTGCTGTACCGGATATACGGTGGTTCCGTCGGTCATGGCTTCTGCCGCGGTCTCACCGAGTACAACAACGTCGTTTCTTCTGTGGCCGAGAGTGTTCCATACGGTCACGCTCTCGTCTTTTGTTCCGCAGAGTGCTTCCATGCGCTCGCCGATCAGTTTTGCTGATGTCTCCGCAATCTCTGCATATTCTTTCTTCGTCTGCTCATATACCTCATGGATCGAGGAGCCCGGCAGAATATCGTGGAACTGGTTGGTCAGGATCATCTCCCACATGCGGTTCAGTTCTTCGGTCGGGTATGCTTTTCCGGCGTTTTCGGCCAGAACGGACAGAAGCTCTAATTCCATCATCGCGTACTCGCTCTTACGGTTGCCGCGTTTGTTGCGTGCCATCGAGGTGTATGTTCCGCGGTGGAACTCAAAATACAGTTCGCCGATCCAGGTTGGGAGGCGTTTGCTGTCTTTTACCTTCTCATGCAGCTCGTCGAAATACGTTCTCGCAAATGCCTGGCGTACTTTCGGCACACCTTTGATGCCTTTTTCCATACGTTTGGATGTCTCCAGCATTCTTCTGGTCGGGCCGCCGCCGCCGTCTCCGTAGCCGTAGCTGATCAGGATATCGTTGTTGATGTCCTTGTTCTGGTAGCGGTCCCATCCGCCCATGATGGCATCCGGGTGCAGCATTCCGTTGTATGTGGTAAAGAAGCTCGTCTCCGGCTGTCCGACGCCGAGCGTTGTGATCATATGAGTGAATACTTCACTTCCGTCGATGCCTTCCCAGTTCATCGTATCGTACGGCACTTTGTTGAACTCGTTCCATGCCAGTTTGGTCGTCATGAAGTAGTCAATTCCGCATTTTTTCAGAATCTGCGGCATCGCTGCGCTGTATCCGAAGACATCCGGCAGCCACAGGATCTTGTTGTCCACGCCAAACTCTTCTTTGAAAAAGCGTTTTCCGAACAGGAACTGGCGCACGAGGGACTCTCCTGAAGTCAGGTTGCAGTCTGCCTCAACCCACATGCCGCCTTCCGGCTCCCAGCGTCCTTCTTTGACTCTCTGGCGGATTTTCTCGTACACTTCCGGGTGTCTTTCTTTGACAAAGCTGTAGAGCTTCGGCTGGCTCGACATGAAGTGATAGTTCGGATACTCCTCCATCAGTTTTAATACCGTTGCAAAGCTTCGGCAGGATTTCTGACGAACCTGGTCGATCGTCCACAGCCATGCCACATCAATGTGGGTGTGGCCGATGCACGTTGCCACAACTTCGTCCCAGCCGCCCATTTTTTCATAGATCTCTTCCTGGATGCATTTTTCTGCCTCTTCGATGGAAGCGTAGAACTCTTTACTGTATGGCTTGCGCAGGTCCAGCAGATTGATCGTGTTGGTCAGTGCGGTTTCGAGATCCAGACGCGTTTTATTATCCTCGTCCATACGGTTCAGGCCCTGCATCGGAACGATGAGGTCGTAATAGATCTCCTCGATTTTCGCATCATGCTCCTCAAGGTCTGCCAGCAGACGGAACTCGCTGTGCAGCGTTCCGGTGTAGGACTGCAGGTCGAGCTGGATTTTTTCACCGGCCTTTGCGTTTTCTCTTACAAGTACTTCGCGGTGGTTGATATCCATACCCTGGATCACTTCACCGTTTGCAAACAGCAGGAACTGCGGGTTTCTTCCGTCATCCCAGTCGTCCAGTCCTGCATGGACTCTCATCCAGAGATTTTTTCCATCGAAGCTCTCCGGAACGGTGATGGTGGTGCGGAACCAGTAATGTTTGTCCGGTCCGTACCAGCGGTCATTGACCGTATCAAACGATGTCCACGGCTCTTCTGATGCATCGGCCTCTGCCGGTGTGATATAGCATCCGTTTTTCACCTGCATATCGGTGATTTTGATTTTCTGTGAAATCGAAAGTCTTGCCAGTTCCTGACAGATCACGTTCACACGCTCTTTTACAAATTTCATAGTGCCTCCTTATGCTTTCCATGGGGTCATTTTAAAAAAGAAAGTCCACCGGACCTGCAGGCTTCTTTCACCCGTAAGCCTGGCGGACTTGTCGCTTTTTAAGTTATCTTAATAAATCAAAGGCTATTCTCTTTCACATAGTTCAGCAGCTCATCTACGGTTGTGAATGCCATACCGGTTACGGTATCTGCGCATCCGTAGTAGATAGTGATTCTTCCGGTTGCAGCATCGCTTAAGGTCGCACAAGGGAATACAACGTTCGGAACATCACCCATGCACTCGTACTGTGTGAGTGGAGCCATGATGTAGTCTTTGGTTCTGTATTTTACTTTCCACGGCTCGTCGATATCGAGCAGAGCGCATCCCATACGATATACATAGCCGTTGCAGGTTGTGATTACACCGTGGTAGATCAGCAGCCATCCCTCATCTGTCTCGATCGGAACCGGGCCGGCACCGATCTTGGTGCACTGCCATGCGGACTCGTCGCCACGTACCGGACTCATCATGTGGCGGTGTCTTCCCCAGAATTCCATATCCTTACTCTGGCTGACGAAGATATCTCCAAATGGTGTGTGGCCGTTGTCGCTTGGACGGCTCATCATCATGTAGTAGCCGTTGATCTTTCTCGGGAACAGCACGCCGTTACGGTTGAATGGAAGGAATGCGTTCTCAAGCTGAACGAATTTCTTGAAGTCATAGGTGTAAGCAACACCGATGGTCGGGCCGTGATAACCGTTGCACCAGGTTACATAGTATTTGTCGTCAATTTTGCAGACACGCGGATCATAACGATACTCTCTGGTCAGGATCTCCTCGTCAGCGCCCTCGAATTTGATCGGTTCATCCTCGATCTCCCAGTGGATACCGTCTTTACTTCTTCCAACGAAGATGTCCATGCTGATGGAACGGCTGTCGCAGCGGAATACACCTACGTATCCGTCCTCGAACGGTACGACTGCGCTGTTGAAGATACTGTTGGAACGTTTCTGCTCGTAACGGCCGATGATCGGGTTCTGATCATAGCGCCATACCGGCATGTGCTCTCCTGCTGGTTTTTCCTGCCAAGGCATATCCGGCAGATTGTTTCCGATGATTTTACTCATGATTGTTTCCCTCTGTGAAAATTATTTTTTTCTTTCTCTCTTGTCACGCCATACGGACATTTTTGATCTTTCGATCCGATACTTCTATCTTCGTCCATTTCTGCGCAAAAGTCAAGTGTTTTTGTTCACTTTTATGTAAATTTTCGTTTTCTTTGTTACTTTTTATCGTTCATTTATTTTCTATTTGTGTTCATCTTTGTTCACAAATGGATTTTTTCTATTTTTCGTACGGTTTTCTTCCCCGCAGAATGTCGGCATACCAGAATACAATCTCTGAAATGTGGTGCAGATCGCCTTCTTTGCTGATGCTTCTCCAGGACGCTTTATACTTCATAAACCAGGTTTCCAGCCGTCCCGCAAGTGCCGCGCAGGCTGTCTCATCCTTTTCTTTTCCAAGCTCAATGTCACACATTCTCGCGCCCGTCTCATTCCAGATGTCAATCGCTTCCATCGTGAGTTCCAGCACCGGAACCATTGGACGGCAGGATTCTTCCAGAGCACCGGCTGTCTTTTTCAGTTCTTTTTTCAGAGCCGCAATTGTTTCCTTTGCAGCTGCACGCTTCGCCTCATCCTGGATTCTCGCGTCAAACAGCGCATTCCGGTTGTTCGGATGACCGAGCACTTTTTCCTCGTAAACGACGTTGGCATCCCACCAGTCAAAGATGGAGCATTCTGCCGTTTTTGCCATATAGGAAACGAATTTTCCGCTCCGGTCGCCGTAGGCCAGACGGGAAATCTGTTCATTCAGCTCCTCAAAGCTGTCGGTATCGTCTCCCCAGGAGAAGACGGCTCCATAGATCATGCCAGGAAGGGAAAAGTCCGGCTGATTGATGTGGCCGCAGTCACCCCAGTCTGTGTTCAGAACACCTTCCGCATGGTATTTTCTCGCATAGCCGCACATCCGTGCGATATTTTTGTAGCTGTTCTCCACCAGGTTCATCCACTGGTTCCAGCCGCCGACCCCAGGACAGAGATACTGTCTTGCACCAGCTTCCGCCATCACTTTTGCCTCATGCTCTCTCTGCTCGGCTGCATAGCCCCAGGTCAGGCAGACGGTTTCCTCTGGCAGCTCTTTGATCAGCTCCGGCTGTGCGCAGATGATATCGCCCCAGAACATCGGCTTTTTGCCTTTTGCCACGAGAAACTCGCAGAGCTCTTTTACATAGTCGATATACAGGCGGTGAACGCCTTTCTCGTCTGCCAGCGGTTTCGATTTTCCTTTTCCAAGGTCGAACGTTTCGTCCGCGCAGATGTTGAATTTATCCGTGGCAAAAAGCGCCATGTACTCCTCGATCATGGCCTTGATCAGCTCGATCGCTCTGCCGCCGGAGACATCCACCGTGTGATGCTGCATCCGGTCCCAGAAGGAAAACGGCTCTTTCCAGCTGTCTGGGAATTCACAGAGGTCGCCATAGCTCTTTGTGGAGAGCAGCATGTACAGATGGCCGAACGTTGCGATCGACGGCACCAATTCGATATGAAGCTTTGCGCAGTACGCATCCAGCTCGCGGATTTCCTCTGCCGTAAGCGGCGTCTCATCGCGCCACATCTCGGAAAGTCCGGAGAACAGATACGTGTGCTCCACATAGAGCTGCAGCTGGTTCAGCTTGTAGTACGCCATGCGGTCTGCCACCTGTTTTAAATAGGAAAGTGTCAGCACACGGCCTCTCGTCTCATCGAGATAATAGCCGCGCACCGGCAGATCCGGCTCATCCTCGATCCGCACGGCAGGAAGCAGTGCACCGTATTCGTGCATCATCTGGCACAGCGTCTGCACACCGTAGAGCACGCCGGCTCCGTCTCCGCCCTGGATGCGGATTTCCTCCTCTGTCACCTGCAGCACATACTGCTGGCTTTTCCTTGTCTCATCCAGTTCCAGTACAATCGCGCCGGTCTCTTTTCTTCCCGGAACGCCGTATCCGATATCGTACTGCATTCCGGTTTCCTTTTTGATTCCCTTCTGCAGCACTTTCGCATACGTATCCCCATTTCCCAGCAGTCTGCCATCCAGTACAATTCTGCCGTCATAGCAGAGTGCATGTTCCCCCGTCAGGAGTTTTACCTCTTTTGGTTTTGGTAAAAATTTCATTTTCCTTCTCCTCTTGTTTTTTGTTTTCTTTGTAACCATAGAACTTTCACTGAACGTTAAGTAACATTTTGAAACCACTTTTCTCTTCTCCCCCATCCTACCATATTTTTTCCACATATTCCACAATAATTTGTAATTTTCTTCAATTTTTTTCAAAATTTCTTCCTGTTCTGCTCTTTTATATGTAAAGTAACTTTTGTTTCCCATTTTCATTCCGGAACAAAATCTGTTTTTTCGGATGAATGCGATCATCGGCTTTACCGCTCTGGCTGCCGCCCACGTCAATCAGCCGGACCAGGTGCAGGAATACCTGAACAAGATTTCCACCTCCGGCCAGCACCTTTTTCCGCCTGAACCAGATTCTGCTGAATCTGCTGAGCAATGCCACGAAATTCACACAGAACGGCGGCACCATCATTGTCCGTATTATTCAGAAACCGTACTATAAAAAAGGGTATGCGCTCTACGAATTCCACGTCCGCGACAACGGCATCGGCATGAGCCGGGAATTCCAGGAGCACCTCTTTGAATCGTTTACACGCGAGGAGACTTCTACGGTCAGCGGCATTCAGGGTACGGGACTTGGCATGGCGATCAACGTCAGCCATATGGTACAGGAAATCGCGATGGAGCTCCTTTCGAACGCCGGATTTTCCGTCAGCCTTGCAGACGACGGCGATGTTGCCGTTGAGACACTCCGCACCGCAGCGCCGGATCAGTTCGATCTGGTGCTGATGGATATTCAGATGCCGAAACTCGACGGATACTCTGCAACGCGCCAGATCCGCACGCTGGACAGCGCCATTGCCAAAGTGCTTGGCTGATTCCCCTTTCTTATCTGCCGGAACCGTGAATTTTCTCTTACTCGAAAAAGAGGAGAAAAAGTTCACGGCTCCGGCAGATTTTTTCTTGCATTCTTTCGGGGAAGTGTGCTAGAGTGAAGATATCATATTTTATAAGAGGTGCTTATTTTGGATATTAATTACGAGTTATATAAGGTTTTCTATTACGTTGCCACCACACTCAGTTTTTCCGAGGCCTCCAAGCTGCTTTTTATCTCGCAGTCGGCGGTCAGCCAGTCGATCAAGGTACTGGAGAAAAAGCTTGGAATCACGCTCTTTATCCGCAGTACAAAGCGCGTGCAGTTAACGCCGGAGGGAGAAACGCTGCTGCGCCACGTAGAGCCTGCGATCAACCTGATTGCGCGCGGTGAAGCACAGATTATGGAAGCGGGAACGCTTGGCGGCGGCCAGCTCCGCATCGGCGCGAGCGACACAATCTGCCGCTATTTCCTTGTTCCGTACCTGAACCGTTTCCACCGCTCCTTTCCGAATGTCCACATCAAGGTGACAAACCAGACTTCGACCCAGTGTGTCGATCTGCTGGAATCCGGCCAGGTGGATTTCATCGTGACCAATTATCCAAACTCGCATCTTTCCAGCCGTCTTCACACGATTCCGATTCATTCGTTCCACGATATCTTCATCGCGAACGGCGAATATTACCCGGAACTGGAAAACAGGCCGGTTCACTTAAAAGAGCTGCTGCAGTACCCGATTCTGATGCTCGACCGCAAGAGTACGACGAGTGAGTTCCTGCACAGCCAGTTTCAGCGGTTCCAGCTCGACCTCGTGCCGGAAATTGAGCTTGGCAGCAACGATCTTCTGATCGACCTGGCGAGTATCGGCCTTGGCATCGCGTTTGTGCCGGACTACTGCCTTGTAAAAGAGACGGCGGCCTTCCAGCTCGACCTCGTGGAGGAGCTTCCGCCGCGCCAGCTTGTCGTTGCCCACAGCTCCCATCTGCCGATCCCGCAGGCGGCAAAAGAGTTCATGAGCATGCTGGAAAAAGGCGCCGAATAACTTTTTCCGATCTATACGTCAAAAGAGGCAGGATCCTCAAGAAATTTCTCTGGATCCCTGCCTCTTTTTCTGTTTTTATGATCCGTTCTGGATTTACTGCTCGCTGCCGTCTTTCTGCACCGGTTCGGATGCTTCCGCTTTTTCCGGGCTTTCTGCATCCGCTGCTGCCTTTCCGGCTTCTGCTTTCAGATACTCTTTGAGCTCTTCCGGGCTGGAGATCTGAATGTTGCGGTTTACTTTTGCATCGTACGTATCGGCTCTCATGATTTCGGAGAGATCGACACCGGTCGCCTCTTTCATCGACTCAAACAGCTTTGCCATCACCACCGGCACATTGCCCGCTACGGAGCCGATGCCGTTGTCCTCGCTTCCGCCGCCGATGATCGTAATCTTGTCGATCTGGCTGAGCGGCTCTGCGATCTTTCCGGCGATCTCCGGCAGAACCTTGATCATCATCTCTGCCATTGCGGCTTTGTTGTAGCGCTGGTAAGCCTCGGCTTTCTTCTCCATACCTTCGGCCTCTGCAAGTGCCTGGGCGCGGATGGATGCGGCTTCCGCCTCACCTTTTGCCTTGATACCGAGTGCTTCCTGCTCCATCGCATAGCGCTGGGCTTCTGCCTGGGCTTTCTTTGCCTCCGCCTCGCGGATTTTTTCGAACTGGTCTGCCTCTGCGTCTTTCTGACGGCGGTACAAATCTGCCTCTGCCTGCTGCTGTTTTGCGTAACGCTCGGCCTCGGCTTTCTTCTTAACTTCTGCCTCGAGGGATTTCTCGGTTACTTCTACTTCTCTGGCACGGAGCTCAACCTCACGCTCCTGACGGGCGATGTTCGCATTCGCGGAAGTGATTTCCAGCTCTTTTCTCTGCTGCTCTTCCTGAATTTTGTACGCTGCATCTGCCTCTGCCTTTTTGATATCGGACTCTTTTTTCAGCTCTGCCGACTTGATTGCCAGATCGTTGTTTTTCTTTGCGATCTCGGTCTCGGCAAGAACGCGCTCATCGTTCGCCTCTTTATTTGCACGCGCCTGGGCAATTTTGATTTCTTTCTCGGAATTGGCACGGGCGATCGCCGCGGATTTCTTGATTTTTACGATATTGTCGATACCGAGGTTTTCAATGACCTGATTGGAATCGACGAAATTCTGTACGTTGAAGCTGATGATGTCAAGTCCCATCGCAGCCAAGTCCGGTTCTGCATTTTCTTTGACCAGCTCCGCAAACTTCTGACGGTCGGAAACCATCTCTTCCAGACGCATCTTTCCAACGATCTCACGCATGTTTCCTTCAAGGACTTCTCTTGCAACCTTGGCAATATATTCGCTGTCGCGGTTCAGGAAGTTCTGGGATGCTTTCTGGAGCTTCTGCGGTTCGTCCCCGACTTTGATGTTGACGGCTGCATCCACCTGAATATTGATGTAGTCAGCGGTCGGCACAGCGTCGCTCGTCTTCACATCGATCGCTACCAGCTTCAGACTCAGCTTGTCCAGCCGCTCAAAGAATGGGAGCTTGATGCCGGCTTTACCGATCAGGATCCGCTGGCCTTTTTGGAAACCGGAAATAATAAATGCGGTATCCGGCGGCGCCTTCACATAACCGCTCGCCAGAATGGCAAGAATGATCACCACAACAGCGATCACGGCAATCATGGTTGCATGTTCGAATACAAATTCCATCTTGTTTCCTCCCTTTTTTCTGCGGATGCTTTTCGCTCCGCGTTCTGCTTTTGTGTCTGTGTTATTTTCACTATAGCATTTTTTGCGGGATAGATACAACTGCATTATTATTACGATTTTGTAAGATTTCTGTTCGGGCAAAAACAATCCGCTGGAGCAGATTCTGATATGCCTTGCAACAAAAAAACGAAGGAGCTTCTTTTTACAGAAACTTCTTCGCCTTTCCTTTTTTTCACTGATCCTGCTCTTATGCTCTTTCGACAATCTTCTCCAGCGCTTTTGTGATCGCTGCTTTCAGCTCCGTCTGATCTGCCGGTGTCTTGACGGCCAGCTGACGGATCAGTGCTGTTACGTGATCGTCTCCAACCTCACCAAGGCTCGTAACGGCCGCGATTTTTACGTCCACATCGTCTACTTCCAGAAGAGAAGTCAGAATATTAACAGAACCATCATTTCTCGAAGCTGCACAGGCTTTTGCAAGCGCTACCTGCGTTGTCTTGTCCGAATCCAGATACTGTTTTCTTAATTTGTCCCATTTTCCTTTTTCCACCATTTTTTTCAGCTTGTCTTCCGATGCCTCTTTTGAACCAAACATTGTAAATCCTTCTTTCTTTTTGCTTTTATTTTTGGTGGATGCAGCAACTGCCGCGGCGAATCAAAAAGGGGCGTAGTGTTTTTGCTGTCGTCCCTGTCATGTCCGTCACATTGTAACCATGCTCTCGTCCATAACAGAGATTATACTCCTTTTCTTCTGGTTTTTGAACAGAAATACTATAAAATTTTTATAAAAATTGTTATTTTTTCACAGATTTTTCTTGTTGTTCTGCTTTTTATTTCAGATATCCCGTATATTCCGCCGTATGCAGCAGTTTATTGGCGTTTTCCACGCGCTCTTTGGTCGGCGGATTGATGCCTTCGAGTTTGTATGGGATTCCTAAGGTTTCCCATTTGAATACGCCGAGGGTGTGGTATGGGAGAACCTCTACGCGCTGTACGTTGTGCAGGCTGTGTAAAAACTCATCGAGGCGAATCAGATATTTGTCGTAGTCGCTGCGTTCCGGGACGAGGACGTGGCGGATCCAGACTGGTTTGCCGATCTCGTCAAGGTAGCGCGCCAGGTCGAGGATGTTCTCGTTGGTGCAGCCGGTCAGCTCTCTGTGCGCCTTGTCGTCAATCAACTTGATATCGAGCAGCAGCAGGTCGGTGTATTTCATCAACTCATTAAATTTGCTGAAATACGGCTCCTCTCTTGTGAACGGATTTCCACTGGTATCCAGCGTTGTGTGAACGCCGTTCTTTTTTGCCTTGCGGAACAGCTCGATCAGGAAGTCGATCTGCAGCAGCGGTTCTCCGCCGCTTACAGTAATGCCGCCCTTTTCGCCCCAGTAATTTTTGTAGCGGAGCGCCTTTTTCAGCACCTCATCTGCGGTCTGCCAGTCGGCATCTTTCATCGTCCAGGTATCCGGGTTGTGGCAGAACTGGCAGCGCATGTTGCAGCCCTTCACGAAAATCACGTAGCGTACGCCAGGTCCGTCGACGGATCCGAAGCTCTCGATCGAATGGATCGCGCCCTTTACCGGGCCATTGTTATTCTGATTCATTTCACTCATATTTTTTCCTCTTCTTTCCAACTTACTATCTTTCTATTTTTCTGTATTTTCCGGTCAAATTTCAGGGTTCTGCTTGATTATACGGAAATCCGCGGTTCTTTTCAAGGCTTTTCCATGTACAAAATCGAACACATGGCAGGATAAAAATTTGGTTTGCTATATTGCATTATGATATAGTCTGTGTTATGATCTACTCAACAAGGAGGTGTTCATATGAATCCACAACTCAAAAAGGGCGTCCTCGAGCTCTGTGTCCTCTCCCAGCTGACAAAAGAGGACAAATACGGCTATGAGCTGACAGACGCCATTTCCCGCGAAATGTCCATCGCCGCAGGAACGCTCTATATGATTTTAAAACGACTCAAGGAAGCCGGTTACGTGGAAACGTATCTGCAGGAATCCGCATCCGGCCCTGCCCGGAAATATTACCATCTGACTGAAGCAGGAACAGCTTATCAGCAGGAGAAAAAACAGGAATGGCTGGATTTCACCCAGCAGATCAACCGACTGATTTCAGATGAAACGATCTGACGATAGAAAGGAAAATCATGATGAATACAACGTATGAAACTTATATGAATGCATTGAAACAGGGCCTTGCATCCTTTGATTCTGCCGCCGCAGAGGAAATTTTAAACGATTTCGAATCCCATTTCGCCGACGCCCGCAGCCAGGGTCTCTCCGATGAGGAAATCTGTGCGGAACTCGGTAATGTCGACGATGTCCTCGAATTTTTCCGTCAGGAATATGCCACAACGGAGCAGCCTGTTGCAAACGTGCTGCCACAGGAGAAAACCCACTCCCATTCTGAAGAAACACATCCGAACTACCCGTACGCCCCTTCCACCGCCATCACCGCTATGGAAATCTCCCTGCGGAATGCTTCTGCCGACTTTGCTCCGGGCACTTCCGCTTCGGTTGAGTTTGACTTTTCCGGCGACTTCGATCCGGACCGCTTCGAGGCAGGCATTGAGGGCAATACGTTCTGTCTGCGAGAGAAAAAGCTCATCCCTTCCGTATTCTGGAAACATCTTTTCTGCAATAATCACCAGAAAGAGGTGTTCTCCTTCCAGGTGCCGTCCACCGTACAGAAGCTGACGCTCCGCTCTTTGAACGGCGCGACCGGGCTTGATACCCTCTCCCTTACTACGCTCGAAATTTCCGCCACAAACGGCAAAATCACCGGTGATTCCCTTTCCGCATCCAGCTGCCGCATACAGGCTGCGAACGGAAAGATCGTCCTGACCCGTCTGCGCACAGACAGCCTCGATGTTTCCGCCACAAACGGCAAACTTGAAATCACCGGCGACTGCTCCCGCGCATCCTTAAACAGTGTCAACGGCAAAGTCCTCTTCGAGGGAACCTGTTCCGAGTACCTGACAGCAAAATCCGTCAACGGTTCCGTGAAACTCCATCTCCCGCACGACCTTGCCGATGCGTCCATTCATGCATCCACGACAACCGGAAAAATCCGCCTCGTCTCCAATGGAAGAACGGAATCCTACACAAAAACATTCACCCGCTCCGGTATTTCTGCATTCATCATTCAGGCAAGTACCGTCAACGGAAATGTCCTGCTCTCTGACTTGCCGGCAGAAAACTGACAAAAAGAATGGACTGGATAAAATGTTTTTCTTTAGTCGACTGATATGTAAGAAGAACACTGACTACAAAATCAGTGTCCTTCTTTCTTCCTTTACATATATTTCATAATAGTCGGCAATAATACATTCATATCTATTGGTTTTGCAACATGATCATTCATGCCACTTGCCAAAGCCATCTTCTTATCTTCTTCAAACGCATTTGCTGTCATTGCAACAATTGGAATCTGCGATTTGTTACCGTCTTTCAGTTCTCGAATTCTCCTGGATGCTTCATATCCGTTCATAATCGGCATCTGAATATCCATCAGAATCAGACTGTAGTAATTTTGCTTTGCTTTGTTAAACATATCAATACATGCAACGCCGTTCTCCGCTCTTTCTATCATGATTCCCTCTTCCGTCAAAAGTTCCGTTGCAATTTCTGCGTTCAAGTCATTATCTTCTACCAGAAGAACCCTTTTTCCTTCCAGTTTTTTGATATTCAACTGACCGTCTGCATGTTTCGGATTCCTTTCTTCCGCATTTGCTATTTTTAATGGAAGCGTGATTGTAAAAGTAGAACCTGCTCCCGGTTTGCTCTGAACTGTGATCTTGCCATTCATTAAATCCACCAGTTTCTTCACGATTCCCATGCCAAGTCCGCTACCTTCTATTCCGCTGTCTGACGAAGATCGTTCCTGTGAAAATGATTCAAAAATATGTTTTTGGAATTCTTCTGACATTCCGATTCCGTTGTCTGCTATGATAAGCTCTAATACACTCCAACCTTCTTTTTCGCCGGGATATTGGTTCAATGTACAGCTTATGTTACCGCCTTCACCCGTGTATTTCACAGCATTACTCAAAATGTTAATCGTAATTTCAGATGATCTTGCATCATCCATATGCAGATATGGATATCGAATGTTCTTATTGACTTTCAGTGTTTGATGTTTTTCTTCTATCGGTTTCCTAAACATATCAATGCATAAATCAAAGTTTTTAGAAACATCTGTTATTGTTTCATCCAGCGTTGCTTGGTTGTTTTCGATTCGTGCTAATTCAAGAATGTTATCAATCAAATGCAGCATTTTCTTTCCGCACAATAATATTTTTTCAAAGTAATCCTCTAATATAGTTGGCTCCTTTAAATGTTTCTCTCCCAATTCTGCATATCCAATGATTGCATTCATAGGGGTACGAATATCATGAGACATATTAAATAGAAATGTTGATTTTGCTTTATTAGCTGAATCAGCCAGTCTTGCAGCTTCCTGCAACAGTTTTTGCTGTTTCTGCTCATTTTCTTTTTGCTTCTTATATACAGAATATCCACAGGTACATAATATTACCAAAATACACGCTGTAATGCATCCCAGTACAATACTTAACTTATTCGTCTTCTCAACCATTCCATACGCTTTCTGCATATCCATTTCTATGCAGAAAGCACCTATCACTTCATTAGATTCATCTTCCGCTGTCACAGGATAACAGGCTGTAAAAATAGGTCCCCATGTTGTATCAACAATATCCTGAGAATATACTGTTTTTCCAGAAAGTGCTTTTTCTATATAAGGAACCATCTCCTTTTCAATCGGATCTCCCGGATGTCTGACGTCACCAGCCGATGGATCCAGTCCGTCTACAACGTAAATCAATCTACCGTCTTCATTTCTGGTTGCTGTGTAAATATATCTCGTAGAATTCAGCGTTCTGATTTCATTCATATATGTCGACATATTCTTGAATAGTTCTGTATTCTCATCAGCTTTACTTTTTATTTCATTAAAATCTTTTCGTCCCAGTCTGTCATTTACCAGCTTATGAACCGCATCTGCACTGGAAATATCTCGTTCAATTTCTGTTTTCAGAGCAGTTTTGGTATATGCTTGTTGTAAAATAAAAGTATATGCAACAACAGCCAAAATCACCATTGCCAGAAGGAATACCAACCGTCCCTCAAAAATTTTCCAATGATTTACCGGATTTTGATCTTTTCTTTTTTGTTTTATATAGTTATGTTTCATCATCGTATTTCACATGCCTTTTATCTAATTTTAATTTAATACAAAAACGTCTCAACTCTTCACGTATTTTACAAACATGGGTTACATTTCCAGACTCATCCCTTTTTTTACAGTAAAAAGCATCCTGTGCCAACTGCCATCACACATACAGTATTCTGTGGAAATGCATTCTTCCGCCTTCAATCTTGCTGAAAGTGTAGAGATATCCAGAAATGGACGGATCAGCGAGCGGTATTCAGATGCAGCCATTGTATCACAAAACTGATACAGTTTCTCCGATGCACATCCTCTGTTTCCTGTCTGCTTATCCCATGCACCTGGAAGGCTCCTGATTGCTGCGGTTGCCTCATAATCATTCATGACAGGCATTTTGCTTTCTCAACTCTTCGCTTATGGTCTGCTTAATTTTTTCATCATCCAACGGCTTTGCAAGATGTGCGTTCATTCCTGCTTCCATACACTTTTCTGCATCTTCCCTGAATGCGTTTGCAGTCATAGCAATGATAGGGATAGTTTTTGCATCTTGCCGATCCAGAGCTCTTATTGTTCTTGTAGCTGTAAGACCATCCATCACCGGCATCATAACATCCATTAAAATAACATCGTATGTTCCCGGTTCGGAAGCTTCAAAATGCTGAACAGCTTCTAACCCATTGTTCACTGTTTCTACTTTAGCTCCATTTTCCGTCAGCATAAATTCTGCTATTTCCACATTCAGCTCATTATCTTCAACCAGCAATACCCGGATATCTGATATATCTGCATCAAAATCTTCTTTTTCTTCTGGCCGTGCATTCGTATCAATTTTAAATGGAAGTATTACAGTAAAACAGCTTCCTTCACCAAGCTTGCTTTCAACTGTTATGGTTCCGCCCATCTTTTCTACAAGTTGTTTCACAATAGGCATTCCCAGACCTGTCCCATTATAATCAGAACGTGGGGAATTATCTGCCTGTACAAATGGAGTAAACAATTCATTTTTTATAAATTCTTCTGACATTCCAATTCCATTATCTCTTATTTTAAATTCACATGTCATATGATCTTCTGATCTTTCAATCGTTCTCATACTCATGTAAATAGAACCATTCACCTTATTGTACTTCATACTGTTTGTAAACAGATTCATCAATACTTTTTTCAGATGAACTGCATTGCTCCAAACATATATACCACTGTAATCATCATGTTCTCCTATAACATGAAGTCCTTTTTCTTCTGCCTGAAAGTATAGCGACTCCGTGATTTCTTTACATACCTGATCCAGATTGATGGATTCATCACCAAAAACCACGGTATCCGATTCTAACTTTGCCATATCCAAAACATCATTTACCAATGATAATAGCAGTTTCGAAGACTCATTTATTTTATTCAGGCAATCTTTTGCCCGCTCACCATCATTTCCGCTTTTTTCAAGAATCGTAAGCATGCCCATAATGCCATTGATCGGTGTCCTGATGTCATGGGACATGTTATTTAAAAAGGAAGTCTTAGCCTTATTGGCACTCTGTGCTTCTACAAGTGCATTTTGTAATTCCTGCCGTTTTTCTTCCAGTTCCTGATTCAGTTTTAATGCCTGTTCAGCAGATTTCTTGAATCTTTCCTCCGCACGTTTTGACTTCTTCCAAGAACGAAGAATGATACACAGAACAACGAAAAAAGAAATTCCAACGATAAGTGAAACTGTCAGTAAATTATCCTGAATAAAATCCCTCACTGTAACTTTTCGTGAGGAAACATTATACGAAACTACTGCACCCGAAAATTGAGCTGTAGGCATAGATGTCAGTGTTTTATTCAGAATGGACAAAAGAACCGGTTCTCCCTGCTGAACAGCAAATGAAACATCAGCTTCTTTTGTCAGGAAAGCGCTATGAAGCTTATTATTTTTCAAATAGTTTGAAACAGTACCTGAATTGCTTACAATACAATCTGCCTCCCCTTTCTGCATTGCTTTTACTGCTGCATCTGATGTCTCATATTCCATAACCTTCCATTGTGGATAATTGTATGAAAGATATGCTTTCAATACAAAATTATCTTTTTCAACAGCAGCTACATTCTCTTTATTCTCATCAAAAGAATCCTTTGCCGTAATTGCTGCCATATTGAGAGTCAACAGCGTATCCGACAAAGCAAATCCATTTGTTTCCGCAAAGTATGGATTCTGGTTTGCATGAAAAATCAGGTCTATTTTTCCATCCTGCAATGCCTGAAGCAGTTCACTTCTTGTATCATACCCCTTTAATTCAAATTCCAGAGTCTGACCTTGCAGACAATTTTCTGCAAGATCCACATAATCTGTAATAACACCTGTCAGTTTACCTGTTGATGGATCTACACTGCTGATACCTCCATCCTGATTCAGATACCCTATCCGGATTGCACCATGCTGCCCGATCCACTCACTTTCTTCTTTTGAAAGAAACGAGCTGCTCTGTGCAGAAAGATAACGCCTGTAGAGATCATCTGTGTAAAATGGGTTGTCATCCTTGATTCTGCGCATAGCACTATCCAGTGCTTCTTTGATATCCGGACGTTCTGGATTTATAACGAAATAGATTTCTGTCTCTCCAATACTTGTAATCGGTGAAATATCCGATTCTTCCCAACGGGATTCTTCTACCGAAACGAAGCAGTCAATTTCATGTTTCGATAGTTTGTCCATAATTTCTGTGGTTGTAGAAACATTGATATGCTTCGTATGCAGACCATATTTTGATTCCCATTCATTAAGCACATCCTCCACTATATTATCTTTAGACACACCAATATTTTTTCCCTCAAAAGAATCCAAATTTCCTGCTGTAAGATCCATATTGGATGCATCCGTATAGATGTAGTATTTCTCTTCCCCCATAGGCATATCGGAAAAAAGCATATTTTCAGCACGTTCGTCTGTATAGGAAATGCCACCAAGAATATCAATCTCTCCATTTTCCAACTGTGTAAAGCAGTTTTTCCAATCACTTGTTATGTATTTATATGTCCATCCTGCATAACCTGCAATATCTTGAAGATACTCATAACCATAGCCGCTTCTTTCTCCCTTTTCATTGACTACATTATAAGTTTCCTCAAAAGATCCTACCCGGATAACATGATCAGAATTTTCTTGGGCAGATGTGGAAACAGGAAAAACAACCAAACATATCATTATGCAAAATATAAAATAACAAAATTTGAAATTTCTTATATTCTGTACTAATTTGCACTTCTTCATCTTTCTCCCACCCTCCAGGCTACAGTCGCTTGCTTGCTTGCAGATTTTAATTTTACATTCATTAATGTTCAATACCTCCACAACATTTTTATAAATATCTTTGCGACAGCTTCTGCTGTACTTTTACTATAATTATACTCTACAGCCAACTTGTGTCAATTTACTAACAAAGTAATTATATTCTTTTACTCTTTATTTATATAATTCAATTGTATGTTCACAAATCGTTTTTTTCACTTTTTCAATATCCAAAGGTTTAGCTAAATGTGCGTTCATTCCTGCATCTAAACATCTTTGTACATCTTCTGCAAAAGCATTGGCGGTCATTGCAATAATCGAAATTATTCCTGCATCTGGTCGATTTAATGCCCGAATTGCTTTAGTCGCTGTCAATCCATCCATTACCGGCATCATAATATCCATAAGTATTGCATCAAATGTACCCACCGGATTATTATTAAATAATTCGACAGCCTATCCCGAAAAAGCATTTGGAAAACCGAAAGCACTAAGGGCCTTCCTTTGCATGGATGTGTCTTTATCCACAAATGAAATCCTGGACAATTACGTATGCAGGTGGCCAATTGAGGTGTTTTTCCGCCAATGTAAGGATAAACTGGCGCTGGACAGCTATCAAATCCGTTCTGCACAGGGAATCCGAAGATACTGGTTGATTATGTCATTTGCACACTATATGTGTGTTGTTAGAACTGGCAAAGTCTGTCCTTTTGAAACAGGGTATCGCAAGATCAGTGACATAATCCAGATGGAAAAATATCTCACCCTCTATCAATATGCGAGGGAATGCATTGGTTTTGACTCCTTTGTAAAGGTCGTGGCGTAGTTTTGTGCATTTTTTCAAATTTGCTCATTTATAGCTATATATATCATTTCAACAATACTGTCTGCATCAATGTCAGATGTAATAATTTTTTCATTAAAAACTGATGAAAAATCCTTTTCTCTCCACCATCTACGCATATCTTCTTCACCAAATTCCTGTTTTTTATCTCGTGTATTATGCCGCCTGACCGTCTCTTCAAATGGTATATCAAAATAGTACGCATATATATCCATTCCATACAATTCATTTGCCGTTTTGAACAAAGGACTATACCACTCATCATACATGATGCCCTCTAAAATAACCACATCACAATGCTCATACCCATATTTCATAAGTTCTATCATAAGTGGTAATGCCTTAGTATCAACGCCATCTTTAACCCACAAGATATTTCTCCTAATCTCATCTTGTGAAATCACCATTGTATTGTATCCAAATTTCTTTTGTAACGCTCTAGCTACTGTTGTTTTTCCACTTCCAGAGTTACCTCTTAATATAATTATCTTTTTCATAATTTCTCTCTATTCTTTTTAGTGCATGTTCAACAAAAGGCCTTGACTTTTCTGAACAGTTAATAAGCTACATATATCTACAAAATAGAGTTTTCTGGATATGAAGTGACTTCATGGAGTCCATTTCTGATGATTTTAGGTACAAGAAATAAAACGTCTTTGTTTCTTCTTATGAAGGCCTTCCTGTTTCCCAAATCCACCTACAGTAACTAACCTCTCATGTCTACCAGGATCACCATCCTCTGACGGGTCCTAAATTCCTTCGTTCTGCTTATCCATAGTTGGGTGCTGCTCATGCTCCTTTAGCAGGGTCGTTGCCCTATAGAAAATGTCAATGCAGCTACTGGCTCTACTTTGTCTTATATATTTTGCATTCCTGTTTCACAGCACCATTGATGGCGGACGCTTTCCTGTTTACAGTACTTTTTGCTCAGACAGCTATTATGTCGCTTTTTCGGTGGATATCTGACATCATTTTAAATCTGTCATACTCCACACCTTTCGTTAATACCGCATAAAACACTCGGATCAACTTACAGCTGACGGCAACCATTGCCTGCCTTCGTTTCAGCGGATTCTTTACACGGGTTACATAGTAATCATAGATTCCACGGAACTCCTTGTTTCTTGCAAGCAGCGGTACCATTACCTGATACAGGATCTTTCGGAGTTTCCTTCTCCCGCGTTTGCTGATCCTCGTCCTTCCTTTATGCTTTCCTGAACTGTTTTCTAACAGTTCCAGTCCTGCATACTTCTGGATCTGTTTCGGTGAATCAAAGCGTCTGATATCACCTACCTCAGCTATGAATCCTGCTATTGTGATGCTCCCTACTCCTTTAATGGCGAGTAACTTCTCCACATGTGGTACTTTTAGGATCATTTCCTCAAGTACTTTATTGACGGCTTCTAACTGCGAAGTCCATAAACGATGCTCTTCAAGCAGCATATATAATTCACTTTTTGTTCCAATCCCTCCGTCAAGTCCAACACTGTTGTGCGCAGCTTCAACCAGGGTCTTTGCCCTATCTTCAGTAACTCCTCTGCCACGCATCTTTTTATCATGCCAGATCTTTCGGATCCCATTTACTCCAAGCGCGATCACATCTTTTGGCAATGGTGCTTTTTCAAGCACTGCCAGGCCGCTTATTGCATCAAATCGTGTGTATAATCCCAGATATTCCGGGAAATGTATTGCAAGCCATCTCTGGATCCTGTTTGCAGATATGTTGTGCTGCTTCATGATCCTATCACGGCTGTATACCAGGTCTCTTATTTCGGCATAAATTCCTTCTGGCATGTATGGGATTGAATATCTCCCATCCACAACCAGTTTTGCGATTGTTTTTGGATCTTTTGAATCTGTTTTCTTTGGACTGTTATCATCAAGTTCCTTGATCTTCTCCTATAGATAATTCAAAATGTCAGATAGGTTATTAACTTCAATATCGGCTTTTTCACTCTCTTCCATTACAGTCCACAAACTTCCAAATCCCTGTTTTATCCATATCGTTTTCATTCCTAACTGTTTTGCTGGTACAATATCATTATCAATGCGGTCACCAATCATTACAGCATTTTCCGGCTTACAGCCACTTCTTTCCAAAGCAATTTCAAATATACGTCTGTCCGGTTTTGAAACACCTTCTTCTGCTGATGCAATGACTAAATCAATATATTTTCGCACTCCGAGATTTTCTAATCTTTCAGAAGTTCCTAATGGTTGGTTTGCGATTATACCAATTTCATAATTTCTGTTTAACCTTTTCAGGCAATCTTCAGAATCTGTATACAGCTTTTCATATTGTGATTCCCATTTAGGTAGTTCTATCCCCAATTGTTTTGCTATCTCTAAATCACCTTTTTTATTTCTCCTGTATAATGATATCGCATGTTCATAAATTTGTTGCGAAGTTAGACTAGATAATTCAGCAATTTTTTTCATCCTATCTTCATAAACTCTACTTTCATCAACCAGCGTCGAACCAACATCAAAAAATAACCATTTTATTTCATCCTTCTTAGGCAAAAATCCTCTTTGTCTCGCTTCTTCTAGCAGTCTTGGTTGAATTTCCGGATATGTCCAATTAAGCGGTAGTTCATTCATAATTGCTATTTTCTCTATCTCACTATGTAAATCTTTTTCAAACGTATGTATCTCCGCGAAAAATAACTTTCCAAAGGTTTCTTTCCCATCAAAGTTGTCTGGCGCCGTCACAGAATAAATACATATCGGATTTATCTCAAAATTAATGGCTCCTGTTTCCTCATACAATTCTCTCTTTGCTGTTTCAAGAATATCCTCACCTTGTTCTCTATGTCCTCCCGGCACTTCCCATGTACTTCTTTCTCTATGCTTACAGAATACCCATTTTCCATTATGTTTTGCAATAATAACTGCAAACTTTAGCATTGAATCATCAATGCTATCATAAAAATTCACTTTCGTCATATAATGCTCCTTATTAAATTTCTTCTATTTATCATTTATTGTTCCCACAAATAGAGCCAAACCAGAGCCATTTGATAAAACAAATGCCGGAAGCCCGCATAAATACAGGCTTTCGGCATTTTAATCTGTTATTCAAACTCGCTCCTGTTAGATGTTTTCTAAACAGATTTGCTTATGAGATTTCGCTCAGAGTATTGGTATTCTTTTCATTATTCAGATAGTAGAGGCTATCTGATTTTTTGTTGCCATTGTGTTGCCACATTATTGGTGTTAATCTACTATCCCTAATTCTTTTAGGAAGATCGGAGTACCACTCATCTACTTGTCTCATTTCGTACTTCCTTTTTAACGATATGTACTACAATTCGTGTACAATATCCTGATCCAACACTTGCTTCCGTTCTTTCCAATCTGGCATATAATTTGAAAGAAACATATAAAACTGCTTGCTGTGATTTGGATATAAAAAGTGGGTCAACTCATGCAAAACCACATAGTCAATATATGGTATACCAGCTTTAATTAAGTAGAAATTTAGCGTTATTATTCCACGATTTACGCTGCAACTGCCCCACAAAGTTTTCATTTTACGGACTGAAACCTTTGGCATAGGAATACCGTATTTTTCAATAATAGGGTACCAATGTTCTGTTCGTTCCTGAAGGAGCGCCTTCGCCTGTTTTCTCCACCAATTTTCAAACTGTCTCTGAATTTTTGACTGGTCATTCGCATCCTGGCAACAGATATGAATGATCTTTCCTTCTGAATATACTTTTTCTTTTTCACATTCAGTAACAACGAAAAGCATATCTTCACCAAGAAACTTAATTGAAAATCCATCTCTGATTTCATCAGTCGCTGCATATCCAACAGTTTTCCGAAAAGCATCTAGTTTTGATTCAATCCAGGTACCCTTATCCACTAAAAACTCTTCAGCCCACGTGGTCGGAACTGTTTTCGGCATAGACAATACAATTTCCTGAGATGGGTAAACCTTTAAACGACAAGTCTTCATAGATTTTCGATCCAACTTGACACTGACTATCTTTTTAGATGATGGTAATGTAATACTAACCGTTTCCATGCTTAATAGCCCTTCTTAGCCACCATCATAATTTCATCAATGATGATATCAATAGTGTCTAAGCTCCATTCCAGCTTATGGTCTTCCATATAATCAAAGAGAAGATCATCAAGTGCCTTTTTAATGTCTCTGTGTACAATGACATTTTCTCGCCAGTCACGTTTTGTATGTTTTACAATAACGGCTTTGATATCCAATGCCAATTGTCCTAATTCCTCCGAAATTTCTACATCTGTTGCTCCAGTTGATTTTTTAATACCAGCACAAACCGCACCATAGAAAGACTTTGCATCGCTGTCATCCATGATATTTTCAGGATATTTGACAGAATTTCGACCTGCCCGGTAATCTTCTGCCATCTTTTCCATTGAAGACAGATATTTTTCACTATCGCGCTCTTCCATATAGTCAGCAATTGTCTTTTTGATGCGCTCCATGAAGGTCATATAACGAATCGGATCCACATACCGCTGACTTTCCAAGACCTCAACCTGTCGGGTCTGGATTGCTTCAGCCTTGGCCTCGTTAGAACCCAGTCGTGCCAATTGTTCCTCCATTTTCTCCTTGTTGGTAATATCCAGAGGTTCAATCAAAATCTTGGCATCTTCCGCATTCACATAGGCATTCAGAAGCTGACGAATGCCATCTTCATACCGTGAGAAGTCTACACGATCATTAAAGCGCAGAGCTACACTATCTTTTAATTTCTTGAAGAACAAATAGTCCTTGCGATAGGCCTCTGCCTGTTCAAATCCAACGGCTTTAAACAGTTCATAGCTGGAGTACATGAAGTCCACCATTTTTGCAAATGCAGACAGTTTTTCGTAAAAGTCCTTACGCACATCATACTCTCTCAGGCGTTCCTGCCAGACATTGGCGCTGGATTCATCAGGAGCAATTCCCTTAAAAATTTTCCAGAGCTGCTGATGGACCTGAGCGAGTTTGTCCTTTTCTTCCGCAACAGCAGAGATAGCCGCATGGATTTCAGACTTGTTGAACAGGTTCATACCGGACTGCTCATCGCTATACAGATCCAGAGCAGAATTCAGCTTTTTGAAAATTCCTATATAGTCCACGACCAGACCGAAATCCTTATCCGTGTACACTCTGTTCACACGGGCTATTGCCTGTAAAAGGGTATGATCCTTCAGTTTTTTATCCACATACAGGACTGCTGCAATAGGGGCATCAAAGCCGGTGAGCAGCTTATCTTTCACTATCAAAAGGTCAATATCTCCTTCCGGATCAATAAACTGTCCTGTTACGGAGTCTTCATATGCATCGTAGTTATTTTTGAAAAGCGGATCAATCTCTTTGTGAAAGAACTCTCCAATAATTTTTTCAGTCTGAGGCGTATTACTCTCGTCATCGCCTTCTCTGCTGGTATTAGGTGTAATCACAACCGCCGGGGTAATGCCGCCAAGATCCCGCAGCTTGTAAAAAAGCTGCACTGCTTCAGCACGGGAAGAACAGGTCAACATCGCTTTAAATCCTTTAGGTTTCACAAAACCAATAAAGTGCTCATGCAAGTCAAAAGCGATCATATTCAGACGAGCTTCTGTCTGAGCCAGTGCCACAAAACGGCTGTATTTGACTTCTAAATCCTTTTTAGCCTCTTCATTCAGCCCTACGGTAATGTACTTTAAGTGTGTATTGATTTGTTCACTAGTGACCGTCTGAGGAATCACACGGCCTTCATAGACAATGGGGACCGTTACCTTGTCATCGATGGCATCCTGCAGGGTATATTTATCAATCAGGGGGCCGAACTTGGCGTAGGTATCTTTGGCTGACATAACATCTCGCTTATCGTCCTTGGGCTTCTTCTGCATCAGAGGGGTGCCTGTAAAGGCAATCTTGACTGCATTGGGTAGTACCCTGTTCATGTAGATGTTCAGCTTACCGTACTGAGTTCGGTGGCCTTCGTCGATGAAAACAAAGATATTTTCACTGTCGTTGCAGTATTCCTGCTTTACGGCAGCCTCAAATTTGTTGACCAGAGCTGTGATAACGGTATTTCCGTCTTCCTTCAGCAACTCGATCAGACCCTTGCCGGTCTTGGCACGGTGAGGGCTCATCTGTGTATGAATAAAGTTATCCCGGATCTGTTTATCCAGATTAATGCGGTCAGTTACCATCACAAAGCGGGGCCGCTTGATGCTGCTGCCAAGCTTCATGCTCTCCCGCAGAATCATCTTGGTCAGCATAATCATAGTGATGGTTTTGCCGCTGCCTTGGGTATGCCAAACAACACCATTTCGAGTATCAGCACCATCCTGAAGCAGAATTCGCTTCATGCACTTTTTAACCGCAAAATACTGCTTGTAGCGGCAGATCTTCTTCACATTGTTATCGTAGATGATAAAATTGCGGATTAGATCCAGCAGCCGATCCGGGTGCAGCAAGGAAACCAGAGCACGATCCTGCTCCTTGATCTGACCATCCGGAGAACACTTGCGACACCAGTTATTCAGCCACTCCTTATCATCCTCATGCCAGGATACAAAGTACTTTGCAGGAGTACCGCAAGTACCATACAGAACCTTGTCCGGATTCATGGCCAGCACCAATTGAGTGTAACGGAAGAGGTGTGGGATGTATTCTTCGCCCCAGTTGCGGATATTTTGGTTGACACCTTCCATCACATCCACACTGGATTTCTTACATTCAATGACCACAAGGGGGATACCGTTAACCAGTACCACAATATCTGGGCGGGCAAATTTTCCGTTGGGGCGCTCCACTTCAAACTCATCAGTCACCTGGAATGTGTTATTTTCCGGGTGTTCAAAGTCGATAAAACTCAGATCAAAGGACTGACGGGTTCCGTCAGGCAGATCCTCTTCCATGCTCTTGCCGGCACAGAGCAGCTCATAGATTGCCTTGTTTTCAGCATACAGTCCGGCAACACTAAACTGATCCACAGTTTGCATGGCCTTGGCAATGGAGCCTCCAGAAAAGTATCGTTCTTCTGTGCCAAACTGATACATCTGGTGGCTCAGAAAAGACTGCAGTTCTTCCGTAAACAGCACAGCCCGGCGAGAGCCACGTTTTTTCTCCGCTTCACTACGGGGGACAATCGTATATCCCAGTTTTTCAATGACTTTCAGAGCACGATCCTGGGATTCCGGTCGTTCATTAAAAATTGTATGGTTTGGCATAGGTTTTCCTTCTTTCATGAGACTTGTGCTGCTTAACAGAAATATCTGCTATTTATGTAGGTACGCGGACACTGCCTGTGAGCAACAACTTTGCCAAGCTCTTTTTCTTTTTCTTCGTTTCTTCTAACTCTCGCTGATGAAGAGTGATGAGGTAATCGATGGTTATGAAATAATCACCAATTCTTTTTTGCTCCTCTAATTGAGGAACGAATAAGTCAACATCACTAAAAGTTGTTTTGTTTACAATTGGTACAGCTTGTTGAGCTGATAATGCTTTAATTACTGGAGAGAAATTTTCAAATGCTGTAAACACAAAATTATTATCATAATTTGAACTTGGTACGACAGCATTTATTTGTTGATTTGATATTGCAAAGTCTTTTATTTGAGCCACTTTTCCGATGGTAGAACCAATGCTAACAAACAATGTACTACCTGGATTAAGTTTTCTGCCAAAATTAAATCCTTTTTCTGTTAACGTGGTAATCGTATTCTCTACATATCTGTTTCCTTGTATATCAGCAGGACTAACGAACAAGTATGAACCATCATAATTGTCTTTATCTTTTGTAGGTGGAGTACTACCAGTTATTACTTCACCTAATTCAGAAACCTTACGCTGTTCCCAAGCGTCAGAAAATTCTGGAAAGCGAATGACCGGTTCGCTGTGTCCTTTCGCAGGGAACATAGCTTGGAGAAAACCACTTTTCAACCGTTGCAGTTCTGCAATAAGCTGCTGCTTTAACTCGATTACCCTGTCGCAACATGAAAGAATTTCTGCAATCTTTTTCTGCTCATCAACGGGAGGAAAAACAAGTGCCGCAGAGAAAAACTCAGGAGTAGATACATTTAGCAGGCCGTGGTTTCTTGCGCCTTCCTGGGCAATCTTGTATATCTCCCGATTAAACATTCCGGCTTCAAAATACTGTCTGTAGAAATCAGTATTTGTGCCCTCATTAGCTGAGAAGCAGATATATAACGGAGAAACAATGCCTTTATCATACTTCTCCAGTTGCTTGATTGCACCATACGCGTAATCCGCAGAATAGCTCTTGTTATATGCGAAATTACCTTTTTGAAGAAGAAAATACCCAGTCTTATCTTCACTGGCGTAGGGCGTATTATAATAATCAAGCTGGCTGATTAGTCCTTGCTGTGCAGAAATGGTCAGAACATTTTGATTGTTTTCAGTATTTTTCTGTGTCAATCGATGGAAACATTCGTTGAAATGAACGACTTTCCACTCTTTAGGAATCACATAGCCGTGTTCCAGTTTATATCCTTCTGGTACCTGCCCAGCGGCAATACCAGAGTATATCTGTTTGGTCATGTACTTGACCTCCTATATTATAGCCCAAGTTCTTTCAGATAGGCGTCCATCTGCTTCTCAGCCTCTGCAATCTCTATTTTCAGCTGGGCAATATTGGACTGAACCTGCTGAAGATCAATCGGATCTTCCTCTTCAAAGGTATCCACATAACGTGGAATATTCAGATTGTACTCATTCTCTTGGATTTCGTCCAAGGTTGCTACATGTGCAAATTTATCCTTTTCTACACGGTTCTGATATGCTTCCACAATGGCATCAATATGTTCCGGTGCCAATTCGTTCTGATTGCTTGCCTTGATATAACGAGGATTACCATCCTCGTCCTTCCTGCTGGCGTCGATAAAAAGCACATCCGTGTTGGGGCGATTCTTCTTAAACACCAGAATACAGGCCGGGATAGAAGTACCATAGAACAAGTTTTCAGGCAAACCAATAACCGCATCCAGAAGATTTTCCTCAATAACTTTTTGGCGGATACGACCTTCTGCTGCACCACGGAACAGAACACCATGAGGCGCAACAGCGGCAATTCGGCCATTGACGGAGAGGCTGTTGATCATGTGCAACAGGAATGCCCAGTCACCCTTACTTGCAGGAGGGACACCCCAGTCGAAACGATGGAACTTATCCAGAGTGGCTTCCATCTTAAACTCTTTTTTGCCCTTGCCACTGGACTCACCGCCGGGATTAAAACCGGATGCCCACTTATCCTTCGAGAAAGGCATATTTGCGACAATGGCATCAAAGAGAAGCAGATTACCGTCAGCATCCAGGAACACCGGGTTTGCCAGAGTATCACCCCAGCCAATCTTTGCATCCCTGATTTCATGGATATACATATTCATCTTGGCCATTGCCACGGAAGACCCGTTGACTTCCTGACCATAAATGGAGACTTCCTTGCTGTTCTGCTTTTTCGCAGCCTTGATCAACAGAGAACCAGATCCGCAGGTAGGATCATACACACGCTCACCGGGCTGGACATTCACAATGCGAGCCATTATTTCGGAGACAGCTGCCGGGGTATAGAAGGAACCAGCCTTCTTACCTGCCATGCTAGCAAACTGGCCAATCATGTACTCATAGGCATCACCAATAACATCGGCAGGGACTTGACCAGGCTTCACCTCGATATCCGAAGGGCGAAGGCTCAGCGGCTCAAAGTCCTCCAGTAGATCCCGAAGGATTGCCTTTTTGTGTTCTAGTGTGCCCAGTGCATTTTCGCTGTTGTAGTCCACGGTGTTCAGAACACCGGCCAACTGTTGGTTGTTATCCGCCTCGATTTTGCGCATAGCGGCATTGATCAACTGCCCAATCTTGTCAGAATATCTCTGGTCATAGAGAGACTGGAAGGAGCACTCTTCCGCAATGATAAAGGGCAGATATCGCTTCTGACGCTCCAGACGGATGCCGGAATACTCCTTTTTCAATTCGTCCAGAGCATCTTCATAGGAATCACTCAGATACTTTACGAACATAATCGGCAGTACGTAGTCTTTATAGTTGGCTGCATCGATGGTATCTCGCAGAGTATCTGCGCCACGCATCAATGCATTTTCAATATCCTTCTTAGTCGTCATTGGTTGGTTCCTCCAATCATCTTTTCAATAAGATGTTCTGTTAATATACGTTCATTTTCGATCAGCTCACGATACATACGTTCTCGTTTTCTGCTTAACAGGTCAATCTGCGCCGCTTGCCGTTGAATATGCAAGGGCTGTAAGGGGACTTCCAAATCCAAGACTGTTTTGATTTTTACGGTCTTCTGGGCTGTCCCGCTTTCCAGGCTGAGAATTCGTTCCTCCACACTTTTTTGTGCCAGACACAATCGAAGGTACTCCGGCATAACCTTTGCACAGTCTTTTACTCGAAGTATCGCAAATTGAGAGGGGACGAGAATATTTTCATAGTCAGGCTCGATAGACGCCGGGTACATTGGAGAGACCAGCCGAATTACAACATCTCCTACCTTTGTAAATAAGGCATTCTCCAGACTCTCACAGGCATGAAAAATCTCCAGCTCTGATCTATTAATATTTCCATTTTCATCGAATGCTCTAAGCGTAAGACGGCTGTACTCGAAAACGCTTTCCTTCTGATTTTTAGCCTCTTTTCGGCTTAAAACTATTCCGCCTTGCACATCTGCAAGATCTGAAATTTTAGCGATCATCTTTTCGCCTCCAAAGAAAAGCGATCCGCCCATAAATGGGCGGGCCACCTTATCATGTTATCTGGTGTGACTTTCAGGGCAGCAGTGCGCACAACCGTCTACACAGTTGTAGTACTTGCGTGCTTCCTGAACAGCCGCCTGAGAGGTGTAAAACTCGCCCAGGTAGATTCTGTTCGCTACGTCAGGCAGCCATGCGCAATCTGCACGATGTACCTCATGCTCGCCAGTCCACTGCTCATTCTTATTAACATAGAACTTCATTGGCTTGTTCTCCTTTCATTGAAAGTACAAGCCCACATTGACATTCCTGAGAATATCTGATATCATAATGATGTATAACTATGATATTTGCGTGGGAAGCTCTCAGAACAGTTGCCGCTGTATCTGGGAGCTTTTCTCTTGTCTGAAGATATAGTACCATACGGCTTGCAGGTTGTCAAGTTTTTCAAAAAAAATATTTGTAATATTCAAATATGACATTTTTTCTGTTTGTGTCTTAACCTAGGATTTTATACTCTATCACTGCTTTCAAATAGACTTCTAGCTCACCATTTAAAATTAGATTGACATACTCCAACGGAGCGTTATAGATCAGCCCGTCTAGTTCTGACCGCTGGTACATACTGTTTGCCACCTCGTTCTCCACAGCGGTGCAGTCGATGGCGAGCAGTGTCCCATCATCCAAACACAGCTCCACGCAGGCGGTGTCCAGGTTGAACTCACAGGACAAAATCTTTCTCATAGTCGTTACCTCCTGACGTTTAAATTTCGGTAGATTTTTCACAGAGGCACAAGGTCTGTTTCGTTAATTTTAGAATCTGGCAAGCAATGCGTGTGGCTATCCACACACAAATCCGGCAAGCAATGCGAGCGTTAATACACACTCACATTCCCTGCCGTCTGCTTGTTGAGGGCAGCGCCCCCAAGCTCCCTCTGAACACAGAATTTCATTCTGTGGCTGCGCGTTCTGCTAACGCGTTGAAGGGGTCCGGTTGATCTCGTCCGCTGATTTCCAGTGTGGCCTTTCCGTCAGTTCGTTTTTCTTTCTGCATAATGAGTGCCCCATCTGCACAGCCCGACAGTCCGGTGGTGCCGGAAATCTTCTCAAAGCTATCTCCCGCGGGCTGCTTTCTAGTGTGGTGGACAATCAGGATGCAAACTCCATGCCGGTCTGCAAATTGTTTCAGTTTTCCAATCACCTCATAGTCGCTGGAATAGCTGTAATTATCGCTTACCATCTCCCGGACTTTTTGCAGGGTATCCACGATAATCAACTTGGTGTCACTGTGTTCCCGGGCAAATTTTTCAAGTTGTTCATCCAGACCGCTGCCGATCATCTTGGCACTGGTAGCAAAGTGGAGAGCGTTTGTCCCCTCCACACCGAACATGCGGAACATCCTGCGCTGCAAACAGCTTTCATCATCTTCCAGCGCAAGATAGAGGACTGTTCCCTGATGAACCTTGTAACCCCACAAATCCTGCCCAGTGCTGACATGGTGAGCAATCTGCGCCCCAAGAAAAGATTTACCGATTTTTGGAGCTCCGGCAAGGATATATGCTCCAGTATAGAGCAGGTTTTCAATCACCGCAGACTTTACCTCAAACACATTGTCCATCAGCTCGTCCAGGGTTACAGTGTGCAAGTAAGCCGGGTCGCTCATGCGCTGTATCCTGCGGTACATTTCTTCCAGGCTTTCCTGCGGATTTACAACTTCATCGTTGATTTCTCCCTTAGAAGTGGTTATACTAATGTCAGCGTTTTTAGAGATTGACTGCCCATCGTCTGCGCCAACAGATGAGTCCTGGGCGGTCATTTTCTTTTTTTCATCGGTCATAGGCAATATCCTCCTGCATTCCTTTCATAATGGTTGTGATCATCTGAATGGTGTCCAACAGTTCCTCGTTTACGCCTTGCCCGGCTTCAATCCGGCGTAGCTCGTCCAGCACAGCAGCCAGCTGATCTCGCAGTGCCTTATAGACTCTTGGATTTCCCTGAACCACCACATCCCGGCAGATCAGCCGATGGATGATATAATCCTGCTTGGTCAGTCCGGTGAGCTTGACTGCTGTTTCAATCTGGGCATCCTCCTCAGGGGAGACCCGGAAAGATACGGCCTTGTTTCTCCAACGGTTGTGCTTATCCAAATTCTTTGCTGACATTTTTAATTGCCCCTTTCCATATTCAATTTATCTGCCATTTCCGTTTGTTTGGACGGAAACAGGTGCGCATAATTTTAAGTGATGTCGATGCTCTCGTGTCCCACCCGGTCTGCGATGGCTGTGGCTGAGAACCCCATGTCGATGAGAAGCGAAACCGCACTGTGACGAATATCGTGGATTCGGATACGCGGGACTCCAGCCTCTTTGGAACCTCTATCCATCTCCCGGTGGAGATAACTCTTGGTAACGGTGAACATTCGGTCATCTGCTCCAATTCCGTAGAGCATTTTGAGGTAATCCTGAATTTCCTCTGCCAGAAACTGCGGCATAGTAATGACACGATTACTCTTTTCGGTTTTTGGAGTGGTGATCAGATCCTGCCCATTCAGCCGCTGGTAAGACTTATTGATGGTGACAGTGCACTTCTCAAAATCAAAATCTGCCGGGGTCAAAGCCAGAAGTTCTCCCTCTCGAATGCCGCACCAGTAAAGCATCTCAAAGGTGGATATCTTTCGCCTGATGAGTATGAAAAACAATACAAGAATAAACTATTAGAGCTGGAGCAAAAACTTGCCGGCTAAGTATGCTGGCAAGATGGAAAAAAGTCATTCTTAATTTGTACTTTTTCTTGACATAGGATCAACCTCCCAAAAATAGCGACAAAAACCCTTAGCCATGAGTTTTATACCCACAGCTAAGGGCTTTTTAGATAAATATGGATTTATTTGTTGCACAACCACCTGTCAATTATTCTCTAACCCTAAAACCACCGGGTTACAAGAATAATGGCTCTCATGCAACTGTTATCAATTTGTTATCAAAAGACTTTTAAAAGTGCCGCAAACCCGCATAAACGCTGGGTTTACTAAGCATTTTTGTTTACTCAAACTCGATGGTTGCCGGTGGTTTTCCTGTGCAATCATACATAACGCGATTGATGTGTTTTACTTCGTTTACAATTCTGCTCGTTGTTTTTCCGATGACATCCCACGGAATTTCTGCGCTTTCGGCTGTCATGAAATCGGTAGTGGTTACGGCACGGAGGGCAATGGCATAATCATACGTTCTTTCATCTCCCATGACTCCGACGGAGCGCATGTTGGTCAGGGCTGCGAAGTACTGGCCGATTTCGTGGGCGATTCCGGCTTTGTCGATTTCTTCGCGCCAGATCGCGTCGGCGTCCTGTACCATTTTGACTTTCTCGGCGGTTACTTCGCCGATGATACGGATGCCAAGTCCCGGGCCCGGGAATGGCTGACGGAATACGAGGTATTCCGGAATGCCGAGCTCAAGGCCGGCTTTTCTTACTTCGTCTTTGAAGAGGTTGCGCAGCGGCTCGATGATTTCTTTGAAATCTACGTAGTCCGGCAGTCCTCCGACGTTATGATGGGATTTGATGACGGTGGATTCTCCGCCGACGCCGCTCTCTACAACGTCTGGGTAGATGGTTCCCTGTACCAGGAAGTCTACAGCACCAATTTTCTTTGCTTCTTCTTCGAAGACGCGGATGAACTCTTCGCCGATGATTTTACGTTTTCTCTCCGGCTCTTCTACGCCTTTTAATTTTGCATAGAAACGCTCCTGTGCGTTAACGCGGATGAAATTCAGGTCGTATGGGCCGTCCGGTCCGAAAACTGCTTCTACTTCATCGCCCTCGTTTTTACGCAGCAGGCCGTGATCTACGAATACGCAGGTCAGCTGGTTTCCGACTGCTTTGGAAAGCATAACAGCTGCTACGGAGGAATCGACTCCGCCGGACAGTGCGCAGAGGACTTTTCCGTCGCCTACTTTTTCGCGGATAGCTTTGATGGATTCTTCTACGAAGGAGTCCATGTGCCAGTCGCCGGCGCAGCGGCAGACATTGTATACAAAGTTGGAAAGCATTTTCTTTCCTTCTTTGGTGTGCAGAACTTCTGGATGAAACTGGGTTGCATAGAGGTTTTTCTCTACGTTTGCAACGGCTGCTACCGGACAGTCATCCGTATGGGCGATGATTTCGAATCCCGGAGCTGCTTTGGAGATGTAGTCGTTGTGGCTCATCCAGCAGATGGTTTTTTCGGATACGTTCTCAAACAGTGCGGAACTGGTATCTACAGTTACCTCAATTTTTCCATATTCTCTGACCGGTGCTACTTCTACTTTTCCGCCGAGCAGATGCATCATCAGCTGTGATCCGTAGCAGATGCCGAGGATCGGGATTCCAAGTTCAAAAATTTCTTTTGTATAAGTCGGGGAATCCGGCAGATATGCGCTGTTCGGGCCGCCGGTGAAGATAATACCTTTCGGCTGAATTTCTTTGATCTTTTCGATGTCTGTTTTGTAAGAATAAATCTCACAGTAAACGTTGCACTCACGTACACGTCTTGCAATTAACTGATTGTACTGACCGCCAAAATCAAGTACGATAACCGTTTCTCTTTTCAAGAACGTTCCCTCCTGTTTTTTCTTCTGTGCATGATGAACTACATGCGTTTTTTGGGTTTGATGCTAATTATAGTAAAGAAACCGTAAAATTTCAACCCCCGAAGTACAGGAATCGTGTTCTTTTCGCTGTACTTCGGAGGTTTTTCTTTTTTTCGGGTCCTTATTCTCCGATGGTGATGGTGTAGCCTGCCTGGAAGGTTTCACCGGCTTTCAGGTACTGTTCGCCGTATTTGTCTTTTAATTCGCCGTCAAAGCCGACGTTGTCGCAGCGGCCGATCCATGGCTCGAGGCACACGAACGGGGCATCTGCTTTTGGCTTGGACCATACGCCGACGCTCGGGAAGCCTTTGCAGGTGAGAGTGACATACGGTTTTCCATCCACTTCTACGCCGACGCGCTCGACTTGGGTGTTGTCGAAGATCAGGGCGTCCTCGTCGAAGAGGGTTCTGGTGTACGGGATTCTGCCGTCCTGAAGTTTCAGTTTTCTCGGATGTGCGGCATCGACGCCTGCTGTTTCCGGGTCGATCAGGATGTATTCGAGTTCGGTCTCGGTGTGGTTTTCCAGGCCTTTGTTGAAGACGATGTCATACTGTTCCGGAATCATGAATGCAGGATGTCCGCCGACGGAGAAGTACATGTCATCATCACCGGTGTTTTCTACGTTCCAGGTTATGGTCAGGGTTCTGCCGGAGAGTTCCTGGGTTACGGTGAAGGCAAAATCGAACGGGTAGACTTTTTTTGTTTCTTCGGTCGATACCAGGCGGTGTACGGTTTTGTTTTCGGTGTTTTCGATGCACTCGAATTCGTTGTCGCGGGCGAAGCCGTGCTGACCCATCGGGTATTTGACTCCTTTATGGGTGTAGAAGCCGCCGTTTACTTTTCCGACGAACGGGAACAGGACCGGTGCGTGGCGGTTCCAGAAGGCCGGATCGCCGGTCCAGACTGCCTCACGGTCAGCCGCTTTATCGTAGATGCTGCTAAGTTCTGCGCCGTGATCGCTGATCTGCACGCGCAGATTTTCGTTTTCCATGGTTCTCATGTTTTGTTTTCCCCCTGTGTTATTTTTTATGGTTTATTCTGGATAGATGAGACGGGAGTCGTCGATTCCGTACAGGACTTCATCCAGGTATTTTTTGCCGAGGTAGTTGGCCATGGAGAGGTTCATGTCCAGATAGTTTCCGCAATCTTTCGGGGATGCGCCCGGAACTTCGCCTTTGAAATCGCGGATGAATTCATACATTTCGGTGACGAGCGGGACGATGTCTCTGGAGGTGTAGTCTCCTGCCAGCAGCAGGTAGAAACCGGTGCGGCAGCCCATTGGACCGAAGTATACGGTTTTGTCTTTCCACTGCTCATGGTTACGGAGGAAGGTGGCTCCGAGGTGCTCGATGGTGTGGACTTCAGCGGTGTTCATGACGGGCTCATCGTTTGGGGAGGTCATTCTCAGGTCGAAGGTGGTGATGATGCTGTCACCTACGTGGTCTTTTCTTGAAACGTAAATGCCTGGTTTAAGTTTGATATGGTCGATCGTAAAGCTTGCAATTTTTTCCATGACTGGTATTTTCCTTTCTTTCTGTCCTTTAATAGCTGCGGAGTTCATCATCGGTATCCGCAGTGTTTTCGATGGATTTGATGATGAGATCATAACTATAGGCATCGCTTACTTTTACAGTGACGCGGTCGCCGACTTTATGACCAAGAATGGCTTTTCCTAATGGCGAGTCGATACTGACGTATCCTTTGAGAGAATTACCACGAACGGTGGTGACAAGTTTGTAGGTTTCTGTCTCATCATCTTCTTCGATGTAAACCTGGACGGTATTGTTGATGCCGACTTCGTCGTCCTTTGAGGTATCTGAAACAACGTGAGCGGTTTTGATCATTTTTTCCAGATAGCGGATGCGGCTTTCGTTGCGGTTTTTGTCCTGTTTGGCAGCTTTGTATTCAAAGTTTTCGCTGAGATCGCCCTGGGCACGGGCTTCTTTTACAGCCTCGAGTTCTTTTGGACGGACAACCAGTTTGCGGTAGTCGATTTCTTCCTGCATTTTTTTAATATCGTTTTCGGTCAGTTTATCATACATGATTTTTCTACCTCTTTTCTTGTGAGGTTATTTTAGCACAGAATACGGCAAATTGGAAGTAGGAAGACAGCCACGGTAGAATCATGAGTAGAATCACTTTCTTACGCACCGGAACAGCAAATGTTCCGGTGCTGAATGAACTATAACGGTTCACTCAGCCGTGTCGCTTGGTTTTGAAGGCGGAGTTCCTTTGTTGTCGCTGTTATTTGGCATTTTTCCACCTTCGGAATCGCTCATCGTTTTAACAGACCGGGTTCCGGCGGTGGTGATGATGTCCGTGAGGGTGATCTCTTCGTTGTCGGTACCGGCAGCCAGAGTATACGTTGCGTCCAGTTTCATTTCTGGGCAGGTCAAAACGATGCTGGCGTAGGCTTTTTCGGGTGTGACCGTGAAGAGGGCACTTCCATCGCTGTCTGTCAGTGTGATGATAGTGTCAGCGGACTGGGTTTCCGTACAGTAATAGGTGATAACGGGCTGGGTGGAAGCTTCGTCGAAGCTTTCCGTCATGCCGGCACTGCCGATAGCAGCTAAGGTTCCGCCGGTCACAATTGCACTTCCGTCGTAATCGAGGGCACTGTCACCATCGCTGGTCGGCCCGTACACGATCGTAGTTCCGCCGGTCACGAGAAGACCGCCGTTGGAATCAAGACCATCACCATCGGCGGATACAGTCAGGGTTCCGCCGGTAATTTTAATGTAAAGCTCAGAGTTGCCTCCGCCGCCGGGGCCTCCCTGCATCTTCTGTGGAGCATCGCCGTCAGACGGAGCATTCCCCGGATCGAAGTTCTGCGGCGCATTTCCGCCAGACGGAGCGTTCTCCGGATCGAAGTCCTGCGATGGCTGCATATCGCTGCCGTTTTCTGTATCAGGCGGCATTTGCGGAGGTTCCTTTCCGTCTGCCGCACCGGATATGCTGCTATCATCACCGGAGTTTACGGCAGCACTGCTATCGTTGTTTGAGCTTGCGGCATTGCTGTCATCGTCACCGGAACCGGCCGCATTGGCGCCATCGTCGCTGGCATTTACGGTAATGTCACCACCATTGACCACGACGCGTTTTCCTTCCAGGCCTTCGTTGCTTTTTTCAACAAGGATCGTTCCGCCATGGATGACGGTGTCGAGCTCCGCATGGAAACCGTCGTCACCAGAGTTTACGGTGATGGTTCCATCATCGACAACGATGCTGCCGGTTGCATGGAATCCATCCTGTTCCGCCTCGATCGTAAAAATCCCACCAGCAATATAGATATTTCCAAGCTCTGCGTCATCCGTATTCTTCGCTTTGACCGCACTGTTTGCAGCATCAATGTCAAAGCTTCCGTTCAGAATTTTAATCTGATCTTTGGCTGTGATCCCGTTGTCCGCAGCGGCGATTTTGTAGGTTCCGCCGGTAATCACAAGGTCATCTTTGGATACAATCCCGTGCTTGTAGTCTGCCTCGATGGTCAGACTTCCTGTCCCGTTGCAGACAAGATTTGATTTGGAGAAGATAACGCCGTCTACCGTGTTGTCGTCAATCTGAGTGTACTCGTTTCCACCGCCAAGCGTGTTGCTGCTGTTTTCAGCAAGCGTGATGAAAACTTTGTCCGCTTCGCGAACGTAGATGGCAGCATTCGTCTTACAGTTGATATGGACTCCATCGAGTACGATCTGAACCTTGTCGGAATCGGATGCGTCTACGATAATCTGGCCATCCTCAAGTGTTCCGCTTACGATGTAAACGCCTTCTTCCGTGATGGTAATTGTGCTGCCATCTGCTTTGACTCCGCTGCCGGAGACGGTAGCTGTCGTCTTATTAAGTGTAATTTTTACGGCTTCCGACGCTTTGTAGCTTCCGCTCTTCTCACGGTCTGTGAATTCGGTGTCGATAGTGGATTCGGTCAGTTCCAGATCAAAATTAATATCGGAAGCACTTTCCATTGCATTTTCCGAATCTGTGCTCTCTGATGTGGTATCCGCGTTGTCGGCAGATGTTTCGCCGGTTGACTCTGTACGGGCAGATTCGGCATTTACAGAGCTGGAAGATGTCACTGCTGTGCCGCATCCGCCGAAGGCCAGCGATGATGCAAGAAGCAGGCTGACGACTGCGCCGGTCTCTTTTTTTCTGTTTTTTTTCTTTCTGTTTCGATTCATTATAATTCCTCCCTTCCGGTCTGCGCACGACTGCACAGGATTTCAAGGTTTCCGTTTCTGCAGCGGAGCTGGTCAATCATGTTTTTCTCTTCGCCTTCCTCGCGGAATACGATGCGATACTCCAGCTTGAAAAGACTTCCCATATTCGTGGTTTTTGCCTGTACAAGCTCGCAACGGGTCAGATACCTGGCAAAGATATCGTCAAAAACACTGGTATAATCAAGGGACTCCGGTTCCAAGATTTCCATTGACGAGCATGATCACCATCTGTACGATCACAGGCATCAGAACAAGCGTGACAGCAAGGCTTTTGGTGCATTCGCTTTTGTACCTGTAAACAGCAGCGATCAACAGTCCCTGAATCAGAGACACTGCTGTGCAGGCAAAGAACTGACCAAAGGTGAAGGCGGCGGTTGTTTCTGTAAAAACGGAACTGAATATTGTGTTAAGCATAGCAAATTCCTCCCAGAATTTTTTTATTTTCTTGTCTATTCAGAGCCCCATCTCGATTCCGCTTACGCTACATCGCGATGTTGCTTCTCGCCATATGAAGTTCCAGAAAAACCGCTCATTCATGCAAGCATGATTCGCGATTTTTCTTCTATTTTGCATGGCTCTGAATAGTTACATTTTCTTTTTTTGTGAAGCAGACTATGTTTGAAAAAGGCTTTTCGCAAGCTGTGAGTCCACCCACTGCTTCTTGCTTTTCGCAATGGCCGCAGAGGACTTACCTGATTCAGCTAACGGAATGCTGTTTTTGATACGGTTTGCCGGATATCTGTGAATGGTATGAAAGCTTTTTCTTCTGATGCTTTCTGATTTTCGATTTGATAGGCAAAGCCGTATTTAGAAAATGATGCCGGATAGATTGCAAGATCATCCAGAATTTTGCTGAACCATAGGGGCACAGCACCTGGTGTTTTCACCTCCATGAGATACCAGCCTGGTTCTAAAAGCCTGGTTCCTTCCGTTGGACCGTCAAGACACAGATTGTCGGTACGCCATCGGATATTGGTGTCGAAGGTAACACGAAAGTTCCTGTCTTCCGTGCCGAAGCAGGCGATGCGGTCGTAGGCGATGTACATAGCGGGAACAAGCCCCCGGTAGTAGTTGCGAAACCAAGTGATTTCGTGGAGAATCTGGCTGTCGAAGCCTGGTTCTGATTTTCCTGCAAGATAGGGAACCGCTTCTGATAATATCATGCGCTCGCGGCGTTTGTAGACGATTCCTTCATATTTTTTCTTTAGTTCTACGTATATGGGGCTGGTCTCTTTGGCCGGACCATAACTGCGGAGTCGCAGTTTTTCTTTGTAGACGGGTTTTTCCAGCGAACGGCGGATGAGCTGGTGATCCGGGGTATCGTAATAGAGGCTGCAGATGGTATCAAGGCCGTATTCATCCATCTGCAGATGACCCGGAAGGCTCTTGCGAAGCTTGCGAGCCATGATCGGGGAAAGCATGTATTTTGTTTCATACCGTTGGAAGGTCATGGGAATCTGTTGGCTTTGCATCATAATCGATTGATCCTTTCGTTTGATTTACTTCCGGAAATGTTTTTTACATTTTTAAGTATAATGAGGAAACTTTAAAGGAACCTTAAAGAATGGACGGAAAATGTGAAAGGTTTGTGAAAAGACGAACCTCTGTAATCCAGATCGCTTTTTGAATACCATATAAAAAAGAAAGAGCCCGTTTCCGGACAAATTCGTTGGAAACGGATTTGTTCGGAACGGACTCTTGTAGCCGATATGTAAAGTCATGAAACATATAAAATAGGAAAAGCGTCAAAAATCATCTTGGCCAGCGCTCTTTTCTGGACATGAGTGGCGCGAATGGTACATGAGGATGCGTCTGGTACCAGTAAGCTGTGGTAGCGACATCATCCTGACGTTCAAAGAGACCTCCATGACTGACGCCAATCTGCTGAAGGGTTACCTTAAGATCCTTCTCAAAAAGGATAGGATCAAGAAGGTGCCAGCGGTAGAAGCTGCGCTGTGGCATCTGATCATCATTGTGGTAATCATTATGAAGGAAGGTATCGTGGGTAGAGTAGTAAGGATATCCAAGATACGGAGTGCAGTACTGATTTTCAACAGTTTGGCCATTTTGCTGTGTTGCAAAGCTCCAGGCACCGCCGAAGTAATCTTCTGTTCCGGTTCCGCAGATGGTTGGATAATCCTTGTCTCCATCGATGTAGAATTTCATCTCACCTTCTCCGTACCAGTAGCGTTCGAGGCTGGTCAGTGCAAGATAAGTTCCAACGTACTGGCCTTTCCCTTTGATGTTGTCGAGGACAACGTAGTCTTTTGCCTTTTCCGTGATGCGCTGACGACGCCACTGGGCATGGAAATAGGCAGCATCCTCCGGAACCGTTGTCAGGCAATAGTCGATCTGATAAAAGAAGGCCGGAATCGGCTCATCACACTGATTTTCAATGGTAATACGGGCGTTTTTACGGAACGGCATCGGGAAATAGCTGTTGAAACCACGGGTCGGATTGACAGCAATCGGGACGGAATTTACCTGATAGGAAACACCGAAACCGCAGCAGAAGAAATCGCCAAGCGGGCATTCAACGGATGGGAATTCTTCATCGTCCCAGTACATGCGCAGAACAAGATCCCGCAGAACATAACGGTTGCGTTCACTGGTACGGTCTGTGACGGTGATCCAGATGTGCTGAATGATGCCTTCTCCCTGGATCTCACCAAGTGTTACGGTCTCTCCTGCTTCTATTTTCGGGATGCACGGGGAACCTTTTCTGGACGGACCAAGATCGCTGGATGCCATGCCGCCTTTTCCTTTTTCTCCGTTCCGGTTTTCCCAGTTGATGGAACGGGACTGTCCGTTTTTCAGCCGGAAAATATTCTGTAAACCACAATCAAACATCATATATTCCTCCTTTTGTTTTCTTTTGTTTTGTTTTTTCTCTCTTGAAAGCTTTCGATTTCTGCTTTTTTGTGTGTCTTCCTCTCCTGCTCTGCTGTCATTTTTTCCATTTTTCCGGAATTGTGTTTCTTTCATCCTTTTGCCGGAAAGACTGCTTTAAAACAGATGCCATCTTGTGTCCGCTCTGCGGTGATTTTTCCCTTATGTGCCTTTACAATTGCAGCAGCCACGGAAAGGCCGATTCCATAGCCGCCGCTTTCCCTGGCCCGCGACGCATCCGCACGATAGAAGCGGTCAAAGAGGCGGTTGAAATCACCTTCCGACAGGATATCGCAGGTATTCTGCACCGAAAATTCTGCTTTTTTGCCGTTTTTTCGACAGAAAATGTGGATTTTTCCACCCTCCGGAGTGTATTTAACGGCGTTATCCACAAGAAGAGAAACGAGCTGGTGGATTCTTGCGGCATCCCCTTCCATATGGAGTTCTTCTGCAATATCGCTCTGCAGCGCGATCTGTTTCGTAACCGCATGGGCTTCAAATGACGTTACGGCATCCATGATGGTTTCTGACGCATTCCATGTTTTCAGCTCCAGTTTTCCGCCACCTTCCTCCATTTTTGCAAGCGTCAGAAGCTGTGTTACAAGACTGTTCAGACGCTCAATCTGGTGATGAATGCTCTCCGTCCACTCGCTTAAGACCTCCAGCCCGCTTTTTCCCGGCATCATAATATCCAGGATCATGCCGTCATAGTTTCCGCTCTCTGCCCAGTCCGCAGCATCAATTCCATTATAAACAACATCTACAGAATAATGGTTATGTGTAAACACTGCTTCCAGCGCGTGCGCCATCTCTTTTTCATCTTCTGCCAGCAGCAGTCTCATATCGGTTCTCCTTATTTTGGTAATTTTCAGGATTCTCCGCCGGCGACGGGTCGCTTCAGCGACATAATTCCCCCTCTGCCGCAGTGCGATCCTGCCCGGAGGGCTTTTTGAATTTACAGGAAAATTCAAAAACATCCGACCGGCACTTTTGCATGGGTGCTCGCAGCCGGATGTTCGGTTTGCATTCATTTTCTTTTTTTCTCTGCCCGTCTCCGCAGAAGCTCTTTTGCGCCTGCATACAACAGAAAATATACCGTCAGAATCATAACAACTACAATCCTGTTATCTTTCAGGCTGAAAAAAGAGGTCACATTGACTGCCGCCAGAAACAGCAGCAGTGACACACTGAGATCAATTTTTTCTTTTCTGTCGGCCAGCACCATTCCTGCGGCCGCCAGAACCAGAAGAACGGCAATTCTTGCAATCAGATTTGCCATTTTGACGCCTCCTTACTGTTTCCGGAAGGTAATTTCCCCGGTTTTATCATCCATACCATCGACGATGGCAAGAGATTCCAGATGAATGCCGCGGTCACGCAGCAGTTTTCCTCCGATCTGGAACCCTTTTTCGATGACAACGCCTGCTCCTACGAGCTCTGCACCGGAATCCTGTACCAGGGTTGCCAGTCCTTCCAGCGCTTTTCCATTTGCCAGGAAATCATCGATCAGGAGAACTTTGTCTCCTTTTCCCAGAAATTCTTTGGAAACAATGATATCATAAACTCTTCCATGGGTGAAAGATTCTACTTTTGTGGTATAAACATCGCCGGCGATATTTTTGGTCTGTGTTTTCTTTGCAAACACAACCGGAACATTAAAAATTTCAGCCACAACACAGGCAATTCCGATTCCAGATGCCTCGATGGTCAGGATTTTCGTGATCTCCTCTCCCGCAAAACGACGCTGAAACTCTTTTCCGATTTCCCGGAACAGATTGACGTCCATCTGATGATTTAAAAAGCTGTCCACCTTCAGGACATTTCCCTCGCGTACTTTTCCGTCTTTGCGGATTCTGTCTTCCAATAACTGCATTTTTTGAAGCCTCCCGAATTTTTATTATACCCATTGTACTTACTTCTCACTGGAAATGCAAGTCCAAATCCATCAAATTTCGCACTGTCTCAAATTTTATTCATGGCAGCCGCCGGTGTCTCTGCATCAGAGATCCTCTTTCCGGTCCAGATCCTTTAATTCCCACGCGGCTTCGACCCGGAACAGAATTACCGATTCCCAGTGCCGTTTCAGCACCTTTTTTCCGCCGCAGTCGCCGGAAAGTTCTTTTAGTTCTGAAAAATAAGGTTTTGAGAACCACGCCGGATTGCCGCTCTCGCCGCCGCAGAAAACGCAGCCAAGTGGAGCCTTCTGCCTCTCCATGGATTCCAGAAAGCGCTCCGCCGTCTCTTCCTTCAGGTATGGCTGATCCGCCACAAAACACGCACAGGCATCGGCATTTTGCTTCTCCGCCGCCTCGATTCCCGCGCGGATTGTATAGGAAATTCCTTTTTCGCTGTCCGGCGAAAACACCGTCTGCAGACGCCCGGCTTTTACCAGCAGCGCAAGCTCCTCCAGAATTCTTTCATACTGCGTCACAACCAGCAGTTCCCAGTTCTCATGCCTTCCGGCAATTTGGGCCAGCCGGTCCAGCAGATGGCGGTACACCGCCTTTCCATCCAGCGGATAGAGCAGCTTATTTTCCCCGAACCGTCTGCTGTTCCCGGCTGCCAGATAAAGTATCGTTACTCGCATTCTTTTTCCGCAATTCCCATTGCAATCTGCTCGCTCGTGATCGGCAGTTCGCGGAACCACAGACCCGTCGCATTGTAGATTGCATGTGCCAGCGCCGGAGCCGGTGTGTTGATGACGATCTCGCCGATCGATTTTGCACCGAACGGACCGGTCGGCTCGTAGCTGCTCCGAAACTCGACGCGCAGCTTGCCCATATCGAGGCGGGTCGGCACTTTATACTGCATAAACGAATTATTGATCATCTGACCCTTGTCCGTGTACTGGATATTTTCAAACAGCGTCATGCCGATGCCCTGCACCAGACCGCCCTCGACCTGTACGCGCGCAAGGTTCGGGTTGATGACGGTTCCGCAGTCGACAACGGCGGCATAATCGAGAATCCTGACCTCGCCGGTCTCTTTATCCAGCTCGATCTCGACCGCACCAGCCATATAAGGCGGCGGCGATACCGGAGAGCAGTTGCTTTCCGTCGCTTCCAGCGCGATGCCGTTATTGCACATGGCCGCTGTTGCGATTTCTTCCATCGTCATGCTGCTTCCGCTCTTTTCATGCACGACGCCGGTACCGGTAAATTCTGTCTCATCTTCCGGCACGTTCATCCGCTCTGCCGCCAGGGCACAGATTCGTTTCCGAAGCGTCATGCAGGCTTTTTCCACCGCTTTTCCGGTAATATACGTCGTACTCGATGCATAGGAACCGGAGTCATACGGGGACGTATCGGTATCTGCGCCGACAACAGTAATGTCATCCACATCACACTCCAGACACTCTGCCGCCATCTGGGACAGAATCGTATCGCAGCCGGTTCCCATATCGGCCGCTGCAATCAGCATCGTATAGCCGCCGTCGTCGTTGACTTTGATCGTTGCCGATCCGACATCGAGATTGGAAATACAGGAGCCCTGCATCGCCATCGCAATGCCGACGCTGCGCACCTTTCCATTTCCCATATCACGGCACGGATATTTCTCATCCCAGCCGATCATCTCTTTCGCACGCTCCACGCACTGGTCAAGCGCACAGCTGTTTGCCGTTTCGCCATAGTAAGCCGGCATGAACTGTCCCTCACGGACCATGTTCTGCTCCCGGATCCGGATCGGATCGATGCCAAGACGCGCTGCCATCTCACTGACAGCAGATTCTACGGCAAAGATACCCTGCGTCGCACCGTATCCGCGGTAAGCACCGGCTGACATTACGTTGGAATACACAACATCATACGCAAACCGGTAAGCCTCAAGAGATCCATACATCGGAATCGATTTGTGGCCGGAAAGGCCGACCGTTGTCGGTCCATGCTCGCCGTATGCACCCGTGTTGGAAAGTGTATACAGATCGATCGCACGGATTCTTCCGTCCTTCATCGCACCGAGGCGGATCGTTACTTCCATCTCATGGCGCGGTGTGGATGCTGTCTGGGACTCTTCTCTCGTAAAGATCATTTTCGACGGTTTTCCGGTTTTCCAGGTTACAAACGCCGGGAAAATTTCGGCAACCACCGTCTGCTTCGCTCCGAATCCGCCGCCGATTCTCGGCTTGGAAACACGGATCTTCGATTTCGGAATGCCGAGTGCATTGGACAGAATGCGGCGCGCATGGTAAACGATCTGGGTCGAGCTCAGCACATTCAGCCGTCCGTAGGTATCCATAAAGCAGTATGTCCGGAACGTCTCCATCATCGCCTGCTGGGCTGCGCGTACATGATACGTATGCTCTACGACCTCATCGCACTCTGCGAGCACGGCTTCCACATCTCCGTTGTGATCTTCTGCACTTGCACAGAGATTTCTCTGATTGTCCGCACCGACCGGACAGAGCGATTTCCAGCTTTCCTCCGGATGCACCAGCAGTTCATTATCCTTGGACTGATGAAAATCCAGAATGGCCGGAAGCACTTCGTACTCTACTTTCAGGAGCTTCCGCGCACGGTCCACGCATTTTTCATCTTTTCCGGCAATAATCGCCACCGGATCTCCCACGTAGCGCACATGCTGATCGAGGATCAGACGGTCATACGGGCTTGGTTCCGGGTAGGTCTGTCCTGCCATTGTAAAACGCTGTTTCGGCACATCCTCCCAGGTATAAATCGCCTCAATGCCCGGAACACGCTCTGCTGCCGTCTTTTTCACGGATTTTACGATTGCATTGGCATGCGGACTCCGCAGTACCTTGACAATCAGACAATCCTTCGGCGCCAGATCATCTACATAAACCGGCTTTCCGGTTACCAGCGCGAGGGCATCCTTTTTGATCACCGGTTTATTCACACTGCAGAGCTGATCGGTTCTTCCCGACCAGTCCGGTTCATAGATATGATTTTCTCTGCTCATGACGCACCTCCCTGCTGCTTTTTCCAGGCAAGGAAATTCAAAATTCCCCGAAGCTGTCCTTCATATCCGGAACAGCGGCAGAGATTTCCCGCCAGATATTCTTTAATTTCTTCCTCACTCGGATCCGGATTTTCCCGGAACAGCGCAATCGCATTCATAATCATCCCCGGATTGCAGAACCCGCACTGCTCGGCGCCCTGTCCGGCAATAAAGGAACCAAATTCTTCTGCTTCCTCCTGCAGGCCTTCCAGCGTATCCACCTTACATCCATTCGCCCGCGCCGCAAGCACCGAACACGACAGCACCGGTTTTCCCTCCAGAAAAACCGTACACAGCCCGCAGTTCGACGTCTCACAGCCGCGCTTCACACTGTAGCATCCCTGGCTTCTCACAAAATCGATCAGGAGCATGTCTGCATCAATTTCCGCTTCCGTCTTCTTTCCATTTAAGATCATCGAAATCTTCATCACTGCTCCTCCTTCTTCTGAATTTCTTCCATACATCTGCGCAGCAGCACCCGTCCCAGATGATGACGATACTCTGCACTTCCGCGCATATTACTGCCATATGTAAACTGATCAGAAATCTCCGAAGCCGCCGCCTTCAGCTCCTCCGCAGATGCCTTTCCAGCCGCCAGCTTTTCCGCCAGCTCCGCCGGAAGCTCTACACGTGCCGCCTTTGCCGGTCTTGCCCCAAGCACCGCACATCCTTTTCCGTCTTCCACCCGCACCGCACACGTCAGCACCGGGAAATCCGTTCTGGAATTTCGATGACTCTGATAAACCGTAACACCCTCATGCTTCTTCACAATCAGCCTCACCAGCACATCCCTGTCTCTCTTTGAACAGGCAAACTCCGCCAGCGGCATCCGTCCCGCATGAACCAGCTCCACCTCCGTATCCAGCGCCAGAAACAGCGTCAGCACATCCGAAAATCCAAATCTGCCGAAAATACTGCCTCCCACCGTAGCCAGATTCCGGAACTGCACCCCGACAATACTCCGCACACTCTCCCGTGCCGCACCGTCGGTATAAGCATTCAGCCCCTCATGCTCCTCCATCTGCCGCAGCGTCACCATACATCCAATCGAAAACTCCTCCTCGGACTCTTCAATCTGATCCAGTCCCAGCCCGGACAAATCAATCGCCGTCTGCACCTGCCTCTGCCCCATCTTCGTCCAGAGCATCCCGCCCAGGATACAGGCGCTTCTCTTCTGATTCAGCTCATACGCCTCCTCCAGCGACCCCACCCGGACATAATCCTTAATCTTAATCATACTTACCCTATATCCTCCATTTTTACTCAATATAGAAGCCCATATATTTGATATTATACCCGACCTGCTCCCCCCTTTCAACTTTTTTCTATTTTTTTCAAAAAAACCCTTGCATTTTCCCTCCACATCCAGTATAATCATTCAATGTCGGAAGTCATTCTGACACAAAATAAAATACATGGACGGATTCCCGAGTGGCCAAAGGGGACAGACTGTAAATCTGCTGCAAATTGCTTCGATGGTTCGAATCCATCTCCGTCCATATGCCGCAGTGGCGGAACTGGCAGACGCCCGGGACTTAAAATCCCGTGGGTAGTGATACCCGTACCGGTTCGATCCCGGTTTGCGGCACGATTAAGAGCTCTGATTCATACGAATCGGAGCTCTTTTTCCATTTCTATTTTTCAACCTCCCGTCCCCACTACCAGCCTCGCCGCCGCCCGTTCAGTCTTGCGTGATGCGGCGGCGAGGCGTCCGTCACTCCTCGCATCTATGCAGTACCACTCCCGATAACGGCAGCAAATCCATCTCCAGTATGCCCGCCGGTGCCTCGATTTCTTTCTCCTCCGAAGAAAATCCCACTGCATCCGTTGCAAACACCTGCGTCAGCTTCGCCACCGAACTCCGGTTAATCCCGGTAAGCCACACCGGAATCTCCACATGCACCCTCTCATTCCGGTTATTAATCACCACAATCACCTGCTCCTCCTGATTAAACCGTCCATAAGAAAGCACATTATAATCATGGTACAAAAATTTCAGCGATCCCATCGCCAGCACCGGAAATCTCCGATGCACCGCAATCATTTCTTTATAGAATCGGATCAGCTCCTGATCCTCCTGTCCCCAGGGATACGTCCGCCGGTTATCCGGATCCGTAAACCCAACCTGGCCGGCCTCATCCCCATAATACAGCGTCGGCGCCCCCGGCCACGTCATCTGAATCACAACCGCCTCGCGCAGCACCGCCTTATTCGTATTCTCCGCAGCCGCATACGGCCCAACATTCGCCACACGCCCCACACGATGATTCGTTCTCGTGAGGAACCGCGAATGATCATGATTATCCAGCTCATTCATCGCCGTATACAGCGAAGGCGCATAAAACGCCGGCATATGATACGTCATCGCCCCGATAAAACTCTCACTGTTTCCGAGAAGCCCCTGGTTAAACTCATCACTGTGCTTCTCCATACCCGTGAGGAACCAGGAAACCGGCTCCATAAACGCATCATAGTTCATCACCGTATCCCACTCGTCGCCCTGCAGCCAGCTCATCGCATCGCCGTAGTGCTCCGCCAGAATAATCGCCTCCGGATTCGCCTCCTTCACAACGCGCCGGAACTCCTTCCAGAACTTGTGGTTAAACTCCGGGCTGTGTCCTAAGTCAGCGGCCACATCCAGCCGCCAGCCGTCCGCATTAAACGGCGGAGAAACCCACTTCGCGCCGATGCGCATAATATCCTCCATCAGCTTCTCCGAACCCTCGTAGTTCAACTTCGGCAGCGTATCATGGCCCCACCAGCCGTCATAAAACTCATTGTACGGCCAGTTATGCTCGTTATAAAACTTAAAAAACGTGTGATACGGACTGTCCTGTGCCACATACGCGCCCGGCTCATAGCCCTTTCCGGCCTCGTAAATCCGCTCGCGGTCCAGCCACTTGTTAAACGAACCACAGTGGTTGAAAACGCCGTCCAGAATCACCTTCATGCCGCGCTTGTGCGCCTCCTCCACCAGGTGGATAAACAGTTCATTGCTCGCCTCCAGGTTCGCCCTGTTCGTCACACGGTCAATATACCGCGTTGCCCGCGTATTGTCCTTGTCGCCCGGCCAGAGCAGATCGCCTTCGTCGGAGACAATCTTTCCGAAATGCGGATCAATATAGTCATAATCCTGAATATCATACTTATGGTTCGACGGCGAAACAAACACCGGATTCAGATAAATGACCTGCACACCGAGATCCTGCAGATAATCCATCTTGTCAATGACGCCCTGCAGATCGCCGCCGTAGAAATTGCGGACATCCATCTGCTCCGGGAAGCGGTTCCAGTCATCCACCTTGTTGACCTGCTCACCGATATAGCTGTACTCTCCCGTCAGCACATCGTTGGACGGATCTCCGTTGCAGAAGCGGTCCACAAAAATCTGATACATGACAGCGCCCTTCGCCCAGTCCGGCGTATGGAAGCCCGGGATAATGCCGAAAGAGTACATCTCCTGAAGCTCTCTTGTGACACCGAGCTTGTTGTAATAACAGACCACGCGGCCTGCCTGAATCTCAAAAAAATAGCGGATCGGCTCATTTCCGACCGGAATCTCGATCTCGTAATAATCAAAACCGTTCCGGACCAAACCGACCTGCATCTGTGCACGGGTGGAACCGCTGATGAAATAAACCGCATCTACATTATTTTTCAGGGTACGGAACCGGATCTTCACCGTGTCGCCCGGGTTCGGCTCAAACGGAATCTGATACTGCGGGGATTCATCACTGTAGAGCGCATGCTTGTTGAACATCGCCCGCATCTGTGACATATACTGCTGCATTCTTGTTTTATCCATGAACTAACGCCTCTGTCTTTCTCAATCATTCATTCCTTATATTTTACCCCACACCGCCATGTAATACAACCTTTTTCTGAACACATGTAACGATTGTGTTTATTGGATTTTTATACAGTAAAAGAGCCAGCGGGGTACGCTGGCTCTTTTGGAGAAGGTATTTCTCTTATGGGGTGTAGCAAAAACTATATAATGTATTGGGGGGTTTTTACAGTTATTATAGTACCATACGTCCCTCGAAAAGTCTGCACAAATCGCGATTTTTTTTCATTTGATTCTTATTCAAAATAACGATGAATTTTTCCGGCGTTTCGGATTTTCTGTTTTAATTTGCACAAACGCCCGTAAAATCGCAGAAAAAAACCTGCAAAAAACTTTTTTTGTTCTCTGCAGGTTTTCTATTGCAAATAAAAAGATATCAGATTTCTCCAGAAACTTCCGGTGCTGTTCCTGTCATCTGTGCTTCCTGCTCAAAAATGGCTTCGAATTCAGCACGGCTCAGCTTCTCTTTTTCCATCAGCTGCTTTGCACACTCATGCAGCACATAGGAATGCTCCAGAATAATCTGTTTCGCCTGATCGTGGCATTTCTCGATCATCTGGCGGACTTCCTCGTCGATGGCTGCGGCTACATTCTCGCTGTAGCTCTTCGTATGGCCCCAGTCGCGGCCGATGAAGACCTCATCCGAGTCGGAATCGTAAGCGACAAGACCAAGGTTCTCAGACATACCGTACTTCGTAATCATGGAACGCGCGGTAGCCGTCGCCTGTTTGATATCCTGGGATGCGCCCGTTGTGATATCGTCGAAGATCAGCTCCTCTGCCACACGGCCGCCGAGGCATACGGTGATGTACTGCATCATTTTGCCTCTCGTCTGGAACATATCATCGTTCTCCGGCTGCGGCATCGTGTAGCCCGCTGCGCCAGGACCGGTCGGGATAATGGAGATCGTATAGACCGCCTCCATATCCGGCAGCATATGGAACAGGATTGCATGGCCTGTCTCATGGTATGCGGTGATCCGTTTTTCTTTATCCGAAATGACTTTACTGCGCTTCTCCGCACCGATGCCCACTTTGATGAAAGCAGACTTGATATCGGACTGGCGCACAAATCTTCTGCGGTCCTTTGCCGCCATAATCGCTGCCTCGTTCAGCAGGTTCTCCAGCTCTGCGCCGGTGAAGCCTGCGGTCGTCTGCGCGATCTGTTTCAGATCCACATCCTCGGCCAGCGGTTTGTTCTTTGCATGGACTTTCAGGATTTCCTCACGGCCCATGACATCCGGCGGTCCTACAACCACGCGGCGGTCAAAACGGCCCGGACGGAGAATCGCCGGATCCAGGATATCGACACGGTTCGTCGCTGCCATCACGATGATGCCCTCATTGACGCCGAAACCATCCATCTCAACGAGAAGCTGGTTTAAGGTCTGCTCTCTCTCATCGTGGCCGCCGCCCATGCCGGTGCCTCTTCGTCTTGCCACGGCGTCGATCTCATCGATGAAGATGATGCACGGCGCATGTTTTTTTCCTTCCTCAAACAGGTCGCGGACACGGGAAGCGCCGACGCCGACGAACATTTCCACGAAATCCGATCCGGAAATGCTGAAGAACGGCACGCCTGCCTCTCCTGCAACAGCTTTCGCCAGAAGGGTTTTACCGGTTCCAGGAGGGCCCACAAGAAGAACTCCTTTCGGGATTCTCGCACCGACCTGTGTATATTTCTCCGGTGCTTTCAGGAAATCGACCACCTCAACAAGGTCTTCTTTTTCCTCTTTTAAGCCCGCAACATCGCGGAACAGGACTTTTTTGTCTTTGTCGGTGGACATATGGGCGTTGCTTTTTCCAAAATTCATCATTTTGTTTCCGCCGCCTCCACCGCCGCCCATGGAGCGGTTCATCATCGACATGCCGAAAAGAAGGATCATGCCGAGCAGCAGGGCCGGCAGGACGGATGTCATGAAAATGCTGTCTCTCTGGACATTCTGCACGGTGTACGTTACATCAGCATCCTCCAGAAGGCTGATAGCTGCGTTTACGTCGGTCACATTGACCGTATAACTGTCACCGCCCTGCTCCTGTACCACGACGGAGCCGGTCGGCACTTCTTTGTTCTGGACAATCTGCGCGGATGTCACTTTGCCGTCTTTTACGGCGGTTTCAAATTTCTGCTGACTTGGGCTGCTGCCTGCGCTGATTTTTCCGGTGATATAGAACATGGCAAGCACTATAATCACCATAAACGCCGCGTAGAGTCCAAATCCACTGCGCTGTCTGTTCATATTTTCTTTTTACTCCTCGTCTTCGTGAAACTCCACTACTCCGATGTATGGAAGATTCCGATATTTCTGTGCGTAATCCAGACCGTAGCCTACGACGAACTCGTCCGGGATATCAAAGCAGGTATAATCTACTTTGACATCGCACACTCTGCGCTCCGGCTTGTCGAGCAGAGTACACAGGTGTACGGATTTCGGATTTCTCTTTTTCAGGATGTCGATCAGATAGTAAAGCGTTCTTCCGGAATCGATGATATCCTCCACGATCAGAACGTCTTTTCCTTCCAGCGGCTGATCCAGGTCTTTTACAATACGGACAACTCCGCTGGACTTGGTGTCATCGCCGTAACTTGATACGGACATAAAGTCAAGGCTTACCGGCACTGTGATGCGTTTTGCCAGCTCGCACATAAAGAATACGCCGCCTTTTAAAACGCAGATCAGGTGCACTTCTTTTCCTGCGTAATCACAGTTGATCTGGTCTGCTACTTCTTTAATTCGTCTGTCTACTTCTTCTTCGCTTAATAATACTCTGATTGTCTCTTTCATCTGTTTTCCTCCTTACCAACGCCAATCTGTATCTGCAGAACTGCTTTCGCATCTTCCCCGACACGGCCGCTCTCTCCTCTGCGATACCCCACGACCCACCAGATCTCCGGTCCGTCGGCGAGCAGCAGAATGGAATCCCGCTCCTCTTTCGGTATCTTGGCATCAATCATATAATCTTTTAGTTTCTTTTTCCCGCCTTTTGCGGTTACTCTCAGATAATCTCCGCTTCTTCTCGTGCGGAGGACAAGACCGTCTTTTATTTTATCACAGTCAAAGCATTTCGTATACTTTTTTTCTTCAATTCTTTCGGGAAAAACCGATGTTTTTTTCACAATCGTGACTGGATTTTCTGCAAATGCGAGACTTTTTTCCTCTTCCCACCCGGCCGGAACCGGAATTGGAACTTCTTCGCCGCTTTTCCTTTTCCGTTCTTCTTTTAAATGCACTCCCTGCTTTTCCAGGCGGAGCGTCTCGTATCCGCGCACGGCGGTGATTCCATACGGCAGGCAGACACTTTTTCCGACCTGCTTTTCAAAAAGTTCCCGCACAGATTCCAGATGCTCCCTGGTAAGATCCTTCCGTTTTCCCGCCAGCTGTTCCAGAACGCGCCGGATCACGTAGCGCTGCAGAAGAGGCGCTTCGCTGCTCACCGCATCACGCAGCACAACCGCATTTTTCTCTGCGGATGCATACCGCTCCATCAGCTGATCCGTCTGCCGCTCCAGATATTCCTCCGTTTCCAGCAGGTCCAGCGATGTCTGTGCCATATGCGCGGCGGCACGCGGATTGACCTCTTCGGTCAGATACGGCAGCACATGGTGGCGGATTCCGTTCCTCGTGTAAGCATCCTCTGCATTCGTGCTGTCCTCACACCAGGAACACTTCCGGCTTTCCAGTTCCTGCCGGATCTCTTTTCGTCCGATGCAGAGAAGCGGACGGATCACATTCCCCCGCACGGGGCGTAAGGAGGCAAGTCCGGCCAGCGACGTTCCCCGTGCCAGGTGATGCAGCATCGTCTCCGCAACGTCATCCTGGTGATGGGCGAGCGCAATTTTCACTGCCCTCTGCTCCTTTGCGCACGCTGCAAAAACTTCCTGCCGCGCCGCGCGTCCAGCCTCCTCCGTCGAGAGATGATTTTCTTTTGCGATCTTCTCCACGGGACAGGAATAGAGATAGAACGGAACATCATATTCCCGGCACAGATTTTCTGCAAATGCCGCATCCCGCCCGGCTTCCGCGCCGCGCAGGTTATGGTTGACGTGGACAGCCAGCAGCGAAAAGCCAAGCGGCTCCTGCAGTTCCCGCAGCAGATGAAACAGGCAGACGGAATCCGCGCCGCCGGAGAGGCCGAGCAGCACGCGTTCGCCTGCCGTTACCATATGATACTGTTCCATAAAGGCTCTTACTTTCTCTCGCATCCTTCGTTTTTACTCCTATTTTTTCCAGATTCTGGCGACCAGAACCGTCATATCATCCCGTGCGCGGCAGCCGCCGAGGCGCAGCACGCGTTCCAAAAGCTCCCGGGCAAATTCCCGCGGCTCGCTGTTTTTCACTTCGAGAAGAAGCTGCTTCATCTGCTCCGTCCTGTCCCCGGGCAGCGCGTCCAGCACTCCGTCCGTCATCATCACAAGGTAATCACCGTCGTACAGCTTTTTCGTTGTGGTATCAAAATCCGTCTGGGAAACGAGACCTGCGGCAAGACTGGTCGACTCCACAACCTCCACCCACGTATCCCGCCTAAGGAACGTCGGCGATGCACCTCCTTTCAAAAAGCTGCAGACGCCTGTGTAGAGATTAATCGAAGCAACATCAAACGTGGAAAACATCCCTTCCTTTGGCTGCAGCAGAAGCATCGAATTGATCATCCGTGCCGCCATGATCCGCGGGAATCCGGCGCGCAGGAACTGTTCAAACAGCTCCACCACCGTCTCGCTCTCCCTGTTTGCCTCGATCCCGGAACCCATGCCGTCCGACAGGCAGAGGACAAACTGGCCGTTTTCGCAGAGCACACTGTAATTGTCCCCGGAGATACTCTCCTGCTCCTTGGTGATGCGTCCCACACCGTAGAGAACCTGGAATTTCACATCCTCCTGAAACAGCACCGTCTGGTATTCTCCGCTTAAGACCTGTGCCCCGTCGCGTACCGCAACCATCGGGATTCCGCACAGGGAACCGATCAGTTCCGCCGTCTGGCGAAGCGTGATCCGGCAGTGACGGCCCGCTTTGACCGTCATATAGATCTGTAAATGCTCTTTCGGCCGCTCCTGGAGCCAGATTTTCTGGACGAAAGCCCCGTTTTTCTTCATCTGGCGGCAGATTTTTTCCGAGAGCTCGTCCGGCAGACTGTTGAGGCTGTACAGATCACACGCGGCGCGGTCCATAATCCCGGCGACTTCACTTAACTGTTCTGCCACCACGCGGCGGCTCTCCGCCACACGCCCCGACCAGAGCGCCGTCTGGCGTTCCTGCTGGTAGCGGTTCCAGAACAGTTCCAGAAAGCGGGAGCCGTTCAGGCAGGAGGCGTTCCATTCGCCTTTTGCACGGCTGATCTCGTCCTCATCCCCGTCGGCGATTGTCTGAAGAAGTTCCTGGCACCGCTCGCGCGTCAGGTTTCCGTACTGCTCCCAGCACCACGACGCCTTCGCACAGCGGCTGCAGACTTCCTGCTGTTCTTTTTCCAGAATCTTGTCCACCCGGCCCATCTCCGGCATCACACTTTTTGACGGCATCTGATAAAAGCTCTCTGCCAGAACGCGGAACGAATCGGCGTAGTGCTCCATCTGCAGTTTCTGCGGATGATTGTCATAGACGGCCGCTTCCCGGCGGCTTCTTCTGGCTTCCAAAAAAATTTTAGCCATGTCCCCTGCTGACAGCAATGCGCCGATCAGGAACATGGCAATGATCCACTCCGGCATGTTCCGCTCCTCCTCTCTTTGTTCTGGACTTCAAAGGGGACTGCGAAATCATGCCCTTTCTTTATCTGTTTTGTTTATTTCGACTGGGATTCTTTAAATAAAATCTCATTATCCTTTACCATGCCAAGTTTTTCTCTTGCCGTTTTTTCTATGTACTCATCGGTTTGCATGTATTCTTTCAAGGCGGTAATATCATCGGTGCGCTGCTTCTCCTCTTCAATCTGGCTGTCCAGACTGGAAAGACGGGATGCATTTGCATTGACCTTCTGCTGAAGGCTGATTCCCTTTACGGTAAGGACTGCAACCAGGCAGCACAGGACTACGGTAATTGAGAACTCTGTTGTACGGCTCTTCTTTCTGACTTTTTTCTTTCGGCCAGAATTCTTTTCTTCCCTTTCTTTCATTCTTTTCTTTACCCTTGCTTTCTATTTTCCAACCGTCTGCAGCCAAACTATCTGTTGTTTTTCGTCCGCAGACTTGTTTCTTTTGTTCTTACATGTGTAGTTACATCTTACCGTTCTTCCCATGAAATTTCAACCTTTTTCTCCGTTTTTTCATACTTTTTACCAGCCATTTTCCTGGAAAAGCGAGGATTCGCCCTGCTTTTTTGATTCCCTTTGCCAGAAGTTCCGGAAGAAAGCGTCCAAACGATGCGTGGTACAATGCAGCGCCCCCAAGGATGCCGCCAAACAGATACCCGCGGAGAACGCCGCTGTTCTCTCCGTAAATCCGTACAAACAGATACAGCGCTGCCGCAATCCAGTAGCAGAGGTCCTCTGCAGATACCGCCGCATGGCTGTGGCGGATCAGTTTCCGCGCTGTCTTAATCAGATCGTACCAGAACCCCAGGACTGCCCCCTGCCAGATGGAACAAGCGAACAGAATCAGCTCCCGGGTGACATACGCACTCATTTTTACCGGAACAGCCGCGCAAGCGCAGACCCCTTCTTCTGCAGCGGCCCATGTTCCGTATAGACCAGGCTGTCGATGCTGCCTTCGATATCCGCCTCTCCCTTTTCCAGCTCCAGGCGGCCCACATGCAGCTCTTTTCCGCGGATGGTAAGAACACCGCAGACGGTCACGAGCAGAACTTCGTTCTCATCAAAGCTTTTCACATCCTGCACGCCGCCAAGAGAAAGTGTTTTCCGCTGTTCCAGTAAAAGGCGGTGCGCCTGTTCGTTCATCTCCCCCATGCAAAAAACCTCCATACAATGGTCTATACACCCATTATATGAAGGTTTTCTCTTTTTATTCGCTGCACATGAATCCTGCCGCACTTCTTATAAGTAGCGGTAAAGCTCCTGTGCTTCTTCTTTTTTCACGGTTTCCTGCACATTCAGCACTTCTACCCTGACGGATTTACTTCCGAACTGAATTTCCAGTACATCTCCTGCCTTGACCTGTGCGGATGCTTTTGCCGGTCTGTCGTTGACGAGGACACGGCCTGCATCACAGGCTTCATTGGCTACGGTACGCCGCTTGATCAGTCTTGATACTTTTAAAAATTTATCTAAGCGCATAGATTTTTACTTAGTTCATCATGTCCTTTAAAGCTTTTCCTGCTTTGAATTTCGGAGTTTTGGAAGCTTTGATTTCCATGGTCTCGCCAGTCTGCGGATTTCTTCCTTCTCTTGCTGCTCTTTCGGATACTTCGAAGGTACCAAAGCCTACCAGCTGAACTTTCTCACCTTTCTTTAATTCTTCAGATACTACATCGATAAATGCTTTTAAAGCAGCCTCTGCATCTTTTTTGGATAAATTTGTCTGCTCAGCCATAGCTGCAACTAATTCTGTTTTGTTCATGAGTTTTACTCCTCCTGTATCTTACATTTGTTTTTTACATGGTACGCGGGCCCGCTGATACACACGACCTGCCCTGCCGGCTGTTTTTCTTCCGGATGATCAGTCTGTTACGTTGACCGGCTTTTTCGCGTAGCTGTATATATTTATATACTAATGCGTCTCTCTTGTCAAGAAAAAAGTCCCCCATACCAGCGGTTTTATGGCGATTTCTGCCCAAAACAGACTCTTTTCCACCGCACGGTTAAAAGAAGGATCCCTTAACAAACCGCAGCCAGTCTGCCTGCTGCGCATTGAGTGTTTTTAGTTTCTCCGTATTCCGCCCGGATATCCACGATTTTCTGCTTCCGTAGTAGCGGTTTGCCAGTTTCCAGTATTTCCACGGATAGGAAAGATAGAGGCGGAGTGTCTCGATTTCCCCCTCATCGAGCGGCCGTCTGGCGCTGTAGGCGTTTAAAATCCGTTCTGCCGCGCGCTCGCTCCAGCCGTGTTTTTCCAGAATTTTCCGCATAAAATAGCCAAGATCTGCCACCTGGAGATCGAAGTTCCACTTGTCGAAATTGACCGCCGTTTCGCCTCTGCCGTTTTCCAGCAGAATATTGTGCTGGCTGAATTCCCCGTGGCAGACGGCGCCTTCTTCGTCCGCCCGCTGCCGCAGTTTTTCATAGGAAGAAGCTTTCATTTCCGCGGCCGCCCGCTCTCCCTGTTCCAGATACGGACCGGCGCTTGCCAGCAGCAGTTTTTCGAACTCATTTTTCTTCTTTTTTGTCTGCAAATACTTTCGGATCTTTCGAATTTCCACATTGTGGCGGATGCACTCCTCCACGATGGATTTCCTCCGGTATTCCATTTTCACCGGCAGATGAGCTGCCGTATGTAGCCGCGCCAGCGCGTCCGAGGCGCGGATAAGATCCTCACTGTTTCCCGTCTCACATTCCCGGCCCGGGTACCAGTTCCGCACAATGTACGTTCCTCCGTCGTCCCCGCGCGTTGCAAGCGCTCCCTCTTCGTTCCGCAGAATCTGATCGCACCGCAGGAGCCCCGACTCCGTGATGCGGCACTGTAGAAGATACCGCTGCTCCAGTTTTTCCGCCGCCGTCCCGAACTCGCTGATCAGCTTATCCCCCTGTTCGGTGTGGCACAATAAAGCGCCCCGCACCCGCATTGTGCCGGAAGCCGTAAGACCGTAATGGGACAGCACACTCAATCCATAATCATACAAGAGCCTGACTCCTTTCCCTGTTGTGATCGTTTTTGGGGTCACGATTCAATGTATGCGTATCCGCCCTGTGCCATGCATACTGGTTTCTGTTTTTTCTTTCATCCCAAAAGCAATGTTGAAAGTGTTTTCTTTTTCTCTTATTTTATTGTTTTTAATTTCACCGCATGGTAAAATATTCCAAACTTGACAGGATGAAAAACACCTGTTATGGGGTTCTCTAAAATCATTTTATTTTAAGGAGGGTTTTTATGATTTTCTTACCACAGCCATCTTCCCTTTCCTACGGAGAGGGCACCTTTACAATTCACTATGACAGCCGCATTTTTCTCGATTCCGAGAGCCCGGCTGAGCTTTTTTCTGCAGCACAGCTTCTGCAGCAGGAGATTGAGACACAGACGGGATTCCGTCCTGCCATCTGCCGCCGTCATCAGCCGGTGGGATCACACCTGATCTATCTGACTGCCTCTCCGGAATTATCCCGTGAGGCTTATACCCTCGCTGTCACACCGAAAAACATCACGATCTGCGGATCTCTGGAAAGCGGCGTTCTCTACGGCGTGCAGACACTCCGTCAGATGATCCGCCAGGCAGGTGCTGTTCTTCCAACCGTCCTGATCTCCGACAAACCGGCCATGGAAAACCGCGGCTTCTACCACGATGCGACCCGCGGACGTGTTCCGACGCTTTCCTATCTGAAACAGCTTGCCGACACCTTGAGCTTCTATAAAATCAATCAGCTTCAGCTCTACATCGAGCACAGCTATCTCTTCGACGATCTGACCGAGATGTGGCGCGACGATACGCCGCTCACTGCAGAGGACATCCTCGAGCTGGACCGCTACTGCAAGGGACTTGGCATTGATCTCGTTCCGTCGCTTGCAAGCTTCGGCCATCTGTACAAGCTGCTCTGCACGAAATCGTATGCACATCTGTGTGAACTGGAAGGCTCTGCTTCGGCTCCGTTCTCCTTCTATGACCGCCAGGCGCACCATACGCTCGATATCACAAACCCGGAGAGCCTCTCCCTTGCCAAACACATTCTTTCCGAATATATGCAGCTCTTCTCCTCGAAGTATTTCAATCTCTGCGCGGATGAAACGTTTGACCTTGGAAAAGGGGCTTCCCGCGCACTCGCCGAGGAAAAGGGAACCACCGTCATCTACACCGAGTTTGTGACAGAGCTTGCCAACTATATCACTGAATCCGGCCGCACGCCGATGTTCTGGAGTGATGTCATCAGCCAGGAGCCGGAAGTTTATCATCTCCTGCCGAAGAACCTGATCTGCCTCCACTGGGATTATGCGTCAAATGTTTCATCGGAGCGTCTGACCCGCCTTGCCAATTCCGGTGCCGAGCATCTGTATGTATGCCCGGGCGTACAGGGATGGAACCAGCTCATCAACAAGTATCATGAGGCGTATGAAAACATTTCCAGAATGGCGCGCTACGGCCACGAATGCCATGCGATGGGACTTCTGAACACTGACTGGGGCGATTACGGCCACATCAATCACCCGGACTTCTCCCGCATCGGCATGATCTACGGCGCGGCGTTCTCCTGGAATGCAGACATTCTGCCGGAGGAGGAAATCAACCGCCAGATTTCCGTGCTGGAATTTGGTGATGCTTCCGGAAAACTCGTTTCCGTGCTCGATCTTCTCTGCCATCAGGATGCGTATCCGTGGCGCACTGCCGTTATGGTACAGGAAGCACTCGAACTGCATCAGGACAAAGAAGAGGCTGCCGAACTGCTCCGCTCCTGCGCGGAAGGTGATGCGGATGCAGCAAATGCTTCGATCGACGCGCTCTGCGCCGTTCTGTACGAGAAAGCCGGCACCGTCCGCCCGGAGAACCGTCCGATGATCTATGCGTACCTGCTCGCCGCAGACGGCCTGAAAGTGCTGAACCGCCTGCTGCCGTTCCTGCGCGCTTCCCTTCTTTCCGAGGGCACTCTGCCGGAGAAAGAAGACTGTTTTGCACTCGCCGGAGATCTCGAACGGTGGCTGCACAGCTATAAAGAGCTGTGGCGCACCGTCTCCAAGGAGAGTGAACTGTACCGCATTGCCCATGTGTTCTGCTGGTATGCGGATCTGCTGCGTGATCTGAACGCATAAAACCAGCAAAAAACAAAAGAGAGCCGGGGACGGATTGTTCTGTCCCCGGCTCTCTTGTTTGCCGTTTTGGCTTTACAGCAGTGTTTTTACGTACTCTGTCAGGTATTCTTTTGTATTCTTCGCCGGATCTTTCATCACTTCTTCCAGCGCCGCGTTCAGGCATTCGCCGATTTTCGGGCCTTTTGGGACACCGAGTTCCATCAGATCTTTGCCGGAAACGGCCAGCGTTTTCAACGTAAAGCAGTCGCCGTTATCGAGAATTTCTCTGACGCACTCCCTTACCTTCCCGATCCGTTCCAGGGTTTCCTCCCGCTGGTACAGGCTTTTGGCCATCGTATCGGCTTCCTGCACGATCATCAGTTTTTCGAACAGCTCCGGGCCGAGTTTGTTCAGAATACGGCGGATCACCGGTTTCTCCGGAGCCATGCGGCAGTCATGCCAGCGGATCAATGCTGCGACCTGGCGGATGGTTTCGTTGTCGAATTTCAGACGGCGCAGAATCGCTTTCGCCATTTTCTCCCCCGCCGGTGCGTGGCCTTTAAAATGATCGATGCCGGCCTCATCCGTTGTGCGGCACGCCGGTTTTGCAATGTCGTGGAGCAGCATCGTCCAGCGCAGAATCGGATCTGCCGGAACGTGCTGCAGAGCGGCAATCGTGTGCTCACCGACATTATAGCAGTGGTGCGGATTGTTCTGCGGCGTTTTCATCAGTTCATCAAACTCCGGCAGCACAATTTTTGTAATACCCGCCTCATAGACGGCCTCCATGTACTCCGGCCGCTTCGAGATCAGCAGTTTATTCAGTTCCACACGGATCCGCTCGGCGCTGATTTTTTCAAGCGTCGGCGCGAGTGCTATGATGGCATCCAGTGTTGCCGGATCGAGTTTGAAGCCGAGCTGTGCGGAAAAGCGGAGGGCACGCAGGATCCGCAGTGCATCCTCACTGAACCGCTCGGTCGGATTTCCGACACAGCGGATGACTTTGCGCTGTAAATCCCTGATTCCATCGAACAGATCCACAAGCCCCTCTTCGTTGTTGTATGCCATCGCATTGATCGTAAAATCACGGCGGCGCAGATCCTCGGCGAGGCTGGAGGTAAAGACCACTTCTTTCGGATGGCGGCCGTCCTCATACTCTCCGTCGATGCGGTACGTCGTGACCTCGTGCGCGCCGCTTCCGGCCAGAACTGTTACCGTTCCGTGCTCCAGTCCCGTATCCACGGTGCGGTCAAAAATTTCTTTTACCTGCTGTGGGGAAGCAGAGGTTGTAATATCCCAGTCGTCCGGCTCCCGCGCAAGAATCGTATCGCGCACACAGCCTCCGACCGCGTACGCCTCGAAGCCTTTCGCATGCAGGGAATCGATTACCATATTTACGCTTGGCGGCATTTTTATCTTCAAATTTGTTATCTCCTTTTTCTAAATCTGCTTTTCCAGTATAGCAGTTTCCTTTTTCTACCGCAAGTGTGGTTGCGGTTGTATTTTGGGGATTGCATGTGTATAATAGAGGTTAATAAAATTCGAAAGGGGATTTACATTTTTATGAAACTGGATCGTTACCGAAAATATGTCCGGGCCGGCGTTACTGCCTTTCTGGTACTTGCAGCGTCCATGATTTTTTACTACCTGCTCTTCCACCAGACTTCTGTGCGGACCGCCTTTCACAATGTCCTCAACATTCTCTCCCCCCTGATTGCAGCCCTGATTCTTGCCTATGTGATCAGCCCGATCATTAACTTCATAGAACAGCGGATCATCGCCAGACTCTTTGCCCGGCACAGAAAAACACAGTCGGTACGCTGCAAAAAGCTTGTGCGGGCGCTTTTGATTCTTCTGACGTACGTCGCCATGCTTTTCGCGCTGTACGGACTCATTGCGACCCTGATCCCGGAGCTGTTTTCAAGTATCGCAAACATCGTCTCCAACTTCTCCAACTACGCAAACAACATTCAGGATTTTGCCACAAAAGTGCTGGCGAATTACCCGGAGATGCAGCAGACGGCAGACCAGTACATCTCCACGTTCTCCGCAAAGCTTTCCAACTGGCTGACCAATGACCTGATGCCGATGCTCCGTACGTTCCTTCTGAACCTCTCCGGACAGCTCGTCAACATGGTTACGTTTTTCAAAAACATTCTGCTTGGCGCGATCGTTGCGATCTACATGCTGTACAACAAGGAAAGCTACATTGCCAAGCTGAAAAAAGCAGTCTACGCGCTGCTCGGTCTGGATCACGGAAATGCCGTGATCCGCGACTGCCAGTATGTGAACCAGGAATTCAGCGGGTTCCTCGTTGGAAAAGTCATCGATTCGATCATCATCGGTGCCATCTGCTATCTTGTGACGAGCCTGATCGGCACCCCGTACGCACTGCTGGTCAGCGTAATCATCGGTGTGACGAATATCATTCCGTTTTTCGGCCCGTTCCTCGGCGCCGTTCCGTGTCTTCTGCTGATCCTTCTGATCGACCCTCTGCAGGCACTGTATTTCCTGATTTTCGTCGTTCTCCTGCAGCAGTTTGACGGAAATTTCTTAGGACCGAAAATCCTCGGCGAAACGACCGGCGTGTCCAGCTTCCTTATCATCATCTCGATTCTGATCGGCGGCGGCTTCTGGGGTGTCTTTGGCATGATCATCGCCGTTCCGGTCTGTGCCATTATCTGCACGGTCTGCCGCAACTTCGCCAACCGTCGTCTTGAAAAACATCACCTGCCGGATGACGATGCGTTTTACTTCCACATGGATCACATTGATCCGGAAACGAGACAGGCGATCCCATATCAGAAAAAGAAGATCGACGAGGCCGACGTCTTCCACTTTCCGGGCTACCGGCTGCGCAAAGCGCTGACAAAGCTGACCACGGAAGAGTCTCCGGTTGATGCGCCGTATACACCGGCAAAGCCTTCGACCGAAGAGAAAAACTCAGATTCTTCCGATTCCGATCAAAAATAAATCGTATCTTACAAAAATGCCTTCTGTGCAGACTGTTTCCATTCTGCACAGAAGGCATTTTCTTATTTTTGCTTTTTATTTCTCGATTACAACCGTGCTGAGTGTCTCTGCCGGAAGATCGACACGCATGATATGTCCGTTGACACGCAGGAAGCAGCCGGAATCCTCTTTTGTGCGGTTCAGCAGGATCACAACGTAGCTTCCGTCTGGATTGACTGCGGCCGTTACATCCAGGTTTGCTCCGTATTTGCTCCAGCCGATGCGTTTTGCACCCGGAGCAATATATTTGGAAATGTGGCCGATGTAGTGGTACATGATCGGTTTGCGGTAATGGAAATCATCATCTACAATCAGACCTGAGGTGAATCCCATCGGTACGTGGCGCGGGCCGCCGTCTTTGTCTACGAGGAAGTTCCAGTCGATCCAGCGGTTCATGCCGGCGTTCAGGTTTCCGATCATATCGTGTGCATAATCTGCGGCGTCAAGGTAATCGACGTACTCTGGTGTCTGGAAGTTCACCGGTCCGAAACCACCGTCGCCAAAACCGATTCTGCCCGGCATGTGAAGGGCACAGCACTCGGAAAGCATGAAGGTTTTGTCCGGGTATTTCTGTTTCATCAGCTCAACAGCCTCGAAGTGGTCGCCGGAATACCAGTGGAATGCGATACCGGCTACCATGTCCATGGTCTCCTCGTCAAGGACGGTCAGAACGTGCTCGATCATACGCTCTTTGTTGTGATCCCAGATGAAGATGCCGATCTTGTCCGTCAGGCCTGCTTTTTTCATCTCCGGATACAGATAATCTTTCAGGTAGGTTTTGGACTCTTCCGGTGTCCATACGCAGCTGTCCCAGGTGGTAGCCGCTACGGTCTCGTTCTGCAGGCTCAGCATCGTCACCGGGATTCCCTCATCGAGGTATGCCTGCAGATATTTTACGACGTATTTTGCCCAGCTTCCGTAATACTCCGGTTTCAGGCTGCCGCCGTGGTTTCTCTGCGGAATCTCTTCCGGAACCGGCATTCCCATTGCACCGTAAACAGCAGCATCATTCTTTGCGATCTTCGGTGCAGTTTTCCACTGATACGGCGGAGACCACGGGCTCATCAGAACACTGATCGGCTCTGCGGAGATTTCGATGGCTTTTTTCAGCATCGGAAGGACATATTTGCGGTCGCGGTCGATCGAGAAGGTTGCCAGATCCGGGTCTGCGATCGGGTCTGCGACTGCCTGATACTCCTCAAGGGAATAGTCACAGCTGTCGATCGGCACGCGGACAAATCTTGCATGAAGGCCGTCCGGTCCGAAAATATCCTGTAATGCCTGATTCTGTGTTTCCTCATCCATACGGGACAGCAGGTATGCGCTGCTCTCGGTCATGGCGCCGCCGAAGCCCTCGATGGTCTGGAACGCAAAGTCCGGATACAGGTTGATGACGTTCGACTCAATCATTTTTACGCTCTTGGACTCGTCTTCCGGTGCCAGCGCTTTTTCCCAGGTTTTTGCTTCCCCTTTTACATGGTACGTTGTAATCTGTTTTGCTTTCATTTTCCACACTCCATTTTTCACATGTTTTGCGGCATTTACTGAAAATCCGCTGTTTCATGCTTCCACTATACCATGCTCTCTTCTTCTTGTTTAGTGCCTTTTTCGGCAGAAAATTAGGGCATTTCCGCTTTTTTGATTCTTACCCACTGGCCCATCGGGCGGTCTCCTTTTTCCTTTTCATACCGCTTCTGCATTTCCTTCATGCTGCAGCCGTACCGCTCCTTAAACAGACGCGACACCGACTTGTAGTTTTCGCAGCCGTGTTTCGGCAGAAGTTCCATGATCCGCGCCTCGGGATGCTGCAAGTCGCGGCAGATCCGGTCGAGCCGGATTTCATACAGATACTGGTAGACCGTCAGACCGAGGTACCGTTTCAGAAGCTTCGACAGATAATTCGGCGTATAACCAAAGTGCTCCGCGACCTGCGCCACCGTCAGCTTTTTGGCGTAATGCTCCTCAATATACCGCATGACCTCGCGGATCTGCTGTACGGCCTTCTGATTCTGCGGAATGTGTTCTTTTCCGATCCGCACCGCATAGTCCACCAGTAAGCGGTACAGCGCTTCAAGAAGAAGGCTGTCGAATTTTAACTGATACCCTTCTTTCTGCGCACCGTACACCTCGTCCATCTCCCGGAGAACTGCTTTGAATTCTGCGAGTTTTTGTTTTTCCGCCTCACTGGCCGGTCTTTCATCCACAACAAAGTAAAGCTGATCGTAATGCTCCATGTACTGCAGCAGCATCTCGTACGGAACCTGCAGGACGATGGCCTGATTCGGATAGGCTGTCACGGCGTGGATCGTGCCGGAGTTGATGACGAGAAGTTCATCTGCCCCGATCTGCCGCTCGCCGCCGTCACCGAAACGCACTTTCAGACGGCCTTCCAGAAGATAAATGATCTCCAGATCGTTGTGCCAGTGCGGCGGGTTGCTGTAGCCGCCGTCGTCGATGCTGTGGAAAAAGCGGATGCCGATATCCCCGTTTGCCGTAATCCATTCGAAATTGCTCTCCATGGTGCCCTCCCGTTTCTTGTCTTTTCGTGTATACAGACGAAGCGCGTCTGAACTTTCTGTTCGTTCAGGCGCGCTCCTTCTATTATCTTTTCTGCTACAGGGACATGGTAATTTCCCGCCCTGTGCGGTGGTATTTCTGAAAAGTGACTCCGGACGCCTTCATCATCCGTTTCGATGCGATCACGGACGGGGTGTCCGCGTACTTGTCGCAGTCGTAGATCACCGTTTTGATTCCCGCCTGGATAATCGCCTTGCAGCACTCGTTGCATGGGAACAATGTCACATACAGCTTGGCTCCCTCGAGGCTTCCGCCGCGGTAATTCAGGATGGCGTTCAGTTCACTGTGCGTTGTGTAAAGATACTTGTTTTCCAGCGGATTTTCACTTGTCTTTCCCCACGGGAACTCGTCGTCCGAGCAGCCTTTCGGGAAACCGTTGTATCCCATGGACAGAATCTTGTTGTCCTCGCTCACAATGCAGGCTCCCACCTGTGTGTGCGGATCCTTCGAGCGCATACCGGCAAGCTGGGCAACTGCCATGAAATATTCATCCCAGGAAATATAATCCTCTCGTTTATCGCTCATACCCATTTCCCCTGTGTTTTCTTAACGTACTTTGCTTCCGCTCTTATTTCGTACCGAAGATACGGTCTCCGGCATCGCCGAGGCCTGGTACAATGTAGCCGTGCTCGTTCAGATGGTCATCCAGTGCTCCGACGAAAACATCGACATCCGGGTGAACCTCATGCATTTTCTCGATTCCTTCCGGAGATGCGATGATGCACATGAAGTGGATCTTCTTTGCGCCTTTTTCTTTCAGCATGGTGATGGCTGCCGTTGCAGAACCGCCGGTTGCCAGCATCGGGTCGGTTACAAATACTTCACGGCTTGCGATGTCTGACGGAAGTTTACAGTAATACTCAACCGGTGCCAGGGTTTCCGGATCACGGTACAGACCGATGTGTCCGATTTTTGCTGCCGGAATCATAGCCAGCATACCTTCTACCATACCAAGACCGGCACGGAGGATCGGCACAACTGCCATTTTCTTTCCTTCGAGCTCTTTTACGGTTGTTTTGCAGATCGGGGTTTCAATTTCAACGTCTGTGAGCGGCAGCTCTCTGGTTGCCTCGTAGCACATCAGCATTGCAATCTCGCTGATCATCTCGCGGAACTCCTTGGAGCTTGTGTCTTTCTTTCTGATAATACCGATTTTGTGCTGGATCAGCGGGTGATCCATGATGACTGTTCTTGCCATTTTCCCTTCTCCTTTGTTTTGTTTAAAATTTATTCATTTTCTCCTTCATGCTCAATCAAATGAATCCGGCGTTCGTGACGCTCTTCTCCGGAAAATGGAGTGTTCAGGAAGGTTTCTACGATTTTGATTGCAAGGCCAGGGCCTACAACGCGTCCTCCCATCGCCAGTACGTTGGCATCGTTGTGCAGGCGGGTTGCCTCTGCGCAGAAGCAGTCGGTGCAGAGTGCTGCACGGATTCCTTCCATTTTGTTTGCCGTGATAGAAATGCCGATTCCGGTTCCGCAGATCAGGATTCCCTTATCACACGTTCCGTTCTGGATCGCATGGCCTACTTTTCTGGCGTAAACCGGATAATCAACTGCCTCGTTGCTGTAGCATCCGAAGTCCTGATATTCCAGTCCCTGTTTATCCAGATATGCTTTTACCTCCTGCATCAGCTCATATCCGCCGTGGTCACATCCTAAAGCTATCATTGTTCTTCCTCCTCTTTCAGCCGCGCAAGAACACCTTCAATCAGGAATTCCAGCGCTTCATAACATTTTCCGTATTCGGTAAGCGGTTCCCCGTAAAGGGCGGGGATGTCTCCTGCCAGCCGCAGAAATCCGGCGATCGTCTGCAGATGGGGCGCATCCGGGAAGTCCTCACGGATCTTTTCCCTCTGACTGTCCTCCATCACAAGAAGCAGCGTGTCGTCGTTGATGTCCTCCGCGGTAAGCGGTGTGGTGGTGTGGTCTTTGGCCGAAAGCCCGTTGCGCGCAAGCACTGCCTCTACCTTCTGGTTGACCGGCTGCGGAAACAGAACGACAAGCCCGCGGGAACCAATTTCCATCGGCCACGGAAGCTCTTTGCTCTGCAGAATCGCCTTCGCCATCGGTGCGCGCGCGGTATCGTCCGCGTCCACAAATAAAATCCTGCTGTAATGTTTCACTGTTATACCTCTGCTACTTTGTGGCCTGCGGCTTTTAACAGGCGGTTCATGATCGCCTGCCCCATACGCGGGGTGTCGAAAGCCTCGGAATAAATCACTTCCACGCCGTCCTCATCGAAGTCGCGCAGAATCGCAAACAGGTGATGCGCGATCGTCGCATCTTCGGCGCGCAGCCCGATGCTCTTGATATCTCCTGTAGTGTACTGCTCCCGTGTCTCATCGGTGCAGATTACGCCCACTTTCTTTCCTGCCTTTTCCTGTTCTGCGGCAAGGCGGTTGATTTCCGGAATCACCCGTTCCATCTCGCCCTGGATAATCGTAAGGTCTGCCTTCGGCGCATAATGTTTGTAGCGCATGCCCGGTGCCTTCGGACGCACATGGCTGTCCTCCGCAAGGATTCCCGGATCGACACGCACGGTTCCAAGCACTTTTTCCAGCATCTCTTTGTTGTAATAGCCCGGGCGGAGAATCGTCGGAATCTCCTCTGTAAAATCGACGATAGTGGATTCGAGGCCGATCTCGGCGTCTCCTCCGTCGATGATACAGTCAATTTTGTCCCCAAGATCCTCGATCACATGCTCGGCTTTCGTCGGACTCGGCCGGCCTGATGTATTGGCGCTCGGCGCTGCGATGAAGCCGCCTCCGGCTAAGATCAGTGCGTTTGCCACTTTGTTGCTCGGATAGCGCACGGCTACGGAGGTAAGGCCTCCCGTCGTCTCGAGCGGAACGGCATTTGTTTTCTCAAAAATCATCGTCAGCGGTCCCGGCCAGCATGCAGCTGCCAGTTTGCGTGCACTCTCCGGCACGTTTGCCGCTACGGTTTCGAGGTCCTCCATTCTTCCGATGTGGACGATCAGCGGGTTGTCCGACGGACGGCCCTTTGCCGCATAAATTTTCTCGGAAGCTTTGGCATCCAGCGCATTTCCGCCAAGACCATATACGGTCTCGGTCGGGAATGCCGCCAGACCGCCGTTTTTCAGAATCTCTCCTGCTTTTTCGATCGCGCTCTGATCTATGTTATCTTCTGTCATCCTGGCAATCCATGCCCTCATATGTTTCTTCCTTCTTTCCATCTGTTCCAGCGCACAGTGTTTCCATCTGCGCACACTGTTTTGATTATACCATTTTCCGGCGCAGTTGAAAACCCTTGATTTAAAGAAGCTCTTTTAACTGAGCCGTGCGGTACGCCTCGATCAGTTCCTTTAATTCACGGATGCGCTGCCGGATCTGCCGTCCCTGATCCGTATCGCCGACTAACTGGCGCTTCATGTTGTACCGCACCGCCACCTGGCGGGAGACAATATCCTTCTCCTCCTGGATTGCTTTTTCCGTCGATTCAAACGGCTCGTGCGCGGTGAGGCTGAGGCCGTACGAGTTGTAAATCAGCGTGTAACCCGCGATGCCGGTTTCTTTGTGGTACGCCCTGCAGAAGCCGCCGTCGATGATCAGCACCTTGCCGCCGCATTTGACCGGGCTTTCACCGGCACTCTGGTGTACCGGGACGTGGCCGTTGATAATATGTACATTTTCACCGGCGAGCCCGAACTCCTGTAAGATCCGGTCCGCCGTCTCCTCTTTCTCGATCAGGCGGTAATACGCGTTTTTCACCTCGGTCCAGGTCTCTTTTTCTGCGAGGAAATACCGCTCAAATGTTGTCATCTTGTCGCGGCCGTACAGCGGGGAATTCGGCGCGGTCCACAGATACCACAGCGTATTGCGGCCCTGCTCCCGTTTTTTCGGATCGCGGCTTACAAATGCGCGGCGCACGTTGTGCTCGAGGATATCGTACAGTGCTTTTCCCTTGTATTTCTTTCCGTCGACCTGTACCTCTTTTAAGGTGCCGTCCTCATTCATCGGCATGCAGCCGTGGTACAGCAGATTTCCATTGTAGACGCGGTAGAGGCTTCCTTTTTTGAGCAGGAAATCGACGTGCGCCTGCAGTTTTTCGCTGTTTCGGAAGGCGAAGATCAGCTTATCGAGCACTTCTGCCTCTTTTTCTGTCAGCTCGTCCGGATGCGCCGGGTCGATCGTCGGAAAGCTCTTGTCGCGCAGAGCATACGTTTTCTCCCCAATCGTCACCGTTCCGTTCTGGTAATCGATCTTTTCCAGCAGACGGCGGTTTTCCATGCCGTACTCCGGGTTCTCACGGATCAGACGGTTCTCGAGCTTTAACTGCATTACGGTGATGGCCTTGTGCATGCGGCGCTCCAGCATCTGCTGGGAATTTCCGCTGTCCTCGCCGCCTTTTGCGGCAAAGCATTCGCACGGATCATCGCCGTACGTCTCGAGAGCAAAGGTGGCAAGCGGAAGCATATTGATGCCGTAGCCGTCCTCCAGCACATCGAGATTGCCGTAGTGGAGGCAGATGCGGATCGTGCTGGCCACGCACGCCGGCTGGCCGGTCGCAGCGCCCATCCAGAGCACATCGTGGTTACCCCACTGGATATCGAGGGAATGGTAATTCATCAGGCAGTCCATGATTTTATACGGCTCCGGACCGCGGTCAAAGATGTCGCCGATGATGTGGAGATGATCGACAACGAGCCGCTGAATCAGCTCTGCCACGGCGATGATGAAGTTTTCGGCGCTGCCGATTTCGAGGATGGTCTGGATGATCGCCTCGTAGTATGCTTCTTTATCGAGTACCTCCGGCTTTTCGGTGATCAGCTCCTCGATGATATAGCCATAATCCGCCGGCAGGGCTTTCCGCACTTTGGCGCGGGTGTATTTGGAAGAAACGATTTTGCAGACGTCGATCAGGCGGTACAGCATGACCTTGTACCAGTCATCGATGTCCTCCTGCTGCTTTTTCTCCATCTCCAGGCGCTCTCTCGGGTAATAGATAAGGGTTGCAAGCGCACGTTTTTCCGAAATGCCGAGCGTGTGGCCGAAGACATCGTCAATCTTCTTTCGCACGGCACCGGAACCGTTGCGGAGTACATGAGAAAAGGCTTCGTATTCGCCATGAATATCCGAAAGGAAATGCTCCGTGCCTTTGGGAAGGTTGATAACGGACTGCAGATTGATGATTTCGGTCGCTGCTTTTTCGATGGTCGGGTACAATTCTGCGAGATATTCCAGATAATTTTTTTCGTTTTCCATGAGGACCTCCTGCCTGGGTTGTTTTTTCTTATTTTATAACGAACTCCCCTTCGGCACAACCCTTTTTCTTCTTTCGATACACCGGGTGCGCCCCCTCGTGGAAGATATAATAGCTCACATAGTCCGTAAGAAAAATCCCAACCGCCGAGAGCAGATACCAGATCCCGAAAAACCACGGGCAGATTAATCCTTCACAGAGTGAAAACGGCAGCGTACTATAGTCCCACATACGGTAATGCAGCACCCGCAGGGAAAACATTCCCGAATACAGTTCGATGGCCGTGATCAGAACCGCAGATACCATCATCTGAAACGCCAGCGGAAAGCGGCGCAGCCCGGCGTCTTCCAGCATTCCGATTCCTGCAAGGGACAGTCCTCCGGCAATGCCCATCAGGCGGAAGCTGTAACCGCGGTAGGTGACTTCGATGGCAATATAAATGCAGTAGCCCAAAAGAAAAAACAGCAGATACTTCTTCGCTTTCATTCGTTTTTCTCCCATTCTAATTGAGAATCTTTTCTCTTATTCCCAGTATCTCTGTCTTTTCTCTTTTTATCCGCTTGCATTTTTTCTTTTCCATGTTACAATACTTTCATGTTTCGAAAGAAGTTTCGAATAGAAAGGACAGAAAAAAGAATGGCATTTAACCCAATAAAGTTAATGGAATTAAAAAATCTGAGAGACCGTTTCGCCCAAAACCACCCGAAGTTCGTAAAATTCATGAGCGATCTCGCATCCTCGCAGATCGAGGAGGGAACGATTCTCGAAGTCACGGTGAAAAAACCGGACGGCCGAACGATGGTTTCCAATATCAAGGTGACTGCTTCGGATCTTGAAATGCTGCAGGCAATCAAACAGATGTAACATATTTTTCGTGGCAAAAAGCCGCTTTCGACGAGCGGCAGGCTTTTGGACGCACGGTATTCCTCGAGATACTGCGTCACCGTCTTTCCCGTCATTTTCCGGAAGAGGCGGCAGCAGACCTCGCGGGACAGATGCACTTGCTCACCAAGCTTTTCGAGCGAAATCACGGATTCTTACCATTACTCCGATGCATTCCTGACGATCGAAGCGCCGTTCTACTTCCTGCTCGGCCTTCTCGCCGTCTACCGCACCTCGATTCAGAGTATGCAGAACGGACGCGCACCGTTTGCCGCATGCATGGTCGAGCTTGTGATGCGTCTTGCTGCTACCGTCTGGCTGTCACGCTTCTTAGGCTACACTGCCGTCTGCATCGCAAGCCCGCTTGCCTGGTTCGGTGCAATTGCACTGCTGATTCCAGTCTACTATCGGATGATGATGAAGCCTGTAAAAACAGTGTAATCAAAATTGGTCCACCGGATATTGATATGCCTGGCAACGCAAAACCCGGAATCCTTTCGCTCCTCTTCTGAGGTCTTGAAAAGATTCCGGGTTTTTTATTTTGCTGTTTTCTCTTCCCAGATTGTCTCCAGATTTTTTCCATCAATCCAGATACAGCGGTACACCCGCTTCATCTGCTCATCCAGTTCCGCTTCCCGGTCCGTCTTTACAATCACATGGCCGATCCGGTCAGTTCCATCTGCCATGGCAGAAACTTCATGCCCCTCCGGATAATCCAGGACAAGCTCCAGCCCTTCCTGACGCAGACGTTCGACCTGATCCCGGTCGATTTGTGTGATGGTTCCGCTTACCGGACTCAGCAGCAGTTTTGCCATGCACGGGCAGCTTTCCGTCTGCTGAAAATCCGTTTCTTCCCCGAGGGCGCTTTTGATCATCTGCTCATAAAAATCAAATCCGTAATACGTTGAAATCAGTTCCGGAATGCAGGTTGCCCCGGTTCTTCCGCCCATTTCAATGATCCAGACCTTCTCTCCGTCCACAAAGACATCCGCATTGACGGAGCACTGATCGGCACCGGATGCGGTGACGGCCAGCTGCATCTGGCGGGCAATTTCTTTCCGCAGTGCCCCGCTGCATCCATACGGAAATGCGTGGCCGACCGGAACGGTCGTGTGTGCACCGCGGTATACAAATTTCGTGTGCGGTGCCAGAAAGACCAGTTTGTGGTTCTGCACAAATCCATCCACGCCGATCTCCGTTCCGCGGAGGAATTTTTCAACCAGCACATAATCTCTTGCCGAACCGTTTCTCGCATTTTCATACGCTTCTTCGATCTGTCCGGAATGCTCCACCACGGTAATTCCGCGGCTTCCTGAACTGTCCACCCGTTTTACGACAACCGGGTATCCAAGCTGTTCTGCGGCTTTTTGTGCCTCCTCTGCGCTTCTTACCCGCATCCCGTCTGCCGCGGAAACGCCGCCCTGCCGGAATGCGTCTTTCATCTTTGCCTTATCGGTCAGAATTTCCGCCGCCTCATACGGAATGCCGGACAGATGCATCTTTTCACAGACATAGCCGATTGTGCTGACGGCCACATCGGTTCCCGATGTACAGATTCCGTCGATCTGTTCTTTTTCCGCCGCCGCAAGAATCGCTTCTTTATCCCGCGTATTCAGTTCATAAATTTTATCTGCAAGTGCAAACCCCGGATAATCGCCGGGAATACTCACTACGATCGTGTAAAGACCCATTCTGCGTGCAGTCCGTATCAGCGGCACCTGGTAAGTACTGGCACCTAAAATCATGATTTTTTTCACTTTTTTTCTTCCTCATCAGATACGTTAATGGTTTCCCGCACAATATACTGCGGCGTGCGGTTCAGAATCAGAATCATTTTTCCGAGATACTCTCCGATAATGCCGAGCACCATCAAAATCAGTCCGGAAAAAACAACAATCGTACAGATTGTGGAGGACCATCCAACCATCACATTCGGATCGATGAGCTTTCGGATTGCAATGATAATGGCTGCCAGAAAACCGCCCGCTGCGGAAATTCCACCGAGTACGGAAGACACCCGAAGGGGGATCACCGAATAGTTCCAGTAGGCGAGCCATAATTTGATCAGCTTCTTTAACGTATAGTTGGAGGTTCCCACCGCACGTTTGAAGTGCTCCACCTCCACATTCCCGATTTTGTGCGTTGTACGGTAAAAAATCCCATCAATATATGGATTAAAGCTGTCGTATTTGACCACTTCTTCCTTGATCTGACGGGTGATCATCCAGAAGTTGCTGGAAACAATATTTTTAGGGCGCCCGAGAAGAATCCGTGATGAGACTTCGTTTAATTTACTTGTGATATTTTTCAGGAAGGAATTTTTTCGTTTCGGATAATATCCGTAAACCAGATCATATCCTTCTTCCATTTTATGGATCAGTTTGCTGATCTGCGATGGATGTGTCTGCATATCATCATCCATACCAAGAATAAAATCTCCCTCCGTGTAGTGGAGTGCGGCCATCAGCGCATTATGCTGGCCAAAATTGCGCAGCAGATTGATTCCTTTGACATTTTTATACTGTTCTCCCAGCTTTTTGATCTCTCCATACGTATCATCTTTTGGAGATCCATCGTTTACCAGGACAAATTCACAGTCATATCCGTCCATTTTTTTGAATTCTTCCATCACCATCTCTACAACCTTCCGAATCGTTGCTTCGGAATTGTAGCATGGGATGACAATTGAAATCCGTTTCATTTCATTCCTCCATCGGTATCGTTCAGAATGCAGTCATAGAACAGCGGCGTTCCTCCTGTGTGAATAAAAAGCACATCACAGTTTTGCAGGTCATGTTCCTCGATATACTGCTTCATTCCCCAGAATGCTTTTCCGGTATAGGTTGGATCCAGCGGAAGTCCGTTCCGGCAGAACTCTTCCCGGATCACCTGCAGAATACGCTCATCGTACTGACCGTATCCGCCCTGGCGGTATCCCATTTCCAGGTGCAGTTCCTGCTCCCATCCTTCCGGCAGCAAAAGATGCTTCTTCTGAAAATAGTCCGAAATCCCGCTCTCCATAATGCGGATCGCGCGGTCGTACTCACGGGATGAAATAGAAAGACCGATAATCTGCTCGCTTCCCTGTTCGATCAGTTTTCCGCTCACCAGACCACTCTGCGTGGAGCCGGTCCCGGATGCTGCAAAGATATGAGAAAAGGAAACGTTCTGTTCTCTCTCCCACTCCAAAATCTCACGGTAGCCATCCACATAAGCCTGCACCGGTGTTCCTTCATTTCCGTTTCCGAATTTGTCGCCGAAAATATAATACGGCTGATATCCCTGCTCCGTCAGACGTTGCATGGTCTTTTCGACCGTCTGCGCAATCTCTGTTTTTCTGCACGGAATGACTTCGGCTCCGAGCCATTTCATCAGACGGCTGTTGTTGGTTTCGATCGGGTGTTCTTCGTTTTCTTCAGAAGAACAGATCATATAGCATGGAATTTTCTCGGCACAGCACAGATTGGCCAGCACGCGGCAGAGGTTGGATCTGCTGTTTCCGTAGATGATCATGCAGTCTTTGTTTTTCTCCTGCATATCCTGGAAAAAAGCACGTCCGATGCGGACTTTGTTTCCGCCTAAGGAAAACGGAAGAAGATCCTCCCGCTTGCAGTACAGGCGGACGCCTCTGTCGTTTGGAAATTCCAGTTTCTGAATTGGTGTCTGTATCATTGTTTCTCCTCTTTTATTCTTGTTTCAACTCACAGTCGGTATTTTCACGGAGTCTGACATGCCGAAAATAGTTCGACTGTGACTTGCCTCATGTCAGTGGAGGATACCGATTTTTCTCCGCCCGCCACTGCCGTTATGTTTCTTTTAACAATTCATCCCACCGCTTTAGAAGCAGGGGACTTCTTGTCTACTGGTGTTAAATTCCGGCATGCACCGGAAGCTTTTCCCTATTATAGACTATTTTTCTCTGCATGGCAAGCCGTGCCGGAAACAGGAAAAGCCCGCCGGTTTTTGTTTTCACATCTGCCGGCGGGCTTTGGGGATTTTTTACGTATTCTGTTTTTTCGTCCAAGATCTGTTCAGGCTTCCTGCGGTGCGGCAAGATTGGCCACAATCCGCGCCACCTGGGCTATCTCCGGGATTTTTGTGTACTCGGCGCAGCTGTGTACCTGATTCATCGAGGTTGCGATGACAAGCCCTTCGATGCCGTGCTGTGCAAAGACGTTGTTGTCGCTGCCGCCGAAAGTTTTTTCGAATGCAGCGGTCAGGCCTTCTTCTGCAACGGCGCTCTCGTAATGCCTTGCGGCATCGCTTGTCAGCGGCGTCTCATACGCATGGATATTCAACTTTTCTTCCCAGACCAGCTTCGCACCAATCTTCTCTGCTTCCTGCTGGAAGGTTCTGTGATATGTTTCCAGAAGCTCCATGGCCGTCTCGTGGTTCAGGCTTCGAATTTCGCCTTCGATCACGCAGCTTTCCGAAACGATGTTGGTACCGGAGCCGCCGCCGATTTTTCCGATGTTGGCAGTGGTGCTTTCATCCACGTGGCCCTGCGGAAGCTGTGCGATTGCGTGGGCGGCCGCCTGGATGCTGTTGATGCCGTCCTCCGGGTGGAAACCGGCGTGGGCGGCTTTTCCCTGGATTTTCGCCGCGAAGGAAACGAGTGTCGGTGCCGCGTAGGCGGCTGCACCGATCGCGCCGCTTAAATCCAGAACGTATGCTTCTTTTGCCTGCACCTGGCTGTAGTCGAAGGCATTTGCGCCTTTGCAGTACAGCTCCTCACCGACCGAGATCAGAATTTCGATCGGGCGGTGCGGTGTTTTGGTCTCGATGAGGTGGCGGACAGCTTCATAGATGACTGTCACACCGGCGAGGTCGTCGGCGCCAAGAACTGTCGTGCCGTCGCTCGTTACGGTTCCATCCTCATGGGAGACGGCTTTTTTTCCTTTTGCAGGCTCAACAGTGTCCATGTGGGCCGCAAAGAGAACCGGGGCTCCTGCAAGGCTGCCCGGAATGCGCGCGAACAGATTGCCCGCATTGGAGCCGGTCTGCTCCTGCGTATGATCTTCTGTAAGCGTAACCCCGATTTCGGCGAATTTTATTTTTAAGGTGTCCGCCATCTCGCGCTCCTCTAAGGACGGCGAATCGATAGATACCAGCTCCGCAAAAAAATCAGCAATTCTTTTCTCATCTATCATAATCTTTTCTCCTGCTCTTTGGCTGTGTCCGCAATTTAAATAACATACTCAGGCTGCGCCATAATATGCATCTTGCTGAAGAACTCCCGTGTTCTCTGATTCTGCGGATGCTCGAATACTTCTTTCGGTGTTCCGTCTTCTACTACGTGTCCTTTATCAAGGAAGATCACACGGTTCGACACATGGCGGATAAAGTTCATCTCATGGGAAACCAGAAGCATTGTATATCCCTGTGCCGCAACTTTTTTAATAACATCCAGAACCTCTCCAACCAGCTCCGGGTCAAGGGCTGAGGTCGGCTCGTCCAGCAGCAGAATCTGCGGTTTCATGGCGAGGGCTCTTGCGAGCGCCACCCTCTGCTGCTGTCCGCCGGACATATGTTTCGGATAATGGTTTGCCCATTTCTCCATGCCGACCAGTTTCAGTTCTTCTAATGCAATGGCTCTGGCCTCGTCTTTTTTCATCTTCTTGACAACAATCAGGCCTTCCATCACATTTTCCAGTGCGGTTTTCTTCTCAAACAGATTGAACCGCTGGAACACCATTCCTGTGTTCTGTCTTAAATACAGAAGCTCTTTCGGTTTCCGCTCGGAAAGGCCGATCACCTTGTCCCCGATCGTCACCGTTCCCTTCTCCGGTGTCTCAAGGCGGTTGACGCAGCGCAGAAGCGTTGATTTTCCGGTTCCGGAAGGACCGATGATTCCCACAACATCGCCCTGTCTGATCTCGAGGCTGATGTCGTCGAGCACCACGTTGTCGTTATATTTTTTTGATAAATGATCAATTTTTATCATTTTTCTTACCCTCCCCGTTTGCGGACGCCAGCTCTACCTGGTCCGGAATCCGGATTTTATTTTCAATTACGCGGATAATCTGCTCGATCACCAGCGTTACCAGCCAGTAAATGATAGCCAGTGAAACGTAAACTTCAAAGTAGCGATACGTTCTTCCTCCAATAATCTGGCCCTGTGCGGTAATCTCGACAACGGCGCAGGTAAAAGCAAGAGACGTTCCTTTGATGATACTGATAAAAGAGTTTCCAAGGGTCGGAAGCGCAACCTCAAAGGCCTCCGGCAGAATGATGCGGCGCAGTGTCTGCGGATACGTCATGCCGAGTGCATGTGCTGCTTCGATCTGGCCCGGGTCAACGGACTGCAGGGCCGAACGGATAATCTCAGCCATAAAGCCCGACTGGTTCAGTCCCAGAGCGATCATCGCATAGACGAAACCGGAAATATTGGCAACCGCCAGATTCGTTCCGAACTGCTGGTTGATTGCCTTGAACATCATGGGAATACCAAAGAACGCAACGTACAGCTGTACGATGACCGGCGTGCCGCGGAGCAGTGAAATCAGAAGATTCGTAATCTGCGTCAGCACTCTGATTTTTTTCATTTTGATGATCGCCATCACAAGTCCCAGTCCCAGTCCGATCAGCATAGAAACCACGGCCAGTTCCAGCGTGATCGGCAGCTTTGTCAGCAATTCTGGTATGGATGAAAATACCAGTGAAACGTCAAATAATTTTCCCATGATTTTTTTCCTCTCTTACACGTATTTTTCTACCAGTACACAGGTAAAGCCAAGATTTTTCTTCGGCTTTTTCGGCTCTTCGTCTTTCTTCGGTGCATGGTGGTCGTATACCGACAGGTCAGCGTCCGGATTCAGTTTGTAGCCTAATTTCTCATAAAAGCCTGCGGCGCGGTCCTGGCTCGTGATGACGATGTGATCGACACCGTATTCTTTCAGCCATTTCTCAGCGGCTTCGATCAGTACGCGGCCGTATCCGCTTTTCTGTTTTTCTCTGACAACACAGACACGCTCGATTTTTCCTGTCTTTTCCGCCGGAAATGCGATGCGGCAGCCGGCTACCGGCTTGTGATCTTCTGTCAGCAGAATTGCCTGCAGATCATCTTTGCTCTCGTCCTGTCCGAATTCCAGTTCAATCGGAATGTTCTGTCCCAAGCAGAACGCATCGGTTCTGACGTAATCATATGCTTTGTATTTCCACTCTTCGCTTCCCTTTTCTACCCGGTAAATTTCTGCCATGTTTTTCGCTCCTTTTAGAATCGGGAAACGGATGTTCTCGATCCGCTTCCCGTCTGTTTTGTAATCTCTTCTGTTTTTATTTCGAAAACGATATTCTAGTTTGGTGTCTCATCAAAGTATTTCTCGTCCGGGCTGGTGTCCACGCCGAGATACTCGGTTGTGATCTTGGAAAGAGTTCCGTCTTCTTTCATCTCTTTTAAGGCTTTGTCAACATCCTCGCGGAGTGCTGCGCCCTCTTCGTTCTTTCCAAACAGGAAGTAGGTATTGTTCTGCGGGAACAGGAAATCTTCGGTCTCCTCGTCGATCTCGTTTGCTTCCAGCTGACCTTCCAGTCCGAACTGCGGAAGCAGGTTGTCGATGATCGGTCCGTCGTCGATTGCCACATCAGCGGTTCCATCTACGATGTGCTGGTAGCGGACCTGGAAGTTTGCATTGGAATATACGATATTGATCTGGTGATCCGGGTTGTCTGTATTCCATTTTTCCAGTGCATTTGCGGTAAGGCTTCCTGAACTCAGCTCAATTTTGTATCCGCGGTCTGCCAGATCGGTAAGAGAAGTCAGCGGCTCATCGCCGGTTCTCTGAATGTATTCGTTGAAGCTGGTTTTATATGGTAAAGAGAAGTAGTAGGATTCTGCTCTCTCATCGGTATATCCATAGTTGTTGACTGCGATGTCGTACTGACCGCTCAGCACACCCTGCAGTGCATCTGCCTGCTCAATTTTCAGTTCATACTGCGGAAGGCGGTTGAACACTTCTTTTACGATATCGATATCGACACCGGTCAGCTCGTTGTCATCATTTACGTAAAAGTACGGTGCCAGTGTGCCGCTTGTTACAGCTTTGATCACTTTTTTCTCACCGGAATCCGATGCGGAGCTGCCTTCTGCGGAAGATGATGCTGCGGAACCGCTGCTGCTTCCTGCATTTGCTGATGCATTGCTTCCGCATCCTGCAAAGCTTGCTGCCAAAAGGCCCGCTGCTGCCAATACTGCCCAGAATTTCTTTGTCTTTTTCATAATAAAATCCTCCTCATTTCCTCGTTTTTTTCTGTTCCGGCCGCGCCCCGGCTGCCTGAGAGTGTTCCACCAAGGTGCCCCGGATTCTTCTGTTTTTCTTATAAAAGTCCTTTCAGCGGATTAATCGATGCATCCACGGAAAGTACGCCGTTCTTCGGGTTTCTGTCTTCCCATTTCGGGCTGTTCCAGATGGTTTTTGAGATTTCTCCTGCGTAATCCTCGTAGGTCTCTCCCTCCGGATGGTGAAGGAATACTTCGTCCGGTGTTTTGCTGAGTGTTCTTCTCGATCCATCGTCTGCCATCAGCTTCTCGAAATCTACTTTTGCAAGGATTCGTTCGTTGTATCCGCGGAAGAGAACCTCGCCTAATTTCTTTCCAGGTCTCGAAAGTGCCAGCACCTGCGGATCGCTTCCGTGACGGAAGGCCGGGATCGCATACAGTTCTTTTAAGTAGCCCCAGATATTTTTGTAATCACGAATCGGTTTCTTCACCGGTCCTACGTTGTGGAAGTAACTGACATCCCAACGGATCAGAGTGACGTAAGCGCGGACATCGCTGTCGGTGATGTAGTCGCCGAACAGGAAACGGTTCGTCTCCAGCCGTTTGTCCAGCTTATCGAGGGATTCATAGAAATCTTCGTATGCCTCATCGTATGCTTCCGGTGACTGGCAGAATGCCATGCGGTAATGGCCGTTGTTGACATGCGGGAAGAGCCAGTCGTTAAACTCATCGATCTCTTTCCGAAATTTTTTCGGGTACAGGTCCGGCGCATCTTTTGGCTGGAATGGACGGAACTGCACTTCGAGGTAGTTCGTCAGGCGGTGATAATCGTTGTTCACAGCCTTTTTCTCTTTGACATCCACCAGAGTCGGTGTCGTTGCTCTTCCTTGGAAGTCCGGGTTTGCTCTTTTATAGAACTCACTTAAGAAGTAAGCGCCTGTCGCCGGATCCTTGAAATCCGGATACTGTCCGAATGCATGTCCGTAACGGTTTGTCTCACCGGATGGAGAAACTCTCGTCTCCGAGATCACATCCTGCAGTCCTAAAAGCTCCCGCACGATGATCGGACGGTTGGACCAGTTGCATCCGGTTGCCCAGTAGATCCCGAAGCGGTTTGCTTCTGCTTTCAGGTCGCCTTCTTTATCGCCGAATGGCTGGATAAATGCATTTGGCTGACGGATGAAAGCGCCGCGCTCATCGATCTCTACAAGGGTTTCATTTGGTCTTGGGTCTACTCCGACTTCTGCTGCAAACTGTTCTGCCAGTGCATCGGTGTATTTGATTTCTTCGGTTTCTTTATTTTCAACTGGGGTGAAGCTGCATCCGCATCCGCTCATGTTTTTGTCCTCCGTTTTCTACATCTGTTTATTATCTATTCTTATGTTGTTCATTCGCATTTCTTTTAAAAAAGGTTAAAAAAATAGCAGGCATTCGTTCCGGCCTGCCCGCACATGCAATTTCTGCTATGCTTTTTCTGCCTGCGAATGTTTCTTATTTTTCTTTATTCTGATTGGAGCTGCAGCAACAGCAACAACACATCTCCATCATTCTGTTCTCCTGCATTCGTCTGTTGTCTGTTTTTTTCATTTGCTGTTCTCCTTTCCTACTAAGTCGATATGTTTAATGTGTTTCTCGATTACATGGCATATTATAATGCATATTTTTTCTATGTGCAACCCCTAAAACGCCTTTTGGTAATTGTTATTTCGATGAATCGCTTATAGGTTTTTCCTATTGGTTAGTCATACCAGAAAGATATTACTTATCACACCTGTAGGCTGATTTTGCTTTTTCCTACCAACCGCCGCAACTTTTGCAATGTGCTCAACAATTCTTGCCATGGCTTTTTTCTTTGAAAACGATACAATAAAAAGCAAAGAACACCACTTGCAAAATACAATGTACTCTCGGAATCTTTCTGTGCTTGTTTTTGTGAGATGATTTTTTGTCAGTTGTGCCCAAATTTCTGAGGCGTACGCGGTGCGTACGTTGATGAAATTCGGGTGCAGCTGGCGGAAAATCAGCCGCAAAGGCAAGTGCAGAAAGATTCCGAGAGTACATTACAAAATAAAGGAGAGTTTTTCTTATGGAAATGACATTTCGCTGGTATGGTTCCAAATTTGATACCGTTACCTTAGAGCAGATCCGCCAGATTCCGGGCGTAACCGGAGTCATCACAACCCTGTACGACACTACCCCGGGCGAGGTGTGGACACGCGAAGCGATTCACGCGTTAAAAGAAGAGGTTGAGGCCTCTGGACTTCACATCTCCGGCATCGAGAGCGTCAACATCCACGACGCCATCAAAATCGGCAGCCCGGACCGTGAGCAGTACATCGATAATTATATTGAAACGTTAAAGCACCTCGGCAAGGAAGATATTCACCTTGTCTGCTATAACTTCATGCCGGTCTTCGACTGGACCAGAACAGAACTCGCACGCGTCCGTCCGGACGGCTCGACCGTACTTGCCTACAAACAGTCCGCCGTAGACGCACTTGTTCCGGAAAAAATGTTTGAATCTATCGCAGGTGATGCAAACGGCGCAATTCTTCCTGGCTGGGAGCCGGAGCGCATGGCAAAAGTGAAAGAGCTCTTTGACGCTTACCGCGATGTGGATGATGAGAAACTGTTTGCCAACCTCAAATACTTCCTCGAACGCATCATGCCGGTCTGCAACGAGTACGACATCAAAATGGCCATTCACCCGGACGACCCGGCATGGAGTATCTTCGGTCTTCCGAGAATCATCATTAATAAAGAAAACATTCTGCGCATGATGAAGATGGTCGATGACCCGCACAACGGCGTGACCTTCTGCTCGGGCTCCTACGGAACGAACCTGGAGAACGATCTGCCGGATATGATCCGTTCCTTAAAGGGCCGCATCCACTTCGCTCACGTCCGCAATCTGAAATTCCACAGCCAGCAGGATTTCGAGGAGGCCGCACACCTTTCCTCTGACGGCAGCTTCGATATGTATGAGATCATGAAAGCGCTGTACGACATCGGCTTTGACGGCCTGATCCGCCCGGACCACGGACGTATGATCTGGGGCGAGAAGGCAATGCCGGGCTATGGACTGTATGACCGCGCACTCGGCGCGACTTATTTAAACGGACTCTGGGAAGCTATTGACAAGAGTCACAAACGTGGAATTTAAAGGAGGTTTTTACTGATGTCTCTTAACTTAACAGCTGCCGGACTGGCAGATCAAAAAGCGTGGGAAGCCGCAGGCTATGCGCTTCCATCCTATGACCGCGAAGCAATGATCACCCGCACGAAAGAATCTCCGTGCTGGGTGCATTTCGGAGCCGGAAATATTTTCCGTGCCTTCCAGGCAAATACAGCACAGGAACTGCTGAACAACGGTACCTTTGACCGCGGTGTCATCGTCGCAGAGGGCTTCGATACAGAAATCATCCGTGATATGTACCAGCCGCACGATAATTTAAGCATTCTGGTGACCTTAAAAGCCGATGGTTCTGTCGAGAAAACCGTTGTTGGAAGCATCGCAGAATCGCTGGCTGCCGATACGGCGTATTCTCCGGATTTTGCCCGGTTAAAAGAAATCTTTACCAAGGATTCCCTGCAGATGGCGACGTTTACGATCACCGAAAAGGGATATTCCATGAAAAACGGTGCGGGCGAACTGCTGCCGTCTGTTGCTGCCGATTTTGCTGCCGGACCTTCTTCCGTTACCAGCTATATGGGAAAAGTTGCTTCTCTTTTATATGAAAGATTTCTTGCAGGCGAAAAACCGGTTGCGATGGTCAGCACCGACAACTGCTCCCACAATGGCGAAAAACTTTCCCTTGCCCTGACAGCCTACGCTTCTGCATGGGAAGAAAACAAGCTGGTACAGCCAGGCTTCCTCTCCTATCTGCAGAACCCGGAAAAAGTCAGCTTCCCGTGGACCATGATCGACAAGATCACCCCGCGGCCGGATGCTTCCATCGAAAAGATGCTCGAGGAGGACGGCCTCGCCAATGCACAGCCGATTATCACCTCCCGCCACACCTACGTTGCTCCGTTCGTCAATGCAGAGGAATGCCAGTACCTCGTAGTCGAAGATCATTTCCCGAACGGACGGCCGCCGATGGAAAAGAGCGGATGGATCTTTACCGACCGGGAAACTGTCAACAAAACAGAGCGCATGAAGGTCTGCACCTGCCTGAACCCGCTGCATACCGCACTCGCTGTGTTCGGCTGCCTGCTGGACTATGAACTGATCAGTGATGAGATGAAAAATCCGGTGCTGAAAAAGCTCGTGGAGCGCATCGGATATGTGGAAGGACTTCCGGTTGTCACCGATCCTGGCATTCTCTCTCCGAAGCAGTTTATCGATGAAGTGCTGAACATCCGCGTCCCGAACCCGTTTATGCCGGATACGCCGCAGCGAATTGCAACCGATACGTCACAGAAGCTGTCGATCCGGTTCGGTGAGACGATCAAATCGTATCTTGCTTCTCCGGAGCTGTCACTCTCGGATCTTCAGGCAATTCCGGCTGTATTTGCGGGATGGCTGCGGTATCTGATGGGCGTGGATGACAACGGCGATGCATTTGATCTGAGCCCGGATCCGCTGCTTGCCACGGTCCGCCCGTATGTGCAGGATCTGAAACTCGGCGCACCGGCTGACCGCGAGACCCTTTCCAAAACTCTGGCTCCGCTGCTCTCCGATGCTTCGATTTTCGGTGTGGATCTGATTTCCGCCGGACTTTCTGACCGTGTGCTGAATGCTTTTGTCTCGATGCTTCAGGGACCTGGCGCTGTGACAGATACGCTTGCTGCGCTGACTGCTCAATTCTAAAAGGGAGGTATTTCCATATGAAACCTTTTATGGACGCTGACTTTCTGCTGCAGACCGATACGGCGAAAACGCTGTACCACGAGGCAACTGAAAAAATGCCCATTTTTGACTATCACAACCATCTGAATCCGCAGGAGATTCTCGAAGACCGCCAGATGGAGAATCTGACACGCGTCTGGCTCGGCGGGGATCATTATAAATGGCGTGCCATGCGTGCGATGGGCTTTTCGGAGGATCTGATCACCGGAAACGCCGATGATTACGACAAATATCTGGCGTTTGCCGAGACGATTGAGAACGCGATCGGCAATCCTTTATACCACTGGACACATCTGGAGCTGCAGCGGTATTTCGGCATCACGACACCGCTCTCCCGCGCAACAGCGAAGGAGATCTGGGATGAGGCGAATGCAAAACTGCAGACGAAGGACTTTACCGTGCGCAATCTGATTCTGAACCAGCATGTGTCGCATCTGTGCACCACCGACGATCCTGTAGATGATCTGCACTGCCATCTGGCATTACATAAGGAAGACTTTGCCTGCCGCGTTCTGCCGTCCTTCCGCCCGGACCGCGCCGTTCATCTCGAGAAGCCGGATTTCCCGGAATATGTGGAAAAGCTTGCCGCTGCCGCCGGCAGGACGATTGCATCCGCGGAGGATATGGTGCATGCCCTCTCCTGCCGCCTCGACTTCTTCCTCTCCGCCGGCTGCGTTGTCAGCGACCACAGCCTTGAGGGCTGCTTCTATGTGCCATGCACGGCTGCTGAGGCGAATGACGTATTTGAGAAACGCATGAACGGCGGTGCTCTCACTGAAAAAGAGCTCGGCATGTACAAGGGCTTCCTTCTGACGAACCTCGGACGGCTGTATCATAAGCACAATATCGCCATGCAGCTTCATATCAAAGCACTCCGCAACAACTCGAAGCGGATGTTCCGTGCGCTCGGTGCCGATACCGGCTTTGACAGCATGAACGATTTCGCCTTTGCCCCGATGCTCGGTGCTTTCTTAAACGATATGGACGAGGATGACGCACTGCCGAAAACCGTGCTCTACTCCCTGAACCCGGGCGACAACCCGATGCTTGCAAGCATGGCCGGAAACTTTGCTGCGCCTGGCATCCGCTCAAAAGTGCAGTTCGGTACCGCATGGTGGTTCAACGATCACAAATACGGCATGGAATCCCAGCTTGCGACGCTTTCCAGCATCGGCATGCTCTCCACCTTCATCGGCATGCTGACCGACTCCCGCAGCTTCCTCTCTTTCCCACGCCACGAATATTTCCGCCGGATTCTCTGCAATCAAATCGGAAACTGGGTGGAAAACGGGGAGTACCCGGCGAACCTGGATTTTCTGAAAGAGATGGTGGAAAATATCAGCTACAACAATGCTGTTTCGTATTTCCTGTGATTTTCGCATGCCTTATTGACAATTATTCCCACATACCGTACAATAAAAGGGATTACTGATCAACGAAAGGATTACAGAAACATGGACGACTCAGGCAGTATGCCTCGACGATGCTTTATTTTCATCATTTGATAAACGGAGACATAATCTATCTTTGATTCCGCCAGATTCAAGATAGGTTATGTCTTTTTGTACATTTTTTGCATCGTGTCCCGGTTTCCTAAGAAAGGAAAAACAAATGAACAGCGACATTGTGTCACTCATCATCATTCTTATCTGCGTCATGCTCTCAGCCTACTTTTCGGCGACGGAGACTTCTTTCACCTCGCTGAACCGCATCCGCATGAAAAATATGGCAGAAAAAGGCGACAAGCGGGCGGAACTGGTGTTAAAGTTGCTGGAGAACTTTGACAAGCTGCTCTCCACGATTCTCGTCGGCAACAACATCGTCAACATCGGACTCAGCTCCCTTGCCACGGTGCTTTTTATCAAGCTTCTCGGCGGCGACTCCGGTGCGACGGTTTCCACGATCGTAACCACTATCGTGGTCCTGATCTTCGGCGAAGTTTCCCCGAAAAGCATTGCAAAAGAATCCCCGGAGACGATCGCCAAATTTTCCGCACCGTTTCTCCACATTCTGATGATCGTGCTGACCCCGGTGACGTTTCTCTTTTCCCAGTGGAAGAAGCTGCTCTCCCGCATCTTCAAATCCTCGGAAAACCACGGCATCACCGATGAGGAACTGATGACCATCGTCGAGGAGGCGACCCAGGAGGGCGACATCGACGACCAGGAAGGCGATCTGATTCAGAATGCAATCGGCTTCATGGAGATGGAGGCCGCAGAGATTTTTACTCCGCGTGTCAACGTCATCGGCATTCCGCTCGATGCGACGAAATCCGAGATCGCTAAGACTTTCTCCGACACCGGATTTTCCCGGCTGCCGGTGTATGATGATGATATCGACCACATTGTGGGAATTGTGTATCAGAAGGATTTCCACAACCACATTTACCACACCAACAAACCGCTAAGCAGCATCATCCGCCCGGCGCTCTTTGTAACCGAGAATACGAAGGTCGGCCCGCTGCTGAAAAAAATGCAGGCGAAGAAATCGCATATTGCCATTATCATTGATGAATTCGGCGGCACCGACGGTATCATCACCATGGAAGATATCCTCGAAGAGCTCGTCGGCGAAATCTGGGATGAGCATGATGCGGTTGTACAGGAAATCCAGAAAGTTTCCGAAAACGAATACCTCGTGACCGGAACGGCAAGCATCGACAAGGTGTATGAAGAGCTCGATATTGACAAAGAATTTGACGTCTTTACGGTCAGCGGATGGATCATGGGGATCCTCGAGCGCGTGCCAAAGGAAGGCGATCATTTCGTCTCGGATGGCCTCGACGTAACCGTACTGAAAATGGCAGACCGGAGAGTCGACAAGGTACGGATCGTGCGGCTGCCGAAGGATGAAAATGAACAGTAAGTAATTGATACGATTTACACGCAAAAAACGGATCGAACATCTGATTTTAAAGTCAGATACTCGATCCATTTTTTTGTATCCTCTATTCTTCTTTCAGACCGTCCGCAAGTCCATACACATCATTTTCCCGTCCTTTGCAGCCTTCCCATACAATCGGTTCTGCAAAGGTAAGTTTCAGAATGGTATCAATGCTGTCGCGCTCCGGAATCGGGACGGAGATCGAAAAGGTTCCGTTTTCTTCCGTCAGTTCTGCTTTTCCGCCGGAAATCACTTCCCATTTTTCCATTGTATTCCCCGGAATTTCAAACGTGATCTGATCTTTTTCCCATTCCAGAATATGCACATAAACAATATTGTCGCGGTACGTCGTTCCGCCCCAGCGGTCCGCAATCACAGGGCCGCCGCGCAGGCCGTACAGCGTTTCGCCGTATTTCGAAAGCCATTCTCCGGCCTGGCGCAGGCGTTCTACCTGCTCCTCATCCATTTTTCCCGTTCCGTCCGGGCCGATATTCAGCAGATAATTGCCGTCCCGCACGGCGATTGAAACCAGATTCTGAATCAGCTGGCGCAGCGGCAGCACTGGTCTGCCCGGAATATAGCCCCAGGAATCCGCAATACAGTCGTTGCTGTCCCACGGCTTGTCCGTCCGCATCCCGTCGATTCTGCGTTCCCGCACATGGAAATCGCCTTCCCAGCCGCCGCGGTTATTGATCATAATATCCGGCTGCAGCTGTCGAATTTCATTTATCAGTTTCTCCGACTCCCAGAAATAATTGACCCTCATATATTCACTGGTCTGCCAGTCATCTTTCCTGTACCAGCCTCTTTCTCCATTCCAGTCCATTCCTCCAAGTGCAAGCCACTCACCGTCGAACCAGAGCAGATCAATCTTTCCATAATTACTCATCAGCTCCATCAGCTGATCATGGCACTGTTTTTTCAGTGCCTCTGCACTCTCCCAGTAAAGATCCGGCATGAAATATCCTGGAAAGCGCCAGTCGAGAGGAGAATAATAAAAGCCAACTTTCATTCCTTCTTTCCGGCACGCCTCCACATATTCTTTAACAAAATCCCGATGTGCAGCTCCTTTCATTGCGGTAAAATCACTGCATTTCGAATCGAACAGGCAAAAGCCATCGTGGTGGCGTGTTGTCAGCACCATGTACTTCATCCCCGCTGCCTTTGCATTTTTGGCCCACTGTTCCGCATCAAAATTTTCTGCAAGAAAGTCATCCTTCAGTGTCTCATACTTCCGCACATCCAGATGCTCATTCATCAGCACCCATTCCCCTTTTCCGAGCATCGAATATACTCCCCAGTGAATAAACATGCCAAACTTTGCATCCCGGAACCATTTCATCTGTTCTTCCGACAGTTTTTCTACCTTTTCCGGTCTGTAATTTTTTCTTGCCGCCGGAAAGGATTTCATTTCTTCTATTGTTTTCATTTTTTCTCCAAACTCCGCATCTTTTCCCAGTAGTCATGATACAGTTCTTGATTTACCTTTTCCAATATAGCAATTAATTCTGAATCTGTCATCTCATTCCAGATCATCAGGTGAACGATACGAATGGGCTGAGAAAGAAGCATTTCTCTTACATTTTTCTCTTCTTTCAGACGCTGCGCGAAGATTCCTCCTGCTTTTTCTGTAATTTTACGATACAGCTCTTCAAAAATCTGTTCCCCAGCCTTCGTTTCCAGCAGACGCTCCGTTTTATCCCATCCCTGGATCTGTTTTGGTACTGGAAAAACCGGTGTTACTTCGATCTTCTGTGCTGCACGGATATCCTGTACTGAAAATCCAAGCTCAAGTCCATACATTCCCTGCGGTACCGTCCGCTCATCAACGCGTTCATCGTAGAGTTCAAACAGTTCACGTGAAATAGAAAATACAAACTCTTTTTCTTCTCCCGCCTCCAGTATGATTTTCTGAAAATCGCGAAGTTCCCTGGCTGGCCTTGCTTTCCATGCTCTTGGATTTTTCACATAGAGCTGAACGACCTGAGCCCCTTTTCTGTTGCCCGTATTTTTAATTTTTCCACGCAGAACTGTTTTCTCACAATCTGTGATTTTCTCCTGCTCCACGCTGCACTCCGTAATTTCAAATGTTGTATACGAAAGTCCGAATCCAAACGGAAACTGCACCGGAATTTTTTTCGTCTCGTATCCTCGGTAGCCCATAAACATACCCTCGCGGTACGTCACCTGCTCCGTCTGCTCTGCAAAATTTTCATCCGAGATAATCTGTTCCCGGAACGCCGGAACTGACACAGGCATATGTCCGGACGGATTCACCTCTCCGCTTATCACTTTCACAATCGCTCTTCCAATCCCCTGACCGCCGTAGAAGCATTCCAGAATTGCCTTTACTTCGTCGGCCCACGGCATGGCAACGGCTCCGCCGTTCATCACAACCGCAATTACATTCGAATTAACTGCAGCAATTTCTTTTAAAAGAGCCACCTGGTATTCCGGCAGTTCATACTGCACACGGTCATTTCCTTCTCCTTCAAAACCAAAATCCATAGCAAGGAAAAACAGAACCGCATCTGCATCCGCTGCTGTTTTCACCGCCTCATCCCGGAGTTTTTGCTGCTCCGCTTCACTTCCCGCATTGTTCCTGCGATATCCCATCGCAAACGGTGTATTATCTGCTCCGTTCCATTTTTCTGCACATTCCCAGGCGTCTTCTTTTCCTGCTCCTTCTACTTTTCCGGAGCCCTCCGCCTGAAACAGAGGTTCTCTCGCATATTCTCCAATAACCGCCAGCTTTCTGCCCTGCTGCAGCGGCAGAATATCCTCTTTATTTTTCAGCAGAACAATGGCTTCTTCTGCTGCTGCGCAGACTTTTTCATGATTTTCTTTTAAAATCAGCTCTCGTTCTTCCTCTGTCTTTTTCGTTTTCGGAATCTTCCACTTTCTCGCATTTCGTATGATGCATTCTGCCCGCTCACGGATCACGTGTTCGTCCAGTCTGCCCTGTTTCCACTGCTCCACCATATAAGCAGTGCTTTTTCCATCCGTTCCCGGCATTTCAAGATCCAGTCCTGCCTCTGCCGATTTCACCCGATCGTCCAGTCCGAACCAGTCCGTCATGACCAGTCCGTCAAAGCCCCATTCTTTTCGAAGAATATCGAACAGCCAGCGATTTTCTGCACAGTATGTTCCATTGATCTTCGAAAGGCTCGTCATGACCGCTGCCGGTTTTCCCTCACGGATTGCAATTTCAAATGCTTTTAAATACAGATCCCGCAGGGCATCTTCCTCACAGATTACATTCAGATATTCCCGTTCGGTCTCCTGATTATTTGCAGCAAAGTGCTTGATACATGCGCCGACCTGCTGTGACTGCACGCCGCGGATATAGGCACCTCCCAGTCTTCCTGCAAGAAGCGGATCCTCGGAAAGATATTCCACATTTCTTCCGCAGAGGGGATTCCGTTCCAAATTAACCGCCGGTCCCAGCACCAGATCCACTCCGTACGCAGCCGCCTCTGATCCAATGATTGTTCCTACCTGCTCTGCTACATCCGGGTTCCAGGATGCCGCTACTGCTACTCCCGCCGGCAGACAGGTCGCCGGTTCACTTCGATTAATGCCAAGAGAATCCTTATCCTTTTTCTGATAGCGAAGCCCCATCGGTCCATCGCTCATTTCCAGGGATGGAATATCGTATTCCGGCAGTGCTTTTGTATTCATAAACTGATCGCCGCAGAGAAGCGAAATCAGTTTTTCTGTTTCCATCTCTTTTATTTTCATTTGCTTTCCCCCAATTTTTTCTCAGCCTTTTACAGCTCCAATAGAAATTCCTTTTACAAAATATTTCTGTACGAATGGGAATACGATCAGAATCGGAAGCAGTCCGACGATGGCGATTGCCATACGCACGGTCTCCTGCGGGATTCCCCCTCCTACGCTGGCCAGATTGATATTACTGTTCGCATTTTTGGAAAGAAATTCGATATTTTTAATCATATTATTCAAAAGCTGCTGAATGCTGAATTTATTAGTATCTGTAATATAGTATAATCCATTTGTCCAGTCATTCCAATAACCAAGTCCGGCAAATAATCCGACCGTTGCAATGATCGGTTTACACATAGGAAGAACTACTTTGCGGAATACCTGAAACTCTGTTGCACCATCAATTTTGGCAGCCTCACTTAATGCCGCCGGTACATTTGACTGAATATACGTTCTTGTCAGAATCACATTAAAAGCACTCATCAGCAGACCCGGTATAATTAATGCCGGAATCGTATTTTTCATGTGCAGGTAGCGGGTATACATAATATAGGTCGGTACCAGTCCACCATTAAACAGCATCGTGAAAAACAGATAAAATGCAAGAAATGTTTTTCCAGGAAATTTCTCATGTGCCAGTACATACGCATACAAAAGTGTCATCATCACGCCAATCGTTGTTCCAATCGCGGTTACCAGAATGGTGATTCCATATGCATGGAAAACCTGTGCCCTCTCGTTCCAAATGTACCTGTATGCTTCCAGACTCAGTTCTTTTGGGAAGAAAGAATATCCATGCAGCACAATCTCATTGTTGCTTGTAAACGATGCAACCACCAGAAGCACCAGCGGAATCACCATAATCAGTGAAATCAGTGCCAGAACTACCGTGATCATTCTCTGATAACGCCGTTCCTGTTTTCCTACCATAATTTTGTCCTCTTTTCTGTCAGAACAGTGCATTCTCACTGCTGTAACGTTTTGTAAGCCAGTTTGCAATCATGACAAGTGCAAATCCCATCAGCGACTGATATACACAGGCTGCCGATGACATACTGATGTCACCCAGCTCAATCAGTCCTCTATATACGTAAGTATCAATCGTGTTGGTTGCATTGATCAGCGCTCCCGAGTTCATTGGTACCTGATAAAACAGACCAAAATCAGAATAGAAAATTCTTCCGATGGACAGCAGTGTCATTGTGATTACTGTAGATTTCAGCAGTGGAAGGGTAATACATTTGATTTTATGCCATCTTGTTGCTCCGTCAATCTCAGCTGCCTCATACATTTCCTGGTCAATTCCAAGAATCGCTGCCAGATAAATAATGGATGAATATCCGGCTCCCTTCCAGCAGTTTACAAAAATCAGGATGAATGGCCAGTATTTTGACTCGGTATAAAATGAGATATTTTCTTTTCCAAGAGAAGTCAGCAGTCCATTAACAAAGCCAGTACGTCCGCTTAAGAACGCATATACCAGATAGCTGACAATGATAATCGAAATCAAAGATGGAATCAGAACAGCAGACTGAAAAATTTTCACTTTTGTCTTGCTTCTTAATTCACTCAGTAAAATTGCAATCAGAATAGATACCGTCGTATTAACGACAATAAATGCAAAATTGTATAATAATGTGTTTCTTGTAATCAGTGCTGCATCCGGTGTTTTAAACAGATATTTAAAGTTGGAAAGCCCCGCCCAGTCACTGTGCAAAATTCCTTTTGCAAAATTCAAATGTTTAAAAGCAATGATGATACCGGTCATCGGCACATAGTTATTAATTAAAAGATATAAAAATCCCGGCGCTACCATTATATATAATGGAAATGCTCTTTTTATATTTTTCCATGTTTTCTTTTTTCCCATAGGAATCCCTCTTTTTCTGTCTCAAAAGCCAGGGCCGGCCGATTCTCATCGTCCGACCCTGTCTGCCTTGTTTATTTATTTGCAAGCCATTCGTCTACCTGTTTCTGCATATCTTCGATAATATTGTCGATACCTGCTGATTTCAGTTCTTCATTGAACTGCGGCAGTGTCGTACTTGGATCTGCATCGCCGTTTTCGATGATTGCTTTATATTTATCTGTTACGTTTGTAATTGCTGTAATTTCATTTTTTACATTTGTCGTGTCATAAATGAATCCATATAGCGGAGATTCCTGTGCAGTATCATTGTATTCCGTAAATTTCTCGTATACATTTTCCGGATCAGTTTCCCATGCATAGCCAACAGAACCATTACCACAGAGCCACAGCTCGTTGCCCCAGCCTACCGAATCAGAAGTTACTCCATCTGGATAAGATGCAATTCCATCCGATACAACATAATCTTTGCCTTCAATTCCATATCGGAACAGATTCTGGAAGTCGGAGTCTGAGTACAGCAGATTCAGGACTGCAAGAGCTTTTTTCGGGTTCTCGCACTGTGCCGGAATTGCCCACTGGCAGAAGTTAACAGAGGAAGTACTGATAGTGCTTCTTCCAATCGGAATCGAAACGATTTCTTTACCGGAGTTCATTGTTTCCTGTGTTGCAGTTCCCGGATGCTGGTTTCCATAATAGCTGAACGCTGTATTAGCACGGAACAGATCCTGACGGGTTGTTGTATTCGTTGTAGAATCTGGCATAAAATAGCCTTTCTGGTTCCAGTCATATGCTTTTTCAGCCATCTCTTTGTACTTTTCTGTGTCATACGTATTAATAACGGTGATTCCATCGGATGCATCATCATCGATATCAACGCCGACACCTGAAGTTACAACATCAAACTCTCCTTTTACATAGTTCAGGAAACATCCACTGTTCAGATCCGACGGAATCATCGGATAAAGTTCCGGATGTACTTCCTGGCATTTTTTCAGTACTTCCTCGATATCATCAAAGTTTTTGATATCTTCCGCTTTATATCCAAGCTCTTCCAGAATGTCTGCCCGGCACATAAATCCTGCCTGGGATGCAAGGTCACGATACGTCGGCAGTCCATACAGATTACCGTCGAAATAGCATGCTTCAATATAACGTTCCATTGCACCGTATGCATCCGGTGCATACGTCTCTACCAGATCATTGATTGGATAGAGCTGTCCTCTCTGTCCATCTTCACGAATATTGGACATCAGAAATACCATATCCAGTTTTTCACCGCTCGAAAGCATCAGGTTCGTCTGGTCGTTATAAGCACCCCATTCAATAATCTGAAGTTTTACTTTTGCATCTACCTTTTCTCCGATGATCTCATTCATTGCATCCTCTACGGCCTGCATATCTGCCGGTGATGCATTAGATCCTGGCCATACCATCAGAAGTTCTTCTGTTTTTCCATCCTTCAGATCGGATGTACTATCTCCTGCTTCACTTTGGTTCGATGCTGTTGTCTGCGCAGAATCTGCCTTTGTGCTGTCCGAACTCTTGCTGTCCCCACATCCTGCAAGAAGTGATGCGGTCATTGCCGCCATCAAAACTGCTGCTGCCATTTTCTTTCTCATTTGTGTTACCTCCCGTGTTTTTTGATGGTTTTATCTTACCGCACTTCCACTTCTCTCTCAATTTCAATCCCGACCCGTTTTATAACAAAAACGACTTATCCTTTTGCTTTTGCCGCACGATATTCCAATGGTGTACGTTCGGTCTGTTTTTTAAATATTTTAGAAAAATAGGCCGGCGAATCATAGCCTGTCCGAATACTGATTTCAGAAATCGACAGCGTCGTCTCCCGCAGCATTTTCTTTGCCATCAAAATTCGATAATGCTGTACATACTCCATCAGTGTATATCCTGTCTGTTTCTTAAACTCCCGGTTGATATGATCCTGGTTCAGATGCACCAATTCTTCAATCTTCTTTCGTGTAATCACTTCACTGTAATGGCTTTCCAGATACTTTTTAATCGTATTGACCGCATCTGCTATCTCCGGATCTGCTTCCGGTTTGTTTTTTGTTTTATACTCCTCCAGCTTTTCCACTGCTGAAGCAATTGTTTCTTCCAATTCATCAAATGCAATCGGTTTCAGTAAATACCGGTAAACTCCAAGGGAAATTGCACTTCTCGCATAATTAAAATCCGGGTACCCAGTCAGAATAATATTGATAATTTCAGGATACATATCCTGAATCCATTGAATCAGACTCAGACCATTCTCTTTTGGCATTTCAATATCGCAGATCACAAGATCAATTTTGGAACTACTGATAATGTCCCGTGCAAGATCCGTATTGTAGGCCATAAAAACCTTTTGAATTCCCTTCTTTTTCCAGTCAATTGCCTTCTCCATAATATGCAGCATGGCAATTTCATCATCTACCAGCAGCAGATTCATTTTTGCTCCCTTCTTTCTACTGTTTTTCTATTCTCGGCAGTAAAATGCGAATTTCACTATATCCCGGCTGACTTGTAATTTTTAATTCATACGCCTCCCCATAAAATTCACGGATACGTTCCTTCACATTCTGTATTCCGATATGTTCTCCTTCTTCTTCAATTGACTCATTCCGATTAATTTTATCAAGAATTTCTTTCTTAAATCCTAAACCATTATCTTCGATCAGAATCAGCAGATCATGCTCGCCTTCTCTTTTTACTGTCAGCTCGATTTCCAGATGCGGAACCAGCATAATATTATGTTTTACACTGTTTCCAACAAAAGTCTGAATCACCAGTGGAAGAATCATTTCATCCTCCATTTCCGGTTCTACGTTTACCTGAATTTCCAGCATATCTTTATAACGGCAGTGCTGAATTTCAACATAGCTTATCAGACATCGAAGTTCTTCTTTCAATGGTACAAAGGTTCCTTTCTGCCCCATCAGATAACGGAAATATGCAGCTGATACCCGGCAGAGTTTCTGAATTTCTTCAAAATCCTGAATCTGTGCCATTCCATGAATCAGATTTAAAATATTGGTATAAAAATGCGGCTGAATCTGCACCTGCAGGAAACGGCTTCGCGCCCTCTGCCGCTCCAGCTCTTTTTCATAAACATCAATTCTTAAAATCTGAATCTGATCTGCCATATGATTAAAGGTCTGATAGAGCTGTCCGATCTGAGATACATTTTCCCGCTCCGGCAGACGTACGTCCAAATCCCCGGTACTGTACTGCTCCATGGCTCTTCGAAGCTGTTCTAATGGCGCAAAGACTGTTTTTCCCTGCAGACCAATTGCCATCAGAATGCTGGCAATTGCAAGCATCATGACTCCCATTAGCAGAAGCGTTCCGAACGTTCCTCCCGGGTCCAGCATTCCTTCATCCATACTGACATAAATCTGTGCATTTGTATATTTCAGTGGATAAACACAAGTTGTACTAATTCCGCTTTTTCTTGTCCCCTGGTGTATTTTTACTTCTCCTGTCTCATTATCCCGCACTTCTACGCAAAGATCTTTTCGTTCTCCGACAAAACCAGATACAATTCTTTCCAAAGAAAATGCAGCTCCAATGTATCCATTTTCAGCCGAATAAATACGCGCCAGGTACTGATGTCCATCAAATTCCATAAAAATCCAGTTTTTCTCTGGTTCCTGATATTGGTTCGCGATATAAGAAATGATTTTCTCTTTAAACGCTCTCTGATAGGCATAAGTTGTCCCTTCCTCTGTGCTTACAAAATAAATATTTCGTTCCGGCACATAGACAAACAGCATCATTTCCCTTCCATACCGTTCTCCCATTTCGATCATGATTTTCTGCTGCTGTACTTTAGCAGTTTCCACCGTTAGCGGATCTTTCGAAATACACAGCTGCTGATAATATGGTGTTGAATCCGTTCCGCTCATCAGCAGAAGCGCTTTTGAAGTTGATGCAAATTTATCCTCCCAGAACTGACCGTAGCTCTCTATCGTATTAGAAAATAGCCTCTCCGTCTTTCTTCTGTCTCTCTGAATCAGAAAAATACTTACAAGCTCAATAATGAGGACAGCTAAAATCATAACTGTCCCCATGATCCAGAGTGACTTGTAAATAACTGACTTGTCCTCTGTTTTTTTCATTTTCTTTTCCTCATGCAATCTTCTTTAACAAATCACCAGTTCACCATCAAACGCCTGCAGCGTGCAGGTATCTTCCATCTTTTTCTCCTGCAGCACCCCATATCCATTCTCTGGAAGCTCTATTTTCTGCTCCTTTCCCGTCAGATTCACATAAAAATACTGGTTTTTCGCTATTTTTCTTCCAATTACTCCCTGCGGTGTAACCACGGACTGCATACTTTTTTCCCTGCAGCATTCATCAAGAACCTCGCCTAAAAGTTCCGGCTCTGTTTCACAAAACAAATAATACGCCGCTCCTTTTCCATACCGATTTCTGGTTATAGCTGGAATCTGATGTGTCTCCTCACGCTGCAGGACTTCTGCATCTGTTGCTTTGATCTGCTCATAATAATCCACATCAATCCATTTTTCTCTCACTTTCAGAAGTTCTCTTCCGTTTGCCGGATTTCTGCGAAGCTTCTGCTCTTCTTTTTCAGAAACTTCCATACCTGCGGTCCTCTGATATCCAACAATTTCTATTCCAAATACATCAGTCAGGTTTCCTGGTCTCGACGTGTCAAATACCTGACCGGTTTCTTTTACCCATGCAGAATACCCTGTCATAATTGCCGTACCGCCATTTTTTACAAATTCCCGCACCGTGTTTTCCTGCTCGTGATCCATTACAATTTCACCCGGAATAATCAGAATCTGATATTGTTCTGTCATTTGATGCAAATCTACAACATTATAATTCAGGTTTCTCTCTTCCAGAATCCGATGCGCGATGGCAAGGTTGTTGCTGTATGGCATTCGATACTGCATTTTTGCATACGCAGCCATAAGCTCACTGTCATAACTGTAAGAAACAGCAATCTCTGGCTGCGGCAGATATGGAAATCCGTATTTTTCCAGCTTCCGAAAATCCGATGCAATCCACTGGTATTCCCGATAATTTTCATTCGGTCTTCCATCATGATTCAGCATACCGGTCAGATATTGTTCTTCGCCATTCAGCATGCTTCGCCAGGTCCATCCCAGCATCATCTGCATCCGATGCAGCAGACACCAGAACGCATACATTCTGTTCATCCCCATTGCCGCATGATGAATCCCGAAACCACCTGTCACAAATTCAATGCACCACATTGGTTTTCCAGTTTCAGAAATCCGTTTCATGTACCAGGAACCCGTTTTCCAGAATCCCATACTCTCCCTGTTTCCATAGCCAGGATAAAAACCGATGCCAGGATAGTCAACAAATCCAGATGCTGCCTTCAAATAATCAAATCCAAGCGTCTCATATTCTGCAAAGTGGTTCGATGTATGAGCCTTTCCCGGCGCATTTTGTTCTACCGTTTCTGCCAGTTCTGTAATAAAATCTGCGATACCATCGGAAAAGAAGCGCCGCATATCCAGCCATGCCTCCGGTGCCCCGATTTCGTATTCATTTACCTGCATTGCAACGTCTTCGAAAGATGAAAGCTTTCGGCTCCAGCGCTGGGTTGCCCAGGCATGATTTAGTGCTTTTATTGTTTTATATTTCTTTTCCAGCCATTTCTGAAATCTCTTCTTCGACGCTTCAGAATAGGATGGATAGCCTGCTCCCAGCTCATTGCACAGTCCAAACGCAAACAGCGCCGGATGATTTTTATAACGGGAAACGATTTTTTCAGCAAACCGCAGTGCATACTTCTGATACTCTGGATCAGAAACATCGTCCATATATCGGCGCAGCGGTGCCTGTGGAGCTCCATTTTTTCCTCCTACATTGCATCCCGGGCAAAGTTTATGAACCCAGATCGGTGCCGGATGCATCGACACATCCAGTATTACATTCAATTTGTATTTTACGCATAACTCCATAACCTGATCAAACCATTCGAAGGTATAAACGCCATCCTCCGGCTCATAGCTGTCCCAGCACAGATGTCCCAGCCGTACTGTATCAAATCCAGCCTCTTTCATCAATTGAAAATCCTTTTCCCACCGCTCCTTCGGCCAATCATGCGGATGATAATTTGTCCCGATATATAAACTCATTTTATTCACTCCGTTTCTGTTTTTTCTTACCTCCATTTTGCAGCAAAATCATTAAAATTCCTATGACAATTACGACGTAAAATATAATTTTATCGAGTTTTTCCTGTTTTTCCATTTTTTCTTAGTCAATTATATTCTAAAGTTGTCTATTTTTCCACTCTTTCTCTGCTTTTTCTTTTTCGAATGCCCAACATCTTACTATGCTGGACAAATCTATTATAAAAGCAGAATTATCTTTATGAGGATTTGTTTTCCGCTAAAATAGGATAACAGCAAAAAAATCCACAGAGCCCTTATCCCCCTGTGGATTTTTCTATTTCTATTCTATTTTCTTCTCCACCCGGTACTTCTTCGGCGATATTCCATAGCGCTCTTTGAAAATCCGATGGAAATAACTCATGTTCTCATACCCGACCCGCTCGCCGATGTCTGCCACGGAAAGTCCCGTCGTTTCCAACAGATACGCGGCCTGGGTCAGGCGTTTGTTCTGAACGAGTTCGGTGTAGTTTTTCCCGGTCAGGCGGCGGATCATGCGGCTTAAGGTGTAAAAATCGTAGTGCAGTTCTTCCGCCAGTTCCGAAAGGCTGCCCTCCCGGTAATGTTCCTCGATATAGCGGTATACGCCGAGCAGCATCTCCTGTTCAAAATACTGCTCTCCCACCTGCACGCGTTCGGTGTAGTTCATGAGTTGCAGAAATAAAAGGCCCATCGTAATCTGATTGATGCTCCGCTTATTGCTCTGGTGATGTAAGAGCGTCCAGACGAGATTTTCGATCAGATTCTGCACCGGAAGGACATCCGCGATTCTGTAATGCAGATAACAGAGCGGTACCTCCCCGCTTTTCAGACAGCCGACGATAAAATCCTTTAACTGATTCTCCTCTGCCCCGATCATTCGCAGCGTCTGGTCAAAAAACTCCGGCAGAATCAGAAAGTTGACCGCGATATCGCCACGCCCTGCCGGTTCAATTTCCTGCACTGCATTCTGATTCAGAATCAGCAGCTCACCCGTTTTCAGCTCGATCCGGTCCCCGTTGATGGTGTGCACGGTGCTTCCCTGGCACATGTAGATCATCTCGACATAATTGTGGCTGTGCGCCGGAAAACGAATAAACCGCGTGTGCGGCCGAATATCAATCAATTTTCCCCGCTCCAGCAGCTTTCCCGCATCCATCACAAACTTCTGCCCGCTCGAATACCGCTCCTTTTCCACTTCCGTCTTGCCGTCCAGAATTGCCTGTTCCTCCTCCGTAATCCGGGACAGGTCTGCTATAATTTCCTGTTTCACGATTATTCCTCACATTTTTCACGTTTTTTCTGCTTTCTATTATATTCCATTCTGGTGCAAATAAGCAATGTACTTTTTCTTCTCACTTTCTGATAAATATTCCTTTCCTACGCATCAAAACAGCAAGTGCTGCACTGCCAAGTGAAACATAACGAAGATTCTCTCTTTACAATTTCACTTTCTTAAAGTATACTTTAAGAAGTTATTCTACTATTCAAACTCTATCGTTCAAGGAGGTTTTTCCATGGAACAGCAGACCTACACCATTCGTGAAATGTCCGAGCGTTTTGGACTTCCGGCCTCTACGCTTCGTTATTATGAGGAGATCGGACTTTTGACGGATGTCATTCATACCGAAAGTAAGAAACGAATTTACACCCAGCAGCACATTGACTGCATGACCGCAATTCTCTGCTTCAAACGCACCGGGCTTCCGATTGCGGGGATTCAGGAGTTTTTCCGGCTTGAGAACGATATCCCGGGAAATATTGACCAGATGGTTGCCATTCTCAAGGAACATGAGCAGAATACACGCGAGAAAATCGAGCGCATGGAATCTGATCTCGAACATATTCAGCAGAAAGTGCGGTATTACAGTGCGGTTCGCGATGCGATTAAAAATGGGGATGAAATGCCGTCGTGGGATTCCTGCGGCTGTGAGGAGAAGGCGCAGTAGATATCTCTCCAGGCTTTTCCGCCGCAGACACACACAAGTTTCAAAAGAGCAGGTAAGAAAAGGGACCAACATCCACTTTTCTTACCTGCTCTTCTTATTTTTTCTATCACCTTTTCCCTTCATACCCGGAATTTTTTCTGCATTTCCCGCATAAAATCTTTTCCGCGGAAAAAAAACAGCCCGATCAGATACAGCACACTGAGGCCCACGCAGATCACGGACGGCCAGGTAATGCGGACAGTTCCTGTCAGCCACAAAATCGCCGGAACGATTCCTGCTGCTCCGGACTGCATCAGATAAAAAAGATATTCACTGACCTCCATTTTGTACGCTCTTGCCAGAATCTGCATCGTCGCGCCATTCAGAAGAACGGCGAGCGGAATTGCGAAATCGACAGACCAGCCGATCCAGCCCGTCGCATAATCCCACAGAATCGCACCGATCATAATAAAGATCAATTGCCACATACTGTTTTTGAGTGGATTTTTCCGTTTCTGATATCCCACCCGGATCAGAAGCCAGGCGCAGAACACACCCGCTGTCGCATAACCTGCCCACCACATCTGCGGCGTTGCAAGGAAATTCATCATCCAGCAGAGTACGACAGCCGCGATGCAGGTGAAAGAAAAAATTTTCAATCCCAGTTTGGCCGTCCCGTGCGGCTGTTCTTTCTGTCCCGGAAAATCATTTTCCTCCTGTTCACAGACAATGCCCTCTTTCTGCAGCAGATGCATCAGGTTCCGTTCAATATTGGAATCGGCGATTTTAGATGTGATTCCAAGCACCATGCTGTCCCCGTAGGAGCAGGAACACATCTGTACTTTGTCTGTGCTGGTGAAAAATCCGAACCGCTCAATATATGTTTCATACTCCGGCGGCATCTGAATCCGGCCGATATTGGAATAGACGGTCGTAATGCTTCGTCCGCCGAGCGTCGTGCCCGCCATCAGCGCCAGATTTTTGATTTCCAGCGGCACGGCGCGCAGCACCGGATTCCGCTCAATCCGCACCAGATCGTTCATACGTGTGGAAATCTCCTGCTTCAGCGCCTCTTTCTGCATCGCGGCTCCCGTGATCTGCAGGGCATCCTCAAACGATGCCTCCGGCCCAAGATCACAGGCAATCTCGATCCAGCTCCAGAAATTCGTCATCGATGCAGATGGGAAAAAGTTACGCAAGTTGGCTGGAACCATCAGAGAAACCGGCTTTTTCAGCCTGCTTTTCGGGATTTCTTCATATACCGCATATACCAACGCCGCCGCAAGGTACGCCGTTACCGACACGCCATGTGCTTTTGCGCACTTATGAACTGCTTCCGCAGAAAGCAGAATCTCAGTAATTTCCATCTCCTCCTGCTCCAGATATTCGCCTTTGATCTGGTATGCCGGGCGGCTCTTTTCTTTTTCACTTTTCTTTCCGGTGTAATACTGGGAAAAGCTGTCCTCCTCGAAGTCCGTTTCCGTCAGCATATCTTCGCTGACCTTGGAAAATGTTTCCTCTGGATGGCGCAGGATCAGATAATTGCTCACCAGTTCTTTCAGAAACAGCATCGCACCGGTGCCGTCTGTCAGGGCATGGAATACTTCGAAATTGATTCGGGTTTTATAGTAAGAAACCTGGAAAAGAAGTGTTTTGTGGTCGGGTACGTAAATCTCACTGCATGGCGGACGCTTTTCCTCTTCTACTTTTGCTGGCAGATCGCGCTGCTCCAGATAGAACCAGAAAAGACCTTTCCGCAGTACCATGGAAAACACCGGGTAATGCTCCATTGTCTCCTCCAGCGCTTTCTGCAGCAGATCCGCCTGGATGTCCTCTTTCAGTTGGCAGTAAAACCGGAAGACTCTCGTATCCTTTTTTCCGGTGGCCGCCGGAAATGCCTGTGCCGCGTTGTCCAGCTTTCTCCAGCGCGAAGAATGTTCTTTCTTCATTTTCTATGCCTCCTTACGCCTTCCCGTGTGTCAATTGTTTCTTCACTGCTGCTATGTTTTCCAGTTCTTCGTCTGCATTTTTCTGCTGTTTTTCTTTCCTTAAAAATGCATTCATATACTGAAAACTTTCCTGCACATATAGGTGTTCAATGCCAAGCGCAAAATAGCCGTGCAATGCGCCCTTGATCCGATGATGTTCAACCAGATTGCCAGCCCTTTTCAGCTTTTTCGCATAATCCTCGCCCTCATCGCGCAGCGGATCGTACTGCGCCGTCAGTACCAGCGTGTCCGGCAGTCCCTGCAGATTTTCTGCCAGTACCGGTGCAAAGTACGGATTTTTGCGGTCTTCTTCGGTCCGCTGATACAGAATTACATAATCTTCCATTTTGACACTGGTCAGAAGGTATCCGGTTCCATTGGTTTTCACGGATTTGTACGGTGATTTCTCTGTGTAACAGGAATTCACCGCCGGATAAATCAAAATCTGTTTCCCCGGCAGCAGTTCTTTTTTGTCCCTCGCCATCAGGCAGACTGCAGCCGCAAGATTTCCTCCTGCGCTGTCGCCCATGATCGTGACATTTTCCGGCGCTACCTCCGGCAGAATCTCCCCACGCAGCATTGCCTGGGCGGCGGCGTAGCAGTCTTCTAAGCCTGTCGGGAAACGATGCTCCGGTGCAAGACGGTATTCTACCGATACAACAATCTGCCCCGTCGACTGCGCCATGCGTGCGCAGACACGGTCGTATGTCTCCACACTCTCGGTTGTCCAGCCGCCGCCATGGAAGAACAGAATCGCTTCTTTTGCACCATGCTCCTCCATTTTTTCATCCGGGAAGAACAGCCGAATCGGAACCTTGTAGTCCCCATTATATATTTCCATATCCAATTTTCGCAGAAAAATACGGATCGGATCCAGCTTCTTGATATCGGCAAGCCGACGGGCGGATTCTACTTCAATTCCGCCGTAGGACAATACATTTAAAATGGCTTTGACTGCTTTTTTCATTCGCTCTCTCCTCTGTTGCTATTTTTCTGCTTCTGTTTTTCGTCTAGTTGCAATGTACTGCTTCAAAAATTCATACATCTGCTCATCCGTTGGCGGACAGCCTTTCAGATTGCATGCGAACCCGGAAGTACAACTTCCTACACCAAGCGCCCCGCTCTTTCCCCGGTATCCCTGCCCGATGCAGATTTTTTCGCGGAGTTCCGGCAGCAGTCCTTCCTCTTTCAGCCGGTCGAGCGCCGGGATCAGATAACCGTAGCAGGCACTGCAGGACTCAACTTCCTCTACGGCATCCTGCAGTTCCACGATCTTCCGTTTTTCCGGAATCACTCTTTTTTCACCAATTTCGCCAATTTGGCGGATTGAAAGCCGTGTGAGATCAGCGCTGCCCACGCCCAACTCTTCTGCCATTTTGACATACGGGACATCTTCTGGCTTATAATGCAGTTCCGCGCAGACATATGCATCGATCAACACCGGATCTAACCCAGCGAAAAGGCGATTCATAATAAACGGATTACCGCCATCCTCAAAGTCAAGGTCTCCGCAGATATTATCCACCAAAATAAAATCCTGATGAATCCCCAGCCCCAGATGCGCAATTGGCCGATGAAGTCCCATGGCATGAAAATGACGTTTTTCTTTATTCGGCAAGAGACCTTTCATGTTTTTCAGTGCGCAGGTAATTTTAGTCTGGCAATGGCCTTTCATGACCGGGACATTGATCATAAAATCCACCTTTTTCGCACATTCGCAAATCTGAAGTTCCATATCACCACACTGCACCGGCATGCTTTTTTCCTTCTGCGCATCGATAAGCGGAACGCTGTACTGTTCCGAAAGCATACGGTATCCACAGACCTCAAACGATTCCTCTGTCTTATCCCCGACCCAGGAACCTTCCATGATTTGAAGGTTAGTAAATCCATTTTCCTGAAGATATTCGATGATCCCCGCAACCACCTCCGGATGTGTCGTCCCTCCAAACTCCGCCGGGACAGGTGCTACCAAATTTGGCTTAATACCGATGAGACTGACCTTCGAAGGAATGAGCGTAGCTAAGGCACATTTGTTCAAAAGCTGTTTTGTCATTTCTTTATATTCCATTCCCTGTATCTGGATAATTTCGTTTTTATTCATTTAGTATTGCGGCCCCTTTATTCTGATTTGATTTTTTCTGACATTCGATATTCTTTAGTATATAATAGTTACTGCTTTCTTTCAACTCATCCAAAAACAAAATCATTTCCTGTGAACTGTAACCATTCCCGTCAGCTCCAGCTTCATAGAAAATTAAGCACTGTATGCTTGTAAGATTTCCAATCGCATTGTATAATAAATGGAAAACGGTACACAGAAAAAGTACCTCATCAGAAAGGAACTGTCATGAGTTTTGAAGATGATTTAAAGGATGTCGGCGACAGTATTGGAAAGCTTGTGGATAACGCTGTAAATTCTCAGGATTTTCAGGAATTAAACCGGAAGATTTCAGACACCATCAACCAGTTTGTCTACCCAAACCGGAAGGGACCATTCCGTGCAAATGGCACACAGGAGCCGTCCCGCGGCTATTCCGCAGATACTTCCTACAGCAGCCAGCATTCTTCCCATAATAATACAGCGCAGCAGACCGGACCGCATCACTATTCCTACGGGCCGGGAGGCACGATGCCGGGTAAGAGCGCGAACCCGGTTCCCAAACCTTCCCATACCTGGCAGACCCCCCAGAATACGGAATGGAACAGCCGCATACAAGAACGCCGTGTACTGCGCGAGCGCTTTATGCCATCCACCGATCTTGCACTTGTCGGCGGATTTCAGACGGCCGCCGGCTGGGGTGTCACCGGACTGTTCGGCTGCTGCACAGCGCTTAGTCTCTATTCCTTATTTGCAGGTCCAGACAACAGCGCGCTGATTCCTTCTCTTATTTTTGCCGCATTTACCATCGGCGGCGGCATTCTTCTGAAAAAGGGAAGTAAAAACCGGCGTCTGGTCCGCCATTTCCGCCAGATCTGTACGCTGATCGGCACAAAGGAATATATTTCCACGAAAGAACTCTGCGACAGTATGCACTGTGAGAAAGGTGAGCTTCTGACCGATATTACGACCATGATTGATAAATCCATGCTGCGCCAGGGCCACCTCGACGAGAATGGTACCTGTCTGATGGTGACAAATGACTGCTACGACCAGTACCGCGCAATGCTCGCCAGCCAGAAGGAACAGCAGATTGCTGAGCAGAAAGCACGTGAACAGCTGGAGGCCTCCGGTGTAACGCCGGAATACCAGCAGATGCTGGAAGAATGTGAATCGTATATTCAGAAGATCCATCAGTGCAACCTGGATCTGCCGGGTGAAGTCATCACAGCCAAGCTGAGTCGTCTCGAAACGGTTGTTACCCGGATTCTCGAGGAGGCAAAAAAGCGCCCAAAAGAAGCCGCCGCCCTGCGGAAATTTATGGATTACTATATGCCGACAACCTGGAAGCTGCTCGACGCTTACCGTTCCTTTGAGAACGAACCAATTCAAAGCGACAATATCCTCCGAACCAAGAAGGAAATCGAGGACACACTGGATACCATCAATGCCGCATTCGAAAAGCTGCTTGATGATCTGTTCCAGACAACGGCATGGGATATTTCTTCTGATATCTCTGTTCTGCAGACGATGCTGGCGCAGGAGGGACTGACAAATCAGGCAGGTCCGTCAACGCAGGATATTGAGCCGCTTCACATGTAACTATTCAAAGCTATACAATTGAAATCAAATCACCGGTTACGTTTCCGTACCGAAGAAAAGGAGAATAGAAAACATGAATGATTTTGTAAAGGACACCACTGAAATTCCAAGCTTAAGTTTCGGCACTCCGGAGCCGGAACCGGAACTTCCGGTACAGCAGCCGGAAGAAAAGAAAGAGGTCATGGATGATTCTGTTCTGTCCGACGAACAGAAAGCCATGGTGGATGCCTTTGTTTCCCAGATTGATCTTGCCAATACAAACGGCATTCTGCAGTACGGTGCCGGTGCACAGAAGAAAATGGCAGACTTCTCCGAGAAAACGCTGGAGAACGTCAGAAGCAAAGATCTCGGGGAAATCGGCGATCTGCTCACCTCTGTTGTGACAGAGCTGAAAACGTTTGACGCAGAAGAAGAAAAGGGACCATTCTCTTTCTTTAAGAAAAGCACGAACAAAATCAATGCAATGAAAGCGAAGTATGACAAGGCAGAGGTGAATGTCAATAAAATCTGTGACGTGCTCGACGGCCACCAGCGGCAGCTTCTGAAAGACATTGCCATTCTGGATCAGATGTATGCACAGAACCTGAATTATTTTAAAGAGCTGACCATGTACATTCTCGCTGGAAAGAAAAAGCTGGAGCTGGTACGTTCCACAGAACTCCGTGATCTGCAGAATAAAGCGCAGATGACCGGAAAGGCCGAAGATGCACAGGCTGCCAAGGATCTCGAAGATCTCTGCAACCGATTTGAGAAGAAACTGTATGATCTGGAACTGACCCGTATGGTTTCGATCCAGACAGCGCCGCAGATCCGCATGCTTCAGAACAGCGATTCTGTAATGGCCGAAAAGATCCAATCCACACTCGTCAACACCATTCCGCTCTGGAAAAACCAGATGATCATTGCACTCGGCGTTCATCACTCGACTGAGGCTGCCAAAGCACAGCGCCAGGTTTCGGATATGACAAATGAGCTTCTGAAAAAGAATGCGGAGAATCTGAAGATGGCAACGATCGAGACTGCAAAAGAATCTGAGCGCGGTATCGTCGATATGGAAACCTTAAAACAGACGAACCAGAGCCTGATCTCTACCCTCGATGAAGTGATGAAGATTCAGGAGGACGGCCGCCAGAAACGTGCCGCCGCTGAAGTTGAGCTGGTACAGCTCGAAAATGATATTAAGAAAAAAATGCTGGAGCTTTCTGCAGGCGGACAGCACTGATACTTTTTGTATCCTATATGAAAAAAAACGGAGAAACCGCTTTTTCTGTGGTTTCTCCGTTTTTTACGTCCTGTCTTACCCTTATCTCGGGCGTTCTGCCTTTTCATTCTTTCTTCGGTATTCCGTGAAATAAAATTCAATATCAAAGCAGGTCTGCTCATCGCCCTCTTCTACCATCTCCCAATCCGGTGATTCGTCAAGATCCTCAAAGAAGGTATCCGCCTGATACGTCATGTCAATTCGTGTGACGTATGCCGTATCACAGTATGGGAGAAGCTGACGGTAAATTTCTCCGCCGCCCGCAACATAAATATCGTCGTCCTCATACGGCTTTAACACTTCCATCAGCTCTTTGATACTGTGGACAACGGTTGCGCCGCGGACAGTCCATTCTGGATCACGGCTTAAAATAATATTCGTTCTGCCTTTTAACGGCTGGCCTGCCGGGAGTGTAGCAAGTGTCTTTCTTCCCATCACGACAACGTGTCCCATCGTAGTTTCACGGAAGAACCGCAGATCAGACGGAATACTTACCAGCAGCCGTCCCTGATATCCCAGACCCCATTTGCGGTCCGCACTTAAAATTGCTTTCATTTTGTTTCCTCTTTCTGTGTTATTTTCTCATCCATACTGCCGGAACGGAACCCTTCCAGATCCATCGTCAGGTAAGAAAAGCCGAGCTTTTTCAGATATGCAATCATTTCTTCTCTCTTCTCAAGCACTTCCCCCATACGCTCCGGTGCAATTTCAAGACGCACCACATCGCCATGTACACGCAGGCGGAGATTCTCTTCCGAACCGAACAGCGTATGAAGCCATGCTTCGCCGTCCGCAATCCGATCCAGAACGTCATAGTTAATTTCTGCCCCGTAGGGAAGACGTGTCGCCATACATGGAGTGGATGGACGGTGTGCTACGGAAACGCCGTACTTTGCAGCAAGTGCTTTTACCTCTGTTTTTGTCACATGACACGCTGCAAGCGGGCTGATGACACCATATTCTCTCAGCGCTTTTCGCCCCGGCCGGTAGACATGAAGGTCATCCTCATTTGTTCCGTCGAGTACCTGGGTGACACCGTGATCGCGGGCAAATTCCAGAAGCTTCCCAAAGAGATAGTGCTTACAGAGATAGCAGCGGTTTTCCGGATTGTAACGGATTGCCTCCTGCTCCAGCTCATCAACAAAAAGGACCTCATGAACAGCGCCAACCTCCTTTGCTACTCTTGTCGCTGTCTCCAGGTCGCAGGGCGGATGCAGCCGTGTCTGAAAGGTTACTGCATAAACCTTTGTTCCATATTTTGCAGATGCATCCATGACAAGCTTCAGCAGCAGACTGCTGTCCACACCGCCGGAGAATGCCAGACAGAGATCCTGTTTTGCAATCTCGTCAAGTTGGGTAAGCAATGCTTTTTCCTTATTCTGCATATCTGTTTTCTGTTCTGTCCGGTTCTTTTTCTTTTCCTGTAATTCCATCGTATCTGTCTTCCTTTCCTGTAAAATGACCGATGTCTTCTTATGAGAAAATCCATCGGCGGCACTGCTGCCCCGATGGATTTTCTCATACAGGTATTCCTGTTCTATTTTTTATCGATATGTCGGATCGCTTCCGAAAGCACCGCCTGTCCAGGTATAACGGGTCGGGTTTGTCAGCGGATAATCCAGATTGTCGCCAATGCGGACCGTTGTTCCGCTGCTGACGTTATCATAAATCCATTTTGCATCGATTGCAGTCAGTCTGACACAACCATGTGACATCGGTGATCCCAGGGAATTGAAGTCTACGGCAGAGATCATATTCAGATCCGGTGTGCTGCTTGCTACGCCATGGAAGTAAACAGCGCCATAAATCTGTGATACATATGGTGCCCAGCACACATAATCTTCACCTCTCATTTGCTTCTTTTTCAACTGCCAGCCGATTTTATATGTTCCTGCTGCGGTGTAACTGATTGGATTTCCTACGGAGCAGATCATTGATTTGATCGGGGTATCGTAAGAACCGGTTGCACTGTTATAGCCGTAAATGGTGACACGTCCGCGGGTTCTGTCTACTGTGATGTATTTGGATGACGGATTGAAGATGCTTGTCACATCCTCCATCAGAGAACCGTCTGCTTTGCGGTAACGGCGGTATTGTCCGATGTACTCCCATCCTTCCGTGATTCTGCGTCCGGAAGCATCGAATTTGTACTGTTTTCCATTGATCGTAGCGGTGCAGTTCTGATATCTTCCGCCCCAGCTGCGGAAATAATACTGAGAACCGTTCAGTGTCAGCCACTGATCATGGTACATGCCGCCCCAGCTCTTGAAGTAGTACCAGTTCTTATCATGAAGAATCCACTCGTCATGTGCCATGCCGCCCCAGCTCTTCATGTAATAATAGTTACCGTCATGGTAAACCCAGCCGGTCAGCATTTTTCCATCTTTATCCAGATAATAATAATTTTTATCATAGAGGAACCAGCCTTTTTGCGTCCGTTTGGTTCCATCTGCATTAAACCAGTACCAGGTATCGCCGGACTTGCCCCATTCGTTTTTATACATACCACCCCAGCTCTTGAAGTAGTATTTTCCATCGAGCCATTCATTGACAAGCATGGTTCCATCGGATTTCAGATAATACTTATTTCCTTTGTAGGTCAGCCAGCCGCTGGTATATTTCTTTCCATTTCCGTCAAAATAATACCATACATTGTTGACTTTTGCCCATGCGTTTTTGTAGGCCGCACCCCAGCTGCGGAAGTAATAGGTGTTATCCAGCCACTCATTAAAAGCCATTTTTCCATCGGCTTTCAGATAATAGCTGTTTCCATTGTAATCCAGCCAGGAATTCGTCAGCAGTTTTCCACTGTCTGCCGTCGTCCAGTACCAGATCGTCTGAGTTGCGGTTTTAATTTTTTTCCAGCCAGTTGTGGTCGAAACGGTTCCGTCAGCTCCGACATAGTAATAATTGCCTTCATATTCAGCAACATCATTGACGCGCATACCGCCCCAGCTTCGGAAGAAGTACAAGGTTCCATTCAGATTCAGTGCATTGTCTTCCATATGGCCGTCTTCGTGGAGATAATATTTATTTCCATCGTAATTGAACCAGCCGGTTCGTACGCCGCCCCAGCTTCGGAAGCTGTACCATTTTCCATCAATTTCAGCCCAGCCGGATTTATTTTTCTGATTGCCGGTCTCCATCTCGAAGCTTCCGTCTTTCATGTCTCCGTTCGCATCAAAGGAACCTGGTTTCATATAGTAGGTTGCTGTATCTACCTTTTGCCAGCCGGAAAGGAGTTCTCCAGTTTCTGCATCTACCAGATACCAGGTAGAACCTACTGTCAGCCAGCTTACGGTACGGTCTTCCTGCTGATATACGGTGTGGTTTCCAAGAGATACGGTGCTGTCTGCATTCAGATAGTAGGTATGCGTTACCCCTTTTTCATCGACAACAGTCTGGAAACCTGCCTCTTTTACGCGGGTGCCGTCATCGCCAAACAGATATGTTTTATCTCCTACCTTCTGGGTCTTGCTCCAGATGGCATAGCCGTTTTCATCCGCATAGTAATCGTCTACGCTTCCATCATTAAATTCGAGTGTAACAAGTTCATTTCTTTTCAGTTCCGGTGCAAATACTTTTCCTTCACAGATACCCTGCTGCATCGAACCAAGTCCGTCTTTTGCAGGATCTTCCCCTTCTGTATCCAAGTAGTAGGTTCCGGTTTTTCCATCTTTATCCGTAAGTTCTACTTCACCGGTCAGCATGTAGCCGTTTTCATCAAACACATAACCGACACCGTCGATTTCTATTGGTCCGGTAGCAGCTACCACCTTATTATTCTCATCCAGAACTCCGTACTGAAACTGTTTCTTTCCATCTTTTTCAACGCTGTTCCAGCCTTCCTTCAGATTACTTACTTCCGGAGCCGGAGTTGCGCTCGGCGTCGGTGTCTCGGAAGGGGTCTCAGTTGGTGTTACGGTTGGTGTTGCGGTCGGTGCTTCGGTTGGAGCCGGAGTCTCACTCGGTGTAACCTCTGGGGTCTCAGTTGGCGCCGGAGTCGGAGTCGTTTCTTCGTCTTCGGCCTGAGCTACAGTATCACTTTCCGAATTTACCGGTAATGGACTGGTTTCTGTAGAAGCTGCATATGCACCGGCTGGTGTAACACTTACCATGACGCCAAGTACGGCTGCGGCCAGAAACTTTCTTTTCATTCTTATTCATCCTCCCATTTTTTTACTCTTATACAATTTATAGCTTACTACATTTTTCCATCTATTTCAAGTTATCCGCCGGTAAAATACCTTACAAATTTCTTATGGTTTTTTCCTGTTTTTCGGGCAGAAAAAACCTCCTGACCCCGGTTTTCTGACCGGAAACAGAAGGCTTTTTACTGTTCTTTTATTCGTTTACCGTGGTAGATCCATAGATCTCTGTCTGAAGTCTCGAGATGGTTGCTGCGAAGTCCGGAACAAGCATCTCACCCTTGCTGGAGTACAAGTCGTCGTACGGTACACGGCTCTGTACAATCTCGTAGGACAGAATTGTCGGCAGCTCTCCGATCAATGTCATCAATGTAGACTGATCAATGTTATGGGTAACACTTGGAAGAATGGTATCCGCCAGTGCACTCAGTTCTGTTACGCTTGACGATTTCATTTTCTGCATCATCTTGCTTAAAACCTCTCGCTGACGCTCCGTTCTCTGATAATCAGAATTTCCAACGTAACGGATTCTTGCATATGCAACTGCCTGATAGCCATCCACATGCTGCTCTCCGCCTGCTGTATACTGATGGGCGGAAGCATCCACATTACGGAGTCTGCACATTTCATCAACATATTGGTTCGCTACACGGATTTCATCATCGCTCGGCGAAAGCTCGATTCCGCCGATGGCATCGATAATGTCAATCATGGAATCGAAGTCAACACTTGCATAATTGTCAATCGGCAGTTTGTAGTTGTCCTCGATGGTTCGTACAACCAGCGGACCGCCGCCATATGCGCAGGCTGCATTCAGTTTTTTCACACCGACATCCGGGATATTTGCATACAGGTCACGCATAAAGGATGTCATGTGGATCTGTTTTGTATCTTTATTGATGGACATCAGAATCATGGAATCGGAGTTTCCATACCACGTTTTGTCACGACGGTCAACACCGATCAGCAGAATGTTGTACACGTTATTGTTGTTTGGAAGTTCAATGTCCTGTGTCTCATTTAAAATCTCAGACTGCAGGGCATCCGTCTCCTCATCAGTCAACCCGGTACTTTCTGTCTCAACCTCTGTGGATTTATTGATCGTGATTTTATCGTCGCTTACATAGTTACTCTTGCTGTAATAGTGATTGATTACAGCATAGACACCGACGAGCACAACCAGTACAACTACGAGAAGGATGGTGAGCACATTAACCCAGCCGAATTTCTTCTTTTTCTTTCCTGAGGAATGGCGTCTTTCCGGGATTTCATCCTCGTCATCATATTCTTTTCTCATAACGACCTCTTTCATTTTCTTATTTTCCGGTATTTTCCAGCCGGATATCGTTTATAATATAGTCAAAAAACGGACTGCTGTCAAGTGTGCAGTCCGTTTTGATTGATTTCCGTTTGCAGTTCTTTTTCCTACCGCTGCATTTTCTCCCACTGGTTCAGTGCAGCCTCAATGACTTTGTCCATATCGTAATACTTGTATTCTCCAAGTCTTCCGCCAAAGATAACCTTCTCTTCTTTTTCCGCAAGTGCGGCATATTTCTGATAAAGTTCCTGGTTTCTGGCATCATTCACCGGGTAGTACGGCTCCATCCCCTCTTTCCAGTCGGTGGAATACTCTCTGGAAATGACGGTCTTTTTCTGGGTTCCGAATTCGAAATGCTTGTGTTCGATCACACGCGTATACGGTGTCTCCCGATCGGTGTAGTTTACTACAGCTACGCCCTGATAATTGTCGGTATCCAGCACTTCTGTTTCAAAGCGCACCGTACGGTATTCCAGCTTGCCAAGTGCATAATCGTAAAACGCATCAATCGCTCCGGTGTAAATCACCGTCTCACCCATCGCCAGGTACTTTTCTTTATCTTCCAGAAAATCAACACCTGTCTGTACATCCGCTTTTTCAAAAAGCCGCTCTGTCAGAACGTTATAGCCGCCAATCGGAATTCCCTGATAAAGGTCATTGAAATAGTTGTTGTCATACGTAAAGCGCACCGGAAGCCGTTTGATGATAAAGCTCGGCAGCTCACTGCAGTCTCTTCCCCACTGCTTTTCTGTATAACCCTTAACCAGCTTTTCATAAATATCTTTTCCAACCAGTTTGATCGCCTGCTCTTCCAGATTTTTCGGCTCTCCCGGAACAGCTTTTCTCTGCTCTTCGATGATTGTTTTCGCCTCTTCCGGTGTGCGGATTCCCCACATTTTACTGAAGGTATTCATATTGAACGGCATATTATAAATTTCGCCTTTGTAGTTGGCAATCGGCGAGTTTGTATAACGGTTGAATTCTGCCAGCGAATTGACAAACTGCCACACCTCTTTATTCGAAGTATGGAAAATATGCGCTCCATACTTGTGTACATGAATTCCCTCGATTTCTTCACAGTAAATATTTCCGCCTGTATGATCTCTTCGTTCCAGTACAAGACAGTTTTTCCCTGCCTGACCGGCAAGATAAGCGATCACTCCGGAATACAGACCGGCGCCAACCAGAACATAATCATATTTCTTCATTGTTCTTTCTCCTTACAGTTCTTCCCCAAGTCCCGTCCGGATGGAATTGACAAGGAACTGCAGAGCTTCCTCCTCGTCCTCTCCCTCGCAGAACAGCTCAATTTCGTCTCCGCATTTGACGCATGCGCCAAGGACGCTTAAGACGCTCTTTGCATTTGCTGTATTTCCATCTCCGTAGTGGAATGTAATAGATGATTTAAACTGCATTGCCTGTTTGCACAGGGTTCCGGCCGGGCGAAGATGAAGGCCGGTTGGATTTTTCACGGTCACTTTTCCGCTTACCATTGGTTTCCCTCCTAATTTGTTCCTGTCGTTTTATTTGCTACTGCTTTTTCTTTGATATGAATCGTTGTCTTGACACTGTCTACGAGCTCATAGCCATCCGGCAGTGTGATTTTTACCGGTACCTCGTAATCCCCGACACCCATTCCATTCAGATCTATGGATGCGTTGATCTGGGAAGTATCTAATTTGGCCAGATTTTTGTCCGATGCTTTAATGCGGATTGCAAGCTGTGTCTGATCATACAGAACGGTATAAGTGGACTGAAGATTGCTCGTCTCGATCTGATCGACATCAAGTTCAAATTCCCTGCTCTCATTCGGCATAACCGTTACGTGAACGGTAACGGATGCAGACGAACTGGAGGATACTTTCAGATCTGTCACATCGGCGAGAATATCGCTTAAGTCAACCGTCGTCTCCACATCGGAGCGTTGTCCTGCAACGGAGGTATAGTCTTCCGGAATTTCAATCGTATTGCCTTCATCCGCCAGCTTTGCAAGTGCCTCCTCGGATCCGGCAACGGTGATTTCCTCCGGTGTGGTATAGATATTTTTAATCTGATAGCCGTCTGCCGGAGTTCCGCTGTACAGTGCACTCAGCTTAATACCGGATACACGGCGCCACAGTTCAATATCCACATCCACCTGCGGGGAGCCGCTGTCGAAATTCAAAAATTCCATCTGGGATTCCGGCATCTCATCCTGGTTTTTATCAATAATCATCAGATCCGCCGTGACGGTTCCGGAGTTCCGCATATTGGTTACATCTACTTTTGCCACCACACTGCTGATCTTATTGATCAGGGACGTCGGGCCGGAAATGGTGATGCTCTCCGGATCGGAAGTCATCGTTCCCACTTCGTAATCTTTTGCCGGTTTCGTATTTCCTGCGTCAATTGTGATCGGGAATTTTTCGCTGTCCACATCCTCGATTTCCACAGGGATCGTTGCTGTCACTGTGCTCAGTTTTTCCTGTTTTACCATGGAGCACGTTGCCTTGATCGGCACATAAACCGGGTTTGTATCCATCGTCACAATCTGGGTCAGATCGGCCGTGACGGTGATATCCGATGCTTTCAGCCGGCTGACAACCGAGTTGTTGTCCGTGACAGTAACCGTGACCGTCTGGTATTCCTCCGCAATCTGGTATGTTTTCTTTCCGGCTGCGATGTAGGCTTCATTGGTCACCTGCACGGGGACATCAAAGCGCTCTTTCACAATCGGGTCATTCACACTGACCACAACGTACCAGATTACAATGGAAATCAGGATAGAAAGAATTTTCAAAGGGAGATTGTTCAGAAGCTTTTTCAGAATTTTCTTTTTCATTTCTTCTCTCCCTCCACTTTCTGACGCATTCCGCCGATATGCCATCCTTTCTTCTCTTCCGGTTTTTTCGCGAGCTTCTGGATTTTGTGAAGCTGCTCCCGAAGGTCGCTCGGTGTTACTGCCGTGTGGAGTTCTCCGCCGGAAGCATACGACACATTTCCGGTTTCCTCGGAGACAATAATCGTAAAGGAATCCGTCACCTCACTGATGCCGACACCTGCACGGTGGCGTGTTCCAAGATTCTTGTTCAGATCCATGTTGTCGGACAGCGGCAGGTAACATGTTGCTGCCGTGACACGGTTGTTCCGTACAATCACGGCTCCGTCGTGCAGCGGCGTATTGTGTTCGAAAATATTGATCAGCAGCTGGCTGGTCAGAACGCCGTCAATCGGGATTCCGGTCTTTTCATATTCCTCCAGGGTGATGGTCTTTTCGATGACGATCAGCGCTCCGGTCTTTACTTCTCCCATTTCAAAACTGGCCCTTACCAGTTCATTGATGGTTTTGTCACTGAACCGTTCATTTTCCTCCTGGCCGCTCGCAAAAGAAATAGCAGACAGCGGATTCTTTTCTCCAATCTGCTCGACCACTCTTCGAAGCTCCGGCTGAAAGATAATTACAACCGCTGTGATCGCCGCCCCGCCGATGTTTCCGAACAGCCACAGAATCGTCTGCATTTTCAGCACGTTTGCAATGATGACAAAGACACCAATCAGAAAAATACCTTTCATCAGCGTATAGGCCTTTGTATTCTGCAGCCAGCGGATTAGGTGATAGACGAAAAATGCAATGAGCAGAATCTGCACAATATCAATCAGTTCAATTTGTTTTGGCAGCCCGTAGTCTGCCGTTCTTGTGACAATCCAGTTCCACACGCCACGCACACTGTCACTTCCTTTCTTTTCCCCCGTCCGGTTTTCTTCTGATTTTCAAAATTCTTTTAAAGATCCTTTAAGGTGTCCTCCAGCATGCTCTTATAATCCACATCCTGATAATCGCCCTCGTCCAGCGGCGGAATTTCTTCTTCCTGAATTTCTTCTGTTTCGTTTATTTCTTCTATTTCTTCTTTTTCCTCGATCTCATCAAGATCCCTGCTGTTCCCGGATTCTTCTGTATGTCCAAGATTTGCCAGAGCATCGAGTTCCTCGTCTGTCAGATCCGGTTCTTTTTTCTTTTCATTCCGAATATAAGTCACACAGCGCTGTGCCTTTGTCACATTGAATTTTGGAACGGCTTTTACGTAGTAATAATAATCGTCGTCATCATATTCCAGGTATTCTGTCCGGGTGTAGTCTGCACCGAACAGGAAAAACTCCAGAACAAATCCAACCAGACAGCCGGCCGCCGCCCCGATCAGAACCATCGGGAGTGCAATCTGTACATCCAGTGCCAGGCTTCCGGCAATCATAATAACCGCGTAGGCAACCGAACCTGCCACAATGGAAATCTGCCATGCATAGTCCGCACTGCTGTGGCGGATTGCATTGACAAGAAGTACGGTCAGTGCACAGGCGATCAGAACCAGCAGCATTTCCTCATTGCGGAAGAGGCCGTTGAAAAATTCCTGTACGACTGCCGTGATCTCCGGTGCTTCCGCCGCATGAAGCAGCGGCTCCATTTTTCCGTGAATCATGTCGCACATATAGTAGACAACGACACCGCAGGCTGCTGAAAATGCAGAGAGCGGCGTGCCGGCAAGACCATAGGCAACCGGAACGGCAGATGGCACGTGAAGCCAGAATGCGAGCGGTGTCAAAAGGAGTGCCGGCGCATCCTTCGGCACAAAGCGAAGATATAGAAACCAGAGCACCAGCAGAACCAGCGCCGCAAGACCCGCGATTACCATGTGAAGTGCAAAGCAGTGACCGATGATCACCAGCATTGCAAGGAAAACCATTCCATTCAATGGCAGGATGGCGCAGATCAGTGACAGAATCAATACCACATACATGCTGTTCAGCATCTTCAGATAGCCGAGATTGGAATTAATACCACGAAATACAGCAAGAGCGAGCAGAAATTTCACAATCGGAAGTACGATTCCGCTGCAGGAGCCGTAAAACTCTTTTAATTTTTCTTTCAGTTCAATCAATACTGTCATGTTTCCTTCCTCCTGCGCCCGGATTTCTTCCCGCTTTTTTCCTGTTCCTCATACATGTTCTGCAGGTCATCCAGCTCTTTTCCATACCATTTCAGCTTTTTCTGTGCTCCCTGGTAACGGATCGTGCTGATCACATACACGGCAATGGAATAGACTGCCAGAAAACACAGATAGGACGCGATCAGACACCCTGCTGCAAACTGCAGGTCGATTGTGTCTATCTCGTCCACCAACCATTCAATATGATATAAGACTGCAACCGCAAGTACCAGAATGTATCCGATGGAAGCCAGAAAAAAATTTTTCAGAAGCTCTTTTCCGATGTAATCACTCCGAAAATAGCGGCCGATTCGTAAGGCATTTTTTTCTTCTTTTTTTTCGAAAAAAGCCAGTTTTGTCATCTGACGAATCCTTTTTTCGTCCAACATGCCTCTTGGTCTCCTCTTCCCGTTCTAAATTATGTTTATTTTACCATATGTTTCCGATATTGGAAAGCTATTCTCAAAATATTCACACACTATTTTACAATTGCCGCACAAACAAAATCCACCTGTTCTGCTCCATTCACTTTCAACAGTGACGCAATGGCATCAACCGTGCTTCCCGTTGTGTAAATGTCATCTACCAGAAGAATCCGGCAGTATTTCATCTGTCCCGGCTTTGCCAATGCAAAAGCTCCCTCCAGGTTTTTCCGCCGCTCGGCGGGACCAAGCTCTTTCTGGCGTTTTGTTTTTTTCACACGGCGGATCAGGCGGGCATTCATGGGAAGTTCCATTTCTTCTGCCAGCTTTTCTGCAAATACCTCCGCCTGATTGTAGCCGCGCTGCCGCTGTCTCGCCGGATGAAGCGGCACCGGAACGAGCACCTCCGGATTTCTTCTCTGGATCTGCTTTCCCACATAGAAAAACGCCGCGTGAGCATAAAATCCAGCGTATTCCTGCCGTTCATGATATTTGAACCGCATCAGGGAAGCCTCAAGTTCCCCGTGGTAACCGTACGGCGCAAAACCGCGGTCGAAGCTGTGCCTCGTTCTGCTGCAGTCCCGGCAGAACTCTTCCTCACTGCCCACGGGTTTCCCGCATTTTTTGCACCGCGCGCCCAGAATCGGATGGATCTTTTCCACACAATTCCGGCATAGATACAGCTCCTCACGTGCCAGCAGTCCGTCACAGATGGGACATCGTCTCGGATAAACTGCGTTTAAAAGCCAGTTTCCTGTTTTATTTTTTTCTTTCATGTAACCTGCGCTTTCCCTTATCCACTCTGCCGGATGCAGCCGCATCCATGCCCCGGAAAAACGTGTTTACGCGTTTTCTTCCTGCATTTCCCGGATTCTTCTGGCGAGCGTTGTATACCGGTTCGCCTCGATATGATTTCCGATCATTGCCTGGAATGTCACATCACTTCCGACGATGGTGACACACTTTCTGGCTCTCGTCACGGCCGTATACAGAAGATTCCGCGTCATCAGCATGCGCGGGCCGCCGAGCAGCGGAATCACAACCGCCGGGTACTCGCTTCCCTGCGCTTTATGTATCGTTGTGGCGTAGGCGAGCTCCAGCTCGTCCGCCTGTTTGAACGTATAGTCTGCGAATTTTCCTTCCTCAAACTCCACGGTGATCACCTCGGTATACGGGTTGATGCTCCGGATCATGCCGAGGTCTCCGTTGAATACACCCATACCGCGCTCCGCCACGATTCCGTTGATGCCGCGGATTTCCCACTCCATCTGGTAATTGTTGCGGATCTGCATGACCTTGTCGCCCTCGCGGAGGATATTACCTCCATTTTCCCGCTCGGCTTTGTCCGGTGCGGGCGGGTTCAGGTATTTCTGCAGAATCTGATTCAGATTTTCCACGCCGAGTGCACCTTTCCGCATCGGAGTCAGAATCTGGATATCCTGCGGGCGGGCATCCACATAACGCGGCAGTTTCTGGGACACCAGCGTCACCAGCACTTTCCAGATCACGTTGACATCGTACCGTTTCAAAAAGAAGAAATCTTTGCTCTTATTGTCCAGTATAACCTCTTCCCCATTATGGATCTTATGTGCATTGACAACAATATCGCTCTGGGATGCCTGCCGGAAAATGTGCGTCAGGCAGACAATCGGAAAGCATTCCGAACGGATCAGATCCCGGAGGACACTGCCCGGGCCGACACTTGGAAGCTGGTTCTGGTCTCCCACTAGGACCAGCCTTGTTCCCGGCACAATCGCGGAAAGAAGGGCATGCATCAGGTGGATATCAACCATCGACATCTCATCAATGATGATGACATCCGCGTCGAGCGGATTATCTGCGTTCCGCTCAAAATGCACATTTGCCGAGGAGTCATCCACATTTCCCGTCAGTTCCAGAAGACGATGGATCGTGCAAGCCTCACAGCCAGTTGCCTCTGTCATTCGTTTCGCCGCTCTTCCGGTCGGCGCTGCCAGGAAAATGTCGAGGCCTTCTGCCTCAAAATAATGGATCATCGCATTGATGGTCGTCGTTTTTCCGGTTCCGGGACCTCCGGTCAGGATCATAAGACCGCTGTATGCCGCCTCAACGACTGCCGTCTTCTGCATCTCATCCAGCTCGATCTGATATTTTTTCTCGATCTTTCCGATCCGCTTTTCGATTGCCTCACGGTCTTCCTCGCATGTAATATTCAGCTCATGCAGCATGCGCGCCGTACTCAGTTCCAGATAATAATACTGGCTGGCGTACACAATCCGCAGCGGCTCATCCCCTTCCCGTTCGGCCGGGAGCTCGCGGATGACCGCTTTTTTGTCGATTGCCATATCCTGCAGAGATTTCTGCATCCGCTCCGGTTCTACGCCGAGAAGTTCCTGCCCTCTCCGAAGCAGCACCGGTTCCGGCAGATAGACATGGCCTTCTGCCGTCGCCTGATTCAGCACATACGAAAGACCGCTCTTGATGCGGAATTCGCTGTCCACGGCAATCCCGATTTTTCCGGCAATCTCATCCGCCGTCCGAAATCCCACGCCTGCGATATCTTCCGCCATTTTATACGGGTTTTCCTTTAAAATCCGGTACACATTGTCCCCGTACTGCTGATAAATCTTTGCACCGAGATTCAGCGCAATGCCATATCCCGAGAGGAAAATCATCGCATTCTGCATTTCGGCTTTTTCTGCCACCTGCTGTGCAATTTCACGCGCTTTCCGCTCGCTGATTCCCTTTACCTCCGCGAGGCGCTCCGGCTCTTCCTCGATGATCCGAAGCGTATCGTCACCGAAGCGGCGCACAATTCTTGCCGCCAGCGCCGCACCGACTCCTTTGATCGCACCGGAACCGAGATACCGCTCCAATGCAACAGAATCCTGTGGAACTTTCGTCTCATAGGATTCAATGCGGAACTGCTTTCCATAGGCAGCATGTTCAATATAATCTCCTGAAGCCTCGATCAGCTCGCCCTCTCCGATCATCGGAAGCGTGCCGACGCATGTCAGCTCGCGCCCCTTCATGCTCAGATTCAGGACGGTATAGCCGTTCTCCTCATTCCGGAAAATAATGTGTTCTACGTAGCCTTCTACTTTTTCTTTTTCACTCATCTTTTATCAAAACTGGCTTTCAAATTCATTCATCACTTCGCGGTACTGGCCGGTTCCAAGCGCAACGACGCTCGCCGGATTTTCTGCTGTCACGGTATTGATGCCGGTCCGCTCCTGGATCAGCTCGTCCATTCCGGCAAGGAGACTGCCGCCTCCGGTCAGGATAATGCCGCGGTCGGAAACATCGGATGCCAGTTCCGGCGGCGTTTTTTCCAGCACGGCACAGATCGCATCCGCAATCTGGTTTGTCGTCTGGGTAAGGGCACCTCGGATTTCGTCGGAGGAAACTGTAATCGTCGCCGGAAGTCCGGTGATGACGTTTCTTCCCTTGATCTCCATCGTTTTCTCCTCGGCCCGCGGATAAGCGGAACCAATCCGGATTTTCACTGCCTCTGCGGTCTGTTCTCCGATAAATACGTTGTATGTTTTCCGTACATAGCGGATGATATCCTGGTCAAATGTCTCACTGGAAATCTTGACCGAATTGGAAACAACGGTTCCCGCAAGCGAGATCACAGCGATATCCGTCGTGCCTCCGCCGATGTCCACGATCATATTTCCGCATGGTTTCGTAATGTCAATTCCGGATCCGATTGCCGCTGCCACCGGCTCCGGCACGATCAGCACTTCCCGGGCTCCCGCCTGGTACGTTGCCTCCTCCACAGCCTTCCGCTCTACTTCCGTCACACCGGACGGCACACAGATGCTGATTCTCGGTTTCCGGAATGCTCTTCTTCCCATTGCCTTCTGGATAAAGTAGCGCAGCATGCGCTCGGTGATCAGAAAGTCCGTGATCACGCCCTGCCGCATGGGCCGGACCGCCATAATATTGCCCGGTGTCCGTCCAATCATCTGACGCGCTTCTTCTCCAATTGCCCGTACTTTATCTGCATCTTTATCATACGCAACTACGGACGGCTCCTTTAATACAATGCCTTTTCCCTTGGCATAGACCAGGATGCTGGACGTCCCCAGATCAATTCCGATATCGGTCGTTGCAGCCATAGTAATCCCCTTTCCTGTTCTCTTTTATTTTTCTTTATTTTAATCTGTTTGAAATTTGTATAGAATAAGTTCGGGTTCAAAACACCCGAAACACAAAAGGATCGAATGTGTTCTGAACCCAACCCGCTTCTTATTATATACAATCCCTTTTAAAATGGAAAGGATTTTTTAGAGATATTTTTCGACATATTTTCCGGTGTAGGATACCGGGCTCTTGGCCACTTCCTCCGGCGTTCCGCACGCAATCACGGTTCCGCCGCCGTCTCCGCCCTCCGGTCCGATATCAATAATATAGTCCGCCGTCTTGATGACATCCAGATTGTGTTCGATAACAACGACGGTATTTCCGCCCTCGGACAGGCGATGCAGAATCTCCACCAGTTTGTGGACATCCGCAAAATGAAGTCCCGTCGTCGGCTCGTCGAGAATGTAGATCGTTTTTCCCGTGCCGCGGCGGCTCAGCTCTGCTGCGAGCTTGATACGCTGCGCTTCTCCGCCGGACAGCGTGGTGGACGGCTGGCCGAGGCGGATGTAGGAAAGGCCGACATCGTACAGGGTCTGTAATTTCCGGAAAATCGACGGTACCGGCCTGAAGAATTCCAGTGCCTCCTCGACCGTCATATTCAGCACATCGTAGATGCTCTTTCCTTTGTATTTGACTTCCAGTGTCTCACGGTTGTACCGTTTTCCATGGCAGACCTCACACGGCACATAGACATCCGGCAGGAAGTGCATTTCGATCTTCAGGATACCGTCGCCGCCGCAGGCCTCGCATCGGCCGCCCTTCACATTAAAGCTGAATCTTCCCTTCTTGTAGCCGCGCGCCTTGGCATCCTGCGTTGCCGCAAACAGGTCGCGGATCTGATCGAACAGACCTGTGTACGTTGCCGGATTGGAACGCGGTGTTCTTCCGATCGGGGACTGGTCGATGTCGATGACCTTATCGAGCTGTTCCATACCGATGATGTCTTTGTGTGCACCCGGAATCGTCCGCGCACGGTTCAGATCTCTTGCCAGCCGTTTGTACAGAATTTCATTGACAAGAGAACTCTTTCCCGATCCGGAGACTCCGGTCACGCAGGTCATGACACCGAGCGGGAAATTCACGTTGATATTTTTCAGATTGTGCTCTTTTGCTCCGACTACCTTCAGCCAGCCCGTCGGCTTTCTGCGCTCGGACGGAACCGGAATTTTCAGCTCTCCGCTTAAGTATTTTCCGGTGATGGAATTCGGATTTTTCATCAGATCTTCCGCTGTTCCGATCGCCACCAGCTCTCCGCCGTGCTCACCGGCTCCCGGGCCGATATCGACAACGCAGTCAGCGGCGCGCATCGTATCCTCGTCGTGCTCCACGACGATCAGGCTGTTTCCGAGGTCACGCAGATGTTTCAGCGTCGCGAGAAGTTTGTCGTTGTCTCTCTGGTGAAGACCGATGCTCGGCTCGTCGAGAATATAGGCGACACCGACAAGGCCGGAGCCGATCTGCGTTGCCAGACGGATTCTCTGCGCCTCACCGCCGGACAGCGATGCCGTTCCGCGCGCCAGGGTCAGATAGTTTAATCCGACATCCGCAAGGAAGCTCACACGCGCACGGATCTCTTTTAAAATCTGCTTTCCGATCAGCAGCTGCTGTTCGGAGAGTTCGAGGTTCTGCATAAACTTCTGCAGATTGTCGATGGAAAGGGATGTTACTTCAAAAATATTTTTATCTCCGACCGTCACACCAAGCGACGTCGGTTTCAGACGCTGGCCATGGCACGCCTGGCACGGGGTCACACGCATGAAGGTTTCGTATTCCTGTTTTGTAGAATCCGATCCGGTCTCACGGTAGCGGCGCTCTACATTTTTGATCAGCCCCTCAAAAGCCACATCGTACACACCGACGCCGCGCTGACCGCGGTAATGCACCTTGACGGATTTTCCGTTCGTTCCGTAAATCAGGATATCGTGGATTTTTTTCGGATATTCACAGAACGGAGTGGAAAGGGAAAAATCGTACTCCTCTGCCAGCGCATCGAGAACGGCTCTCGTATAGCTCGATTTGTCCGTGCAGGACTGCCAGCCGAGCACGGTGATGGCTCCGTCTGCGATGGATACGGTCTTGTCCGGAATCATCAGATCCTCGTCGAACTCCATCTTGTAGCCAAGGCCGGCACAGCTCGGGCAGGCGCCGAACGGGTTGTTGAAGGAAAAGCTTCTCGGCTCAATCTCCTCCATGCTGATGCCGCAGTCCGGGCAGGAAAAGCTCTGGCTGAAGTTGAGCTGATTTCCGTCCATCGTGTCGACCACCAGAAGGCCGTCCGCCAGATCCAGTACATTCTCGACGGAATCCGTCAGACGTTTCTCAATGTCCGGTTTGACTACAAGACGGTCCACAATAATGGAAATGTTGTGTTTCAGGTTCTTATCCAGCGTAATCTCCTCGGACAGCTCATACTGGCTGCCGTCGATCATCACGCGGACATAGCCGCTGCGTTTTGCCTGTTCGAGCACCTTTTCGTGTCTTCCCTTGCGGCCGCGCACAACCGGCGCGAGAAGCTGGATTTTCGTCCGCTCCGGGAGTGCCATGATCTGATCGACCATCTGGTCCACCGACTGGCGGCTGATGACTTTTCCGCACTTCGGGCAGTGCGGAATACCGATTCTCGCGTACAGAAGACGGAAGTAATCGTAAATCTCCGTCACGGTTCCGACGGTGGAACGCGGGTTCCGGTTCGTCGATTTCTGATCGATCGAAATAGCAGGCGGCAGGCCTTCGATGCTGTCCACATTCGGTTTTTCCATCTGTCCTAAGAACTGGCGCGCGTAGGAGGAAAGGCTCTCCATGTACCGCCGCTGGCCCTCCGCATAGATCGTGTCAAACGCAAGCGAACTCTTTCCTGAACCGCTGAGGCCCGTAAATACAACAAACTGGTTTCTGGGGATATCGACATTCAGTGCTTTCAGGTTGTTCTCCCTGGCTCCCCGTATTCTGATAAACTCTTTTTTCTCTGCCATAACTGTTCCTCTTATTAATTGGAATCCCTGTCCGGACAGGGACAGGAATCTTGTCTCGTTTTCTTCCATTATAGCACACCGCCGTGCGTTATGCAAACATTTGTTCTATTTCTTTATCATCTTTTTACATCAGAAAATCTGCCAGAATCACATTGCTGACGGAAATCCCATCGCGTGTCAGAGCCAGGCGCCCGCTGTGTTCCTGTAAAAGATGCATCGCTTCGTATTTCTTCAGAACCCCGCCGTATACGGCATGGATCTCCTTTCCAAACTTCTCCTCAAACTCCGCCGTCGAGATCCCTTGTGTCATTCGAAGGCCGAGAAACATAAATTCTTCCATGGCATCCTGCCGGGAAAGAATTTCCTCATCCTCACGGATCTTTTCCAGTGCTCCGCACGCTTTCAGATGCAAAGATCGATCTGCCGTATTCGTCCACCGGCGGTTTCCGAATAACGATGCCGCGGAAGGCCCGAACCCCAGATAATCCGTCCTTTTCCAGTAGCCGATATTGTGGCGGCATGCGAAGCCCGGCTTTGCATAATTGGAAATCTCATACTGGAAAAAACCGTATTCTGCGAGGATTTCCGCCGTTCTGGCATACATTTCGCGTTCTGTGTCCTCATCCGGCAGATCCAGTTTCTGCTCCGCAAACGGGGTTCCCGGCTCCACGATCAGGCTGTAGGCGGAAATGTGCTCCGGAGAAAGCTCCGCGATCGTCCGAAGACTCTCTTCCCATTTCTCTTCACTCTGCTCCGGCAGACCTGACATCAGATCCACGTTGATATTCGCAAACCCGGCATCCCGTGCCAGTGCAAAACTCTCCTGAAATTCCGCAAACGTGTGGATTCTTCCCAGCCGTTTCAGCTCCTCATCGTGAACCGACTGACAGCCGATACTGATCCGGTTGAAGCCGCTCTTCCTGTAACATTTCAGTTTTTCCGCATCCAGCGTTCCCGGATTGGCCTCCAGCGTAATCTCAGCATCCTCTGAAAAAACGTACTTGCTCCGCAGTTTTTCCATCACACGGGCGAGCATTCCGGCATCCACTGCGGATGGTGTTCCGCCGCCGAAAAAGACGGAAATCACTTCCCTTTCTGCCGTCTCTTCCGCTGCATCGATTTCTGCCAGCAGAGCCTCTTCATACTCCTTCTGCATTGCTTTCGTGCCCGGTCCCGAGACAAAATCACAGTAGGCACATTTCCGGATGCAGAACGGGATATGCACATAGAGTTCCAGTGGTTTTCTTTTTTTATTCATTCTGCTTTTCCTCCGTACGATCGAAAGACCGGCCCCTGCGCTCCCGCAACAGCAGGCGGCGCCGACAGGCCGGTCTCATTTTTATCTCTTAATTTTCATCCAGTTTCAGCACGCTCATAAAGGCTTTCTGCGGAATCTCCACGTTTCCTACCTGGCGCATCCGCTTCTTACCTTCCTTCTGCTTCTCCAGCAGCTTCTTCTTTCGGGAAATATCGCCGCCGTAGCACTTGGCGAGGACGTCTTTGCGCATCGCGCGGACGGTTTCTCTGGCGATAATCTTCGATCCGACAGCCGCCTGGATCGGGATTTCGAAGAGCTGCCGCGGAATCTCTTCTTTGAGCTTCTCGCACATCTTTCTTCCGCGCTCGTAGGCAGATCCCTCGAATACGATGAAGGACAGCGCATCCACTTCTTCTTTATTGACGAGGATATCGAGTTTTACAAGCTCGCTTCTCTCATAGCCGAGCAGCTCGTAGTCGAATGACGCGTAACCTTTGGAGCGGGATTTTAAGGCATCAAAGAAATCGTAGATAATCTCATTCAGCGGGAGATGGTAATGAAGCATCGCACGCGTCGTCTCCATGTATTCCATTCCCTGATACTGGCCTCGTCTCTGCTGGCAGAGCTCCATGATCGGTCCGATGTAGTCGGTCGTCACCATAATCTCTGCTTTTACCAGCGGCTCTTCCATATAATCAATCTCGGACGGGTCCGGCAGATTCGACGGGTTGGTCAGGTCAATGACGGTTCCGTCGGTTTTGTGAACCTTATAGATAACGCTCGGTGCGGTCGTCACGAGATCCAGATTGTACTCACGCTCCAGGCGCTCCTGAATAATTTCCAGGTGAAGCAGTCCAAGGAAACCGCAGCGGAAGCCAAAGCCCAGTGCTGCCGATGTCTCCGGCTCGTAGAAGAGGGATGCATCGTTTAACTGCAGTTTTTCCAGCGCGTCGCGCAGATCACCGTACTGTGCGCCGTCGGCCGGGTACATGCCGCAATATACCATCGGGTTGACTTTTTTGTAGCCCGGCAGTGCTTCTGCACACGGACGGTCGGCATCGGTCACGGTATCACCCACGCGGGTGTCGCGCACGTTTTTGATGCTGGCGGTGATATAGCCTACCATTCCGGCGGAGAGCTCGTCGCACGGGATCAGACGGCCTGCGCCGAAGTAGCCGACCTCGACAACTTCCTCGACAGCGCCTGTCGCCATCATGCGGATTCTCGTTCCTTTTTTCACGCTTCCTTCCATCACACGGCAGGAAATGATGACGCCGCGGTATGCATCGTAGACGGAGTCGAAAATCAGTGCTTTTAACGGTTCCGTCGGATCACCTTCCGGTGCCGGAATTTTCTGTACGATCTGCTCGAGCACCTCGTCCACGTTCAGGCCGGTTTTTGCGGAAATCCGCGGAGCATCCTGCGCTTCCAGTCCGATGACATCCTCGATCTCTGCAATTACACGGTCCGGCTCGGCGCTTGGAAGGTCTACTTTGTTGATGACCGGGAACACATCCAGGTCATGGTCAAGGGCGAGATAGACGTTGGCAAGGGTCTGCGCCTCGATACCCTGCGATGCATCGACAACGAGCAGCGCGCCGTCGCATGCGGCAAGGCTTCTGGAAACCTCATAGTTGAAGTCAACATGGCCCGGGGTGTCAATCATGTTTAAAATGTACTCCTCGCCGTCGGCCGCTTTGTATACGGTACGGACCGCCTGTGCCTTGATCGTGATGCCGCGCTCACGCTCCAGATCCATATTGTCCAGCACCTGATCCTGCATCTCACGCTCGGTCAAAAGGCCTGTTTTCTGAATAATACGGTCCGCAAGGGTTGATTTTCCATGGTCGATATGGGCAATAATACAAAAATTACGAATTTTACTCTGATCTATTCCTGACAAGTTTTTTCCTCCTGCTTTTTCCCTACGATACCAGATTGCTCCATATTTCGTACTCCCGCAATCTGTCTATTTTGTATGATACGAAATTCCACTCAAAAAAGCAAGATAAATTTATCCGCCTGATGCCGGACTTTTGCCCGACAGAACTTTATGCAGGATATCCGAAAACGGCCCCATTGCATTTTTCACCTCCTCGACCGTATTCGTCTGCGCACCAACCTCGAGAAGAACAGATCTCGGGCGGAGATGGAGGTTGTAGCGGTAGCCTTTTAAATAGATACAGCGTGAAAAGCCGGGATAATACTGTTCTGCCTCATACTCCATCTGAAAGGAAAATGCAAGGTTTTCCGCCTGATACGGATTGGGCAGGCTTGTCAGTTCGCCGCTTTCTTTCGTGCGGGAAAGGCCGTTGAAAAACATGATCTGCGCGGTCGGCTTTCCGTTGATTTCTGTCACAAGACGTTTTGAACCATTGACCCCGTCCCGGTGCAGGTCGATCACGACCTGAATGGACGGGTGTTCTTCCAGCGCCGCTGCGATGACCGGCTCCGCGTAGTTGTAGGCGCGGCTCCGCTCGAGACAGCCTTCTTTCATGTCAAATGCCTCTGTAATATGAAGCACTTCGTATCCGTACTGCTTTTCCAGAAGCTCCTGCAGATCATCACCGAGGCCGATTACCGTGTCCGCTCTTTCTCCCGGCCGGGAATCGGCGAAGGTTTCCTGCGAATGGGTATGATAGATCAGAATCTGCGGGCCTTCGGCATTTTCCGGCAGGGTCAGGTCTTTTCCGAGCAGGGTGCTGCCGTCGATCTCGCCCGGCAGGACCGAAGTGTTGGGATCGACAACGAAGAAGCGGTTCAGGAGCGCCTGCTGGTCAGCAAGAAGGTCAGGGGAAATTGTCTCCTGAATCGTGTCGGCCTCCGGGTAGAGAATCTCACGCGGTGCGCCGCCGGTTTCGATGGTCTCCTCCGGGACAGACTGCGGCGCTTCGGGTTCTGCCGTTGATGCCGACTCTCCGGCTGCCGGTTCTGTGATTCCTGTTTCCGTCTGCTCCGGCTCCGTGATTTCCATTCCATCTTTTTGAGTTTCATCTTTTTGAGTTCCATCCTTTTGATCTTCCTCAGTTCCCTGCTCCTTCGATTCTGTCTGCCCTCTTTCTGCTCCCGGTCCCGGATTCGAATCCTGCTTCGCCGTATCCGTTTCCGCTGCTTCTGTCCCGGCAGACAGCGTATTCTCTGCCGTGCTTCCCTCCCGAAGCGCCGGTATCTGATCCCGCACTGCCGCGAGGAGATTTTCCATCCATCCCCTTCCGTCCTCTTTTCCGTCATAAAAAAGAAGCGGCATCATCACATCCACGGATAACTGCTCCGCCTGTGCTGCCGCCCGCTGCAGCAGAACTTTCCCCTCTGAGAAATGATTTTTCCGGAGAACCGCTGCACTGCGGAACAGCAGTATACTGCAGGACAGGAAAAGACATCCCCATCCGAACCATCGTCCATTTCGCCTGGCATTCCACATATTATCACCATATTCATGATATGTTACAGTTCCCCGGAAAATGCCTGATTCATACCTGCCGCAAGAACCCCGGCCAGGCGGCGGACCATCTCGTCGATCTCTTTTGTCGTCACGTAAAGGCTTTCGAGCGCCGGTGAAATGACTTCTCCCAGAAATTCATCCATCTCGGACTCCTCCAGCGATTCCAGAACGCCTGCGACGGCATCGTGGACGATCGTTCCTGCCCCTACAACGGTCGGCACACCGATTCCGATGACCGGCACGCCGAGCGTCTCCTGATTTAAGGCATTGCGGTGGTTTCCGACGCCCGAGCCCGGCCAGATTCCGGTGTCGGCAAGCTGGATCGTACAGTTCAGCCGGTGAATACTGCATGCGGCAAGGGCATCCACGGCGAGAATCACATCTGGATGGGTCTGTTCTGCCGTTCCGCGCAGGATTTCCACTGCCTCCATGCCCGTCTGTGCCATAACGCCGGGAGCAAGGGCACTCACTTCCCGGCCCTTCTTTCCGTAGGTGCGCACCAGATGGCGCGTAACGTTAAGCTGCTCCACCGTCTCCGGCCCGAGCGCATCCGGCGTGATGCCGCGGTTGCCGAGGCCGGCCACAAGAACGGATCCGCACGCTTCCGGCACCATTTCCATCAGACAGTGGGAAAACTCCTCCGCCGCTTTCCGGCTCTCCTCCTCGTCTGCCGTCAAAAGCAGCGGCGCTTCGATCGTCACATACGTCCCTTTCGGCTTTCCCATCATTTTTGCACCCTGCTCCGATGTGATTTTCACAATGGTTGTCTGAATTTCCGCCTTTCTTTTCTTCTTCTCAATCTCGACCCCGGAGATCTCCACATGGTCCCTCTCAAATTTTTCCTGATTCTCCATCGCCAGGTCTGTCCGCATCCTATACTTTCCTATCATACTTTTCTCCTTCTCCTGTATTTTTGTTGTAGTTTTTGCAATTTTCTCAAAAATATGTATTGACAAACCATGCGAAATATTATAGGATAATAAAGCATGTTTCAGTGGAGCGCCCGTGTCTGTTCCATTGAATAACATCCCTTAAATCACATTAATTTTAAAAATATTGGAGGTGTACAGTTTGGCTAACATTAAATCCGCAAAGAAAAGAATCCTGGTAAATCAGACAAAGGCAGACCGCAACAAAGCAATCCGTTCTGCAGTTAAGACTTCTATGAAAAAAGTAGATGCTGCTGTTGCTGCAAACGATAAAGAGGCTGCTGCTGCTGCATTAGTAAATGCGATCTCTACCATCGACAAGGCTGCTTCTAAAGGCGTTTATCATAAAAACAACGCTGCCAGAAAAGTATCCAATCTGAGCAAAGCTGTAAACTCAATCGCATAATAAAGATATAAATCAAAGAGAACTTAGTCATACCGTCATGTGGCTGGGTTCTTTTTTTTATGCTTACCAAAAGAGTGCGCCGCGACAGATCTTTTGATAAACACAGAACAAGGCGTATCGGCCAGTTTTCCTGTACCGGTACGCCTTGTTCTTTTTATAGCAATCCCCGAAAATAATGCAAAAAATTCAGCACCGCAGAGCGTGAATTACTGCGTCACAGATTTTCGTCGTACCCCGGTACGCCTTCAAATCTGTTCCTTGCAATTCGCGCTCAGCAGCACTGCCTTTTTTGCATTATTTTCGGGTCTTGCTATAGAAAACTCTGCTCTTACGCCGCCCTGCTGTATTTCGTAATCAGCAGCTCCACGCTCAGCAGATCGGAAATTTTTCCCGTCTTCACGTCCTCTTCCATCTGCACGCAGTCATTGACCGCCGCTTTTAATTCCTCCGCCGCATACTGGCGCGACATGGGAATATAGTTCCGCACAACGAAGCTCTGCAGTCCCGTCCGTTTTGCGATCGTCGCCTGATCGCAGTGCTCTGCCAGCAGCTCTTTGACCTGCAGCAGCAGATTGAACTGGCGTGCCAGCAGAAAGAGAATCCGCATCGGCGGCTCCTTTAAAGCCAGCAGATCCTGATACAGATCGAGCGCTTTCCGCTGCTTCTTCTCCGTTACCGCGCGGATCATCTCGAAAATCCGGTTCGTAATCTGCGTTGTGCAGACTGCCTCGATATCCGCCCGCGTGATCACATCTCTTCCCATCGTATAGCTGAGCAGTTTTTCCAGCTCCTGCGAGATATTTCCCATATCCGTGCCCGTCTTTTCCAGAAAATCTTCCATATCCTGGCGCGTGATCTTTTTTCCCTCTTTTTTCATCATGCCGAGTACCCAGGTCATCAGCGTCTTTTCGTCCTGACGAGCAAATTCCACTGCTCTTCCCTGCTTCTGCACCGCCTTGTACATACGGTTCCGCTTATCAACTTCCTCCTCCACGAAGATCAGCACCAGATAATCCGGCAGGGATCCCATGTAGTCTGCCAGCGCGTCGGCTTTGTTTTTGAAAAATCCCGTATTTTCCAGCAGAATCACACGGCGGTCCGCAAAAAACGGCATCGTCTCCGCAAGGTCAATCACTTTGGGAATCTCGGTTCCTTTTCCCTCAAAGCGGGAGAAATTCATCGTGTCGTCCTCCGGCAGCAGTGCGTTTTTCAGCTTGTTTTTATACTGATGCTTCAGATAGGCTTCTTCTCCGTAGAGCAGGTAGGCCTGCTTAAAATTCTGCGTTTTGATATCTTCTAAAATGCTTTTCATTCCATCCTCTTTCTTTCGTTCCGGCAGAAGCACGTTTGCGCAGTGCCGCAGCAGCCGGAGCTTTTGACCATTCAGGAGACGGGAAATTCCACATCCGACCGGTATCCGTGAACCGCCAGGCGGTCACGCTTCAACTGTACTGTCACGGCTCCATCCACCGGTGTTCCGTAGATATGGCTTTTGCAGGCACGAAGCCGCTCCAGCAGCTCCCGGTGCGGATGGCCGTACCGTCCCGGCCACGCGCAGGAAATCAGGCTGATCTGCGGCTGTATGCGGTTCAGAAATGCCTCGCTCGTTGAATTTCTCGAGCCGTGGTGCGCCACCTTTAAAATCTGGCACCGCTCTGCCGCCCCCAGGACCTCTTCTTCTCCGCTTCCCTCCAGATCTCCCGTCAGAAGTGCGCGGCAGGCACCGCAGGAAAGCTGTAATACAACACTTCCGGCGTTTTCCTCTCCCGTATAGTCTTCGTCCGCTCCCGGATGAAGCACCGATACGGTGAGTTCTCCTGCACGGATCTCGTCTCCCTTTTTTAGATATTCTACCATAATTCCCGCTTTTTGTGCGGCTAAAATAAAAGGATTTTCTTTTTCGCTTCCTTTCATCCACACAGGCAGGAACAGATGGCGGATGCGAAGCGCCGTTTTCTGCTCCCCGATCATCTCCAGCAGTTCGAGGATTCCGTTCGTGTGATCTGCGTCCGGGTGCGTGACAACAACGGCATCAAGAGCGGCAATGCCGCGCTGTTTCAGATACGGGAGAATCCTTTTTTCCCCGATCGCAGACGCACTGCTGCTCCCGCCGTCATTCAGCATCAGAAAACGGCCGCTCTCCACCACCAGCGCATCGCCCTGGCCGACGTCCAGCGCTGTAATGGAAAACGTTTCCCGGGGACGGTAAAAAAGCAGAACACAGGCAAAAAACATGGTAATACCAAAGAGCATCCGCTCCCGCCTTCGTGCCTGCGCACCTTTTCGTTTTGCCCCATCCGGATTCATCTCCCGTTTTCGTTTTCGCACATACAGTATCACCAGCAGACCGGTCAGAATGATTCCATATCCTGCCATCTGCCATTTTTCCGGCTGACCGCAGATCCACACATTTCCCGGAATCTGTGCGACCGCCGCTGTCATCTGCCGCAGAAGTGTGAGCAGGAACCGCGCCGGAAGCAGAACAACACTTCCCGCTTTCACACTTGCCAGTCCCGCCAGAAGCCCCGCAGCACCCGTCAGCAGCACCGCCGTCATGACAGCTCCTGCAAACAGATTCGGCAGAAACGCAAAGAGCGGAATCTCATAAAAATACCACGCCTGCAGCGGGATCATGACAAGCTGCAGGGAAAGGTACACCATCGCAGCCTCTTTCCCTTTCGCCGCAAGTTTTTCCAGCCCCGTTTTTTCCCCGCGTCTCTTCCGTTCCGCCTTCTCCCCCGCCAGAACCGGATAAACCCCGGAAATGGCTGTTACTGCTCCAAACGAAAGCCAGAACCCGCTCTGCTCCAGATACGAGGGATTTTCCGCCAGCATCAGAATTGCCGCAAGAGAGAGCGCACTTAAGGAATCATACGTCCTTCCCACTGCGACAGCTCCCATCCGCACTGCAAACATCACCACTGCACGCACGGTCGCCGTTCCGCTGCCGGTAAACATGCCATACAGCACCATACCGGCGGCCGCTGCCAGAGACGCGGGAGTTTTCGGCAGATGCAGCGCCATCAGCAGCCGTCGGAGTGCCATGCCGAGCAGCATCAGATGCATGCCAGAAACGGAAATCAGGTGCAGCAGACCGCTCTGCTGATACGCCAGATACGTCTCCTCCGTGAGTTCCGACCGTTCCCCGAGCAGCATCGCAGAAAGCACACCTGCCTCCTCCTCCGGCATCATTTCTTTTAAAACGGCACAGCACCGCTCCCGCTCCAGCCGGAGCGCTTCGCCGAGATTCCACCGCCCGACATCCACAACTTCCTCCCGCTCCGAAATCACGTAGAACGCACAGCCTTTTCCCTCATAATATGTTTTCTCATCAAACATCCCCGGATTGCGCGGGCTTTCCGGCTTTTTTACAGTTCCGTACACCCGCACAGCGGCTCCGACCGGCAGATCTCCCCGCTTTGCGAGCAGATAAATTTTCCCTTTGCTTCCCTCCCCGCGCAGCACATACCCGTTATTGCTGCTCTTTTTCTCATACGTTTCAATTGTCCCTGCAATCCACACCTTCCTGCCCTGCTGCGCTTTGTTTTCGTATTTGGGGTCAGAAAAAGGCGTGCCAAGAGGCACGCCCGCAATCTGCAGCAGCACAAGCACCAGCATGAATCCAAGACACGCCAGGCACATGGGCCGTTTTCTCATATATCTTTTTCCTCCAGATAAGACAGGTCTTCCTCGTAGAACTGATTGAGTTTCATCGTTTCACGGAAGGTTACATCGCTCTCTCCGTTGATGGAAAACTGCACCTTATCCACCTTACAGTTCGCCGTGATGGAATCCACCACCGCATAAATCGGAATCTGCTCCGCCACACTCGAAAGCGCAGAATCCTTAAAAGATTTGTCAAAATTCACATAGGCAATCCGATCGGATGTCGTGACACTTAAGACATTCATCGTATCCGGCAGCACTGCATAGTGGCCGTCTTCTTTCGGTCCCTTCATCAGCTGCTCCACCACGACACGCTCCAGCGGGATGTTCGTGCTGTACGGCACCCGCCGCGTCTCCTTCACAAGATGATCGCCTGCTTCATTTGCAAAATACAGTGTCAGCGTCGCATACTGATACTGATAAATTTCCCTTCCGGAATTTTCCAGAAAGCTGTCCGCCGTCATCGTTCCGATCTCGCGTCCTTTGGAATCCTTTAACGGATCCCCGTCGATCAGAAGCGTCACGCGCTCCACCTCCGGAACCTGCACAAAGGTACGCACCAGTCCTGCACGCACCAAAACCTCCTGCGGCCGCGCAAGCTCTCCGTACTCTCCGCTTAAGTTCAGCGTAAGGAGCCCGTTCTCCAGCGTATACGTCTTGATGGAAATCCCATTGGAAAGAAGTGCCTGGTTTCCGTCCTTGGCAGGTTTCTCCTGCAGCGCGTCAACCAGCTCCTTGATCAGTTTCTGATCCGTTCCTTCTTTTGGTTCATACGGCTCCTGCACCAGTGTTGTGCCGGTTTTGTCCAGGCAGTACAGGTGATACGCCGACTCCTTCTGGCTCTTCTGCCACTGCCCGCAGCCGCTAAGAAGCAGCACGCCGGCCAGCAGTACGCCAAGTATCCGTTTCATGTGCGCCACCTCCTACATCACGTAATTCAGAGGAATCCGCACGGAAAATGTCGTTCCCTCGTTTTCTTTGCTGTATACACGGATCGCTCCCCGGTGCATGACAATCGCGCTCCGCGCAATCGCAAGGCCAAGGCCGGTTCCGCCGATTTCCCGCGAGTGGGACTTATCCACGCGGTAAAAACGCTCGAAGATATGCGCAATCGACTCCTCCGGGATGCCGATGCCGGAGTCTGCCACCGTCACGTAGAAATATTTGTGATCCGCATTTAAGGATACACGCACCCATCCATTCTCGTTGTTGTACTTGATGCCGTTTTCGATCAGGTTCGAGAACGCCAGCGAGAGCTTCGTCGCATCCACCTCCGCATTGACCGGGCGGAAGCTGTCGAGAATGAGCTCCACATTTTTCTGTGCGGCAATCGGATGAAGCCGCTTCAGCAGCTGCTCTAACAGCTCGTTGATATTGACCTGGGTGATATTGAGGTCTGCCACCTTTTTGTCCATCTTGACCAGCGACAAAAGGTCGGTAATAATCTGGTTTTCGCGGTCGATCTCCGAGGTAATATCCTGCATGAACTCCTGATAAAGTTCCACCGGAACGCCCTCCTGCCCGTTCAGCGAATCCGCCAGAACCTTCATGGACGCAAGCGGCGTCTTTAACTCATGCGAGACGTTCGAAACAAATTCCTGGCGGGAATCGTCGAGCGTGCGGACGCGGGTCAGCATCTTGTTGAATGCGTCCGTGATCAGCTCTGTCTCGAGGTAATCCGGAACAGAAATGCTTTCATCAAGATAGCCATCGGTGATGTCCTCGATGGAACGGGTGACCTTCTGGAACGGCTTCATCAGAATGCCCGCGAGCAGATAGCCAAAAACCAGCACGAGAAGCGCAATGATCGAAAGAATCGTCATTCCCTTCGTCTCCAGAATTTTCATATTCGCACGGATCTCATCCGTCGAAATGCTGACGAGCATAACGCCGAGCGTCTCCTTCGTCTCGGTATTCTGAATCCGCACCGTCATTTCCAGATAGCTGTTTTTCCGGTCGTACTGGCTCGTCTCCTTGCCCTGAAAGCTCTGGATGACCTCCTGCGAGATAATCGTCTTTCCGCGGTCCATATCGTACGTATCTTTGATGACGCGGAAATCCTGGTCAATAATCAGGATTCTGCCGCCGTAGATATTCGTCAGCATACTGAGCTGTCCGTTGATGACATCCGATCCAGGATCTTCCATGTAATTCTGCTGGATGAGCTGGTTGCAGATAATATCGCACTGATTTTTTACGGTAATACTGCGCACCGATACCGCACGGTCCTCATAGCTGTTTACGATGCTCTTCTCAAGGATCACACACGGTACAATGCCGATGATCACAAGAATCACCGTGATGCGGAAGCGCAGACTCCGCAGAAACTTCCATTTTTCTTTGTTTTTAAGCCTGGAAATAGTAACCAACTCCCCACTTTGTGTGAACATACTTCGGTTCACTTGGATTTTTCTCGATCTTTTCGCGCAGACGGCGGATATGTACATCTACGGTGCGCACGTCGCCCGGGTACTCATAGCCCCAGACAATGTTCAGCAGGTTCTCTCTGCTGTACACCTTGTTCGGATTGAAGACGAGAAGCTCGAGCACATCGAACTCCTTCGCAGTCAGATTGATCTCGCGGTCTCCGATGAAGACTCTTCTGCCCTCGCAGTCGATCCGCAGGTCTTTCACCTGTACGACTTTTGCTTTCTCTTCTTTTGGCTCCTGGCGGGCCGCACGGCGCATGATGGCCTTGATGCGTGCTTTTACTTCCAGAATGTTGAACGGCTTTGTGATGTAATCATCTGCGCCGTATTCCAGTCCCAGGATTTTGTCCATGTCCTCGCCCTTTGCGGTCAGCATGACGATCGGAACGTTGGAAAATTCACGGATCTGCTGGCAGACGGACAATCCGTCCAGCTTTGGCAGCATCAGATCCAGAAGGATCATATCGTATTCTTTTTCTTTTGCCATGGAGAGTGCTTCCTCGCCGTCGTATGCGCAGTCAACCTCCATGCCGTCCTGCTCCAGGCTGAAGCGGATTCCTTTTACGATCAGTTTTTCATCATCAACTACAAGAACTTTCTTTGCCATTTCTTCTCCTTCTTGTTCTAAACCTCGATAGAACCCCTTATCTTTTCAAACATCTTTTCCTTGATGCCCTCAATGTTCATAATCTCCTCAATCGAACCAAACGGGCCGTTTGCTTCGCGATAGGCGATGATGGCATCCGCACGGCTCTCTCCGATGCCGGAGAGTGTCATCAGTTCTTCTTTTCCGGCCGTGTTCAGGTTGACTTTGCCGGAACCGGAAGCCTGCTCCGTGCCGCCCGTATTCTGCTGCGGTGTTTCCGTGCTTTCCATGTTTTCTGCCTCCTCGCGCGTCCAGACGGTGATCTGCTCTCCGTCTTCGATTTTCCGTGCAAGATTGAGGATTTTTTCTTCAGCATCCGGCAGAAATCCGCCTGCCGCTTCCACAGCCTGCACTACGCGGCTTCCGCCCGGCAGCGTGTAGACACCGGGGGAAGCGACCGCACCGCAGATATAAACCTGCACCGTTTCTTCCGGTGCTGCCTCCTGTGCCTCACGTTTTTCTGGAATGCCTGTGGTTTCTCCGGCGCTTTTTTCGGAAACCGTCTGCTCCTCATCCACTTCCTTCTGATTCCCGAAAACGGTTTCCGCCGTGCTCCCGCCTGTGCTATCTGACAGTTTGTATTCTGTATCCCTGTGGTTGCATCCGCAGAGCAAAAAAACCAGCATCGCCGCCAGTATTTTTGCATGTTTTCTGCCTCTGTTCTGCTGTTTTTTCAATTTCATGCTGTGTACTCCCTTCCGCTTCGCATCTGACGCGCAAGGGTCCCTTGTGTACGCATAACTACGTTTCTATTGTATCGAAGAAACCATAAAAATACAAGTAGAAATCTTAATCGTTATTCCCACTGAAACACTACAATTCCCACAACTGCCACTGCCATGCCGAGCAGCTTGCGCACGGTGAAATCCGTTTTTTCCATACCGAAAAGGCCGAACAGTTCAATCAGCCACGCCGCTGCGAGCTGGGAAATGACGATCAGCATCGCCGCCTTCGCCGGGCCGAGCCCTGCCATACTCCAGATAACCGTGATCGTGATAAACGCGCCAATTGCCCCGCCGAGCAGCAGATACCACGGCTTTACGCGGAACAGATCCCCGATCGGCTCCCTCCCGGTGATGCACCATGCCGCAAGACAGACGGCAAACGCACTAATCTGCACCCAGCCGGCCGCCAGCCATGTACTCGTCTGTTTCGTCACCTCTGTGTTGAAAACGCCCTGAATACTCATCAGTGCGCCGGAAAGCAGCGCTGTTAAAATTCCCGCCATTGATTCTTCCTCCTGCTGTTTTTTTATGTACTCTCGGAGTCTTTCTGCGCTTGATTTTACGAGAAGATTTTTTGTCAGTTGTGCCCAAATTTCTGAGGCGTACGCGGTGCGTACGTTGATGAAATTTGGGTGCAGTTGGCGGAAAATCGGCCGTAAAAGCAAGTGCAGAAAGGCCCCGAGAGTACATTTTATACTATTCCTTTTTTCCCCGTTTTTATACAGAATTCAGGGACAGCAGGAAAACAGCCGCCCGGTCTCCTGCATAGGAAACCAGACGGCTGTCTATTTCACATTACTGTAATGCTTTCTCCAGTTTTTCAATCATCTCATCGATGTCATCTTTCGTAATCACAAGCGGCGGTACCATACGAAGAACGTCGCTTCCGGCGGAAATCACAAGAAGTCCGTTCTCAATCGCGCGGTTGATGACTTCTCCGACCGGACGGCCCGTTACGACAAGGCCCTGCATAAAGCCTTTTCCACGGCGTGCTGCGAGGCAGTCATATTTTTTCACCAGCTCGTCCAGCTTTTTCTCCAGATACGGAGCCGTCTCTGCTACATGCTCTACGACATGCTGTTTCTCATAGCATTCAAATACAGCATTGACAGCCGCGCAGGCCAGCGGGTTTCCGCCGTATGTCGTTCCGTGGTCTCCCGGAACGAGCGAATGCTCTGCCGTCTTTTTATTCAGCACGAAGGCGCCGACCGGAACGCCGCAGCCAAGTGCTTTTGCACACGTCATGACATCCGGCTGTACGCCGTAATCCTGCCATGCGAACAGTTTTCCCGTTCTTCCCATACCGCACTGGATCTCGTCGAGAATCAGCAGGATGTCGTGCTCGTCACACAGATCGCGCACGCCCTGTAAAAATTCTTTCGTTGCCGGATAGATACCGCCCTCGCCCTGTACAGTCTCCATGATGATCGCACATGTCTTGTCGGTAATCTGTGCCTTTACGCTCTCCAGATCATTAAAATCCGCAAATTTAATGCCGCCGATCAGCGGTTTGAACGGATCCTGATAATGCGTATTTCCTGTTACAGAAAGCGCTCCAAGGCTTCTTCCATGGAAGGAATGGTTCATCGCGATGATCTCATGATCGTTGCTGCCGTCTTTTAAGTAAGCGTATTTTCTCGCTACTTTGATGGCTCCCTCGATCGACTCCGTACCGCTGTTCGTAAAGAATACTTTATCCATGCCGGATGCCTTCGCCAGCTTTTCTGCCGCGGAGCCCATCGGAACATTGTAGAACAGGTTGGAAACATGGATGACTTTGTCCACCTGGTCTTTCACTGCTTTTTTATAATCGTCATTGCTGTAGCCGAGCGCATATACCGCGATACCTGCCGCAAAGTCCAGATATGCTTTTCCGTCGGTGTCATACAGATGAACGCCCTCGCCGTGGTCGATCACGAGCGGGAACCGGTTATAGGTGTGGAGCACGTACTGCTCGGTCTGTTCCATATACTCATTCGTCTTCATGATTGAATTTCTCCTTGTTTTCCCCTAAAATAGCCGTACCAATTCCTTTGTTCGTAAAGATCTCAAGCAGCAGGCAGTGCGGGATTCTTCCGTCCATGATGTGGACTCTCGATACGCCGTTCCCGATCGCATCGATGCAGCCCTGCAGTTTTGGAATCATGCCGCCGCCGACATTTCCGTTTGTGATGAGATCTCTTGCTTCCTGTACGTGGAGCTCGGAAATCAGGCTCTCCGGATCCTTCGGATCTTTGTAGACACCCTCGATATCGGTCAGGAATGCCAGTTTTTCTGCATTTAACGCCTCAGCGATGGCGCATGCCGCGTCGTCTGCGTTGATATTGTAAGTATTGAAATCATCATCCATGCCGACCGGGCAGACAACCGGAAGGAAGTCGTTCTCCAGAAGATCGTACAGCACCTTCGGGTTTACGTTCTTGATATTTCCAACGAAGCCGATATCCTCGCCCTTGGACAGCTTCTTCTCTACATTTAAGAGTCCGCCGTCTTTTCCGCTGATGCCGACAGCATTAACTCCGAGTGACTGAATCATGGTGACAAGCTCTTTGTTGACCTTATTCAGCACCATCTCTGCCACCTCCATCGTATCGGCATCCGTTACACGAAGGCCGTTGACGAATTTCGGTTCCATGCCGACTTTTCCGACCCAGCGGCTGATTTCCTTTCCGCCGCCATGTACGATGATCGGTTTGAAGCCGACCAGTTTCAGAAGAACTACGTCCTGAATGACGTTTCTCTTTAACTCTTCATCCACCATTGCGCTTCCGCCGTATTTGATGACAATGATTTTGCGGTTGAACCGCTGAATATAAGGAAGTGCCTCGATCAGCACATTTGCTTTGTCCAGATACATCTGATTTACCATGATTTTTTCCTCGCTCTCCTCTTTTGATTCCTGATTCTGCTGTACCGGAAATACGGTTTCCCGGCACTGTTTCGTTGTATTCCCTCAGAATTTTTATCCGACTATTTTTCAAGAACGGTAATCCGCATTAATTTTTACATAGTCGTAGGTCAGGTCGCAGCCCCATGCCGTTGCTGTCGCCTCTCCCATGTGGATATCGGCGGTCGCAGTTACTTTCGGCTCGGAGAGGATCTTCGTTGCCTCCTCCTCGCTGTAGTCAACGGCAACACCTTTCGTGATAATCTGCAGTTTTCCGGCTACGCTCTCAAAGTAGAGGTCTACATTTTCCGGATCGAATTTTGCTCCGGAGTAACCCATCGCGCAGAGGATTCTTCCCCAGTTGGCGTCATGGCCGAAGATTGCCGCTTTCGTCAGACTCGATGTGATGACGGATTTTGCCAGTGTCACGGCCTGCTCTTTGCTCTCGGCTCCCTGAATCGTCACTTCGAACAGTGCGGTTGCGCCCTCGCCGTCGCCTGCGATGTGCATCGCCTGTGTTTTATTGACTTCAAAGAGTGCTTCTTTGAAAATCTTGTAATCCTCGTTTTCTTCCGTAATTTCCGGGTTTCCGGCAAGACCGTTTGCCAAAAGGAGAACGGTATCGTTTGTGGAAGTATCACCGTCTACGGAAACCATGTTGTAGGTGTCCGGTACGACTTCGCTCAGTGCTTTCTGCAGCATCTCTTTCGAAATATTTGCATCGGTTGCCACAAAGCTCAGCATGGTGCACATATTCGGATGGATCATTCCGGAGCCCTTGCACATGCTGCCGATCGTTACGGTTTTTCCGCCGATTTCGATCTGAACAGCAACTTCCTTCGGCTCGGTGTCGGTTGTCATGATCGCCTGTGCTGCTGTAGCTGCGGCTTCTCTTGTAGCTGCAAGCTGCGGTTTCAGCATTTCCACGCCGGCTGCGATCTTATCGATCGGGATCTGTTTTCCGATAACACCGGTCGATGCAACGAGTACAGAATCTTCCGGAATCGAAAGTGCTGCGGATGCCGCTTCTGCGGTCTTTTTACAGTAGCCATAGCCCTCCTCGCCGGTGCATGCATTGGCAATACCGCTGTTGCAGACGATAGCCTGTGCATTCGGATGGTTGTATACGATCTCCTGATCCCATTTGACCGGAGCTGCTTTTACAATATTGGTCGTAAAGGTTCCTGCTGCTACGCACGGTACTTCACTGTAAACGAGTGCCATATCCTTTACACCCTGTTTTTTAATTCCTGCCGCACCGCCTGCTGCCTGAAAGCCTTTTGCAGCGGTAATGCCTCCTTCGATTTTCTTCATTATTTTATCCTCACTTTTTACATTCTATTGTAACAATTCAGAGTTCATCTTGATTTTTCTTACGCTGTATCTCGATGTTACCTTTCCGACGTTTCCTCATTACGGGAACATCGGCGGCATGCACAGGCCTTCGTTTTCCGGCAGACCGAACATCAGGTTCATATTCTGTACCGCCTGTCCTGCTGCGCCTTTGACCAGGTTGTCCATCGCACCCATCATGATGATTCGTTTCGTTCTCGGATCGATCTTGAAGTTGACATCCACATAGTTGCTTCCCTCGACCCATTTCGTCTGCGGGCAGACATCCTTATCGAGAACACGTACAAACTGCTCGTTGGCATAATACTTATCGTAAACGGCTTTAACCTCTTCATAGGTCACATCTTTTTTCAGGGATGCGTATGCCGTTACGAGAATGCCGCGGTTCATCGGAACAAGATGCGGGGTGAAGTTCAGGGTGATCGGGTAGCCGGCTGCATAGGAAAGCTGCTCCTCGATCTCCGGTGTGTGGCGGTGGCCGGCAACGCCGTATGCCTTGATGTTTTCATTGACCTCACAGTAGAGGTTGTCCACTTTCGCTCCTCTTCCTGCTCCGGAAGTTCCGGATTTTGCATCGATGATGATGGTGTTGCCATCAATGAGATCTTCCTTTAATAAAGGATAAATCGAAAGAGTCGAGCAGGTCGGATAGCATCCCGGGTTTGCCACGATGCGCGCCTGTTTTACTTTCTCACGGTTGATCTCGCACAGTCCGTAAACCGCCTCGTCGATATACTGCGGGGATTTGTGCTCGATCTTGTACCACTCTTCATACGTTTTTACATCTTTAATACGGAAATCGGCGCTCAGGTCGATGACCTTTACTTTCGAAAGAATTTCATCATTTACCAGGGAAGCACAGAGTCCCTGCGGAGTTGCTGTAAAAATGACGTCTACTTCCTTTGCAAGCTGCTCCATGTTGTCGTCCTTGCAGACATCGTCTACTAACTGAAACATATTCTGGTAAACCGACGCATATTTCTTATCGATATAGCTTCTGGAACCATACCATTTAATCTCCACATCTTTGTGTCCCAGGAGAATACGCACCAGCTCGCCTCCTGCATATCCTGTAGAACCGATAATTCCTGCTCTGATCATACCTTTTTCTCCTTTTTCTTTCGCCCGTTTTCTTGTCTTGCCGGACATTTTTTCTTTTCTCTTTATGATAGCTCAATTATTTTCTTTTTTCAATGAAAAATCTTTGTTTTCTGCTGTCATATACCGTCGATTGCATAAGTATACACCTCAAATGTATATTATGCAAGTTTTTTTTGAATTTCTGAAAAAAAGCTTGCATAATCCTGTCGTATGATGTATATTTTAGTCATTGACGATGCACCGCGCATATAGGTGCACGAGAAATCCAAGGAGGATCTTACATTATGAAAGAAAAAGTTGTACTTGCCTATTCCGGCGGACTTGATACTACTGCCATTATTCCGTGGCTGAAAGAGACCTTTGACTACGAAGTAATCTGCTGCTGCATCGACTGCGGCCAGGGAAACGAGCTGGTTGGCCTCGATGAGAGAGCAAAACTTTCCGGCGCTTCCAAATTATATATCGAAAACGTTATCGACGAGTTCAGTGAAGACTTCATCATGCCGTGCGTAAAAGCAGGCGCTGTTTATGAGAACAAATACCTGCTCGGTACTTCCATGGCACGTCCGGTTATCGCAAAGAAACTCGTTGAGATCGCAAGAAAAGAAGGTGCTGTTGCCATCTGCCACGGCGCTACCGGTAAAGGAAATGACCAGATCCGTTTCGAGCTCGGTATCAAGGCCCTTGCTCCGGATATCAAAGTAATCGCTCCTTGGAGAATGACCGATGTATGGACCATGCAGTCCCGTGAAGACGAGCTGGCTTACTGTAAAGCACACGGCATCGACCTTCCGTTTGATGCAAACCACAGCTACAGCCGTGACCGTAACCTGTGGCACATCAGCCATGAGGGACTTGAGCTTGAGGATCCGTCCAACGAGCCGAACTACGACGATCTTCTCGTACTGACCACTCCTCCGGAAAAAGCTCCGGACGAAGGCGAGTACGTAACCATGACCTTTGAGGCCGGCGTTCCGAAGACCTTAAACGGAAAAGAAATGAAAGTTTCTGAAATCATCACCGAGCTGAACAAGCTGGGGGGAAAACACGGCATCGGTATTGTTGATATCGTTGAGAACCGTGTTGTCGGCATGAAATCCCGCGGTGTTTATGAGACTCCTGGCGGAACTATCCTGATGGCTGCACATGAGCAGTTAGAGGAGCTGATTCTCGACCGTGAGACCCTGAAAACAAAGAAAGATCTCGGAAACCTGCTTGCTGAGGTTGTTTACGAAGGAAAATGGTACACTCCTCTGCGCGAGGCAATCCAGGCATTCGTTGATGTAACCCAGAAATACGTAACAGGCGAAGTAAAATTCAAACTGTTCAAAGGCAACATCATCAAAGCCGGCGAGTCTTCTCCGTACAGCCTGTACAATGAGTCTCTTGCTTCCTTCACCACCGGCGATCTCTACGATCACCACGATGCAGACGGATTCATCACACTGTTCGGTCTGCCGCTGAAGGTTCGTGCGATGAAAATGCAGGAGCTGGAGAAAAACAACAACAAATAAGATCTGTTCCTATGGATTCCCAAAAGAAAGCGGACTCGCTCCGCTTTCTTTTTTTTGCATACAAAAAGGACCCGCCCATTTCAGGCAGGTCCCTTTGTTGCCAGGCATATCAATAATTGGTCCAGTGGACCAATTTTGATTATTCGTAATATGCGTCGATTCCGTCCGCAATTCCCTGTGCCATCTTGTTTCGGTAATCCTCGGTTGCCATCAAACGGTCCTCGGAAGGATTGCTCATGAAGCCAAGCTCAATGATCGTGACCGGAATGGTACTCCAGTTGATGCCGCTCATGGAATCGGTGTAAATCACATCGCGGTTCTTCGCACCGGTGTCTTTGCAGAATGCTGCGATCATCTTCTGGGAGAGCTTCTGGCTCTTGCTGATCACATCACCGGAAAGATACGTATTTCTGCTGCTCGGTGCCATCGTGAGTGCTCCGTAAACCGACTGGTTCGAATCGCCGTTCGCGTGTACACGCACGAGAATGTCTGCTCCGTTCTGCGCGGCAAGTTTTGCACGCTCGGAGTTGCTGATATTGACGTCGTGCGTCTCGCGGATCATGTAAACATCGTAGCCGCGCTCCTCAAGGATATCGCGTACCTTTAAGGATACCGCAAGGTTCAGCTCATACTCATTGATGCCGGTTGCCACACCGCATGTTCCGGAAGCAACCTTCGCCTTATAGGTCGATGATCCCGGTCCGATCGGCTCTTTCTCGCTGTTTCCTCTTCTCTGGTGTCCTGCGTCGATTGCCACGCAGATATTTTTGCTGTTCCGGCGGACACCGTTTTTATCAACGTAATAGCCGTCGATGTAGGTATCCTTATAGATGCCTCCCCAGCTTCGGAAGTAATACGTTTTTCCGTCCACTTCCTGCCAGCCGTTCTTGTAAATACCGCCCCAGCTCCTGAAGTAATACGTTGCGCCTTTGATCGTTACCCACTGGCTCTTATACATGCCGCCCCAGCTCTGCAGGTAATACCAGTTATTATCATACCACAGCCATTCACTGTGCATCATTTTGCCGTCCTGCCTCAGATAATACCAGTTCTTGTCATACAGCAGCCAGCCTTCCCCTTTTGGGGTTCCGTTGCTGTCCATGTAATACCAGTCACTGCCCTTGGCCGCCCAGGCGTTCACGCGCATGCCGCCCCAGCTTTCAAAGTAATAATCAACGCCGTCAATCGTCTGCCAGCCGGTACTCATCACACCGTCTGCGTCTACATGGTACGTTCTTTTATCATGCACAAACCACTGATTCGTTCTGAGGCTTCCGTCCTCATTCAGATAGTACCATGTTCCGCCGACTTTTTTCCAGCCCTGGAATCCGGCTCCGCCCCAGCTCTCGAAGTAGTAGAGCGTTCCGTCAATCTTCTGCAGTCCGGTGCTCATCACACCGTTTTCATCTACATGGTATGTTCTCTTGTCGTGAACGAACCATTCATTCGTTTTGACGCTTCCGTCCTCGTTCAGATAGTACCATGCCCCGCCGACTTTTTTCCAGCCTTTGTATCCGGCTCCGCCCCAGCTCTCAAAATAATAGAGCTTTCCGTTGACCATCGAAAGACCCGTGCACATGATTTCGTCTGCATTCAGATAATATCTCCGGTTCAGATGGGTGATCCACTCGCTGGCGGCCATCGTGCCGTCCTCTTTTCTGTATTTCCAGCTTCCGTCCTCCTGTTTCACCCAGCCGGCAGGAAGTTTCTCTTCCGGCTCCTGTTCGTTGTCCTCACCTGGAATCGTAACAGCCGGCGTCTCGTTTTCCGAAGTACCGCTCTGCTCCTGCACTGCCGCTTCCTCATCCGAATTCTGCTCGGAACTTTCCGTCTCATCCTGCTGCCAGGTTACGGCCGTGCCGTCATTTTCTGCTGCGCTTACCCTTGCTGGAAGCGCCCAGCCTCCTGCCGCAACGGCCGCTGCGATCAACAGTGCTGCGATTTTCTTTTTTGCCATCTGTTTTTCCTCCTTTTATCGCGCCATCTGGTAAATCTCATATACTTCCTGTGCGCCCAGCTTGCGGATGCGGGACAGTTTTACAGTGTCCTGCTGTGTTGCATCCATGGAAAGGGCACGCAGATCCTCATCCGACGGGTTCGGGATATCAAGCTCATGCAGGGAGGTCGGCATGCCGAGTGAATGGAAGAACGCTACTGTGCGCTCAATGCCTTCCGTTGCCCGTTTGTGATCGCTTCCCTCTGTGATGCCCCAGACTTTTTCTGCAAACCGTGCAAACCGCCAGAGAACCGTCTCCTCATCGTACTGGTATTTCGCCCAGGCACCCCAGACTGCCGCTAGGGATGCGCCGTGTGCTACATCGTATTTTGCACTTAACGCATGGCCAAATTTATGTACCGAAAAATCTTTGCCGCGTCCGCACTCCGTCAGTCCATTGTGTGACAGGCTTCCGCACCACATGATTTCCGCCATCGCATTGTAATCGGATGGGTTTTCCAGAACCTTCGGTCCGTTTTTGATTACGGTACGGAGGAGTCCCTCTGCGATCTCGTCCGTCATCTCGCACTGGCTCTCCGGAATGAAATAGCGCTCCATCGTGTGCATCATGATGTCGGTTACTCCGCAGGCAATCTGGTATTTCGGCAGGGTTGCTGCCAGCTCCGGATTCATGATGGCAAATTTGCAGCGGTTGAACGGCGTGTTGATGCCGGCCTTTTTGCCGATTGCCTCGTTTGTCAGAACGGCTGAATCGCTCATCTCGCTTCCGGCTGCCGGTATCGTCAGAACCGCTCCTACCGGGAGAGATTTTGTCAGCGGTACTTTTTTCGTCCAGATATCCCAGAGTGCCTCCGCCGGATTTGCAGCTCCATGCGCAACGGCTTTTGCGGTGTCAATCGAGCTTCCGCCGCCGACGGCAAGAATAAAGTCTGCCTGCATTTCCACTGCTTTTTTCACACCCTCCTCGGCAAGGGCAAGTCTCGGGTTTGGTTTTACGCCGCCAAGCTCTTCAAAGGCAAGGCCCTCTTTTGCAAGAGATGCTTCCACTCGGTCCAGAAGACCGCTCCGTTTTGCACTTCCGCCTCCGTAAACGACGAGCACCTTTGTGCCGCCCCATTTCTTTACCTCAGCGCCTGCCTGGTTTTCGGTCTCTTTTCCGAACACGACTTCCGTCGGGGTATACTGTATAAACTGATCCATCTTCTTATTTCCTCCCTGCATTTTTATTCTTCATAAATCCGTACGTTTCCCGAGCTTACACGGTAAAGATCGTCTCTCCTGTTTTCCAGAGACGGGATTTCATTTCTTGTCCGCTCCAGCACTTCCGGATCCAGCTCTGCGATGAGTACCTGCGGGGTATCATCTGCCTCCGCAAGAATTTCGCCGTCCGGCGCAAGGATCATGGAATGGCCGTACGCCTCAAACCGCGCTTTCTGGCCGCACTGGTTGGCGGCGAGCACGTAGCATCCGTTTTCAATGGCGCGCGTGCGCAGCAGTGCTTCCCAGTGGCGCTCTCCCGTTGCTTTCGTAAAATCCGCCGCTATCAGAAATGCATCTGCTCCGGAGGATGCCATCAGCCGGTACTGTTCCGGAAAGCGGATATCGTAGCAGATGCTCATGCCGAACAGGCCAAGCGCCGTGTCCGCAAGAACAATTTCATTTCCCGGGCAGATCTCGTGTGATTCTTCGTAGGAGACACTGCCCGGAATATTTACATCAAACATATGTATTTTGCTGTATTCTGCAATCGTTTCTCCATCTGGTCCGAACAGAAACGACGTGTTGGACGGACGCCCCGGATGGCGCCGTACCGTCATGCTGCCACAGTGCAGATAGACACCGTACCGTTTGGCAAGGCTGGAAAACCGGCGGCTGACGTAGCCCGGCACTGCACTTGCGTGGCCCGGCATGTCTGCTCCCGTGTATTCTGCGGTCTCCGGGAAAAGAATCAGCTTCGCTCCCTGTTCCGCCGCCTCCCGCACATACTGCTCGGCCATACGCATATTTTCATTCATATCCGGCCCGGAATCCATCTGCACCAGACCTGCAATTATTTTTTCCATCTTTTTGTCCCCTCGTTTCACATGTTATCTTGTGATTTTTCCGCTTATACTCTCGTTTATTATATCGCATATTCCCCAAAACAGCTACCCAAATTCGCAATTTTCATACCTTTTGCAGCTTTTATTTTTTAATTTTTGAAAATAACAATTGACAAATCCAGAAAACAGGAGTAGCTTAGAACCATAAGCTGTCGTGTTCGATCAGATGCGGCAGAAAAAATCATGAAAGGAGAACACCACTTATGATCAATCTTATTTATGCATCCAGCGTAAAACAGAATAAACTTCGTATGGCGATCAAACCAGGTGGCTGCCCTTCTTTCGAAATTCTTTGTAAGCATTAACTCTGCATAACAAATCTCTATGCATTCTTTATGCCTGCTATTTCGCACAGAAGGCGCGGTACGTTGATACTGCGGCTTTTTTTATTGCTATAAACAGTACGAAACCGTTCTTTCCGGCTTCGCTCCGTTTCCGGCAGGCAGATTCCGCGGTCTTCTTACCGCATCGATTCCCTTCTTTTATATACAAACGCAGCCTTCGCTTTCGTTTCCCGTTGTTCCGTTCCCACACTTACGGAGCTTTTGAAAGCCTATGTTCTGCCAGACACCCAAACGACATCAATGAGGAGGTTTTAACATTCATGAAGAAAAATCCAATCGGTAAGTACCTGCTCCAGAACTGGTACTACTACGTTTTCGCTTTTGGTTCCATGGCCTTAAGTGTCTTTCTCGATATGCTCGCGCCGCTTGTCACGCTGCACATCGTGGATGACGTGCTGGTCGGTCACAAAATGGAACTGCTCTGGAAATACCTTGCCGCCTTTCTTCTGATCGGTGCCGCAAAAGCCCTGTTTCAGTACATCAAAGAATTTTTATTCGATGTCAGCAGCGTCCGCGTCGCCAGCCAGATGAGGGGCAACCTGTTCCGCCACGTCCAGCGGCTTTCGGTGGAATACTTTGACAAAAACAATACCGGCGAACTCCTCGCCCGCGTGCGCGATGACGTCGACCGGATCTGGGATATCCTCGGCTTTGCCGGCATGCTGATCTTAGAAGGCCTGATCTGTATCATGATGGCAATGGTCAGTATGGTCAAACTGGATCTGCCGCTGACACTCGTCTCCGTGGCGATCCTTCCTTTCGTCGCAGGCATCGCAATCCGCCTCGAAAAAGAACTCGACCGTGTCTACGATGCCATCAGCGAAGAAAACGCCGTCATGAATACCGTTGCACAGGAAAATCTCGCCGGTGTCCGCACCGTCAAATCCTTTGCACGGGAACCGTATGAGATCAAAAAATTCCGGAAACACAATCAGAAATACTGCGATCTCAACATGGATCAGGCGCGCGTCCTGATGAAATACGATCCCGCCATCTCGTTTCTTACGAAGCTGATGCGCGTGCTCGTCCTTCTCGCGGGCGGCTACGGTGTCATCCACGGACGCATTACGCTCGGTGTTTTAACGGCCTTTATGGAGTACACCTCCAAGATCACCTGGCCGATCGAAAACGTCGGCTGGCTCGGCAACTGCTTCGCTTCTGCGATTGCTTCCAACAAGAAGCTGAACAAAATTCTCGCAGAGGAGCCGCAGATCGCAGAACCGGAAAATCCGGTGGAGCTTTCAAAACTTCCGGGTGACCTGGAATTCCATCACGTCGATTTCTCCCTGCATGACACACCGATTCTGCAGGATATCGACTTTACCTTAAAGCAGGGCCACACACTCGGCATCATGGGTATGACGGGTTCCGGAAAAACAACCATCGTCAATCTGCTCGAGCGTTTTTACGATGTCACCGACGGTTACATCTGTCTCGACGGCCACGATATCCGCACCCTGCCGCTGCGCACCGTGCGCGATACTTCTTCCGTCGTCATGCAGGACGTCTTCCTGTTCTCAGATACCATTTCTGAGAATGTCCGCCTCGGCAGCCGCAGCACGATGAAATCCGAGGAGGTACATAACGCTGTCTCCGCTGCATGTGCTTCCGAGTTCGTCGACCATCTTTCGGATCAGTACGAAACCGTCATCGGCGAACGCGGCATGGGACTTTCCGGCGGTCAGAAGCAGCGTCTTTCCATCGCACGCGCCCTGGCAAAACAGGCTCCGATCCTCGTACTGGATGATTCCACCTCGGCGCTCGATATGGAGACCGAATACGAAATCCAGAGCCATCTCGCCGAGAAAAAAGATGTTTCCAAGATCATCATTGCCCACCGCATTTCTTCGGTGCAGAGTGCCGATGAGATCCTGTATCTCGATCACGGACGCATCGCCGAGCGCGGCACGCATGAGAGTCTGATGGCACAGAAAGGCCTGTACTACTCCACCTGGGAGGCTCAGTACGGTGATTACCATAAAGCAAAGGCAGCCCTCGAGCAGGCACTTCCTGCCAATGCTTAATTCAATTTAATCTGTTACCCGACAACTTCTGTATTTACTTACCCGTTAAGAGAGGAACAATACGATTATGGCTATCAATTCCAGTAAAGTAGATGAAGAGCAGAAAGAGGTCTTAAAGAGCGCGACCATCCGCCGCCTCTTCTCCTACTTAAAAAATTATAAACGCCAGGTTGCCGTCGTTCTCGTGGTTCTCGCCGTTACCATCGCGATTTCCACTGTGAACCCGCTGCTCCTGGAGTACGCCATCGACGTCAATATTGCGCAGAAAGACTGGCGCGGGCTTGTTGCCCTCTGCGTATTCATGGTTGTGATCAACCTGGTTTACGCGGCCGGTGTCCGCCTGCGGATGCTTCTGATGGCGCGCATTACCAACAACATTCTTCTGGAAATCCGTGACGAGCTCTACACGCATATCCAGACCTTAAGCTTCAGCTTTTTCGATACCCGCCCGGCCGGAAAGATTCTGGCGCGCATCATCGGCGATGTCAACTCGTTAAAGGATGTGCTGAACGACGGTGTCACAAAGCTGATTCCGAACATTCTCACGATCATCGCCATTCTGGTGATCATGATGATCAAAAACATCTGGCTCTCCTTAAGTGCGATTCTCGTGCTACCGCTGATCGCTATCGGCATGTATTTTATTCAGATCGTCGCACACAAGAGATGGCAGACGTTCCGGAAAAAATCTTCCAATGTTACGGCGTATATCCACGAGGACTTCTCCGGTATCCGCATCATCAAGAGCTTTACCGCAGAGCAGGAATCGCAGGGCGAGTTTGACCGGCTTCTTCTTGAGCATCAGAACTCCTTCATCCATGCGGTCCGCCTGGCGGATGGTTTTTCCGCTGTGATCGAGGTGACCTGGGGCATCGGAACGTTTCTTCTGTATTTTATCGGTATTTCCGTGCTCGGCGTGGATGCCGTTCCGATCGGTACGTTCACGGCGTTTGCGATGTATCTGACGATGTTCTGGGATCCGATCCAGAACCTGGCCGGTTTTTACAACAAGCTGATCACGAACCTTTCCGCTGCGGAGCGAATCTTTGAGATCCTCGACACACCGGCGGAGGTTGCCGACAAGCCTGGCGTCACAGAACTGCCGCCGATCAAAGGAGAAGTAACGTTCGACCACGTCAGCTTTGCCTACTCCGATGATCCGGACACGCTGGTTTTAAAAGATGTCAGCTTTACAGCGGCTCCCGGTGAGACGATCGCACTCGTCGGCCCGACCGGCGCTGGAAAGACGACCATTGTCAATCTGATCAGCCGTTTCTACAATATTACTTCGGGAACGGTCCGCGTCGACGGCCACAGCCTGACGGATGTCTCCATCAACAGCCTGCGTGCCCAAATGGGCGTGATGACACAGGACAACTTTCTCTTTTCCGGCACGATCCGCGACAACATTGCGTATGGAAAGCTCGATGCCACGGAGGAAGAAATCATTGCCGCCGCAAAGGCCGTGCATGCCCATGACTTTATCATAGAGCTGCCGGACGGCTATGACACCGAGATCAGCGAGCGCGGTGCCCGTCTTTCCAACGGCCAGCGCCAGCTTCTCGCCTTTGCCAGAACGATGGTGTCTGATCCGCGGATTCTGATTCTCGACGAGGCGACGTCCAGCATCGACACACAGACAGAAATTCAGGTGCAGCAGGGAATCGAAAGCCTGTTGAAGGGCCGTACCTCGTTCATCATTGCGCACCGTCTTTCTACTATTAAAAATGCAGACCGGATTTTCGTGATCGACCACGGAAAGATTTTCGAGCAGGGAACCCACGACGAACTGATGGCAAAACAGGGCGCGTACTACCAGCTCTACCAGGCACAGTTCCGCAGGGTATCGTAATCCGGTTTCACAAAACGTATCAAATATCTGCAAAAAGCTGCTTCCCCGCTTCTGGCGGACGCAGCTTTTTGTGTCTTTCCTTGACAAATGAATCACCCCTGCTATATGATGGTAACTGATCTTTTTTCGGAGGGGTACACTCTCCGTCTGCCGCTTCCCACTCCTGCGGCATTTGTTACTGAACGGTCTGATACGGAGCTTTTTCACAATGCTTCCGTATTTTCTTTCAGAAAGGAGTATCATGACGTTTTTTTCCAGAAAACATTTACGCCTTCTCCTCCTTCCTGCGCTCCTTCTTCTGACGGGCTGCGCAGGTTCCGCAAAGGAGACGGCGGATTCCACAGAGAACGAAAAGCTCTCCGCCGTGGCGACCATTTTTCCGCAGTACGATTTTCTGCGTGCCATCGGCGGCGATCACCTCGATCTCCACATGCTGCTTTCCCCGGGCGCAGAAAGCCACTCATTTGAGCCGACACCGGGCGATATGATCACAGTTTCCGAATGCGATCTCTTCGTCTACGTCGGCGGCGATTCCGATGCCTGGGTGGAAACGATTCTCGATTCCGTCGATACCTCGAACAAAGAAGTCGTCACGCTGATGGACTGCGTCGACACCGTTGCCGAGGAAACGGTCGAGGGAATGGAGACCCACGGCCACGCACACGATCATGAGGACGAGGATACGGACCACGACGAGGATTCCCACGATCACGAAGACGAATCCCACGGCGAACAGGACGAGCACGTCTGGACTTCACCGAAAAATGCAATGCGGATTGTCCAGAAGCTCTGCGATGCGCTCTGCCGCCTCGACCCGGAAAACGCGGACGATTATCAGGCAAACACTGCTTCATACCTCGCTTCGCTTACCTCCCTCGATGAGGAATTTTCCGATGTCACAGCGAATGCCAGCCGCCACACCATCGTTTTCGGCGACCGTTTTCCGTTCCGCTATTTCGCAGACGCCTACGGCCTCGACTATTACGCGGCATTCCCCGGCTGCTCCTCGGAATCCGAGGCGAGTGCCAAAACACTTTCTTTTTTAATTGACAAGATCAACGAAGAGCAGATTCCTGTCGTCTTCCACACCGAGCTGTCCAACGAAAAAATGACGGACTGCATCTGTGAGGCGACCGGCGCGAAAAAGCTGCTGCTTCACTCCTGTCACAACGTATCCAAAGATGATTTCGAAAACGGCGCCACGTATCTTTCCCTGATGGAACAGAATGTCGCCGCACTAAAGGAGGCTCTGAACTAATGGCTCTACTTACCTGCAGTGATGTCACCTTCTCCTACGAGGGCATCCCGGTCCTGACCGATGTCAACTTTACCCTGGAAGCCGGCTCCTACCTCTGTATTGTGGGCGAGAACGGTTCCGGAAAAAGTACTCTGGTCAAGGGACTGCTTCACTTAAAAAATCCGTCCACCGGCTCGATCACAACCGGCGACGGGCTTCATCCAAGCGAGATCGGCTATCTGCCGCAGCAGACCGCCGCACAAAAGGATTTCCCGGCGAGCGTCTGGGAAGTCGTGCTGTCCGGCCGGCAGAACCACCCGCATTTCCCGCCGTTTTACACAAAGGCAGACAAAGAGGACGCGCTCCGCAATATGGAGCTTCTCGACCTCCTTCCATTAAAGAAACGATGCTACCGTGATCTCTCCGGCGGCCAGCAGCAGCGTGTGCTTCTCGCTCGTGCGCTTTGCGCCACAAAGAAACTGCTGCTCCTCGACGAGCCGGTCACTGGCCTTGACCCGGTCATGACAAACGAAATGTACCAGCTCATCCGCCGCATCAACCGCGAGCAGAACGTTACGATCATCATGGTTTCCCACGATATCCGCAATATTCTGCCGGACGCAACGCACATTCTCCAGCTCGACCAGAAGCAGGTCTTCTTCGGTCCGATGGACGAGTATCTGAAAACCGAGGCGGGAAAACAGTTTTTAGGAGGTGCTGACTTATGATTTCGAATCTGCTGAAAATGCTTTCTTATCCGTTTATGCAGCGTGCCCTTGTGGTCGGCATTCTCGTCTCTTTGTGTGCCGCACTGCTTGGCGTCAGCCTCGTGTTAAAGCGCTACTCTATGATCGGCGACGGCCTCTCCCATGTCGGATTCGGCTCTCTTGCAATTGCAACGGCACTCGGTTTTGCTCCGCTTGCCTTCACAATCCCTGTCGTCGTGCTTGCCGCCTTTCTGCTGCTCCGCATGAACGAATCCAGCAAGATCAAAGGCGACGCCGCCATCGGCCTGATTTCAAGCTCTGCGCTTGCGATCGGTGTCATCACGGTTTCGTGGTCGAGCGGCATGAACACCGATGTCAACAACTACATGTTCGGAAGCATCCTTGCGATGAGTGATGAGGACGTTGTTCTCTCCGTGGTGCTCTCCATCGTCGTGCTGATCCTGTTCGTCCTGTATTACAACCGTATTTTTGCCGTCACTTTCGACGAGACATTTGCCAAAGCAACCGGTGTCCGCGCAGAATTTTACAACATGCTGCTGGCATTCTTAACCGCCATCACCACCGTCCTCGGCATGCGCATGATGGGCGCGCTTCTGATCTCAAGCCTGCTGATTTTCCCGGCACTGACCTCGATGCGTCTCTGCCATACCTTCCAGAGCGTGGTGATCTGCTCCGCGGTTCTCTCGGTGGTGTGCTTCCTTCTTGGCATGTCCCTCTCGTTTTTCCTGTCCTCCCCTGCCGGAGCGACGGTCGTAATCGTGAACCTGCTGGCATTCCTGATCTTTTCTGCGATTGCCAGAATCCGCGAGCATACCGCATAAAAAGTTTCCGATCTGACCTGCTTTGTTTTACCGGAGGTATTTTATGAATCGAATTGTAATTGCACTGTTAAAACCGTTTTCCTTCATCCCGGCGATTCTGATGATGTCGCTGATTTTCTCCTTCTCTTCCCAGAACGGAACGGAATCCTCACAGCTCAGTGAAAAAGTGGCGCGCAGCATTTTCATCACGATCGACCACGTCATGGACCGCGGATGGGATGATGAGAAGATCCAGGAACTGGCTGACGAGTATCAGTACCCGGTGCGGAAGCTGGCTCATATGACAGAGTACTGTCTGCTTGCAATCTGTGTTTCGCTTCCGCTCTACGTCTACGGCCTGCGCGGCTTCGCGCTCACATTTCTTGCCGGCATCCTCTGTGTCGCCTTTGCCGCGAGCGATGAGTTCCACCAGACGATGGTCGCCAACCGCGGCCCGTCGGTAAAGGACGTCGGCATCGACAGCATCGGCGTTCTCTTCGGCATCACGTTTGTACGGCTGTTCTGCTGGATTGCACTCGGCGGAAATACGAAAAAAAGAAAGCGGCGCAGACGGCGTTACTATTACTAAAAATATTGGATAACAGAAAAATCCCCGTTGGAAAAATCATTTCTCCTGAAACTGATTTTCCCAACGGGGATTTTTTCATTTTTCTTAAAAACAGCTCTTAGGAAAGTGAATCCGCATACGCCTGAATATCTGCCTTCATCTGAATCCAGGCATCCTCATGCTCCACGTAGTACAGAGGGCAGAGCTTTTCGGTTACATCATAGTGACGGATCACATCGTCCGAAGTCAGATTGAACCGCTTGCATAAGAAACCGGCGAGCTGGACCACAGAATTGTATGTCTCATCGGTAAATTCACCGCTGTCATCCGGGTGGCAGCATTCAATCGAGATCGTATCGAAATTACGCTGGTTCGATGCATACGACCATTCACTCGTCGGGATACACTGAACGACTTCTCCCTCGATGCCGACGACGAAATGGCTGCTGGCCTGCGCCTCCTGCGTCTCAGGCAGGTTTTCAAAGTAATCACGGTTCTGCATCGCCGTGCTTCCCGGGTTTGCGGTGTAGTGAATAACGATACCGTCCACCTTTTTCAGCCTCGTCTGCGGTCTGGACCAGCTGTTCGGCGTCAGAAGCTCCACATCAATCGGCGGAGCGCCGGTCCAGTCGGTGATATCGTTGTCCTCATAATCAGAACCGGAATAGTCAACGGCCGTGATATCACTTGCCGTTTTTGCCACACGGCGGATGCCGCTGTAAATGCCGACGCAGATCAGCACCACCAGAACTCCCGTCAGAAACATTCTGCGGTGAAGCTGGCGCTGCCTCTGTTTTCTTGTCGTTTTTCCCCGTCTCTTCTGTGCCATATGTTCTCTCCCCGCTGCAAATAAGCGCTCCCTCATTTGAAAAGGCAGAAGCTGAAAAGTTTCTGCCCTTTCCCCCTTCTGCCTTTTGCGACTTTTTATTCTTATTTATCGTCCACGCTGTAGTTCGGAGCCTCTTTGGTGATGTGGATATCATGCGGATGGGACTCTTTTAAGGATGCTGCGGAAATCTTCACAAATTTTCCGGTCTCCTTTAAGGTCTCAACATCTTTCGCTCCGCAGTAGCCCATACCGGAACGAAGTCCGCCGATCAGCTGGAATACAGTGTCCTCTACGAGGCCTTTGTATGCTACACGGCCTTCCACACCTTCCGGAACCAGTTTCTTGGCGCCGGTCTGGAAGTAACGGTCTTTGCTTCCGTTCTCCATGGCTGCGATGGATCCCATTCCACGGTATACTTTGTATTTTCTTCCCTGGAACAGTTCGAAATCTCCCGGGCTCTCATCGCATCCTGCGAAGATGCTTCCCATCATGCAGACATTGGCACCGGCTGCGATAGCCTTTGTCATGTCTCCGGAGTACTTGATACCGCCGTCGGCGATGATCGGAGTTCCGGTCTTCTTTGCTTCCTCATAGCAGTCCATAACGGCTGTGATCTGCGGTACACCGATACCTGCAACGACACGGGTCGTACAGATAGAACCAGGTCCGATACCGACTTTAACAGCGTCTGCTCCGGCTGTGATCAGGTCTCTTGTTGCCTCTGCGGTTGCCACGTTTCCGGCGATTACCTGCAGATCCGGATAATGCTCTTTGATGAGACGAAGTGTTTTGAAGATATTTGCGGAATGTCCGTGAGCGGAGTCGATGACGATCACGTCTACATGTGCTTTTACCAGCGCATCGACACGATCGAGCACGTTTGCCGTGATGCCGACTGCGGCACCGCAGAGCAGACGTCCCTGCTCATCCTTGGCGGACAATGGGTACTTGATGGTTTTCTCGATATCTTTGATGGTGATCAGACCTTTGAGGTTGAAATCGTCATCGACAATCGGAAGTTTTTCTTTTCTGGATTTTGCAAGGATTGCTTTTGCCTCGTCCAGCGTAACGCCTACTTTTGCAGTGATCAGGTTTTCGCTGGTCATGGACTCTTTGATTTTCTTGGTGAAATCAGTTTCAAACTTCAAATCACGGTTTGTAATAATACCAACCAGTTTTCCGTTCTCGGTAATCGGGACACCGGAAATACGGAATTTTGCCATCAGATTATTGGCATCTTCCAGGGTGTGCTCCGGAGACAGATAGAACGGATCGGTGATAACACCGTTCTCAGAACGTTTTACTTTGTCTACTTCTTCTGCCTGCTGCTCAATCGACATATTCTTGTGAATAATACCGATTCCTCCCTGACGTGCCATGGCAATTGCCATACGGTGTTCTGTAACCGTATCCATGCCGGCGCTCATCATCGGGATGTTCAGCTTGATCTTCTTGGTCAGATGCGTAGTCAGATCTACCATGTTTGGGGTTACTTCAGAATACTGCGGAACCAGAAGCACATCATCGAAGGTAATACCATCACCAATAATTGTACCCATTTTCTTATCTTCCTTTCTTCTTAAGTCTTTTTGATTTATCACCTAATTTAACACAAAACAAAAAAGCTGTCAATCCATAAATACTTTTCTTGGTGCGCGGTTGCGGATATCTTTTAACATCACTTCATCCGGTTCGAAGATCACCATCTGCATTGTGTTGTCCTTGGAGATCACAAATGCATACGGTTTGTGGCCCTGTCCTTCGATTCCGGAGGAATAGTTGTAACGTTTGATGCTCTGATTGTTTTTGTAGGAATCGAGCTGATGGGACTGGTACGGAGCCAGGATTTCCATGTTGGAAAGCTCATAGCTTGCGGCTCTTTTTCTTCTTGACTGCGAATAGATACGGTCGATGTCGAGCTCGCCGTTGACGTACAGATACTCAAACTCTACCGAAAGCTTCGGGATAAAAATATAGTCTACGATTCCAAGTACCAGCGCAAGAAGCAGAATCAGCGGATTCATCATAATTCCTGCGGCTGCAAAAAGAACGGTAAAGAAGATCAGAACTCCTTTGATCGCCTTGTCTTTTCCTGTCTGCTGTTTTTTCACCAGCACTTCTGTGTACAGATCACTCATTTACTCCATCCTCCTCAAGATATTCGATCAGTTTTGCTGCATTGTCCGTGTTCTTGGAGTTGACCACAACGGTCAGGTAACACGGCTCATAGTACGTAAGGCCCATATCCTGGTATTTCTTCAGCTTGGAAATATCGAGGCAGGTATCTCCCGCCTTTATCCCGTACTTCTCACACGTCGCTTCGTCAAACAGTGTGGACAGATCCAGAAAATAATCGTCTTTGCTGTAGTTGTCGTACACGGCCTGTGAACAGATCAGAACATCCATGCTCTGTGCGGCAATCACGGCTGTGAATTTCATCAGCGTGTTGTAATCCGCGTTTTCCAGGTTTTCACCGAAGCTGTAGCTCGTATCGATGCTTACCTTTTCGTACTTGTCTCCGGTTCCGAGCGCTTCTTTTAGGTCCTCCTCGATCGGACTTACATCCTGCAGTCCTGCGTAATCCACTACGGCAATGCTCACGAGGTCATAATACTTCGCATTTTCATGGATATTCACAATCGTGCCGATGATGAAGATAACAGCGATGATGCCGAAAATGACAGCCTTGTAGTATTCCCAGATATAGGCCAGTTTCTCTTTAAAATTCATTTTCGACAGCTTCTCTTTTTCGAGCTGCATCTTCTCCTTCCTTGTCATGTCGGATTCATAACGACTTGCCATGTGTGTTTCTTCTCCTTTGTTGTATTTCCCCCAACATCCTACAAATCAGTATAGCATAAAACGCCGGAAGCGTCCATATACGCCGCCCGGCGAAAGCATGAAAACTTTCTGAAATTTTTTGTAACGATTCAGAGCCATGCGAAATGGAAGAAAAACTTTCCACTAAAAAACCGGCCGGCAAAGACAGGACTTCGGAACCCATGTTCCGCTACGGTCTTTGCCAGCCGGTTTTCTTATTTTGTTTTACCAGACATTTTTATCCCGGAAATTACATCATTCCCATTCCACCGTCTGCGCCTGCCGGCATAGCCGGAGCCGGCTCTTTGATGGTTGAAACAACGGATTCTGTGGTCAGCAGGGTTGCGGAAACGCTGGTAGCGTTCTGCAGTGCGCTTCTGGTAACCTTAACCGGATCAAGGATACCAGCCTGGATCATGTCTACATACTCTTCGTTGTATGCATCAAATCCAACACCTACTTTGGACTCTTTTACTTTGTTGATCACAACAGCGCCTTCCAGACCTGCGTTTGTTACGATGTGGAACAGAGGAGCCTCGAGTGCTTTCTGTACGATTCTTGCACCGATCTTCTCGTCGCCGTCCAGGCTGTCAATCAGCTCTGTAAGCTGTGTTGTTACATGGATGTATGCAGAACCGCCGCCTGCGATGATACCCTCTTCTACGGCTGCTCTCGTTGCATTTAAAGCATCCTCCATACGGAGTTTTTCTTCTTTCATCTCGGTCTCGGTTGCTGCACCTACACGGATAACAGCTACGCCGCCTGCCATTTTTGCCAGTCTCTCCTGCAGTTTCTCTTTATCGAACTCAGAAGTGGTCTCCTCGATCTGGGATCTGATCTGGCCGATTCTTGCTGCGATGGCATCTTTTGCGCCGGCACCGTCAACGATAACGGTGTTCTCTTTCTGAACTTTAACAGATTTTGCACGTCCGAGCATTTCCAGAGTAGCGTCTTTTAATTCCAGACCAACTTCCTCGGAGATCACCTGGCCGCCGGTCAGGATTGCGATATCCTCGAGCATTGCTTTTCTTCTGTCGCCGTATCCCGGTGCTTTGACAGCTACTACGTTGAAGGTTCCGCGCAGTTTGTTGATCACGAGTGTCTGGAGAGCCTCGCCCTCTACGTCCTCAGCGATGATCAGCAGTCTTGCGCCGCTCTGTACGATCTGCTCCAGCAGCGGAAGAACTTCCTGAATGTTGGACAGTTTCTTATCGGTAATCAGGATATATGGATTGTCGAGAACGGCTTCCATTTTCTCCATATCGGTACACATGTAAGCAGAGATATATCCACGGTCGAACTGCATACCTTCTACCAGCTCCAGCTCGTTCTGCATGGTCTTGGACTCCTCGATGGTGATAACGCCGTCTTTGGAAACTTTTTCCATAGCGTCAGCTACCATCTGGCCTACTTCTTCGCTTCCGGAAGAAACAGCTGCAACTTTTGCAATCTGCTCTTTGCCTGCTACCGGCTGGCTCATCTCTGCAAGGATCTGAACAGCTTTATCGGTTGCTTTCTTCATTCCCTTACGAAGAACGATCGGGTTCGCACCTGCTGCCAGGTTTTTCATTCCTTCGTTTACCATAGCCTGTGCCAGAACGGTTGCGGTTGTGGTACCATCACCTGCTACGTCGTTGGTCTTTGCAGCAACTTCTTTGATGAGCTGTGCGCCCATGTTTTCAAAGCCGTCTGCCAGCTCGATCTCTTTTGCAATCGTAACACCATCGTTTGTGATGAGCGGAGCGCCGTACTGTTTGTCCAGAACAACGTTTCTTCCTTTCGGTCCAAGGGTTACACGTACGGTATCTGCAAGCTGGTTTACACCATTCTGAAGAGCGTTTCTTGCCTCTGCTCCATATTTAATCTCTTTTGCCATGATTGTCATGCCTCCTGATTTTTACTTGATTATTCTTTATTTTACAACTGCCAGAATGTCATCCTGTTTTACGATGATGTACTCTTCGTCTTCCAGTTTGACGTTGGTTCCTGCATATTTGGAATAGATTACCTGATCTCCGACTGCAACTTCCATTTTTACTTCTTTGCCGTCTTCTACTTTTCCAGGTCCTACTGCGATAACCTCAGCCTGCTGCGGTTTCTCCTGTGCCTGTCCCGGAAGTACGATACCGGATTTTGTGGTTTCCTCTGCTTTTAACTCTTTTAATACAACTCTGTCACCTAAAGGTACTAACTTCATTTATGTTTCCTCCTTCAAGATTTCATTCAGTTTTATTTATTAGCACTCAGTTCATTCGAGTGCTACTTGATGGTTCTTACTATAGTGTTTTCCACCTCATTTCGCAAATGCATGAATTTTGTAATTCTCTTTTTTTCTCTCGTAATAACTCTTAATTTCTCTTATTTCCTCGTTTTTTCTTATTTTGGCAATTTTTTCATATTTTATACTCTCTTTAGAATCTAATTATAGTTTATTCCTAAAAACGGGAATGATACCATTTTTTTCCGCTCCCCGAATGCTTTTTGCACAAAAAGAAACGGCGCCATTCTTAAACGGCTCCGATTCTTTTCTACATTCCACTTTTTTATTTTTTCGTCTCGTCCGGATGGGCATCGCCCTTTCCTTTCAGGTTCTTTCTTGCTTTGATCTCGTCGAGTTCATCAAAGATATAATCATTTAATACCTTAATATACGTTCCCTTCATACCGCTGGAACGGGACTCGATGACGCCTGCGCTCTCGAATTTGCGGAGGGCATTTACGATGACGGATCTTGTGATGCCGACGCGGTCTGCAATTTTGCTTGCAACCAGAATGCCCTCATCCCCGTTCAGTTCATCAAAGATATGGATGATGGCTTCCAGTTCGGAGAAGGACAGCGTGTTGAATGCGGATTTAACCACCTGAACCTTGCGGTTTTCCTCCACATTTTCCTCGTTGACGGAACGCATCATTTCCAGTCCGACAACGGTTGTGCCGTACTCACTGACGATGATATCGTCGATATCGTACTGCGGGGTGCAACGGTACATAAATACGGTACCAAGGCGTTCTCCGGCGATCTCGATCGGGCAGATAATTGCGGTGTAGCGCTCTACACCAGGCCGCTCAAAGCCGAGGGTCTGTAAATTGACGTTCTCTTTTGTGGAGAGTACGCCGAGGAGACGCTCGTTTAATGCGGCATCGACATAACCGCCCACCTTATCCTCGATCAGCTCCGTAATTTCTTCCACGCCCGGGCAAAGGCTGATGCCCAGCACTTTTCCTTTTTTACTGATCACCAGGATATTGGAACTTAACGTTTCCATCAGGACTTCACAGATATCGTTGAACACGACCTTCGTGGAGTGATTGTTATGAAGCAGTTTGTTGATTTTTCTGGTTTTATCCAGCAGTTGTACGCTCATGTTCTTCTCCTTTCTTTATTTTCTGCATTTTTTTGGCGTATCCGCCGAAAAAAATGCACACTGATGCCTTTTTCAGACAACCCTTAAAACTAAGCTCATTCTATCATGTAGTTTTCCGGAAATCAATATATTTTTCAGAAAACTATAAATTTTATAAAAATTCATGCTAAATTTTTTCGGATCTTCCTGTTTTTCCGCCGCGATAAGCAAAAAAACGGCCTGCACCAGTTTTTCACCAGTGCAGACCGCTTTGTCATTCTCAGTCTTCGTCTTTCTTTTCGCGTGCTTCTACATAGCCGCACTGCTCGTCCGCGCAGACCAGCTTATTGCCTTTTTCCAGCATATAGCCGCCGCACTGCGGGCATTTCTTGGCAGACGGTTTCTGCCAGGACATGAAATCGCATTCCGGATTGTTTTCGCATCCATAATATTTCCGTCCTTTTTTCGTCTTGCGCAGGATCACTTCTTTTCCGCACTTCGGACACGGAACACCGATCTTTTCCAGATACGGCTTCGTGTTCTTGCAGTCCGGGAATCCCGGGCAGGCGAGGAATTTTCCGTGCGGGCCGTATTTGACCACCATGTTGCGGCCGCAGTTCTCGCAGATGACATCTGTCACCTCATCCTCTACCTTAACTTCTTCGAGGTTCTTTTCTGCCTCTGTGACCGCCTCATAGAGATCCGGCCAGAAGTTCTCGACTACTGTCTTCCACGGAACACTTCCATCTCCAACCCTGTCGAGCAAAGCTTCCATCGTTGCCGTAAAGTTGACATCCACGATGCTCGGGAATGCCTCTTTCATCATGTTGTTGACCACCTCGCCGAGCTCTGTCATGTAAAGGTTCTTGTTCTCCTTTGCCACGTAACGGCGGTTGATGATCGTTGTGATGGTCGGCGCATACGTACTTGGACGGCCGATGCCGAGTTCCTCAAGTGTTTTGACAAGGGATGCCTCGGTGTAGTGTGCCGGCGGCTGTGTGAAGTGCTGCTGCGGATCCATCTTTTCCAGTGCCAGCTTCGTTCCTGCCTCCAGGCTCCGGACAGCGGCGTTTTTCTCTTTCTTTTCCTCATCCGGATCGGTGTAAACGGACATGAAACCATCAAATGCCAGACGGGAGGAAGCTGCTGTAAAGAGATACTCTCCTGCATTGATCCGTGCGGAAATTGTCTCATAGACGGCTGGCTGCATGCGGCTTGCCACAAAGCGTTTCCAGATCAGCTGATACAGGCGGAACAGATCTCTTGGCAGGGATTCTTTTACCATTACCGGTGTATTCGTCACATCGGTCGGACGGATGGCCTCGTGCGCATCCTGTGCCTTGCTGTTTTTATTCTCCGTCGTGTCCCCGCTTGCGGTATATTTTGTGCCGTACTGCTCCTGGATAAAGGAACGTGCTGCCGCATCGGCCTCCTCGCTGATTCGTGTAGAATCGGTACGCAGATAGGAAATCAGAGCGATCGTTCCCTTTCCTTTTACTTCCACGCCCTCGTAGAGCTGCTGCGCCAGACGCATCGTCTTCTGCGTGGAGAAGTTCAGCACCTTCGATGCTTCCTGCTGCAGGGTACTCGTGGTGAACGGAAGCGGCGCTTTCTTGGAACGCTCTCCTTTTTTCACTTCGGATACGGTAAAGGTCTCATTTTCCAGTCCCTTTAAGATTTCATCGAGCTGCTCTTTCGTCTCGACCGCCATCTTTTCACTGCCTTTGCCGTGGAATTTTGCGACGAGCGGTTTCTTCTCGCCCGGAATTTTCAGATCTGCTTCCAGTGTCCAGTATTCTTTCGGAATGAACGCATTGATCTCATCCTCGCGGTCGCCGATGATGCGCAGTGCAACGGACTGCACACGGCCGGCGGAAAGTCCGCGTTTGATTTTCTTCCATAACAATGGACTGATTTCATAACCTACCATACGGTCGAGGCAGCGGCGCGCCTGCTGCTCGTCCACCAGGTTCATATCGATGTCGCGTGCCTGTTTGATCGACGCTTTGACTGCTGATTTTGTGATCTCGTTGAAGGTGATGCGGCGCATCTTGTTCTCATCGAGATTCAGCGCAATCGACAGATGCCAGGAAATTGCCTCTCCCTCGCGGTCAGGGTCAGTTGCGAGATAAACTTTATCTGCTTTTTTTGCGGCTTTTCGAAGAGATGCCAGAAGCTCTCCTTTTCCGCGGATGGTGATATATTTTGGTTCAAAGTCATGTTCTACATCAATTCCAAGCCGGCTTTTCGGCAGATCGCGCACATGGCCCATAGATGCTGCAACTTCGTAATTTGCCCCGAGATACTTTTTCACCGTCTTGACTTTTGCCGGTGATTCCACTATTACAAGATATTTTGCCACCTCTGATGCCTCCTGAATACATATTTTTATAACTGTCCAGATCTATATTGCGTTTTTCATATCGCATAGTTCTGCATCATTACAAATTCCAGAATAATTCCTAAATTAGTCGTAGCTTCCACTGACTATACACCAAAAAGTTTTTTCTTGCAAGTGTTTTCCATTTTTAAAATGTACCATTTTTCGATGTTTCCCGACAAAATAACAGGATTTTTTCAATTTTTTAACGATTTTTCCTGATTTTTTTCTTTTCTTTTTCCTTTTTCAGACATGCACGCGGCGCAGAAGAGCCCCCTTTTTTCTTTTTCTTCTATTATAATTGTGCACCGGGCGGAATATCACAAAACCTTTCTTTTCCTCGTCCCTTTTACGATAACGCCATGTACACGCCCGGCGGATTTTCCGCAATAACGCCGTCAATTTCGAGTGCCAGTAGAATGCCGGTCAGCTCCTGCAGCGGGATTCCGGTGCTGCCGGCAAGCTGTGCAAGATTCTGCGGTTCTGCCGCGAGTGTTTTCAGAACCATTTCCGCCTCTTTTCCATAGCGCGGACGCGGTGCGGCTCTTTTTGTCCCGGCCTTTTTCACGCCCAGCTCCTCGAGAATCGTTTCGGGTGAAATCGCAATTTCCGCTCCCTGCGCGATCAGGCGGTTGCAGCCGCGGCTTGTCGCATCCGTTGTCCGTCCGGGCAGGGCAAATACCGTTTTTCCCTGCTCCAGCGCGTAGTCCGCCGTAATGAGCGAGCCGCTCTTCTCTTTTGCCTCAATTACCAGAACGACATCTGCCAGCGCACTGATCACGCGGTTGCGGATCGGGAAATGCCACGGAAGCGGCTCTGCGCCCGGCGGAAATTCGCTTAAGACACCGCCTCCGTTTTCCAGCATCCGCCGCATCAGCGGGTAATTCTGTTTCGGATAGCAGATATCCACGCCGCAGCCAAGCACGGCAAACGTCTTTCCCTTTCCGCGCAGTGCCCCCTCGTGCGCCGCCGCGTCGATTCCGCACGCCAGTCCGCTGATCACCGCCACGCCGTTTGCCGCCAGCACCTGCGCGAAAAAGGCCGCCTGGCTCTTTCCGTACGCCGTACATATCCGCGCGCCCACAATCGCCGCTGTTTTCTGCTCATCCGCCGGCAGCGCGCCCCGCACGAAAAGGCGGGACGGCATGTCCGCGAACGGCATAAGCCGCTCCGGATAGCCCTCCTGCCCGCGGCCGACTGTAAAGATTTCCATCGCCATACGTCAGATCCTCCATATACTTTTGTCGGCGCTCCGAAAGCAGATCGCCTCACTGATATGCGGCACGCCGATTTTGACCGCCCCGTCCAGATCCGCAATTGTCCGCGCGGTGCGGATAATCCCGTGGTAGGAACGCGCGCTGAGGCGCAGGCGGCGGAAGGCATCCTCTAAAAGCTCTTCCGCTGCCTTTTCCAGGATACAGTATTTCTCGATCTGGCCCGCTTTCAGTTCGCTATTGAAATGAATCGACTCCTGCCGGTAGCGCGCCGCCTGAATTTCCGCCGCTGCCGTCGCTTTTTCCCGCATCCTGGCCGAGGATTCGCACCGCTCCTCGCCGTGCAGATCCTCGTAGGAAAGTGCTTCCACCTGCACGCAGAGATCCATGCGGTCGAGGAACGGCTGGCTGACTCTCGAGAGATACCGGCTGATGTCGCCGGGTGCGCAGGTACAGCGCGATAAGTCGGGGTAAAAGCCGCAGGGGCAGGGGTTCATTGCCGCCACCATCAGAAATGACGCCGGGAACACATAGTTTCCGCTGACACGGGAAATCACAATCCGGTGCTCCTCGAGCGGCTGGCGCAGGATCTCAATGGTTGTGCGCGTCATCTCCGGGAGTTCATCAAGGAAGAGAACACCGCGGTGTGCCAGCGTAATTTCGCCCGGGGACGGCTGTTTTCCGCCGCCTGCAAGAGCCTGCGGCGTCATCGTGTGATGCGGAGCACGGAAGGGCCGCTCCCGGCGGACACCCTCTCCTTTGGCAAGCATTCCGGCGATGCTGTAGATCCGCGTTACTTCCATCTGCTCCTCCTCAGACATCGGAGGCATGATCGTCGGAATCCGCCTTGCGATCATGGATTTTCCGCTGCCCGGCGGCCCCAGCATCAGCAGATTGTGAAATCCGGCCGCAGCGATGAGCGCCGCCCGCCGCGCCGCCGTCTGGCCCTGCACTTCGGAAAAGTCCGGCTCTTTTCCGTCCTCCTTCTTTTGATTTTCTATAGACGGAAGCGACGGCATTTTCCCTTCACAGCAGTAGTTCAAAAGCTCCTGTAAATTCTGGATTCCAACGACGTGAAGCCCGCCGACCAGACCCCCTTCCGCGGCATTTCCGGCTGGAACAAGAAGCGTTGTGCATCCAAGCTCCCGCGCCTTCGCCGCTGCCGGAAATACACCGCTGATCTCCTGCACATGGCCGTCAAGGCCGAGTTCACCGAGCACCATCGTTTTCCGGAGTGACCTGGGCGGAATCCGGCCGAGCGTCATCAGAACGCCCGCTGCAATCGGAAGATCGAAACGCGATCCTTCTTTTCGGACGTCCGCCGGGGATAAATTAATCGTAATTCGTTTCGGCGGCAGGGAAATTCCCATGTTTTTGAGGGCTGTCCGCACGCGGTCCTGCGCCTCCTTTACCTGGGCACTCACGTAGCCGACCATCGTAAACTGCGGCATGCCGTCACTGACATCCGCCTCCACCTGCACCGGAATCATCTCCATGCCCGAGACGGTGGCTGATAATACACTGCAATACAAAGAAAACCTCCTTTTCTTTCAGTAGCAGGTCGTATAGTTCCTATTTATTTTTCATTTTGGGAAAATGTCCGGCAAGAACACCGGGAAGATATTATCTTTGATTTTTGTTCGAAAAAGTAAGGATAAGGAAACCTTTTCTGCACCTGATTTCCTTACCCTTTATTATAGAAGCAGTCCGTTTGAAATGTCAAGCATTTACGAAGCGTCAAACCGTAACCGCAACTTTTCAATTGCATTCTTCTCGATCCGCGACACGTACGAACGGCTGATGCCGAGCCGGGCAGCGACCTGTTTCTGTGTGTATTCTGCTTTTCCGCCAAGGCCATACCGGAGAAGAAGCACCTGTTTTTCCTGCTCTTTTAATTCCGAATCCAGATAACAGTACAGCCGCACCGCGTCCTCTTTCCGGTTGTACTGTTCCGCGATATCCTCCCCGCCGCCCTCCACGATGTCGAGCAGATGGATCTCATTTCCCTCCTTGTCGGTTCCGATCGGCTCGTAGAGGGAAATCTCCCGTGCCGTTTTCTTTTTGCTCCGAAGATACATCAGCAGCTCATTATCAATACAGCGGGCGGCGTATGCGGCCAGCCGGTTTCCTTTTTTCGAATCATATGTCATCACCGCCTTGATGAGGCCGATCGTTCCAATGGAAATCAGATCGTCGAGATCATCGGGCAGGCCCTGATACTTTTTCACAACGTGCGCGACCAGGCGCAGATTCCGCTCGACCAGAATGTCTCTGGCTTTTGTATCGCCCCTCTGATACGCATCCAGACAGCTTTTTTCTTCCTGTGCAGACAGTGGTTTTAAAAAAGGTTCCAAGAAAAGCGGCACCTCAAAGGGGATTTTTCTTTATTTTATGTTTGAATTGCAGGAAACGTGCCTGTCTGCTATACTGATAAAATCAGCCGGGTTTTCCGGCACTCGACATTATATTTTTAAGAGGAGGTTTCCTTTTATGACAGACCAGAAAAACGGACAGGAATATCTTTCTTTTGTGCTGGAAAAGCTGCAGGCGCGTCTTGCCGAGATCAGTCAGTCTCTGCTGGACGGACAGAAAGAAATTGAAAATATGCACGATTATTACTGGCAGAACTATACCGAGATGGACCAGTACGGATATGAGGATTACGACAATCAGCAGGCGCTGCTGCATCAGGTGAATGCGAATCAGGAGCAGCTTCTTCTGCGGAGCCGCTTCCGGAAAATGCTGGATTCTCCGTTCTTCGGGCGTGTGGATTTCTGCTATGACGGGGATGATGAGCCGGAAATTTTCTATATCGGCATCGGCAATTTTGCGGAGCGGCCGGGCGAGCTGCCGCTGATTTACGACTGGAGAAGCCCGGTCAGCGGTCTTTTCTACGATTTTGACCGCGGGCCGGCTTCCTATCTGGCTCCGGGCGGCGAGATGACAGGGGAAATCTGTTCCAAGTGGCAGTATAAGATCCGGGATGGAAAGATGATTTACGGATTTGAGAGTGATGTGAAAATTGATGATGATATTTTAAAGGCGGAGCTTGGCAGCAACGGCGAGGTACAGCTGAAGAATATTATCCGCACAATTCAGAAGGAACAGAATGCGATCATCCGCAATACGAAGGACCGGATTCTGGTAATTCAGGGAGCGGCGGGAAGCGGCAAAACATCGGTGGCGCTGCATCGGATTGCCTACCTTTTGTATCATGACAGACAGAATCTGAAGTCTTCGAATATTCTGATTTTATCGCCGAACGGGGTATTTTCGGATTATATTTCACATATTCTGCCGGAGCTCGGTGAGGAGAATATTCAGGAGATGAGTTTTGATCTCTTTGCTTACCGCAAATTACAGGACACGGCGGCGGACTGTGAGGATCGCTGTGATCAGATTGAGCGGGAGATGCGGGATCCAAAAGCCGCAGAACGGTTTGCTTTAAAACAGTCGCAATCGTTTGTGGACCAGATGGAGGGATTTGCGCTGGAACTTGAGGACGAGCTGATGAATTTCTCAGACGTTTCGTATAAGTCGTTTGTGAAGTCGGAATCGGAGATTATTACGCTGTTTTATGACAAGTTTGCGGATATTCCGCTGCTCTCGCGGATGGATGCGGTGGCGGAGACGTTTATTGACGAGATCGAGACGCTGCTGAACCGGGATCTGCCGGAGGAGGAGCGGATTCCGCTGATTGAGAAGTTCCGGAAGATGTATGAGACGATGGATTTTTATGTTCTCTACAATCGTTTTCTGAAGAAGGAAGGTTATCAGACGCTGCCGCGGCGGCCGTTGGAGAAGCGGAAGCTGCGGTATGAGGATGTGTATCCGGTTCTGTATCTGAAATACCGGCTGTCGCGGCAGGCGGAGCGGTCGAATATTAAGCATCTGGTGATTGATGAGATGCAGGATTATTCACGGCTGCAGTATCTGATTATCCGGCGGATGTTTTCCTGTAAGATGACGATTCTCGGGGACCGGGCGCAGACGATGGCGGATCAGCAGCAGGATGTACTGCAGTTTTTACCGGGGATTTTCGGGAAGGATCTGCGGCGGATTGAGATGCGGAAGAGTTACCGGAATACGGTGGAAATTGCGTCGTATGCGGCAAATCTCATTGGCGTGACGGATCTGGAGCTGTTTGAACGGCACGGAATGCCGGTGTTGGAACGGGATGTCACGGATCTTGAGGCGGCTCTGCGGGAGGCAGTGGATACGCTGTTTCCAGATGAGAAAACGTATGAGACGGCGGCGGTGATTGTCCCGGATGAGAAGACGGCGGAACGAGCTTATTTGATTTTGCGGGAGATTCTGGCAGAAAAAGATTTTGACTGCGGGAAGCGGCTTTCTTGGCTGAACCGTGACAGCTCCAGTTTTAAGAAAGGACTGACGGTTACCACATTTTATCTGGCGAAAGGGCTGGAGTTTGATCAGGTGTTCTCGATTTTCCCGAAGGACGAGAAACGGGAGATGATGATGCAGGCGCAGTATATTGCAGCGACCAGAGCATTGCATGAGCTGAGAGTGTATCATATTTAAAAACAGGGAGATCCTCCGAAAAAATTCGATTGGATCTCCCTGTCATTTTTATTTTCGATCAGATATGATAGAATCCTGCGGACTGTGCCGGGATGGTGATGGTTCCGTCTTTGGATTCTGCTTTTCCTCCGATCGTGTAGAGGGCATCCTTCAGCTCTGCACTGTATGGGAAGGACTGCTCTTTGTCGGATGGGTTGATGATGACGAGGACTTTTTCACCCTCAGCCTCACGGACGTATGCCAGCGGATACTGGTTTTTCTCTGCATAAACGAACTCGATGGTTCCGCGGCTTAAGAGTGCTTTGCTGCTCTGGCGGATCCGGATGAGTTTTTTAACTTCGTGGTACAGGGAATCCGGATCGGCCATCTGTGCTTTTGCGGTCGGACGGTCTTTGCCCGGATCCATGGTGATGTAGAGGTCGCTGGCCGGTGCGCTGGAAAATCCTGCGTTGGTGCTGTCATCCCACTGCATCGGAGAACGGGAACCGGTGCGGTTGTATCCGCCCTCAACGGATTTCAGGCCTTCGACGTAGCGCATACCGATTTCATCACCGTAGTAGATGAACGGCGCACCTGGCATGGAAAGAAGGAAAGCGAAAGCAATTTTCAGCTCATCCCCCTGCAGACGGCGTGCCAGACGGTCCATATCATGGTTTCCGGACGGGATGCAGATCAGGCCTTTCTGTGCGGTCTTATTGTAGTTGGTTTTGTAGGTCTCTACAAACTCAGAGATATCTCCTTTTCCGCGTTTGGAGAAGAATGGCTCATCGCAGCGGAACAGATCGTTGTAATGGGACGGTCCAAAGTGAAGCAGGAAGTCCATGTGGAAGCCGCCCTGTAAGGATTTGTCCGGCTCGCCCCACTCGGATACCATGGCTGCATCCGGGAACTCGGCGTCGAGAAATTTTCGTACCTGCTGCCACAGGCGGATAGTTCCTTTGCCTTCCTGATCGTTCTTTACCAGGGAGCCCGCCATATCGACACGGAAGCCGTCGCAGCCCATGTTCAGCCAGAATCTCATGACATCTTCCATCGCTGCCAGCGTTGCCTGCGGTCCCTCATCATCAAAGGACTGCTGCCACGGTTTTTCCGGATCCGGCTGATAAAAGCCGTAGTTCAGGGCCGGCTGGTTGGAGAAGAAGTTGATGGCGCAGGCGCCGTCACGCTCGGAAATGCCGCGCAGGCTTCCCATTCCTTCCGGTGCTTCCCATACGTTATTGGTCCATACGTAGCGGTCTGTAAATTCATTGCGGTCTGCTTTCATGGATTCTTTGAACCATGGATGCTCAACAGATGTATGGCCCGGAACCAGGTCGAGCAGAACGTGCATGTCACGTTTGTGTGCCTCTTCGAAAACTCTCTTCAGATCCTCATTCGTTCCGTAGCGCGGTGCAACGCGGCAGTAATCTGCGACATCGTATCCTGCATCACCGAATGGGGACAGGAAGCACGGGTTGATCCAGATGGCGTTGCAGCCCAGCTCCTTGATGTAATCTAATTTTTCAATGATACCCTGGAAATCTCCGATTCCGTCGGCGTTGGTGTCGTTGAAGGACTGCGGGTAAATCTCATAAAATACTGCGTTATCTAACCATTTTGACATTTTTTCTTTTCCTCTTTCGCTCTTATTTCTACTGTATTTTCGTCGTTGCAGCAAGTGTTTCTATATGATATATTACTACTGTATCCGCTAAAATACCAGTAATTTCCTATTTCATTCTAATACTATTCTATGATTTTATGCATGCCGCGCTCTGCCATTTCCGGCATTTTACGGACATGCTTTTTGGAGGAGGATTTTATGATGCTTTCTGCTGCGAAAGAAAAACGCCATCACGGCTCCATGCAGGTTCCCTACAGTTATTATGACTGCCGGATGCCCGACTATTTTCCCGGCGTACCGCTGCACTGGCACGGGGAGATGGAGCTGAATTATATCAAACGCGGAACGGGGTATTTTCAGTATGAGGACCGTCTGCTTACGGCGCATGCCGGTGATATTTTTCTGATTCAGCCGAACCTCGTACATGCCATTCTGCCCGCCGAGCAGGAGTCGATGTTTTATGATACGATTGTTTTCCACCAGAATATGCTGATCGGCGGGTATGACGACCGCAGCTACACGGAAATTCTGCAGCCGTTTTTCTCTGCCCGGCGCCGCATCCAGGCACCGATTTCACCCGAACATTCCGGTTATGCTGCACTTTCTGCATCCGTCCATCAGATTTTCCGCTGCATCCGTGAAAACTCTGCTGTCTCCGATCTTCTGCTGAAAAGTGAGCTGCTCCGCTTCTTCTATCTGCTCGCCGCATCGCCGGAACTCTGCACCGATCATCCCGCCATGCCTGCGGCTGCTGAAAACCTGCGGCCTGTGCTCGCCTATATCCAGGAGCACTTCGCCGACCCGATTACCATAGAGGAACTTGCCAGGCTGTCGCATTTGAGCAAAAGCTATTTTATGAGCTGTTTTAAGCAGACCTTCGGACTCGGGGCCGTTGAATATCTGACACAGCTTCGGATCAAAGCCGCCTGCGAGGCGCTGCGTAGTACGACGCGGAGTGTGTCCGAAATCGCGTACGACAATGGTTTCCGCAACCTTTCCAACTTCAACCGGCAGTTCCGAAACAAAGTGGGATGTACGCCGCAGATGTATCGGAAGGAATTTCAAAATCCGTAAATTCAAAAAGGGATGCATCAAAATATGCATCCCGAAAATCTATCTCTGATCCTATTTTTATTCCGTAATCTCCGGTACCGACGGAACATCTTTATCTTCTTCCCGCCAGCTCCCAGAATGCGACAGCGCTCGCCGCAGCGACGTTCAGTGAATCCACACCGTGTGTCATCGGAATCAGCACGGTTGCATCTGTTTCAGCGATCGTATCACTTGCCAGTCCGTCACCCTCGGTTCCGAGCAGAATGGCGAGCTTTTCATGCGTTTTTAACGACGGATCATCCATCGGAACGGAGTCTTCTTTTAATGCCATCGCAACGGTATAAAATCCAAGTTCCTGCAGTGCAGCAATTCCCTGCTCCGGCCAGTAACTGCCGCCTGGCAGCACGGTCCACGGAACCTGGAATACATTTCCCATGCTCACGCGGATGGCGCGGCGGTACAGCGGGTTGCTGCAGCCTGATGTGAGGAGCACGGCATCGATGCCAAGCGCGGCGGCGGAACGGAAAATCGCACCGACATTCGTCGGGTTCACGACATTTTCCAGAATCGCCACGCGGCGGGCATTCCGGCAGATTTCCTCCATAGCCGGAAGCGTGCGGCGGTGCATCGCGCAGAGCATGCCGCGCGTGAGGGCAAAGCCTGTGAGCTGTTCCAGCACCTTCGTCTCTGCTGTATAGACCGGCGCGTCCGGGCAGTGCGCAAAGAGTGCTTCGTTTGCGGCAAGCTCTGCGCTTCCGGCAAGGAACGAAACCGGTTCATATCCGGCATCCAGCGCACGCTCGATGACACGCGGACTCTCCGCAAGAAAAAGGCCTGGCTGCGGTTCATAATAGTGCAATAACTGCGGTTCTGAAAGACGCGCATACACGTCGAGCTCCGGCGCCGCAAAGTTTTCGATTTTTCTGATCTCTGACATAATATTGATTTCCTTTTGCGTTTTCTCTTTGTTTTCACTATGTTCTATTGTAGCAATCCCGCTCCCGTTTCGCAATCCATTCTTTTTCCCGCCGATGCCGTTCCCCGCACCATTCGCCAAACCGTGCTTCCAGCACGCATCGAATTTTCTTATTTATCTGTCTTTTTTTAAAATTTCTCAATTTTCTCTTGCCAAACGCCGCCGGAGACGTTATAATAATCGACGGTTCAAAATTAAAAACTGCAGAAAAGATTGGTATCAGATTGGAAACGGCACAAGTGCATTGCTTGGTTAACGAACAACACATGTGTCTTTTTTGCGCCCATTTTTCAAAATTGCAAAGAAAAGGAGAACAATCGATGCCAAAAACAAAATTTCAAAACGTTGTATTTACCCTCATGATGTCCTTTCTGATGGTCTATGCCATGATCTGCTACAACATTTCCATGAACATCGGCGGAATGACAAATCAGGTCTTTCTGATGGCGTTTCACGAGATGATAATCATGTGGCCGGCCGCTTTTATCCTCGAGTTTTTCCTCGTGGATCATCTGGCTCACAAATTAGCTTTTTGCATGGTAACACCGCAGGATCGTCCGATCGTAATCACGCTGGCAATTTCCATTATGATTATTGCTATTATGTGTCCGATTATGAGTTTTATTGCAACGCTGCTGTTTAAAAATGCCGGAAAGGAATTCGTTGCTGTCTGGCTCCAGACCACGTTCTTAAATTTCCCGGTTGCCTTCTTCTGGCAGCTCATGTACTGCGGACCCTTCATCCGTTTTCTGTTCCGCAAACTGTTTCCGGAGAAATAAGAAAAGATATCCACAAAGGGAACCGTTTTTCCCCTCTCTGTCCACAATTTCTGTGGACAGACGGTGCAAAATGGTTCACCTTCTGTGGATATCTTTTTTGTTTTTTCCCGGATTACTCCTGTGGTACCGGATTGGATACGCTGACTACATGATCATACCAGGTTCCTTTTTTACCAATGATCGCAACATTGAAATCCTCGTCCAGTTTTTCTACCGGGATATCAAAGCCGTACACTTCATCTGTGGTTCCGTCAGAATACGTTACCTCATCTGTGGTCGGCTCGATCAGCTCTGCGCCGTCTGCCTGTGCTTCTTCTTTTGTTCCCACAAAGACATTGACAATGTTTTGGGATACCAGGCTGACGTGGATGGTCATTTTTCCGTCTTTTACCGTCAGGACACCTTTTCCTTCTTTTGCTTCATTGACATGGAACATATTGCTGTCTGTATTGAAGTCTGCCGTATACGTACCGTCTTCCAGCTCTGATGCGCTGCTTTCGCCTGCAGTCTCCGCTGCCGATGCGCTTTCTGCTGAAACATCTGATGTGGATGTACTGCTCTCTGCCTTAGATGCATCCTGTACAGAAGCGGAAGATGCGTCTGCCGCAGAAGACGCAGATACTGCAGATGCAGAAGATGACGCTGCATCCTTTCCGCCACATGCGCCGAGCATGGATACAGTCAGTGCTGCTCCAAGAAAAAGAACTGCTAATTTTTTTCTCATAATAAAATTCCTCCTTGTATCACCTTGAAGCGGATCTTTTTCATCCGCTCAACTTAAAATCCGACAGCACACTGAGTCTCTTCAGCCGTACTGCCGGATCTTATTTTACTCTATTTTACGTTCGGAATACAACCCCTAATTATTCAGCATCGTCCTGAACGCCGTTGCCGTCCATAGCTGCCTTGGTGTGCTGTACATACAGCTGCTCAACAGCATCGATTCTTCCAAGACCTTCGATCTGAGTGTCGATCTCATCGAATGCACCGGATGCCTCAAACTGGCTCTTCCAGGAATCCTCATCCTCGCCTGCCATATCGTTGTTTGCGTGGTCACCTGCAACAACCATCAGCGGACGAAGAATTACTTTCTTGTATCCGGCTGCTTTTACCGCCTCGATCACGTTCTCGCAAGCGGTCTCTTCCGGCTTGCCCTCAACGGTTCCAATGAATACGTTTTTGTATCCAAGAGTATCCATCTGTGTCTGCATCTGGCTGTAGGTTACGTTTGCAGTGTGGGAAGTACCATGTCCCATAAATACGAAAGCAGTGCCGTCCTCTGCTGCTGCATCCAGACTGTCATAATTTGCAGATTTTACTGCCTGTGCCGTGATTGCTTCTGCAACGGCCTGTTTGTCCTCGTTGATTACGGTAGCGTCACTTCCAACCTCGCCAAGCAGCGGCTCTGCGATGGTTACGGACTCAAATTTATCTTTATAGCTATCTACTGCTTCTTTCAGCTCGTCGTACTCTGCGCCGTGCATCAGATGAGTCGGCTGAATAATCAGTTTTTTCACGCCATTGCTTACAGCTCTTTCCAGTGCCTGATCTACGTTGTCGATCTTCTCGTCATCGCGGGCCTGTACATGGTTGATGATGATCTGTGCAGTGAAGGCACGTCTTACGGACCAGTCCGGATATGCAGCCTGCAGAGCTTTCTCAACGCCTCCGATATCCTCAGCACGGCTGTCGTTGAAGGAAGTACCAAAGCTTACAACCAGAAGCTCATTCTCGCCGATCTCGTCTCCGTTTAACGGATCATCCTTGGATGCATCACCTGTGTCTCTTCCGAAGTAATCCGGATCTGCGTTCTCTCCTTCTACAAGTTCCTTCTGCGCGTCTGTCAGGGCATCCCATGCCTCTTTTGCTTCTTTGCACTGCTCGTCGGTGTTATCATTTCTTTCCTGTACATAAATTGCGTCAATCAAAGCTGCCACTTTATCTGCTGCCTCCTGGTCTGCATCTGCGGATACCTCTTCAGATGCAGAAGATGCGCTTACGCTGCTGCTTGCTGCTGTGGTGTCTTCCTCAGATGCGGAAGATGCACTTACGCTGCTTGCTGCTGTGCTGCTTGCGCTGCTGCTGGATGCGTTGCTGCTTCCGCATGCGCCGAGCATAGATGTTACCATAGCTGCTGAAATTAAAGCGACTACAAGTTTCTTTTTCATTTTTGTTTTCCTCCCATTTGCTGGTATCTTTGCAACAACCAATATCGGGGACGTTTTACATTTCAAACTATGAGAAACACGCTCCGCGAGTTTCTCAAGTTATCGCGGCAGTCGCTAAGGTCTCGTGCAAGCACGGACTTTAGCTCGTTGCCCGCGTAAATAGAAAGAAGCCCTTTCGTTTTTCAACGAGGGGCTTCCAGTATTTTCATCACAAAGAAAACCGTTTCACCCTCTGTGGGGCAAATGTCCGCTTTCCTGTTTTGTACTGCCAGTTCCTCGTGGCACGAACGTAACGTTCCTGTACTGCGAAAGGCAGGTCTCCCGGCTCATTGCTTCAGGATTTGACTCCAGCGCATCGGTCTCCTTCCCGGTTTCCCAGTGGATCATTCCCCTGCTTGCAAAATACGGTGACGAGTTCGTGCAGGATTCACACCTGCTTCCCTTTTCACCGGACACGCATGTCCGACACCTTACACATCGATATTTAATTGTCTTTTCTTTAACGACTGTTAGTGTAGCACATCGTCTTTTCTCTGTCAAGTGCTGTAAAATCAGGAAATCCGGCCATTTTCCATTTCATATACCACATCCGCGACGTTCATCGTGGACACTCTGTGCGATACGAGCACAATGGTTTTCTCTTCTGCCGATTCTTTCAGGGATTTCAGAATAATTCCTTCATTTAAGGAATCAAGATTCGATGTCGGCTCGTCCAGCAGGATCATGGATGCGTCATGCAGGAATGCCCGCGCGATACCGATCCGCTGTTTTTCTCCGCCGGACAGCGTATCGCCGAGTTCTCCGACTTCGGTGTCGTAGCCGTTTGGCAGTGTCATGATGAAATCATGTATGGACGCCTTCTTCGCCGCCTCCATAATTTCTTCCCGCGTCGCGCCGGGTTTTGCAATAGCGATGTTGTTCGCAATCGAATCGTGGAACAGATGTGTCTCCTGCGTCACATAGCTTTCCATATCGCGCAGATGCTTCGTCGGGATTTCGCGGACATCGGCTCCGTCCACGGAAACGCGCCCCGTCTGGACATCCCAGAAGCGCATCAGAAGTTTTAAGATCGTCGATTTTCCGGAACCGCTCGCGCCGTGGATGCCGGTGATTTTTCCCGGTTCCAGTTTCAGCGAATACTGATCCAGAATCGTCTCGTCTTCGTAGGCAAACGTTACATTCTGCGCCTCGGCTCCTGCAAATGCGTGGTCACCGCCGGATGCCGTATCTCCCGGAATTTCCTCCACCAGCGGCGCTTCCTCGAGAAGGGAAAGCACGCGCTCGCCGCTTGCCAGCGTCTGATTCAGGTTATTCGACAGGCTGGACAGCGCCACGACCGGGCCGAAGGAACCCATCATCGCGACTGTACAGGTCAGGACTCCCTCAAATCCGATCCCGCCTTTCGTGTAAAGATAGATCGTCAGTGCCAGCATGCCGAACGATGCCAGAAGAATCACCATGTTGGTGACAGACCGCTGGGAGCCTTCCATGCGGCTTAAGTTTTCCTGCACAGAAGCCAGTTCTTTCGACCGCCCTGACATCTGCTCTTTCCGTTTTTCGCCCTGTCCGTACTGAATCGTCTCGTCGAGGCCACGCAGGGAATCCAGCACGAAGCTGTTCAGCTCGCCAAAGCCTGTCCGGAACTCCATTCCTTTCTGGCTTCCGCGCTTTCCGTTCCACATCGGGATCACAACGCCGACCGTCAGATACGCCGCAAGTGCAAGCAGCCCTGCCAGAACATGGTATCTTCCAATGAAGCATACCATAATCAGAGAAGTTAATGCTGCAATCGCAATCGGGGAAATCGTATGCGCATAGAATACTTCCAGAAGTTCGATATCGGTTGTGATAATCGAAATCAGATTTCCTTTGTCCCGTCCTTCCAGCTTCGCCGGGCAGAGCTTCCGCAAAGCTGCAAACACTTTATGGCGGATGATCGCCAGCAGTTTAAAAGCAATAAAGTGGTTGCAGTACTGCTCCGCATAATGCAGAATGCCGCGCAGCACCGCGATCACGATCATCACCGTGAGTATCGTTTTTACCGGGGTATGTACAAGCCACATGTTTTGCACCGAAAGGCTCGTCCCTGCCGCGCCCGTCAGTAAGCCATGCACGATGACCTGTCCTGCCAGAATCGTCAGGAAGATCGCACATAAATATCCCATTGTTCCAAGAATAATTGCCGCCATCATAATATGAAGCAATGGCTTCACCAGCCCGATCAGGCTTCCCATAATCCGGAGGGCGCTTCTGCGTTTTGCTGTATTTTTCTTCTCGTTCATCATGCATTCCCCTCCTTTCCATAGTTTTCCAGTACCATCTGGCTGTCGTACAGATGACGGTATGCGCCGTTCTGTTCCATCAGTTCCGCATGCGTTCCACGCTCGCAGATGGTACCGTTTTTCAGGAAATAAATCTGATCTGACTGTACGACGTTCGCAAGGCGGTGGGAAATCAGCAATACCGTTTTCGTCTTTGCGAGTTCATGAATCACATTCATGATCAGCTCTTCACTCTCGACATCAATATTCGATGCGGCTTCATCAAAGATATACACCGCACTGTCGCTCCGAAGCAGCGCCCGCGCAATCACAAGACGCTGGCACTGGCCGCCGGAGAGGTTTCCTGCTTTTTCGAGAAGCCCTGTCTGCAGTCCGTTCTGTGTCTGTAAGAATCCCAGCAGATTGACTTTCTGCAGAACCGCCTCCATCTCCTCCTTCGTCGCATCCGGTTTCGCCATGCGCAGGTTCTCTTCTACGGTTCCTTTAAATAAGTAACTGTTGTGGCGGACCAGAACAACGTGCTTCATCAGATCCGTCTCAGCGACTTCCGAGAGCGGCACACCGCCCAGGGTGATGCGCCCTGTATATCCACGGTTCTTTGCCGCAAGGATACCCGCAATCGTACTCTTTCCGCAGCCGGATTCGCCGACCAGCGATACAAAACTGCCCGCCGGGAGTGTAAGGTCAATGCCTTTTAAGATTTCCCGGTCTTCTTCATAGGAAAAATGCACATCCTCCAACACAACATCCAGCGGTCCGTCCGGCAGCGTCCGTTCTCCCGCCTGCGGCTCCGGCAGATCAAGGATTTTGAAAATCTTGTCACTCGCCGCCATGCCGTTCATCGCAATGTGGAAGAACGATCCGAGCAGACGCAGCGGCAGGAAAAACTCACTCGCCAGCAGCACAATGCAGAGCGTGCCGGACACGGTGAGGTTTCCTTTCAGAAATTCCGATACCGCCACCGCCATGCCAACCGCCGCGCCGCCGTATGCTACGATGTCCATCACGCTCGTTGAGTTGAGCTGCATCGTCAGAACTTTCATCGTGATCCGGCGGAAGTTCTGGGATTCCACATCCATCTCGTCGGCTTTCTGCTGGTCGGCCTGATAAATTTTTAATGTCGTCAGACCCTGCAGATTTTCAAGGAAGGAATCGCCAAGGCCGGTGTAAATGCTCCAGTATTTGTTCAGCAGCTTCTTCGCAATCTTCTGCACAACCACAATCGAAATCGGGATCAGCGGCACACAGATCAGAAGAATCACGCTCGCTTTCATGCTCACCCGGCAGAGGATCACAAACAAGGTGAGCGGCGCAATCAGGCTGTAGAACAGCTGCGGAAGATACTTTCCAAAATAGGTTTCGAGCTGCTCCACGCCTTCCGTGGATACCTGTACGACCTCCGAGGATGATACCTGTTCGCTGTAGGATGCCCCCAGTTTCAGCATTTTCTCATAAATTTTCTCACGCAGAATCCGTTTCACATCCACACACGCAAGATACGACGACCGCGCGCCCATCCGCTCGCAGAAAAAGCGGATCACAACAACAATTGCCAGTGTAAAAATCGTCCGTTTCACAGCCGCTGCCGTTACCGCACCATACACGACCCGTTCCAGCAGATCGGCGACCGTAAATACCGCGATCACCTGCGACAGAAGCGCCGCCCACTGCCACAGAATCGTGTACACGATATACTTTTTCGCGTGGGACAGCAGCCCCACCAGTCTTGTTTTAATCATAAGTACCTCTCTTTTATGCTTTTGCTTTTCGCTTCTCTCTCATGCTGCAAATCAAATGCCAGATAGCTAAAATCGGATGATACAGCAGCATCCTCGGCCCCGAAAACCGCATAACGGCGCGGATCTTTTCCCGCATTTCCGGCTTGTAGCAGTGTACTTTGCAGTTTGCGCAGAATGTTTTCTGTTCCATGAAGGGACATTTCTGGCTCCGCTGTTTTGCATAGTCCGCTAATTTCTGACATTCCGGACACATTCCGCCGGATGCATGCCCCTCTTTTCCATGGTTCTTCCGGCAGTACAGGCGGATCATCTCTTCCACGACGTACTGTTCTTTCTGCCGCTTTTTTTCTACTTTGTTCATTTTGTTTCTCCTAGGATATGATCTTCTGTTTTTACGGTTTTGACCCGCAGGAAGAAATACAAAATATGGCACATCCATACCACAGCAATACAGATTCTTCCGATCGGCACATTCTTCATAGCAAAAAAGCCAATCGCCATCACAACCGTTACCATCCCGTTAATTTTACATTTCGTTCCTACCGTCATCGCCCGATGCTGTACGAAGCTGGCGAGATGCTTCTTATATAACTGGGTCCCAATAAACCAGCTGTGCAGCCGTTCCGAACTTTTCGCAAAGCAGAACAGGGTTGCCATATAGAATGGAACTGTCGGCAGAATCGGAAGCACAATACCGATGGTACCAAATCCCAGACACAGAAAGCCGAGTACGATCCAAAATATTTTAAATGGACTCTTCATAATTTTCCTCCTTTCTCACCGAATATTAAAATAGAAAAATAGCCGCTCATGGTTCTTGCGAATACATGAGCGGTTAGTTGTCGCTTACGCTAGTTATAGATTAACATTATTTAACTTTCATGTCAAACACATTTCACTCCTGAGAGAACGCTTTGCAATCGTAGGACAGTATCCTCGCGCACCTCCTTATTTTAACTCATGCTCCCACGAGGTGAGTGACCATTTCCTTTTTCTTTTCCGATGACTCGCGTCAAATTTCCATTCTTTCTTCTGCTAAGATAGCAACGATCGTATCTGATATTGTGCTACCGTATGGCGTATTTCAACCTTTGTTCCCCTAAAGGGAGCAAAGGTTCATAACGCGAATTTCGTCAATGATCCACCATTTCAATCCACACTCCCGCGGAGGGAGCGACTCCGCCACCTAGATCAGGGCGCCCGTCTGCTTCCATTTCAATTCTCGCTTCCGAGAGGGGAGCGACTGTCCGATAACATTGATATACCATCTGTTTCCGATTTCAATCCACGCTCCCACGAGGGGAGCGACCCGCCAAACTTCGGCCTGTACACGATACCGATAATTTCAATCCACGCTCCCGCGAGGGGAGCGACCATTCTACGAAAAGCGTTTTCGCTACCAATAGAAATTTCAATCCACGCTCCCGCGAGGGGAGCGACGCCTCCGAGGAGGATGTGTTGTCTGACGTATCATATTTCAATCCACGCTCCCGCGAGGGGAGCGACGTGTATGGGTGTTGCAGCGATAAACAGTATAACGGTATTTCAATCCACGCTCCCGCGAGGGGAGCGACGCATAGCCCGATCCACATCAAATCCATAAATATAAAATTTCAATCCACGCTCCCGCGAGGGGAGCGACCTAGTTCTTCTTTGCGTTTTATTTTAGAGTCATATTTCAATCCACGCTCCCGCGAGGGGAGCGACGATAGAAGCACATCCCTGGCGTAAGATCACACACATTTCAATCCACGCTCCCGCGAGGGGAGCGACGCGGAAGATCGTCAAGGCGATTTTAACACGCATGATTTCAATCCACGCTCCCGCGAGGGGAGCGACCCGAACACAGGGCGAAGAAAGTTCGAACACGTATATTTCAATCCACGCTCCCGCGAGGGGAGCGACGGGGATTCTTTTGTGATTCTGTTTGCATTGATTGAATTTCAATCCACGCTCCCGCGAGGGGAGCGACGACGGAACCGTCCTGATGGGCCATTCCGACGGCATTTCAATCCACGCTCCCGCGAGGGGAGCGACGGAAATTCCGAAAGGAACCAGAGTCACAAATGGAATTTCAATCCACGCTCCCGCGAGGGGAGCGACGCACCGTGATTACAGTGCCGGAAGAGAACACCAATTTCAATCCACGCTCCCGCGAGGGGAGCGACAGGATCCGGAATTACCTCGATGCTGTCTCTGTACTGATTTCAATCCACGCTCCCGCGAGGGGAGCGACACATGTGGCAGTTCCGCGATGGTGACAACATTAAATTTCAATCCACGCTCCCGCGAGGGGAGCGACTGGGCCTGGGCGTTGACGATCTAACGAATTATTTATTTCAATCCACGCTCCCGCGAGGGGAGCGACTGCCGAAGCCCTTCAAAACTGTGTTAATGTTTCATTTCAATCCACGCTCCCGCGAGGGGAGCGACCACTGCTGCCGAAATCCATCACAACGGCCATCGGATTTCAATCCACGCTCCCGCGAGGGGAGCGACTGCAATTTTATCTAAAATTCACCCTATGTTTTTAACCATTTCTCACAACGCTTCATCTTTCTCCTCCTTCCCTTTCCATTCTTTTCTTCCCCATCTTCTCAATTCCAGCACCTTTTGTGCACTTTTTCAGGTGCGAATCTCCCGGGCTTTTTCTGTGTACTACCGATTCGCACCTAAAAAATCAACACCTGATCTACAGCTGTACCACGTTCTACACCGATATGTTCAACTTTAGTTTTATAATTGTTTCCCAGATAATAAAACCGAAGACTGTCTTTTTCTTCATCGATAATGTCTGCTAAAATAGATTTTAATACAATACACTGTGCATTATCCAATATACATTCGAATACAGAATTTTGCACCCGTCTTCCGTAGTTGGTACATTGTTTGGCGACTCTGCGCAAACGTTTTTTCCCCGCATCAGTTTCCGTATTGACATCATATGTGATCAATACCAGCATCCTCCCACCTCACTTCCACAAAAATACAGGATAGCTGTCCAGATCCCCTCGCAGATATCTTGCGAGCAGCATCGCCTGCACATGAGGAACCATTCCCCATTCCACTTTTTCATTTAGATAGGGATGCATAATTGTTTCTTTTTTCTTATTCTGCCACTCTGTCAGCAGTTTCTTTCGAAGTTCATCGTCCATCAAAACTGCGCCATTTTCTTTTCTGGTAAAATTCTTTCCATTGACGATTTTCTTATTAACAAGTGACAGCACAAAGCGATCCGCCATAACAGCTCTAAGTTCTTCAATCATATCCAGTGCCAGCGAAGCTCTGCCCGGTCTTTCGGTATGCAGATAGCCCATGTAAGGATCCAGACCAACCCCTTCCAACGCCGCTGCAATATTATTCGTCAGAAGCGTATACACAAATGACAGCATTGCATTCATGTTATCCATAGGCGGTCTTTTGTTCCGCCCTTCAAACTTGAAATCTTTCTTCTGCTGCAAAATCAATTCGTCAAACACGCCAAAATAAACACTTGCTGCTTCACCCTCAAATCCTCTTAACTGCTCTTTTGACTCACAATTTTGAATCAGCTTCAAAGAATTTTTCAGATTCATAGACGCCGTTTTGACCCGCTCCGCATCAATCTGCATTCCGTGATCTCGCACCGCTCGTTCCAGTACCCATCTTGCATTGTATACTTTTCCCAGAATACAATTTTTCGCAATTTCAAGACTGATTTCCGAATCCATGCAGCTATTGTATTGCTGTTCCCGCAGAACAATATTTCCTTTTGTTTTTCCCGTTACTCTAGCCAGAAACTTTCCTTGTGCTGTCAGAAAACACAATGCTATATTTCGATCCGAGCAAGCTCCCATTAACGCCGGACTTACTCCACGATAACCAAAGGATACAATACTCTCCAAATTATGCAGCGGCAATCTTCCGAGTTCTTTATCATCCTCATAGATAACAATATTTTCCCCGTCAAGTCCCAGATAACTGTTCTCAGAAGTAACATACAACGTATTTAATAGCTTTTTCATTCCTCTTCCTCCAGTCTCTGTTCGATATAGGTTTTCACGGAAACCGTCTTGTTCAGTTTCGGAAGGCAGATGTCCTTTAGTGAACATGCATTACATACTTTGCTCGGTTTCACTTTTGGTGTATACTTTCGTGCATAATATTGATGCATTTCCGCCAACATATGAATTACTTCTTCCCGCAATTCTTCTGTAATTTCTATCTGCTCCCGTCTTCTTGTTTCGCCATAGAAAATTGCTCCCTGCGCCACTCTGGTCGAAAACATTTCCTCCAGACATAACGCCTGTGCCACCACCTGAAGCTTGTCTTCTTCCGTAAGCTTAGGTTTGCCTTTCTTGTATTCCACAGGAAACACAGAATACAATCCTCTGTGTTCATGCAGCTGAATTCCATCTTCACATTTATGGAATTCAACCACATCACACTCCCCGCTGATTCCAAGTTCTCTCGAAGAAACCGGTAGCGCACGAACAATAATCGTATCTTTCCGCTTTTCTGTGAGATAAGGATCGTGTGCCTTTTTATGCATTAATTCACCCGTGACGGTATGTACGTTTTCAGCCCACTGCTGCTCCACATGAATCAATGCCCATTGTCTTCGGCAAAATTTGAAATGCTGAATTCCGGATATCATCAAATAATCATCTTCTGCATATTCCATTAAACCATCCTTTTCACCTGAACTGACTCAGGAATGTCTTCTTTGCGCAAAGTAACTGTATAGTCCTGATATTTTCTTGGATATTCTACATCTTCCTTTCTTTTTACTTCTACCGCGTCAAATAACTTATATGCAGGGCAGTCACCAAGTTCTTTACTATGCTTGAATACAATCAGTTCACGAACCGCCATTTTGCCTCTCGCTGCAGAATGGTCATGCTCAAACATATTGATAATTGCTTCCCACAGCAAATCAAGATCTTCTTCTGTAAATCCCGTTACTTTACGGGCAAGGTTTGCTGAAATGAATCCTTCCGCACGGTATAATGCATAAGGTACAATACTTTTACGCCCTATCTCTGTGTTTTTATCTTCTGCATCCTTTTCCGTTGTGATGGCAACTCTGGTAATTGTAACTTCCTGACTGATAATCGGATCAATACTGCGTGCAAATCCAATCTGCACCGGGCCTCTTACCTGACCACAGTTCAGTGATGCTTTCACAAAGGTCGTCATGACCGCACCAAAGGTTCGGATATCGAAAAAGTGATCACACATATAATTTCTTAATTTTACATCTGCATCCGGATCATTTCTTTTCAATTTTTTCAGTTCTTCTGTCACTTTTTTGTCTTCTGTTTCATTGACACCCACCGATACGCATGCTTCCCGATCACTTTGGTTAAGCGGAACATCTTTTTTAATATAGATTTTATAGCCATCCTCGTCTTCTTTTACGGTTTCAACATAATTTCTGATCTTTCTTTTCAGGCACACATCTGTAACAAGACCTAAGCCACTTTCAGGGTCAACACGCGGCATATTTCCAGCATCTGGATCTCCGTTTGGGTTGCCATTTTCCACATCAAACAGTATTACAAATTCATATCTGTTTTTGATTACATCACTCATTTATTTTTCCTCCTGTTTTTCATTTTTGCTCTGTTTCTGATGATAATAGCCCAAAATAAACTTTCCCTGTTCTTCCAATGATAATCTTTTTGGAAAATATTCTACTTCTTCGAAAATTTCTCTCAGTCTATCCTCATAATATTTTGCCAAATTTAGTTTATCTCTTTCCAATTTTCGTATATGACTGTTTTTCAATCTCATCAAAATCGGAAATACCATCGCTGGCGTTACGCAGGCAGAGTTAAAATAACGATCTCGAATGGTAGATTTTATTTCTTTGTTCGTATTTATCTTATTCGCACCAATCTGAATTGCCTCCAAGATCGAAAAAGCCTGTCCTAATTTAAAAGCAACATCATTACTTGTTTTTCCTGAATTCATACACGCTTCGCCTTCCTCCCATTTGTAATTTTTAATAAGATACGCTTTTATAATCGCTGCTCTTCCCCAGGTTACATCTCCCTGATCGGAACGTATTCTTATCAATGTATCAATATACAAGCTTGCCGGATATCTGTTATCCGAAAGAATTGCCTCCAGCACCATTGCTGCCATATGGGCAATAGCCTTTTTGTTTTTGGTTCTTTGATTGATTGTCTCTTGTAGCAAATCATCGACCCCAAGATAATCTATTTCATCCTTTTTCGGTTTGGGAATATTAAGCCGCTGGTAATGTTTTTCCAGATTTTCCAACATATTTCCAAATGAATTTTCATAGAAAAATCTCACGGACAATCTTGCTGCATTTGGTGACAGACACAAAACATAAAATTTCTGATCCTTATTGATTTTTATATCTTTTACGTCTATATATTGCCCCTCTGTAAGCTTTTCCAATATGTCATGCACGATATCCTCATTATCCTTCGTTGGATTCAGAAATGCAGAAAAGAAATTCTGATATTCCGTTTTAGCTCCTTCCGCCCAATAAACAACCATGGACTCACCTAATGAGAATTTATACTTTTTTTGCGTCAAAAGATAATTCAACGCTGTAGTATAAGCAAATTCTGCATATTTTCCAACAGGTGCATTGTAACTTTGTGTTTTTCCATAGGATTCAAACGCTTTTTCATTAAATGAGATCAACGAAGCTCCACTGCTCTGTGCACCTGGAATACCTTTAATATTTTTATGAATTCTGGAAATTTCATCCAAATTTCCTGTCACAAGACAAATTCCAGTTGCTTCTCCCTGTTTCTGATCCTGTGTCTTTTCCCATGCTTTCTGAACTTCCTCATCCTCCTGCGCATATTTTCCATTTACCCAGAAAATCAGATTGCCTCCTTCTGTCAGCTCCTCCCATGTTTCGGCAACTACTGGATTTTCCTTGGCCTGCTCTGGTTTCCAGCTTTCAAAGAATGCACAAATTGCATTTGCAGTTTCTCCCTGACTATTCTGTAATATCTGCAGATGTTTTTCTTTCGTCGCCTGAAAACATTCCTGCATTCTTTTGCTTGTTCCATCTTTGTCAATCCCTAACATGTATTTGGAATTGTCGCATAGAAAGTTAGCAGCTACACCTGATGATCGTGTTACCATCGTCGGCACAAATAACGGCTGCGGACTTAATATTGTTTTTTTTCCTGCCTGCACTTCTCTTTTCAAACTTAAAATAGCTTGAATTTTTCCATCGCATGACAATTGAATCCCATAAGAAATTTTTTCTGTGCACCATCCTCGCCTTGAAATCTTTCCTTGTTTTTCCAGGTCTTCGTAATACTTGACCAATGCTTGAAGAATCATCGTATCACCTCACAATTCCGTAAATCAATGACACCCTTTCGCATAACCGCTCGAAAAAACATTGGTTCAATGTTCTCTAAATCGGAATAATCCATGCCGAAAAGCATCAGTCCCATATCTTTTTCCTCTACATTCTCATACGCAGTGTGAATCTTCTCTTCTTCGCATAACGCAAAATGCGCCGGAAATTCTCGGCAACCAAAATAGGGCATGTGATAACATTCCCCTCTCTTGAGCCTTCGAAGCATAATGTCTTTAAATTTGCCTGGATTATCCGTTTCATTGGCCTTGTCCGTCATCTCAAAATGAGCTTCTATCACGTACTCTACATCTGTCAATATCACAGAAGCTCTCTGTACAATGTCCTGTTTTGTACTGATATACAATGGTTTTTCTGCTCCATTGTATACTTCAAAAACCTTGCTTGCCAATGCCTTGCTTTTTACTTCATTTCTTCGAACGCTGGTAAAACGAATCGGCTTATTCACATAGATTCGATCAATTTTCCATCTCAGGCCCGGATGCCAATAGATGGCTTCCAGGATGCCTCGCGCTGCGGAAGGTGTCATCACGTCGTAAGAATATCTTTCTACTTTTAACTCTGGTCTTGAAAAAAGTGCATAATCTCCCCATACTTTAACTTTTACTCCAATTCCCATAGGCGTTTCCTCTTTTCCTTGTTGTCAGACTTATGTCTTTCTTCCATTTTGCACTTGTATTATTATGTTTTCATAATACAATACCTTCTTCTGTAATTCAATTCAAATTTTACATAAAAATGTATTGAAATTTTTATGTATTTTGATTATAATAATCTTCGACAGGATCTCCATCCTGCGGATTGAAAAAATACATTTTTTTGTAGTGAAAAAACGAGAGGGAATGGAAAGTTTAAATGCTTCCATTCCCTCTCGCTTTCTCATACAAATAATGCTTTTCCCAGTTCAACTGACAAATCCAGTCCCATTTCTTCTGTATAACGTTTCAGATCTGTCAATTCATAAAAATCTTTTACATCGCCTGAAACTTCTCTCACGATTCCTGCTTCATAAAATTTTTTACACTCATTTTTCCGAATATTAATACAAAATTGTCCGGCTTTTCGCATATTACTTTTAGTGAATCCCTGACCCTTTATCTGCTGCAGAATCTCCTGAGCCTCTTTTGTACAACCAATAAATACTGCTACCGTAGCTCCATCAATTAACTGAAATTTCTCTGCTGTTTGTCTGAAATTATATTTCCCTTTTTGAAATTCCTGCAGAATTTTCTTTTTATCCAGATCTTCTCCCCTTAAATAATACAACCTTTCAAAATATGTTTTTATGGTTCCTAAATCTGAAATTTCAGCTTCATCTGCAATCAGACTTTTTGCCACATCAATTTGCTGTCTTTGTCCTGAAACGGTTTCTTTTTCATCGAATTGAAATATAAACACATTACTTTCAGAAACATCATACTCCCCTTCTCTATTGCATCTTCCCGCCGCCTGAATCATCGAGTCAATTCCCGCCAGTTGTCTGTATACTGTCCGGAAATCCAGATCCACTCCAGCTTCCACGAGGCTGGTCGCAATTACGATACATTTTTGAGGATTCTTTTTGTCCAATCTTTTTCGTATCTGCTCCAATACTCGCTTTCTATGCTTCGGATGCATACTCGTTGATAAGTGGTAACAGCCTTCGCCTTTTAGTTTCTGATATAATTTCTGCGCTTTTTTCCTCGTATTGACAATACATAATGTCTGGAATCCGCCTTCCAATCTGCTTACAAGTTCTTCTTCACTTAGATAGCCAAGATTTTTATAGCGCACTCGCTCAAAAAATCGGAATTGTTCTTCCATCCGCGGACATAGTTCTATTGCATTTCTCTCCTTTTGAAAGAGAGACTGCAATGCTGGCTGTGTAGCCGTACAGAGTACCACGCTTGATCCGTAACGGTCAATCAATTCTTCCATCGCAGCAATACACGGTTTCAGATAATCAACTGGCAGCATCTGCGCTTCATCAAAAATAATTACACTGTTGGCCATATTGTGGAGTTTTCTGCATTTTGATGATTTATTAGCATACAAAGATTCAAAAAACTGTACATTCGTCGTTACTACAACCGGTTTATCCCAGTTTTCCGCGGCAAGCTGCATCGGTTTGAATTCTTCCGAACTATCATAATCAACATTATAATGATTTTCCAGAACATTCTGATCTCCCAGAATTTTCCGGAAAACTTCTGCATTCTGCTCAATGATGCTCGTATATGGAATCACATAGATAATTCGATCCATATGATTGTACACACCATGTTTTAATGCAAATCCCAACGATGCGGTTGTCTTTCCGCCGCCCGTTGGAACCGTTAAGCGAAACAGTCCCTTCGAATTTTCCCCTTGTTCCATGCAGTTTCTTAAAATTTCCGTCCTTCTTCCATTAACTGACTCTGTTTCCTTATTTTTCAACCAATCTTCAACATGTTTCTCCAGCTTCTGCAAAAGCGTTGTCAGGTTCTCCCCCGCCTCGCGCTGTGTCTTCCCTGCTTTCATAAAATCTTCTGTATCCAGAAAATCTGCATCTACAAGGCAAGAATAAAGCATCCGCATAAAAAAGCTCAAAGAAAAATCTGGATTTTCTGTTTCTGTTGGATTGAATGGCAGCGTTGTTAATGCCGGAATTTGTACTTCTGTTTTGTACGCTTGATAGTCTTCGATCCGCTTTTTCCTTCTCCCTGCCAATGTAGATGCACTTCCCGTATCCAGTTCATTCCCATAATCAGGCAGACCTGCATGGTGTCCTGCAATGCAATATTCTAATAGTGGATACATTCCCTGCTGTTCCAGACATAATCGAGCACCCGCTGTCGCGTGGTCTACACTGATACTATTATCTCCCTTGATTTTTCTCTGAAATTTGTCGCTGTACTTTCCAATATCATGCAGCATTCCACAGCAATAGCCCCATTCCCCTTTGCAAAATTTTTCCGCAAAATCCCTTGCCCGTTCTGCTGTTCCCAGCAGATGCTGCAACAACAACTGTACTCGATCTTCCTCTCGATGTGCTATATATTCCATTGTAAAATTCCCCCTTTGTTCTTAAAAATATATTAACCTAACTACTGCTAATTGTATATAAAAATAATCACCTGCTGTAAAAACAGATGATTATTTTTGAACTCAATTATATTTTATATAAAATGGATCGGTAACTATTTTCTTTTTTCAGATCTCCCGGAATCTCCGATACCTCTCCTCTACCAGCTCTTCCGCATCCAGCTCCGCATATTTCCCCATAAATTTCAGAATCTTCCTTCTCAGATCTCCACAAACCGCAGGTAATGTCTCCACCGTAAACTCTTCCGGTTCCGCCACAATCTCTTCTACGATTCCAAGCTCTTTCAAATCCCTCGCCGTCAGCTTCATCACCTCGGCGGCCTCCGGCGCGCGTTTGCCGTCTTTCCATAGAATACTTGCAAATCCCTCCGGCGACAGGATGGAGTAGATGGCATTCTGCATCATCCACACTTCATCCGCCACGGCGAGTGCCAGGGCGCCGCCGCTGCCGCCTTCGGAGATGACGATGGTAAGGACTGGGGTTTTTAAGGATGACATTTCATACAGATTCCGCGCAATCGCCTCGCCCTGGCCGCGTTCTTCGGCTTCCATTCCGCAGAAAGCACCTGGGGTGTCTACGAGGCAGATGACCGGGCGGTGGAATTTTTCGGCCTGTTTCATCAGACGCAGGGCTTTGCGGTAGCCCTCCGGGGACGGCATGCCGAAATTGCGGCGGATGTTTTCTTTCGTATCCGCGCCTTTCGCCTCGGCAATGACCGTGACCGGTGTGCCGTCAAACGACGCAATACCACCGATGATCGCCGCATCATCGCCATACAGCCGGTCGCCGTGGAACTCGATAAAATCCGGAAACAGCTCCCGAATATAATCCCCTCCGACCGGCCGGTCTTTTTTCCGCGCTTTCTGCACACAATCCCAGGCCGACGATTTCCGCAGATTCTCCCACTCCGTCTCTTCTTTTTCTCCCCGAAGCGATTTTTCCTGTCCGTCCCTGGAAGTTTCCGTATTTTCAGTTTCTTCTGCCAGCGCCTTCACGCTTTCTGCCGCAGTCTCTTCTTTCTGCAGTTCCTTCCCGTTTTCTTCCGGCACAGAATTCTTCATCAAATCGCCACCGCCCGATGCCATACCTTCCGCACGCTTCCCATGCATCCGCAGAATCTCCGACAGCACCTCTTTCGCCTCTTCTCTTGGCAGAATCCGATCCACAAACCCATGCTCCACCAGAAACTCCGCCCGCTGGAATCCTTTCGGCAGTTTCTGTCCTATTGTCTGCTCAATAACCCTCGGTCCCGCAAACCCGATCAGCGCATGCGGCTCCGCCAGAATAATATCCCCTAGCATCGCCCAGCTCGCCGTCACGCCGCCCGTCGTCGGGTCCGTCAGCACACTCACATACAAAAGCCCCGCATCACTGTGTCTTTTCAGTGCCGCCGACGTCTTCGCCATCTGCATCAGAGAAACAATCCCCTCCTGCATCCGCGCCCCTCCCGAGCACGCAAACAAAATCACCGGCAGCGAGAGCTTCGTCGCCCTCTCCACCGCCCGCGTAATCTTCTCCCCAACAGCCTCACCCATACTGGCCATCATAAACCTGCCATCACAGACCCCGATCACCGTCTCCATCCCGTTGATCCGTCCCTTACCAGTCACAACAGCCTCCGTAAGTCCTGTTCTCTCCTGCAGAGCCCTCACCTTCTCTTCATACCCCGGAAACCCCAGCGGATTCCCCGCCGTCATCCCCTGATCCCATTCCTCAAAACTCCCATCATCCAGAAGAAACTCAATCCTCCGATACGCATGCACCCGAAAATAATTCCCACACTTCGGACAAATATAAAGATTCCTCTTCACATCCTCCGTAAAAATAGCCCCCTTACAAGCATTACACTTCTTCAAAATCCCCTGCGGCGCCTCCGGCACCACCCCATCCGCCGTGTGCTCCTTCCGAAACACCGTCTTCTTAAAATACTTACCCAGCATCATACCACCATCACTCCTTACGTCATAACACTTTCACTCTATTGTCACCATAACAATCTTCCAACCACACACCTCACCCATCGAGGCATTCATTCTCTCTTCACCGCTCACTCCTGTCATCCCAGCCGCACCGCCCCGCGGTGTCGCTGACCACACTCTCCCAGTCGTGTGTCTGATCTCAGCCGCCCGGCAGTACAGCAGAGGGGGACGACGCATTTGCAGGAGGAACTATAGCAAGACCCGAAAATAATGCAAAAAAGGCAGTGCTGCAGAGCGCGAATTGCAAGGAACAGATTTGAAGGCGTACCGGGGTACGACGAAAATCTGTGACGCAGTAATTCACGCTCTGCGGTGCTGAATTTTTTGCATTATTTTCGGGGATTGCTATAGAAACACTTAGGCTTCCAGAATTTGCGTTATTTTCAAAAATCCAACTGTCTGAGCGACAGCGAGTTTTGGATTTTTGAAAATGGTTTTAGCAAATGCTGGAGGCCTTAGTGTTTCTTTCCTCTAAAACCGCGCCGTCCCCCTCTGCTGTACTGCCGGGCGGCGTCCGTCTCTCACAATCTCTCCGTCAACCGCTCCACAAACTCAATATCCGCCCTCCCGGCCAGATACTCCTCTTCATTTAAAATAGAATACAAATAATCAACGTTAGTGTCGACTCCCTCGATGACGACTTCCCCCAGCGCACTCCTCATCCGCGCAATCGCCTCCTCACGCGTCCTCCCATGCACAATCAATTTCGCCAGCATCGAATCATAAAACGCCGGAATCACATACCCGTCATACGCCGCCGTATCCACCCGTACTCCAAATCCCCCAGGCAGATGCATCTCCGTAATCTTCCCCGGACAAGGCCTGAAATTCTTCGCCGGATTCTCCGCATTAATCCTGCACTCAATCGCATGACCCGAAAGCCGTACCTCCCCCTGCGTCACCGACAGCGGCATCCCCGAAGCCACCCGAAGCTGCTCCTGAATCAGATCCACCCCCGTGACCCACTCTGTCACCGGATGCTCCACCTGAATCCGCGTATTCATCTCCATAAAATAAAAATTCCCGTCCGGCTCCAGCAGAAACTCAATCGTCCCCGCATTCGCATAATGCGCCGCCTTCGCCGCCCGGACCGCCGCCGAGCCCATCCGCTCCCGCAGCGTGTCATCAATCGCCACACAAGGCGACTCCTCAATCATCTTCTGATGATTCCTCTGAATCGAGCAGTCCCGCTCCCCAAGATGAATCACATTCCCGAACGAGTCCGCCATAATCTGAAACTCCACATGACGCGGATGACGAATCAGCCGCTCCACATACATCGTCCCGTCCGCAAACGAACTTTTAGCCTCCTTCTGCGCCGTCTGAAACGCACTCTGGAACTCCCCGCGCGTCTCCGCCATGCGCATACCCTTGCCGCCGCCTCCAAGCGCCGCCTTAATCATCACCGGAAAACCAATCCGGTCGGCCTCAGAAAGACCCGTCTCCCAGTCAAAAACAGGTTCCTTCGTCCCCGGAATCACCGGCACACCGGCTGCCTGCATCGTATTTCGCGCCTCAGACTTATTACCCAGCCGGTCCATCACCTCAGGAGATGGCCCAATCCACGTAATGTGGCACTCCTGGCATCTCCGCGCAAACGTGCTGTTCTCCGACAGGAATCCAAATCCCGGATGAACCGCATCCGCCCCCGTCACAAGCGCCGCACTCAAAATACGTTCCATATTTAAATAACTGTCCTTCGACGGCGCCGGCCCGATGCACACCGCCTCATCCGCGAGCTGCGCATGCAGTGCCTCCCGGTCCGCCTCCGAATAAACAGCGACCGTGAGAATTCCCATCTCACGGCATGCCCGGATAATCCGGACCGCGATCTCCCCACGGTTTGCAATCAAAACTTTTCGAATCATTGTGCTGCCCCCACCATAAAGGTCAGTTCCGCCTGCGCGACCACCTTGCCGTCGACCGAAGCAACCGCTTCCCCGACGCCCATCGGTCCCTTGTGGCGGATAATTTTCGTCTCCAGACGAAGTTTGTCTCCCGGTTTCACTTTTCCCTTAAAACGGCACTTGTTGATGCCGCCGAAAAATGCAATTTTTCCCTTATTCTCGTCAAGAGAAAGAATCGCAACCGCACCGACCTGCGCCAGCGCCTCGATAATCAGCACGCCCGGCATCACCGGCTCCTGCGGAAAATGACCGGCAAAAAAGTCCTCGCGGTACGTCACACATTTGTATCCAATACCGAATTCGCCCGGTTCAAAATCTTCTATGTAATCCACCAGCAGAAACGGATGTCTGTGTGGAATAATCTCCTGAATCTGTTTCGTTGTCAAACTGTTCATTCGCTGCTTCCTTTCTCGTCCCGGCTTTACGCTTTCACCCGGAACAGCGGTTTTCCGTAATCAACCATCTCGCCGTTTTTCACCAGAACCTCCGCAATCACGCCGTCCACTTCACTCTCGATCTCATTCATCAGCTTCATGGCCTCCACGATTGCTACGACCTGTCCCTTTTTCACGGTGTCGCCAACCTTCACAAACGGCTCGGCATCCTCTGCCGGAGCTGTATAAAACGTTCCGACCAGCGGGGATGTCACAAAAACGCCTTCTTCTGCTTCACTGTGCTCCTCAGCCGCTGTATTTTTTCCTGCCGTTTCTTTTCTCTCCGGCATGGCTGCTTCTTTCACTGTCACGCCATTTGCTCCGCCCATCATCTCTGCCATCTGCAGACCGGCACCGGATGGAACCCCGCTCATCTGCACCTGCACCGGAGCTGCTTTTCCATGCTCCATGGCAATCTTGATCCCATCAGCCTCGTAATCAAACGCGGTCAGCGAAGAATCCGAAACTTTATCAATCAACTGTAAAATCTGATCTAATTCCATCTTATTTTCCTTTCTGCACCGGAACACGATGCCGCTTTATTCATATTTCTGAAACAGCAGCACCGCATTGTGGCCGCCAAAACCAAGGGAATTGCTCATTGCCAGTTTCACATCGGTTTCCACCGGAGCGCCGATGCAGTAATTCAGATCGCATTCCGCATCTGCTTCCTTTGTTCCAATCGTCTGATGCACGAAGCCGTCCTGAATGGATTTCGCACAGACAACAGCTTCCACACCGCCTGCCGCGCCGAGCAGATGACCGACCATCGATTTCGTCGAGTTGACCAGCACATGGTCTGCCGCATCACCGAAGGCTTTCCGGATCGCACGCGTTTCAAACAGATCGTTGTGATGTGTGGACGTTCCGTGTGCATTAATATAAGTAACTTCTTCCGGTTTTACTCCCGCTTCCTCCATCGCAAGCTCCATCGCACGTGCCGCACCACTTCCATCTTCCAATGGAGAAGTAATGTGGTACGCATCGCAGGTTGCGCCGTATCCGACTACCTCTGCATAGATCTTCGCGCCGCGCTGTTTCGCGTGCTCCAGCTCCTCAAGTACGAGAATGCCGGCGCCCTCGCCCATGACGAAACCGTTCCGGTCTTTATCAAATGGAATCGAAGCCCGCAGCGGATCTTCCGACTCGGAAAGTGCGGTCAGTGCCGAAAAGCCTGCCACGCCGACCGGCGTAATTGCGCTCTCCGCGCCGCCTGCCACGCAGATGTCCGCATCGTTGTACTGAATTGCGCGGAAGGCATCGCCAATGCAGTGCGTTCCTGTCGCACACGCCGTCACCACGCTGGTACATTTTCCTTTCGCGCCGAGTGCAATCGCAACGTTTCCCGCCGCCATGTTCGCAATCATCACCGGAACGGTAAACGGGTTGACGCGGGACGGATTTCCAGCATCAATTTTGGCTTTCGCCTGCTCGCATGCATTCAGATCACCGACACCGGAGCCCACCAGAACGCCGACGCGGAACGGATCTTCATTCTCCATGGAAATGCCGGCATCTGCAAACGCTTCTTTTGCTGCCGCAACGGCATACTGTGAGAAAGTTCCCATTCGTCTTGCCGCCTTGAAATCCATGCGTTCTTTTGCCACGAAGCCTTTGACCTCGCCTGCCAGATGTACTTTATATTCAGCTGTATCAAATTTCGTAATCGTTCCGATTCCGCAGGCTCCCTTGTGGACGCCGTTCCAGAATTCCTCCACGGTATTTCCAATCGGGGTTACCGCACCCAGCCCTGTGATGACTACTCTTCTCTTCATTCCAACTCTCCTTTTCTTAGATCACCATGCCGCCGTCGCAGTGAATCACCTGTCCGGTGATGTAAGCTGCCGCTTCGGATGCCAGAAATGCGGCCAGGTTTGCCACATCTTCCGGCTTTCCGAAATGACCGAGCGGAATCTGGGATACGGATGCTTCTTTCACTTTATCCGAAAGAACCTCCGTCATATCGGTCTCAATAAAGCCCGGCGCAATCGCATTGACGCGGATGCCGCGGGATGCCAGTTCCCGTGCCGCTGTTTTCGTCAGGCCGATCACACCTGCTTTCGATGCCGCATAATTTGCCTGTCCGGCGTTTCCTGCCACGCCGACCACAGAAGCCATGTTGATGATGCAGCCGCTCTTCTGACGGATCATCGGCCGTGCCGCAAAGCGGATGCAGTTGAACGTTCCCTTGAGGTTTGTCTCAATGACACGGTCGAAGGCTTCCTCCGACATGCCCATCAGAAGGCCGTCCTTTGTGATGCCCGCGTTGTTGACCAGAATATCGATTTTCCCATACAAAGCAAGAATTTCCTTCATCCACGCTTCACACGCCGCAAAATCCGATACATTGCACTGCATCACGCAGCCGTCTCCTCCTGCCGCGCGGATTCCCGCAAGCACGGTTTCGGCCGCCTCTTTTGAACCATTGTAATTGATGACAACAAAGGCTCCCTCCGCCGCCAGTTTTTCTGCAATCGCACGCCCGATTCCGCGGGATGCGCCCGTTACTACTGCTGTTTTTCCACTTAACATCTCATTCTCCTGCTGCATAATCCACTATCTATAATAAAGTTTCGCACACCTGATGCATTTCCTCATAGGTGCGGATATTGTAACCTTTTACCTCCCGGTTGATTTTTCTTAAAAAGCCGGTCAGTGTTCTTCCCGGTCCGATCTCCACGAAGGTATCAACGCCGTCCGCAATCATTGCCTCGATGCTCTGCTGCCACCGCACACCGGATGCCACCTGCTGGATCAGAAGGCCGCGCGTCAGTGCAGTATCACGCACATACTGGCCGGTTACATTCGTCACATACGGAATCTTCAACTCCATAAAGCCGACGCCCTCGAGCGCTTCGGTCAGCCCCTGGGACGCAGCTTCCATCATCGGGGAATGGAACGGGCCGCTTACGTTCAGCGGAAGTACCCGCTTTGCGCCTGCTTCTTTTAACTTTTCCGAAGCCTCTGCCACTGCCGCCTCATATCCGGTGATGACAATCTGACCCGGGCAGTTGTAATTGGCAATGTAGGCGCCGGAAATCCCGCTCAAAATCTCTTCGATTTTTGCATCTTCCATGCCGAGCACCGCCGCCATCGCGCCCTCGCCTGCCGGAACGGCCTCCTCCATCAGGATGCCTCTTCTGCGGACGACCTTCATCGCATCCGCCATTTCCATACCGCCGGCGGACACAATCGCGTTGTACTCGCCAAGGCTGAGGCCCGCTGTCACATCCGGCGTAAGGCCGCACGCCCGGATGGACTGCTCCATCGCCATTCCGGTTGTCAGCAGTGCAATCTGGGTAAACTCTGTCTGATCCAGATGTTCATTTTCCTCAAAACAGAGTCTTTTCATATCAATCCCGATCAGCTCGGATGCCATATCGTAGACGGCTCTCGCTTTCGGACATGCTTCATAAAAATCCGCGCCCATGCCGACACACTGGGAACCCTGTCCAGGAAACATAAATGCTGTTTTACTCATAACCGCGCCGGTGCTCCTTTCAGAAGTTCTTCCATCTCATTCATCATCTGCTCTATGATTTCTTTGCAGCTTTTCTCGTCTTTTACCATACCTGCAATCTGACCGGACATCACGCTTCCGGTTTTGACATCGCCGTCCACAACGGCTCTTCGAAGACCGCCGAGCGTCAGTTTTTCCAGCTCTTCGAACGGAGCTCCCTCTTTTTCCAGTTCCAGATAATGGCGTGTCATCTCATTTCGGATCGCCCGCACCGGATGACCGGTTGTGCGGCCTGTCACGCGGGTATCAATATCTTTCGCCTTGATCACCAGCTGCTTGTAATTTTCATGCACAACGGCCTCTTTCGAAGCGACAAAACGCGTTCCCATCTGAACCGCCTCGGCACCCAGCATAAAGGCTGCTGCCATGCCGCGTCCGTCCGCAATTCCACCGGCCGCAATGACCGGAATTTTTACGGCATCTGCCACCTGCGGAACGAGTGCCATCGTTGTCGTCTCGCCGATATGGCCGCCGGACTCACATCCTTCTGCCACAACGGCATCTGCGCCTGCGCGCTCCATTCGTCTTGCAAGAGCCACAGAAGCGACCACCGGGATGACGCGGATACCAGCGTTTTTCCACAGTTCCATATATTTCTCCGGATTTCCTGCGCCCGTCGTAACGACTTTTACGCCTTCCTCGGCAACCACTTTTGCCACCTCATCCGCATACGGGCTCATCAGCATGATGTTGACGCCGAACGGTTTGTCCGTCAGTTTTTTTGCTTCGCGGATTTCATTCCGAACCCACTCTGCCGGTGCCGCCGATGCTCCGATGAGGCCAAGGCCGCCGGCCTCGGAAACTGCCGCTGCCAGATGATGCTCCGCCACCCAGGCCATGCCGCCCTGAATGACTGGATACTGAATCCCGAGTAATTTTGTCACTTCTGTGATCATGAATCGCTTCCTCCTGCTTCCCGATCTTTCTTAGTTTTTGTGCTGCTCCAGATACTCTGCAACATCACCGACAGTTACCATCGTTTCCAGATCCTCGGTCGGGATTTCCACGCCGCAGGTGTCCTCGAGGGACATGACCATTTCAAACAGATCCAGGGAATCTGCTCCGAGATCCTCTTTGAAGGAAGTCTCCGCTGTGATGGTATCGATATCTGCTCCCAGTGCTTCTGCTACGGTTTCTTTTACTTTTTCTAACATGTTTTTGTCCTCACTTTTTTTCTTATTCTTCTTATTTTATATGGGCGTTTCTTACCATTCCAGGTACGCCGCGCCCCAGATCAGTCCTGCTCCGAAACCGGAGAGAACGATTCTCTGTCCTTTTTGGGCTCTGCCAGACCGGTTCCACTCATCCAGCAGAATCGGAATGCTCGCCGCACACGTATTGCCGTATGCTTCGATATTCCGCGGAAATTTTTCTTTCGGTGCCTTCAGTCGTTTTGCCACGCCGTCGATGATGCGGCTGTTTGCCTGATGAAGGATAAACGCATCAATCTCTTCGACCGCCATGTCGGCTTCCGCGAGCACCTCGCGGATGACTTCCGGCACGCGGGATAAGGCAAACTGGAACACGGCACGGCCGTCCATCTGCAGATACGTTCCCTTTTCGCAGGTCAGCGACACGCCTTTTTCTCCATCGGAATGGATCTTTTCGCACGCTTTTGTCTCCTGTTCCTCCGCCGTCAGCACAATGGCTCCCGCGCCGTCCCCGAACAGAATGCAGGTTCCGCGGTCGTGCCAGTCCACCAGGCGGCTCAGGGCATCTGCGCCGATCAGCAGCACGTTTTTTGCCTTGCCGCTCCGGATATACAGCTGGCCCAGTTCATACACCGCAAGAAACCCGGTGCAGGCGGCGCTGACATCGAGACAGGCGGCACGGAAAGCACCGATTTCATCCTGCACAAGACAGGCGGTATTCGGAAAGATACTCTCCGACGAAGAGGTTCCGACGAGAATCAGATCCAGCTCTGTCGAACAGATCCCGGCATTTTCCAGCGCTCTTCTCGCCGCCTTTACTGCCATTTGGGCAACTGTCTCCTCCCCGGCTATGTGGCGCGCACCGATTCCCGTCCGCTCCCGGATCCAGATATCGCTCGTATCCACCATCTTTTCCAGATCTTCATTTTTCCATATCGTCTCCGGTACATACGAACCGGTTCCCGCAATTCTGCCGTTTTTCACCTTACTGTCCTCTTGCTTATTTCATTCTCAAACATTTTTCTTTTCAAATGTTTTGATATTCAAAGTATATCATCAAAATTCATTTTGTCAACCTTTTTTTATTGCTTTTTCCATTTCCCACTTCTATAATGAAACTATGTTCGGGATTTTTTCGAAACTATTTTTTCCGGATTCTATTATTTTGAGCCCCGGCGCAGGTTCTCTATCGAACACTCCGGCAGGCTCCAGAAAGGACACCAAACTTATGCAGGTTCCAATGTCATCCTATCTTGTGGAAATCAAACCACAGATTCAGGAACTGATCCGTCTGCTCGAGCGCGAATTCGATTATGTCAGCGTGCTCTGCACCGATGTCAAAGGTACGACCTACCGCGTCAGCATGCATCAGACCACCGTCGGCGATTATCACTTCTGTGAACGCGGCTTCGTTGTCCGTGCATGGCAGGACGGTTCCTACACCGAATATTCCTTCAACAACCTCACCGATGCCGCAGATCTTGCGGAGGAAATTACTTCCGCGCTGAAATCCGAATTTCAGGCATTAAAGGCACTCGGCATCGCGCAGATGGAGTCTCCTCTCGTGCAGGAAGAAGCCATCACCAAAACGATGCAGAATGAAATCGAGATTGACCCGGAGACCGTCTCCGCAGAGGAGATTCTCTCCCACCTTCGGAAGCTCTGCAACGCCGGCGCTGCCCATGAAGGAATTCTGGAATTCCAGAGTACCGTCAGCTTCGCCCGTGTCAACAAGCTGTTCCTCTCCTCCAAAAAGGATCTGATGCAGTCCTACGCTTTCTCGGAGGGCTCCCTTTCCGCAATCGGCACAGAAAACGGAAAACAGAATATGTCGTACCGTTCCTGCTCCGGCCTGAAAGGCGTGGAAATCTTAAATGAGATGGATGCGATTGTTGAGGAAATCATCGCCGTTCTGTACGACAAGCTCCACTCCGATCCGGTCATCCCTGGCATGTACGATGTCATCACCGCACCGGATGTCACCGGCGTGATTGCACACGAAGCATTCGGCCACGGTGTCGAGATGGATATGTTTGTCAAAAACCGCGCACTCGCCAAAGAGTATATCGGCAAGCCTGTTGCCTCCCAGCTCTCCTCCATGCACGACGGAGCAGTCGGCGCACAGCAGGTCAGCAGTTATCTTTTTGATGATGAGGGAACGCTCGGCACCGACACCACGGTCATCGACCACGGTACACTCGTTACCGGCATCAGCGATCTCGTAAGCGCACTCCGCCTTGGCACCACGCCGACCGGAAACGGAAAACGCGAGAGCTTCGAGCGCAAAGTCTACTCCCGTATGACCAACACCTACTTCACCGCAGGCACAGATAAACTCGATGATATGATCGCTTCGATTGAGCACGGCTATCTTCTCGAAAGCGTTCAGTCCGGTATGGAAGACCCGAAACACTGGGGCATCCAGTGCATGGTCGGACTCGGCCGCGAGATCAAAGACGGTAAGCTGACCGGAAAAGTCGTATCTCCTGTCACCCTGACCGGCTACGTTCCGGATCTCTTAAAGAGCATCTCCATGGTTTCCGACAAAGAAGAGCTCTTCGGCTCCGGCATGTGCGGAAAAGGTCACAAAGAATGGGTCAAAGTCAGCGATGGCGGCCCGTATCTGAAATGTAAAGTGAGGTTAGGCTGATGAACGAATTATACGATGTATTAAAAACAAGCAAAGCCAGCGACTTTCTGATCCGCGAAGAGCAGACCGAATCCCGCGAGGCATTTTTCATCGGTCAGAAGCTCGACATGAGCCGCGCGAAAAAAGTAACTCATACGTTTCTGACCGTCTTTGTCGACAGTGAGGATGGAAAATTCCGCGGAAGCGCAGAAAAAGAGATCCACCAGGGCATTTCCCGCGAAGAAATGAAGCAGGAAATTGACCAGGCGCTGTTCGCCGCACAGTTTGTGCAGAACCCATGGTACCCTGTTGCAGAGCCATCGGATGCCCAAGCAAGCGCCGACATGGCTGATGCTTCCCGCGATCTTACCGCTGAACTCGTAAAACTGGTGCAGGCTATGCAGGAAATCAAGGCGGAAGAGGATTCCCGCGTAAACTCCTATGAGATTTTCGTCAACCAGAAGCAGACACACATCCGCAATTCCCGCGGTGTCGATGTCACCTTCTCCGGCTTTGACTGCGAGATCGAGGTTGTCACAAACTCCCGCAAGGATGATCATGAGATTGAGATCTACAAGGATCTCCGCTTCTCCGACAAATCTGCCGAGAAGATCATCGCCGAAGTGCGCGGAATGTTCCACACCGGCCGCCAGCGTCTGAATGCTGTTCCGACCCGCCAGAATGAGCATGCTGATGTTCTCCTGACCGGAAATGCCGTCGGCAGTTTCTTCCAGTATTTTGCCATGCATACCAACGCTTCTTATCAGTATATGGGCGTTGCAAAAGCAAAAATCGGCGAAGCCATCACCGGCGCAGATGCCGATCCGCTGAATATCCGCCTCGTGCCGACGCTCGACGGCTCTGCCAAAAACGCGCCGTACGACGAAACCGGTATGCCGGTAGCCGAGCGCGTTCTGTTTGAAAACGGCATCTGCCGCTCCTACTGGGGCAGCCTTCAGCATGCCCATTATATCGGCATGAAGAATACTACTTCCATGAATAACATGGTAGTTGAAGGCGGTTCGAAAACACTCGACGAGCTGCGCAGCATGCCGCATATAGAAATCACCGATTTCAGTGCGTTTGATATGGATGCCGTAAGCGGCACCTGCGGCGGTGAGATCCGGCTCGCGTATGAGAGCGACGGAACCACCTCCCATCCGACAACCAGCGGATCACTTTCCGCCCGTTATGACGATGTGCTGAAAAATCTGACTTTCTCGAAAGAGACACAGCAGATAAACAACCGCGTGGTACCGTGTGCGGTACTGCTGCGGGATGTGACGGTGGCGGGAGAATAATTTTTCATTCTGCAGCATACGAAAAAGGAGCATCTCCAGGTTTCAAGTTCGAAACCGGAGATGCTCCTTTTTAATTTTCTGTGTTTATGTTCAGTCTTTTCTTCGTCTTCTGGATTTCTTTTTGCTTCCAAAATCCGGAACAACGACCAGGGTGTTAAGACCCAGATAAGTTTCAACATCTTCTGCCGTTTTGATATTGTCATTCAGCACAGTCTGCAGTGTCAGAATTGCCAAAACAAGAACAAAATTTCTAAACAGTAATGGGGTCTGACCCCAATGTGGTTATTTATAATCGTGTGTTTTCAGTGTTGTCGTAATCAGGTTGTGGACCAACGTATCGTCTTCCACAACCAGTATCAATGTCTTATTCATTTAAATTCACCTCACTGAGCGGCAGCGTAAAACGAAAATGACAGCCGTGCGGAGCGCAGTCACGAAGCACCAGTTCCCCGCCATGCGCATTTACAATGGAACGGCACAGCGCCAGCCCAAGGCCAAGGCTTCTGCGGCTGTCACTCACCTTATTTTTTCCGGAATAGAACATTTCAAATACATGCTCCCTGCACTCCGCCGGAATGCCGGGTCCATTATCCTCCACCGCAATCCATACGTTTTTTTCTTCTTTTCCGGCTGTAATCCGGATCTTGGATCCTGCCTGTGTATATTTTACTGCATTGTTAATCAGGTTTACCAATACCTGTACAATCAGCTTTGCATCCATGCGGGCGAGCAGTACATCTTCCCCGCAGTCCAACGTAATTTCATGTTCGTTTTTCCGCCGTTCTACATGGCGCAGCGCCTCACGTACTACATCCTCAACCACCTGATCGGATAACTGCAGTTTTACACTTCCATCTTCTATTTTCGTAAGCGCAAGCAGATTTTCCACCAGTTCAATCAGCCATCCGGCATCCTCATAAATATCCGAAAAAATCTGTTTCCGCATTCCTTCGTCCAGTGCGTCAAAGTTACTGATCAAAGAGTCTGCATTGCCGAGAATTGATGTCAGTGGTGTGCGCAGATCATGGGAAATCGTCCGCAGCAGATTCACCCGAAGCTGCTCATTTTTCGCCATGACTGCCGCCTCTTCTTTTTCTCTCGCACTTTGTTCCCGATCCAGTGCCATGGCGCACTCTCCCAGAATAGAAAGCAGGATACTGTTCTCAAACGCATCCAGTGGCTTTTGTCCGATGAAAATGCCGATCACACCATATCTGTTCTGTGCCGCATAGATGGAAAGGTACAGATACGGTTCTTCAGAAAAACGTTCTGTCATAGCTCCCGCCCGTTTCCGGTTTTTCAGAACCCACTGCAGGATTTCCTGTTCTTTCACATTAAAAACTTTTTCTGATTTTATTCCTGTTTCGGCGTTATAAAGAGTTCCCTGCACAATGCCGTTTTTCTTTTTTTCTACCGGCGCCACAACCAGATTTCTTCCCAGAAGCTTTATCAGCTGCGTTGCCGTAATATCAAAAATTTCTGACGCATCCTCTGCCTTTTGCAGAAGCTGGCTGGTATTAAAAAGAATCTTGGTTCGAAAGGCATCTCGTGCAGAAAGCTTTGCATTTTCTTTCAATTTTAAAGCAAGCGTACTGGTCAGGATTGAAGTGCCAAGCATGATCGCAAAGGTCACCGGATAGCCGGAACCATACGCATACAACGAAAGCCTTGGCTCTGTCATAAAATAATTAAACAGGATAACACTTGCCACAGAACTGATTACACTACAGGTATAACCGCTGGTCAGAATAGATGTCAGCATGACGCCAAACAAATATACGGTAATGATATTGGCATCGGTAAAACCGAGCCGAAAAAAGATTTCTCCAATTCCGGTCGCAGCAGCCAGAATCAGAACCGTAAGCATCAGTTCTTTCCAGGAAGGCAGCTCCATCCACTCCAGAAATTTTTTTCGTTTCTGATATCTCCGGTACACGTCTGAGTCTGGAATGATGTGAATTTCCAGATCAGGCACAAGATCCGTCAGACGCTCGGTCCACACCCTTCGCTGATGGAAATAGCCCTGCTTCATCATGCTCTTTCCAATGACAATCCGCGTCACCTCGGAAATTCTTGCGTATTCTGCAATCTGCAGGGCAATATCCTCACTGTGTGTCGTTACAATTTCTGCCCCGCTCTGCTCTGCCAGACGAACATGCTTCTGCAGCCTTGCCAGATCCTCTGGTGTTTTTTCTGTTTTTTCTGCTGTCTGCACATACAATGCCGTAAAGCCGGCCTGAAACGCCTGTGCCATCTGCGCCGCAGTCCGAATAATTTTTTCATTGGATGGCGAAGAAGACAAGCACACCAGGATATGCTCTTTTTTTTCTTTTTTCTGTTTTTCTTTTTCCAACTGTCTCACCCCACCTCCTATTGTAGATCATAAATGAAGAGAAAGCTATAGTCAGGAAATCTTTTTTTCTCCCGTTCCCTGTTCTTGTTTTCTGTTTTCCGTGAAATTTTGTCCCGTTTCCGGTTCCTCTCTTCTGTTTTCCGTGAAAAATGTCTCTATCTGATCTACGAGCACGCCTCCAGACAAAAAACCGACCAGGGTAACGAAGAGCAGTCCTACACTTAACACAGAAATCACCTCTCTTTCAGATTCGAAAACATTTCTGGATCGCTTTATATTCACCAAGAACCAATATGGTAGCATCGCCATTCAGAACTGTCTCCGGAGACACCGCAACATCTGTTTTTCCATATTTTCTTGTTGCCAGAATATTAATACCGTATTTTTTCCGGATATCCAGCTGGCCGACATTTTTTCCAATCCAGTTCTCCGGGATTTCAACCTCAAAAATCGCATACTGACTGTCAATTTCAATATAGTCAAACACATGATCCGAGCTGTAACGAATTGCTGTCCATTTTGCCATCTGTTTTTCCGGATAAACAACCTGATCCGCTCCGTTCCGCAACAGGAATTTTTCCTGTACATCCCGTTCTGCCCGGGACACGACCCATTTTGCGCCCAGCTCCTTCAAAAGACATGCGGTTTCCAGCGAATCCTGAAAGCTGCTTCCGATCGTCACAATACAGACATCATAATTTCCCACACCAAGGGATCGCAGAAAGTCTGCATTGACACTGTCACCGATCTGTGCATTTGTCACATACGGCATCACGGCATCGATCCGTTCCTCATTTCGGTCTACCGCCATCACCTGATGTCCAAGCTGATTCAGATGCATGGCAATATGTCTCCCAAATCTTCCTACTCCAATCAGTAAAATATTTTTCATCTCATCTCTTCCTCTCTTCTTATCCTACATTTATTTTTTCCAGCGGCATTTTTGCATGTGCGCTCTTTCTCCCCGGCATCGCAGCATAAACAAGCGTCAGACCGCCAACCCTTCCAAGAAACATCAGTGCGATCAGAATTCCTTTCGAAAGAACACCGAGCTGCGGCGTAATTCCAAGCGTCAGGCCAACCGTTCCAACAGCAGATGCTGTCTCAAACAGACACTCAGAAATCGGCAGATTTTCTGCCACACTGATCACCATTCCTCCCATCAGCACCAGAAAAAGATACATCATCAGAATCGTAGATGCATTTTTTAATACCTCCTGGCCCACCCTGCGTCCAAACATCTGTGTGTCCTCTCTCTGACGGAACGTAGCAGACGCATTAGCTGTCAGCACGGCAAATGTGGTAATTTTCATTCCGCCAGCCGTTGATCCCGGTGCTCCGCCAATCATCATCAGAACAATCATAATCGCCTGGGAAGCACCTGTCATCCCGGAAAGATCTGCCGTATTAAATCCGGCCGTTCTTGTTGTCACGGACTGAAACAATGCGCAGAGCGTCCGCTCCTTGACCGGCATTCCAGCGAAATCCCGGAAGAAAAAGAAGGCCGCCGGAACAAAAATCAGAAACAGACTTGTAAGCAGGATCACCTTGCTTTGCATGCAGTACTGACGAAAATGGTATTTTTTTGTATAGATATCATCCCAGGTCAGAAATCCGATTCCACCTGTTACAATTAGCCCCATAATCGTAAGATTAACCAGTGGATTTCCCACATAAGAAGTCAGGGACGGATACAGATGATCCGTTTTTCCAAGAAGATCAAATCCTGCATTGCAGAATGCGGATACAGAATGAAACAACGCCATCCAGATTCCTTTTCCGCCGTAATCCCGTAAAAAAACAGGCAGAAGAAACAACGCCCCCAACAGTTCAATTCCAAAGGTTCCTTTGAGGATAAAACGCGTCAGGCGCACAATTCCGCCTACCTTCGGGGCAGAAATCGCATCCTGCATCGTGCTTCGCTGCATCAGGGAAATTTTTCTCCCGGAAAGCATCGCAATCGAAACAGCGATCGTAACCACACCAAGACCACCGATCTGAATGAGCAGCAAAATCACGCTCTGTCCAAAGACGGACCAGTAGCTTCCTGTATCTCTGACTGCCAGTCCTGTCACACAGGCGGCTGATGTTGCAGTAAACAGTGTTTCTGTAAATGGCGTTACATTTCCTTCCCGCGAAGCCACAGGAAGCATCAAAAGCAGTGCTCCTGCCAGAATTACCCCCGCAAATCCAAGAATGATAATTTCAAACGACGACCATTGTTTCCTGTATCGCAGTTTTATACTCCACATTTCTCTTTTTACTCCTTCTTTTTGATTCCTCCTTATTTTAGAGACTTCCGTTTTAAAAACGTATAAATACCTTTTCCATGGCATTAAGATTGTATAAAGATTTTTCGAATTTCAAGCCCAAAAACAGGAACCGCCCAAAAGTTTCCCACAACAGTAATGGGGTCTGACCCCAATGTGTGTATATTCTTCTTTTATCGCAGTAACGCATTAGTTGGTTAAACTACCGATTTTTCTCCTTTTGAAAGTAGATTCTTTTGTCATAAATATCAAAAAAAGTATTTACAAATCCTTACGCATCAGTTATTATGTATATAATCTATTGAGAAGTTCGTGTAGAATTATGCAATTTTGTTTTTAATAAATACTCTGTTTCCTTTTCCAACGGCATTTTGTTGACTTTTTACGTCAAACAGAACGGATCAAAGGGTAAAATACCAAATTTTTTCACAAAAAATCACTCAACGTAATTACAGATGAACTCGGATCCCTATCCCGAAAAAACATCGCACCTTATTTTCGAAAGGAGATAGCAATTTTATGTTTCATTTTCTAAAAGGAAAGAACAAAGAAAATGTTCTTTACGCACCTTGCAAAGGAAAAGTAGTTCCGCTTTCCGAAGTCCCGGATCCTACCTTTTCCGAAAAAATCCTGGGGGACGGATTTGCAGTGATTCCGTCTGAGGGAAAAATTTATGCACCGACAGACGGTGAAATAGCCATGGTATTTGATACTCTTCATGCCATCACGCTCACAAGCAGCTCCGGAACCGAAATCCTGATCCACATCGGCTTGGATACGGTTACACTAAAGGGCGCACCGTTTACCGCACACGTTGCAGCCGGCGATCAGGTCAAAAAAGGAGATCTTCTGATGGATGTCGATCTGGACAAGATCACCGGAGCCGGATTGAACACAGTCACTCCGGTACTGATTTGCAATACCGATGATTACGAGAAAATCAGCTTGAAAAAAGAGGGCGAAGTTTCCTTAGACGAAGCCGTTCTCAGTATTTCCTGATCTTTTTTTGATCTTTCGTCAGATGAATCTTCATCCTCTTCTTTTATGAAATGTACGCTTGAAGTCTTTTCTCACTTGCTTTTGTGAAATGCACTCTCAATGTCTTTTCTGCACTTGCTTTTGTAAGTATATTGGATGGATTCGGTAAATTCACGTATCTAATTGGAGGTATCCAGTTATATAAATTATCTTTTAAGGAGGGAGAAATATATGAAATTTCTTCAGAAACTAGGGAAAGCCCTCATGCTTCCTGTAGCAGTACTGCCGATCTGCGGTATCCTGATGGGTATCGGATACCGGCTGTGTCCGGCAACGATGCAGGGCGGCGAGATCTCGGGCGTAGTAAACCTGATCGGTCTGTTTCTCGTAAAAGCAGGAGCAGCTCTGATCGACAACATGGCAATCCTCTTTGCAATCGGCGTTGGTGTCGGTATGTCAGAAAAGAATGACGGTACCGGCGGAATCGCAGCTCTGGCATCCTGGCTGATGATCACAACACTTCTTTCTACCGGAGTTGTTACAACTATCATCCCGTCCATCGCTGAGAGTGCTACAAAGACGCTGGCCTTTGACAAGATCGAAAACCCGTTCATCGGTATCCTGGCCGGTATCATCGGATCTGCCTGCTATAACCGTTTCAAAGACACCAAGCTTCCGGACTGGTTATCCTTCTTCAGCGGCAAACGCTGTGTAGCAATTGTTTCCGGTGTTGTTTCTATCGTTGTATCTGCTGTTCTGTTACTGGTATGGCCATTACTGTTCGGTGCTCTGGTAGCAATCGGTAAATCTATTGTCAGCCTTGATGTTGTCGGTGCCGGTATCTATGCATTCCTGAACCGTCTGCTGATCCCGACCGGATTACATCACGCTCTGAACAATGTATTCTGGTTTGACACGATCGGTCTTGGTGACTTGAAGCACTTCTGGGCTGGTGAAACATCTGCTGATGTAACCTGGAGCCTTGGTATGTACATGTCCGGATTCTTCCCCTGTATGATGTTCGGTATTCCTGGTGCTGCACTTGCTATGGTAAGATGTGCAAAACCTGCAAAGAAAAAAGCTACGATCGGTCTGGTAGCTTCTGCTGCAGTCTGCGCATTCATCTGTGGCGTTACAGAACCTTTTGAGTTCGGATTTATGTTCCTTGCTCCTGTTCTGTACGTAATCTATGCATTACTGTATGGTATCTTTACTATGATCACAGTTGCTCTCGGCTTCCGTGCAGGATTCAGCTTCTCCGCCGGTGCTATGGACCTCCTGTTCTCATCCTCACTGCCCGCAGCACAGAAAATATGGCTGATCATTCCGCTTGGAATCGCAGCATTCCTCGTATTCTACTTCGTATTCCTGTTTGCTATCAAGAAATGGGATCTGAAGACTCCTGGACGCGAAGATGACGATCTCGAAGCAGAGAAAAAAGTAGAACTGGCAAGTGATAACTATACCGCAATCGCAGCTAAAATTCTGGAAGGCTGCGGCGGAAAAGAAAACATCACAAGCATTGATAACTGCGTTACAAGACTGCGACTGGAAGTGAAAGATATCACTGCCGTAAACGACAAGGTAATCAAATCTGCCGGCGTGGCAGGCGTGATCAAACCTGGCAAAACCTCTGTACAGGTTATCGTTGGAACAAAAGTTCAGTTCGTAGCTGACGCTTTCTCCAAACTTTGTGAATAATATTTACCCAGGTAGTTCAAAAGGAGCATATCGCTGCTGCGGTATGCTCCTTTTAATTGCGCAAAGTTTTCCTTATTTTCTGCCCTTTCGCAGAGCAGGAACCCGGCTGTTGTTTGTCAAATGGCTGCTATCAAAACCAAAGGTCGGATTACTGGTGGTTCCGAAAACGTGTGCATATATGTGGGGAATCGCCGTGTGACCTCAGCTCTTGTTCTAAGCACCGAGCAGCTTTTCGGGACAGGTACAGCACAGTACATCGTTTCGTAAATGTATTTTTTTAAAATCTTGTTATGAAAAGGAGTGCGAAAAAACGTAACTTTGTTTTTTCGCACTCCCATTTTCTCTCCCAAAAAACGCCGCAGCTCTCGTCTTACTTCGCGCTGTCTGCATCAATCACGGACTGGATCTGTTTCATCAGCGTATCATAATTCTCCTGATTGTCGATTCCGCCGAGCATCGGTTCTCCCACAATATTTCCATTTCGATCGACTAAGATTGTGGTCGGAAATGCCATAATATCGGAAGCATACTTTCCTGCAGCGGAAGCAGAGTCAATGGAAAGATTGCGGTATTTCGCACCCTGGCTTTCAAGAACCGCTGCTGCTTCTTTGATCGCATCCTGATTTCCGTCGAAGGTTTCTGTGTTGATGCCTACAACCTCGCCTCCCATGGATTTGATTGCATCGTTTAATTCGTTCAGCTTGGATAACTCAGCAACACAAGGCTTGCAGCCGGTAAACCAGAAATTCACGACCGTTACCGCATTTTTGGAAAACAGACTTTCGTCAACTGTGTTGCCATCATAATCCTGACCCGAAAAATCCCGGAACGGAGATGCCTCTTCGGAATCGTTTTTCGCGTTGCTATCTTCCGATGCTGTATTGCCATTTTCCATTTCCGCTATCTGTTCCTCGATTTTTCGTATCGTTGCAATATCATCCGTCAGTGTATTCAGCTCGTCCTCTGAAAAAGAGTCCTTGTTGGCTTCAACCGTGTCTGCCAGATAATCCCCATAATTTCCGCTCGGATCAGCCGTGCTTTTATTCATCATGCCAAACACCTTGTTCCATACATCCGCATGATCTGCAAAAATCTGGTTTTCCTGCTGATATAAATCGTCCAGCTTTGTGCCGGAAGCCCCTGCCGTTTCGGTTTCGGATTCCGCAACAGATCCCGTAACAGCTTCTGTGCCGGATTCCGTCTGGGTTGTCTGCGTTTTCTTTGTGTCTGCAGCCTCTTTTCCGTTGCATGCGGTAAGTAATAATGCTACGCTGAGTGTAAAAACAGGGATAAAAGTTCTTTTGGTTTTCATAAATTATGGCTCCTTTTAAGATAGTATAATGTAAAAAACAAAAATTCAATATCATCCTTCGATGCTTCGTGATCTGCTGCTAATCAATGGTTTCTGATCTCTGACTGTTGATCTCCGGTGTCCTTTTTCTGACACGTTTTTCCCAGAAACTGATAGTGGATCGCATCCTTCGGGCAGGCCTTGATGCAGGCTCCGCATCGGATGCATTCCGGATGATTGGGAGTCCGGCACACGTCGATATCCATTTTGCATGCCCTGGAACACTGATTGCATCCGACACATTTGCTGTTTTCAATCGTGATATGTAAAAAGCTTACCTTATTAAATAAGGAATAGATTGCCCCAAGAGGACAGATCCATTTGCAGAAGGGTCTGTAAAACAAGATGCTGAGCACGACAACCGTAATCAGAATACCGAATTTAAACGAAAACAGCTTGCCCAGTGCAGACCGGATTGCGGCATTTCCGATGGAAAGCGGGATCGCCCCCTCCAGAACGCCCTGCGGACAAATATATTTGCAGAAGAATGGATCTCCCATCCCGATCGAATTCGTTGCAAACATCGGCAGAAGAATTACAAAAACAGCAAGGATGATATATTTCAGATACCGCAGCGGCTTCAGTCTGGCCGTGGAGAATTTCTTTCCGGGGATTTTGTGAAGCAAATCCTGAAACCATCCAAACGGACACAAAAAACCACAGATGAATCTTCCCAGTGTCACGCCGAGTAAAATCAGGAACCCGGTTATGTAGTAGGAAAACTTAAATTTGGATGATCCGACAACCGCCTGAAAGGCTCCGATGGGGCACGCTCCCGTCGCTGCAGGACAGGAATAACAGTTTAGTCCCGGTACGCATACCGTTTTCGCTTTGCCCTGATATATTTTGCCCTGAAAAAAATTGGGGATATGAGGATTGGTAAGCAGTGTGGCCGCTGCCTGGATCCACCCGCGTATTCCGGCTATTTTCTTTGATCGTAACTTCTTTTTCTTATCCAATTCCGACACACTCCAGACATAATTTAATTGCTTTCCCAAGCACAGCAGCCGCTTCCCCTCTGACGGCGCCATAGCCCATCATTGCTATGCCTGTGATAACTAAAACAATTTGAGATATTTTTCTGCATTTCAAAATGTGGTTGCTCCTTTGATTTTATTGATTGACCAGCTGACTCTGATATTATACAATAGCTGTTGTAAAATCATTGTTAAGAAATGGGCAGGTGAAAAAAATTTTGAGATTATTAATCGTGGAAGATGAGAAACAAATGTGTGACACAGTTGCCAGAAGTCTGTACGCCGCCGGGTACGAGGTAGATACCTGCTATGATGGCGCGGAGGCTCTGGAATGCATCCTGGCAGAAAATTATGATCTGATTGTCCTGGATCTCAATCTGCCCGGCATGGACGGAATGGATCTTCTAAAAGAACTCCGGAAGGAAAACGAAGAAACGAAGGTGCTGATCTTATCTGCAAGAGGACAGATTGCAGACAAAGTAGAAGGACTCGATGCCGGGGCAAATGATTATATGGAAAAGCCGTTCCATCTGCAGGAGCTGGAAGCGCGGATCCGCAGTCTGACAAGAAGAAAATTTGTGCAGAAGGATGTCTGTCTGGAAAGTGGCGGGATCAAATTCGATACCATCAAACGAGAGGCCTATGCCAACGGAACCCTGGTTTCCCTGACAAGAAAAGAAAACGGCATTTTGGAATATCTGCTTCTTCACCTTGGCAGACCGGTAAGCCAGGAAGAATTGATCGAGCATGTCTGGGATGCCTCCGTGGACAGCTTCAGCGGATCCATCCGCGTCCATATGTCTTCGCTTCGCCGAAAGCTCAGGGCGGTACTTGGATACGATCCGATTTTAAATAAAGTAGGCGAAGGATATCAAATACGAGAGGAGTCCGACCGATGAAAAAAATATCACTGCAGTGGAGACTTACCTGTATCATTACCCTGTATATTGCGGTCATCTGTGGATGTCTGACCCTGCTTGTCTATAAAAACGGAATTTATTATATCGATTCCCTGCAGGAGACCGTAGATGCCCGGGGCGATGATGCCGGAGATCAGGGCGGAGACGGTACCGCAGACGGTTCCGATCAAATCTATATCAGCATTCCGGAGGACAAGTGGGATGAATTTGCCAGAGATTTCTCTGTTCAGGTGTACAACAATAAAGCAGACTACAAAAGAAACAGCCTGATCCTTTCCGCCTTATTGGCCCTTCTTGGCGGTGTCGCTACCTATTTTATCAGTGGCCATGCACTTCGGCCCATTCGTGAGTTCTCTGAAAAAATTGAGGAGGTGCAGGCACAGAATCTGGCCGATTCGCGCATTGAAGAAAACAAAGTAAAAGAGCTGAACCAGCTTCGTATTTCGTATAACAAGATGCTGGAACGTCTCGCAGATGCTTTTGAAATCCAGAGACAGTTTACGGCAAATGCAGCACACGAGCTTCGAACCCCATTGTCTGTCATGCAGGTACAGCTCGATTTATACCATTCCACCCCGCATCCGGGCAATGACGCCGACACCTTACAAACACTGAAAATGGTGACGGAGCAAAACGGCCGACTCAGCAAAATGGTCAAGACACTGCTCGATATGAGTGAGCTTCAAACAGTAAGCAGGGATGAAACCATTGCCGTTGACGCCCTCGTCGATGAAGTACTGGTGGATCTGGAACCGCTTGCCCAGGAAAAGGAGATAAAACTGATCGGGAACTGTAAAGATACCACGATGGTCGGAAGTGACATTTTGATTTACCGGATGGTATACAATCTTGTTGAGAATGCAATCAAATACAACCATTTCGGCGGACAGGTTACCGTAACCGCATACCGGAAGGGAAAAAGCATCTGCCTGTCCGTAGAAGATACCGGAAGCGGAATCCCGGCTGAATTAAAAGAACGCATATTTGAACCATTCTTTCGTGTAGATAAATCCAGAAGCCGCCAGCTCGGCGGAGTAGGCCTTGGGCTGGCCCTGGTTCGTGAAATCGTGCGCGTACATGACGGCAGAATAACCGTTCAGTCCAGCCCGTCCGGTGGAACGATCTTTGAGATAGTTTTTACACAGTGACATCATCCCAAAAGCCAGTCGATGACATAATCTGTTCTGCAATGTCTGAAGTGCCGATTCCAGCGTATCTTCGTCCATTGCGTATTTTCCGTCCTGCATTCGGACAAGCGCGCCATATCTTTGTTTTTCATTATCCGTTAGTTTCGGAGCATACTCATATTTAAGGTCTTACCAAAACGGCGGGGCCTTGTAAAAAGATTTACCTTTCCCCAGCTGTCAAGAAGCTGTTCAATCAGTCTTGTCTTATCAATATAGTAAAAACCTTGTTGGCGAATTTCCTTAAAATCTTCGACACCAACCGGAAGTTTTAACGTCGCTGCCATTCTTCCACGCCCTTTCCGAAGCTACATTAACAGGCAAAGGATATTATATCCCAGTGCATTTTGATTTTACCATTTGGGAACTCAAATGGCAAGTTGATCCTATCTTCTGCTTTGCCTCGTTTACGGCACATCAATCAGTCCGAAGCGGTAGAACATTCCGTATATGTAGGTCACGCCCCGGATGTCGCCCAGAGCCTTTGGTCCACGCAACTCTAGGGGTCTGACCCTATGAAAATCTGAGTAGACGGGAACTATCGTACTGCTGGAAAACCCTGGTAAAAAGCGAGTAAAACGGCAGCCGTCTCCTTTTCGAGACCCCTGCCGTTTTACTCGCTTTTTCTATTCATTTTCATAGGGCATACCCCCATGTGTCTCGTTTGCTAAGGTCATGGGAATATTAGGAAAATCTTTTAATCTTATCTTTGTATCAGAATTATAGTGATCTTCTTTTGGATTGACCGCCTTGGGACCGGTCCCCGATGTACTATAAGTTACAATATGCTTAACAATAGAATCCTATCTCATCCGTCACAAATGCCTCTTTCCATTTTGCACAAATAAAGAAAAACTGTGCTGATATAAATTCCATCAATTCATTCAGCTCTTTCTTGGAAATTTTACTTCCATTACTTGCTAAAATGCATCCACCTGACTTTGTAAGCCATATTTTAGTCGCATTTGGAGTAGGCTTACCTTTTGATATATGAACATGAATTGGTTCTCCATTTTCATTAGACCAAAAATATACCGTATATCCACATACCATAAACAATTTAGGCAATTTGAATCCCCCCATTCTCCGCATACCGGTATAGCAAATGAGCATTACTATGCAGGAGTTCTTCAAACATTGCTATTTCTTCATCCGAATATCCTTGGCGTTCTGTCCATTTGTAATCAGGCAATTCACACCTTGCCGAATCAAATCCATCTTCTGTTGGTCGTTCAAAGTTTACAATAACTTTTTTCATTCCATCTTTTTCAACAATTTGTGAATGAACAATCTCCGTTTCATCTGCCAGTGTCATATATGGATACATCATACAACGTCACCCCGTTTCTTATTTTTAAACTCATTATAGCATCATACCCTGTCGTTGTCATGTGATTAAAAGCTAAATTCTTTCACTGAAAATTTCAAAAGTAAATTCCATCGTCCGCTTATGCGGTGGAATTTACTCCTACATGAGTGGAGTTTAATCTTTCATATATTCGTGCTATGCTCATGAAGACCTTCTGACAGCAGTAGAAGGAGATCTCTATGAGTAAATATATTCCTGGTAACCAGAAACATCTTTCCCTTGAAGACCGTAAATACATTGAGCGTTCCCTGAATAACGGCAGCACTTTTAAAGATATCGCCCGCTTCTTATGCAAAGATCCTACAACTATTTCGAAGGAAGTGAAACTCCATCGTGTAAGTGATTGGTATCATAAAGGATCCTTCCTTAACGCTCACAACTTCTGCATTCATAGATATCACTGCAGAAAAACAAATGTATGCAGGAAAATCATACTCTGCAACATTAAGTGTACTTCCTGTCCAACCTGTAACCAAACCTGTCCTGATTTCGTTAAAGAACAGTGTAACCGTCTTGATAAGGCTCCTTACGTCTGTAATGGATGTCCGAAAGCCATCCATCATTGTTCCATTGCTCACAAGTACCGTTACGATGCTGTCTTTGCAGACCGCAAATACAAGGAATGTCTGTCTTCGTCCAGAGCTGGTATAAACATGACAAAGCATGAACTACGTCAAAAGGACATGGTCATTTCGCCTCTTATTTATCAGGGACAATCTGGAGATTCCACCTATGCAGATGCCTGCTTAAGCCGAATGACATCCAAGGCATATCGTCTTGAATTTCCTGGCAGAGATCGTAGAGTAAACAACGGTAACTAATAAACCTGCTGAGCTTTGCTCAGTTTGAAGCGGAATGGCGCTCCGTTCCTCTGGAACGGATGCGCAGTTCTTGCGGAATATGCACTATTTTAAAAAAATTACAGAATTTCTTTTTTATTCTTTTTATTTGTAATCTTATGTTCATTTCTTCTATTTTCATAAGCTCTCATTCTTTTCTAATTCCCTGCATTTTCCAGAAAGCTCTTCCTCCAACGCTCTCACATCCCTGCAAATCTTTCCTTGGATCTCCTCTGTAAATTTTTCCGGCAATGGATCTCTCACCTTCAGCTCTTCTCTCACTTCGTCCCACCATAGAAACTCTCTATACTTGCAGATCACCTGCTCCACGCATTTTCCTATCCTCGTCTCTTTCCCACATTCCTCTGCCTTTTTCTCATTCTGTAAACTTGCATAATACAAAATCGTGACATTAAGCTCTTCTATCACCTTATTCATTTTCCTGCAGTCTACCTGGGTTCCATGCGAATTTTCTTTTTCTGCCTTACGTTTTCGTTCTTCCTCTTTTCTTTGCGTAGCTATTACTTCATCATATACAAACAACTCACCATCTTGGCTGATATATCCCACTTCGCTCAATACCAGTTTCAACAATTCCGGCGCTGCATGCAGTGTAGATGAAAGCTGCGATAGCTCCCACCGTTCTGCTCTCCTGATATATTCTTCCAATTGCTCAATAGTCGGTTTCTTCTCGATTCTTTTTCCAAATGACTCCTTCAGCCATCCAATACTCTGATAAATAAAAACTACCCGTGACGCCCAGTCGATTGCATCAGCCAGGGAGTTTATTCCCAGCGTGTCCAATATCTGGGAACTGTGATATAAAAATGTTTTCCATCCCTGCAAAACCGCCTGCGCGATCTGTATTCCATCCCCGCCCATATTGTTGGCTTGTACAAGAATTCCTTTTTCCTCTGCCTCTGGAAATGTGCGAAGGAAATCCCGAATCGTCACCCTGTCATATGGGACATTCCATTCGACACCCTCCTCAAATTGGATATACGGAAACATTTTATAGCGTGTATAGCTATCCATATCATCTTTATAATACGTATAAAAAGAAACATGCCGAATCTCATGTCCATGCTTTTTGCAATAAGACACCAGATTTTCCGACAGCTCCTCCTCATGAATCAGGATCATTTCCGGAATACGATATTCCAGGCAATAGTCAATCTGTAAACTGCAGATCTGTCCATTTCCTTTTATATATTCCTGAAGTTTTTCTTCTGCATACGTTATATTTTCCCGAATTTTCTCTTCATAACCGTCCTCTACCGCTACTCCATGAAGCTGCCCCAATTCATCCTGATAAACTGGCGCAAAAGCAATCTCATCCACTTGCCGTACATATTCTGGATGATCCTGCAATAATTTTCGCTTTTCTTCTCCTATCTGCATCAATGTATACTCAGCATACGAATAAAATGCCCGATACAATCTATGAATCAAAAGAAAATACTTATAAAAAAGCGGGACACAGCAAAGTCTTGTATCTGCTACTCCATACTCTAACAAATCCTTTTTGGCCTTTTGTAACATCCTTTTTAGATTTGTATTCATCTTCAGATGTGTGGTCTCCAGAATTTCTGACAGATCTAAATAAATTTTTTCTTCATCATAATGAATCGGTATATGGCCATGCTGCATATAGTTTCGCAGAAAGTCTACAATTTTATACTCCGAATATTGATCATATGCTTTCGAAATGAAGTTTTTCTTAAAACTTTTATCCTTAGAAATATAGAATTCATCAAATTTCTCCATAGATTCTATCAATGTCCGCCCTGCGCTGACGGCATTGCAAAGCAACGCATTGATCTGAATCACATCTACAGTTTCTCCTCTCTTAGCGAATATACGATCGTCAAATTGTAAAGAGAATTTCTCAAACATATTTTCCAAGTTAAAAACCATCATACTATATAACTCATCCAATTCACAAATATGCTGTGACATGCTGAGATACCGCCGCAATATCTGTTCATGCTCCCATGGCAGTTTCTCAAGCTGTGTTCCTGGAACATTCAAAAAATCCATTGGAATATACGCTCTTGTATTCATTGACATCCCTCCAAACCTATACAATTCTTTCTTGGAAATGCAAACTTTTTGTATACGCAAATAACGCTCACAAACTTCTCAAATTTATTACTGTATATATACCCCGTACTTACAATATAATTTGATTTTAACACCTATGTTCCAGCATAACAATCAATTCATGACTTTTTGTTTTTTCTTTTTATAATATTTTTTACTCGTGTTTCTTCCTATTATAATATCTTTTCTTTTAGCATTTACTTTCTACTCTTCTGTTTCTTCTCATACAGCTTCCTTGGTCCGTATTTATGCTATTGAAGACTTATATTCCAAGAATATTCAAATGAGCAGGAGGAACATCTTTATAGGCGTTCTATAACAGCACATTTATAGGGTCTAAATGCTAGTATTCTCAACTCACGCCTTCACGGAAGGCGACGTCGCTGTTGGAGTAGGAGTTGGCATGGCGGCCATTTCAACTCACGCCTTCACGGAAGGCGACACTTTCTTTTTCACTCCATATCCTCCTACATTTTATTTCAACTCACGCCTTCACGGAAGGCGACTGCAAATTCAAATAATTTTTGCTGCTAAACACTTCTTATTTTTATTAATTCTTTCCAAATTTCTCATTCTAGCTTTTCTTTTTCACCTAGCTTCTCTTCGCTTTTCTCTTCATCCTGTCATTTTTCCGGTGCGAATCTCCCTGTATTTTTCTGTTTATTTACCTTTCGCACTCGAAACATGTACACTCTGTCATAATATTTAATTTGCTTCATTATATCTCTCCACTAATTTTCTATCAACTGAAAATATGTTTTAATTTAATCTCTTTGCTTTTTAAAATTAACTTACTAAAGTTTTTTGTTATTTTTTACTGGCATCGTAAGATACCAGTAATTAAATTTATAAAATTCTAATAATATCCGAACTTTATCTGATAATTGTAAGTAGGTAATCATCCGTATATTGACATTTTATAAAAGCCATCTGATACTGTTTCTGGCTGTCTGCCAAATTCTATATCAGATGGCTTAGTATTATTTTTTTAGTTTAGTACGGCAGTATTCCGGAAGATCTTCTGACCATGGAAGCAGTTTCTTTAACTCTTCCTCTTTAGGAAAAGCTCCCATTTTTCTGAGTTCATCCAATATATAAGTCAGATATGCGTATGGTTTCAGATGGTTCAGAAGTGCCGTTTCTGTAATGCTGTAAACAAGGGCACTGGCACCAGCTCCCCGTACACTTTTGGCAAACAGCCAGTTGCGGCGTCCCACTGCAAAGTTTTTCAATGCACGTTCTGCACTGTTGTTGTCTATACTGAGATGGCCATCTTCCAGATAGCGTTTCAGATATGCTTCCTGATTAAGCGTATACAAAATGGCATCACCAATAAGGGAAGACCTGTCTACAGAATCTTCCATCGTATGCAGCCATTCAAACAGGGCATCCATAACTGGACGGGACTGTTTCTGGCGCTCCTCATATTTTTCTTCCGGTGCTTTATTGTGGATCATTTCCTCGATCTTATAGAGGATCCCGATCCTTGACATCGCCTGATATGCAATGGTCTCTTTCAGCTGTTCTTTTGTAAAGTCTTTTTTTAATGCTGTGAGGGCTGCATCAAAACGTCGTCTTGCATGGGTAAGGCACCCGCTTACTATGATACCTTCTCCTAAACTGTGATAAGCCTGATATCCATCACAGGTCAGATACCCATGAAACCTGTCCCCTAAAAAGTTTACAGGATGATATCCCGCACGGGTCCTTTCATAATCGAAGAGTACCATCTGCGGGGAACCACTGAATTCATCCGTGAGATATACCCACATCCAGTTCTGGGTCGTCCCTTTCTGATCCGGTTCTCCGAGTACCTGGATCCGGCTTTCGTCACAATGGATATATTTGCTTTCCAGAAGTTCCTCTTTCATCAGCTGATACAGCGGTTTCAGGTGTCTGTCTGCACAGTTTATGATCCAGTTCGCCATAGTTTTTGTGGAGAGATCGAGATCATATCTGGCAAACTCTCTTTCCTGACGTGCCAGAGGCATCCCGTTTACATATTTAGCGTTCATGATACCTGCTACGAGGGAAGGTGTAGCAATGCTCCCACGGATCAGGGAAGGTTCTTTTTCCGGACGTTTCATGGATCCGCATTCCGGACAGCTGTATACATAAGTGATCTCTTCTTCAACCTCAAACTTTGCAGGTATAAAACGCAGGCGTTTTACGGTCTCCTTTGTTACTACGCTGTATTTTTTTCCGCATTCCGGACAGTAACGGGCTTCCCCTTCCAGTTTATAGGTCCTGGTCTCAACGGTCTCAAAATTGGAAAGATCTTCTTCCTTCTTTCCTTTTCTTTTTTTACGTTTATAAGAGGATGACCGGATCTCTTCAAAAAGTTCCTCTGTTTCCGCATCCGCATTGGCTTCTGCCTCATTGAACAGGTTCATCTGTTCATATTCTTCGGCATACTTTTCACTGGATGCCCCAAACTGTTTTCTCTGCGCAAGGGTAAGACGGTCAGAGAGCATGGCATTTAAGAATTCGAGTTCTTTCTGTTTATCCTTCAGCAGCTGGATCTCTGTATCCTTCTTCTTTGTCTGTTCCTGTACGATCTTCATCAATGAGATCAGATCTTCACGGCTCATGTTATTCAGCTGTTTATCTGTAAAGATCGGTTCCATGTCCTGTCCTCCCTGCTTTAGCGTTATAAAAAGTATATCATGGTTCCAGCTGTTTTCCTATAAAAAACTGCGTTTCCGGATATAGGAAATACACTGGGAATGCCATGTTTTTCATGATTTTTACGGGATTGACAGCTCCGCTGTCTTATGCTTACAGGATGATCTTTGGATGGTGTTCCTCAAATGCACCCCTGGGATTTAAAGAGAGCCCGTCACACAGCCAGTGGATCTCTTTCAGAGTCACCTGACGGAGTTCATCTGGAGTATCCGGCCAGTGAAAAGCATTACGGTCGAGCCGTTTCATCAGGATCCAGAATCCGGATCCGTCCCATTGAAGGATCTTTATAGAAGTACGCCGACGGTTGCAGAACGCAAACATGCAGCGTGAGTATGGGTCGAGGTGAAATTTTAATTTGATGATAGCCGCCAGACCATTGTAACTTTTTCTCAGATCAGTGACACCACAGGAGAGATATACCGTTGTCCCTCCTGCCAGGTCAAGCATGGCGCTGCAGGAATCCCAGTATAAATTCCATCAGTTCCGGTCTGCAGGAATCAGATATTTCAATACGGATACTGTCTGAAATAAAAATACGCACCGATGAAGATTCCTCAGAGAGCAGCTTTCTGGCAGCTTCCTGTTCAGATGGAAGTCTGACAAGACCATATCCTGTTCAGATTCGGATGCCGGCTCTTCTTTTGCAAATCTGCGGATCCAGTATCCCATCGTAGATAAAGGGATACCGTTTTCTGTACACCATTGTTTACATGTTTGTCCACTGGTCTGGTATTGTTGGATACGGTCAGACCAGAGTTTTGCTTTTTCTTCTTTATTCATAGTGATATAGAATACCTCCTGAGTTTTAAGGAGATTGTAGCAGAATAAAAAACAAAAAAACAGATACGGATGATTACCTACTTACGAGCAGACAGGCTAAAAATGGGTAATCGAGTAGGAGAAAATTCCTCTTGATGAGGAATTTTCGACCTCTCACACCACCGTGCGTACCGTTCGGTACACGGCGGTTCAATCAACTTAACATGTAACACACCTTTCAGTGTAATAATCTAACATTGAGATTAGTCCAAATGAGGCTAATCTCTTGTTTGTTATTGCTATATTTACAGCACCACAGCTACATACATGAGCATAGGCTCTTGAACAATAACCAACTTTGTATGCTGTAATCCTGTCCATTCCAAGCTTCATCAAATTCTTTGCACGATTCTGCGGAGTTTTCCAGTGTTTCCATATGCACATACGAAGTCTATACCGAATATTTGCATCTAATTTCGCACATAAGATTTTCATACTACCTATCTTGAAGTAGTTTATCCAACCTCGGATAAGCTGATTGAGCTTCTCTACCTTATAGCTGTTGCTGACGCCCCAACTACGACAGGTGAGTCCTTTCATTCTTTTCTTAAACTTCGCTACTGATTTTGCATGCGGTTTTGCCTTAAACTGATGTGCTCTTGAATCAAAGTAGAATCCAAACCCAAGGTATTTAAGTCCACTTGGTCTATCTACTTTGCTCTTAGTCATGTTGACTTTGAGCCCTAGTTTCTCTTCGATGAATCGTGAGATATTTCTCATAACTCTGTTTGCAGACATTTCACTTCCAACCATGATAATACAGTCATCCGCATATCGTACAAAATTAAGCCCTCTCTTTTCCATTTCCTTATCCAGTTCGTTCAACATGATGTTTGCCAGTAGCGGCGAAAGGTTTCCTCCTTGCGGTGTTCCCACAATAGAGTCCTCATACTCATCATCTATCATAATTCCGCTGACTAGGTATTTCCTAACAATAGAGATGACATCTCCATCTTTAATCGTTCTACCAATAATAGTCATCAACTTATCATGATTTACTGTGTCAAAGAACTTTTCCAAGTCAATGTCTACAATCCAGTCATTACCATCATTCATCATTTCGAGTGCTGTTAGGATTGCTTGCTGTGCACATCTATTCGGTCTGAATCCGTAGCTATGGTCATGGAACTGTTCCTCATAGATTGGTGTTAAGACCTGTGCAATGGCTTGTTGTATGAATCTGTCTGTTACTGTTGGTACTCCCAGGTTTCTGACACCACCGTCTGGCTTTGGTATCTCCACTCTTCGTACTGGTTGAGGTTTATATTTTCTTGTCCTCAACTGTTCCTTGATAATTTCGCCGTCCTTTACAAGATGTTCTTTAAGTTCTGTGTACTTCATTCCGTCCACTCCCTCGGCACCTTTATTTCGTACGACTTGCAGATATGCTCTGTTGAGATTATCGCTGGATAGTATCTGCTTCATTAGACTACTTGTGTCCATGCGTTCTTTCCTTTCCGTCTCGCTTGATTTGACCACCCTTTTCCCGATTGGTTACGGCAGATGTTGTCATTTCTGCAATACGAGACATACTCAAACTTATTGATTGTTCGCCCCTTCGCTCCATCTCCATTACAGAGACTTCTTCGCTGTCGGGTAAGGGACAA
>NZ_JADNOP010000030.1 GCF_015557635.1 Fusicatenibacter saccharivorans
AGGCTTTATTTTGTTATCCTCACCACTTCCGACTACTCTATTCTCCCCAGCATAGCTGGGGGATTAGACTTTTCATTTACCTCAAAAACAGAGCCGGGAGTGATGGATATCGTAGTATCATGTACCGAATAGCTGATAAATAGATATAGTTTTAAAAGCATCCCTTTTGTTTGCTTTATAAAGGCTATTTTCCCTCTGATCAACTATGATGATGAACCTTCCGTGCCTAAAGGGATCATGTCCCAACTTCCTTCGTCCCATCTACCATACACTGAGTGCCAGCCAAGCTCCTAAACAGGGTCCATGCCCCATGGTAAACACCGATGCCGACTACAGCTCTTGTTTTTTCTGTTCGATTGTTACTGACCTGCATTCATCTATTATGGTACTGATTTACTCAGTGGACGCTATACCATTACAGATTCCTGTTAGTCTTTTGGCTGATGTGGTCCGTTTCAGACCTCATCATTTACGGGTTTCTGTTCCAGAACCCTGTCCAGTCTCCAATTCGGATTATCACAGACTCGACAGAGTTCTGGAAGTATTCACTGTTTTTGCTCTTTATGCTGCTTTTGCTGCTAATGCAGCTTTTGACCGTTTGATGTCCTTTAACATTTTTTGCGGATCATAGTCTTTTCCTGTCTTCAGGATGGTGTATATTACTCTTAATATCTTGCAGGCTATCACTATCAGGGACTGCATCTTTTTCAGCGGGTTGTCAGCCCGTGTTGTGTAATATACATGCAATTCTTTAAATTCTTCGGCATGGGAAACTGCTGATTTTGCCGCCTGGAACAGCCAGTACCGGAGCCGTTTGCGTCCCCTGTGACTGATCTTTGTCTGCCCTTTGTGCTTACCTGAACTGCATGCTACAAGACTCATTCCGCTTAATTTCTGGATTTCTTTTACATCATCAAATCTGCTGATGTCTCCCATTTCTGCCACAATTCCGGCTAAAATATTTTCACCCACGCCTTTGATCTCCAGGATATTTTCTGCATAAGGTATTTCCATGCATTTTTTATGCAGGGTATTCTCTATCCAGGCAAGCTGTTCATCCAGTTTCATGATTTCTTTCGCAAACCACTTCACTGTCTCACGACCGACACTGGATCCATCTTTCAGTCCTACGCTTTTTTCTGCATACTCCACGATTTCACTGGCTCTGCTATAGCCGCGTCCTCTTAGCTTCGCTTCATGCCAGATGTTCCTCAGACCTTCTGTCCCCAGTTCTGTAATCTCTGATGGAATGCACGACACTTTCAATACTTCCAATGCGAATGTACCATCGATTTTTTCCAAATGCGTCCATGTATTCTGGGAAATAGATCTTAAGCTCCCTGTGAAGACGGTTAATATTTCTAATACGGTCTTCTGTAAGCTGATCCCTGAACATCGAAAGTTTTCTCATGTCTGCATAGATTTCTTCCGGAAGATAAGGCATTCCGTAATTCCCATCTTTTACAAGATTCGCAATCAGTTTATAGCATTTTCATAAATTAGTGCATATATCCACACGCATGGAACCACCCCTCACAATCCGTATGCCTTATCGTTTCCAGAGCTTTTTTTACAGCTTCAGGCAGCTCAGAAGCGACACGTACTTTTTGTTTTCTAAGAATCGCCTTCATTTTTGACCACATTTTCTCTATTGGGTTCAGGTCTGGACTGTACAGTGGTAGATAAGCATAGTGAATTCCTGCTTTATCCAGATATTCTGTCACTGTTTTGGCATGATGGGAACGCATATTATCCATAACTACAAGGTCTTCCTTTTTGAGACTTGGAACTAGCTGATTTTCTATGTATTCACGGAATCGCGCTGCTGTTGTGCCACCCTGATAGATGGTAAATATCGTTGTACTATCCAGATGGATGGATGAAAGGACAGTTGTTGCTGTTGGTGTATTTAATGGTGCAGCGTCAACCGCCCTTTTCCAGTGTAATGCATGTGCATAGAGTCTTGTGAGATTTGTATTAATACCGCTTTCATCAAGAAATACCAAGTGTTCAGCATTTATGCCAGACATAGTCCCGTTCCATGAGCGGCGTTTCTCCTGTACATCGGGGACGCTCCTGCTCGGAGGCATGAAGGGATTTCTTTTTATAAGAATATCCCAGTTTTATTAATGCTTTTCTGACAGTTTCGATGCAGATTTTTAGCTGAAAGGTATCTATAATTTCCTGGAGTGTAATATCGGGTTTTTGTTGTACAAGTTCTTGTATTTTTTGCAGGTCAGCCTCTTTGAGAGAAGCTTTACGCCCCCTGAGACTTGTCTTGACAGAAACAGAACCTTCCCGTTTCATTTGTTCAACCAGACGGTATACGGTACTGACATCAACAGAAAAACATTCTGCTACTTCTTTTGCGTTGTGTGTTTTGTTATAAGCTTGAATTAAAAGATTTCTGGTTTCGTTGTGTAACATATCTATCACCTCTTAGCTTAAGCATATCACTTTAGTCAAGAGTTGCAGTAATTTATGGAATTGCTATAGGATCCTTTCTGTCATCTTTGAGCTGGCTGTTGTCTTCGATTTCCTTGCTCTGTTTTACAGCATATGGATTCACCTGGACAACGCTGATTCCAGCCGTGATCAGCCATGCAGCCAGTGTAAACCAGTAGTGGCCAGTCGGTTCAAGCCCCAGGACAATCTGGCTTTTTCTATTCTGTACTGCAAGCTCCAGCATCCATACTTTAGCTGCTTCAAAGCCTTCTGCTGTGTTACTGAATTCAAATGCTTTTCTGCTTAATTCCCTTCCTCGGATGTCGATTGCTCTTATATAATGAGTTTCACTGCCTATATCGCATCCAACTATAAGCATGTCATCCGTGATAAAGGAAAGTTTATCATTTTTTGCAAATTTACCGTTTGTTTCCAGTTCTCTCCAGGTATACGATTTTAATTCTTTTTCAACACCTTCCATCCGCTTGCAGAGTTCTTCTTTTGATAAAAGATTAACTGCCTGATTTTCTACATTTGCTTGCTTTTTTGTCTTATTTGTTTTAACATTCATTTCAGATACCTCTTGTACTTTAGATTTTTACTAACTGGCCGGTCAGTAATAATCTAAATTTACTTGAGGTATTCTTTTTGGTCAATTCCTTTTACTCTTTAAAGTATACAGGAACTCCTATATCCACCATTTTGTCAAAGTGAGTAATATTCCGTTTTCACTGCTCAATAATATATGTTTCAAAAGAATACCTGTCCAATTTGTAGCTTCCTAAATAATTCAATTGACAATTTATTTTATTTAATTCCTCAATCAATAATCCATTGCTATCTAACACCAAAATTCTATTTTTATATTGATATTTTTTTATTTCATCTATATTTTCTATCTTCTCTAGTTTACATTCTTCATATACTTTTTCTGTCAATTCCGATAATTCATCCTCAATTACTATGTTATTATTTTGCGGATAAAAATAAGAAATCACCCTCTGTACATGATTATAATTGCTTAATATTACTGTTTCAGAATCTATATTTTTTTCTAATTCCGATAATGTATAATTTGTTGCGCTCTTATCATTGAGTTCATTTTTGATATAATCAGTTGCAAGTATAATACCAATAATCGTTATTGTATAAACGAGTGCTCTATTTATACGTTTATTATCTATCTCTGATATTCCAATTGATATTCCCAACCACATGCAAGCAGCAGCGCTCATCACATATCTTGATACGAATATAGGACGTATTAATAAAGACAAACAAATCCCTAAAATTATTGTTCCTAACCATATAGTAATTCCACAAACAGCTTCATAATTCTTTCTTTTTCTTAATGCTCTTATTGCACCAAACATCCCAATTCCAACTATTGTAACACTTACTATCTCTATAATTCTAATATTTGTCGAAAACAAAAAAAGAAAATTTTGTATTATCGAATGTATTGACACCGGTCCTATCCAATAATCCTCTTTAACTATCAATAATTGTTTCACAAATATTAAAAGCCACGGCAAATATAATACAGCAACTCCCATACCCGATAATAACACCCTTATTATTTTCTTATTTTCTTTTTTTCTAAAAAACATCAATATAATTTCAGCATATATGACAATTGCTGAGACGCATGCAAAATAATGCGTATATGATGCTAATGCAGAAAACAGCGTTAGCATCACATAGCTTTTAAATTTATTTTTTTCAACTATTGGCTTCATCTGTAAAAATGCACATGTAACAAATAACATTCCCCAACTATACATTCGTATTTCCGTTGAATAGCGTAGCATCTGCGGCATACCCATTATAAACACATTAAACAAGTATGCTATTGTCTTACTGTACCTTTTCTTTATTACGGTAAATCCAATAATCATTAAAATCACATACGGAACAAGTGAAACAAATCTACCAATCCAAATAAAATTTTCACTTACTCCAAATATCAAAAATCCTGTTCTTAATATAATATAATACAACGGTGGATGAACATCTAATGCATCTATTTTTATTAAATTCATATATGAATGTTTTGCTAATTCCAAACTATATGCTTCATCCACCCAAATTGTCTGACTAAAAACAGTTGCAAAAGATACTATTAGCAATAATATCGGAACCATATAATACTGTATTTTTTTTATCGTTTTCATTAATCCTCCCTATATAGTCAAGTCTTTTTTCCTTAAAAATCAAGGATTTTTTAATGTTTCATCAATAAATATCTCAGAAGAAAGAGCCATAGGAATGGACATTTCTCTGTATCTGGTACGAAAATAGTGGATTTTGGGCGCACAAAGTAAAACGTCTTCTTATTTCGTTCTACATGGCCTTGTGTGTACCCATCCATCTACGGCAACGAATCTCCCATGTCTACCAGGATCATCAGTCTATGCCGAGTCCTAACTTCCCTCGTCCCGCCTGTCCATAACCAGGGTGTCAGCTCAGCTCCTTTACAGGGTCTTGCCCTCTGGTGTGTATTCCTACCGACTACTGGCTCATTCTTTGTTTCTTGTATTACTGACTTCTTTCCTGCAACAGCACCTTCCGGTGAACGTTTTCCTGTTACATTCCTTTTGTTTATTGCTTCCAGCTATCATGGCTGGTCTCAGTCTTCCATCTTTTCCTTTCAAAGACTCAGACCGGCCATGATACACTGTTTCTTTCTCTTTATGCTGCTGGCTGTATTTCAGGTCTTACAATGTCATTTAACATCTTCTGTCCGTCATAATCCACGCCTTTCGTTAGTATTGTATAAAATATCCGGATCAGTTTACATGCCACCGCTATCACCGACTGCATCTTTTTCAGCGGATTTTTCTCCCTTGTCCGGTAATAACTATGGATCTCCTTAAACTCTTTATTTTTTCCGATCACGGAGATCGTAGCTTCATACAACGCATATCTCAAACGCGTTCTTCCCCTGTGGCTGATCCTACTCTCCCCCTTATGTTTCCCGGAGCTGTCTGCAACAATGGAATAACCGGCAAGCTTCTGCACCTGTTTTGGATTATCAAAACGTCCAATGTCTCCTACTTCTGCAATAAAGCAGCTTACCGCCTTTATCCCTATCCCATTGATCTCCATCAGCTTATCTATATAGGGGATCTCAGAAAGTGTTTTCTCTATCTCTTCCATAAGTTCATCCATCCGTTTCTTATATCCCTCGTAATCTTCCAGCAGGTTTCGGATCTCTTTTCTGGCACTTCTTGGTGCTTCCGTATTTCCGATGCTGTGCTCCGCTGCTGTTACCAGGGTCCTTGCCCTCTTTATCCCAGCACCTTTCAGCCTTGCATCTCTCCATATCTTATTCACTCCATCCACACCAAGCTCTTTGATATCGCAGGGCAGTGGTGCCTGTTTGATCACCATCAGTCCGCTTACCGCATCCGGATTCCTGTAAACATCTTTTATTTCTGGAAAATAGATGCTGAACCAGCGGGCGATCCTGTTCTTGATCCTTGTGATCTCTTCCTGTGTCTGAATACGAAGGTTAGACAGATTTCTGATCTCTGCATAAATCCCGGTTGGAATATATGGATAAGAGAACCTTCCTTCATTCACCAGACCCGCAATTGTCTTTGGATCCTTACGGTCATTCTTACTCTGATTATTGTCATCCAGTTCTTTGGATTTCTTGACATGATGCGGATTCACATGTACAGGCTTCATTCCCTGTTCCTGCAGGTACGCTCCAAGGTTTAGCCAGTAGTGGCCTGTTGGTTCCTTTCCTGGAATCACAGTTTCCATTCCATGTTTCTCTGCTATATCATCCATCCAGTCCTTAAATGAGGGAAATCCTGCTTCATCGTTGCTGAAGGCGAACGGCTTCTTTGAGTACTCATAGTTGCGCCAGTTAAAAGCCCTTGCGTAATGGGTTTCACTTCCCACATCAATACCAACGATCAAAGTTTTTCCGTAATAGATGCAATTTTTGCGTTCTGTGTGTTATAATTCATTTCAAGTACCTCACTGTTTAATAAGATTTTTTACTAACCGTGCAAAGTCAGTAATCTTATTTTACTCTGAGGTATTTTTTCTCAACCTTCTTTCTCGGAATTCCTCTCTAGTAGATATGGGGATTACTCCCCATATCCCTACACAAAACCGTACGTGCGCTATTAACGCATACGGCTTTTCACTTTATATTCATACTACCTGTAGAACAGGCTTACTTTGATTCTTGGCTCTAATAGTGGGAATGTCCTAAGCAGCCCATTGTTGAATGTTTCCCATGTATAACTTCTTCTCTGGCTTCTACGATTTAGCCATTTAAACAGCAGTTTCTTTGTTATACACAGGAATGATTTAACTTCTCTTGTATTATCAGTTACACCATAGTATTGATAATATCCTCGCAGTTTTGCATTGATAATCTTGAATATCCATTCCAGCGGCAGTGTCCTGTGATTCATTATCCATTCTTTCATTGCTTTTATTTTACTGCGCAACTTCTTCTTACTCGTTTTCACTCTACAACGGAAAAACTGCTTTTTTCCGTCCATTCCGCAATAAAATGTGAATCCTAGAAAGTCAAAGGTATCTGGTTTTCCCTGTCCTCTTCTTTCTCTATTCTGCCTGGCAAACCTTCCGAACTCCAACGCTTTGGTCTTTTCTTCCGCTAGTTCGAGTCCATACTTTGCAAAACGTTCTTCTAGTTTCTCTCGAAATACTTTTGCTTCGTATCCACTCTGAAAGCAACAGACAAAATCATCTGCATAACGTATTAAGTAACATTCTCCGCTGCACTGCCTCTTTACAATCACATCAAACCAGTTATCCAGTACGTAGTGCAGATAAATATTTGCAAGTATCGGACTGGCTCCGTTTCCCTGTGGTGTTCCACGTTCACTGTCAAGATACTTTCCGTTTTCCATGATACCCGCTTTCAGAAATTTCTCTATAACCTCAAGAAATCTCTTGTCTGCTATATCGTGTCTTAGCATCTTCATCAGCCACTCATGGTCTACGTTATCAAAGAATCCTCTGATATCCGCTTCCACCACATAATTCGTTTTGCGATGCTGAACCATTTCTATGATTTCCCTAACTGCCTGATGACAGTTTCTGTTTGGTCTGAATCCAAAACTCTCATTATAAAACTTCGGTTCATAGATCTGCTCCAGTATCTGTGCGATTGCGCTCTCCACCAGTTTATCCTCATAACTGGATATTCCAAGTGGTCTCATTTTGCCTTTTGTTTCCTTGGGAATATAAACTCTTCTTGTAGGATTGGGGCGATAACTGCCAATTCTCATTCTTTTCACAAGATTCTCAAGGTTTTCCTCCAGGTTCTGTTCGTATTTCTCTTTTGTCACTTTATCAATTCCACTTGCCTTATTTTTATCCATAGTCTTATGGATTGCCCTAAGGCTGTTTATATTGATATAGGACGCAAGGTTTTGAACTTTCCTGTCAGTTACATTTGCTTTCGCAATGTTGTATTGTATTCCAAGCAACTCATTTACCATGATATCAGCTCTCCTTGTCTGCATGATTCTGATTTACTCAAACTTATTGATTGTTCGCCCCTTCGCTCCATCTCCATTACAGAGACTTCTTCGCTGTCGGGTAAGGGACAA
>NZ_JADNOP010000031.1 GCF_015557635.1 Fusicatenibacter saccharivorans
TGAGGCTGGCGGTGTATCTTAAAAGCAAGAACGCCAAGAAATATCGACATGGTTTGGAATATGGTTCGGCCCGCTGGAGTGCATAATTTTAAGTGTAAATGACACATACATGGACGCACAGGAGGTTATGCACATGACTGATTATAGCAAAATTACAGCCCTTTACTCCCGCCTTTCCGTGGGCGACGAGGACAGGGACGGCGGCGAGAGCAACAGCATACAGAATCAGAAGAAATTTCTGGAAAGCTACGCCAGACAGTTAAAGCTGACGAATATCCGGCACTACATCGACGATGACGAAAGCGGCAGGTTTTTTGACCGTTCCGCATACTCCCGCATGATGGACGATGTGGAAAACGGGAAAATCGGTGTCTGCATTATGAAAGACCTTACCCGCTGGGGGCGTGACTATCTCCAAGTCGGAAACGCTATGGAGATATTCAGACGGAACAATGTGCGCTTTATCGCGGTCAACAACGGCATTGACAGCGAGAAGCCCGACACATTGGAGTTTGCGCCCTTTATCAATATCATGTCGGAGTGGTACGCAAAGGACATCAGCAAGAAAGTGAAAACGGGCATTAAGACCAAAGGCATGAGTGGAAAGCCGATTGTCACCGAAGCCCCTTACGGCTATGTCAAAGACCCGGACGACAAGGATTTTTGGATAATCGACGAAGAAGCCGCCGAGGTTGTCCGTTTGATTTTCCGTCTGTTTATCGGTGGGAAGAACCGCAATCAAATCGCCATATATCTGACACAGGAGCAAATCCCAACCCTCACTTTCTACATGAAAGACCGCGGGTGGGGAACCTGTAAAAATAAGACGCTCAACGAGGATAACCGCTGCAAGTGGAACAAAGTCACCTTGACCAATATCCTCACACGGCAGGAGTATTGCGGCGATGTGGTCAACTTCAAGACCACAAAGCATTTCCGAGATAAACATAACCACTATGTAGACCGGAGTCAGTGGCACATCACAGAAAATGTGCATGAGCCGATTATCAGCCGCAGCGATTTTGAAACCGTACAGCGGATTTTGGAAAACGCACCCGTCAAACGCCCCAACGGGGACGGGGAAATCCACCCTCTGTCCGGCTTGCTTTTCTGTAAGGACTGCGGCGCAAAAATGCACATTCGTATAGATTACCGAAACGGCGGCAAGCGGCATGTTGCCTATTGCAGCGAGTACCACAAGGGGAAAGCCAGAAATCCGAAATGCAATTCCCCGCACATCATGGACGCGGACTTGCTCATGCAGACCATCGCAGAAGTGCTGAAGAAAATCGAGGACTATTCTATCAGCAATCGGGCGGAGTTTGAAGCCTTAGTGAAAAAGAACCTTGCCATGCAGCAGACCGACCAGACCAAAAAGCAGCAGAAGCGTATTCCGCAAATCACGACGCGCCTTGAACAGATTGACAAGGTGCTGAATAAGCTCTATGAGGACAACGCCCTCGGCACTATCCCGCAAGACCGTTATGAGCAAATGTCGCAGAAGTATTCGGAAGAATACTATGCGCTGAAAGCGGAGCTTGCCACGCTCCAAGAGCAGCTATCCGCTTATGAGAACGCGGGAGGACGGGCGCAGAAGTTTTTGAAGCTGACGGAACGCCATGCCGCCTTTACCGACCTGACCCCCGCCATTCTCAACGAGTTTATCAGCCGGATTGAAGTGCATGAGCGCGACCAGAAAAGGGCGAGATACGCAATCCAGCACATCAGCATATATTTCAATTATATCGGCAAGTTTGAGAATGAAGTGACACAGCTTGCAGAGCCGACCGAGCAGGAAATCCGGCAAATGCGGGAGGAAATCGAAGAAGCCAAAAAGGAAAAGAGCCGCGCATACCACCGGCAGTATTCAAGGGAGTACCGGGCGCGAAACCTTGAAAAGCAGCGGGAGTATGACCGCATGAAAGCGCGGGAATACCGGGCAAGGCGAAAGGCACAGGCTGCCGCCGCACAGCCCACACAGTAAAACAGAATAACCGTCAACCAAGAGGGATTTTCCGAACTACGGGAAATCCCTCTTTTGCGCCCAAAGAAAGGAGCCGCCTATGGCAGAACAGACCCCCGACAGTATCATCACAACCCAGAGGAACGGGCAGACCATTGTTGCGGAGTTGTTTTTCAATCACAGCAGCACAGAAACGTTCCGCGACAAGCTGCTCAAACTGGTACTTGCCGACAGTTCGCGTTTATCTGCGTCTGACGGTCAAGAGCCGGAAAAAACGGAAATCTTGCGATAACAGCCGCCCCGACGAACCATTCCCTGTCTGGACGGTTTCTATTTGAAAATCCTCATTTCCCCCAAGTCAAGAGCCGGAAAAAACACCCGAAAAATGCCCCTATTGCGTAACAGGGGCGCAGAAAGGAGCTTACATGAGAACAGGGCTTACGAAGCAGGAAAAGACCACCGATATTTGGTTTGACGAGAAAGACCCCCTTATCCATATTCGCACCCACAACACCGACTTAAAGAAGCGGCTTGCCGCCTACACCAGACAGCACCCCGACCAGTGCCGCCAGACCGACGCAGACCCCGAAACGGGCTGCATGGAGTTTGAGATTGCAAAGGGGCGCTTCTCTTTCCGTCTGACCGCCCCATACAACGAGGAACGGCGGGAAGCTGCGCGGCGGTCTGCCAGAGAAAACAAGGCCACTGACAGGCTGAAATGAGGTGGATTTATTCATAACCATGTGCTATGATATTTATAGATAGTGAAACTTCCTTTCAATTTTTTCATCTATACAAGTAACAGAGAAGAACAGGAGGCTTGTTCCATGAGAAAAAAGAGATTGATGATTGCAATAGCTTGTATCATTTTAGTAGGTATCGCGGTAATCGTATTTTTTTCACAACAGGGGAAAAAACCGTATAAGGATTTGGACGCAGCGCAGATTGTTTCCGCTAAAGTGTTATTAACACCGCCAGACAAAACGATTGAGATTGAAAATATCCAAGAATTAGTTGAATATTTGAATGATGTTGTTGTCTATAATGAGGATAATTCTTACACAGAGTATGCTGGACAAGGCGTTGTTTTTACCTTGACTATGGTAGACGGTACACAAACAGATATTATGGCGTATAACCCATTTATTGTCATTGACGGTATCGGTTATAAGACAAAATATGAGCCATGTGAAGCACTCAACAACTATGCAAATGAATTACTAAACTCTGGGACTGCCAATATAATTTTGGAAGAACCGCCCACATTAAGCGTTGTGAGTGACGAAACCGCTATCGGTGCAGTATTAGGAACTTATTCGTGGCAAAAAACAAATATTGACGGAACTGCTGAAAGCACAATAGCTGATAGCCCACACCCGTTAGAGTGCAAGGATCTGTTGTCCCCGCCATTTGAAACAACAGAAACAACAGCTACATTAAGATTTACAGAAGACCCAGATACAATTTTAAGTGTGCAGTGCTGGAGTGACGAACATTGGGGAGAGCCTGCTGCAAACAGCGAAGATGTAACTATTGTTGGAAACGTACTCACTCTTAAACTGGGCGGATATATTTATGAAGTAACAGCTGAATGGAATACTGAAAATGGCTATGGCGGAACAGCAAGCTATTTTATATATTTGAAAACAGCAGACTAAAATTGAATAGCCACCCACAAGGGCAGCCGAGAAAATCGACTGTCCTTTTTCTATGCTTATGAGCAGAAAGGAGCAACCAACCATGACAAAGCCAAGAGAGAAAACCCGCGAGGAGCTGCAAGCCGAGATTGAGGACGGAAAGAAGAAAATCCGGCAGCTTGAGAACCGGGAGAAAATCATCAAGCAGAAGCTATCCGTCGAGGAACGCAAGGCGAGAAACCACAGGCTTTGCAAGCGCGGCGGCTTCATGGAAAGCCTTGTGCCGGAGCTTATTGCCATGCCGGACGAGGATGCGCAGACCTTTTTCCGGCTTGCCCTGACGAGCGAGCCAGCACAGGAGTTTTTGAAAAAACGAGCCGAGGAAACGACAAGCTGAAAATCCCTTAGGAACTAAGGGCGCACTTATACACCCTTACGGGCGTGTGCGCTCTGCCGAGGGCTTATCTCCGCACAGGGAGATTTCCCCGCGCTCCGATATGGCGGCTTTGCCGCAACAAGGGGCTGCACCCCTTGCGCCGCTTCGCGGCTATCCCTGCACACCCACAAAAACAGTACACCCGCCTTTGGCGTCTGTACCATTTTTGAGGGTTTTATTATCCTATCCGGGAGGTGATACCCATAGCCATTTACCATTGGAACATCGGCATTGTGAGCCGAGGAAAAGGCAAATCAGCCGTTGCCGCCGCCTACCGAAGCGGCGAAAAGCTGACAAACGAATGGGACGGAATGACCCATGACTACACTCGCAAAGGCGGCGTTGTCCATACAGAAATCATGCTGCCGCCCCTCGCGCCGCCCTCATTCTCTGACCGTTCAACCTTGTGGAACAGCGTGGAGCTTTACGAGAAAGCCGGGAACGCCCAGCTTGCGCGTGAGATTGACGCAGCACTCCCCATAGAATTATCCAGAGAGGAACAGATCCGGCTTGTCCGGAAATACTGTTCCTCTCAATTTGTTTCCAGAGGAATGTGTGTGGATTTTGCCATTCACGACACCGACAGCGGCAATCCCCATTGTCATATCATGCTGACTATGCGCCCCCTTGACGAGCGCGGCGCGTGGGCGGCAAAGTCCAAAAAGGAATATGACCTTGATGAAAACGGTGAGCGTATCCGCTTGCCAAGCGGCAGATATAAGACGCACAAGGTTGACCTCACGGGCTGGAATAGCCAAGAGAATGCGCTTGTTTGGCGCAAGGCATGGGCTGATATTTCAAACGACTATCTTGAGCGTGCCGGAAGCCCGGAGCGTATCGACCACCGCAGTAACGCCGAGCGCGGCATTGACGAAATACCGACCGTCCATATGGGCGTAGCCGCCTGTCAAATGGAGAAGAAAGGTGTAGCCACCGAGAAAGGCGAACTGAACCGAAATATCCAAAAAGCAAACCGCCTTATACGGGAAATCCGGGCGCAGGTTAGCAAGCTCAAAGAATGGATTGCCGACCTGTTCAAAGTGTGGGAAACCGCCCCGAAGCAGCCGCCGCAATCTCCCAACCTTGCAAATCTGTTGATGAAGTATTTGAGCGTTCAGAGAGAAAAGAGCCGGAAGTATTCGCAGCGTTGGCAACAACAGCACACAGCCGATGAACTGAAAACCATAGCGGCAGCGGTCAACTATCTCTCCGAGCATGGCATCTCTAATCTTGACGAGCTGGACGCTTCTCTTTCCTCTGTCAGTGATAGAGCCTATTCAATCCGGGCAGGAATGAAAACCGCCGAGGAACGCATGAAGAAGCTACAAAAGTTAATTGAATACGGGAAGAACTACACAGAGTACAAGCCCATTCACGATGAACTGAAAAAGCTGCAAAACGGCTGGACAAACAAGCGCGACAAGTACGAGGAAGCCCACCGCGCCGAGCTGACCCTATGGAACGCAGCAAATCGCTATCTCCATGCAAATCTGCCGAAAGGAACAAAGACCTTGCCTATTGCGGAATGGGAACAGGAATATGCTGACCTCAAAACACAAAGGGACGGCGATTATACCAAACTGAAAGAAACCCGCGCCGAGGTTGCCGAGCTTCAAAAAATCCGCAGGTGCGTGGATATTGCACTCCGCGCCGACCAACCGGAGCAGACGCAGAGCCGCACCAAACGGCATGATATAGACCGCTGAAAGGAGTTGAACTTTTATGTATTACACCCAAGAACAGATAGACCGCGCCAAACAAGCCGACCTTGTTTCTTTCCTGCAATCACAGGGCGAGCAGCTTACCCGTGCCGGAAATGAATACCGCTGGAAGCGGCACGACAGCCTGACCGTCCGGGGAAACAAATGGTACAGGCACAGCCAGAGTAAGGGCGGTGCACCCATTGATTTTGTCATGGAGTTTTTCGGCAAGAGCTTCACCGAAGCCGTTGAACTGCTGACAGGCGAAAAAGGAGCCGCCCCGCCGCCGGACAGACCAAGCCCCGCGCCCCTATCCGACTTCCGACTGCCACCCCGCAGCACCGACAACCGCATAGCGAGGAACTACCTCACAGCAGCCCGCCGTATTGATGAAGATGTGACGGGCTTTTTCTTTTCCACCGGGGATATTTACGAGGAGGCCGCCCACCATAACGCCGTATTCGTCGGCAGAGATGAAAGCGGCATACCGCGATACGCCCATCAGCGCGGCACAGCCGGGAGTTTTCGGCTTGATGTGAAAGGCAGCGACAAAGCCTTTAACTTCTGCTACCGTGGCGAGGGCGAAAGGTTGTTTGTCTTTGAAGCCCCGATAGACCTCTTATCTTTCCTCTGCCTGTTCAAAAAGGACTGGCAGAAGCAAAGCTATCTGGCGTTGGGCGGCGTGGGAGAAAAAGCCCTGTTGCGCTTTCTCTCTGACCGTCCGAACATCAAGACCGTTTTTCTCTGCCTTGACAGCGACGAAGCCGGAAACGACGCTTGTAGCCGCCTTGCAGAGCTTGTGCCGGAGGGCTTGACCGTCCATCGGCTTATTCCTCTTTTCAAGGACTGGAACGAGGTATTGCAGCACCGGGCAGAAATCACAGACGGGAAATATCTGCGGGAAGCTGTCTATGGCTTGAAAGAGCCGCCGCAGGAAGAAACCGTTGAGATTATCTGCATGAGCGAGGTTGACACACAGACCGTTGAATGGCTATGGGAGCCGTATATCCCCTTTGGGAAAGTAACCATTGTGCAAGGCAATCCCGGCGAGGGCAAGACCACCTTTGCCCTACGCCTTGCCGCCGCCTGCACCACCGGGGGAACGCTGCCGGGAATGAAGCCCTTGCCGCCATTCCAAGTGATTTACCAGACCGCCGAGGACGGGCTGGGCGATACCGTCAAGCCCCGCTTGATAGAAGCCGAAGCCGACCTTGACCGGGTGCTTGTGATTGATGAAGCCAAGCGGGAGCTTACCCTGTCCGATGAGCGCATAGAAAAGGCAATCACGCAGAACGGGGCGCGGCTGATTATCCTTGACCCCATACAGGCGTACATGGGCGAAAAAACCGACATGAACCGGGCAAACGAAGTGCGCCCCATGTTCCGCCGCCTTGCCGATGTTGCCGAGCGTACCGGGTGCGCCGTTATCCTTATCGGACATCTCAACAAAGCTGCCGGAGGGCAGAGCGCATACCGGGGCTTAGGTTCTATCGACTTCCGCGCCGCAGCAAGGAGCGTCCTGCTGATCGGGCGCGTGAAGCGAGAACCGAATGTGCGCGTTATCGTCCATGACAAATCTTCCCTTGCGCCGGAGGGCAAGCCCGTTGCCTTTTGCCTTGACCCGGAAACGGGCTTTTCGTGGATAGGCGAATACGACATCACCGCTGACGAGCTGCTGTCCGGCGCGGGCGGCAACACCGCCACCAAGACCGAGCAAGCCAAAAGGCTGATACTTGACCTGCTTGCAGACGGGAAAGAGCTTGCCAGCGAGGACATTGTAAAAGCCGCAGCCGAAGCCGGAATATCCGAAAGGACGGTACAGAACGCCAAGCGCAACATGGGCGGCATTTTAGGCGCAAGGCGTGTCGGCGGTCAATGGTACAACTTCATCAAGAAGAAGCAGCCACCCGAACCCGCAAGCTGAAAGTGCAAAACGCAGACCCTTTGCACTTTGCACTTTCGCACTTTCACGATAATTTGCGTCAATAACTCAAAAAAGCACTTGACAAAACGCTTCATGGGGAACCCGTGAGGATATTGCACCTTACGTTGATCCTGTATTTCAGAACAATGTGATTCTGACGAAAACGGAGAG
>NZ_JADNOP010000032.1:1991-4988 GCF_015557635.1 Fusicatenibacter saccharivorans
AGTCCGCAAGATGTACCTTGAAAACCGCATATACAATCTATATTGAAAACGTTAAAACGTTAGAGATAGGAAAAGACATCCGAGGCATCATGTGTGAGAGCATGTGATGTTATCAAACCAGAGAGATAATCGAAAGATTATTGAATCAATTGCTTTTAAAGCAGAGAACACAAAAGCCTGTCATCAACGCTATGATGGCAGCGGACCAAGAATACAGGTCAAGCATTAAGAGCGCAGGGTGGATGCCTTGGCACTGAGAGCCGATGAAGGACGTGATAAGCTGCGAAAAGCTTCGGGGAGGAGCAAATATCCATTGATCCGGAGATATCCGAATGGGGAAACCCACTTGAGCAAACCTCAAGTATCCATACGCCAATCCATAACGTATGGAAGGGAACCGGGGGAACTGAAACATCTAAGTACCCCGAGGAGAAGAAAGAAACCTCGATTTCCAAAGTAGCGGCGAGCGAAATGGAAAGAGCCCAAACCGTGGTGCGTGCACCGCGGGGTTGTGGACTGCATAAGGTACTCGAATCAATAGCCGAACAGTTTTGGGAAATCTGATCAGAGAGGGTGAAAATCCCGTAGGCGAAATTGATGAGAGGCTGGCAGGATCCAGAGTACCACGAGACACGGGAAACCTTGTGGGAAGCAGGAGGGACCACCCTCCAAGGCTAAATACTCCTCAGTGACCGATAGCGCATAGTACTGTGAAGGAAAGGTGAAAAGGACCCCGGGAGGGGAGTGAAAGAGAACCTGAAACCCTGTGTTTACAAGCTGTGGAAGTGCCTTATGTGCACAACCGCGTACTTTTTGTAGAACGGTCCGGCGAGTTACGTTTACTGGCAAGGTTAAGCACTCAAGGTGCGGAGCCGAAGGGAAACCAAGTCTTAAGAGGGCGCAAAGTCAGTAAGAGTAGACCCGAAACCGGGTGATCTACCCATGTCCAGGCTGAAGCTGCCGTAAGAGGTAGTGGAGGGCCGAACGCACATCCGTTGAAAAGGGTGGCGATGAGGTGTGGGTAGGGGAGAAATTCCAATCGAACCCGGAGATAGCTGGTTCTCCTCGAAATAGCTTTAGGGCTAGCCTCGATGGAGTCTTACGGAGGTAGAGCACTGAATTTCTAAGGGGGCGTCAAAGCTTACCAAGGGATATCAAACTCCGAATGCCGTAAAGATGCTCATCGGGAGTCAGACTGCACGAGATAAGTTGGGCAGTCAAAAGGGAAAGAGCCCAGACCTGCTGCTAAGGTCCCAAAGTACGTGTTAAGTGGAAAAGGATGTGGGATTTCGAAGACAACTAGGATGTTGGCTCAGAAGCAGCCACACATTCAAAGAGTGCGTAATAGCTCACTAGTCGAGAGGTCCTGCGCCGAAAATGTCCGGGGCTGAAACACGACACCGAAGCACAGGATACCGCAAGGTATGGTAGAGGAGCATTGCTGGCGCAACGAAGCAGTACCGGAAGGAGCTGTGGAGTGCCAGGAAGAGAGAATGCCGGAATGAGTAGCGAGAGAGAGGTGGGAATCCTCTCGGCCGAATATCCAAGGTTTCCAGGGTAAAGCTGATCTGCCCTGGGTAAGTCGGGGCCTAAGGAGAGGCAGAAATGCGTATCCGATGGACAGCAGGTTGAGATTCCTGCACTATCTTAAAACAGAACTGTGGGGACATTTGTGGAGAGCACAGGCGCGGAACGGAAAGCCGCGTGCAAGCGAAGGAGGAGTCACATAGGAAAAACCGTGTGGCAATCCAAAGGCGTGATGCGGACCGAACTAGAGTAGGGAAGTGTGTGAGCCATGAATCAAGAAAAGCCGCTATTGTTTTTAAGATACCCGTACCGTAAACCGACACAGGTGGATGAGGAGAGAATCCTAAGGCCGGCGGAAGAAGCATTGTTAAGGAACTCGGCAAAATGACCCCGTAACTTCGGGAGAAGGGGTGCCAACGAGAGTTGGCCGCAGAGAATAGGCTCAAGCAACTGTTTAGCAAAAACACAGGTCTATGCAAAACCGTAAGGTGAGGTATATGGGCTGACGCCTGCCCGGTGCTGGAAGGTTAAGAGGAGAGGTTAGCGCAAGCGAAGCTTTGAATTTAAGCCCCAGTAAACGGCGGCCGTAACTATAACGGTCCTAAGGTAGCGAAATTCCTTGTCGGGTAAGTTCCGACCCGCACGAAAGGCGTAATGATTTGAGCGCTGTCTCGACAATGCATCCGGTGAAATTGAAGTACCAGTGAAGATGCTGGTTACCCGCGCCAGGACGGAAAGACCCCATGGAGCTTTACTCCAGTTTGGTACTGGGGTCCGGCAGTGCATGTACAGGATAGGTGGGAGGCTGTGAACCTGGAACGCCAGTTTCAGGGGAGCCATTGTTGGGATACCACCCTTGTGCTGCTGGGCTTCTAACCAGCGGCCTTTATCAGGCCGGGGGACAATGCCAGACGGGGAGTTTGACTGGGGCGGTCGCCTCCGAAAGGGTATCGGAGGCGCTCAAAGGTTCCCTCAGAATGGTCGGAAACCATTCGAAGAGTGCAAAGGCAGAAGGGAGCTTGACTGCGACACCGACGGGTGGAGCAGGTACGAAAGTAGGACTTAGTGATCCGGTGGTATTAAGTGGGAATGCCATCGCTCAACGGATAAAAGCTACCCTGGGGATAACAGGCTTATCACTCCCAAGAGTTCACATCGACGGAGTGGTTTGGCACCTCGATGTCGGCTCATCGCATCCTGGGGCTGTAGTAGGTCCCAAGGGTTGGGCTGTTCGCCCATTAAAGCGGTACGCGAGCTGGGTTCAGAACGTCGTGAGACAGTTCGGTCCCTATCCGGCGTGGGCGTAGGATATTTGAGAGGAGCTGTCCTTAGTACGAGAGGACCGGGATGGACTGACCTCTGGTGTACCGGTTGAACCGCCAGGTTCACGGCCGGGTAGCCAAGTCGGGAAGGGATAAACGCTGAAGGCATCTAAGCGTGAAGCCCCCCTCAAGATGAGATATCCCATTC
>NZ_JADNOP010000033.1 GCF_015557635.1 Fusicatenibacter saccharivorans
GCGGTAGAAATACTACAAACGGATGTAGTAGTGAATTTATCACAATTTAAATGACAACTTGCAAGTCGCACACTATGGGCTCGGCTGACTTCTCACAGTTCGTTGTTACTAGGCTAATGAAACCTCTGTGAGATCTCCACGCTTAAGGTGCACACTCTTTCCTCTCATATATCCGCCACATTTACTCGGTTCCTACAAACGGCAACTTTACGGCTTTGTCTTATTTAGCAGACTTACCAAGCGGAACCTAGCCTCATATGTGATTTCTGTCCGTCGGACCAAGAGTTTGCTTACAGCTTCCTTCAGATTCTACCTTACGATAGACACCCTTGCTGTTCAGCTATACACTTCCTTGTCGCCTAGGCGTGTTCGGGACTTTCACCCGTTAGAGCGCGCCCATGGCGCGCAAACTAAAAATACCCTGCCAGCTTTCACCAGCAGGGTTGATTAGAATTTTTACTTGTAAAGGTCTTCCAGCGTTATCAGCCGAACTTCACCTCGCTCTTGTGCCTGAAGAAGTCCATCTGTGAATCCGCCTTTCGAGAAGATATAGTAGTGATAGTTGTTGCCCTTTCCAAAAACTGAGGCATAATCCCGAATCAAATCGAGTTCATCCACACCGATTTTCTCATTCCGGTATTTGCATGAACCGATGATATAGTCTTTGCCCTCAACAGGAGTTCCGACGATATCAATCTGTATCTGCTTTTTCTTCTTCGGGTCTGTCCCCCACCACTGGCCGATTTCACTCAGCTCAATAGGAAGGCTATCCGAATAATAGAGCAGGTAATCCTGACACATCTTCTCATAAATTAGACCCATGTAATCAGGAAGATACTGCTTTACAGCGTGTGGATAGGTCTTTGCAATTCTGCCAGAGTCAATGGCACTCATATTGATTGGCACAAACCGATACCAGAAACGGAAGAAGTTATCAGCCAGCAGATAGATGGTTTTCTTACCCGGTTTTTCTGTAATCGGTGTTTCTTTCTTCGCAATGCCAAGGTCGATCAGCGTTTTCAGGTACTTCGATACGACCGAGTTTTCCTCGCCGACCTTCATCTTGATATCGTTCATTCGGGAAGCACCTTCTGCAATCGCTTTAATGATTGCATTATAAATGGCCGGCTCCCGGAGTTCCTGCTTCAGTAAGTTCCCCGGTTCCTCATACAGATAGCTGGAGCGGTCAAAGAAATTATCCAACAGAGCTTCATCCACACTATCTCGCACATCCAACTTATTGATATAGTGGGGAACTCCTCCCGTGATCCCATAAATCAGGGAATTGTCTTCTGCAGACAGATTTGGGTGGAACACAGCGGTTTCTTTATAGTCTAGCGGCTCAATCTTAAACTGGCCAGTACGTCTGCCATACAACGGACTTTCCTTTCCAAGCACCTGACTCTCCATGAAGCTCATAGAGGAGCCGCAAAGAATCAGGTACATCTTGGACTCTGTCCATTTGTGGTCGATGATGTGCTGCAGCATCGCTGAAATAGCTGGTTTTGCTTTTGCAAGATAAGGATACTCATCAATGACAAAGACAATCCTCTTTTCCTTTGAAAGTGCTGTCAACTCATCCAAAGCTGCATCATAGGACCTGAACTCCGGTGCAGACTCCATATCCGGCCGCTCAAAACTCATAATCGACTTTGAGAGAGCTTCCAGATTTTCCTTTCCTGTCGTGTTCAATGCAGAAAAGAAAATGGTAGGCTTATCTTTGCAGAACTCGTTGATCAGTGCCGTTTTACCAACACGCCGTCTGCCGTAGATGACAATGCACTCAAACTTATCACCTGCATACCGTTTATTCAGTTTCCGCAGCTCATCCTCACGGCAATAGAATTGACTCATCTGCTCACCTCCAATAATTATACTCGTGAGTTAGTAACTCGTAAGTTACTTCTTTACGAGTATAATAAATCAGATAATCTGCAAAGTCAAGTAAAATAACGATAAGTACATATGTTGCCTTCCATCCTGACCACGATGTCGGCCCTCTGGTTCTTTTGGGATTTCGGCGCTCACTAGCTATCCCTGTTACCTTGCTGTCTACGCTTAGCCTACAGCGTTGCCGCGGCAGACTCAAGACTCGCTTCAAATGCTGTGGTTAGCAGCTTATTTGATGGGGCTTCCACCCACCGGACTATATACCCTTTGCTGGACGCACGGTCAGATCCCAATGTCACTTACCTTAACACTTACACTGTACGTGCTTCATAAAACACTAAATATTTTTCACCTATTGGCTCTTTACTAGCATTACAAGACTGCGCAAAACTCCATTCTAATAAAGCAGCTTTGCCTTGAAGCAAATCATTCCTAAACAGTTTTCGAATTTCAGGAATGTGCTTACTAAGACTATCCAATTCTTCATTACTTATAAAGTTTGCATTTCCAATTATTGATTTATTACCATCTATATCAGTAATTATAGTCACTTCTCTCTCAGAATACGTAACCAAATTCCATAAATCATCTTTTACCGCTTCTATAATTACTTTATCACTTCTTACTTCTAATGTTCCACTTTTATTTGCAATAAAATATGGATAATAGATAACAATTCCATTATTATTCATCTCTTTTAAAAGTTGATCAGCAAATTTTTTTGATACTTTCGATGATTCACCAATAGAACGCGGTAAGTTCAAATCATTTCCACGATATACAGCACTTCTTACAGTCCATAAATATCTATCTTCAAAATTCTCCTTTCCTGTATATTGTTTCCATGGAACAGATGGTAGCTTCATTTCCTTCAATTCCAAAAATCCCATCAATTTATTCATTTTTCAATCACTCTCACATAAATTTTTGTCCTGAAAATTTTTCATAAACAGATATTGCATAGGAATCCATCATACCAGCAATATAATCACAAATCAATCTGTCTTGTAATCTATTAGCATCTACATCCTTTAAATCTTCATATTGCTCCATAATTTCTTTTGCTCTATATTCTGGAGGTAAATACATTCTTTCTTCTGAATATAATTCTTTCAAAAATTTAATTACCTTTCTTCCTTGCTGTTCATAATGATATACATCATCATTGTGATTAATACATCTAAACACAATATCCTTCAATCCATGAATCAATTCTTCATATTTACTAAATCCTAATTCCTCAGTCTGCATTGTATTAGTTTTATTTCTCATGTCATCTGTAACAGGAACCAAGTCAATATCATTTAACGCCAAGTTAATTAATCTTGAAGCTAATTCTTGTCTAAACAATTTAGAATATTGTGTTGAATCAATCTTATTAGTACCATATCCAGCTTTCTTTCGCGCCTCATTAACATTTTCTTCAAAAACAGAATATGATTCAGTCTCTCCATATTTTGCTTTATAATCATGCAATATTTCATCAATTGTAAATGCTTTTACTCTTAATCCATCCTCTAAATCATGCGCTGCATATGCGATTTCATCTGCAATATCCACAATTTGGACGTCTAACGTTCTTACTTTAATTGCATTTTCATCAACGAACTTCTTAAGTAAGTCATAATCTTCATCATAAATAAATTTCTGACTCTTTTTATCATTTTTAAATTTTTCAGCATTAAACTTATTAAAATATTTTACAACACTTAACATACTTCTATATGTTAAGTTCAAGCCTCTAAATTCTGGACGTTTTTTTTCAATATTAGTAAGAATTCTCAATGTCTGTGCATTGCCTTCAAACCCTCCTATATCTTGAAACATTTCATTAAGATATCTCTCTCCCGCATGTCCAAATGGCGGGTTTCCTAAATCATGAGCTAAAGCACCTGCCTCAACTATATAACTTTCACCAGCATCATATTGTATAGTCCCTGCGATAGATCTGGCGATCTGCGCAACTTCCAAGCTATGTGTCAACCTATTTCTAAAAAATTGATCATTTCTTATTCCAAGAAGCTGCATTTTCCCCTGTAAACGTCTAAAAGAAGAAGAATACATTATTCTTGCATAATCTCTCTGAAAAGGACCATCAGGACGATATCTAGACTCTTCGATGTGCACATATGTTTCCATACAGTCCGTCTTCATGGTATTTAATAACGTTCTTTTTATTTTATCCCTTGAAACTTCAAGCGGACTTTTAGACACTTCTTTCATCTTTATATGCTTCCTCCTACATACTTTTCTTTATATCATACTACAAAACGTCCCATATTTCTATAAAACGTTTTGTAAAAATATATGATAGATATTTCTTCATTCAATAGAGAGTTAGAACAGCAGGATTCGAACCTGTGATCTCATGTCTGCGTCTCTATATGTTTCAATCCAATCTATGTTCCAATAAGTACAAGAAATCTGCCTTAATAATGTAACCTGTTTATTAATTTTAAAATTTTCCCAGTTCATATTCCCCCTCAAAAAAACGTTGCGGTATTCCAGATTTTAGAGCCGTTTTATAATCCCGATCCGAATCATAATATATCTGGGTATTATGGTGAGCTCCTCTATCCTCTTTCTTTGGAAGTTGCATATAATCTCCATAACACACTCTCAATATTTTATCATTTTCAGTTGCAACCTGAACTTTTGTATTTTCGTAAGCGCCAAGTATTCCTGCGGATTTTCAAATCCTTAGATTTCCCCTATAATTGCAGCTGATAGATACTTAGATTATTTCACTACAATTATGGAGGATAGGTTATGGCAGGTACTCGCAAGAC
>NZ_JADNOP010000034.1 GCF_015557635.1 Fusicatenibacter saccharivorans
AGCTTCCCGGCTTAACCGCGAACTTAAGGATTCTGAGAAAGAACGCAGAAAACTTGAAAAAGAATTACAGCGCAAGGGCTACGTCTGCTTCCATCAATCGGGGCTTGACCGTATCGCCCAGACCGTCCTCGGCGGTCTGATAGATGATATTGAAAGGTTCAAGTGTCTCCATACCGGGCAAAGGCTTTCGATTGGTGCAAGCCGCCGCAAGGCGCATGGCAAAGTAGGTCTTGCCCTCGCCGGGATTACCCTGGATAATTGTCAGCTTTCGGGAAAGGACTTGCCGTAAAACTCTATGACAAAATCAATGGGATAGCCGCCCTTGCTCTGGCTGTGGCGAAACCACTTGTTTCCCCGGACGGTCAGACTGTCATGTTCTTTCCAGCGGTATTCTCGTCCGCTTTTTATCAGTGTCTCTCCCTGTGTGCGGAGAAAATCTTCCAGACTGACGGCATTTGCCCGGTCAATCTGCGCTTGGGTATAATTCATCGGGATAGTTCCTCCTTTTTCTGTCGTGTTTGGGGTCGATTTTGGAGCTTTTGTTCCTCTGTACGCTCGTTAAATCGGGCGGCAGTATCTACACATGACTTGACCTTCCAAAGGCGGTGTAAATCGTCTCTGACAGCCTTAAACTCGCCGTAGGTGCTTTCGTGTGCCTGTTCCAGCTCGTCATACTCGTCGGACAGCTTTTTCATATCCACCTTGCCGTCCGGGAACTCCTCGGTCAGCTTTCGTCTGGCGGCGTAGAACTGTATCAGTTCCGCTTCATGCTCTGCCTTGTACTTGGCTCTGGGCTTCTCAAACTTGATTTTCTGCAAGCCGTCATAGACAGGCTTCAAGTTCTGGAAAGCGGCGGAGCTGTCATAGAGTTGCTTAATTGCTTTCATTCGGGCGGTCTGTTCGTCCAGCGTTTTCTTCAAGCTCTCTGTGGCAGCACTGTGTTCGCTGACACGGCTTTCCAAATCTTCAAGGGAGTAAATGCCGTTTGCCCGGAGATAATTGAAAGTCTCGTTCATCTCCTTTAGATTGCTGACCTTGCCTTTCTGCGAATATGCCCCGGCTCTGCGCTGGGTGTAATAGGCGCTCAGCAGCGAAACAAGGTCGGGTGCCTGCGGCTTGGCAAGCTCCGCTTTTGCTTCGGCAATCCAATCAAACAGGAGAGCGATTTTCTTCTTGATGTCCCGGATAACGGCATTGGTGGCTCTGATCCAGCGGTTGAACTCGCCTTTCTCGGTGCGTATGCCTTTCTTCTCCATTGCCTGGACGGTTGCGCCCTCATGGACGGTGGGAAAAAGCTCCACGCCCTGACGCTCATAGCTCCGGTGGTCGATACGAACATCAATACCTTTTTCCGCAAACTTGGCATTGCATAGCTCCGCCCATGCTTCACGCCAATGTTCCAGCGTTTCGGGACTGCCCCAGTCGGTAGTGGGAACGGCGTTGAACACAAACTTTCCGTCTGCGTCTCGGATACGGTTGCCGTCCTCGTCCAGCTCATACACCCGGCGTTGCTTTAGTCCCCATTTGCCGTTCTGCTCGATGGGGCGGATGGGGCAAAGCACATGAAAATGCGGATTGGGTACGCCGCCGTCCTCCCGGTCTGGCTGGTGTACGGCGAAGTCAACCACCATGCCACGGCTCACAAAGTTCTCCAATAAAAATTGCCTTGCAAGAGCGATGTTTTCCTCAAGGGAAAATTCATTCTGCAAGGCAATGTCAAAGCTGTATGCAAGCTGGGCGTTCTTTCCACGCTCGGCTTTTTCCACGGCGTTCCATAGGGTTTGGCGGTCTGCGTATTCTGGCGGTGCATGGGACGGCAAGAGAATGTCAGAGCAGATCACGCCGCCCTTGCGGGTGTAGTCGCTGTATTCGCCGTAATACTCGCTATACAATCGCTCCCCGGCTCGGTAGGCAGCAGAAGCGATAGCGGACTGTCCTGCGCTTCGCTTAGTCTGCGTGACGCTCAGATGAAATAGTGCCATCGGCTTTCAACTCCTTTTCTCTGTTTGCTTGGCTGATGTGGGTAATCGTCATGTGACGGACGGCTCGCTGGACTTCGGACAAAGAAAAGATTTGTTCCATCAGCTCTGTCATTTCGGTGCGCGTGAGATCTTTGACCTCCGGGGCAAGGCTCTCAATCGTGCCGTCCAGATTGCAAAGACGATGGGTGCGTTTCTGCCTTTCGCCTTTCTCCAGATATTTCTTTCTGTTCTCAAGACGGTTGAGCTTGTGCTGTTCCTGTGCAAGCTGCGTCTCGGCCCGTTCCTTTTCGGCTCGGAGCTGGTCAAGGGTTTTCGGTTTTGTCATTGTGATTGACCTCCTATTTTTGATTTTGGGGATAAAAAAAGACCGTCAACTTTTCGCATAGTGCGACCAGTCAACGGTCTGATTTTCTGTATTTAATTACAGGTGTTACCACCTATCGATTTTTGATTGCACTTTGCGCCTAAGCCTAAACCAAAAGCGGTTTGAGTAGCTATCGTTATGCACTAACACTTCGTAAGTTGCCATCGTTCCAGAAGAAAACACCATGCCAAATATTCCAACTGCTAAAGCTAAAAAAGCAAAGGCATGGTAATCTTTCCACAGAGTATTTCCACGCACCGTAAACACAAGTAACAGCAACCCTGCGATATACAAAACGGTACTGGCAATAGCCACTATCACATATTTTTTCTTTTGCGACTGGTATTCATTTGCAAGACCTTTTAAAAAATCATAATCAAAAATCAACGGCTCTTTTCTCAAAACTTTGTATTCATCTTTGGGGATAAATGCTGATGTGACAAGTGCAATAATTCCTGCAAGTATGCAAATGGACATACCCAACACTTTCCATGCAGTCGCTGTCTGAAACACGGTGTAGGGTATTCCAGCTAAAGCAAACAAGGCGAATCCGGCACCAAAATATTTGCAAGTCTTTTTCTCGTTGGCGATATAGCCAACAGCCATTTCTCTACTTACATAATAGTCTTTTTCATCTGCGCTACTTTCCGTTTTTTCGTCTTTCAGTAGGAAGTCAATAGATACCTCAAAGACATTTGAAAGCAACAGCAGTTTCTCTGTTTCTGGATATCCTTGATTATTCTCCCACTTGCTGATTGCTTGTCGGGTTGTTCCCACAAACTCTGCAAGTGCTTCTTGTGAGAGATTTCTTTCTTTTCTGAGTTTGTAGATTTTTTCTCCTAAATTCATAGGTGATACCTCCTTTGGTTTTGATAGCATAATTCTACCAAAGCGAGGTGTCATTATCTATCTTTCGGGAAATGCACTTTGTCAACTTCAAGTTGCAGATATGTTTTCCAGTGCATAACTGTCCTTTTTCAAACTTGCTGGCGGCGAACGGTTTGTCAAAACCGTTTGCAGACGGCAAGTCCACAAGGGATAGCCGCATAAGCGGCGCAAGGGAGTGTAGCTCCCTTGACGGAACGAAGTGACGAAACATTCTCGGTCGGGCAGTTTTCTTCTGCTGACTGGGAATGAAGCTCCGCAGGACGCACATACTCCCGATAGGAGAGTATAGAAGTGCGCCCTTTAGTTCCTAAAGGGATTTTTCCTTAATACTTTTTCATCAGCTTATTAAAAATGACAATTCCTGCGATAACTTGAAACAGTAAATATCCGCCGAGATAGAGTACAATCATGCGAGCATTATCAATGACTTCCAATGCTCCGAGAATACCGAAAACCAAAATGGAGAAACAAACAACCAGCAGTCCTAAGCTGTAAGTATATCTTCCGGCTCTATCTCTGATTTTTGTTTTCAACTCGTCATGCTGTTCAATTCGTTCGTTCTCCAAACGCTCTTCGTATCGCTCTTTATTTTTGGGGGAACTCCAATAAAAATATTTGCATATCATCATAATTCCGGGGAAGATACCTGCACCCGCAAAGCCCCATAAAATGCCCTCTAACTTTGTTTCAATCAACAGCGCAACAATCAAACAAGCCATGCCGAAAAGCACATATAGTATCCCGATTATCAAATTACTCTTTTTCATTTTCTGCACCTCTTTCATAGATAAAGATTTCTTCAATTCGTTTGCCAAAAAAGTCTGAAATTGCAAAAGCTAATTCCAATGATGGATTATACTTTCCTGTTTCGATTGAACTAATGGTTTGTCTTGAAACACGAAGCATTTTTGCAAAATCATCTTGATTTAATCCTCGCTCCTTTCGTAACTGCTCAACTTTATTCTTCAAAAAAACGCCTCCTTGCATGACAAGTTTCCTTTACAAACTTACTATAGCATGACACACTCATCTTGTCAAGTTTCCTTTACAACATTTACTTCTTTATCATGGGAAAATTACAATTTATTCATACAGTAAGAGCGCCTAAACATTTTTCGTCCGGGCGCTCTCAGTATCAATCATATATCAGCTCAAACTTCACAATCTCCTCTGCCTGTGCCTTGCAAGCGTTCATCTGACGCACCCATTCCATTTGATTTTCAGCTTTCAGTTG
>NZ_JADNOP010000035.1 GCF_015557635.1 Fusicatenibacter saccharivorans
CCCTTTGGGGCGAGCAGTAACAATAGCCCTTTGGAGGGCTAATAATAAACCACCAGTTGAACTGGTGGTTGCTAACTTAGAGAGGTAATAGTTGATTATAGAAATAATGTTTTGATAAAACATGGTAGTGCAAGATGTCCTATATGTGGATCGGGTATTTTTGCAACAATGGATGAGAAATTAATTCTGAAAGAGACAGATAAATATATCCAACAAAATGGAGAACTTGTAAAAGTAAAAGAAAATGAGAAAACAAATCTACAGAAAGAAATCGAAAGTCTGTATGAGTATTTGATAGCGAAGGCAAAAGGAATTGTTGATAAAGAAAAAGGGATATTTGAAGAGAAAATCAGTGTATTAAAAAAATTAAATGATGAACTTAAACCGTATTTTGATTCTGTCAGAAAAATACAGGGTATGAGAAAAGAGATTTCCATTGAATCTATCAATAATGAGAACATGGGAAATTTACAAAAGACTATAAAAAAACAAATTCTTTCAGAAGCAGAAGAGAAAAATGCAACAGAGTTATATCAAAAGATATTAACAGTATTAGGGTATTCTTTTTCTGAGGAGACATTACAACAGTTGTACGAAAAGATAAAAAACTTAATATCGAAATCGTATGACGTTATAGATTTTTCATATGATCTATTTGTTTCCAAAATAAATTCAATTGATAGTATTCTTGCAAATCAGTCGCTAGCGGAATTGCGCGAAAAATTAGAAAAAGAAAGGAAGAAAAATCAGAAACTTGATGATGAAATAGACAAGTTGCAGAAATTAAAAAATGAAGCGACTCAGAGAACACAAAGAATAAGGTATATTGTGGAAAAACTTTCGAAAGATGAGTATCAGAAGGTAGGTCCGACCCTCGGTAAGTATTACAATAAACTAGTTAGAATAAATGACAATGATGGAATAAATATTGTGCATGAAAATGGAGGAATATCGCTAGTTGATGATAAAGGAAAAAATATAGTAAATATTTTAAGTAATGGACAGATAAGTGTTTTTCTGCTTGCATATTTTTTTGCTGGTATTAATGTTAGAAATGAACGAGAGAAGATGAAAATATTCTTTATTGATGATTTGACAGCATGTATGGATGATGTTAATATGCTGGCATTTATTGATTTACTAAAATATCAGTTATCTTCAAAAGAAACGATGGAACAACTATTTTTTGTTACTTGCGATAATCGTATTAGCAGATTGATTAAATATAAGATGAATGGACATGGAATAGAATTAAGAGAATTAGTAGAGTCGGATTTTCAATAATAAACCGAAAGGGTAATAATCTCTTTTTAGAAATAAATATTGTTTTGTAGTCGCTTTCCGTAAAGACGTAAGTCCTCAAACATGAGTACTGGGTATTAAAAATCCCCGCATTTTAGCGGGGGATGAGCAAACTTTATAGAAATGGAAGGCACACTGAAAAATCAAGACTTTTTGTATCGGCTTGGGCATTCTTTCTGAACTCTGGGTGACCATGGAAGCAGATCATCAATAAATCGGAGATCTTTGTCATTCATATACTGTGGAATCTCAGTAAGCAGCAGGTTGAAATACTCGAAGGTATTTATCCTGTTTGCTTTTGCAGTTTCAACCAGGCTGTACAGGAGCGCGCTTGCCTTTGCACCGTTGGAAGATTCGATCATTACAAAGTTCTTTCGGCCAATGGTAAAAGGCCGGATTGCCTGTTCGGCATAGTTGTTATCCATGGGAACATGCCCATCCGATAAAAACACATGAAGGTAATCTTCCTGATTTATACTGTAAGCAAGAGCTTTTCCGATCGTACAATGCCACATTGGGGTCTGGTACTCGAAAGAGAAAATAAAAAATCTAAAGAAAACATAAATATATCATACCAGCCCAGAAAAATCTATGGAAAGATTTTATGATGATCCCTTAAGAATGATGTTTTAGCTAGATTTCATGTAAGAATATGATGAGGAAAAATGTTTTTCAAAACCCAATTAAACCAATAACTATTATAAATGAGACAAGGAGTAACATACATTGCCAAAATTAATTATCAACAAACTCGGTCCTGTTGAGACCTGTGAACTGGAGTGTTCCAAATTTATGAACTTTACGGGTTTTCAGGCATCTGGAAAGAGTACAATTGCCAAAGCAATTTATTATTTTAGAACAATTAAAGATGATATCATCGAGCTTGCAAAATCGCAGGCATTGGATGCGACACCTGTATATGGAGTGAAAAGTACTCTTAGTATAGAACATGGAATTACTTTGAGAAAAGCTCTTGAAAATTATTTGCGTGAAAAATTTTTAAGAACCTTTGGATCATCATGGGGCATGCCAAACGACATGTACATGGAATATCATTTTACTAAGACATGCTATGTTAAAATTTCTTTGGAAAATGATAGCAGATATTCTACACCAAACTACATTTGGATCACGATGAGTAATGAACTGATTCGTTTTTTGAAAGCAAATAACCATACACTTTCTGTAACACCATTGGGAATCTCTGAAGAGGATCTGAGGATTTTTAAAAAGAATTTATATGAGATTTTTGAGGATTCTTGTTCTGTCGTCTATATTCCGGCAGGACGCAGTATGATTACGCTGCTTTCTCAGCAATTGAGTTATATTTATGCCACAATGGATGATATGCAGAAAAGATCTTTGGATACCTGCACAAAAGATTATCTGGAGAGGATACTTCGATTAAAACCAGAATTTTCAGAGGGGCTGCAGAGCTTGGCTTATTCATCGGGGCGTTCTGGATTGTCACCGCGACTTGTGGCGCAGGCACTGGATTTAACTCAGAAAATACTGCGTGGAACTTACCGTTATAGCAATGGAGAAGAACAGATTGTTTTAGAGGATGGGAAATATGTAAAGATAAACTTTTCGTCTTCGGGGCAGCAGGAATGTGTCTGGATTTTGAATCTATTGTTTTACTACTTAGTTCAACAAAAAGAAATTCTATTTATTATTGAGGAGCCGGAGTCACATTTGTTTCCGAAATCACAGAAATATATTACGGAATTGATTGCATTAGTCAATAACTGTGGACATTCGATTGTACTGACAACACATAGCCCGTATGTATTGGGAACGTTAAATAATTTATTATATGCAAAAACGATTTCGCCACAGGCGAGAAAAGAAGCAAACAAAATTATTCGGGAATCTTTATGGCTGGATTATAATGCATTTGATTCTTGGTTTGTAAAAAATGGAACAATTGAAAATTGTATGGATGCAGATATTCATATGATTCAAAATGAAAAAATTGATGAAATTTCAAAAGTGATTAATGAAGATTTTGAGCGATTACTGGAAATGAAGAAGAATAACAGAAAAACACACTCAAAATCAATTGAAAAATCAATCGTAAAAAGTTACGATTGATTTTTCGCGTATTTAAACATATAATATAACCATTAAGACTGGGAAAGGAAATGATTGCTATGCGTGAAACAAGAATATTGGAATTCAAGGAAACGATTACGAATACTTTTTTGAAAACAGTCAGTGCCTTTTCGAATTATAATGGCGGAATGATTCTTTTTGGCGTAGATGATGATGGAAATGTAAAAGGCTTGCCAGATGTAAAGCAGGCTTGCCTGGATATCGAAAATAAAATCAATGACAGTATTTTGCCTCAGCCAAATTATATGCTTGAACTACAGAACAATGATCAAACGATAAAACTTACTGTAAAAAGTGGTCTTCAGAAGCCATATTTATATAAATCGAAAGCATACAAACGAAATGATACAGCAACGATAGAGGTAGACACACTTGAATTTTCAAGGCTTGTATTAGAAGGAAAAAATATTAGCTTTGAAAACTGCGCGTCGCATTCTCGTTACTTTAGCCTGCAAATAAAAAGTCAATACTAAAATTGAAGAAAGTTAAAAAACTTTACA
>NZ_JADNOP010000036.1 GCF_015557635.1 Fusicatenibacter saccharivorans
AATGCAGAATCGTCCCATTTTCCGTGATTCAGAAAATAAGCTACCGTTGTTCTGTGATGCTGGCTGACAATAGAAAAGTCAACGGTCTTACCGCGGTATCCACGGAGAAAGACAGAAACAATAATGGTCATTACATGTTGGAGATAGATATCCGACAAAAAATGATGAAGTTTTAAAGTTTTTAGGTAATTGTAAATTTTATTGGAATGATGTATAATGTTTGCAACAGGCACCCCCTTGTTTGCGTGAGTAGGTTGATGGTCGCACTTCAATTATACATCATTCAGCAGAGGGTGTCTTTAGTTTGTGCAAAATTTAGGATTTGCTCATTTATAGTTGATAAAATAAAAGGAATAAGTTTGCGAGTTTTTGCTTACAAACATATTATATGAGGAGAGAGTAAAAAATAATGAACAAAAAATTTATTCGAAAAATCAAGGAAAAAATAAAAATTTATTTTTATAATTCGGGATATTATTTTTTAAAAAGATGCTTATTAAGTCAAAAAAAAAAATTTCAATACGATGAATGAAAAAGTAAAAATGTGTTTTATTATTCAGAGGATAGAGATATTTCCATCGGTGCAATCAATCTTTGAATATATGTGTTTAGATGCAAGATATGATGTAACATTACTTGTATTACCGAGGTTTGACCATGCTACAAATAAAATAAATGTTAATACTATTGAGCAAAATTTAAAATTTGCTTTGCAAATTGCTAATGGTGCAGAAGTGATAAATTCATATGATGATCAAAAAAAGAAATTCAAAAGACTGGAGGATTATAAATTCGATTTTATTTTTCTTGGTTTACCTTACCAAAGAGAATATCCTATGGAATATAAATTTGCAAATTTATCAAAGATTTCAAGAGTATGTTATGTTCCGTATGGATCGAGTTATGCTGACGGGAAAGAAATGATTAGGACTTCATTTACAACACAATTACTTACTTTTGTAGATTATATTTTTTGCGATTGTATTAAAACCTATAAATATTGTCAGTCGAAATTAAAATATTGTCAAAATGCAGATGGAAAGAGAATAGTTTATAATATTGGTTATCCACGATTTGATTTGATAACATACGATGAAAGAAAAGGTAAAAAAAATAAAACTTTTTTGTGGATTCCTAGATGGACGACACCTGCAGATGATAATGAAAAAAGTACATTTTTAATGTATAAAGATTTTCTTTTGAATTACTTTTCAAACAACGCAGAACTCAGCTTAATTATTCGTCCACATCCGTTAATGTTTGATAATTATATAAAAAAAGGATATTTAACGAGAGAAGATGTTGAAAAATATAAAAATCAAGTAAAATCTTTAAAAAATGTTATGTTTGATGAAAACTGTTCATACAGATCTTCTTTTGTCCAATCGGATTGTTTAATTGCTGATTATAGTTCGATTGTAATAGAGTTTTTACTTATGGGAAAACCGGTTATATATTTGTCTGATGTAAGAAAAATTGAAACTACAATTGCAAACGCGTTTTATGTAAGCAAGAATGTGCAGGAAACAAAAGAATATATAAAACAACTAGCAAAAGGTGAGGATGGGAAAAGGCAAAATAGATTAGATGTTTTGAAAGCAACTATTTATAAAAAAGGAGCTTGTAAAAGAATTGCTGATGTTTTAAATAAAATATGAAATTTTTGGAAAATATCCGAAAAAGACTTGCCCATCTGATACGGATTGTGTATTATGATAGGTGTGTCTAAAGAACGTCGAATAACAGGAGGAAAGAAAATGTTTTTAGCAACAACAACAGCAAACAGCGGTGTCATGAGCACCGGTATGTTAATTATGTGGCTGGTCATCATGTTCGGTATGATGTATTTCTTAATGATCCGTCCGCAGAAGAAAGAGCAGAAAAAACTGCAGGCAATGCTGAATGACCTCGCAGTCGGCGATGCAGTCATCACGACAAGCGGTTTCTACGGAATTGTCATCGACATCACAGACGATGATGTCATCGTAGAGTTCGGAAACAACAAAAACTGCCGTATCCCGATGCGCAAAACAGCCATCACAGAGGTTGAAAAACCGGATTCTGCAGTTGTAGAAGAGAAAACAGAAAAGAAAAAATAATGTTTGCATAGCGATATGTAAAAACAAGAAACGCAGGTATTCAAAAAGAGAACGAATACCTGCGTTTTTTGGTAAGTAGGTAATCATCCGTACCTTGATTTTCAGTAAGTAGGTAATCATCCGTACCTTGATTTTCAAAATGAGCCGCCCTTTTTCTGGGCGGCTCAAAGTTACTCTGTAAGTGCAAAATAATTCGACGGATTGTGTTGCCCTAAAAAATATCCCATAATAATCAATAGAGAATGCAAGCATTTTACTTCATCTTTTCTTGCTAGAAATGATAGATGCGAGCATTTTACTCTATTCAAGTTATGGAGGTGTGCTCATGAGAAGCAAAAGAATACCTGTCGAAGAACAATACCGTCTCATCATGGAATGCCGTCAAAGTGGATTGACAGATCATCAATGGTGTGTGGAACATGATATCAAGCCAGGAACTTTTTACAACTGGGTAAAAAGACTGCGTCAGAAAGGTTGTGTGGATTTGCCGGCGTCAACTGGACGCACCTATCGCGCACCAGAAAGCCAGGAAGTTGTCAGAGTGGAGTTTCATGATACTGACCCGATTCCTTATGAACAGCCATTAAATGTAATTCCGGCAGCTACGGAAAGGAATAACTTTTCTGTAGCAGAGTCAATGAAGCTGTCTGTAGGCAGCTTTCATCTAACAATACCAAATGGAACAGATCCTCAGCTTCTGGCTCAAACGCTTCGAATTGTGAAGGAGCTGGAATGTTAGGGGATATCACAGCCGCCGATGAAATCTATATCGTAACAGGCAGAACGGATATGCGGAAATCCATTGACGGGCTGTGTGCTATTGTAGAGGATCAACTCCATATGGATCCAAGGCGAAGTGCCCTGTATCTTTTCTGTGGAAAACGTTGTGACAGGATCAAAGCTTTGCTCTGGGAATCTGACGGATTTGTGCTGCTGTATAAACGTATGGAAGTTCAGGGCAGGTTTCGCTGGCCCAGAAATCAGCTGGAAGTAAAACAATTGACCTGGCAGCAATTCGACTGGCTCATGTCCGGGCTTGAAATCGAACAACCCCCTGTGTGTTAGGATAGTTGTCAGTGAAAGATAATTACTTTTGTGGTAGTATATAGCTATCACAGGAAGGGAGCTTTCGCTATGAACTATAGTCCAGAATTAAAGGATGCACTCCTCAGGAGGATGCTTCCACCAAACAATGAATCTATTACCAAGATATCCAGA
>NZ_JADNOP010000037.1 GCF_015557635.1 Fusicatenibacter saccharivorans
ACACCGCCAAAAGCAAAAGTCAACACCTTTTTTCGAATTTTCTTATTTTTAGAAAAATATAGTTAATTCTGCATATTCAGTATTTTATCTGACTATTTCTTTTTTTACTCCATCATCAAAATCTTTTTCGGCTGATATCGTACAATCTGGTATACCATAACCATAGAAGAAGCCAGCACAACCCCCATTCCACAAAGATACAATATTATAATCTGCTGTGTCTTAATTGCAGCCTGCACACCGTTCGAAAGATCTACAGCTATTTTTATCACATTCGCCAAAGGATAAGAAAAAATTACCCCCGCTGTAATTGCCAGCAATACCGGGCAAAAAGATTCCATCAACATCTGCAGCATAATCCGCATCTTTGTTTCTCCAACAGAAAGAAGAATGCCAATCTCAAACATGCGATCCCGCAAATTCATAAGAATCAAAAAACTTAATGTGATAGTTCCAAGGATTACGGAAACTATCACCATGAGATTCGAAATCCCTGCCAGGCTCTTCAGGCTGTCGGCCACCGCTTTATAAGCTGAAACATTTACCGTATAGTCCATATCATATTCTTCTTTGATATATTCCGGCATTTTTTTCGCATCTTCAGCAAACGCTCTTCCTTCTTCCGGGTCCTTCAACTGCAATGTAATTTCTTTTACATTATCATTTTCATTCATCTCATAAACTGGTGTATCCAGGGTATAGATAGCATTTGCTGGGTTATTATATACCACATTTCCACTGTAAGCTGCCTCGTTCGTACTGTAAATACCACTGATTTTAAATGTATACCGCTCCTTTGTGTATGGTGAAAGAACAGCTATGGTATCTCCTATTCCCAGTCCATTCCGTTCCGCAATCCCATCACTGACTACCGCTTCTTCTGCATTCTGCGGTACATGTCCCGAAATCAGTGTAACTACAGAAGAAACAGAACTAAAATACTCGACAGGATCAGATGATCCCTCCACATAAATATTTTCTGTTCCATTTTCTTCCTGTCCGTCCATAATTTCAGCTGTAAAGTTATCCGCCAGAGCAGCTGTCACCGTATTACAGCTGCCAAACCGAATTCTTTCATCAGCGCAGAGTTCCAAATATTTTTGATGTGAAATCGAATTCACACCGCGCGGCTCTTCACTGTATATCTGACGCTCATTCGATACAAGCACGCTTCCTCCGATGCTCGTCCGAATCTCCCATATCCGTTCCCGACTTGCCGCGCGGATACATAAGCCAAACAGGATCAGGATGGATAAAATCAGGAAACTTAAAAACATCAGAATTGTATTTTTTTTATGATAAGAAATACTGCGAAATGCTCTTTTGATCCAGTTCATAAAAACTTTCCCTCCCCCTCATGTTTAATCCTGCAATTTTTTCTTTTCCAGCCGTACCACCACATCTGCCTCCGCGGCAAATGCTTCCGAATGTGTAACTGCTATTACACATTTCTTATCTTCATGAGCCAGCTCTTTGAAAATTTTCACAATGCCAGCCGCCGTATCAACGTCCAGATTTCCCGTCGGCTCATCCGCAAGAATCACCTCTGCATTTGTCGAAATCGCACGCGCAATCGCTACGCGCTGCTGTTCGCCTCCTGAAAGTTTATTGATATTGCGGTTCATCTGATCTTCTGTAATTCCCATTCGTGTCAGAAGTTCCCGCGCCCGTTCTTTTTTGTTTTTAATCGGATTTGACGTAATTTCCATTGCCGCCAGCACATTCTCCAGCGGGGTCAGATAAGGCAGCAGATTATACGCCTGAAACACAATTCCAATCTTGCTGTTTCGATATCTTGTATAGCCAATTTCCCGGATATCTTTTCCTTCAAAGCACACGCAGCCGCTCTTAGGTTCTTCCAGCGCACCCGCCAAAGTCAGCGTCGTTGTTTTCCCCGATCCAGAAGGACCAACAATCGTGTAAAGAGTACCCTTCTCAAATGAATAGCTGGCTTTATCCAAAATATCAATTCTCTTTCCGCCGCTCTCGTAAAAATAGCTTACCTCTTTTAATTCCAGTTCTGCCATATTGTTCCTTTCTACTATAATCTAGTCGCCTCTACATTTTTCCAGTTCTCACTTCCGTAAGAAACCCATCTTTTACCAAATATACTTTATCAAATTTTTCCAGTTTATCATAATGATGTGTAATAAAAATCACAGATTTTTCCGGCATTTCTTCTGTTATAATTTTATAAAGATATTCATTGGCTTCTACATCAAATCCACTGGACGCTTCATCAAAAAGCATAACCGGCGCATCTTTCAATAGTGCCCGTGCAACCACAAGCTTTTGTCTTTCTCCTCCTGAAAGAAATGCTCCATCATCTCCTATTTGTGTTTTTTCTTTTTCTGGAAAACGTTGCAAGTATTTTTTCACGCCACTTTTCCTTAGTACCTCATTCAGTTTTTGTCTGTCTGCTTTCCCCTCCAAATCTATATTCTGCACAATGTCCCCCAAAAACAACGCTGATTTCTGACTCACAACAGAAAAAAGGCTTCGGTATTCTGATAATTTTAGCACTTTTATATTTTCACCATTACATAAAGTTTCTCCTTCTTCCGGTTCATAAAATCGTAATAGTAATTCCAAAATTGTTGATTTTCCACTTCCATTTTTTCCAATAATAGCCACTTTTTCTCCCGGCTCAAGTTTAAAAGATACTTTCTTTAACACTTCCCTATCCTTTGTATACTGAAATCTCACATTTTTAAATTCTAATATTGGCGAAATCTCTTTTTCCACTCTTTTACTTCCACTTCGTTCCTCTTCCATATTCAAAAATGTATAAAGTCGTTCAGCGGACGGTTTGACACTTGCAAAATGCATACGCAGATCAATTAAACTAAGTTAGCAACCACCAGTTCAACTGGTGGTTTATTATTAGCCCTCCAAAGGGCTATTGTTACTGCTCGCCCCAAAGGG
>NZ_JADNOP010000038.1 GCF_015557635.1 Fusicatenibacter saccharivorans
AAGAAAGAACGGATTACGGCCATTTATCGGTTGATCCAGCATGGAGCTTCGCTGAAGGATGTTTTAATGATTGCAGGATGATTTTGGGAATTGTAATTTTGTGCAATTTTCGTTATTTGCTCATTTATAGTCTGAAAATCATTTCAAAATTTTTTTAAATTTTTACCCACTTGCTTCTTTTCACTCATATCAAAAATAAGATTTTAATTATGATTTTTTATCAAAAATCTTTTCACACAAAAGTACAACTTTTTCAGTCTTTGATAAAGTATAACGAAAATTCCATTCTAAATCTATACATTCCAAATACCATTGCACTTTCATTTTTCAGAAATATCTATATTCGAATCTTTAATAATATAATGCGGTCTATGTTTTGTTTCCATATATATTTTAGCAATATATTTTCCAATAATACCCATACAAAACAGCTGAATTCCACTAACAAAAACAATAATACAAACCAAAGATGCCCAACCATCTACAGAATTATTAAAAATTAATTTTCTTACAATAATAGCCACTAAAAAAACAAAAGATAGAAATGTCATTACTATTCCTAACCAAGAAGCCATATTTAATGGAACTTCCGAAAAATTAATAATTCCATCCAACGCATATTTAATCAGATTTCCAAAACTCCACTTTGTTTTTCCTGCAACACGCGCCACATTTTCATACTCCAACCAATATGTATTAAACCCAATCCAACCAAAAATTCCTTTCGAAAACCGATTATATTCATCCATCGCAACTATAGAATCTACCATTTTTCTTTTCATAAGGCGAAAATCTCTTGCTCCATCCATAATGTCCGCATCAGAAATTTTGTTAATTAATTTATAAAATTTTTTAGCAAACCATGACCGAATATGAGGTTCACCTTTTCTACTTATTCTTCTAGTAGCTACACAATCATAATTCTGTGTGCAAAGAATTTTTAACATTTTAGGTAATAAACTCGGGGGATCTTGCATATCCGCATCCATCACAGCAACATAATCTCCATCAACATTTTGAAAGCCAGCATACATAGCTGCCTCTTTTCCAAAATTTCTTGAAAACGATACATATTTTAAATTTTTATCATTTTCTCCAAATTTTCTCAGCAACTTTAACGTATCGTCATTCGATCCATCATCTATGAATATAAGTTCATAATCACATTCCATACTATGCAATACCTTACTAATTTCCTTATAAAAAATAGGAAGCGATTCTTGTTCATTAAAACACGGTATAACTAATGTTATCTTCTGTTTACTCACTTTCTTCTCCGTTCTTTTTAATAATAATCATTGCTATAGCTATTTTAAGTTTCTAACTATAAATGAGCAAATTCTAAATTTTGCACAAAATAAAGACACCCTCCGCTGAATGATGTATAATTGAAGTGCGAACATCAACCTACTCACGCAAACAAGGGGGTGCCTGTTGCGCTGATTGTCAAGGTAGTTGTCAGTAAAAATATATATTTTTTGTTCTTGCAGGTTATCAAATATTGTTCTGTACCTGACGTGAGTATCAATAAATTATCCACATTTATTGGTAATCACGTCAGGCACAGAATCCTGCCTGATCACCATCATTTTGAATGAATAGATTTTTATGAAACAGCCATCTGATCATCAGCTTCTTCGGATTGTTCGTGTACCTTATCCGGGTTCAGATATACAGTATCCGGAAGACTCCAGTCACGGGTTGCACGTCCATTCCAGCGTTCCGGATGCTCTGCTTTAGCAGCTTCGTAAACCTCTTTACGTTTAGACAGTATCTTGTCGGACAATCCGCTGCGGCGCTGATAAGGAGTAAGAAAGTTTAGACCACTGTGATGATGATCGTGGTTGTACCACTTTACAAACAGGCTGACCCATTCCCGAGCCTTTTCCAATGTTTCAAATCCTTTGGGCTGATAGTTAGGACGGTATTTCAACGTTTTGAAAAGACTTTCGGCATAGGGGTTGTCATTGCTTACACGCAGTCTGCTGTTTGAGGGAGTTATACCAAGCTGATAAAGGGTCGCCAACATTGTTGCGCCTTTCATGGGGGAGCCATTATCAGCGTGTAAGACTAATGGCTCTGTAGTAAGCCGACCTTGTTTTAAACAGATCCTTTTGATCAAACTGCTGGCATAGTCGGCACTTTCTTCTTCGTAGACTTCCCAGCCAACGATACTCCGATCGTAAAGATCTGAGAAGAGGTACAGATAGTAAAACATACCCTTATGTGGACCATTCAGATATGTGATATCCCACATGTATACCTGGTTTGGAGCTGTTGCACTGTATGTAGATGGACGGTTATGCTTAGGTGCTTCACTACGGCCACGGTGATTCAGCATTTTTTCTTCCCGTAATACACGATAGAAAGTTGATTCAGATGCGATATAGATACCTTCATCGGCTAATGCCGGAACGATTTCACAGGGGGCCATGCTGGCATATTCTGGTCTGTTACAGATGTTTATGATCTCACGGCGTATCTCTGCGGGTATCTTATTAGCAGGATTTGAATGATCTGCGTGGGGACGTCCATCTTCATAGGAATCAGTATCCGCTTTTCGCTTTTTCCAACGCTAGAAAGTCCGTTCTGTGATTCCGAGGCGTTCACATGCCTTTTTACAAGACGCTCCTGATTTAATGGCTTCATTGATCAGCAGTACAGCATTTTCGCGATCTGAGGCGCTGATCATTCGTCCTCTGAATCCCCCCAAATCGCATTTGCTTTTTTTGACAGTACAAGTAAGGCAGCTGCTTCTGCAAGAGCCTTTTCCTTGCGCTGTAATTCTTTTTCAAGTTTTCTGCGTTCTTTCTCAGAATCCTTAAGTTCGCGGTTAAGCCGGGAAGCT
>NZ_JADNOP010000039.1 GCF_015557635.1 Fusicatenibacter saccharivorans
GTCATATTTTTACTCGGTCGGTTCTCCAGCAGAAATTTAAGATATCCGTAGATGTTCAGCCCATGTGCTTTGGCCATCTCAACCATTGTGTAGACTACTGCGCTGGCATTCGCTCCGTCCACGGAACTGCTGAACAGCCAGTTTTTTCGCCCCACTGCGAACGGACGGATCGCATTCTCACTGAGATTATTGGTAAAGCTGCACCGCCCGTCTTCCAGATAGGTTTCCGCTATATCACGCCTGTTGAGAACATAATTCACGGCTTTATCCAGCCGGGTATTCCGGACGGGCTTTTGCTGGTCAAGCCACGACCAGAAAGCCTCCAGAACAGGTTTTTCCTTCTCGAGACGCAGTTGTTTCCGCTTTTCATAATTACCGGGATACTTTTTGTTAATGGAGTCTTCCATGGCAAACAACCGATTGCAGTACTGGACTCCCTGTACTGCAGGCTGGCTGTAGTCATACTGCTTCCCTTTGGGAACAGCGTCGATAAAGTATCGGCGGATATGTGCCCAACAGGAGCAGCGCCTGATCCCGGGCAGACTGTTATAACCCTGATAGCCGTCCGTTTCCAGATATCCGCTGTAGCCTTCCAGAAACTCCTTTGCATGGCTGCCGCTCCTGGTCGGGGAATAGCCATACAGGATGATCTCCGCAAGTCCGTCCTCACCGCTTCGGAACAGCCACATGAATGACTGGGTCTGTGCCCTGCGTCCTTCCTCTTTCAATACCTGGACCCGCGTCTCATCTGCCATCACAAAACTACGTTTCAGCAGCTCCCGATGAAAGTAATCGTACATTGGCTGAAAATAGTTCTTTGAACAGTAGATGATCCAGTTTGCAAGGGTCGTCCGGCTGATCTGCACCCCATACTGCTTCCAGTCCTTTTCCTGCCGGTAAAGTGGAAGCCCGTTGGCATACTTCTGGTACATAGTCCATGCAGCTGCAGCTGCTGATGCAGGTCCTTTTCCAAGCAGAGCTGGCGGAACCTGAGACTTTACGATCACAGGCTTTTCTGTATCGCCGAGTCCTTCCTTGCAGGAGGGGCATCCATGGCTCTGGCTGTAGTATTCGATCACTTTACAGGTGGCAGGAATGAATTCCAGTTCCCGGCGGACATATTCCTCGCCGATCAGGACCATCTGCGTACCACATACCGGACAGATCTGATCCTCTTCCGGAAGTGGGACCACTACTTTTTCAACTTTCAGGCCTTTGAAGAGTTCCTCATGTGTTGCCTTCTTTTTACGGGTATGCTCCCGGATTACCGTTTCGCCTTCCAACAGGGATGGATCCTGTTCCACTTCTGCTTCATCGAAGAGATTCTGCTGTCCCGGAATATCATCAGATCTTCTCTCGCTGGAGGGACCAAAGAGTTTTTTTGTCAGATAATCTACCTGTTCCTGAAGAGCTTTCTCATGACTGGTTTTTTCGTCAATAATAAGACGGAGAGCTTTGATCAGTTCCGTCTGCTCCGCTATCATTGTTTTCAGTTGTGATACGGTATCTTTCAGCTCTCGAAGCTGGATATCTTTTGCACTGGAAGCCATCGTTTCTCTCCTCGGATTTGATTCCTTTATTATACCAGAAATGGGGCTTTTACTAAAGGAAAACAACGCCTGAAAAATACCGAATTTACAAGGGATTTCCGGATTTTTCTATGCAGGATTTCTGCCAGGATCCACGAGCTTTTTATTCTGCTTTGAGGGCTTTTGGCTGGTCAATATCAATCCCGGACATCAGCCAGTCAAACTCCCGCCAGGAAAGATTCCGGACCTCTGACTGCTTTCTGGGCCATTGATAACCGCCGCGGACAGACAATCGCTTATAGATCAGAACGAAGCCATCCGGTTCGCGGAACAAGGCTTTGATCCTGTCCCGTCTTCTTCCACAGAAAAGGAAGAGAGCACTGGACGACGGATCCATCTTAAGCTGGTCTTCGATAACGGTGCAGAGTCCGTCAATAGATTTCCTCATATCCGTGTAGCCACAGACAATGTAGATCTTCTCAAGTCCGGAAACATCACCTAACATGAAAACTCCTGAAGCATGCGAAAAGTCCTGGTGAGCAGAACAGGATCCGCATCATTGCTGATGCGGACTGTGATATCCTTCATAGAAACTTCAATCGTATGTGGATTGTCAAGGTTCGAATTTAGCATCTGCGATGCGGTATGCTGTTCCGGAACAATGTCAATGGGAACCACGTCCTGTTTCGGGCGTGGAACCTCAAGATGACCATAATTCGCCGCTGGGATCTGATCCGCTGCTGTTTTCCGACAACGGCTGACCCAGTTGTAAAAGGTGCTTACTGCAATGTCGTTTTCACGACACCAGTCAGCATCTGTCATGCCGCTCTGACGGCATTCATTGATAAGTCTGATCTGTTCCACCATCGGAACGCGGGTCTTGCGAGTACCTGCCATAACCTATCCTCCATAATTGTAGTGAAATAATCTAAGTATCTATCAGCTGCAATTATA
>NZ_JADNOP010000003.1:0-203022 GCF_015557635.1 Fusicatenibacter saccharivorans
CCCTTTGGGGCGAGCAGTAACAATAGCCCTTTGGAGGGCTAATAATAAACCACCAGTTGAACTGGTGGTTGCTAACTTAGTTCTTGCACTGTCAACCCTCCCTTCTCTGCCTGTCTGGGAGTGGCAACGTTCATTAGTATAACATACAATTCTTATTTCTAAAATAAAAAAATTCCCTGTTTTTATAAAAATTCAAGGCTTCGAAAAAAAGTTCTTGCCCGGTAGTTACTACCGTACGGTATGCTAAGGATAACAAAGCAAATCAGCGAAAGGGGAATGTAGTATGAACATTACGATGGAGAATTTTAAAACCGCAAAGTATGATGTGTTTTCTATTTTTGATGACCGCTGGGGTTTGTGTACTGCGGGTACGCCAAGGGAGTATAATACGATGACGATCGGATGGGGTACGATGGGGACGATCTGGGGACCGCCAAAGAAAGGAAAGCAGATCATTACCGTATTTATCCGGGAAAGCCGCCGGACGCATCAGATTCTGCAGAAGGAAGACGAGTTTACGGTCTGCTTTTTTCCAGAGAAATATCGGAAGGATCTTGGAATCCTGGGATCAAAATCGGGAAATGATGTGCCGGATAAGATCAGTCTGACCAGTCTGACACCGAAGATGCTGGGAAATGCGGTTGGATTTGAAGAGGCAGAGCTGACCTTTGTCTGCAAAAAAATCTATGCGGTCAGAATGGAGAAAGAAGATCTGCCGGAATTTACGCGCGATACTTTATATAAAGATGGCGATCTCCATTATCTGTATATGGGCGAGATTGAAGATGTCTTTGGCATGATTGAGGAATGAAACAGGAAAATTGGCGTGATGTATCAGTATTTCTTATCACAATCTTGTATATACTGCACCGGGCAGAAAGGCATCAGACTGCGTGAAATGCGGAAAATGTGAGAAAGTATGTCTGCAGCACCTGCAGATCAGAAACCTGCTGGAGGATGTGGTGAAAGAGTTTGAAGCGGAGCGTGCTTGAAAAAATTTCCGAAATTTACAAAAAGTATATCAGAGTTTGATCCAAGGGGACCATTCTGCTGCAGAATAATTGGATTAATAGTTGGCTTTATAAGAATTTCTCTTTTCCGCCGTTACGCGGTGCATCCGCTCTGCCATTACAACCATCAGAATCAAAATGGCCATCAGGAATACCGGATACAGTCCGAAGGAAATATGCTGGCCGAGAACACCGAAAACCGGCGGCATCAGGCAGGTTCCGACGTAAGCAAAGGCCATCTGGATGCCGATGATTCCCTGGCTTAAGTCGGCACCGAAGTTTGCCGGTGTCTCATGAATGATGGAAGGATAAATCGGCGCACAGCCAAGTCCGATCAGGATCAGGCCGATAAAAAGAAGGGAATCGCCAAACGGCAGCAGCATCAGAACCGCACCAACGGCGATGAAAAACTGTCCCAGACGAATCATATTCTGATCGTTCAGCTTCATGGTAACGAAACCGCAGATAAAACGTCCGATGGTAATACCAATGTAAAACAGGCTGGCCCAGCTTGCGGCACGCTGTGCATCAATACCGCGGAACAGCGTACAGTAACTTGCAGCCCACATGCCAGCAGTAGATTCCACTGCACAATAACAGAAAAAGCAGATCAGCACCTCTTTGACACCAGGAACACGGATCAGACTGGAAAAACTCCGCTCCGCCGGAACAGAGGTATCCTCTTCGGCAGCTCCGGCAGGTTTCTGCCAAAGAGGAAGGCTTAAGAACAAAACCAATGTCAGCACAATCTGGAAAATGGAAATGATAAGATATCCTTTGTTCCAGTTCAGGTGACTGATTGCCCAGCTCATCACAACAGGGCCGGTACTGCAGCCAACACCCCACATGCAGTGCAGCCAGCTCATATGGCGCGCCTTATAATGAAGCGCAACGTAGTTATTCAAAGCGGCATCGACGCTTCCGGCGCCGAGACCGTAGGGAATTCCCCAGAGGCACAGGGCCCAGAAAGAATGGCTGATGGAAAAACCAAACAGTGCCACAGCGGTTGTCAGAACACTGACAGCGGTGACCTTTCCGGTGCCAAACCGTGTGTTCAGCCGGTCACTGTTCAGACTGGAAACAATTGTTCCGGCAGAGATAATCATGGAAATGATACCGGCTGCGGAAACGGAAGTTCCCAGTTCCTGGTACATGACCGGCCACGCAGAGCCGAGCAGAGAATCCGGCAGTCCAAGACTGATGAATGCCAGATAAATGACAGGCAGCAAAAGTGAAACCATAGTAAAACCCTCCTAATAAAAAAATCATCGTAAGAAATCAGAAAAAAGAAAAGATATGCTTATTTCGGATTTCTGCAGATAGCAAGCAGGTACAGAAAATTTTCGTTAAGTTTAACGCAGAACCTCTGTACGCAATAATTTCAAGGTATCATACTTGAAAAAAAGAATCAATACTTTCTTTTCAGAAAACAAAAAAAGCGATATAGTAGAAGAAAGAAAATTCTTTCCCAAAAGCAAAGCGTGTTTGAAAAACATTTCTGCAGTTTGCAAAAAGCCTTTTTCAAATATGCTTCAGGAAAGAAATAAAAAACGAAACAAATAAAACGAGAGGGAGACATATGGAAACAAGAGTACTTCGCTATTTTCTTGCCGTAGCACGGGAAGAAAACATCAGCCGTGCGGCAGAGGTCCTGCATATCACGCAGCCAACCCTAAGCCGTCAGCTGTCCCAGATGGAAGAAGAACTGGGGGTAATCCTGTTTGAACGGGGAACTAGGAGAATCCGGCTGACAGATGCGGGGGTCCTGCTGCGCCGCAGGGCAGAAGAAATTATCGGGCTGATTGATAAGACAGAAAAAGAACTGGCAGAGCAGGAAGCACTGATCGACGGACGTGTGACAATCGGATGCGGAGAGACAAGGTCTGTGAATGTTCTGGCAGATCTGATCGAAACTTTCAGCCAAAAATATCCGAACGTGACGTTCGATCTGGTGACGGGAACCGCAGATGTATTGAAGGAGCAGATGGATCGTGGTCTGATGGATGTTGCACTGCTTCTGGAGCCGGTTGATGTGGGAAAATATGAGTTTGTGCGTCTGAAAGAAGGGGAGCGGCAGCAGGTGCTGATGCGTCCGGATGATCCGCTGGCACAAAAAGAAGTCGTACATCCGGAAGATTTAAAAGATCTTCCGCTGATTCTGCCAAGAAGACAGGATGTGCAAAATGAAATTACCAACTGGTTCGGAGCATATTATCAGAAGCTGAACATCCGATTTACCTGTAATATGCCGACAAATGGAGCAAAAATGGTTCGGAAGGGACTCGGTTATCTGATTACGGTGCAGGGCGTTTCCGAGCTATGGAAGGAAGAAGAGATTGTCGGACGATTCTTAGATCCGCCGATCATCTGCCGCAGTGTGTTTACCTGGAAAAGGGAACAGCCATTCAGCCTTGCTGCGACGAAGTTTATCGATCATATCCGGGAAAATTTGTGAAAACAGCCAGAAAATGATTTATTAATGTAAGTTATTTTTGTAATCTAATTTATTAGAAAAACTTTACAATCCGGGAAAAATCGTGTTACACTATAACAGGACAGAGCGTATGTGTAAAGAAAAACTGTGGAAACAGGGCAACCGCCCGAATTGCATATGCGTTTCGTATGATAAGGGAGAAAAAATACAAAAGAGAGGTAAACGACAAATGGGAGGCTTTTTTGGAGTTGCATCAAGAAAAGACTGTACACTGGAACTGTTTTATGGAGTAGACTATCACTCACATCTCGGAACAAGAAGAGGCGGTATGGCGACATACGGAGCAAATGGCTTTTCACGTGCTATCCACAACATTGAAAATTCACCGTTCCGTACAAAATTTGAGCGTGATGTGGAAGAAATGGAGGGAAACCTCGGCATTGGCTGCATTTCCGACTATGAACCGCAGCCGCTTTTGATCCAGTCACACCTTGGAAGCTTTGCGATTACCACGGTTGGAAAAATTAACAACATGGATCAGCTTTTAAAAGAGGTTTACGGCAACGGCCGCACCCATTTCCAGGAGATGAGCACCGGTCAGATCAATGCAACCGAGCTTGCGGCATCTCTGATCTGCAGTGAAAAGACGATTCCGGAGGGCATCCGCCATCTGCAGGATGTTGTAGACGGTTCCATGACGTTGCTGCTGCTGACAAAAGACGGTATCTACGCTGCGCGCGATAAAAAAGGCCGCACCCCGCTTGTTATTGGAAAGAAAGAGGGAGCGTACTGCGCATCCTTTGAAAATTTTGCATATCTGAACCTGGGTTACACGGATTACCATGAACTCGGACCGGGTGAGATTGACTTTATTACACCGGAGAGCGTCGAGATGCTCGTGCCGCCACAGGAAGAGATGAAGATCTGTTCCTTCCTATGGGTTTACTATGGTTACCCGACTGCGTCCTACGAGGGAATTAATGTCGAGGAGATGCGGTATCACTGCGGTGCCATGCTTGCCAAACGTGATGCGGGAAGCAATGTCCACCCGGATCTCATTGCAGGCGTGCCGGATTCCGGAATTGCCCATGCAATCGGCTATGCGAATGAGTCCAAAGTTCCGTTTGCAAGACCATTCATCAAATATACCCCGACCTGGCCACGCTCCTTTATGCCGACAAATCAGGAACAGAGAAATCTGATTGCCCGAATGAAGCTGATCCCGGTGCAGGCACTGATCGATCAGAAAAAACTGCTGCTGATCGACGACTCCATCGTGCGCGGTACGCAGCTCCGTGAGACAACGGAATTTTTATATCAGAGCGGTGCAAAAGAAGTTCATGTCCGCCCGGCGTGCCCGCCGCTGTTGTATGGCTGCAAATTCCTGAATTTCTCTCGCTCCAAATCCGAGCTGGATCTGATCACCAGACGGATTATTCTGGAAAAAGAGGGAGAAAACGCAGAGAAAGTACTGGAAGAGTATGCAGATCCGAAGAGTGACCGCTACGAGTCCATGTGTCAGGAAATCTGCCGCCGTCAGAATTTCACCAGCCTCAGGTATCACCGTCTGGACGATCTGGTAGAGTCGATCGGACTGCCGAAATGCAAAATGTGTACCTATTGCTTTGACGGAAAAGAATAAACAGGTTATAATGGTTTTTAAACAGGCCAGCTGACAGAAAAATAAGAGTCTGTCGGCTGGCTTTTTTTCTGTAGGAAAAAGAAGAAAAATATATTGGGGGCTTACCTATGGGAATTAGTATTCTGATTGTAGATGATGATAAGCTTCTGGTGGAAAAGCTGGAAGAAACCGTCAACTGGAGCGGAATTGGAATTGATATGGTATTTACGGCAAACAACATCCGCCAGGCGCAGAAGCTGCTGGAAGAGTATCCGATTGAAATGCTGCTGTGTGACATTGATATGCCGCAGGGGAACGGGCTGGAGCTTCTGGAATGGATCCGGTACAAAAAGCTGGATATCGAATGTACCTTCCTGAGCAGCTATGCAAATTTCGAGTATGCGCAGATGGCGCTGAAGCTGTCATCAAGGGAATATCTGTTAAAACCGATTTCCAATGCGGATCTGGAAACAGCGCTGCGCAGAATTGTCGGGATTGTGCAGGAAAAACATCAAAAACAGAAGAAACAGGAGAAAAAAGGAGAGAATGAAAAGCAATTCTGGGAGGATCTTCTGGTTCAGTGTCTGCAGGAGGAGTATTGGATTGAAAGGGCAAAAAAGAGCGGATATTGTACTCCGGATGAGACCTTCCGTCTGATTCTGCTGCGGGTACTGGAAATTCCGGATAAGGAACATTATAAAAAAGAGATCAGCTTATATAATTTTGTGATTACAAATGTTCTGACGGAATATGTGGAAACAACAGAAATGCAACTGGAAACCGTGGTACATGTCAGTGATCTGGAATGGGCAGTTGTGTTGCGAAATCACGGAAGTGCGATGGGAACGCAGGAGGAACTGGCAGGACTGCGGACCTGTCTGGCGGGCGCGTTTCCGGCAAGATTCTGCATGTACATGGGAAAACCGGCGGTACTGGATGAGATTTCAAAGAGCCGCGATCAGCTCGAAGAGATGGAAAAGTATGTAGTGCCGGATGAAACAGGGATTCTGTATGAGACACGCTGGTCTTTCGTAGAGCGTGATTATCAGGAAGTGCCGTGGAAAACGTATCTGGCTGAGATGGAGCGATCCGATTCCCTTGCAGCTGTGCGGGAAAAGCTGCAGGAATATCTGAGAAAGCGTGAGAAAAGCGGCGGTCTGCGAAAAGATTTCACAAGTCGTTTTTTTGAAGAAATGATACAGAATATATATGTTTATTTAAAAGAAAGCAATATCGTTTTCGGACAGATTTTTGACAGTGAAGAGTATGAAACGAAACGGAGAGAGGCGGTTCTCTCTGTGGTAGGTGCCCATGCGTTCATCGATTATCTGTTTGATGTGCTGGAAGGTCAGAAAAAGAACGAATCCCGCAGTGACAATGTGGTGGAGCAGCTAAAAGACTATATCGAACAGAATCTGAACGAGGATCTTTCAAGATCCGTGCTTGCAGGAAAAGTGTTCCTCTCAGAGGACTACGTTTCCAAAATTTTTATGAAAACAACGGGAATGTCGCTTCCGAATTATATTGCCGAGCGGCGCATTGAGCGGGCCAAGGAGTATTTACGCAGTTCCTCACTTCCGATCAGCAAAATTGCGATGGAAGTCGGCTATGGAAATTTTTCTTATTTCAGTAAAACGTTCCGGGAGCTGGTCGGATGTACACCAAATGAGTACCGGAGCAGACAAAAATAACAAAAAAACGATGTCAATAACAAAAAAACGTTCTGCTTAAAAAAGAGATGTGAAAAGACATCTCTTTTTTAATATACAGACTGCCGGAAAATGATAGAAAAACACCCATCTTTTTTGTATAATATGTTCATCGGTTGAAACGAGAGCATGAAAAAGAAAAATGGTAACTGTTTCAGAGCCATGCGAAATGGAAGAAAAATCGAGATGGGACTCTGAACAGTTACGAAAAATTTAAAGGAAAGAAGGGATGATATGTGAGCGCCAACCATAGTAAAACCAAAAAGAAGAGCTCTATAGGATTTGTAGAGGGAGTGAGAAGAAGCAGGCCATTATACTTACTGATGCTTCCTTCCATCATCATTTTTGCACTGTTTACGTACTATCCGATGTACGGAATTGTGATTGCATTTAAAAACTTTACACCTGCGGATGGAATTATGGGAAGCAGCTGGGCTGGACTGAAATACTTCAAACAGTACTTTAACTCCTATCAGTTCGGTCTGACCATCAAAAACACAATCATCATCAGTCTTTACACCATCGCGGTAACATTCCCGCTTCCGGTTATCATGGGACTGCTGGTTAACCAGATGAAGGCACAGAAGTTTAAAAAGTTCTTCCAGGTATCAACCTACCTGCCGCACTTCATCTCTACCGTTGTTATGGCCGGAATGTTGATCCTGTTCCTCTCCCCGAGTACAGGTATTATCGCAAAGCTGGTCGGACTGCTTGGATTCAAGCTCCCGAACCTGATGGGAAGCGCAAAAGCATTCCCGCACATTTATGTATGGTCTGAGGCATGGCAGCATGTAGGATGGGACAGTATCCTCTATATCGCAACACTTTCCTCTGTAGACCCGACCCTGTATGAAGCGGCAACAATGGACGGTGCCAACAAATGGCATAAAATGATCCACATCGATGTTCCGGCTCTGCTGCCGACGGCAACCATCATGTTTATCATGAGAATGGGAAGCGTCATGAGCGTTGGATTTGAGAAGGTTTACCTGCTGCAGAATACACTGAACAGTACCTCAAGTGAGATCATTTCCACCTATGTGTATAAGATGGGTCTTGTGAGCAGCCAGTACAGCCTTTCCGCTGCAATTGGCCTGTTTAACAACATTATCAACCTGGTTCTTCTTCTGGCAGTCAACTTCATTTCCAGTAAAATGAGTGATACCTCACTGATCTGACAGAATTTTGAGCCTACATAGGAATGGAGAGCAAAGATATGAGTAAAGCAAAAGCAGTATCAACAAATAGAGTAAAAAAATCCAGAGAAGACTGGATTTTCGATATCATCCTGTATACGATCGGCGTGCTTCTGATCATCATTACCCTGTATCCGATGTACTTCATCGTCATTGCATCGTTCAGTGATCCGGCAGCCGTATCCAACGGACAGATTATGTTCCTTCCAAAAGGAGTTAACTTCAAAGGGTATAAGCAGCTGGCGAGCTACGCAAAGCTGTGGACCGGCTACCGGAATACGATTGCTTACGTAATTATGGGAACGCTTGTGACACTCGTTGTCAATATTCCGGCTTCCTACGCGCTTTCCAGAAAGCATTTATATGGAAGAAAATTCTTCACGGCATTTTATCTGATCCCGATGTTCTTCACCGGTGGTCTGATCCCGACCTACCTGGCAGTACAGAGATTTCATCTGCTGGATACCTTCTGGGTTATGGTTGTTCCGTTCTCCGTTGTAACGTATTATATCATCGTAGGACGAACATTCTTTAATAACAGTATCCCGGAGGATCTCTGGGAGGCGGCGCAGCTCGATGGATGCGGATATCTTGGCTTCTTCTTCAAGATTGTCCTTCCACTTTCCAAAGCCGTTATCGCTGTTATCGCCCTGTGGGCAGCAGTAGGACAGTGGAACTCCTACTTTAATGCATTGATTTATATCCGAAGCGAAAGTCTGCAGCCGCTGCAGATTGTCCTTCGAAGCATTCTGGTCGGCAATCAGACCATGAGTGCCATGAGTACCGGCGCTGCAGCCGTTGAGGCAAAGCAGATGGCCGACCTCATCAAATACGCGATCATCGTGGTTTCCTCCGCGCCGATCATGTGTATGTACCCGTTAGTGCAGAAATACTTCAATCAGGGTGTTATGCTCGGATCACTAAAAGGCTGATCCTGCGGACAGGAGAGAAGTATTGCAAATAAAAAATCATAAAGGAGAGATGATGATGCGAAAGAAAACAAAAATGGCCTGGAGCGTTGCTCTTTCGGCCGCAATGGCAGCCGGACTGCTTGCAGGATGTGGAAGTAATGGAGGAACGGAAAGTAAGAGTGGAAGCACTGCAGCAAGTTCTGCCAAGACAGAATCTTCTGCCAGTGACACGACAGATACCAGTGACCGCCCAACCTACAAAATTGCAACGGTAAGATGGACCGATACCTGGCCGACCGATTTCCTGCATGAAGGCGTCATGAAGGAAATCGAGGACAAGATGAATATCAACATCGACTGGCAGGTTTATTACAACAGTGACTGGTCCGAGCAGAAATCTCTGCTGCTGGCTTCCGGAGACCTCCCGGATGCATTCCTTGGATCTATCTGCTTAACACAGGCAGATATGGCACAGAACAAATCGGCATTCCTGGATCTGACAGATCTGATCGAAAAAGATATGCCAAACCTGAAAGCAGCCTTTGAGGCTGATCCGGAACTGAAAGCAGTCTGCACCGGCCGTGACGGAAGAATCTACAGCTTACCGAAGAAGCTTCCGCTTCGTCCGAAGGTTTGCGGCGATGTTATGTGCATCAACCAGGAATGGCTGGATAACTTAGGACTGGAAACTCCGAAGACCTATAAAGAACTGGAAGAGGTTCTTGTTAAATTTGCGACAGAAGATGCTGACGGCGATGGCGATCCAACCAATGAGATCGGTATCACAAATGCAGCAAGCAGCGGACTGTTAAGCGGTGATCTGCGCCACATCCTTTCCCCGTTCGGAACCATGGTAAGCCGTGACGGAAACTACATGGGACTGAATGGCGAAGGAAAACCGGTCTTCATGCCGATGGAAGAAAATTACAAAGAAGCAGTAAAATGGATGCGTCAGTTATGGGAAGAGGGCGTTGTTGACCCAGAGTACTTCACACAGGATGGCTCCATGCAGACAGCAAAACAGCAGGCTGATGGCGGTTCTCAGGTAGGTCTTATCTTTGGATGGACTGCAGACGCTCAGGTTGGTCCGAACGTAAATCAGTTTAAGACTCTTGAGGCAGTAGAAGGCTACGATGGAAACCACTACGTAGAAGCAGCAACCAATTACCTTGATATCTCCGACCGTGAGCTCATGATCTCCAAAGACTGTAAAGATCCTGACACCCTGCTGAAGTGGGCAGATGAATTTTACACCGATCTTGCATCGTTACAGACCTTCTATGGTTCCGTTGGAAGCCAGATCACAGACAATGGCGACGGAACCTACAATGTAGATGTACCAAGCGATGGATCTTCTCTGGATACCTCTGCATGGTCCAACTCCTTACGTGATTTCGGTCCGAAATACATGAACGAGGATTTCTATGACAAAGTTTCTCTTCCTGAGGATCAGGGCGACGGTGTCAAACTGGCCGATGATGCAATCAATGAGAAATACGTTGATACTGAGAAAAACTGCGGATTCCCGATGGTTCAGTATACCGACGAAGACCTTTCCAGAATCACGGCAATCGGAACCGATATCTACAAATACGTAGAAGCACAGTATGCTCACTGGGTAGTAGACGGCGGCATCGATGATGAATGGGATTCCTACATCGATCAGCTGAAAGCTATGGGTATTGATGAGTTCCTCCAGATTCAGACAGATGCTTACAATGCATACAAAGAAAATCTGGCAAAATAAACAGAAAAAATATTACCTGTAAGAAGCAGGCGTTGATCCGGCGGGTCAATGTCTGAGGTGCAAAACAGCAGGAGAAACGGCAGGCCAGAAATGACCTGCCGTTTTTGAAAAAAGGAGGATTTTTACATGTTTTGGGAAAAAGAGGGTAAGTTAATTTATTCTTACGATGGCGAGACCGTCTGCATCGAAGCGTGGGGAAAAGATGCACTGCGTGTGCGCGCGACAAAAAATCGAAGCTTTACCGGCCGCGACTGGGCGCTGGAAGCAAAGGACGCGCATGCGGGAGAGGTTGAAATCTTTGAGGATCCATCAGCAAAAGGCGGAGCCTTTGCCAATATGTACGAGGGAACGGATACTTCCTACGGAAAAATCACAAATGGAAAGCTTCATGCAGTGATCGATTCCGGCAGCGTCATTACGTTCTATCATGAGGATGGAAGAGTTCTGTTAAAGGAGCATTTCCGCCGTCTGCGCGATGAGGAAAGCATGCCGCTCAACATCATGGGACGCGAGTACAGCAACGGCGTCGGGGATAATTTCCGTATTGTAACGCGGTTTGTAGCAAGAAAAGGTGAGAAAATCTTCGGAATGGGACAGTATCAGCAGCATGAGCTGGATCTGAAGGGCTGTATGCTGGAGCTGGCACAGAGAAACTCACAGGTCAGTGTTCCGTTTTATCTTTCCAGTATCGGCTACGGCTTCTTATGGAACAATCCGGGCGTCGGACAGGTGATGTTTGCGAATAATGGAACGGAATGGGTAACAGAATCCGGGAAAGAAATCGATTATCTTGTGATTGCAGGTGATACGCCTGCCGAGATCGAGGAGAATTATATGACGCTGACCGGAAAACCGCCGATGATGCCGGAGTACGGTATGGGCTTCTGGCAGTGCAAGCTCCGCTACTGGAACCAGGAGCAGCTCTTGTCTGTAGCAAGAAAATACAAAGAGCTTGGCGTACCGCTTGATGTGATTGTCGTCGATTTCTTCCACTGGACGAAGCAGGGCGAGTTCAAATTTGATCCGAAATACTGGCCGGATGTGCCGGGCATGTGCCGCGAATTAAAGGAGATGGGAATTCAGGTTGTTGTGTCGGTATGGCCGACCGTTGACATTTATTCCGAAAACTTCGAGGAGATGAAAGAGAAGGGCTATCTGGTTCGCACGGAGCACGGTGTACCGCTGACGATGCTCTGCGGCGGAAATGAAGTTTTCTTCGATGCGACTAACCCGGATGCAAGAACATATGTCTGGGAGAAGATCAAGAAAAATTATTATGATCAGGGTGCCAAGCTCTTCTGGCTGGATGTGGCAGAGCCGGAATACAGCGTTTATGATTTCAAGAACTACCGTTATCAGCTCGGAAGCGTACAGGAGGTCGGAAATATTTATCCGAAATATTATCTGAAAGCGTTCTATGACGGCATGACGGCAGAAGGCGATACCATGCCGATCAGCCTGATCCGTTCTGCCTGGGCAGGCAGCGCGAAATATGGTGCACTCGTATGGTCTGGCGATATTGTAAGTACCTTCGAGTGCTTCCAACGTCAGGTACAGGCAGGTCTTAACATGGCGGTTGCCGGTATTCCGTGGTGGACCACTGATATCGGCGGCTTCCACGGCGCAAGAACCGATGACCCGGATTTCCATCGTCTGTACATCCGCTGGTTTGAGTACGGATGCTTCTGCCCTGTCATGCGTCTGCACGGAAACCGCAACCCACAGGAGGGCTACGGTGCAGAACAGATCGGATCCGGCAGTGACAATGAGATCTGGAGCTTTAGCGATGAGGCATATGAGATTTCAAAGAAATACATTTTCCTGCGTGAGCGCCTGAGAGATTATATCCGGGTACAGATGAAGAAAGCACATGAGGACGGAACCCCGGTGATGCGGCCTGTTTTCTATGATTTCCCGGCCGATCAGGAAAGCTGGAATGTGGAGGACGCTTATCTGTTTGGACCGGATCTCTATGTTGCACCTGTGATGGAGGATCACATAACGGAGCGCGAGGTTTATCTCCCGGATGGAACGGCATGGTTTAACGCATGGACCGGAGAAAAGTATGAGGGAGGACAGAACGTAACGGTTGCTGCACCGATGGATATCATTCCGGTATTCGTAAGGGAAGGAGCAGATACAGAACATCTGCTGAACATTTTTTCTGAATAAGAGAATGTTACCGCTCACCGGTAGCAGGCGAACGGTAACAAAGAATCCTGTTCTTGCCATGTGAAACACGGACTCTGCATGGACAAAGCAAAAAAATGTGATATAATGGACTGTGTTACAAAGAACATAGCTGCAAATATATTCCGTGAGTGTAAAATGACTGCCGGAGCTGCGCGGTAAGGTGCGGCGTCCGGCAGTCGCTCTGCAGAAAGAAAAAAGGAGGGGTGGATGCGCTTATGAATTTCTGGCAGAAAGGAAAACGAAGGATGCTGCATAGCGTTCGAATACGCAGTATGAAGGATACGTCCCTGCGGCTTGGAACTCCGGTTTTTCTGGTCCTGATGGGGCTTGTTGTCTGCCTGCTCTGGGGCGTTTGGGAAAACCGCAAGCTGGCAGATAAATACATTGCCGATACGGCAAAGCTCTATGTCGATCAGATCAACCGTGATATGTCGCAGATCAACAGTGAACTGATCTATCTGCTGGATTCTGACAGCAACATCAAAGAAATCCCGGATCAGATAACATCGACAGATGCTCAGTATTATGAAATGGAGCAGACGCTGCGGGAGCGAAACCGCGTGCTGAAGATCCGTTACCATGAGATACAGACCTTCTTTGTCTACGGCCAGAAAGCCAATGTTCTGATTACGGACAGCGGAACTATGTTTACCGAGAGTAAGGGAATGACAACGCTGAATCAGATGCTGATGTCCTATCTGCAGATTATGACATCCAAGGATTCGATCAGCACACAATGGACCGTGATTACGTTTGGCGACGACGACTATATTGTCGGCTGGTACGCGAAAAACAAAAAAGTTATCGGCTGCGTCATCAATCTGAATCTGATTTTCCGGACCATCCGCGCCAAAACAGAGGAGTATGATGTCATTCCGTTTATGGTAGATGCCAGAGGGCGCGTGATGACGCAGGCAGACACATCGGAAAAATATAAGAATGAGATTATCGATTTTTCCAAAGCGGGAAAGAAAAAGGAGAAAAATGCGACGGTCTATTCCTACCAGCTTGGCACGGTCGGAAAAATCAATCTTATGGTTCTTCCGGGAGGAGGTATTCTTGAGAATGTACTGATTATGCAGATTGCATTCGTCGTCCTGATCGCGGTTCTTCTGATTGTCTGCGCACTGGAAATTACAGCATATTACCACCGGATTCTGGAACCGCTGGAAAAATTCGGACAAAAACTGGAGGAGCTGGAAAAAGAACAGAGTCTGAATGACGATGGAAGCAACAATCTGTTAGAGCTGGAGTCTGTGAGCGGCAAATTCAAGGAACTGCTGCGGAAAATACAGGGATTGAAAATTGCAATCTACGAAAAAGAGCTTGCCGAACAGAAAGCCGAGCTGGAATACACGCAGGAACAGATCAAGCCGCATTTTTTCCTGAACTGCCTGAGCCTGATCCATGGCATTGCGGATAAGAATAACGAAGGCGAGATCGTTGAGATCACAACGGTGCTGTCCGACTATATGCGCTACATTTTCCAGGATTCCAAGAAGCAGCGCGATGTGGAGGAAGAGCTGGAACACATTGAGGCATATATCCGCATCCAGAAGCTGCGGTACGGAGAAGAAGCCTTTTCCTTTGAAGCAACGACGGATGGTGATATCGGAGAATGGAAGGTTCCGTCTCTTCTGCTACAGACACTGGTGGAAAACTCCGTAGTACACGGTGTATCCCTGGACCGGAAGAGCGAGATTTCCCTGTATCTGACAAATGAAACGTACGAGGACGGTGAGTACCTCTATATCTGTATTTCCGACACCGGAAACGGATTTTCGAAAGAGGCACTGGATGCAATCGAAAACGACACGCCTATCATCTACCACGGCCGTCACCATGTCGGCATCTCCAATATAAAACGCCGCCTGGCGCTGATGTACGGCGAACGGGCGAGCATTACGTGCTCCAATATGGATGAAAATTACGGAGCCGTCGTAGAGGTGCGGTTGCCGAAAACAGAATAAAGCGAAAAGAAAAAAGGCGGGAACCCGGAGAAACATAGAGGGTTCCCGCCTTTTTGCGTGAAAAAACTGCAGGAGCTTCCGGAACCTGATGGCTCCGGGAAGCTCCTGCAAAAGGGGAGATGATTCAAAAACTGTTTTCTGTATCAGATACGGGAAACTCCGTCATCGGTATAACGCTCATAGGAAGCGCCTTCGTATCCGACCATGCGGATGCTTTCCTCTTTGATATCCGGTACGGATTCTGCAAAATCGGCAACCGGGATTGCGCAGCCTTTGCGGATGAAGAGCGGAACCTCATTCAGGGCAACTTCTACATAGTGGATACCTTTCGGAAGAATCTCCTGGAACATGTTTCCGTTGCCGAGAAATTTTACAAACATCATTTCTTCCGGCAGATATACGTAACGGCCGATGGCATTCTGGGTGTAAACCGGTGCGATCATGATCTCATTACCGATCATCAACTGATCTTCTGTATTTCTTGCCAGCTTGTCATCCGGGTAAACGAAGGCAAGCGGTTTGAAGTACATATCATCGTTTAAAGCAGCCTTCATGTACTCGCTGTACAGATACGGAACGAGGCGGTAGCGGACGCCGATGACGTTGCGGAAGTCCTCGATATGCTCAAACTGGTAAGGTTCCTGCTCACGTGTTCCAAGTGCGGCATGGTTTCTCATCAGAGGAGTGAAAACACCAAGTGCCAGCCAGCGGAGCAGCAGGTCTCTTGTGGTATTTGCACCGAATCCGCCGAGGTCGGCTCCGGTATAGAGGAAACCGCACATGTTGAGGGACGGCATCATCTTCAGGTTCAGCAGGATGTGTGACCACCACGAGCAGTTGTCTCCGGTCCAGATTCCACCGTAACGGTGCATGCCGATGTAGGAAGAACGGGAGAACATCAGGATTCGCTTATCCGGGGAAATTCGTTCAAAAGCTTCACCGGCAGAACGGGTCATGTTGTAGCCAAACAGATTGTGTACCTTGTCATGGCGGACCTGTTCGCCGTTTACGTTGTGATAGAAGCGTTTATAGTCCTCATGGTTGTTTGCCAGTGCCTGAAGCTTTCCGCCTACCATGTAGTGCGGAACCTCCGGGTCACCTTCCACATATTTCTTTGCAGTCTCCTTGAAATCAGCAAGGCCTTCCTGGGAATAGAAGATGGATGGCTCGTTCATGTCATTCCAGAAGGCATCGATTCCCTTGGAAACGAGAACATCGTATTTGTCACCAAACCATTTTCTGGCATCTGCATTTAAGACATCCGGGAAATGAGTCCAGCCCGGCCATACAGTAGCTTCGAAGTAGGAGCCATCCTCGCGGCGGCAGAAGTAGCCTTTTTCACAGCCCTCTTCGTAAATGTCATAACCCTCTTCGACTTTCACACCGGCATCGATGATCGGAACGAGATGGATCTTTTCTTTTTTCATATCCTGTACAAATCCCTCGAAATCCGGGAAACGTTCTTCATTTACGGTGAAGTCCTTGTAATCCTGCATGTAGTCAATATCCATGTAAACCATATCGAGCGGCACATGGTTTTCGCGGTATTTTTTCACTACCGTGCGGAAATCATCCTCTGTTTTGTAGCCCCAGCGGCTCTGACCGTAACCGAAAGCAAACTTCGGAGCAATGTAGCTGCGTCCGATAATGCCACGGAACTGTTTTACGATATCAAGATCGGAATCACCGGTGATCATGTAAACGTAGAGATCTGCGTTTTCGCAGGAAACGGTCATCGTATCGGAAGTTGTGTAGCCGATATCGAAACGCAGGGTGCCCGGATAATCGAAGAAGAATCCTACGTGTGTCTTGCCGGAGATGATGATGAAGTTGTGTGCTGCATACAGAGAGGTTTTGCTCTCTACGTGGTTTGGATCATCAGCGCAGTCACTGATGTAAAGAAAGCCGCGTTTGTTGATACCGCGGTTGGCTTCGCCAAGTCCGAATACCATGTCATCGTCAGCAAGTTTTGTGGTGAAGGAGAAGCCGTTCTCGGTGGAGAAGGTACCGTAATCCGGGTTTCCTTCAGAAGAGGGGATCTTTTTTACAACGGCTTCGGTTTCAAATGGGGTTCCGTAGACAAATTTTTTTACCATGTCATCCTCCTTGTAACATAAATGGAAAATATAGTGTTTTGGTGAGGTTTAGCGCAACACCTTTATAATTTTATTATAACAGGGATCAGGAAAATGTCTAGCAAAAATCATCCTTTTTTTAACCGAATCAAGTAAGTCCCCTGCTTCCATTGCGAAAAGCAATAAGCAGTGGGTGGGGACTTGCTTGTATCAGGAGTGGTACAAGCCACTCCTGATAAGCTGCGAAGCAGCTATTCGGTTATGAGCAAGTAGCGAAGCGGATTGCGAATATCCGCTTTGACCAAAAAACGCGGTAACTGCGCAGAGTCATGCGAAATGGAAGAAAAATCAGTCTTTTTCGGAAGCTTCGGCTGATGTTTTCTCTTCTGTGCGTTTTCGGAAATCCCGGGGGCTGCAGCTGTAGGTACGAAGGAAGATTTTGGAATAGTAGCTCTGATGATTGAAGCCGCATGCGGTACAAATTTCCGCGATCGACAGTTTCGTATTGTTTAAAAGATGGCAGCTCACCTCCAGGCGGTAATGGTTCAGAAAATCGATCGGACTCTGGTTCAGATAACGGCGGAAAATCTGACAGCACTTGTTGCGGCAGACTTTTCCGGCGGCTGCAATTTCGTCGAGATTGATGGACTCGCTGTAGTGGCTGTAAATATAAGACACCATATCACGCTGTACGAGAAGATCCGGCTCCTTCGGTTTTGCGGCCGCCTCATTTGGCATCATCGGATGGCTGCGCAAAAGACGGCACCATAAAAGCGATAGAAGTGCGGCGGCTTCTATTTCATAGGCGGCCGGATGCTCTTTTTTGATGCGGAGAATTTCAGGAAGAAGCTGCAGGGCTTCGGTATCCTCCGGAAACTCCGGTTTAAAATGAAGATATTCCAGAGACGGATTCGAGAGGACCGGTGCAATATACGACTGGTACAGAACACTGTTCGTGATGAAAATTTTGGGATGACACAGAATACGGATAAAATCGCAGTCCTGCCCGTTTTCGGAATATCCGTAGTGCATCTGGCGGGAATTGACCATGAGGGCTTCACCGGTGTTTAACAGCACACGTTTTCCATTCATATAATAGTTCATCTGTCCGGAGCGGATATACACCCATTCGATGTCTTCATGCCAGTGGCAAAGTGCCCTGTGATTCGGGTAGGCGGAAAGAAGTCCTTCCCGAATAGAAAGCGGAATGCCGACTTCATCGTAACGGACGATTTCAGATGCATCCCGCATGATTTTTGTTATAGGATCATTGACCATAAAAAGCTCCTCTTTCGTCTTGTTAAAAAATACAATAATTATAAAAATACGGAATATTGTCATTGAAAAAACGCTAAATTCTAGATAATATGATTATAACATATCATAATGTTGAGGTCAAAAGGTGTTTAGCCCCCTTTGATACTATAGCAATCGTCGAAAACAATATGCACAAAGAAAAGGAGAAAAGGGAAAAACATGAATCAGGTAGAACGAAGAAAAAAACAGATGGAGCGTTTGTAAATCCGCCGTTTTACTGCGATTACGGAAAAAATATCGAGGTCGGTAAAAACTTCTTTGCAAATTATAATTGTATGATTATCGATGTGGCAAAGGTTACCATTGGGGAGAACTGTATGATGGCGCCGAATGTTGCAATTTATACCGCTGGTCATCCAATTCATCCGGCAGCAAGAAATTATGCTTATGAATATGGGATTGAGGTAACGATCGGTGATAATGTATGGCTTGGCGGAAACACGGTTGTTGTGCCGGGGGTACATATCGGAAGTAATGTGGTTATCGGAGCAGGAAGCGTCGTGACAAAAGATATTCCGGACTGGAGCGTTGCCGTGGGAAATCCGTGCCGTGTGGTAAAAAAGATTACAGAAGAAGATAAACAGTATTATTTCAAGGACAGAAAATTTGATGATGAGGCATGGGAAGTCATCAAAGATCTGTAAAAACGAAAAGCTTTCCTGGGCAGTCATGCGATGAAAAAACTCTGTACCGTATCCATCTGGGAATTTCCGGGGATGCGATGCAGAGTTTTTTACTTTACCTATGCGATAGGAGACAGGAAATTCTGCCGGATTTTGCTATGGCAAAAAAAATGTGAATCCTATTTTGGGCAGCAAAAAATGCCCAGAGCCGGAATCGAACCAGCGACACGAGGATTTTCAGTCCTCTGCTCTACCAACTGAGCTATCTGGGCATTTGGATTTCCTGTTGGAAACCTTTGTTAATATAACATGAATTCACGAAAATTGCAACTGTTTTGTTGAAAATCGTGAAAAAATTGTGCTTTTTGGGGAATGGCGGTGTATTTTCGTTCGAGAATGTGGTAGTATAAAAGGTATGCAAAGAGGAAGCAAGGAGAAGTATTAAAAAGATTATGAAAATTATTCTGACTGCGGTCAACGCAAAATATATTCATTCCAATCTTGCAGTTTACACGCTGCAGGCGAGCGCGGAGAAAGCCGGTGTGTTCCCGGAGATCCGTGAGTTTACGATCAACCAGTCAAAAGATTCCATGCTGCGGAGTCTGTTTCTGGCGTATGCGGATGTCGTCTGTGTGTCGTGTTATATCTGGAACATATCTATTGTGGAAGATTTGATTACGGAATATCACAAAATCAGCCCGGAAACGAAGATCTGGCTTGGCGGGCCGGAGGTGTCGTACCACGCGGAGGAGATGCTGGAGCAGTATCCGTTCCTTGACGGAATCATGAAGGGTGAGGGCGAAATTACCTTCCGTGAACTGGCAGTGTATTACCAGAATCAGGAGAACGGCACGGAGGGGAAAACGCTTGAAGAGATCCACGGCATTACATACCGTGATGCAGAAGGAGCCATCAAAAGCAACCCGTGGCGTCCGGCCATGGATCTGTCCGAGGTGGATTTTCCGTATGCGAATCTGAAAAAATTCGAGAACCGCATCATTTATTATGAGTCAAGCCGCGGTTGCCCGTTTTCATGCAGTTACTGTCTTTCTTCTATTGATAAGCGGCTTCGGTTCCGAAATCTGGATCTGGTCAAAAAGGAACTCGCCTTTTTCCTGGAACAGAAAGTACCGCAGGTCAAATTTGTGGACCGTACGTTCAACTGCAGGAAAGACCATGCAATGGCGGTCTGGAAATTCATTGCAGAGCATGACAACGGCGTGACGAATTTCCACTTTGAGATCGCCGCTGATCTGATGACTGAGGAGGAACTGGAACTCTTAAATACCCTGCGTCCGGGGCTGGTACAGCTTGAGATCGGCGTTCAGTCTACGAATCCGCAGACGATCGAGGCGATCCACCGGAAGATGGATTTTGGAAGAGTCACAGAGATTGTAAACCGGATTGCGAAGGGAAGAAACATCCATCAGCATCTCGACCTGATCGCGGGCCTGCCGTATGAGGATTATGACAGTTTCCGCCGTTCGTTTGCGGATGTCTATGCACTGCGTCCGCAGCAGTTACAGCTGGGATTTTTGAAAGTGCTGCGCGGTTCTTTCATGTATGAGCATACCGAGGAATATGACTGTCATTATCAGGAGCGCGAACCATATGAGGTACTGTACACGAAATGGCTGCCGTACGACGATGTGCTGAAGCTCAAAGACGTGGAGGAGATGGTGGAAGTCTACTACAACAGCGGCCAGTTCGTCCACACACTGCCGATGATCGAGCGTCTGTATGAGAACCCGTTCGATTTCTTCCAGGAGCTCGGCGATTTCTACCGGGCAAAGGGCTACAGTGAGGCGGCACATAACCGGATTCAGCGGTATGAAATTCTGCTCGAGTTTTTGCAGGACGAAAAACAGCAGGACGAAGCATTCTTCCGTCAGATGATGGTGCTCGATCTGTATGCGCGTGAAAATATGAAGACACGGCCGCGCTTTGCAAAAGATCCGTCCGAATGGAAAAACGAGTCGCGTGACTTTTATCAGAAAGAAGCCGAAACGAGAACACTTCTGCCATCGTATACGACATACGATTGGAAGCAGCTGCAGCGCATGACGCATGTGGAAGTTTTTGATTACGATGTGCTCGGAAACGGGGAAAAGGCGCGTACGGTACTCCTGTTTGATTATCAGAAGCGCGATCCGCTGACGGGAAATGCGGAGATGATCGACTGCAGTGAGTTTTTTTACGCTTGACATTTCAAAAGAACATGAGATACTAGAAAAGGTAATAAAAGATGAAAATACAAGATTTTGTAGTGCTCGATCTTGAGACAACGGGTCTTTCTGTAAAGGAAGACCAGATTCTGGAGATCGGTGCAGTAAAAGTGCAGGGCGGAGAGGTCACGGCATCGTATGAGACTTTCGTCAATCCGGGCAGAAAAGTGCCGGAGCGGATCACGGAACTCACCGGAATCCGGGATGAGATGATTGCGGATGCGCCCGATGTGGAGACTGCTGTCCGCGGCTTTCTGGATTTCTGCGGCGGCCTGCCGCTTCTGGGGCACAATATTCTGTTCGATTACAGCTTCATCAAGCAGGCAGCGATAAATGCCCGTCTGGACTTTGAAAAAGAAGCGTGGGATACGTTGAAAATTGCACGGAAAGCCCTCCCGGATCTGGAGAGCAGAAGCCTTGAAGCACTCTGCGGCTACTATCAGATCCCGCGGGAACACGCACACCGTGCAATGGACGATGTGCTGGAAACGCTGGCACTGTTCCGAAAACTGGAAGAAGGATTTTCGGAAGATCACCCGGAATGGTTTGCCGCAGCGCCTCTGAAGGCCAAAATGAAACGCGAGGTTCCGGCGACGGAGGCACAGAAAAAATATCTGGCGGACCTGATCCGGTACCATGAGCTGGATCTCGAACCGGAGTGGGGAGCACTCACAAAAAGCCGTGCATCCCGCATGATCGATCAGATTATTCTGGCACATGGAAGAATGGAAAAACGACAGAGAACTGAGAAAAAATAGAAGAGAAAAAGAAAGGATGGAACGATGAGTAATAAAGTCAATCGAAAAGCCCCGACAGAGGCACAGAAAAAGAAGAAAGATCCGCTGGCAAAGAAGAGAAATGCAGCAAAGATGCTGGCATTGATTCTTGCAGTGGTTATGGTGCTTGGTATGGTTCTTCCAGCACTTTTATGGCTGGTGTAAAGAGATTCTGTAAAAGACAGAGTGAAATGGGAAACGGATCAAGAAGAGGCACAGTATGAAAAACAGCAGAAAAATGAGAGGCCTGCTGGTGATGCTTATCGCATTCGCATTCTGCTTTCTGGCAGAACCAGTCAAAGCGGATGACCGGACAGCGCTGGACGGAATCTATGTAGAAGACATTTCCGTCGGCGGTATGACCGAAGAGCAGATCACACAGGCAGTAAACGACAAAATTGAACAGTTAAAACCCTCGGTTATCAACCTGTCTGCCGGAGAGCAGAATGCACAGGTGACAGCAGGGGATCTCGGACTTTCCTGCGCCAACCCGGAGGTGGCAAGAGAAGCCGTCACAATCGGGCAGGAAGGCAATGTACTGAAGCGGTTCCTGACACAGAACCGGCTCAAAAATGGAGAGACGGTGACGTTTTCCCTGAAATATACAGTCGATGGCGAGGCAGCGCGCCAGGCGGTAGAAAACAACACGGCCGTGCTGAACCGCGAGGCAACAGATGCAACGCTGACCCGCGAAAACGGCGAATTTATCGTCAATCCGGGCCAGACCGGATGCAGCGTCAACGTGGATGAGTCCACGGCGAAGGTTGTCAATTACCTGACGACAAGCTGGCGGGGCGGTATCGGCGGCGTAGAACTGGTAACAGAAGAAACACCGGCAGGCGGCAATCCGGAGCAGCTTGCACTTGTCAAAGATCTGCTCGGCGAGGGTATGACGGAGTATGGCAACGGTACGAGCGGCAGAAAACAGAATGTCGCAGTCGGCGCAGAGAAGATTAACGGAACGCTGGTACAGCCGGGCGAGGAATTTTCCGTAGAGGCGGTCGTTGTGCCGTTTGATGCGGAAAATGGTTATGCACTGGCAGCATCGTATGAGATGGGCAAGGTCGTCGATTCGTACGGCGGCGGTATCTGCCAGGTTTCCACAACGCTCTATGTTGCTGTCTTAAAAGCAGAGCTTGAGGTGACGGAGCGGTACAGCCATTCCATGATTGTCCACTATGTGGATCCGTCGATGGATGCGGCGATTGCAGAGGGATTGAAAGACCTGAAATTCATCAACAATACGGATGCGCCGATTTATATTGAGGCGAGCGCGGACGGAAGCACCCTGCATTTTGCCATCTACGGCCATGAGACGAGAGATCCGAACCGCACGGTCCGCTATGAGAGTGAGACGACAAGCACGGAGGATCCGACGCCGGGCCTGACGGAAGATGCGAATGCATCGTTTGGAACAATTGAACAGACATCGTACGGCTATCAGGGTTCGACGGCGCGGCTGTGGAAGATTGTGAATGACAATGGAAATGAGACGAAGGAGCAGGTGAATTCCAGCACTTACCGCATGACATCGGATGTCTATACCGTGGGAACAAAGACGGACAATGCAGCGGCGCGTGCGGAAATGCAGGCGGCGATTGCGGCAAATGATCTTGCAAAAGCAAAGGAAGTTGCAGCGAAATACAGCCAGAGCAGTTCGTCATCGAGTTCTTCGGAGAAGAAGGAAGACAGCAGCGATGATTCGGATTCGGATGGTACGGAAAAGACGGACGACAGTAGCGATACAGAGAAAACGGAGGACGATGAGGACTAGGCGTTTTCTGGTTACAATTCGCTGGGAACCAGTGAACTGTAACATTTTCCGTGAAAAATGGGAAAGCAGAGGGAAAAGGAGTACGGATTCCGTCTGCTTTTTCGTTTGAAACAGGAAGTTCGAGGAGGACAAGGAATGCGAAAGGGTAAATTACAGCAGAGCGTGCTGGTGCGCTCGGTGTTTAAGATGCTGGGGCAGAAAAGAGAGGACGCAGCAGGGCCGGCGGTCGGACGCGGGGTATCGGCACTTGCAGGAGAAAAGGAGACGCAGGTGTTTTCGTGTGCGCCGGTGCTGGTGAAGGATCCGGAGGACGCGGTGCTCGCGGTCTGCCGGGTGTGCAACAGTGTGGCCGCGGCGGGGGCATCGGCAAAAGGAGTGCTGGTGTCGCTGATGCTGCCGGAGGCGATGGAAGAAAAGGATTTAAAGGAGCTGATGCGGGCGGTTGACGGTGCGTGTGTGCGGTATGGAACTGCGGTGATCGGCGGGCATACGGAGGTGACGGACGGGGTTTTGTATCCGGTGCTTACCGTGACGGCGGCAGGCGGGACAACGCGTGCGGGGCTGTTTGATCCGTCGTGTGTGACAGCGGATTTGGATCTTGTCGTGACGAAGGGGATTGCGCTTGGCGCGGTGTCTTATCTGGCAAAGACAAGAAGGGATGAGCTTCTGACGAGATTTTCTCCGGGATTTATCCATGGGGCGGCGGATTTTTCGGAGGATTACTCTGTCTGCCGTGAGGCGGAGATTGCGATCGAGCACGGTGTGGCTGCGATGCAGGATCTCTCGGAGGGCGGGATTTTCGGGGCGCTCTGGGAGATGGCGGACGGCGCGGGTATCGGGCTTGATGTGGCGCTGAAGAGGATTCCGATCCAGCAGGAGACGGTGGAGATCTGTGAGTTTTTCGGAGTGAATCCGTATCAGATGCTTTCGACGGGGGCGCTGCTGATTGCAGCGGCGGACGGCGAGGGGCTGGTGCAGAAAATGGCACTCGAAGGGATTCCATCGGCGGTGATTGGGCGGACGACATCCGGGAAGGAGAGGATTCTCCGGAACGGGGAAGAGGTCCGGTATCTGGATAAGCCGCAGATGGATGAGATGTATCGGGTTGGCAGATAAGGCTTAAATATACGACAGGAGTGATTGGTAAAATGGCACATTTGAATATTGTTCTTCATGAGCCGGAGATTCCAGCAAATACAGGTAATATCGGACGGACGTGTGTGGCGACGGGGACAAGGCTGCATCTGATTAAGCCGCTGGGGTTTGATATTTCGGACAAGGCGGTGAAACGCGCGGGGCTGGATTACTGGCCGAAGCTGGATGTGACGGTGTATGAGAGTTACGAGGATTTTCTAGAGAGAAATCCGGGGGCGAAGATTTACTATGCGACGACGAAGGGGCCGCAGACGTATGTGGATGTGCAGTATGAAGAGGACTGCTTTATCATGTTCGGAAAGGAAAGCGCGGGGATTCCAGAGGATATTCTGTACAATAATCAGGAGACGGCGGTGCGGATTCCGATGATTAATGATATTCGTTCGCTGAACCTTTCAAATTCCGTGGCGATCGTACTGTACGAGGCACTGCGGCAGAATAACTTTGACCATATGCAGCTCGCGGGGCATTTGCGGACGCATGAGTGGAGGTAGACGGACGGGACTCTGGTGATCGTAGACGGAACTGCATTCTTTTTATAAGGAAGAAGTTAAGATCATTTCCAATTCGGCGAAGACCTGCTCGGCGTAAAGCTGTTTGATTTCGTGGCGGGTCATGCCGGAGACGTTGGTCTGGAAGGTGAAGGTGTGGGCTTGGGTTTTGTATAAAATACAGAAGTACACGACGCCCTGTACGCTGTCAGCGTTGTTGGGGTCGAGATTTCCGGTTGTGCCGGTGATTCCGATGGCGATGGCGGTGTGCAGGTTTTCTTGTACTGTGCGGGCCATGGCTTCGGCGCATTCGGGGGAGTAGACGCCGTGGATTTCGATGACGGAAGGGTCGACGCCGACGAGGACTTTGGTTTCGTTCAGATACGTGACGTAGCCGCCGGGGAAAATGGCGGAGGCGCCTTCGGTGTCGGTGATTAGGGAGGCGATCAGGCCGGAAGTGCAGCTTTCCATGGTGGAAATGGTGGTGTGGGATGCAATGAGCTGTTTGATGATGGAATCAATGGTGTTTGGGTTCATAGTGAAAATTACCTCCAGAGTTAGTTTGATATGTCTGGCAAAAAAGCCCCTCGGCGGAGGGGCTTATTTTGGTGCTTCGCCTTTGGCGAGTGTAAAGATAAATTCGGTACCAACGCCCTCTGTACTGATGACATTGATATTCTGGTTATGCGCAGTGATGATCTCTTTGACGATCGAAAGCCCAAGTCCCGTTCCTTTGCGGTCCTTGCCGCGGGAGGCGTCGAGCTTGTAGAAGCGCTCCCAGATTTTCGTGATGCTTGCCTTTGGAATGCCGCAGCCGGTGTCCTTGACGGAGACGAAGACTTTGCCGTGCTTCTCCGTTGTCTCAACTGTGATGGTGGAATCGTTGTTGCTGAATTTGATTGCATTATCAATGAGATTGTACAGCACCTGCTGGATTTTTCCCATATCGGCGCAGACGTATAAGGTGCGCGATGCGAGGATCAGTGAAATGGAAATCCGCTTTTTCGTGCAGGTTCCCTCAAACGAAGCGGCGGTATCCTTGATGACGGCGTTGATGTCAAACGAGGTCAGATCGAGCATATTCCCTTTATCGTCGATGTCGTTCAGCGTCAGCAGGCTCTGCGTCAGCTTGTGCAGCCGTTCTGTCTCAAACAGAACGATTTTCAGATATTTTTCCTGCATTTCCGGCGGAATCGTTCCGTCAAGGATTGCCTCCACGTAGCCTTTGATCGAGGTCAGCGGTGAACGGAAGTCGTGAGAGACGTTCGCCACAAATTTCCGCTGGTATTCGCCGGTCTTGTTCAGCTCGCCGGACATGTAGTTCAGCGTGGAAGCGAGATACCCCATCTCATCGTGAGATTTAACATCAATTTTGTGGGTCAGGTTGCCGGAGGCATACTCCTTTGCACCGTTGATGATCTTTTTCAGCGGCCGGTACACGACGAGGGAGAAAAAGATCAGAATCACAAACGAGAGTCCGAACACGAGCAGGAACAGAAAATCAATCCGTGCCAGCAGACTTTCCCTCTGCTGATAGACGTCCTGCAGCGGAAGGTGGATGGCGACATAGCCATTGATCCGGAAATCGGAGGTGACGGGAACCATGACGCTCAGCATCTTGTCTTCGAAATAGCCGAAAAACGTTCCCGTGCTGTAATACTCGCTGCCGAGCGCAACCGGATCAAAACCGTCGATGATCTCCGGGTTTTCCTCATCGAGTGCAGCTGCCGTGTTCAGCAGAATTTCCCCGTCTGCGCTGATGAGCCAGATCTGGGAATTGTGATAGGAAGCCAGTGCACTGAGCGAATTGTAAAGATCCGTCAGGGAACGCTCACTGTGGTAATAAAGGTCGCCCTGTTTGGAAGCGATCTGCGTGGCCTCCCGGTACAGACTGGTGCTCGCGCTGGAGACCAGACTGTCCTCCACCATGCGGGAGCCGACCGTTGAGATCAGCGTAAAGCCGGCAATGGCGAGAATGACATAAATGAGAATTAATTTCCGGTAAAGCGTGCGTCGCATTATTTTTTAACCTCAAACTTGTAACCGATGCCCCAGACCGTCGTGATGGCCCAGGAGGCATGGTCCTTGATTTTTTCGCGGAGACGTTTGATATGAACGTCTACCGTGCGGGTATCGCCGATGTACTCATAGCCCCAGATATGGTCGAGGAGCTGTTCTCGCGTAAAGACCTGGTTTGGTGAGGAAGCAAGGAAGTAGAGAAGCTCCAGTTCCTTCGGCGGCATATCGACGGTGCGGCCCTGGTAAATGACGGAATAGTTCGTCTGGTTGATGATAAGATCCGGGTACTCGACACATTTTCCTGCGGTCGCGGACACCGGGATCGTGCGTGATGGCTGAAATCTCCGCAGCACTGCTTTCACACGGGCAACGAGCTCCTTGGAATCAAATGGTTTGATGATGTAGTCATCCGCGCCGAGTTCCAGGCCGAGGACTTTGTCGAACACCTCGCCCTTTGCCGAGAGCATGATGATCGGAACATCGGAATCGTGCCGGATTTCGCGGCAGACCTGGTAGCCGTCCATGCCGGGCAGCATCAGGTCGAGCAGAATCAGGTTCGGCTGGAAGGAGTGAAACTCCCGGACAGCCTCTTCTCCATCGTTTACAATTTTTGTGTCATAGCATTCCTTGGTCAGATAGAGAGAAATCAGTTCTGCGATATTGTTATCGTCATCGACGATCAGAATTTTCTGTTTGGAAGCCATAAAAGATTCTCCTTCACTGGGGACAGGACGGAACCGCATACAGTATGCGTTCCGTCCCATATTTTCCTGAGTTTTTATTTCTTAAACGTAACAATCGTAACGCCGGCATCGCCCTCGCCGAATTCCGCTAAATGGAAGTCCGCTACGTGTTTCTGGCGGCGCAGATAATTGTGAATGCCTTTCCGCAGTGCGCCCGTTCCTTTTCCGTGGACAACGCGGACACTCGGCAGATGGGAGAGATAAGCGTCATCGAGATATTTGTCGAGTTCGGCAACCGCTTCATCCACCGTTTTTCCGAGCAGATTGATCTCGGTAGAAATCGTGGCAGCCTTGGAAAGCTTCGATTTTCCGCTGCTTGTGCGGGAGATGGACGGGCCGGTGATGACAGCCTCGTCGATCAGCACAAGGTCGGAGATATGCACTTTGGTCCGCATGATACCCATCTGGACGAAGAGATTTCCCTTCGAATCCGGGCGGGTGCTGACAGTACCTTTGAGATTCATGCTTAAGACTTTGACGGCATCGCCGAGATGAAGATCCTGCGGGCGGAGATTTCCGGTGCGCTTCGGTACTTCCTTCGCCTTTTTCTTATCGAGCTTGTTCATCTTTTCACGCAGAGCGGTACGTTTCTGCTCCATTTCGCGGACGGAAACATTCTCTTTTCCAAATTTCTGGAAATCGCGCATCGTCTGGTCGGCGTATTCCTTCGCCTCGCGGAGAATTCTCTGTGCCTCCTCGGTTGCATTGGAGATCATCTTTTCTTTTCTTGCGTCGATCTGTTCCTGATTCTTGGCAAGGCTCTGCTTCAGGGATTCGACTTCCGCGCGGGTGCGGGCAAGCTCTTCTTTTTCGCGTTCCAGCGTGATCCGGTTCTGCTCGAGAGTGGTCAGAACGTCCTCAAACGATTCATCCTGCTCGCTGATTTCGTCTTTTGCCTTGTTGATGATGTAGTCCGGCAGGCCGAGTTTGCTGGAAATCGCAAACGCATTACTCTTTCCAGGAACGCCGACGAGCAGGCGGTATGTCGGGCTTAAAGTCTCGACATCGAATTCACAGCAGGCATTCTCCACGCCCGGTGTGGATAAGGCATAGATTTTCAGTTCACTGTAGTGTGTCGTTGCCATGGTGCGGATGCCGCGCTCGTGGAGCGTAGAGAGGATCGCGATGGCAAGCGCCGCGCCCTCTGTCGGGTCGGTACCGGCGCCGAGCTCATCGAACAGGACGAGGGAATTGCGGTCTGCCTTGTCGAGGAAGGAAACTACATTCGTCATGTGGGAGGAGAAGGTACTCAACGACTGCTCGATGCTCTGCTCATCACCGATATCGGCGTAAACCTCGTCGAAAACGGAAAGGGAGGAGCGGTCGAGTGCCGGAATGTGAAGTCCGGACTGGCCCATCAGTGTTAAGAGTCCGACCGTCTTTAAGGAAACCGTTTTACCGCCGGTATTCGGTCCGGTGACGATCAGAAGGTCGAAATCTTCGCCGAGCGACAGATCAATCGGAACGACTTTTTTCGCATTGATCAGCGGGTGGCGTGCCTTGCGCAGGTGGATTTTACCTTCGGTGTTGAAGATCGGCTCATTGGCGTTCTGCTCCATTGCAAGAGCGGCGCGCGCGAAGATGAAGTCAAGCTCTACCATGTTTTCGAGGTCGTAACGGATCTCATCGCGGTGCAGGTCTGCCTGGGCACTCAACGTAGAGAGGATGACCTCGATTTCTTTTGCTTCTTCAATTTCCAGCTCACGGATATCGTTGTTCAGTTTGACAACGGCCATCGGCTCGACAAAGAAGGTGGAACCGGTCGAGGACTGGTCATGTACCATGCCAGGAACCTGGCCTTTGTACTCGGATTTGATCGGGATACAGTAGCGGCCGTCGCGCATCGTGATGACGGCATCCTGCAGATACGTGCGGTAGGAACCGTTGACGAGCGAGATTAACTGGCTGTGGATTTTTTCCTCACACGATTTGATGGAACGACGGATGCGGCGTAGATTCGGGCTTGCATCATCGCTGATTTCATCCTCGGAGAGAATACAGCGGCGGATTTCCGTGGAAAGCAGCGTCAGAGGCTCCAGTGTTTCGAAGAGATCTTCGAGGCTGTCCGGCGTCTGGTCCGCATTTTCGCGGCGGCCGTACGCTTTGACGCGTGCCGTGTTTTCCAGAAGTGCGGCGGTCTGCAGAAGCTCCGTGATGTTCATGGAGCTGCCGATTTCGAGACGCTTTAATGCGCCGCGGATATCTTTGGCATCACCAAAGGAAATGTGGCCTTTTTTAAAGAGCCGGGTGAGCGCGTCGTGTGTCTCGTGCTGCATCCGCGTAATCTGGGAGAGGGAAGAAGAAGGAACGAGCTCCAGACATTTCTTCCGGCCCAGCGGAGAACTGGCATACGAAGCCAGTTGTTCGATAATTTTGTCGTATTCGAGCGTTTTTAATGCTTTCTGATTCATAATACTTACCTTTTCGTAATTCATAATTCAGTCATTGTCTACAGATAACGCGGTATTTTTGATGCAATACCGCACGGATCTGATGTTACAGTTCACAGGTACCCTGCGAACTGTAACATTCGCAGCCCTCATTTAAAGTTTTGCTTCGCAAAAGGAGGGCTGCTCACACCTGAATCACTTTCTTACGCAGCGAAACAGCAAGTGTTTCACTGCTGAGTGAACAGTAGCGATCTGATCATATATCTGCACGGGAAGTACAGACCGGAAGTGGAATGTGGGTCACAGGTTTTTCCACTCCCCCAATTATACCTTAAAAAAGAAAAGAAAGAAACCCCAAGAACGAGAAAATGCAGGATGTTGCGCAAATGAGAAAAAAATGTAACAGTCTTCATAAAATGTTCATATCTATCTGGTAAAGTTTTTTGTATATGTGAAGATTGCGGAAGCGCATATGCGCAGAGCAGTTCGGTATGGAATACAGATGTATGGAGAAAGAAATGTATGGAAAATGACCCAAAACCTTACAAATTCATGAAAGAGAGCATCAAAAAGCAGCCGCCCGACTGGAAAAAGATTGTTCTTCTGATTGCCGGATGGCTGGCACTTGCGGCGCTTGGCGGTCTGGTTGCGGCCGCGGTATTTGCGGTGACAGAGCCAAAGATTGCAGAAGCAGTTACCAGGGAAGAGCCGCCGGCGAAAGTGGATATCCCGGGAGATGAGGATCCAAACAGCGGACAGGAGCCGGATGAGACAATTACCGCATCTTCGGCGAGTGCGTCGGTAGACAGCAGCGGCTCCGGTTCGGAAATCAGCAGTTCTACAGTGGATAGCAGTACTTCAGAAAGCAGTGTATCCGAAAGTACGGTTTCCGAAAGCACAGAGGAGAACGGAGCGGCAGGGGGAACGGAAAGCAGCACTTCCGAAGAGCCGGAGGAGGGCAGCGAGGTTTCCAGTGTCGATGGGGAAACGGATGCGGAGGAAAAGGACAGCAGCCTGAAAAATTATGAAGCGCTCTACCAGGATATGCTGGAAGTAACGGAAAAACCAAAACGAGCGCTGGTTACCGTCATCGGCATTACCAATCAGATGGACTATTTTAACCAGGACTATGAAAACCAGCAGCAGATTTCCGGTCTGATTGTTGCGGACAATGGGCAGGATCTCTTTATTCTGACGGAATACCGCATCGTGGAAAATGTGGAGCGGATTCAGGTCACCTTCTGGGACGAGACGATGGTGGATGCCACATACCAGCGCCACGATCCGAGCACTGGCCTTACGATTGTGAAGGTGGATGAATCGAAGCTGGATGAGGAAACACGGGACGGTCTTGCGGTTGCGCCGCTCGGCAGTTCGTATCTCGTCAGCCAGGGTGACCCGGTCGTGGCTGTCGGAAGCCCGGTCGGCTACAGCAATTCGATTGCGTACGGTGTGGTGACTTCGGTTACGAACAAGATTTCCGCGCTGGACAATGAGTACAATCTGCTGACCACCGACATCCTCGGCAGCACGGACGGCAGCGGCATTCTGGTAAATCTTGACGGCGAAATCGTCGGCATTATTGCGCAGAGTTACAGCGCCAAAGGAAACAACGTGGTGACGGGCATTGCGATTTCCCAGATCAAAAAGCTGATCGAAAATCTTTCCAACAACGTGAGCCGCGCGTATATCGGCATCCGCGGACAGGATGTCACAGAAGAACTTTCCGATAAAACCGGCATTCCAAAAGGCGTTCTCATCAGCCGCGTCGCAGACGATTCTCCGGCGATGATGGCGGGCATGAAAGAGTACGATGTGATTGTAAAGCTCGGGGAGCACAAGGTTGAGACGATCAAACAGTACCATGAACAGCTTGGCAAATACAGCACAGGAGACGTGGTTACCGTGACGGCGATGCGGAAAGGCGCCGAAGGGTATGCGGAGATGACGTTTGATGTGACGATGGGGGAAGTATAAAAAACAGAGGCTTTCGGGAGCAGAAAAAGCCGGTTTTAGCCGGTGGGGCTTCCGGAAGCTTTTCTTTTCGAATGGTTTTCCACTGGCGGATGAAAAAATACGTGCATTCTGCAGGAAAATCTGGTAGAATTGGTAAGGCATGCAGGAGCACAGGCTTTGCATCATAAAAACGGCATCATAGAAACAAAAACGGAACACTGTGTCCGCATTTATTTTAGAAAAAGAGGATTTATTTTTATGAAGTATATCAACGAACTCCGGGAAGGAAACCGCATTTCCGGAATTTATCTCTGCAAACATAAACAGTCGGCTGTTACCAAAAACGGAAAACAGTACGAAAACGTGATCTTACAGGATAAAACCGGTACGATCGATGCGAAAATCTGGGATCCGAATTCTATGGGAATCCGTGAATTTGAAGCACTGGATTATGTAGATATTATGGGAGATGTTTCCAGTTTTAATGGAGCACTTCAGGTTTCCATTAAAAATGCAAGAAAAGCGGAAGAGGGCGAATATAATCCGGCGGACTATCTGCCAACGAGCCGTTACGACATCAATACGATGTATCAGGAGCTGCTCTCCTGGATCGGAACGGTGAAAAATCAGTATCTCTCCGGACTGCTGACGTATTATTTTATCCAGGATCAGGAGACCGCAAAACGGTTCCGCATGAGCTCTGCAGCAAAAAGCGTGCATCACGGATTCGTTGGCGGCCTTTTAGAGCATACGTTAAGTGTCACCCGTTTCTGCGATTTTATGGTAAAATCGTATCCGATTCTGAACCGCGATCTGCTGATTACGGCAGCGATTCTGCACGATATCGGAAAGACGAAAGAACTCTCCTTATTCCCGCAGAACGATTACACCAATGACGGACAGCTGCTCGGCCACATCATGATCGGTGCGGAGATGGTACACGATGCGGCGCAGAAGATCGACGGTTTCCCACAGGAACTCGAGAATCAGTTAAAGCACTGCATTCTGGCGCACCACGGCGAGCTGGAATACGGTTCCCCGAAAAAACCGGCAATGGTAGAGGCGGTAGCGCTGAACCTGGCGGACAATGCCGATGCCAAAATGGAAACCCTGACCGAGCTGTTTGACGCAGCGCCGGCCGGCAATGAGTGGCTTGGCTACAACCGGTTCTTTGAGTCCAACATCCGCAGAACAGGAGACTTTTCATGAGCTATCAGAAAAATGATGTACTGACGGTGAAAATTGAAGATATGGGACACGACGGAGAGGGTATAGGCAAATGCGAGGGCTATACCCTCTTTGTCAAGGACACCGTCATCGGCGATCTTGCCGAGGTAAAAGTGATCAAAGCAAAGAAAAATTACGGCTACGCGCGCCTGATGCGCCTGATCGAGCCGTCCGTACACCGCGTCGAGCCGGTCTGCCCGGTTGCACGTCCGTGCGGCGGATGCCAGTTGCAGATGCTCGACTATGCGGAGCAGCTTCGCTTTAAGGAGAAGAAAATCGCCGGAAATCTCCAGCGCATCGGCGGCATGACGGAGATCCCGATGGAGCCGATCGTGGGGATGGAAAATCCGTTCCGCTATCGAAACAAAGCCCAGTTTCCGATCGGGCAGGATAGAAATGGAAAGCTGATTACGGGATTTTATGCGGGAAGAACGCATCAGATCATGGAAAACCGGAACTGTTATCTCGGCGTGGAGCAGAACGAGGAGATTCTGAACCGCATTCTTGCCTGGATGGAGGAGAACGGCGTTCCGGCATACAACGAGGAGACCGGCAAAGGCCTGGTGCGCCATGTGCTGATCCGGTTTGGATTTATGACGAAAGAGATTATGGTCTGTCTCGTTGTGAACGGAAAGAAACTGCCGGCCGAGGAGAAACTCATCAAATCGCTGACAGAATTCGAAGGCATGACAAGCATTACCCTAAGCGCAAACCGTGAGCGGACCAATGTGATCATGGGAAAAGAAATCCGCTGCCTGTGGGGACAGGGGTATATCACAGACTATATTGGAAACGTAAAATATCGGATCTCCCCGCTGTCCTTCTACCAGGTCAACCCGGCGCAGACGGAAAAGCTGTACGGTCTTGCCCTGGAATACGCAGGCCTCACCGGAAATGAGACGGTCTGGGATCTCTACTGCGGCATCGGAACGATTTCCCTGTTCCTCGCGCAGAAAGCCAAAAAAGTCTACGGCGTCGAAATCGTCCCGGAGGCAATCGCGGATGCGAAGAACAATGCGAAAATTAACGAGATCGAAAACGCTGAATTTTTCGTTGGAAAATCGGAAGAGATTCTTCCGGCCTACTACGAACAGTACGCCAAAGACCATCCGGGCGAACACGCCCACGCGGACGTCATCGTTGTCGATCCGCCGAGAAAAGGCTGCGAAGAAAACCTCCTCCACACCATGGCCAGCATGCAGCCGGACCGCATCGTGTATGTATCCTGCGATTCCGCAACGCTGGCACGAGATGTGAAGGTGCTTGGGGAGCTGGGGTATGAAGTAAAGAAAGTCCGAGGGGTTGACCAATTCCCGATGACGTGCCATGTGGAGACAGTTGTTCTTTTGTCCCAACAAAAACCAGATGACACGATAGAGATCGACTTAGACCTGGATGAGCTGGATGCCACCAGTGCTGAGTTGAAAGCAACCTATCAGGAAATCAAAGATTATGTGCTGAAGGAATTTGGCTTGAAGGTTTCAAGTTTATATATTTCTCAGGTAAAACGCAAATGTGGAATTGAAGTGGGAGAAAACTATAATCTTCCAAAATCAGAAAATGCAAGAGTTCCACAATGCCCGAAAGAGAAGGAAGAAGCTATCAAGGCTGCCCTGAAATATTATGCGATGATCTAAGGACATCGCTGATTTCAAGGAGGAATAACACATGAAAAGCACATTTGAAAAAATGGGTGGAACCTACACACTTGGTGCAGACGGAATTTACTATCCGAATCTTATCAGTACAGATGAAGAACCGCATTATGGGAAATATGGAATGATGCGGAAAACATATCTGAAAGAGCATCGTCCGGCAATGTATTCACTGTATATGTTGGAAGACAGACTGACAGAACATCTGAATGCTGTAGACAACGAAGCACAGGAGAGGATGGGTATTCTGGTGCGTCAGATGATGGAGAAGCAAGGCGTTACGGAAGAATTGAAAGCTCGTGATCAGATGGAATGGGTCAGAGCGGTAAACAATATCCGGAATGCTGCAGAAGAGATTGTGTTAAGAGAATTAGTGTATATTTAAGGTAATGGAAAGCTCCTTTGGGAGCTTTTCATTGATTATAGAAAATTTAAAGATGATAAAGTGTAAGGTGGAGGTAAAATTATATGAGAGATGATTTTTCACAAAGAACAAAGGATTTGTTAGCTAATAGAGTTGGATGGAAATGCAGTAATCCTAATTGTAGAAAAGCAACTCGTGGAGCAGGAACAGGAAAAGAGAATATCATAAATATTGGAATTGCATCTCATATTACAGCAGCTTCTAAAGGCGGACCAAGGTATGATGAGAACATAACGTCTCAAGAGAGAGCATCAGCAGAAAATGGAATATGGTTATGCCAGTCGTGTTCAAAATTAATAGATTCAGATGTGAATAGATATACGATTGCTAAATTGAAAAAATGGAAGGAAATTTCAGAGCAAATGGCAGTTCTTGATTTGGAAGAAGCAACAGCAGAGGAGCAACATGAAGATAAAGAACTTATAAAGTTCTTTGTGCAATGTTTTGATCGTCCAGCATTTCAGGATAGAATATATCAAGAAGGAAGAATGGAAGATTTTGATAGGGCTATTGAGGATACTATTATCGCTTTAAATACGGGAGTTCTTAGAACCAGAGACGGAAGTATCTTAAAAAAAGCAGACGGAAAATCGTCTGTTGTAAATATAGAGTGGCGGGAGAAGCTTAATACAATTTGTGATATGTTGGTTGCACTAAGAAAACGATTAAAAATTGCAAAAGACACTGGAGCATATTCATTATATGGAGAAGATGATGTGATGTATTGTTTCTATGACAGAGATTTGGCAATATGGTTTGATTCAACAAGGGAAGAAATATTAAAGATATTATCTTCAATTTGTGAAGAAATAGGAATACATGGATTAGGTTTTCCTAGGAAACGGTACGAGTGGTAACTGATAATAATGGATAACTGTCATAAAGGGCTATTGGAAGTAATAAAGAATGATGAGCAGTTTACATTCCTGCGTGAAAAATATAGAGATGAAATAAACATGTTAGAAAATTTAAATAATAATGTGTGAGTATTTAAAATCCCGGTGCCCTTATGGTACCGGGATTTTAGAGTAATGCATACATGAAGATTGATTATAATTCCATATCATGTGACCTTTTCTTAGTTCGAGTAGGTTGATTTCTTCTAACTTCCTGTTTCCTCTGATATTCAAGTTCCCATGCACGATGGGAGAAGACATCAGGATCTTCCACATTGAGATAATCCACCTCATTGGTTGCAATATCACGACGGTGATAGTCATAATACTTACCAAAAGTACTTTTGAGCTGCTCGATCAGCTTATCCCGGAAATCAGAACGTATCTGGATTCTGGTGTCCAGCAATTCTGTATACTGTTCAGGTTCAGGACGAAATTTTTCTTCCCGGAAAGCGGCGGCGTCTTTTTCAAGCTGTTTTTGGAGCGAGATGTCCTGAGAATCCAGGATATCAAGATTGTTATTCATCTGGTCATATTTCTTGGATAGATTTGTCATATCTTTATCGGTAGAGCATTGTGTCTGGAAGATTAGCTGCTCTTTCCTTGATTTCAGTTCTTCAATTTCTTCGGTAACAGTGGTAAGCTGCTGATTCAATTTTATATGCTGAATGGGATTCAAAATACTGGTTTTCTCTTTTTTTACATTCAGCTCTTTCCGTTCTGTAACTTTAGCTTTGAGTTCCTTTTTAACGGTGTTGTATTTATTCAGTATTGGATTAAAATGATTCATCCAGTCATGGATCACTTCTTTTTGCATCTCATTGTGGAGCAAATGATATTGTGTAAAAATCATGTGACTTCGGATTGCTTCCAATGTTTCTGCAATTATCGGAACAGACTTTTCTACAGCTTCAGCCAGTTTTGCTACATTTGCTTTTAATTCTCGGAGCATTTTGTTATCCGCACGAATCTGTCGGTTGATTTCACAGCGGTCTGCTATTATGCCTTTCTTTTCCATATTCTGGGCAATGTAGCCTTCATGGATGGTTGGCTGTTCGGTGATTCCCTGATCTGCAAAGCTGCGGTGATCAATGGTAGCATTTATCTGATTACGTGCAAGCATTTTATTTACGGCATCTGCCCAGTTTGCCCGCCAGATGCAAAGTTGTTCATCACTGTTCCATTGTTCGGAAATAGGATTCTGTCTGCCATATCGGCTGCTCTTGGGGTGTTTATCAATCCGTTCATATCCTTTTTCCTGTGCAACAGAGGAAGTCAGATATTCTTTCTTTTTCCCAATTTTATAGCGATATTGCTTTTCCCATCCCTGTTTCTGAGCAGTTTTAAATTCAGAAGCAGTAAAGCCTTTTTCTTGCCCGTCTTTTATACAGAGATATTCTTTTTCCGTTTTATACTGCCATGTTCCATTTTCATTTAGTGGTCGGACAGTAAGAAGAATGTGAGCATGGGGATTGTGACCATCTGTATCGTGAATGGCAAAATCAGCACACATCCCCATATTTACAAAGTTCTTTTTAATAAAATCTTGAAGAAGAGAAATATTGCTGTCTTTATCCAACTCAACGGGGAGTGCGACAACAAATTCTCTTGCAAGTCGGCTGTCTTTGGTCTTTTCGTTTTCTTCCACAGCATTCCAGAGTTGTTCCCGGTCATTCCATTTCGATGGAGCCATTGGAGGAAGCATCACTTCCTGATAGATCAGACCCTGCTTTCTGGTATAGTCATGCTGAATGCCATCATAATCATTGTACATGCGGCTACAGCTCATATAAGCAGAAGCAGCAACAGCAGACCGACCGGAACCACGGCTGACGACTTTGGCTTGCATATGATAAATTGCCATATCTGGCACCTCCTTTCGATGTTGCCTGCAACAGCGGATAAAGCCCTCGGCAGAGCGCACGAGCCCCGAAGGGGATACCACTGCCTGATTTATCAGGTGGTGAGTAAGTGCGCCCTTCGGGAGTAGAACTTGTGCGTTTACATTCCCCGTAGCCGGATCATCAGCTCCCGTTTCAGGGAATCTAAATCCATTTCTTTAATATGGGGAACAATACTTTCCAGAATGGCTCCTTCCTGGACTAATCGGTGTGTTCTGGCATCACGTTCTTTTTTGCGATTTCTTGCTTCGGCTTCTTCCTGGCGGTGTCTTGCCTGTAAAAGTGCTTTTTCTTCCGGTGTCATGATTCTTTTATCTGCCATATCTGGCACCTCCTTTTTATGCCCGTATCCGGGCAGTTTTGGTTTTAAAATCTTTTGGTTTGGTACTATGGTTTTAGATAACTGACAGTGGCATATTTCTGGTAATAAATGAGGAAAGAAAGTAGTACCACTGTCAGTGAAAAGTAATCATTGTGTTATACTTCTTCGAGTCAATTCTGGTTCGGAGCATGATTGTTCAACAGGATTTTTTTCGCCTGTTTTAAATTAGCTGTTGCATTGTCCTGACGAATATTCCGGTTATTGATACGGACAGGAATACATCTCTCCAGAATACGGTCATAAATTCGTTTGTGTGCGATATCAGCGGCATTATTCAGCTCTGATAAAGTGAGATTGGTCGTTATGATCAGAGGCTTTTTACTGCGATAACGACTGTCGATCACATTGAATACCTGTTCCAGTGCAAAGTCAGAGTTCCGCTCAATTCCGAGATCATCAATAATCAGAAGACTGTAGCGGTTTAAGTTGTTGATGAACTGGTTTCTGTCTTCAAAATGCATTCCGGTAAGGGTATTCAGAATCCGGGAAAAGTTGGTCATCAGTACAGGAACGCCTTTTTCCAGCAGGGCATTGGCAATGCAGCCTGCAAAAAAAGATTTTCCAGTACCGACATCACCCCAGATGAGAAGTCCGGAGGCGTTTGCTTTCATCTCTTCCCAGTTGCTTACATAATTGTGTGCCAGTTTTATTTCCGGATTGATGCCGTTATCCCTGGCAAAAGTGTAGTCATAGAGTGCTTTGTCCTGTAAGCCGCTGGTTTTAAGATGCTCTATTTCCATTTGTTTTTCATGAAGTTTTCTCTGGGCTTCTTCCTGCTCAAAGATTTTCTGCTGGCATTTACAGCGAATAGAAGGAATAAGAACTTTTCCCTGTAATTCATGCCGGCATTGTCTTGGCGTATTGCATTTGGAACAGTAGATCAGGTGGTCTGTTTCGTTAAAATATTCATCAGGCTGAAGCTCTCTGCTTGGTGTTATAGCGGTTGCTTTTTCTGTAAATCTTGTCATAGTGTTTCGTATTCCTCACTTTCGTAATTTCTTTGCCGGGAAGCAGGATGATCCTGTCTTGCCCAACTGATGATGGTAGCTGCATGGTTCTGATATTGCTTTCCGGTAGAAGCCATATAACCGGATAAGCGTTCAATATAATCCTTCCAGTCAGGGATTGTCTGCCGGATATCTTCAAGCTCTTTTTCTGACAGAAAAACATTTTGAAATTTTCCATAGGGTGAGAGTGGCTCCTTACTCCCTCTTTTTTCTAAATTGTTCTTTTTTATCTCTTTCTTATTACCAGACAGTTTTCTGTCTGTATCAGGAAAAGAATCCTGTCTGTCAATAGGACAGTTTTCTGTCTGTCTTAGGGAAAGAAATCTGTCTGTATAGTGGATGGTTTCTTTTGGGAGTTTTACATAAATCCGATTGGGCTGTCCGGGTCCCTGCCGTTTTCGGAAGATAAGCTCCTGTTTTTCCAGTACTGCCAGAGCAGTTTTAACCGTCATCTGGCTTTTATGGAGAACGTCTGCCAGTGCTTCAATTGTAAAGTAAATGAACACATGACCATTGATATCTGACCAGCCCTCATTTTTCTGGGAAAGCCTTGCCCGGTCGAGCAGGATAATATAAAGCATTTTGGCAGTTTCGTTTATTTCCATGTCCAGAAGAAAACGGGGAAACATCATATAAGATGGCAGGTTGGTGTCTGCTGTCAGAAAGTCCGTCATGTGTTCACCTCCAATCAGTTATTCTCCAAGAAAATCCCAGTCTACATCACTATCTGGCTGTGAATTTTCAGGTGTTGGAAAGGACGCCCTGATTTGGGGCTCCCTTTGCGCCATGCCTGTAGTCAGTCCGGAAAGAAAAAGTGGCAATGCCTGTTTCAGACTGTTTTCCACTGCATCTACAATCTGTTTCACAAAAAGTTCTTCCCGTTCTCTTGTTTCCAGATAAGGATCAGCCTGTGTGCGGTAGTAGCGGTCAAAATAATCTACCAGTGCAAGAGAGATTACCTGACTGTAAGATTTAAAATCCTGCCTGTCCATTGTCTGTAAATATTCCCAGGCTCTCCGCTGCTGTTCTTTGCCCAGATTAAAGCGCAGGTTGGTGTTGCGGATATTGTTCTGCATGGTTTATCCCCTCCTTTTCAGGCTCATATAAGCCAGAGATTCGTAACCTTTGGCGGTGGCGCAGATGTCATCAATGATGGTGACTCGTGATTTGTCATACGTTCCGAAGTTACGGATCAGGCATCCACCACCGCCAACCACATACAGGCGCATCAGGTCAGGATTGTATTCATATTTGCGGAGCGTGGAAAAAAGTTCTGCCACATACTGTCTGGCAATAGAACTGATACAATCCAGATATGGTGCTGAAATGTCAGCGGTTCCAAACCGCAGAATCTGTTCTACTGTGGATTCTTCAATTTTCACTCCGAATTTGTCCAGAACAGCGTTCTTTGCGGCAATCATGCATTGGTTTACACCAAGTTTTTCTGTCCAGCATCGGCTCTCCTGAGCTTTCTTATTGTTGATATACAGAATGTTCATGGTTCCGTTTCCGATATCTGCAAGGAGATTGGTTCCCTTGAAATTTCCGAGTTGGTTTACGATAGCCGGATACCCTTGTGGGTAAAGACTGCATCCCGCAAAGCGGAGATGATACTCTTTGCCGTTAAAACGGTAATGGACTTCTGGATTCTGGAGCAGATAGGAACGAAAAGCTTCTCTTTGATTTCTGATCCATGTCAGAGGAAGTCCGGCAGCCAGATGAACATCTGCTTCACGGATGGAAAAGATATTCATTTCCCTTGCAATAGCCATTAGTGTCAGAAGATAATATTCTTCGTCCATAGCTTTATCCGGGATAAATTCTTTGTGTCCTTCGCCAATCCGGTAGTAAATGCCGTTATATTCCAGAATATTTCCGGTGAAGATTGGTTCTGTTTCATAGGCTTTGATTCCGGTTGGCGTGACGGTGTTTGCTGTTTTCATATTGCCGTAGCCATGATCTACAGCAATGATTTTTGTGTTTCTGAGTTCTCGCATAAAAAATACCTCCGTTTTCGTATTGATTGATTCAGCAGGTCGTACCGGTGTGGTACTGCTTTGCTGTGAGATAAGCATACGAAAATCGGAGGAAAAAGGCATTGAGGGGAAATTGAGCTGGAATTGAGAAAAAAGATATATTGTGCTTACGTTCTTCATGTACTCTTGTTGTGATTTCATTGTTTTTTATCGTATAATATGGATACTGGAGGTGGTTTGGATGAAATACAAGATTTTAGTTGTCGATGATGATAAAGAATTGGTGAAAATGCTTTGTAGTTATTTTAATATGAAACAATATGAAACCATTACGGCTACAGACGGAATGGAAGCATTAAATAAAATAAAAATGAAACCGGATATTATTTTGTTGGATATCAATATGCCACGCATGGATGGGATTGAAGTATGTCGTCTGATACGCAGTAAAGTGTTATGCCCGATTTTGTTTCTAACAGCAAGAGTTGATGAAGATGATAAAATTAATGGGTTGCTTTCGGGTGGGGATGACTATATTACGAAACCATTTAGTCTTCGGGAGTTGGAAGCAAGGATTGTCACAAACATAAAGAGAGAAGAAAGGCATCAACAAAAAACGGAATACCGTTTCATGGATGAAATGCTGATTGATTATTCTGAAAAAATAGTAGCTATAGCCGGACACAGGATGGAGTTCACAAAAATTGAATATCAGATTATTGAATTCTTATCCATGCATCCAGGGCAGGTGTTTGATAAAGAACGTATATATGCACAAGTCTGTGGATATGATGCGGAAGGGGACAGTAGAACGATAACGGAATTAGTACGGCGTATAAGGAAAAAAATAGCGGATTATTCAGAAAAAGAATACATAGAAACTGTATGGGGGATTGGATACCGATGGAAAAAATAAGAAACTTGTCACTGAAAAAAACAATTCTGCTTTATTTTGTGATCAGCTTAACGGCAGCATTTCTGTTATCTGGATTTACAGTTCATTTTGCAGGAAATATGCAGAATAAAATATGGGAAAAATATATTGATTATGCAGATTATACGGACGTGTTTCAGCAATATGGAAAGAAATACGAGATTGAGATATCAAGACCTAATCAATCGCAGATGAATCGTTTGGACTATCATCTTTCGGAAATGTGTGACTTTATGGAAACATATTCGGTACTGATTTTTTCGATTGTTGGGAGTGTTGTTGCGGTATTCTTTTTTTATAAAAATAAGTTAAAGACACCTCTACAGGAACTAAAAGATGCCTCACAAATGATTGCAGATAATGAACTGGATTTTCATGTGTCCTATGAAAATAAAGATGAGATGGGAACTTTGTGTAAAGAATTTGAAATGATGCGAAGTGATTTAGCAGATAACAACAGAAAGATGTGGCGAATGATTGATGACGAGAAGGCTTTGCGGAATGCAATTGCACATGATATACGTTCTCCACTTTCCATATTGCGTGGGTATCAGGAAATGCTCTTAGAGTTTGTTTCTGCCGAGAGTATAAAAACAGAGGATGTTATTGATATCTTACAAACAGGCATGTATCAGATTGACCGTATAGAGCATTTCACGGAAAACATGAGAAAAATGTCCCATTTAGAACAGAGGGAACTGCAATGCTCAGAGATAGAGTTATCGGAACTGGCAAAAAAGATTAAGGCAGAAGCTGCCATGCTGTCCAAGAAGGAAAGTAAATTATGTAAGGTAGAAAGAGTGCAGGAACAAAACATTGTGAAAGTGGATGAGGAACTTGTCATGGAAGTGACAGACAACTTACTGGAAAATGCGGTTCGATATGCACAAAAAAGTATTGCTTTGCAGATAAAGAAAAAGGATGGTTTTCTTATAATTTCTGTTGAAGATGATGGAATAGGATTTGTGGATACTGAGGAAAAAGTAACAGAGCCATTTTATCATAAGAATCCACAAGATGATTTAAAGCATTTTGGCCTTGGTATGTATATTTCTCGTATTTTCTGTGAAAAGCATGGAGGAAATTTGAAAATATATAATGCCAGACAAGGCGGTGCTCATGTAGAAGCTCTTTTCAAAGCTGAATAAAAATACTTTATAAGGCTGAAATCACAAATAAAGTGGTTTTAGTCTTTTTTGTTGTGAATTTATTGAGAATTGATTTGTATGATGTTGTTAAAGAAATAAAGAAAGGAAGAGATACAATGAAAACAATCATAAAAAGAAGTATACTTGATTATTTAAAGAACCCTGTTTTGTGGATTGGCTTGATTATTATAGTTGCCAGTATGTATCAATGTCTGTCATCGTATTTGCAAATTCATTATATCAAACAGAATGAACAGATCACACAAAATGACGTAGCATTGGAAGATGCTGATGTCATGGATGGGTACATTCCCACATCTGATGATAAAGAAAGAAGAAGGGAGTGGGAAGATACGATCAAAGAGACGTTAATGGACACCTCCAAAAATGGTTTTGGATTTAGCAGGCAGGAAGCAGATCATGTAATGAAAGAAATTCAGAATATGGATGTAAAGACTGCTTCTGAGTTTTTGGAATCCCAATATGGCTATTATAATGCAATATATGCTTATGAGGACCTTGAAATTCATAAGGGGACAGCAGAAGAAATCAATCATTATATCGAGCGGAAATTATCCGAACATTCTTTTTCCTGGTACTTTGCCAAAAAATTTACGGATTTTGCAGGATTGCATATGGCCTTTTTTGCAACAGTCTTGCTATCATTTTTATTTATTCAGGATACACGAAAAAGTACCTATGAATTATTACATACAAAGCCTGTTACGGCAGTCCAATATATATGTGGGAAAGTAATAAGCGGATTCATTAGTATGCTGGGAGTATTAGTGATTTTGAATGTTATATTCTTTATGCTGTGTTTGAAAACGTCTTTAGAATCGGGCTTTCCGGTAACACCAATTGATTTTTGCGTGAATTCTCTGATCTATATTGTTCCGAATCTTTTGATGATATGTTGTGTCTATACAATTACAGCATTAATATTTAAAAATCCGCTTCCGGCAGCACCAATCTTGTTTTTACACATTATATATTCAAATATGCTGACCATGAAGAATGATATTTATTATATGAGACCGTTCTCTATTATGGTGCGATTCCCTGGCAGATTTTTTGAAACACATGTAGCCAAAATGTCAAACATAAATCAGATTATTCTTGTAATTTCATCAGTTATATTAGTATGTATTTCTGTTACAATCTGGAAAAGGAGGAGGGTTCATTGAAAACGGAACTAAAAAACTGCCTGTCGTTATATAAGATTTTTTATTCATGTGCATTTATACTGATATTGTGTGCTATTCATCCGATTATATACTATGAAGAAATCGGTTCAGCGATTCAGTCGCCAATAGCATTTTTAACAATTATTTTTTGTAGTGACACATATTTGATGGAAGTAAAAAGTAAGCGTGCCGATGTATTTCATTTGTATGATCAAAAAAAGCAGTTAAAAGTAATATCGCAGAGAGTGGGCGTTCAAATATTATATTTATTAATACTTTCCTGTGTTGGATATGTTTTGTTTTTCTGGCAAAAACCGGGCAGTGTAAACGAAGGCATTTCGGGTATTCAGATATTTCTTTTATATTTCATTGCAATGTTTGGAACTATCTGGCTTTGGAGTATATGCTCTGTGATTTTGTGTACATTGCTTCGAAATATGTGGGCAGGTATTGGATGTTTATTTGGAATTGTCATTGGACTTATATCAAAAGCGGGAAGTTCATTTTTCGGAAATCTGGGATTGTTTTCTTTCAGCTTTTGTGAACCTACTCAATTAATGTCCGAGAGTTGGATTTATGGAACGCTTGTGTCTTTTATAGCGGGGCTGTTTTTATTTGCAGTATTACCAATGACTTTAAAGAAAAGAGGATAGATTATGAGTATTAGAATAAATGATTTAACAGTTAGATTTAAAAATGGTGTAGTTGCAGTAAATAAGGCATCTCTTGAAATACCTAAGGGAATTTACGGACTTTTGGGTGAGAATGGTGCCGGAAAAACCACTTTGATGAGGGTTCTTACAACTGTTTTAAAACAAACGGAAGGAATGGTTTCCCTTGATGGAATTCTGTATAACGAGGGAAATTATGAGAAAATACAGAAAAAGATTGGTTATCTTCCACAGGAAATCGACTTATATCCGAATCTTACGGTGAAAGAATGTCTTGTATATATGGGGGGACTGTCAGGAGTAGCCAGAAATGACCTCGAACAAAGAATTACCTATTATCTGGAAAAGACTTCTCTTACAGAGCATCAGAATAAAAAAATGCGGCAATTATCTGGTGGTATGAAGAGACGTGTCGGACTCATACAGGCACTTCTTAATAATCCGGATTTTTTGATTATTGATGAACCTACCACCGGGTTAGATCCGGAAGAAAGAATCAGGATCCGCAATCTTTTGGTTGATTTTTCAAAGGATAGAACTGTGCTGTTTTCCACTCATGTAGTAGAAGATTTAGCAGCAACCTGTACACAGCTTGCCATTATGAAAAAGGGAAGTTTTTTATATTCTGGAAGCGTGAGTGGGTTGCTGGAAAATGCAAAGGGCTGTGTTTGGAATTGTACGGTACAAAATGCAGAAGAAGCCCGTTTGTTAGAAGCCAATTATTCTATACCATCTAAGCAGTATGTAGAAAATGGAATTCATATGAAAGTATTAAGCAAAGGAAAGCCAAATGAGAATTGTGTCCTGGATAATGATATCACTTTGGAAGATGCATATATTTATTTGACGAATAGTTGAATATAACGGCGGGCAAGTTGCCCGCCGTAAATTATGCTTATTTTGTTAAAAGACCGGATAGATTTTTTCCAATGCAAAATCCAATCTGTGGATATAACTCCTGAATTTCCTGATATTTTGCTTCAATCATTTCTGGTTCATCAGCCCAGATCTTTTCATATATTTTGAAAGCTCTTTTAAAATGTGTTTTGGCTTGCGGAAGATTGGCAGTCATCAGATAAATGGTTCCAAGGGTTTCCTGTACTTTGGCATAATCCAGACAGTCATCGGAATGGTATTCCTTGATGATGCCGGATAATTTTTGCAATTCAGAGATGCCTCTTTCGGGTTCCTGCTGTTCTGTCAGGAACATTGCATAATTGGCAATCTGAGGTATGCTGTCATTTATATGAAGCAGGTTAAATTGGTCAAGCAGTGAGATACTTTTTTCCATGTGTTCTCTTGCAAGATCGGGATGACCGTTCATGCGGTAAAGTCCACCGAGATTGGCATGAAGGTTGGAAACAAGGCGAGCATTGTCAGCAGTGATATTTTCTATCTGGGCAAGTGCATCCTTTTCCAGTTTTATTGCTTTTTCAGGTTTGGTTTCAAGGGTTGCCTGAAAATCCAGTAATAACGCCCGGTCAGAGTTGGTGCCAATGCTTTTTGTCTTTAACAGCACCTTCAGTTCCTGAATGATTCCCTTCATACCTTTGTGATAGTTATAGTTATCCATGTATGGAAATGCATTTTCCAGAAAAAGCAGATACTTTGGCATATCATCTTTTTCAATTAATTCTATGATATTTCCGATTGTTTGAAATAGCTTTTTATAATAATCTACTTCCATTCCATGCATTAAACATATGTGCTGTAAAGAATCCAGAAACGTGTGACAACTACTTACAGATGGTTTTGTCTCTGAAAGGGTGATTTCCTGAATCATCGGATGCAGAGAGATAGTGCGACGTGTTGTTGTCTGAACGAAACCAGTCTCAATTAAATCGTTGATTTCATTTAGTGTGGACAGTTCCAGCCATTTGGCAAATATACGGGCAGAAATACCGGTGGAAGGAAGAAAGCACATATTACACATGATATCCTGCTGTTTAAGAGATAAAGTGTATAAAGAAAACAGCGTATGGATATGACTATAATAGGTGGCTTTGCTGCTTTGTCCATCTTTGATTATTTTAATTTTATCTTCGTTATGGAAAGATGCTTTTTCCACCTGAAGTCTTGTTAATAACTGGTCTGGAGTCGAGATTCCATTTTCCAGAAGTTTTGCTGCCAGTTCCACGGCAAAAGTATGAGAGTGAACAGTTTCGATGATCTTTTCAACTGTTGCACGGTATGCGTCTGCCTCTGAATAAAATGCTGATGCCAGCTGTAAGAGAGCGTTCATATCCTCTATTTCTTTTAATGGCAGAGTACAGTATTCATCCAGTTTGCTTCTGGTTGTAAACAAAATCTGGCAGCGATATTTTAATACTACTGACAGAAAGCTGTCCTGTGTGGCAGTGACATTAAAATTATCTATGATAAGCAGAGTATCAGATTTCAGGGAACGCAGGAAACGGTTATGTCTTTGAAACCGTTCCTGTTCAGTGCTTTCCGGAAGATCGTCAATAAAATCCATGTCAGTAATATCCTGATGAAGATTGCCGGTATATTCTACATAAAGGATATTGGTGTATTGCTTTATGTACCGCTTTGCGTAGGCTTTGGCAAGTTCACTTTTTCCAATTCCGGCGATTCCGCAAAGAAAAACATGACGGTTTTCCTCAAGCATGGTATATAATTCTTCCAGTTCTTTATCTCTTCCGATAAAATGACGGCATGGTTTCGGAACCTCACTGTCCATAATATAATCCAGCACAATGGGGGATAAAGCGCCTCCGGCGAGCAGCTTCTGATTTTTGGTATTACGTTTGATGAATTGGCGTTCCATGCCAAAAGAAATCAGTTTTGCAAGAAACAGCAGTCTTGAACTGGCTGGTTTATATAAGGGAGTCAGATTTTTCTTTTTCGCATCTGAGATGCTGTCATCCTGAATGAATAAAGTGTAAATATCTTGTATAACCATATTACAGTCAGACATCAGTGGAAGAAGATTCTGGTGGATGGTATGGGCTAATTTTTCCTGATTGGATGACTTGGAATAGTAAGCGGATATTTTAGGACTGATTTTAGCCTGACCAGTCATCCAGCGGCAAACCAGACCGTTGTCCATTGAAAAATCCTGATTTGTCGGATCATCCATAAAATCTTCAAATAATTCGTATAAAAAATCAGGCTGACTCATTTGATTACTTTCGCTGATATGATTTTTTAAGCAAGTGCTAATAGAAGAAAAATCGCATCGATTCAATAGAAATTCCCCTTTCGTAGTTAAGATTAAGTATATCTATCATAACACGAACATACATTCGATTCAAGAAAATACGGATATTTTTAAAGTGATTGTGTCAATTTACAATCAATTTCTATTCAATGTGGTTTTCCGGCAGGTTCTGTAAAATAAGCTCAGATCAAAACAATAACGGGAGGAGCTTATGCAACAGAATATTGAATTTGAGCGGTGCATTGATTTTCTGGTACGGATGATTGATAAGTACGGCGCTGAAGTCCTCCGGGAGTTGGAGGAAGAAAAACAGAATAAGGAAGAAAAAGAAGCGGCAGTTTCCTGAAATACAAAATGTAAATCAGACTGTCGCTTTTTTCATGCATTTTTAAATCAAATAAATTTTAAAAGCTGATGCAGAGTGTGTGGCTCATTATTCTGAGAAGCGGTAATACGAGTATCAAATGGCTTGAAATGATTCTGCGTATAAAAGCTCAGAAGAAATTCATTATCTTCGCATTCAAGAAACTCCATAACGCCACCTACGGAATATTTGAGACTGGATATGGTTTCCAGTGCAAATCCCAGTAGAATATTTCCAGGAATTCGTTTTTCCTTTGGAAGAGAATAGTTCTTTCCCAACTGGGCGATCAGGTAAGCTGCGGTAGTATAGGATTGTGTTTCTTCATCCAAAATACTGACACGGGACAGCTTTTTTGCCATTGTCTTGCTGATATTTGAAGCACGGACAGAGATGGGTTTTACTGTAAGTGAAAAATAACCAACCAATGAAGCATCTTCAGCATCAAATACCAGATAAGTGATAGATTGATCTTTTTTGGTAAACTCAATCGCATTATGTAATAAAAAGTATTCCACATCGAGATTTTTGGGACAAGAAAAATCGGAGAGTAAGTCGTAAAGACTTTCCTCTCCGATATATGTCGGTTCGTCTTTATCCAAATATGCCCGAATATTAACGGTAAAATATTTATCAGACATGTTTTTTCTTCCTTTTTGACATTAAAGCTAAGATTTCCTGTGGGTTCGTTAACTGACGTCCGGGAAGTGTCTGCTTTGGTGTGCGGTCACGGTCGGCTTCGTCAATTGCTGCGACAAAACGCTTTATGCTATTTGGATTGGATACGACAAAATTATGAGTAATACTTGAAGTAGCCATACTAACACCTCCTCTTTTTTGGCTTTTTTGTGTATTTATAGTATATGCAATGTGTGATAAAAACACAATATCGAAAACAAAAATAATTTCTAAATAATTTTCAAGCCGGACATTTATTAGACGCTTCCGGTAAGCGAACAATATTTTCGAGCCAATCATTTATAAGTCGCCAATGGTGGGCGGGCAATATTTTGATAACAGAAATGCTCTGTATCTAACTTAATTATACGATTGGCGAAGAAATGCGTCAATACGGAAAATAAGTATTGAAAATAGTTGGAACAAGTACTAAAATTAAGTTGGGACATTGAATGGAAGTTATGTTACGAGATAATAAGAATTGTAGGTGGAAGGTTTGAACATAGAAGCATATGATGCTGATTCATTGAGAAAAATGGTTAGGTTGCTTGAATATGAGAACAAGATATTAAAAGATAAATTGAAGAAAGCAGGCATTTCATATGAAGAGGTGAATCCTTTTGAAGAAAAAATAGAAAGTGCAGAAGAATATGACCTGGATCAAGGGAGTCGTATTGTAAATCCGCCATATATTACAGAGAAAATGGCAATACGTTTCTTTTCGATGTTTTGGGGAAGAGAAGATGTATATGCCAGACGGGGAAAGAACGGGGGTTATTTTCCACAATGTGCAAATCGTTGGAATGACCGGCTTTGTCCTAAACAACGTAAAGAGAAGGTATTTTGTGATGAATGTGAAAATACCAAATGGATAAGTCTGGATGTAAAAAAAATAATTGCTCATTTGTTAGGCACAAAAGAAGATGGATCAGATGTAATAGGTGTATATCCTTTACTGCCAAATGGAACATGCAGATTTATTGTATTTGATTTTGATAATCATGAAAAAGGAGCAGAGGTTACGGACTTTGCAAATACGGATAATGAGTGGCATAAAGAAGTGGATGCGCTTAGAAAAATGTGTGAGCTTAATGGTATCAGACCTTTAGTTGAGAGATCTCGATCTGGAAAAGGTGCCCATGTATGGATTTTCTTTAAAAAGGCAATATCTGCGGCAACAGCAAGGAATTTTGGATTTCTCCTGTTAGACAAGGGTTCAACTTCCATCAATCTGAAATCTTTTCATTATTATGATAGAATGTATCCTTCGCAGGATGTGGCAAGCAGCATAGGTAATTTGATTGCATTGCCATTACAGGGGCAGGCACTTAAAAATGGAAATAGTGCTTTTGTAGATGAAAATTGGAATGCATATCCTGATCAATGGGATGCTCTTTTCAATAAAACAAAAAAGCTGGGAATAGAAGATGTTGAACAATGCATGGCAAAATGGCAGGGAGAATTAGCAGAAGTCAGAGGAACGCTTACTAATATTGAGAAGAATGTCAGACCGAAACCATGGAAGAAGAAATGTGAGTTTTGTAAGTCAGATGTTGTGGGCAAGCTTCATATGGTATTGGGCAATGGAGTTTATATTGATACTCTGAATCTTATGCCAAGAATACAAAATCAGGTCCGTAGTTTGGCGGCATTTGATAATCCGGAATTTTACAAAAATAAAAGGCTGGGATATTCTAATTATTATAATTTCAGTACTGTATATTTAGGTAAGGATATAGATGGATATATACAGATTCCGAGAGGACTGCGGGAAAATATTATACAGGAATGTGAAAAAGCAGGCATTTCAGTTGATGTTTCAGATCAAAGAGAAACAGGACAACCTATCAGAGTATCTTTTAAAGGTGATTTGCGAATGCAACAGGAATTAGCAGCAGAAAAATTATTATCACATTCAGATGGGGTTTTGAGTGCGGCAACTGCATTTGGAAAGACTGTAGTATGTAGTTACCTTATTGCAGAGCGAAAAGTAAATACGCTCATTTTGCTGCAAAATAAAGATTTGCTTAATCAGTGGGTTGATGAATTGAATCATTTCTTAGAGATAAGAGAAGAACCACCGGAATATGAAACAAAAACAGGAAGAAAGAAAAAAAGAAATAGTGTGATAGGCGTTTTGCACGGAAATAAAAATACATTGACAGGGATTATAGATGTTGCAATGGTTGGTTCAATGTACAGCAGAGGAAAATTTAATGAACGGATTAATTCTTACGGAATGGTAATTATGGATGAATGTCATCACGCAGCTTCTAACACATCTATGGAATTATTGCAGAAAATAAATGCAAAATACGTATATGGTGTTTCTGCTACACCTAAACGTGGTGACAGTCTTGATCGGATCATCTATATGCTGTTAGGACCTTTGAGACATAGATTTACTGCATTGGAGAGGGCTAAGGAACAGGGGATTGGACATTATTTTGTCCCAAGATACACAAGAGTAGTTGATACTGCAGAAAGCAAGGATAATATTAATAAAGCATATAATTTGATTAGTACCAGTAAGGTGCGCAATGAAATGATCATAGATGATGTTATAACTTGTGTTGCAAGAAAACAAACTCCTGTAATTTTGACAAGATTTAAGGAACATGCAAAATTTTTACATGATGCCTTAAAGAAAAAAGCAGATCATGTATTCCTTCTGTATGGGGATAATTCGGATAAGGAAAATGCTGAAATAAGAGTAAAATTAAAGCAGATACCTGAAAATGAATCGCTTATTTTGGTGGCAACTGGTCAGAAAATAGGAGAAGGGTTTGATTTCCCAAGACTGGATGTATTAATGCTTGCAGCACCTGTATCTTTTGAAGGACGCCTGGAACAGTATGTAGGTAGATTAAACAGAGATTATGTCGGAAAAGAAGCCGTTTATGTGTATGATTATATCGATTCGCATGTGCGTTATTTTGATAAAATGTATGCAAAAAGATTGAGAACATATAGGAAAATGGGATTTTCAATCTGGACGCAAGAGTTGCAACCTAAACAAATAATAAATGCAATATTTGATTCTGTAAATTATACCGAAAAATTCGAGCAAGATATTGTAGAGTCAGAAAAAATGGTGGTAATTTCCAGTCCGGATATCAGACAGGATAAAATTGACAGATTTTTATTACTAGTCAAGAAGAGACAGGAAGTAGGGGTAAAGGTCACAGTTATTACAACAGATCCGGAAGATATTACTTACGGAAAGTCAGATGTATGTTATGAATTAATCAGAGCAATGCAATTGGTAGGAATAAATGTGATAACAAGAACAGAAGTAGAAGAATGTTTTGCCGTTATTGATGATGAAATAGTATGGCATGGTGGGATGAATCTACTTGGAAAAGCTGATGTCTGGGATAACTTAATGCGTATCAGAAATTCACAAGTTGCAACGGAATTGTTGGAAATTGCTTTGGGATGTTCTGAGGAGAGGAGGAAAAGTGAATAAAAAGATAAAATGTGATATCTATACCAGAGTATCCACAACCATGCAGGTAGATGGCTACAGTCTGGATGCTCAGAAAGAAAAACTCGAGAGATATGCGGAATTTCAGAACATGGAAATCGTAAATGAGTATTCCGATGAAGGTAAGTCTGGAAAAAGCGTAGAGGGCAGACCGGAATTTCAGAGAATGTTGGATAATATTGAGAATGGAACAGATGAGGTGCAGTTTGTACTGGTGTTCAAGCTTTCCAGATTTGGTCGTAATGCGGCAGATGTTTTAAATTCTTTGCAGAGGATGCAGGATTTTGGAGTGAATCTGATCTGTGTAGAAGATGGAATTGACAGCTCAAAAGATAGTGGAAAGCTGATGATTTCTGTTCTGTCTGCGGTGGCAGAGATCGAACGAGAGAATATCCTTGTTCAGACAATGGAAGGACGTAAGCAGAAAGTCAGGGAAGGAAAATGGAATGGTGGATTTGCTCCGTATGGTTATGAATTAGTAAATGGAGAATTGCAGATTGCAGAGGACGAAGCAGAGATTATTCGTCTGATCTATGACAAATTTATTCATACCAATATGGGAATCTCTGCGATTGCTGCATGGCTGAACCAGCATGGATACAAAAAGAAAAAACGACAGAATAATACACTGGACGCATTTGCCGCTTCATTTATAAAGGGCGTTCTGGATAATCCGGTATACTGTGGAAAGCTGGCTTATGGACGAAGGAAAAACGAGAAAGTTTCTGGTACAAGAAATGAATACCGCATTGTAAAGCAGGAAAATTATATGCTGCACGATGGTATCCATGAAGGGATTGTTTCAGAAACAGACTGGGAGCTGGCACATCAAAAACGGGAAAAAACAGGTGTGAAATATGAAAAGACACATAGTCTCGATCATGAGCATATTTTATCTGGAATATTGAGATGCCCGTTATGTGGAAGTGGTATGTATGGAAACGTGAACCGAAAGAAAAAGAAAGACGGAACCTTATATAAAGATTATTTCTATTATGCCTGTAAACATCGTCGTCTGGTAGACGGTCATAAATGTGGATATCGTAAACAATGGAGTGAGGAGAAGATTAACAATGCAGTGGAAGAAGTTATTCGGAAGCTGGTGAAGAATCCTAAATTTGAAGAAGCAATTCTGAATAAAATTGGTTCAAGAATAGATACAGAAGAAATAGAAAAAGAGATTGACGGATTGGAAAAGCAGCACAGGCAGCTGACCGGAGCAAAAGCAAGACTTGGACAGCAGATGGACAGTCTGGATATTATGGATAAATTTTATGAGAAGAAATATCAGGATATGGAGACAAGGTTATACCGTCTGTACGATGAGATCGAAGGCGTGGAGAACAGTATAGAGGAAGTAAAGAATCGCCTGTTGAATATTCGGCAACAGAAAATATCAGAAGAAAACGTCTATCAATTTCTTTTATATTTTGATAAACTATATGATAAGTTCACCGATCTGGAGAAGAAAGAATTTCTTAATAGCTTTGTAGAACAGGTGGACATTTACGAGCAGGAGCAGCCAGATGGCAGATTCCTGAAGCACATAAAGTTCCGTTTTCCGGTGTATTTTGGAGACAGGGAAATACAGGAACTTTGTTGGGACAACGAAAGTACCGTTGAGACTGTGTGCCTTTTGGGCAAACGAAAACCAGATGCCAAGGTAAAAATAGGCATTGATATGGATGATTATTACCGTATCAGGGAGAATGCTGAAAGCAAATAAACCTTTGCAAAACCGAATAATACACTGAAACAAAGCAAGACAGAAGCTGTTGATGCGTTAGAAGATAACGTGTCAGCGGCTTTTTCTTTTTATATAATAGGAAAGTTCGACATTCGTCGAACTCTTGATAAAAAGAGCCCGCACAAAAGCGGGCATAGAAAACAGACGATAGATTAAAAGAAGTCGATGTAAAAACCTTCTTCAAATTCATCGTCATCGAGGTCATCATCCTCGGTAAGAAAATAGTGCATATCCAAAAGGTCAGAGTCTGTCATGTTTTTGACCAGATTGGATGTCATTCCCTCTGGAGGATTCTTGCTGTATTTTTGTCTGAGTTCCTCTATAAGCTTTGCATCCATGGTTTAAATTCCTCCTTGTCTGTTAATAAGTTCAGTATGATACAGACAGGCAGAAAAATCAAGCAGAGCGGCATTTAGCTTTTGCCATGGCCCTTTCGTAAAATTCTTGAAGAGGAACTCGTTTATGATTGTGATAGATTTCTACTAAAAGCAATGCTGCGTGGACTTCGGAAGTAGAAGAACAGTTCGAGTATATGTATCGGCTGTTCTTTTTTTGCTTTTGAAGGTTAAAATGGTAATGTTTTTCTTGTGTACAGTAGAGTGCCATAGTATAATAAAATCAGTTTTTTGCATAAGTTTAAAAGCTTAAAAAGGACGATCGGCAAACCAGATGAAAGTCTGGGACGCAAAGCTACAGGGCCTGTAAAATGGCAGCCAGTTGCATGAAATGAGGTGCACTGTCTGTTTGGCAGTGCTTTTTTACGGTGTTATTTCATAGATGTGACTATAACAATTCTATTAGGAGAACTTGTAATGAAAAAGAAAAAATGGAGCAAGGTTTTGTCTGTATTTTTAGTGATGGTGACAGCCGTATCGCTTCTGTCAGGCTGTGGAGGGAAGAGTGCGGAAAAAGAAGATGCAGAAACAATCACAGTATATTTATGGAGCACAAACCTGTATGAAAAATATGCACCATATATCCAGGAACAGCTTCCGGATATCAATGTCGAGTTTGTTGTAGGGAATAATGATTTGGATTTCTACAAGTTCCTTGATGAAAACGGTGGATTGCCGGATATTATAACCTGCTGCAGATTTTCCCTGCATGATGCAAGTCCTCTGAAAGACAGTCTGATGGATCTTTCCACAACCAATGCGGCAGGTGCTGTCTATGATACCTACCTCAGCAATTTCAGGAACGAGGATGGAAGCGTAAACTGGCTTCCTGTGTGTGCAGATGCCCATGGTTTTGTAGTGAACAAAGACCTTTTTGAAAAATATGATATCCCGTTGCCAACAGATTACGAGAGTTTTGTTTCCGCCTGCCAGGCATTTGACAAAGTGGGTGTTCGTGGATTTACGGCAGACTATTCTTATGATTATACCTGTATGGAAACACTGCAGGGTCTGTCTATATCAGAGTTGTCTTCTGTGGAAGGACGCAAGTGGCGGACGGTCTACAGTGACTCGGAAAATACAAAGAGAGAAGGTCTGGACGATACCGTCTGGCCAGAGGCTTTTGAACGTATGGAACAGTTTATTCAGGATACAGGGCTTAGTCAGGAAGATTTGAATATGAATTATGATGATGTTGTTGAGATGTACAAAAGTGGCAAGCTTGCCATGTACTTTGGCAGTTCTTTCGGTGTAAAAATGTTCCAGGATCAGGGCATTAACACAACATTTCTTCCATTCTTTCAGGAGAACGGTGAAAAGTGGATTATGACTACGCCATATTTCCAGGTGGCCTTAAACCGTGATCTGACAAAGGATGAAACACGCAGAAAGAAAGCAATGGAGGTACTGGATACAATGTTTTCAGAGGATGCGCAGAACAGGATCATTAGTGATGGACAGGATCTGTTAAGCTACAGTCAGGAGGTGGATATGCAGCTTACGGAATATCTGAAAGATATAAAACCTGTGATCGAAGAAAACCATATGTATATCCGTATTGCGTCAAGTGACTTTTTCTCTGTTTCCAAGGATGTGGTTTCCAAAATGATCTCAGGAGAATACGATGCAGGGCAGGCATACCAGTCATTTAATTCTCAGCTTCTTGAGGAAGAAACTGCTTCTGAGGATATCGTGCTGGATTCACAGAAGTCGTATTCCAACCGTTTCCACAGCAGTGGAGGAAATGCAGCATATTCTGTTATGGCAAACACGCTACGTGGCATCTATGGGTCAGATGTGCTGATCGCAACCGGAAACAGCTTTACGGGAAATGTGCTGAAAGCCGGTTACACAGAAAAAATGGCAGGTGACATGATCATGCCAAATGGTCTGGCGGCTTACAGCAGCAAGATGAGTGGGGCTGAGCTGAAAGAAATGATCAAAAACTTTGTAGAAGGCTATGAGGGAGGATTTATTCCGTTTAACCGTGGCTCTTTGCCAGTGGTTAGTGGTATTTCTGTGGAAATTAATGAAACGGAAGATGGCTATACATTAAGTAAAGTTACAAAGGATGGAAAGGCAGTTCGGGATGAGGATACTTTCACGGTGACCTGTCTTGCCACACCGCAGCATATGGAAACTTATCCTGTAGATGAAAATATGATATTTGATGGAGGAGCTACATCTGTGAAAGATACCTGGACAGCATATGTTTCAGGTGGTAATGCCGTTCTTGCAGAACCTGAAGATTACATAACCCTGAGGTGAGAAAAATGGATGTTAAGAATTATAATAGAAATAGAAAGAAACCTGTCAGGAAAAAAGGATTAAGAATAGTTGCTTTTCTTCTTCTCTTTATAGGAGTTGTTCTGGCTGTTTTCCGATATTATAAGTTTATGTCGAAATCTATTTACGAGGAAAGTGTTTCTCATCTGACGGAAGTTCTTCATCAGTCTGATCAGATGCTGAGAGAACTGACAAATAAGAACCTGACTTACCTCCATATTTGGGGCGAGAATCTGCAGAATATTTCCGGTGAAGACGAGATCCGTGATTATATAAAGAAAGCGCAGGAAGATGCAGGCTTTTTGGAATTCTTTTTTCTATCATCTGACGGTGACTACAAGATGGCGACAGGTGAAACCGGGTATCTTGGATTACAGGAAAATATTGAAGAGGATATCCGGCAGGGAAATGATGTGATAGCGAATGCAGCAGTTCCCGGAAAATCCCAGCTGCTTGTTTTTGCCACACCTAAGGCGCATGGAATTTATCAGGGATTTGAATATGATGCGATTGCCATTGCTTATGAAAATTCTGATATCGTAGATGTACTGGATATTTCTGCTTTTGATGGAAATGCCCAGAGTTTTATTATTCATCCGGATGGTCGTGTTGTGATTGATCATTCTTCCGAGTTATGGGGGAACGTGTATAATTTCTTCGGTTTTCTGAGTAGGTATTCTGATATGTCTGAAAAAGAGATCAATGTCCTTTTGGAGAAGTTTAAAGCGGGACGTACTGATGCGATGTTGCTGAATCTGGATGGAAGAAATTATTATCTGGTCTATGAAAAATCGGATATTCAGGACTGGATGTTTCTGGGACTTGTCCAGGCTGATATTGTCAATGCCAGTATGAACAATCTGCAGTTTACCACGATGCTTCTTGTTGGAGCTGTTGTACTTTGCATTGCTGCCTTTTTTATCAGTCTTATTATCCAGAAAAACAGGAAAAATCTCAGAAGAAAGGATGTGGAGATCCGGTACCGTGATGAGCTGTTTCAAAAGCTTTCCATGAATGTGGATGACGTTTTCCTGATGCTGGATGCCCAAACATATCAGACGGATTACGTCAGCCCTAATGCGGAAAAACTGCTGGGTATTACAGTAGAACAGATTCGCAAGGATATTCGTGTTTTAAGAAAACTGCACCCTGCAGATTCTGAAGACTCGCAGAAGAATCATCTGAAAGAAATTCCGGTTCATGAACAGCAGGAGTGGGATTGTGAATTTATACATCGGAAGACAGGGGAAAGGCGCTGGTTTCATAATATTGCAATGGGAAGTGAGGTAAACGGGGAAAAGAAATATATTCTGGTTATGTCAGACCGTACCTCTGACCGGAAAATGAACCAGGCTCTTTCTGAGGCAGTCCATGCGGCAGAGACTGCAAATAGGGCGAAGAGTATTTTTCTTTCCAATATGTCTCATGATATCCGGACACCAATGAATGCGATTATTGGATTTACAACATTGGCTGCAAGTAATATTGATGACAAAAAAAGGGTTCAGGATTATCTGGGCAAAATTCTTTCTTCCAGTAAGCATCTGCTTTCACTGATCAATGATATATTGGATATGAGCCGGATTGAGAGCGGAAAGATCCATCTGGAAGAAACAGAAGTCTGTCTGTCGGATGTGCTTCATGATCTGAAGACGATCATCAGTGGACAGATTCATGCGAAGCAGCTGGAGCTTTATATGGATGCCATGGATGTTACGAATGAGGATGTCTATTGTGACAAACTGCGGCTGAACCAGATACTGCTGAATCTTTTGTCAAATGCGGTTAAGTTTACTCCGGCAGGCGGAACCGTTTCTGTCCGTCTCAGACAGTACCCGGGAAAAGTAAAAGGCAGCGAACTGTATGAATTTCGGGTAAAGGATAACGGAATTGGAATGAGTCAGGAATTTGTACAGAAGATCTTTTCTCCTTTTGAGCGGGAGCGGACTTCTACAGTCAGCAGGACTCAGGGTACGGGACTTGGAATGGCCATTACCAAGAACATCGTGGATATGATGGGCGGTACTATTGAGGTTCAGACAGAGCAGGACAAAGGCACCGAGTTTATAGTCCGTCTGCCATTTCGGACTCAGCCTGAGCATCATCGCATAGAGAAGATTTCGGAACTAGAGGGTCTTAAGGCATTGGTTGTAGACGATGACTTTAACACCTGTGACAGTGTAACAAAGATGCTTGTAAAGGTTGGAATGCGTTCGGAATGGACAGTCTCGGGTAAAGAGGCTGTTCTCCGTGCACGACAGTCAATGGAGCTGGGGGATGCATTTCATGCTTATATCATTGATTGGCGTCTGCCGGATATGAATGGAATTGAAGTTACACGTCAGATCCGCAGTCTTGATGACAATACGCCGATCATTATTCTGACGGCATACGACTGGTCAGATATCGAAACAGAAGCCAGAACTGCAGGAGTGACTGCATTCTGCGCGAAACCTCTGTTTATGTCAGATATCAGAGAGACTCTGATGGCTGCCATCGGTCAGAAACAGGCCCAGGCAGAGGATAAGATTCTTCCGGCAGCAGATTTAGATTTCAGAGGCAGGCGTATACTTCTTGTGGAAGATAATGAACTGAACAGTGAAATTGCAGTGGAAATTCTGAAAGAATATGGATTCCTGGTTGATACAGCAGAAAATGGAGCAGAGGCAGTGGAGAAAATTAAAAATTCAATACCAGGGGATTATGATCTGGTACTGATGGATGTGCAGATGCCTGTAATGAATGGATATGAGGCTACCAAGCAGATCCGTGCGCTTACTGATCCGGCACTGTCGGGAATTACCATTCTTGCCATGACTGCTAATGCTTTTGATGAGGACAGAAAGAAAGTTCTGGAATGCGGTATGGATGGATTCTTATCCAAGCCAATAATTATTGAAGAATTGATCGATACGTTACAAAAGAATCTGGATTAGGTGCCTGGAACATCATAAAACCCACAAGGTAGAAGAGGGAAATGGAAATCAGGCAATCAGGAGCCTTCCAGGTGCATGGAAAAATTTTTACTGTAAAAAAAGGGATGAGTCTGGAAATGTAATCCATGTTTTATGTACGGTCCGTAGTATCAGCGATTCCAAGAGACGTGAAGAGGATCTTAACTTTGCTGCGGAAGCAGCAAAGCGGGAAGCCGAAATGAAAACAAGGTTTCTGACAACGATGAGTCATGATATCCGTACACCACTGAATGGTATTATCGGTATGGTAAATATGGGAAATCAGTACGCAGATGATCCACAGATGCAGCAGAAGATCAGAGAAAAGGTAATGGAATCCCTGAAATATCTGGTGTCTCTGGTAAATGATGTGCTGGGTATGAATAAACTACAGAGCGGAGATTTGAAGGATTCTGTCGAATATTATGGACAATGCCATAAAATTCAGTCAGGCGGGTAGTGTGCTCATGGTCGGGGTTAAGGAAGAGTTTCTGCCTTTAACTGTCACAAGATCAAAGTTTTTATGTGTCACGGATAATTCGGCAGCCAATTCGCTGACAATGTCGATTTTAGAAATTGCCTTGTTATACAGCACAAAAGCATAATTCAAAACAATGCCGTTACAGGAAAGCATAACCGAAACTGCCTGATGCCCATAGTCCTGTTTGCCTTTCAAATGAGATTGATGAAAATACGCATCTTCAATCGGATGCAGAGCCCGTGACGAAGGCTTTGTCTTTGCAGCTATCATATCGTCAACAATACAGAAAACAGGTTTTCCGGTGAGGGCTGCTTCTGAATAAATAATCTCAATGACAGGCCGTTTTAATGTATCTGAAAGCAACGATTCATCCCACTTTCCAGAGTTGAGGAAATGGGCAATTGTAGTTCTATGGCAGGAACTGTTTTTGGCAAAATCCGTGGTTTTTCCATGGTATCCAGAAAGAAAGATGATAATCAGGATACTCATAAGATGATTGATCATTCGATTAGAATACGATTTGCATAAATCTAATTTTTTAAACTGGTTGTATATGAATGCTGAATGATGTATAGTATTTGCAGGAGACACCTTCTTTCGTGAATGCTGTAAATGTTGGTTTGGTCACTTTCATTATACAACACAATCGAATTCAAGGTGTCTTTCTTTTATGCAAAATCACGAACTTGCTCATTTATAGTATAAAAATAAAATGCGTAGTAAGAATTCAAATAAAAATAAAAGGAGGCTATAACAATGAGTAAAACAGAATGGACGAAAAAAATAATAATCATTGTGATTGGTTCGATCATAGCAGCATATGGCATTACCCTTGCATTGTATGCGGGATTTGGAGGGGCAACCCTTGCTGTTTTGTGGCAGGGGATTTCAAGGACATTTCATATAAGTATAGGCATGGCATCTCTGATTGTAGCCATAATTATGATTGTGTTCTCATTTTTCTATGACAGATCACAGATACATATTGGTACGATTATTTATCAGCTTGTGTATAGCCTCTGTGTTGATTTGTTTGCAAATGCACATGTGTACAGTACGCATTTGTGGGTGAATGCACTGATTATGTTGCTGGGAGTCATGCTTTTTGCAGTCGGAACAGGAGTTTATGCGGCAGCTTCACTGGGACGTGGTTCTTACGAGGCATTAACCTTTTCTCTTGCGGAAAAGAACGGCTGGCAGGTAAAAACAGTGCGGATGATACTGGATATTGTTATGGTACTTACCGGAGTTTTGCTGGGGGGAAAGTTTGGCATATGTACAATCGTAACGATCATTATCTCAGGACCGGTTATTCAGTTTACAGCATCAAAAACTAAAAAGCTATTAAAAAAATAAAGATGTGGATTTGGTGAAAATCGTCACCGGCGGGAGTATCCAGAAGCAGTCCGACGCCTGATCTATACGACCAACACCATCGAAGGATTTAACCGCCAGCTCAGAAAAGTCACAAAATCAAAAACTGTATTTCCATCGGATGACAGCCTGCTTGACATGCCTGGAAATTGCATTATAATACAAACAAGGACAGAGTCCCCAAAACGGGCTCCGTCCTCGATAACTAATGACATATCTTATATCAGTTTTTTCTGCTTACATAAAACTTGAAACCGTCTCAATTACCGCTCTGTAGATTACAGCACAATTAAAAACTTTGTTTTCAATGTTACTAAGGATATCCGCATGACAGACATACCTACATGGAAACAGAAATTAGAACAGCAGTATATCAATCTTGCATTTGACCCTGCTGTAGCATTGAGTGATTTATCGAAGAAGGAGGCCTCCTATTTGAAAAAGAAAAAAGATGAAGTAACTATCCGTTCCAGTGCAGCAGAATACCTGACCTATGTTGCCTCTGTTGGTGGTCAGCAGGATAGTATTGAGATGCGCTATGAGGAGGAGAATATATGGCTGACACAGAGGATGATGAGCACATTGTATGACGTTGGTTTGCCAACGATAAATGAACATAGCAATATAATCTTCAAATGATTATTGCGGTTGGATTCAAGGTTAATAATGAGCGAGCAGTACAGTTTCGCAAGTGGGCCAATGGCATCGTAAAGGACTACGCCATCAAAGGTTGAGTCATGGATGATGAACGCCTGAAAAATGGTGGCTCTGTGCTCACAGTAGAATATTTCGACCATTTGCTTGAGCAGATTCGAGAAATCCGTCTCTCAGAGCGTAGATTTTATCAGAAGATAACAGATATCTATGCTACAGCTCTTGATTATGACCGAACAGCGAAAACAACAAAGCAATTTTTTGCAAAAGTGCAGAACAAGATGCACTATGCAGTTCACGGACATACAGCAGCGGAGTTGATTTACGAGCGAGCCGATGCAGATAAGCCACACATGGGATTAACTACATGGGCTGCAGCTCCGGAGGGCAAGACTGTAAAAAGTGATGTCAGCATTGCGAAGAATTATCTAACAGATAAGGAAATGTGTTCATTGGAGCGTATTGTATCTGCTTATTTGGATTTGGCAATGGAACGCTGCAGACATCAACCCTGACGGGTGCAAAGATCAAAGAAATGGCAAAAGAAGGCTGTGATCTCAATGGAAACGGATATCCTTATCCATATGTGCTTCTGACCAAAGATGGAACCGATCTGGAGGACGAAAAAGAGTACACCGTTGTGATCTGTGGTTTCTTAAAAGGAATGGAAGACGAGCTGAATCAGCAGGATACCGGAATCGTCGGTCTTGATGCAGCAAAAGAATATCTGAAGAACGTAAAAGAAGTTTCATCCGGTACGCCGGATGACAGTCTGGTCAAAGAACAGAAAAAAAGACCATTATGTGTACGGATGTTGTGATCGAAGAAAATACGTATTACATGGTTTTAAAGAAGCTGGACGGATACGACTGGTCGATGCTGATGCTGGTGCCGACATCGGATCATTATGCGCAGATGTGCCTGCGGGTAGCGGATAATGGAATCGGTATGAGCAAAGAATTCCGGAACAGCAGCCACCCGCTGGCAAAGAAAATCCCGATTCTTGCGATGACAGCCAACGCATTTTCAGAAGATGTGCAGAATGCCTTCAATGCGTGCATGAACGCACACATAGTAAAACCGGTGGATATGAAGGTACTGATAAAAACAGTGCGGAATCTTCAGACGGGCGCCGGAGCGGCAGGAACTTTAAATTGAAAAAATCCGGCAGAGTGTTTATAATGGATGGGAAAAACAAAACAGAAAGGCAATGCCGTTATGCGTAAAATTACAGAATTAAAAGAAAAACAGGAGATTGCGCTTGGAATATTACTGTATCTGGATGAAGTCTGCCGGAAACATCACCTGATCTATTTTGCAGCAGATGGAACACTGCTCGGGCTGATCCGGCATCAGGGGTTCATTCCGTGGGATGATGATGTGGATGTCTGGATGCCGAGAGCGGATTATGAAAAACTGGAACAGATTGTAAACAGCGAAACGGATACACCGTACCGCGTCATGAATTTTCATAATACAAAGGGTTTCACACTGGCATACGGAAAGCTGGTACACACCGGAACGAGTCTTGTGGAGCACGTGGCAGGAGCTGTGGATACCGGTCTTTTCGTCGACATTTTCCCGTTTGACGGACTGCCGGAAAAAGATACACCGGAGTACGACCGTCACTGGAAAAAGCTGCTGTTTCTGGAAAGCCAGCGGATGAATGCATTCCGCACCTACCGCCAGACCTTAAAAGGAAACAAAGGAAGCTTCGCAAAATGGTGCAAATGGGCGATCCGGAAATGCTATGGAAAAGAGCGGATTCTGCGCGAGATGGAAAAAGAGTGCAGAAAGTACCGCGCGGAGGACTCAAAGTGGGTGGCCTGCCAGTGCGGCGGTTACCGCAAGTCGGACGCGATTCCCAAAACAGCGATCGAAGAGATCGTGCGCCTTCCGTTTGAAGGCCATCTGATCAATGCCCCGGCGGGATACGAGACGTATCTTCACACCCTGTACGGCGATTACCATCAGCTTCCGCCGGAGGATCAGCGTCATCCTGCGCATGTGGGAGATGCCTACTGGCGTTAGAACAGAGAAAAAAGCAGATGAGAGGTAAGCAATGAGTAAAATACTGGTGCTGGGACGTACCATGGACATGGGCGGAACGGAAGTGGCCATGGCAGCGCTGCTGCAGAAACTGGTGGAGAAGAAAGAAGATGTAACGCTTCTTCTGGTCGAAAAAAGAGGCGTTCTGCTGGAGCGGATTCCGAAGGAAGTGGAAGTGCGCCAGATGATCTGGGACAAAAAGCCGCATCCGGCTTTGGAACGGATTGTGGGAAAACGGGAGACACCGGCAGAACGGTCTTTCTATGCCAGAGGAATGGGCGTATTTCTGATGCGCGTCGTGTATGGAAAGAAACGGTATGGAAAACTGTATGAACGGATTCTGGAGTGTGTGGAGCCGGAAACAAAACAATACGATCTTGTTTTCGACTTTTTCGGATTCGGTGCGTTCACAACCGCATTCGGAGCCAGAAAGACGAATGCGCGGAAAAAAGCGGTCTGGTTCCACGGAGAAAATCTCTGGTGGCTGTTCCGGACCAGGGACTTTATTCCGGAGTATGATAAAATTTACTGCGTTTCCGAGCCTGTCCGGAAACAGGTCATTGCCCGTTTTCCGGAACTCGCAGACCGGACAGAGGTTCTGCTGAATTTCATTGACATCAAACAGGTGCAGAGACGGAGTGAGGAGCCGCTTAGCGATCCGCAGTACACAGGAGAGCTGAAATTTCTGACGGTGGGAAGAGCTTCGGAAGAAAAAGGATATGATATTGCGGTGCAGATCACGGCGGAGCTGAAAAAACGGGGACTTTGCTTCAAATGGTTCATCATCGGTGATGGAAGAGATCTGAACAAGCTGCGGACCATGGCAAAGGAATATCAGGTGGAGCAGGAAATTATTTTTCTCGGAATGCGCGAAAATCCTGCGCCGTACGTAAAATCCTGCGACCTGTATCTCCAGCCGTCCCGTCACGAAGGCTATCCGATTACGATTGTAGAGGCGAGAAGCCTGCAGAAGGTCATCATCGCTTCCGATATTCCGTCCATGCGCGAGCAGATCCGTGATGGGGAAAACGGATATCTCTGTCCGCTGGATGTGATGCAGTTTGCCGATAAAATCCAGAAAGTGCTGGCAGATCAGGAAGGACGCGATGCGGTCAGAAAGAAGCTGCGGGAGGAACCCATTGATTTTTCAGCGGGATATGCGCAGATAGAAGCGTTTGCAAAAAAATAAAAGAGAAACAGCGAGAAAAAACGCCAGAACCGGCGATAAGATATTTCCGGTTCCGGCGTTTCTTTAGTCCTGGCGTCCCTGCTTGCTCTGCTGCTTGTTTTCATACATATATTTATCTGCTTTGTCAAACAGCGTGCGGAGCGTACATTCGTTGTAATCGGTGGAAAGTGCCAAGCGGTGGGAATAGCTGATGCGGAACTGGGTTCCGTAGCCGTTGAACTGTTCGACTTCGTTCTGAAGCTCTGTGAGGATTTCTGTGATGCTTTCGCGGGTTGCATCATAGATGACCGCCATAAATTCATCGCCGCCGTATCTTCCTACGAAATGCTTCGCGGGAATCGAGTTTCGCAGCAGCCGGGCAAAGTTCAGAATCAGCTGGTCGCCGATGGAGTGGCCGAGGCTGTCGTTGACGCGTTTCAGGTTGTTCATGTCAAAGACGATACAGGCAGTAGGAGTTTTGATGAATTCCACATTGTGGAACAGCTCTTCGCACTTGCTCTTGTTCGGCAGTCCCGTGTGAAGGTCGATGTAGGCTTTCTGTTCCAGCTGGCGGTTGGCATTGGAAACTTTGACTGCGGCAACCGTTTCATCTGCCATCTGGAAATACGTCTCGCTCATGTCTACCAGATCCGCCGTTCCGTTTTCTCCGGATCTGACCTTCTGAATTTCATTTTTCAGTTTATCCCAGTAGGCAATCTGGACATCCAGTTTTTTCTGATAATCTTTGTCGGAAAGAGTCACGAGATCGTAGTGGCCGTCCTCGTATTTCAGTCCGCTTAAGATATCGTCCAGGTAAGGTCTATCTCAAATCCGGAAAGATCCCAGACTTCAATACTCTTTTTTCCCTTCCTGAAGCTCCTTTTTCTCCCCTCGTTCCGCTGAAACATGCTTTCCGCATCCTGAAACAGAAGCCTTCTTTCATCTTTCAGACGGATTACCGTTTCTAAACCGCATTCCTTCAAAGTATTGATAAACGGGGCATTCAGGTACAGTGCATCCGCCATAATCACATCTGCGAAATGACCATGCCTTTTCTTTAAATGCCGGATGAGCCTTTTCGCTCCTGTCAGTTCCCCTTCATCTTTTTCTGAACCATCTCTGGGTTTCAGCATTTCCTGCCCAAAGATCACATGCGGCGATTTTCCTACCACACTTCGATGAAAGTATTCTGTCTTCCTCGTCCCGTTCTTCCGGCTCAGGCAGTCTGGACAGGACTTTTTTGTACTGCTGAATAATTCCACCCCATCAATACCTGCCGCAACATATCCGCCTATGGTTCCTTCCCGAAATACGCGGTTGCGTTTCAGAACATCAATCGTCTGCGCGTGAATTTCCTCGATTTCTTTTGGATCAATCCGGGAAAGAAGATCCCTGACTGCATCAACTTTTGGGATTTTTCCACGGATACAGTTTTTCGGTCGTTTCTCCATGCTTTCCGGCGCTGAAAAAATGGTGTGAAAACTTTCATACTGAAGCATCAGGAAAATCAGCACTGGCATAACGATATTAAACAACGGGATGGGTTTTCTTTTTCTTTCATCGGATAAACCCTTGATTTTTTGTGGAATTTTGTATACACTTTTCATATAAGTTAGCAGTTTCTTCAATGCTAATTTTTCATTAAGGACACCTTCTTTCGTATGTTTGTGGGGTAACATAATTATACAATAAAAGGTGTCCTTTTTGATTGTTTATCCGGACTGCGGCACAGATGGCCCGGGCATTTGGTGATAATTTTACAGCACTGTATGTGCAGACCGCGGAACCGGCAGAGAAAACGCCGGAGGATCAGGCAAGGCTGCAGAAGCATATCCGCCTGGCAGAACAGAGCGGGGCGGAGATTGTAACGACGCACAGCGAGGACATTGCCCTGCAGATTGCAGAATATGCGAGAATTTCCGAAGTAACGCGGATTGTCATTGGAAAAAGCATGATGGATCAGGGATTTTTTCGAAAGAGAAGGGGATGGACCGAACGGCTGACCGATCTGGTGCCGGATTTGGAAATCCATATCATTCCGGATTCCAATATCATTACCATATATCTGGTCGGCGTTATGATGACGTCCATTCTGACCAGCGGTTATACCTGCAGCGTAATCAGTTCTGTGATCAGTGTAGTGCTGTTTAACTACTTCCTGACAGAACCGCGTCTGACACTGTACGCGTACGGTTCCGGTTATCCGGTGACCTTTGCCATCATGCTGGGCATTTCCATTCTGACAGGTACGCTTGCATCAAAATTAAAAGAGAATGCAAAGCTGTCTGCGCGGGATGCGTTCCGGACGAAAATTCTTTTCAATACCAGCCAGCTTCTGCAGAAGGCAGAGGATGCGTCGGAGATTTTTGATATTACAGCGACAAAGCTTGTAAAACTGCTGGGAAGGGATCTGACGGCCGCACCGGCAGGGGCACAGGAGAGCAGAATTGTCCGCGGAACACTTTACAGCGCGCAGACAGGAGGAAAGACGGAAAAAATCTTTGACCCAAGGGAACAGGAAATCATTCAGTGGGTTCTCGACAGCCGGAAAAGAGGAGAAAAATGTCTGGATCGCGGTGGAGGACAACGGCCCCGGGATTCCAAAAGAGTCCAGAGAGCATGTGTTTGAGATGTTCTATTCCGGGAAAAATAAAGTAAGCGACAGCCGCAGAAGCCTTGGCCTTGGACTGGCACTCTGCCGTTCGATTGTAAATGCGCACGGCGGGGAGATAGCACTTTATGACTGCGATCCACAGGGCTGCTGCTTTTGGTTTAACCTGCCGTTCAGTGAGGTGAATTTGAATGAATAAGACATTAATTCTGGTTGTGGAAGATGATACGCCGGTTCACAACCTGATTACTACGACGTTAAAAACACACGATTATAAGTATATTTCTGCAAAGAACGGTGCGGGTGCCATTATGGAGGCCTCCACACATAATCCCGACATTGTTCTGCTCGACCTTGGCCTGCCGGATATTGATGGCGTAGAGGTGATTGAAAAGATTCGAAGCTGGTCGAATATGCCGATTATCGTAATCAGTGCAAGAAGTGAGGACAGCGATAAAATCGAGGCATTGGACGCAGGAGCGGATGATTATCTGACGAAACCGTTTTCTGTGGAGGAACTGCTGGCCCGCCTTCGAGTCACACAGCGCCGTCTGTCCCAGATGCAGGCAGAAAATGGAGTCCAGTCGGCTGTCTTTGAAAACGGCGCACTGCGGATCGAGTACGCAGCGGGGTGCGCATATCTTGACGGAGAGGAACTTCATCTGACACCAATCGAATACAAGCTGCTCTGCCTGCTGTCGCAGAATGCAGGGAAGGTGCTGACGCATACGTTTATCACACAGAAAATCTGGGGAAGCAGCTGGGAGAACGATATCGCTTCCCTCCGTGTTTTCATGGCGACGCTTCGGAAAAAGCTGGAAAAGAACGGAGAGCAGACGCAGTATATCCAGACGCATATCGGGGTTGGCTACCGGATGCTGAAGGTAGAGTAAAAGAAGAAAGAATTTGACTTTACAGGCCTAAAATGATAGCATAAAGGACAGAGAACGCAGTTTTGGGAGGACGAAAAAACGGATGATGAAAAACCTCGAAGTACTGGAGGAAATTAGAAAACAGGGAAAAAATCTGATCGAGACAAAACGGGATGAGTTTGTAAAGCAGAATCTTTTATCGGACGAGTTTATTCAGATGATGCAGAAGAACAAAAAGCCGTTCGAGCTTCTGATGTCGTATTATCAGTGCGCCATTATGGAAATCGAGACAAAGTTCCGGGTGCTGAATCAGGAATACTCGCTTTCCTATGACCAGAACCCGATCGAAGGAATCAAAACAAGGGTCAAATCGTATGAGAGCATTATGCGGAAAATCCGCGTGAAAGACATCCCGGTCACACTGGAGTCTATCGAGGAAAATATCCGCGATATCGCCGGTGTGCGTGTGATCTGTTCTTTTCCAAGCGATATTTATAAGCTGGCAGACAGTTTTCTGAAACAGGATGACATTACGCTGATTGAGCGGAAGGACTATATTCAGCATCCGAAGGAGAGCGGCTACCGCAGTCTTCATCTGATCGTTCAGGTGCCGATCTTTTTACAGGATACAAAGAAACTGGTCTACGTGGAAGTACAGTTCCGTACGATCGCGATGGATTTCTGGGCGAGTCTGGAGCATAAGATGCGCTACAAGAAAAATATTCCCGAAAATCATGTCAAATATCTGCAGGATGAACTCTACGACTGCGCAAGACAGAGCGCGGAGCTGGACAACCGTATGCAGAATATCCGGAATCTGATTGCAGAGGAAGCAGAAGAGGAAGACCACTGCACCTTTGTAACGCTGCCGATGCGATGACGGATTTGAAACAAGGAGGATGCAAAATGAAACAGTGTATGGATGCAGATAATCTTCACCGTCACCTGAAAAAGATCATCGGTTAGGTGCAGGCGATCGAACGTATGGTGGATGAGGACGTGCCGTGCGAGGATATACTGGCGCAGATCAATGCGGTAAAATCGGCACTTCATAAAGTAGGACAAGTTGTCCTCGAGGGCCATATCCAGCACTGCGTGCGCGACGGCATCGAGCACGGAGATGCGGATCAGACGATTGTACAGTTTACGAAGGCTGTGGAACGGTTTGCAAATATGAAATAAAAATAAGAAGATAAGATGAAAAGAGAACTTCCGGCAGGAGCAGAAAAAAGATGCTTCGTCAGAAGTTCTTTTTGTTTTTCTGATTTTGAAAAACTCCTCTTGACAACCAATACCCCTATAGGTATACAAGGAGGAAATAGTGTGAAAAAGTTAGAGGAGTTTCTCGAGTTGGGGAGGAACGAAGAAGGACATCACGCTGGCATGCGCCGACAAGAGCAAAAAGCTTTTCGTCTTCCTTGTGTAAATCGATTATGGTAAAAATCCTCCCAAAAACAAAATAGAAATAAGTCGTTGTATCCTGTTTCTATCGTACCGGATTTTGCAGAAAAGACAAGTGCGTACCTGAAAGTGACATGGTTTCCAAAAGATACTAATGGACTTCGAAATTAAAGAATCAGCTCCTGTTCCCGGAACAGTGCGTCGACCGCCTCTTCATACTCGGCAAGCCGGTTCGCCTTTTTGATCTTTTTCAGATATTTCTGCGGATTGGTAAACGACATTCCAAGATAAATCCAAAGTGCTTTTAATTTGAACAGCACATTTTTATCCCCGGAAATCACACACGCATAACCGGCGCAGAGATCCTCACAGAACGCGTGCAGCAGCTCTTTATCGGGAGCAGAGGCTTCGCCGCCTGCCGGATCTGCACTGCGCAGCATCCCAATCAGCCACGGATTCTGCAGTACCCCGCGTCCGAGCATCACTTTCTCCGTGTCCGGAAACTCACGGCAGAGATTCTGAAAATCATCGGGTGAGAAAATGTCACCGTTGTAGCAGAGCGAGCAGCGGCTCGTCTCATACGCTGTCCGGTAGCACTCCATGCGCGGCGTAAATTTATAGAAATCTTTCTGAATCCGCGGATGAATGATCAGTTCCTCGAGCGGATATTTGTCGTAAACCGTAAGCAGATCCTCCCACTCGTCGGTATCCGTTGTGCCAAGCCGCGTTTTGATCGAGATGCGGCAGTCGCACGACGAAAAAATCTCATCGAGAAACGCGTCGAGCGTATTCGGCCACGCGAGCAGCCCGGAGCCGCGCCGCTTGGCGACAACCGTGCCGGACGGGCATCCGAGGTTCAGATTGACGGTATCGTAACCGTACTCCCTCAGTTCCTTTGTCAGGGACAGAAAATCCTCCGCCTGATTAGTGAGAATCTGCGGAATCACCGTCATTCCTTCGTTGTGCTCCGGGAGAATATCGTTCCGTTCGCGGGAACTCATTTTTTTATTTGTAATAAACGGCGTGAAATAACGGTCCGCCGCCGGAAAATATTTGTGGTAAGCATTCCGGTACACATACCCGGTCAGCCCTTCCATCGGGGCGAGATAAAACTGCATGATGATAAAATCCTTTCGAAAAATAGTCAGGGAACTGCAGAAAATGACTGCATTTCCCAATATCCAAAAGTGTACCACAAAACCATGGAAAACGACAGAAAAAGTTCCTACAGAAAGTGCAGTCAGACACCGAGAAGCACGGAAAATACAAAATATACTAAAATAGTGGGAAAAATAAAGAAAAATGCAGAAAAGGTCTTGACTTTAAAGTGTACTTGAATGATACACTGATTCCAGAAGGAAACATAAGGGAGGAATTTCAAGATGGAAAAAGTAAAAAAAGTAACCCTTTCCGGCATGCTCTTTGCGATCGGCCTGATCCTGCCGTTCTTCATCGGCCAGATCCCGGCAGTTGGAAAAATGCTCCTGCCATGAACGGCTGGAAGCATACTACGATATGAAGGTCTTCCTCACGATCGATCCGATCGAGCAGATCCAGAGAATTGAAAAGCGGAACGGGAGTGAAAAGGCGGTGGAATTTCAGAAGAAATGGATTCCGCTCGAGGAGCTGTATTTTGAAAAATGCCGCACCAGAAGCCGGTGCGACGTCTGTTTTACAATGTGTGATGAGATGTAGAAAAAATCCGATACAGAATCTTTTTTGAGGGGTCCTCAAAGATTTCTGTACCGGATTTTTCTAATTCTGCATATGAATCTGCTCGCCCGTCACCGGCGCAAAGCAGCGAAGCGTTTCGCCATCAAGATTCTCGCGGTGCATATCAACCGCAGAAATCTGATGATTGTCATACGTCGTATAATAGTAAATTCCCTGCGTCGCATTGCAGCAGGAAGTATAGAGCGTGATCTCATACTTTCCGTCCGCCACCTCGCAGCATCCTCTCTGCTGGTCAACAGAATTTAAAATATGGAAAAACTGGCTGACACTCTCCGTTTCGCTGTTTCCCGAGATCGAGTTCTGCTTTACAAACGCCACGCGTGCAAAGCGGGAAGCAGACGAGAGGTCGCCCGGCAGTCCAAGACCGCCCATGCCACGGCTGTACGTAGAAAGATCGAGCTGGTTGGAAAACGTGTTGGCCGGCTGTTTCGGTGACAGATGCAGGTAATTGTTCAGTGAGAACATCTGCATTGGAAACGGCGGATTGTTTGTCAGAACGCCGACCGGATTGTCGTAGACATGCAGACCGTCCGCCGTGGATTCCACGGTGATGGCACCCGATGCATCTGCGATGATCCAGTGAAGCTGTGCGAGCGGAAGATTCTTTTTAAAAGGTGTGCTGATGAGATTGATACGGGAGAGGGATTCTTTTGCTTCCGCAAGCGAAGCACATGTACCGAGAATCCACGGGATCAGCTCGAACTGCGCGATATTGTCTTTCTCCGGTTTCGGATCGAAATAAACGGCATTTCCTACAAAATTAAGGCCGGCGATACCAAGCCCCTTTTCATTGAACGCCTCATAATAGAGCGGGTAATCATCCATCACACACGCCATGCCGATCATTGCATAGTGATGGGAAAGGGACGGCATATGAAGAAAGGAAAACGGATAATTGCGAGGTGTAACGGTGATCTGGTCGCCATAGGAAAATTCATAATCGAGTGTGCGACCCATATAAAAGTCGCGTGTTTGATAGGTTGCTGCTGTACACATAGAAAAACTCCTTTCGATGGACGGGTTGTCATTGCTGTAAGGTATCATAGCACAGAAGCGGAGGAACGAACAGGAGAAAAATATGAAAAAAGTATAAAAAAGTATAAAAAAGGATCCTGTCAGGCAGGATCCTTCAGAGTGGAGACAAAACCCTGCTTTTGCAGGGTTTGCTATGGGTGTTTTTTGAGGGATGATTGCTCAGATACGCTCCGGGTCGCTGACCGGTATCTGTTTCGAAGCAGCAGATCAGACATAGATGCTGTGATTTGAAAGGACGCTGCAGGAAGAGGTGGAATTACGCAAGATGCTTCCGGAAGCGTTCTATGACAGCAACGGATTCTGCACTGACAGGTTTCGGAACAGCGGACGGTTTTGCAAGAAAATAGCCCTGCAGGAGATCAACATCCAGTTCCAGTACCTTCAAAAGTTCAGCTGGAGTTTCCAGACCCTCGGCAATGATTTTCATGCCTCTTTGATGTGCATAGGAAACAATATTTTCTACGATCTGCTGCTTGTCCGGATCGGAGTCGATATCGCGGATGATGGAAAGATCTAGCTTGATATACGCCGGTGCAAGCTCCAGAAGCGTTTTTTCATTGCTGTAGCCGCTGCCGTAGTCATCCAGGGCAAATACACCGGAAAATCCCGGCATCTCACGTTTTTTCAGCAGAGCTGTAAGATCCGGTGAATCCTCCTCTGTGATCTCAATGACAATCCGATCCTGAAGAAAGCTGTATTGTTCGACGTAAGCCACTGCCTCGTCGTGATTCATGTATTGGCTTGCAATCGAATTGACAAAGAGAAGCTCATCACCGCGTATCTGATGGGTGGAGAGGAATGTGGCATAGGATTTTGCAGAGAGAAACATAGTCAGACGTTCTATTTCATGCAGGCACTCTTCCTCGTGAGCCAGCTGCAGGATCTGATCCGGACGAGTAAGTGCCGGGAGATTTCCGCGCATCAGCGCCTCGTAGGCGTAGATACTGCCGTCCGTGGCGGAAACAATTGGCTGGAAGTAATACGTAAACAGCTCTTCATTCAACATTTTATGGAACAGGCGGCGCATCTCGGTTTCCTTTGCATTTTTTGTAAAAAGCTCCAGATCGAATTCGGTAATGTACCCTTTTTCTGCTTTCTTTACCTGGTACATTGCGAAATCCGCATATTTTTTCAGCGTAGACAGATCTGTACTGTTTTCCGGATACCAGGAAACTCCGCCGGAAAGGCGAAGGGGCAGTTTACGACCACTTGGCAGCTCCAGGGCTGTATTTGAAACCGCAAGGGAAAGATTCTGCAGAAGTGCTCGAATTTCTTCCTGCGATTGGTAGCCGTAGAACAGAAGATTAAATTCATCGCCGGAAATACGGGCACAGAGCGTTTTAGCCGGCACAGAGGAGATAAAACACTGTCCTGCCTGCCGGATATAGGCATCGCCCCAGTCGTGGCCGAAGGTGTCGTTGGTGCGTTTTAGATTGTCAAGGTCGATCATCAGAAGGGCAGCGTGACCGAGAACTTCCGAATGCTCAAAAAGAGCTTCACTTTCCCGCTGAAACGCGCGTCGATTGTAGAGACCGGTCAATGCATCGTAATCACGCTCGTGCTCCATGCGCTGCCGTTCCAGCATAACGGAGGTAAAATCTTCGACAAGTCCGATCTGCGCATAGCCCTCGCGGGAGGTCTCCATACGGATGTAGCGGATTGTTCCGTCAGAAAATGAAATTTCATACACCTTAGAATGTCCGACCCATACGGTATGAGAATGTGTCTGGTCAAATTCACGCAGCATCTGCTGGAAATACCGGGTGGAAAGCCCGGAGACATCTTCAGATGGAAGGTTGAGCATGGGAAAAAGTTCTTTGTGACATAGACCGTGTTGAGATCAAAACGCATCTCATAGCCACCCAGTTCAATACTTGCCATTTCCATGATACGCAGGAATTTTGTGGAGGTTGTCAGAATAATATGGATACTGCCGTCATCGGAAAAGTCACCTTCTTCCAGGTAATTGGGAAGATAGGCAGCCTTTTCTTTCTCTGTAAGATAAGGGGAAAGATCAACGACCTGTCCCATCTGCTCAAGCGTATAGGCGGTATCGGCGTAGGCGGAAAAAATATTTGGCATGGCAAGGGCACCAACCCTTCCTTTGGCGGCATCGAGAACATTTTTTTCCAGGTCATTGATGCTGCCCTGACTGGAGGCTTCGACCGTAATATGCTCTTTTTTTCCGATCGTTGTATTGAATTCCTCAACAAGACGTTCAAAGGAAGCTAACTGATCTCCGTTGTAATACGTCCATACGGTCAGCGTAACGGGTTTGTCGGAGGCGCGGCATCCGCCAAGAAGCGATACAGCGAGAACAGAACTCAAAAGAACGGTTGTGGCTTGATTTAAAAAAATTATAACATAAAGGAACAGGAGCCGCAATCGAAATTAAGCCGTGGAACAGAAAAGTTGTTACAGTTCACTGGTTCCCAGCGAACTGTAACATTCGCAGCCCTCATTTAAAGTTTTGCTTCGCAAAAGGAGGGCTGCTCACGCCTGAATCACTTTCTTACGCAGCGAAACAGCAAGTGTTTCACTGCTGAGTGAACTGTAACGAAAAGTTACCTGTTGTTTGCCGGGTACCGGTAAAGTGTAATGCAGCAGGAAAGAATCCGGTAAAGGAAAAAAGCTCCGCCGGAAAAAAAAGGTGGTATTTCCGGTGGAGCTCTGTGAAAAAAGTGATCAGAATTTTACTGATGATAATAAGAGAGGAAGTCGGTGAGCTTTCCAACCGCATCCTTTAAAACTTCAATTCGCGGCAGGTAAACAACGCGGAAGTGATCCGGCTGTCCCCAGTTGAAGCCGCCGCCGTGGACGATCAGAAGTTTTTTGTCGCGCAGCAGATCGAGAGCAAATTTTTCGTCGTTTGTGATATTGAACTTTTTCGTGTCAATTTTCGGGAACATGTAGAACGCAGCTTTTGGTTTGACTGCGGTGATACCCGGAATATCGCAGAATGCCTTGTAAACGTATTCGCGCTGCTCGTAAATCCGTCCGCCCGGAACGATGTAGTCGTTGACGCTCTGGTGGCCGCCAAGAGCGGTCTGGACAACGGACTGGGCCGGAACATTAGAGCAGAGACGCATGTTAGAAAGCATTTTGAGTCCTTCAATATAGTCCTTTGCGATAGCTTTATTTCCGCTTAAGATCATCCAGCCGATACGGAAGCCTGCGATCATGTGCGATTTGGAAAGACCACTGAAGGTGACACAGAACAGATCCGGTGCGAGGGATGCAATGGAAACATGCTCAAGACCGTCCATGACGAGCCGGTCATAAATTTCATCGGAAAAGATGATCAGCTGATGCTCTCTGGCGAGATCGACAATCTGCTGCAGTACCTCTTTCGGATAGAGTGCACCGGTCGGGTTATTCGGATTGATGATAACGATCGCTTTTGTGCGGTCGGTGATTTTTTTTCGCATATCATCGATGTCCGGATACCATTCGGACTGTTCATCGCAGATGTAGTGGACGGCTTTTCCACCGGCCAGCGTTGCGCAGGCGGTCCAGAGCGGGTAATCCGGGGATGGGATGAGGATTTCATCACCGTCATCCAGAAGAGCGGACATGCAGAGGTTGATCAGCTCACTGACGCCGTTTCCGGTGTAGATATCATCGATAGAAACATTTGGCAGTTTCTTTAACTGCGCATACTGCATGATCGCTTTTCGTGCAGAGAAGAGACCCTGGGAAGGAGAGTAACCCTCGCAGTCGGTAAGCTGATGGCTCATGTCGTAGATGACCTCATCAGGAGTACGGAAGCCAAATGGAGCCGGATTTCCAATGTTCAGTTTCAGAACCTGTGTGCCGCACGCTTCCATACGGTTTGCTTCTTCTACGACAGGTCCGCGGACATCATATAAGACATTGTCGAGTTTCGATGATTTTTTAAATTCTCGCATAGGGGAACCTCCTGTTTTTGTCTGGGAAAGGGAAGCGGCAGATGGATCAGAAAAGGATTCTGCCGGATCGGAAACCGTATCTGCCGTATAGTTTACTGTGGAATCTTTTGCAAGCAGCCAGTCGGGATCGACCTGGAGCACATCGGCCAGAAAGTGAAGAATGTCGGAGCGCGGAACCGTTTTTCCGCTGACATACTGGCTGACATGGCTTTTTCCAAGCTTCACACCGCGCCGCTGGGCCGCTCGGATCAAATCGACCTGCTTGAACTGTTTCGCCTGCATGGCCAGTTTCAGACGGTCGGAAAAGGTTTCATTTGTCATAGAAAATCTCCTTAAAATAGAATGCAAAATAAAGAAAGTTCAAAACTGTGCTTATTGTAGCATGAGTGGGAAGAGAGTTCAATAGAAAAGCTGAAATTTGTAAAAAATATTGAAAAGTTCAAAATAGAAGAAAAATAAGTTCAATTATAATATTTGTCTATTCTGTACAGGTAAAGCGTTAAACCTTGCGCATTTTGCAAATTGACAAACGATGAGATTTCGGTAGAATAAAAAAATAGGATGTTATGCATTTCTGTTGGAATCCGCCAACAGAAACGAGAGTACATTGGGAGAAAAAGGGAGGAAAATGTATGGGGGAAGGTCATAAAAAACTGAATTTTTCCGACTGTATGGGACTTGCGATCGGACAGATCATCGGTTCGGGCATCATGGTACTGACGGGAATCGTCATCGGTCTGACAGGACACGGCATTGCCGCAGCGTTTATTTTAGGCGCCGTGCTTGCCATTATCACCTGTGTACCGTTTATTATCCTGACGTCCGCAATCCCGTCATCAGGCGCCGGATTTACCTATATCCGACGTTTGCTGGGCGAAAAAGCCGGATTTATGTACATTGCGATGTTTGTCTTAAGCCAGGTTCTGATCGCAACGTACGCGAAAGGCTTTGCAAGCTATTTCTGCTCGATTTTTCCGCTGTTTGGCGAGTCGGCTGTCGCAATGGCAGCACTTGTTATCTGCACCGCCATCAATCTTGTCGGACTGAAATCGAGCGCACTGGTGCAAAAGGGCATGGTTGTGCTGCTGCTTTTGAGCCTGTTCTTATTTATTGTATTCGGTCTGCCCAAGGTGAGCTGGGATGCCCTGACACCGACGGTATCCAACCTGATGCCGAACGGTCCGAAGAACTTTTTCACAGGCGTAGCGCTTTTAAGCTTTGCGTGCGGAGGCGCAAAATTCGTTGCGGAGAACGGTGATGATATCGTGGAGCCGTCCCGCACGATTCCAAAGGTTATCGTACTTTCCACGAGTATCGTTGCTGTATTCTACGTGCTGATCGGTATCGTGGCAGGCGGCGTGCTTCCGGTCGAAACGGTCGCATTTCAGAACCTGACGCTTGTCGCGCAGGAGATTTTTCCAACCTGGCTGTACCTGTTCTTCGTGTTCGGCGGTGCCGTATTTGCACTGCTCACCACCCTGAATGGAACCTTGAGCTGGGTGACGCGAGGACTGCAGGCGGCCGCAAAACAGGGCTGGCTGCCGGAAAAAACTGCGGAGGAGAATAAAAATGGTGTTCCGGTGATCCTTCTGATGGTCTTTTTCCTGATGGGCGCTATTCCGATCCTTACGGGAATGGATCTGACATTGATTTCAAACATGGGTGTCGGAACCGATATGGTGACGGAGTTTATGGTACTCCTGGCCTGCTGGCGTCTGCCTGATATCTTCCCGGAAGAGTATCAGAAATCTGCGTTTTGTATGAAAAAGCGGACACTTCACATTCTGCTGTTTTTTATCGGCATTCTGATGATCGGAACCTCGTATGTCAATCTGTCGGATCTTACTGTTCCAGCGGCGATTGCATGCGGCATCTATATTCTGGTGATGTTTGTTTACACGCAGGTCCGATATCCGTATGTGAAGGCAAAACAGGAAAAGAAAGAAAACAAATAAAGAAGAGAAATGGAGAAGAAACATGAGGGCAACAACAAAAGAGCAGGGTTTTTACAGCCAGATTTTTAAGCTGGTTCTGCCGATTGTGATTCAGAATCTTTTAAGCGCGGCAGTCAACTCTGCCGATGTCGTGATGCTGAACTACGTGGGACAGTCCGCTATTTCCGCGGTATCCCTGGCATCCAACTATGCAAATGTATTATTTATGGTTTATTACGGACTGGGAACAGGAGCAACACTTCTGTGTGCCCAGTACTTTGGAAAGGGCAATATGCGCGCAATTCAGACTGTTGAGGGAATCGCACTTCGATTCTCCGTCATCATCTCCGTTGTTGTGGCAGGAATTGCTTTTACCATGCCACAGATGATGATGCGTCTGTTTACAGATAATGCGGAACTGATCCGGATCGGTGCTTCGTATCTGCGCGTCATGGGTGTGACCTACCTGTGTTGGGGCATCACGGAGATCTATCTTGCGGTACTTCGAAGCCTCGGCCGTGTGACGATCAGCATGGCGATGAATATGATGGCATTCGCACTGAACGTATTTTTCAACGCATGCTTCATTTTTGGCCTCTTCGGATTTCCGAAGCTTGGAGCAACCGGTGTTGCAATCGCAACGGCGATGTCGCGTGTCATTGAATTGATCGGCTGTGTGATTGTGTCGATCATGAGTAAGGATATTAAGCTCGATCTGCGGTACATGTTCATCCGCAACAAGCTGTTGTTTTCCGATTTTGTGAAGCTGTCACTTCCGGCGCTTGGAAATGATCTTTCCTGGGGCGTTGCATTTTCGATGTATTCTGTGATCCTGGGCCATCTGGGAAGCGATGCGGTAGCGGCAAACTCGCTCGTTGTCGTTGTAAGAAATATCGGAACTGTGCTGTGCTTTGGTGTGGCAAGTGCGGGCGGTATTCTGCTTGGAAATGTTATGGGAGAAGGAAATCTGGGAAAGGCGAAGGAATATGCATCGAAACTGCTGAAGCTGACGGTTGTTACCGGAGCTGTGGGCGGACTGGTTGTACTGGGTATCACGCCGTTTGTACTGAAGTTTGCTTCTTTAAATGAGACCGCGATGCATTATCTGAAATATATGCTGCTGATTAACACCTATTATATTATGGGGACTGCCGTCAATACAACGCTGATTGCCGGAGTATTCCGTGCCGGAGGTGACACAAAGTTCGGACTGGTCTGCGATACGATTGATATGTGGTGCTACGCGGTGCCGCTTGGATTTATTGCAGCGTTTGTCTTCAAGCTTCCTGTCCTTGTGGTTTATTTCCTGCTGTGTACAGATGAGTTTGTAAAATGGCCGTGGGTTCTGAAACGGTATAAGAGCGGACTGTGGGCAAAGAACATTACGCGGGATCATCTGTTTGAGGATGAAGAAAAAGAATAGATGATATAGAAAAAGACATCTGCAGAGGTGAAAAATCACTTCGCCAGATGTCTTTTTTCGTGTTTTTCAAACATGCTCTAGAGAACGGTATATCCCTTGCTCTTTAAGCTTGCTTCTGTCTCGTATACATCCGGTACATGAAACACCATGATCGGGCAGCCGGACTCGCGGTTGAAAGAGAGATAGATATAGTCGATGTCGATATTTGTCTCAAGCAGTGTTTTCAGAAGGGAATTTAAGTTACCCGGCTGATCAACTACCTCGACACCGAGTACATCCGTCTGGCGTGTCATGTAACCGGCAGCCTGAAGCGCCTGCTCTGCTTTATCCGGATCGGAAACGACCATGCGGACAATGCCGTACTCTGCGCTGTCATTGTTGACGGAACCTAAAATGTTGACGTCATTTTCAAACAGAATCTGTGTGATCTGCTGCATCGTGCCTTTTTTATTTTCTGCGAAAATAGAAAGTTGTTTTAACATAATTGGGGCCTCCTAAAATTGATCTCTGATTCCATTATACTGCCAAAATCAAACGCGTCAACGAATTTTGTGAAAGAAGACGAAAAAAGGTGGAAAAAGCGTATCGTTTACAGAAAAATCAATAGAATAAAAGCATCAATATAAAAAATAAAAAAAGAAATCAATGAGCGAAAAAAAGACAGAAAAGTCGGATAATAAGAGAAAATGCACAAAATACAAATAAAATATGAGAAAACGGGTGAAAAAACTTTTGCATAATGACGAAAAATGCGTTACAATAAAAGCGCTATATGTGAATTTATTATTGGGAGGTATTAGAATTATGGCAACATTTTATGCATCAAAAACAGGAGAAGTATCTGCTAGAGAAAAAGAACATTCCGCGCTGGTACGTGAACTGGCCGGTGAGTGCATGACACTTCTTGAAAACGACGGAACCTTGCCGCTTGCCGGTGCAGGAAAAGTCGCAGTTTATGGTAACGGCGTCCGCCACACGGTAAAAGGGGGTACCGGTTCCGGAGACGTTAACACAAGAACGGTTGTTACGATTGAACAGGGCTTAAAAGAGGCCGGCTTTGAAATTCTGACCGGTAAATGGCTTGACGAATATGACAAAGTGCTTGCAGATGCGCAGGCTGCATATCAGGCAGAGCTGGCAAAAAAAGCAGAGGAGCTTCACATTCCGATTTTTGCTGTCATGTTCTCGGAAGCATTTGTGCAGCCTGACGTACCTGCGATTACCGAAAAAGAGGACACCGATACCGCTATCTACGTTCTGTCAAGAAACTCCGGTGAAGGTGCAGACCGCTATAACAGAGCATGCGATTATCTGCTCGGCGAAAACGAGCTCGCTGACATTGCCTATCTGGCAGAGCATTATGAGAAAACAGTTTTAATTTTGAATATTGCGAACCTTGTAGACACCACAGAGTTAAAGAAAATCAAAGGACTGAATGCAATTCTTCTTGCAGGACAGGCCGGAAATGCAACCGGAAACATCGTTGCAGACGTTGTTCTCGGAAAGAGCATCCCATCAGGAAAGCTGACCGATACATGGGCTGCTTCCTATGAAGACTATCCGTCCTCAAAAAATTTCAGCCACAACAACGGTGACACCAACGATGAGTATTACAGCGACGGCATTTATGTCGGCTACCGTTATTTTGATACCTTCAACGTAACCCCGAACTACTGCTTCGGCTATGGCAAAGGCTATACTGATTTTGAGACGGAAGTAAGGGACGTGGAGGCAGATGATAAGAACGTTACCGTTACCGCATCCGTAAAGAATATTGGTGATACATTCGCCGGAAAAGAAGTCGTACAGGTTTACTATTCCGCACCGGATGGAACGATTGAGAAACCGTATCAGGAGCTTGGCGGCTTCGGAAAATCCGATCTGCTCTCGCCGGGTGAGTCCCAGACGATTACCATTTCCTTCCCGACGAGATCTATGGCTTCCTACGATGAGAAAAAAGCAGCATGGGTACTCGAAGCAGGAACGTATTACATCCGTGTCGGTAACAGCTCCAGAACAACGAAAGTGGCAGCAGCCCTGAATCTCAAAGAGACCGTTGTTACGGTTCAGGGAAAGAATCTCTTCCCGGCAGATGACGCTCCGCAGGAACTCTCCAAAGCAGGCGTAACACCGTACAGCTATGAAGGTGAGGCAGAAGAAAAAGCAGCTGCAAAACAGATTGAGATTTGCAGTAAATGCATCAAGACAGAGACCGTTATCTACAGTGGAACACCGGAAGCATTCCCAGTTTATGAGGGAGAGAAGCTGACTGCGGCAGATGTAAAGAGCGGAAAAGCAACATTAAAAGATCTCGTATCGCAGCTGACCGTAGAGGAGATGGCTACCGTTTGCAATGGTACGGCAGACGGCCTCGGACAGGAAGGCTTTATCGGATCTTCTTCCGATATGGCGCCTGGAGCAGCGGGAGATACAACTTCCATTCTTCTTGCGGACAGAGGTATTTACAATACGATTCTTGCAGACGGTCCGGCCGGTCTTCGTCTGATTCCGCACTTTGTCGTTGATGCAGACGGAAAGATGGTATCCTCCGGAAATCCTCTGGAAGATGCGTTTAACAAAAATGAAATCGAAGTTCCGGAAGGCGGCACGGAGTATTTCCAGTACTGCACCGCAATCCCGGTAGCAGCACTCCTTGCACAATCGTGGAACATGGATCTGATCCAGAAATGCGGTGATATCGTCGGAAAAGAGATGGAAGAATTCCACATTTCCGTATGGCTGGCACCTGGCATGAACATTCACAGAAATCCGCTGTGCGGAAGAAACTTCGAGTACTATTCAGAGGATCCGCTTGTGGCAGGTCTGTGTGCAGCAGCCGATACCAGAGGAATCCAGTCCCATGCCGGAATCGGAACCAGTATCAAGCACTTTGCAGCCAACAACCAGGAAGACAACCGTATGTACGTCAATGAGCATATCAGCGAGCGTGCAATGCGTGAAATCTATCTGAAGGGCTTTGAAATCGCAGTCAAGACAGCACAGCCGATGACAATCATGTCCTCGTATAACCTGGTAAACGGTGTACATACTGCCAACAGCCACGACCTTCTGACAGCAGCAGCAAGAGATGAGTGGGGCTTCGCAGGCTATGTCATGACCGACTGGGGAACCTCAGAGGACATGAGCGGATTGTTCGCTTACAAATATAACCTGAAATACGGACATTCCACTTCAAGAGAATGTGTTCTTGCAGGAAACGATCTGCAGATGCCTGGCCAGAAAGGAAACCGCCAGGAAATTGTAGCATCTGTCGCAGACGGAACCCTGCCGCTTGGACAGCTTCAGACCTGTGCGTACCGTATTCTGAATGTTGTTCTGCAGTCCCTCGCCTATGATGACTGTAAACCGTACGGTGACCAGTTCGATCTCGAAGAGGCAGTTACCGTTACAAAAGCATAAAAAATCAAAAAAACATAGAAGCAGCCCCGCAGACCTTTACCATAAGGCTTTGCGGGGCTGCTTTTTGTACGGTCAAAGGAGCAAGGCTGTGACTGCAAGAGATAAGCGATTTCCGCAATCTGCAAGCCCGGCTTGGTGGCACAAAATGTAAAAAGCTCACGAAAGAACTGTAAAACTGGAGAAAAATACAGAATAAAATCGGTAAAAAAATAAAAAATAGTGAAAAATGCACAAAAAGATTGTCCATAGAGAAAATAGTGTGTTATAATGAATGCATCTATTAAAACAGGGGGATAGATTATGGCAAAAGAAATGATAGCAATGCTTCTTGCCGGAGGTCAGGGATCTCGCCTTTATGCGCTGACCGAGAAGCTTGCAAAACCGGCAGTTCCATTTGGTGGAAAATATAGAATCATCGATTTCCCACTTTCTAACTGCGTAAATTCCGGAATTGATACCGTAGGTATTCTGACACAGTATCAGCCAATGGTGTTAAATGAGTACATAGGAAACGGCCAGCCGTGGGATCTGGACCGCCTCCATGGAGGTGTTCACGTGCTGCCTCCTTATCAGAAAGCCTCAGGTTCTGACTGGTATAAAGGAACTGCGAATGCCATCTACCAGAACATTCCATTCATCGAGAGCTACGATCCGGAGTACGTCATCATCCTTTCCGGAGACCAGATCTGCAAACAGGACTACAGTGATTTCCTACGCTTCCATAAGGAAAAGGGCGCAGAATTCAGCGTTGCGGTTATGGAAGTGTCATGGGAGGAGGCATCCCGTTTCGGACTTATGGTGGCAGATGAAAATGACAAAATCACCGAGTTCCAGGAAAAACCAAAACAGCCGAAATCCAATCTGGCATCCATGGGTATCTACATTTTCAACTGGGATATCCTGAAAAAATATCTGATTGAGGACGAGGCAGACCCGAATTCTTCGAACGATTTCGGAAACAACATCATCCCGAATCTTTTAAAAGACGGACGCAATATGTACGCTTATCACTTCAGCGGATACTGGAAAGATGTAGGAACCATCTCCTCCTTGTGGGAGGCAAATATGGAAATCCTCGATCCGGAACACAGCGGAATCAACCTGTTTGACAATGACTGGAAGATTTACAGCCGAAACAGCGGAAAAACAGGCCATAAGATCACCGAAACCGCTGTTGTGGAAAACTGTATGATCACCGATGGCTGCCGTATTGCAGGTCATGTCAAACGTTCGATTCTGTTCTCCGGTGTAAAGGTTGCAGAGGGCGCAGAAGTAGAAGATGCCGTTATCATGGGAGGAACCGTGATCGAATCCGGAGCAGTCGTGAAACACTGTATCGTTGCGGAAAACGTTGTGATTGGCCAGAATGCCGTGGTAGGAGAAATGCCGCATGACGGTGAAAAAGGTGTTGCCACCATCGGATCCGGAATCCATATCGGTGAGCGTGCCAAAGTAGGACCAAATGCAATGGTAAATGCAAATGTAAAGGATGGTGAAGAAGAATGGTAAACGCAAATGCAGATGCACTGGGCATCATTTTCCCAAACAGCTATGATGATCAGGTACCGGATCTGGTAAACGAGCGTCTGATGGCCTCCATTCCTTTTGCCAGCCGTTACCGCATGGTGGACTTTATTTTATCCAGCATGGTAAACTGCGGAATCGGAAATGTATCCATTATCGTCCGCAAAAATTACCATTCGCTGATGGATCATCTCGGCTCCGGACGTGAGTGGGATCTTGCCAGAAAAAAAGGCGGCTTAAACATTGTTCCGCCTTATTCCGAGAAGAAAATTCAGGTGTATTCCGGAAGAGTGGAAGCGCTGGCAAATGTTCTCGATTTTCTGAAATGGCAGAAAGAAAAATACGTTGTTATGGCGGACACCAACATTGCCTGCAATTTTGATTTCAAAGAGATGCTGAATCAGCATATCGAAAGCGGCGCAGATGTTACTGCTGCTTATACCAAACAGCCGATTCCGGAAGGCGTCAGAAGCTCTTACGAGAAAACCAATTATCTGCACTACACTTTCTCCATGGCAGGACAGAAGATCAGCAAGATCTTTGTAAACTCGGAGGAAAACGGAGTACAGAATGTATCGATGAATATCTACGTGATGGAGCGTCAGCTTCTGATCGACGAAATCAAAAAAGGCTTTGTCCTTGGAAATAAATTCTTTGAGCGTGATGTCCTGGCACCCCAAACTGAGAAGCTGAACATTCAGGGATATGAGTTTACCGGCTATCAGGCAAGAATTGATGATATGAAGAGCTATTTCGATGAGAACATGAAGCTTTTAAAAGATGAAAATCTGGATAGCCTCTTCTTGGGAAACCCGATCTATACTAAAGTCCGCGATGACAATCCGACCCGTTATATCAACGGATCAAAAGCGAAAAACGTGATGGTAGCAGACGGCTGTGTGATCGAAGGCGAAATCGAAAACAGCATTTTGTTCCGTGGTGTCAAGGTAGCCAAGGGAGCAAAAGTAAAGAACTGCATCCTGATGCAGGATACCGTGATTGAAGCAGGCGCTGAGATTGAGTACGTTGTTTCTGATAAATACGTTACGGTATCTGAGGGAAAACAGCTCAAAGGAACCGATTCCTTCCCGGTATTTATTGCGAAGGATCAGGTGGTATAAAGAAAAGAATAGAATGAAATAGAAATACCGACTGCCAATGTAGAATATATCAATATTGATGGGCAGTCGGTATTTTTTGGAAAAATTCAGAGAAAAATAGTAGATTGAGTAATGCATCTGTGATATGGTAATAAAACAAAACAGTGACAGCCTAAGGAAGGGAAGATTCTTACCATAAAAATTCCCGGTTGTACAGCTTATGGTTACAGTACAGTCTGTTTTTAGGCTTTCAGCGTTGGCAGCTGATACTGTTTTTTAAGTTCTTTGTACTCTGACTCAAACTCTTCTTCTTTCTTCAGCGCATGCAGATATTCGTGTGTATCAAACGATCCGCTGTGGATCTGGCTGACGCAGACGGCAATGTTGGAGCAGTGGTCGGAAATCCGTTCGAAGTCGGTCATCACATCGGAAAGGATAAAACCAAGCTCGATCGTGCATTTTCCACTCTGGAGCCGTTCGATGTGGTGATTCTTCAGTCTGGAATTCAGGCTGTCAATCACCTGCTCGAGCGGTTCCACTTCATTTGCTTTTTTCACATCTTCATTATTGAAAACGGAGAAGGTCAGGCTGATAATATCTTTGACTGCTTTTCCATAAACAGCAAGCTCTGCGGCTCCGTCAGCGGAGAACTGCAGGTTCTTGTCATGCATTTCTCTTGCAGCTTTCATGATGTTGACGGTGTGATCGGAAATTCGTTCGAAATCGCCGATGCAGTGCAGGATCATGGAAAGTGTCTGGCTGTCCTTCGGGGAAAGCTTTTCACTGGAAAGCTTCACCAGATATGTGCCGAGGGCATCTTCAAAATGATCCACCTTTTTCTCAAGAATATCTACATTTTCCGCATCCGCCTCGTTGTAGGAGGCCATCAGGTCAACAGAAGTAACAAGACCGGTTTCGGTCAGTTCTGCCATTTTTGCGGCTGCAACTTTACACTGCTGCAGAGCAAAAGCCGGGCTGTCGAGGAAACGGGTATCGAGCATCTGAACAGCTTCGTCTGCTTTTTCTTCCGGTCCGTCCGGAATGGTCAGTTTCGCAAGTTTGACCAGTCCGTCTGCAAACGGGAACAGGATCAGTGTTGCGAAAATATTGAAGCCGGAGTGAACGATTGCGATGCCGGCTGCATTTGCCGAGGTTTCCAGGAATGGAAAATGTACAAAGGCATTGATTCCATAGAAGAGAACCAGGAAAAGAACAGTACCGATGATATTAAAATAAAGGTGAACCATTGCGGTACGGCGTGCATTGCGGCTTGTACCGATGGAGGAGAGCAATGCGGTGATACATGTACCGATATTCTGTCCCATGATGATCGGGATCGCTACGGCGTAGCTGACGGAACCGGTTGCGCAGAGTGCCTGAAGAATACCGACAGAAGCAGAGGAACTCTGGATCACGGCGGTCAGAATGGTTCCGGCAAGAACACCGAGCACCGGAATTGAGAATTTTACGAGAAGTCCCGTGAATTCCGGTACATCTGCGAGCGGTGATACAGCGCTGCTCATGGTGTGCATACCAAACATCAGAATGGAAAAACCGGTTAACAGAGTACCGACATTTTTCTTTTTATCGCTCTTTGCCAGCATCAGCATAAAAACGCCGATGATTGCAAGAATGGGGGAAAAGGACGACGGGTTCAGCATTTTAATGAATACATTGTCGCCCTGAATGCCGGTAAGACTTAAGATCCAGGAAGTGATGGTGGTACCGATATTGGCACCCATAATGATGCCGACTGCCTGGTTCAGCTTCATGATGCCGGAGTTTACGAATCCGACAACCATAACAGTAGTTGCAGAAGAGGACTGGATAACTGCGGTAACACCGGCACCTAAAAGAACTGCCATAATCCGCTTTGAGGTCAGCTTTTCCAGCAGGTATTCCAGTTTACCGCCGGAAAGTTTGGTCAGGCCATCGCCCATGGCACTCATGCCGTATAAGAACATGGCAAGGCCACCGACAAAGGATAACACTCCAAAAATGTCCATAATTTCTCCCTTTACGTAATTTTCTTTTTCTTTTCGTGGTTTTAACAATAGATACACGTTTTGCAGGTCTTACTCGAGAAAAAACCTACATTTAGAAGATAACACATCTAAAAACAGTTTTGTGTTAAATGTATGTAAAGTTTGTAAAACGGTCAAAACAACTCAAAATCCGGTGCGGCACTGTTTTGTGCCGGTACCGGATCGTTTCTCGATTCCTTTGCATCCGAAAGAAGCTGCCACTCGCAGGATCTGCAGATGCGGGTAGTTTGGCTGAATATGATTTTCATAAGAAATCTTTTAATTTTTCCATGTTGTGTTCTTCAAATTTTCGCAGCTTATCCATCAGATCCCGGATTTTGGGATCCGCGTCCTCATACTGGCGGTACTTCTGGATTGCCTCGACGATGCCCATGCTGCTTCCGGTAATCAGCATGCTGGCAATGTGTGAGGCGGACGGATCCGTCATAGTCTGCAGGTTTATCATAAAATACGTGCGTGCTTTTTCCACTATACCAAGGCCTTTTTCATCGTAGCCGTGCTCATTCAGCAGCTCCTTTGCCGCCTGATGAAATTCTTCATAGCCCTGAAACTGGGTTTTCAGATGTTCTTTTAAGTCTTTGTCCTCAACGACTCCAATGAGCTGCCGGATCGTGTCGACACCCATCTGGGAGTTCTGGTAAATAAAGTTTAAAAGCTCTGCATCTCCACTCATCGTGCATCTTCCTTTCTTGCTTTCTTTGGTGGTTTCATGAAAAAGTATTGCCGGAAATCGGGGCAAATATACCTGATTTTAATTGTAATTTTACAGGGAAAAAAGTATAATAAAAGCATCGGAAAAAGAGTACGAAAAAGCGGGAAAAACCGCAGAAAAACAGAAAGGAGAAGAAAAAATATGCAGTTATTTTATACCCCGCAGCATGCTCGTGTCGGCGATGTGATTCCTTATTATGAAGATGGGAAATTCCACCTTTTTTATCTGAAAAACTGGAATCCATATTTCGGCAGCGACAGGAAAGACGGCTGGCATCTGCTAAACACAAAAGATATGGTGCATTACGGGCCGGAGACGGCGATTGGGATTCTGGGAGGAACGGGATCTGTCATCAAGGCAGATGGGATTTACCATTTATATTACTGCGTCTTTGAACAGAATCCGCAGCGGCAGTACGTCTGCCACGCGACGAGCCGTGATCTGGACAGTTGGACGAAACACGAAGAAGAAACATTCGGACCGGACGAAACGATCTATCTGCCGACCGACTGGCGCGATCCATACGTGTTCTGGAATGAGGAAGAAAACTGCTGGTGGATGCTGCTGTGCGCGCAGAGCCAGGGAAAAACAGGCCGCCGCGGCTGTGTAGGCTTATGTAAATCTGCCGATCTTCACCACTGGGAGTGCTGTGAGCCGCTGTATGCACCGCATGCGAGCATGGCTGCGTACGAGTGCCCGGACATGTTTTACGAAAACGGCTGGTGGTATCTGATCTTTTCACAGTTCACAGACCGTTTCCAGACCATTTACCGCATGAGCCGTTCCTGCCATGGACCGTGGAAACGCCCGAAAACAGATTCCTTTGACGGTCGTGCGTTCTACGCGGCAAAAAGCTGCGGGGATGGAAACCACCGGTATCTGTTCGGCTGGAATCCGACAAGGACACAGAATACCTGGAATTTCGACCCGGATCCGAACCACGAGGGATACGATTACAAAACATATGACTGGGGCGGTACGCTGATTCCGCATGAAATTTATGCACGGGAGGACGGCACACTGGCGGTAAGACCAAATCCGGCGCTGAAAGAGGTTCTGAGCATTCAAAATGACGTAAAGTGGGCACCGATGAACGGCGCGTGGGAGATTGGTGAAACATCTGCCGTTGTTGATACGCCGTATGCTTATGCGTCTGCACTCAGTGAAAACGACGTTCCGCATCAGGGCTGTCTGGCACTTGATTTCACGTTTTCTGAAGGAACGGAGCGCTTTGCCGTGGCACTGCAGGTGGATGAGGAGTTTGCGAGAGGCTACTATTTCTACTTAGATCCGAAGCGGCAGCGTCTGGAGTACAAGAGCGCAATCCGTATGCATGAGCAGGGCGGATGGACGTTCCAGTACGATGTCGAGCTGGAGCGGCCGCTGGAACTGATTCCGGGGAAAACGTATTCCATGGAAATTTATATCGATGAGTCTGTGATGGAAGTCTATGTGGGCGGAACAACGGCTCTCAGTGTGCGCGCGTATGACTTGCACGACCGGAAGTTTGGTCTTGCTGTATCTGACGGAAAGGTGCGCTTTGAAAATATTCAATTGATAACGATGGGAGGGTGAGCGGATGAGTCTTTATTTTCGACCGGAAAAGGCAGTGCTGGGTGATGTGATCCCCTATTACGACAATGGTGTTTTTAAACCGTTTTATCTTCGCAATTACCGTGCGAACCGGGATGAACAGCATCAGGACAGCTGGGTGATGCTGAGCACAACGGATCATATTCATTATACGGAGCATGATACAAAAATTGTGGGCGGCACGGGTTCTGTGATCAAAGTGGATGGCCTGTATCACATGTTTTACTGTACCTTTCAGAAGTTGCCAGAGAAGAACTACATGAATCACGCCGTCAGCACCGATCTGGATGTGTGGACGGAAATCCCGGAGGACCGCTTCGCATCGGATGATGTGATCTATGAGCCGATCCACTGGAGGGATCCGTTTGTTTTCTGGAGTGAGGAGGAAAACTGCTGGTGGATGATTTTTGCGGCGCAGAAAAAAGGAAAAACGACGAGGAGAGGCTGTGTGGGTCTGTGCAAATCGAAGGATCTGCATCACTGGGACTATTGCGAGCCGTTCTATGCTCCGATGAATGCACAGTGTGCGTTTGAGTGCCCTGACTTTTTCCGGATGGGAGACTGGTATTATCTCGTCTTTTCTTCGTATGCGGACCGCTATCAGACGATGTACCGGAAGAGCAGAAGTCCGTATGGACCGTGGCAGACGCCGGAAATTGATACGTTCGACACGCGTGCTTTTTATGCGGCAAAGACGGGAAGTGATGGCGTTCATCGATACGTTTACGGCTGGAATCCGACAAGAGAAGTCAACGAGCACAATTTTGATCCGCCGGGATATCCCGGAAAAGACTGCAATACATGGGACTGGGGCGGCAGTCTGGTGGTGCATGAGCTGTGGCAGGATGAGAATGGCGACCTTTTTGTGAAGCCGATTCCGCAGGTGCTGGAAGCCGTGGGACGGGAAGAACCGCTTCAGATGCAGGCGCTGACAGGAGAGTGGAAGCTGGAAAAGGATCAGGCAAAGGTTGATACACCGTACGATTTTAGTGCGCTGCTGCTGAATCCGGTGGGTGAAACGAGCCGCCTTTCCTTTGACGTCGAGGTAGCCGGGGATAACCCGAGCATTGGAATTGCGGTACATGTCGGGGAAACATTTACAGTCGGTTATTATCTTCTGATTGATTTTGGACGCCGCCGGATCGAGTTTAAATCCGGAGTCCGCATGACAGAACGGGGCGGACAGATGTTCCCATATGAGGTGGAACTGGAACGGCCGCTGCCGATGTCGACAGGAAAAAGTTTTCATGTCGATGTGATTGCAGACGGTACGATTCTGGAAGCTTATGTGGATGGCAAAATTGCGCTTGGAACACGGATGTATGATCAGACGGGCGGATGCTTCGGGCTGTATGCATCGGATGGGAAAGCGGTATTTCGGGATATAAAAGTTTTTCACGCATGATAACCTTACTGCACACGCCGTCCGCATGCGGAATCCGGCGGAGGGTCTCTTTTGAGAGAGTTATTCATTTGGTAACTTTTGCTTGCAGTTTTGCCGGAGTGTGGTAAAGTAGTAGAGGAGTTATATGAATTTCAGCGGGGGACAGAAAATCGGATCTGTCGTTCCGCGTTCAGAAAGAGGATAGAACATTATGCTGAAAAAAATTGGAAGAAATGATCCCTGCTGGTGCGGCAGCGGGAAGAAGTACAAAGACTGCCATCTGGCGCTGGATGAGAAAATCAATTCTTATAAATTAAAGGGATGGAAAATTCCGCCGAAGAAAATTATCAAAAGACCTGATCAGATCGATGGAATTCGTGAAAGCGGTCTTGTCAATATTGCAGTTCTGGATTATGTGGCCGAAAACATTCATGCAGGCATGAGTACGGAAGACATCGACCGTCTGGTCGCAGAAAAGACAAAAGAACTCGGCGGAATTGCAGCACCGCTGAATTATGAAGGATTTCCGAAGAGCGTGTGTACCTCCATCAACGATGCGGTATGCCATGGAATTCCGAATGAGGAGGAAATTCTGCAGGACGGAGACATCATCAACGTCGATGTTTCTACTATTTATAAGGGATATTTTTCCGACTCTTCCCGTATGTTCTGCATCGGTGAGGTAGACGATGTTTCAAAGAAGCTGGTGGAAGATACGTTAAAAGCCGTACAGCTTGGACTCTCAGAAGTACGTCCGTTTAACCGGCTTGGCAATGTCGGCGCGGTGATCAATGAATTTGCCCAGAGCCAGGGCTATAAAGTTGTCCGTGACATCGGCGGTCATGGCGTCGGTCTGGAGTTCCACGAGGATCCGTTCGTCAGCTATGTCACAAGACGAGATACCGGAATGCTGCTCGTACCGGGCATGGTATTCACCATTGAGCCTATGATCAATCTCGGAACCGATGAAATCTTCATCGACTCCGACAACGACTGGACCGTCTACACCGAAGACGGCGCACCGTCAGCCCAGTGGGAGGTTACGGTTGCGGTAACAGAAGATGGATATGAAATTCTGGCATATTAATTGACGCATAGAAATACGAAAGCTGTGTCTGTGGAAGAACTATTTTCCGGAGACACAGCTTTTTCTAAAGAGAAAAGGGAGAAACACGATGCTGGATTTGGAACAGGAGATGAGCCGGTGCCGGGTCTGTCCGCGGAAGTGCGGAGCGGACCGGGAGCATGGAAAGACGGGATATTGTAAGGCACCCTCCGGGGTTACGGCGGCGCGGGCGGCGCTGCATTTCTGGGAAGAGCCGTGTATATCCGGGACGACGGGGTCAGGGACGGTTTTCTTTTCCGGGTGCAATCTGCGGTGTGTCTACTGTCAGAACCATCATATTGCGGAGATGGAGAGCGGAAAAGTGATTTCGATCGGGCAGCTTTCGGATATTTTTCTGGAGCTGCAGGCGCAGAATGCGAATAACATCAATCTCGTGACGCCGAGCCACTACGTGCTGCAGATCCGGGAAGCACTTCTTCTGGAGAAAGAGAAGGGACTTACCGTACCGATTGTCTATAACTGCGGTGGGTATGAGAGCGTGGAAGCCCTGCAGGCTCTGGATGGGCTGATCGATATTTACCTGACGGATTTTAAATATATGGTTCCCTCTCTTGCAAAAGCGTACTCGCGGGCAGAAGATTACCCGGAAACAGCAAAACGGGCGCTGGCGGAAATGGTGCGTCAGACGGGCAGGGCTGTATTCGATGAGAATGGTCTGATGAAAAAAGGTGTGATTGTGCGCCATTTATTGCTGCCCGGTGCTGTAAAAAATGCAAAAGCTGTGGTAAAATACGTCTATGAGACGTACGGCGATACCGTCTGGCTGAGCCTCATGAGCCAGTACACGCCGCTTCCGCAGGTGGAAAACATAAGTCCGCTGAACCGGAAAACGACAAAGCGGGAGTATGAGCGTCTGCTGGACTATACGTTTTCCCTCGGCGTCACCAACGCCTTTTTACAGGAAGGTCCGGTGGCCGAGGAGAGCTTCATTCCGGAGTTTGACGGAAGAGGAATCTGACGTTATAGTTCACTCGTGCAAAAAGGAGCTGCGCAGCAGCAAAAAGCGCTGGAAGCGCGGTTTTGAGAATGCAAGCAAAACACATTTGTCTATGATTAGATATGGCTAACTATATTGTTTTAAGGAGGAAAAACTTTTGAGTAACGCAGTTGTAACACTGAAAAAAGGAGAGGGCCGCGCCCTAAAGCAGGGCGGAGCCTGGATTTTTGATAATGAGATCGCTTCGATTTTAGGAGCATATGAAAACGGAGACATCGTGCTGGTGCGCGACTTCGACGGATACCCGATGGGACGAGGTTTCATCAACGAGCATTCCAAAATCCGCATCCGTATGATGACAAGAAATATCGACCAGGAAATCGATGAAGCATTTTTGAGAAAAAGAGTGCAGGATGCCTGGGAATACCGCAAAAAAGTGACAGACACATCAAGCTGCCGCCTGATCTTTGGCGAGGCAGACTTCCTGCCGGGACTCGTAGTGGATAAATTCTCCGATGTGCTGGTCGTTCAGTCACTGGCACTCGGTATCGACAAAATGAAAATGACGATCATCCGCCTGTTGGAGGAGGTTCTGGCAGCTGACGGGGTTAAGATCCGCGGCGTGTTTGAGCGAAGTGATGCAAAAGTGCGTGAGCAGGAGGGCATGGAGCGTGTGAAAGGATTTCTCTCCGAGCCGTTTGACACCAGCGTTGAAATTATCGAGAATGGTGTCCACTATCTCGTCGATGTCAAGGACGGCCAGAAAACAGGATTTTTCCTCGACCAGAAGTACAACAGACTGGCTGTGCAGAAGCTCTGCAAAGACGCGAGAGTGCTCGACTGCTTTACCCATACCGGGTCGTTTGCACTGAATGCGGCATATGCAGGAGCAAAGGAAGTTATCGGCGTTGATGCATCAGAGCTCGGCGTAGAGCAGGCACGGAAAAACGCATCCTTAAATGGTCTGGAAAACGTAGCATCTTTCGTGTGCGAGGATGTCTTTGAACTGTTGCCGCGTCTTGAAAAAGAGGGAGAAAAATTCGACGTCGTTATCCTTGACCCGCCGGCCTTCACAAAATCAAGAAACTCCATCAAAAACGCAATCAAGGGATATCGTGAAATCAATCTGCGCGGCATGAAACTGGTCAAAGACGGCGGCTATCTGTGCACCTGTTCGTGTTCCCACTTTATGGACTACGAACTCTTCACGAAAACCATCAACCAGGCGGCTCACAACGTCCACAAACGTCTCCGTCAGGTAGAATACCGCACCCAGGCTCCGGATCACCCAATTCTGTGGGCGGCGGATGAGTCCTATTACCTGAAATTCTACATTTTCCAGGTTGTGGATGAAAAATAGAAATTCTTCCTCTGCCGGAAGCGCCGAAACGGAAAAGCGAAGTGTAAGAAATGGGAGGAATTGCCATATGATAGAACCAACACCCCATGCACAAAAGAAAAAGCACTCCCGCCAGATGGCCACAAGCTGTGAGTCGTGCGGCAATTTTGTGTATGATGAGGATTATGAGTGCTACACCTGCGAGGTGGATCTCGATGAGGATGAGATGGCACGTTTTCTGCAGGATAAATTTTACAACTGTCCGTACTACCAGCTCGGCGACGAGTATCGGATTGTGCGGAAACAGATGTAGGCAGGCAATGCGTCCGGTATACAAAGCTGCGGCGTTTGCGATAAAAACAAAAAAAGAACAGGAGGATTTTTACCATGAACAACGAAGTATTAAATGCAATCAAAACAAGAAGAAGCATCCGCAAATACAAAGCGGAGCAGATTACCGATGAGCAGCTCGATGCAATTCTGGAGGCCGGAACGTATGCGGCAACCGGCATGGGAAAACAGTCGCCGGTGATTGTTGTGGTACAGAAACCGGAGCTGATTGCAAAACTTTCGAAAATGAATGCGGCTGTTATGGGTACAACATCCGATCCGTTCTACGGCGCTCCAACCGTTCTGATCGTGCTTGCTGACCCGGAGCGCGGAACTTATGTGGAGGACGGCTCTCTTGTCATGGGAAATCTGATGCTGGCAGCACATGCCGTTGGTGTGGATTCCTGCTGGATCCATCGTGCAAAAGAAGAGTTCGCGAGCCCGGAGGGAAAAGCCCTCTTAAAAGAGTGGGGACTTTCCGAAAATTATGTTGGCATCGGACACTGCATCCTCGGCTATCGCGACTGTGAGTACCCGGAGGCAAAAGAAAGAAAAGCAGATTATATTGTAAGAGTATAATCATCTGCGAAAACGGCTCCGGGAGCGGCTGTGCGTTGAAAACACCCGCCCGGAGTCCATATTTTTAACCGAATCAAGCAAGTAGCGAAGCGGATTGCGAATATCCGCTTTGCTAGAGACAACAGAGGAACAGCCATGTATCGAATTATGATTGTAGAAGATGATGAAGTCATCGCCCGCGCCGTGCAGCAGAGCCTGGTTTCCTGGGGCATGGATGCGTTCTGCGTACAGGATTTTTCCGGCGTTCTCGCCGAATTTGCCGTGAAAAATTCGCAATTAGTGCTGATGGACATCCATCTTCCCTTTTTTAACGGATTTCACTGGTGCCAGGAGATTCGAAAAGTCTCTAAAGTGCCGGTAATTTTTCTTTCTTCTGCATCGGACAACATGAACATCATTATGGCCGTTAATATGGGCGGCGATGACTTTATCGCGAAGCCGTTTGATTTAAGTGTCCTGACCGCCAAAGTCCAGGCGATGCTCCGCCGCACCTACGAATTTGCCGGAGAAACGAATTTCCTCGAGCACCGCGGTGCCATGCTCGATACGGGAAGTGGTGTGCTGAATTACCGGGGAAAGCGGATTGAGCTGACAAAAAATGAGTGGCGCATTCTGCAGTCCCTTCTCGAAAATAAAGGAAAAGCCGTCAGCCGAGATATGCTGATGATGCATCTGTGGGAGTCGGACAGCTTTATAGATGACAACACGCTGACCGTCAACGTCACGCGCCTGCGGAAAAAACTGGAGGAGGCAGGACTTACAGACTTTATCCAGACGAAAAAGGGTGTCGGCTACCTGATCGCATGACGGAAGCAGAACAGGAGAAAAAGGATGGAACAACAGAAAGAGGGAATCCGGCAGGAGTTTATGCTTCTTAACTGGTATTTGAAAGAGCATCTTGCATCGGCCGTGCGGATTGCCGCTTTTATAGGAGTATTTTCACTCCTCTGTTTTCTGCGCAATGTGCCGCAGGATGTCACCGTTTATATGATCGTGCTGATGGCTGCTGTCGGAGCCGCAGGTTTTTGCTTTCATTATGGGAAGTACCGGAAACATCATCTGGTCTTAGCACTCCTTGCCGCCGAACCGCAGGGCAAAACAGAAGCGCTTCCGGAGGCGGACGGGCTTCTGGCGCGGGATTACCAGCAGATCATCGCATCCTACGAGCGGCAGTTTCAGGAAGAACAGATTAAGATGGAGCAGAAATACCGCGATATGATGGAGTATTACACGATGTGGACCCATCAGATCAAAACGCCGATTGCGGCGATGCGGCTGCTTCTGCAGGAGGAGGATACGCCGCTTTCGCGTGAAATGCAGAGCGAACTTTTCCAGACGGAGCAGTATGTGCAGATGGCGCTGCAGTACCTGCGCATGGAAAAAATGACATCGGATCTTGTCTTTGCAAGGTACGATTTGGATGCGTTGATCCGCCAGGCTGTGCGGAAATATGCCCCGCTTTTTATCCGCCGGAAGATTATCCTTTCCTACGAGCCGGTGCACTGCGAGGTGCTGACGGATGAAAAATGGCTCGTCTTTGTGCTGGAGCAGATTCTGTCAAATGCGCTGAAATACACGAAAAGTGGCAGCATTCACATCTATCTGTCACCGGATGCACCAAAAACGCTGGTGATTGAGGACACCGGCATCGGCATTGCGCCGGAGGATCTGCCGCGGATTTTCGAAAAAGGCTACACGGGCTGCAACGGCCGCGCAGACAAGCGGTCAACGGGCATCGGACTGTATCTGTGCCGCCAGATCATGGAGAAACTTTCGCATACCATCCGCATCGAGTCGGAGATGGGAGTGGGAACGAAGGTGTATCTTGGGCTGGATACCGTATCCCTGTAGTACATAGAGAGCTTCGCCGGGAATCTTACAGAAATGTAAGGTTGCCGGTCTTTTTGTAAGATGATCCTAAGGCAGAAGAGGGCGCGGACGGGTATAATAAGCCTTGTCAATTAAGAAAACAGTTCAGACAGAAAGGAAAATGTGACATGGCAATTCTGGAAGTAGAACATCTGAAAAAAACATATACCACGCGCCTTGGCAGCAACCGGGTGGAAGCGTTGAAAGACGTTAATTTTACAGTGGAACGGGGCGAATTTGTTGCAATCATGGGCGAATCGGGAAGCGGAAAAACGACGCTTCTGAACCTGCTCGCGGCACTCGACAAGCCAACCGGCGGACAGGTGCGGTTAAATGGAAAAATCTCGGCGAATTAAAAGAGAAGGAGATTGCCGGATTCCGCCGCGAAAACTTAGGTTTCGTGTTCCAGGACTTCAACCTGCTCGATACCTTTTCCCTGCGTGACAATATTTATCTGCCGCTCGTGCTGGAAGGAAAAAAATACGAGGAGATGAGTCTTCGGGCAGAGCCGATTGCGAAAAAACTCGGCATCACCCAGATCCTCAATAAATACCCATATGAGGTGTCCGGCGGACAGAAGCAGCGTGCAGCCGTTGCGCGTGCGCTGATTACCAATCCAGAGCTGGTTCTTGCGGATGAGCCTTCCGGCGCGCTCGATTCCCATGCAGCGGATGGCCTCATGAAACTGTTCGGGGAGATCAACGAGGAGGGCCAGACGATTGTTATGGTAACGCACAGTGTGAAGGCGGCCTGCTCGGCGAAGCGTGTGCTGTTCATCAAGGACGGCGAGGTCTTCCACCAGCTGTATCGCGGTTCTTTAGGGCGCGATGAGATGTATCAGAAGATCTCCGATACGCTGACAATTCTTGCGACGGGTGGTGAACGGGATGAATAATCTGCTGTATGCCAGACTGGCAAAAACAAATTTGAGCAAAAACCGTCAGAATATTCTTCCGTATCTGCTGTCATGCATCGGCACGGTGGTGATGTTTTTTATCATGGATACACTGGCGCAGGGAAGTGGCTTTGATTCCATGATCGGAAAAGATACGATCCTGACAGTGATGGGGATGGGAACCTATATCATTGGCCTGTTCGCGGTGATTTTTCTGATCTACAGCAACAGTTTTCTGGCAAAAAGAAGAAAAAAAGAGTTCGGTCTGTTCCAGATTCTCGGCATGGAGAAAAAGCATCTGGCGAAGATCCTCTTTTTTGAGAGTCTGTATCTGTGGGCGGCATCGCTTGGAATCGGTATTCTGCTCGGTGTGTTGCTGTACCGCCTGCTGTTTCTGGTGCTGATGAAGCTGACCGGACTGAACGGAACAATTGGTTTTGCGTTCAGTGCAAAAGCCGTGGGAAGTACGATGCTGCTGTTCGGCCTGACTTTTGTGATCAATTTTCTCTTAAGCCTTCGCCAGATCCACGTCTCACAGCCGGTCGAACTGCTGCACGGCGGCGCGCAGGGTGAGCGGGAACCGAAAACGAAGCTTTTGACGGCGGTTCTTGGATTCATGCTTCTTGGTGTTGGCTATTATCTGGCTCTGACCAGCCAATCCTCGATGGACGCACTTGATAAGTTTTTTAATGCAATCGCCTTGGTTATGGTGGGAACGTACTGCCTGTTTTCTGCTGGAAGTATTGCATTTTTGAAAATTCTGAAGAAAAACAAGAATTACTATTACCAGACACGCCATTTTACAAGCATTTCGGGCATGCTGTACCGCATGAAGCAAAATGCGGTCGGTCTTGCGAATATCTGTATTCTGTCAACGGGTGTGCTTCTGGTTATCTCCATCAGCACATGTTTGTGGACGGGGATTGAGGAGGTTACCTATACGCGGTTTCCACATCAGATTTCGATCGAAGCAAATACTGGCGTGAGCGGCATTATGAAGACGGTGGAGCCGGTCAGTCAGAAGATGATAGAGGAAGTGAAAACTGGGATTGATCAGCATCTGGAAGAAAAGCAGCTCAGAAAAAAGTATGAAAGTGATCAGAGATACTATGTGATGCTTGCTGATGTAGATAGAAACAAAGTAGAAAAAACACAGTCAGATGATGCTGCGGCGAGTACACTGATAAAGATTATGGAAGAGTCGGAGTACAATCAGGTAACCGGCGAACAGGTAGAGCTGGAACCAGGGCAGGCTCTGGTTTTTCAGGCAAAACAGAAAAATTATGGATATGACACGATTGAACTGGGAAATCAGACGTATGAAGTAAAAAAATGGAATACCGATAAGAAATCGTACATTCTGGATGAGAAGACGCAAGTGTATGAGACAATGACGGTGGTGACGCGGAACCATGAAGCAAAGGAAGCGTATGCAGCTGTGCAGGGAAAGGAGCCAGAAGGATACAGTTGGGAATATGCTCTGGATCTTATCGGGGATGCCGGCGAACAGATCACAGTTGGAGATGAGATTGAGACGATACTGACGGAGTCATCTTTTAACGGATGGGTGGAAGTGCGCGAAAAAGAGCGCAATACGGTTTACAGTCTGTATGGTTCACTTCTGTTTTTAGGTGTTTTCGTCGGTACGCTGTTTTTGATGGGTGCCGTTATGATTATCTATTACAAGCAGGTTTCAGAAGGCTTCGATGACCGAAAACGATTCCAGATTATGCAGAAGGTCGGCATGAGCCGCAAAGAAATCCGTCAGACGATTCAGTCACAGGTGGTAACGGTCTTTTTCCTGCCGCTCGCGGTGGCAGTGGTGCATACAATGGTAGCGTTTCCATTGACCAGGCGTATCATGGCAATGCTGAATTTCCCGGACAGCAATCTGTTCCTGGCTGCAACAGCGATTACGATTGCGGCGTTTGCCGTGGTTTACCTGATTGTCTATGTGCTGACGGCGCGGGCGTATTACAAAATTGTGGAATAAGAAGATGTACTTTTTTTAATACATCGAAGCGTCTTTGAAAAAAACTTAACAAAAAAATAATAAGAAAAAGACATCCGGCGCAGACGGAAAATCTGTGGAGGATGTCTTTTTTGTTGTTCTATTTATAAATGCCGTTGACGGTAACTTTGAAAAGAGCTTCCTTTCCGTTGAGTTCGTCTTTTCCATAGTCTTCCGGGAAAGTGACGGTTACATCTACGCTGTCGCCCGGGTGATGGCCGATGAGCTGTTCTTCAAAGTCATCGATGTAAGTGTGGGAGCCGATCACAAGATCAGCGCCGTTTCCTTTTGTGTTTCCACCTTCAAATTCCACGCCGTCAATGGAGCCGACATAGTCGATATTGACGGTATCACCGTCCTCAATGGTGAGGGAAGTGTCGGTCTGCAAAGAGGCAGAAGCCGAAGTGGAGGCTGATGAGGCGGATGCGGCCGATGAGGCTGTGGAGGTATCCTCCGAGGCACTTTTGACAGAGAGTCGTTTGGAATCGAGTACGCTGGCAATAATAAGGCCGACGATCACAACGATAATCAGAGCCGGTCCGGCCCAGCTCCAGATCTTTTTGTAATGCGCTACTTTCGCTTCGTGCTCCCGCTCTTTGGCACGCCGTTCCTTGGCAGCTTTTCTGTTTTCTTTGTTCATAAAAAGGATCTCCTTTGCACTTTTACGACTGCAATCGTATTTTATAATATCAAGTATATCATAAAAATATGGTAAAAGTGTGAAAAAAATAACACGATCCAACATTGTCAATGCTCAAAAATGACGATATAATGAGTGCAAGTGAGCCAACTGAAAATTTATTTTCAGTTGGCGAACGACGAATGTCGCTTACGCGATAGCGTAAGATTGAGTGCAAGTGAGTCAAACGAAAATTTATTTTCAGTTGGCGAACGACGAATGTCGCTTACGCGATAGCGTAAGATTGAGTGCAAGTGAGTCAAACGAAAATTTATTTTCAGTTGGCGAACGACGAATGTCGCTTACGCGGCAGCGTAAGATTGAGTGCAAGTGAGAAAACGCGGCGAGTAAGGGAGTGAATAAAATGGATGACTGGAGTAGTTTCAGAACGACGACATCCGAACAGCAGCGCCTCCGGGCTGCACTTTCCGGCTTTTGTGAATCGCAGGATCTTCCGGAAGAACAGCGAGCCGCATATACCGCATACCTGCGGAAACGCATCCGTTCCGCTGTCGAAATGCTGATTCGTGAGGATGATTTTTCAAAGCTGGAAAATATTCTGCAGACCGGATGGCTGTCCGATGCAGACCGAAAACGTTTTCTCAGCCTTGCCGCCGACCAGCAGAAATGGCAGGCCTTCCGCATTCTCCTGAACCGGAGCTCACAGGATCCGATGCAGGAGAATACGGAAAGCAGAAAAACAGAAGCTGCGTTTCAAAAAGAAAAGCCCACAAAAGAAAAAGAAGCGCTGGCGCTCCGGCTTTTCGAAGAAGCCCGCAAAAACCTCTGCTGGCTGTACCCGGAACTTGGTGAAGCGATTCTTTTCTTTCAGCATCAGCCATCCGGCAGGACAAAAGCCATCACATCCGACGGTCATACGATATATTTTAACTCCGATTTTGTACTCCGCATGTGTGCCGAAAATTCATCGTTCCTCAAGGAAGGCTATCAGCACCTGCTGCTGGAATGCATCCGCCGGTTTGGAAAAGAAACACCGGAGCCGGAAAAAGAAGAACAGTCCCCGGTTTCATGGCTGATGCCGGAAAAAGAAAAACAGTCTCCGGTTTCATGGCTGGTGCCGGGAAAAGGGACGGAACTTATCGAGTCTTTTCAACCAGTCTGGAAACGTGCTGCCCGCAAGTTGGCGGAAAACTACGGCACCGGCGGCCTGCGGCGAGGCCAGAACCGTGGTGGAAAAAAAGAAACCCTGTCCGAGATCGAAAAAAGAGCGTACAATTACCGCAGCTTTTTAAAACAATTCACCGTCACCCGTGAGGAGATGGAACTGGACCTCGACAGTTTTGACCCAGTCGCCTACCATTACGGCCTGGAGCACTACGGCAGTCTCCCTTTCATCGAGCCGCCGGAGACGCGAGAGGGAAACCGTCTCGAAGAGCTGGTTATCGCGATCGACACATCCGGTTCGTGCAAAAAAGAAATCGTAGCAAAATTTCTCGGTGAGACGCGCAGCATTCTTGAAGAAAAAGAAAACTTCTTTTCCCGATGGAACGTCTGCCTGATCCAGTGCGACAGCTTCGTACAGGATGTCACGATGATCCATTCACCGAAAGAATGGGAAGCTTACCGTGAAACAATTACCATCAAGGGCCGGGGCGGAACCGATTTCCGTCCTGTCTTTCAGAAAGTGGAAGAGTTGCGGAAACAGCATGTATTCCGAAACTTAAAAGCGTTGATCTATTTTACCGACGGAGACGGAATTTATCCCGAACAAAAGCCAGATTACGAGACGGCATTTGTCTTTGTCAGACAGACCGAAAAAATGAATCTTGTCCCAAAATGGGCAAAAAAACTGCTGACAGAAGAATGTACTCTTTGAACACAACTGACAAAAAAGCATCTCGCAAAATCAAACACAGAAAGATTTCGAGAGTACATAAAGAGTGCACAAGATAAGAGAGAACATATGAATATACAAGAAGCAAAAGAGACAATTGAAAAAGCCCTGCGCGCATACTTTGCAAGAGATGAAATTGGTTTTCCACTGGTTCCCCTCCGGCAGCAGCGTCCCATTCTCCTGATCGGCCCGCCGGGCATCGGAAAAACGGCAATTATGGAGCAGATCGCAGAAGAGTGCGGTGTGGGGCTTGTCGCCTACACGATGACACACCATACGCGTCAGAGTGCCATGGGCCTTCCGGAGATCTGCACACGTGGAATCGAAGGGAAAATGGTACATACAACGGAATACACGATGAGCGAGATCATCGCCTCGATCTATGACTGCATGGAGCAGACCGGAAAGAAGCGGGGTATCCTCTTTCTCGATGAAATTAACTGCGTCTCCGAGACCCTCGCTCCGGTAATGCTGCAGCTTTTGCAGGACAAAAAATTCGGCAATCAGCACATCCCGGATGACTGGCTGATCGTGGCCGCCGGAAATCCGCCGGAATATAATAAATCTGTGCGGGAATTTGATGTGGCAACGCTTGACCGTGTGCGGAAGATCGAGGTGCTTCCCGAGCTTTCCGTCTGGCTCTCCTACGCAGAGAAAAATCAGATCCACAGCGCCGTGACAACGTACCTTATGGCACACAGTGACCATTTTTATTCTGTTTCGCAGGAAGCGGATGAGAAGCGTTTTGTAACGGCACGCGGCTGGGAGGATTTGTCGGCCGTGCTGAAAAGTTATGAAATCCTGCATTTTCCGGTCGACGAAGCACTGATCGGACAATATTTGCAGGAAGAAAAGACGGCGGAGGAATTCAGCTCGTACTACAGGATTTACGAAAAATATGGACAGGATTACGGCGTGGAGGAGATTCTGGCCGGTGCACTTTCCGGAAAAATCATGGCAGAAAAACAGAAGATGGCGGCAAATGGTTCCGCAGAAGAGCGATCTGTACTGCTGTCTCTGTTTCATGCGGCACTTCAGAAAGAGGCATCCGGCTGCCAGAAGCAGGAACACACGGCAAAGGAGCTCTCCGAGTGCTTTCGCCAGTTTACCGGGCTTTGCAGGCAGAAAAAAGATGAGACATACGCATCCTGGCTACAACAGAAAGAGCAGGGATTTGCAGTGTGCAAAAAGCAGGGACTGCTGAAAAAGGACGAGGAAGAAACGAATGCGCGGGTCTTGAAAAAGTTAAAAAAACTCGAGGAGACCGCTAAAAAATGTCGCAAAAACGATCCGGATCAGATGAAAGAGCTTTTTGAAACGGTATGTGAACTGGAACAGGAAAAAGCGGAGAAGAAAGTAAAAGATGTGAAGCTGCAGATCCGCCGTGCCGCTGAATTTTTACAGAACAGCTTTCCGGGCGGAGCAGAAGTGGTACTGTTTGAAGCAAATCTGGCACGAAGTCCTGCGCTGCGGGCTTTTTTGATTGAGAAAAGCATGGATGCCGAATGATAAGCGGCCACTTTGGAAAGGAGAAAAAGATGAATTATAAAATGATCCTGCAGTACGACGGCACGCGCTATAACGGCTGGCAGAAGCAGGGAAATACGGACAACACGATTCAGGGCAAGCTCGAAACGCTGTTGTCCAGGATCGCAGGAGAGCCGGTGGAGATTCACGGCGCGGGCAGAACCGATGCCGGCGTCCATGCGGCGGGACAGGTTGCAAATGCAAAGTTCCATACCGATCTATCCGATGAAGAACTTCTGCAGACAATCAATCATTATCTGCCGGAAGACATCGAAGTCACCAGCCTCGCGCGGATGCCGGAGCGCTTCCACAGCCGTCTGAATGCGGTGGACAAAACATACGAATACCGTATCGTGATCGATGGCAGAAAGCATGTTTTCGAGCGGAAATACGTGTATTTTCCGGAAGCACCGCTCGATGTGGAAAAAATGAAAGAAGCATCGAAAGCGTTTATCGGAACGTATGATTTCAGGAGCTTCTGTGCCAACAAACGTATGAAAAAATCGACGGTACGGACGATTACCGGAATTGATTTCTGCGAGAAAGACGGGATTCTTACCATTTCCTATACCGGAACCGGTTTTCTGTACCACATGGTGCGGATCCTGACCGGAACGCTTGTGGAGGCCGGGATGGGAAAACGGGATATCGTATCAATGACGGAGCTTCTCAAAGCAAAAAATCGCGAAAGTGCGGGTTTTCTTGCACCGGCATGCGGACTCCTGTTAAAAGAAGTCCGATATGAATAACCGAAATAATCAGGGCAATGCACCAGCCTTTTTGGTATAAAAACCGAAAAAAGGCTGTGAATTGATAAATGCAGCATAGAAAAGAGAAAGGATGAGGTGAAAAGCATGTTTCAGAAGAAAAGAAATACTTTTCATGGCGGCGTTCACCCGTACGAGGGAAAAGAGCTCTCCAAGGACAAACCGATTGTCAAAGCGCAGCCGGGCAACTTATTGTATTACGCAGTGTCGCAGCATATCGGAGCGCCTGCTGTGCCGATCGTACAAAAAGGCGACCATGTAAAAGCGGGACAGAAAATCGCAGAAGCGGGAGGATTTGTTTCGGCTCCTGTTTACGCATCGGTTTCCGGCACGGTAAAAGGAATTGAGAAAAAAGTTTCCGCAGCCGGTTCCCCGGTAGACTGTATCGTTGTGGAGAACGACGGGCTGTATGAAAAAGAAACATTTGAGGAGTGCCCGCACTGGGAAAAACTCGACGCAGATACGATCCGGAACAAGATCAAAGAGGCCGGAATCGTGGGAATGGGAGGTGCAGGCTTCCCGACACACGTCAAAGTATCCCCGAAAGATCCGTCAGCGATTGACTACATTCTCGTCAATGGAGCAGAGTGTGAGCCGTATCTGACAAGCGACTACCGCAGAATGCTCGAAGATCCGGAAAAGGTGATCGGAGGCTTAAAAATCATGCTGCATATGTTCCCGAAAGCAAAGGGAATCATCTGCATTGAGGACAACAAACCGGACTGTATCGCGAAATTTTGCGAGCTGGTGCTTCCGGGGGACAATATTGAGGTTCTGGAACTTAAAACGAAATACCCGCAGGGTGCCGAGCGTATGCTGATCTATGCAGCAACGGGGCGAAAGGTAAATTCTTCCATGCTGCCGGCGGACGCGGGCTGTATCGTGGATAACATTGATACCGTGACCGCTATTTACCAGGCAGTCCGCTTCGGCGAACCGCTGATGAGCCGTATCGTTACCGTGACGGGAGATGCCGTACAGAATCCATGCAACTTTGAAGTGCCGGTCGGCATGCTCTTGTCCGAACTTTTAGAGCAGGCAGGTGGTCTGAAAAACGAGGCATCCAAGATCATCTGCGGCGGTCCGATGATGGGAAAAGCCCTGTTTACAATGGAGGTTCCTGTTACCAAGACAACATCTGCACTGACCTGCCTTACGGAGGATGAAGTATCTGCGCTGGCACCATCTGCCTGCATCAACTGCGGACGCTGCGTTTCCGTCTGTCCGGGTCAGATTCTTCCGGCCCGCCTTTCCGTTTTTGCGGAGCACGGAGAGGAAGAGAAGTTCCTGAAATACGGCGGAATGGAGTGCTGTGAATGTGGCTGTTGTTCCTTTATCTGCCCGGCAAGACGTCCGCTGACGCAGGAAATCAGCTCGATGCGTAAAGTGCTTCTGGCAAAGAGAAAGAAGAAATAGGGGGATCTTACATATGAATGGATTATTACACGTATCATCTTCCCCACACGCGCGGTCCAAGGTGACGACAGACAAAATCATGTTTGCCGTCCTGCTTGCCCTTGCCCCGGCAGCCTGCGTGGGAGTCTGGAATTTCGGCCTTCGGGCACTGCTTTTGATTGCGATTTCGATGGCAGTCTGTCCCCTGACGGAATATCTGTATGAAAAAGGAATGAAGAAACCGGTGACGATTGCCGACGGCAGTGCACTGGTAACCGGCCTTCTGCTGGCCATGAACATGCCGGTGCAGGCGCCTCTTTGGATGCCGGTGATCGGCGGTGTGTTTGCAATTCTCGTCGTAAAACAGCTTTTCGGCGGTCTTGGCCAGAACATTATGAACCCGGCGCTTGCAGGAAGATGCTTCCTTTTGATTTCCTTCCCGGGTCATATGACCAACTTCGCTGCCCCGGCAGCCGCACACCTCGTGGATACCGTATCAGGTGCGACACCGCTCGCCGCAGCAAAAGCAGGAGAGCAGGTGAATCTGCTGTCCATGTTCCTTGGAAATACGGCCGGAACGATCGGTGAGACTTCCGCACTGGCCCTTCTGATTGGCGGCATTTTCCTTGTCTGCATTCATGTGATTGACCTCAATATTCCGCTCATCTACATCGGAACAGAGCTTTTGTTCGCCTTGCTTTTCGGCGGCCACGGTTTTGATATCAACTTCCTTGGCGCGCATCTTTTGGGCGGCGGTCTGATGCTCGGCGCATGGTTCATGGCAACCGATTACGTTACCCGCCCGATCACAAAGAAGGGACAGTATATCTATGCGGTCATTTTAGGTCTTCTGACCGGCGTATTCCGTATCTTTGGAAATTCGGCAGAGGGCGTTTCCTATGCCATCATCTTTACCAACCTTCTGGTTCCGCTCATTGAGCGTGTGACCGTGCCGGTTGGATTCGGAAGAGGAGGCAAGAAAAAAGCATGAACAAAATTATAAAAAACGCACTGATTCTTGCGGCGATCACGCTGATTGCCGGACTGCTTCTCGGGGCGGCACATCAGGTAACCTTAGAGCCGATCCAGAAACAGCAGGAAAAAGAAAAACAGGAATCCTGCCAGAACGTATTCCCTGAGGCAGCTTCCTTTGAAGAAGTAACGATGAGCGATGCAGAACAGGCAGAGCTTACGGCAGCACTGATCGGCCACGGTTTTGAAGCACAGACGATTGACGAACTGCTGCTTGCAAAAGACGCATCCGGCGCAACGATCGGCCTGGTTGAGATCATCTCCACAACCGAAGGCTATGGCGGCGGCATGCAGTTCTCGATGGGAATTGCATCGGACGGAACGACAAAAGGAATCTCTTTCCTGTCACTTTCCGAGACGGCCGGCCTTGGTATGCGTGCCGACACAGACGATTTCAAGAATCAGTTCAAGGATAAAAACGTAGAAGCATTCTCCTACACAAAATCCGGCGCATCCGCGGATGATGAAATCGATGCGCTGAGCGGAGCAACTCTGACAACGAACGCTGTAACAAACGGTGTCAATGCAGGAATCTGCTGTTTTAACTACTGCAACGAATCCGGTCTGCTTTCCGGAGAGGGAGGGAACTCATGAGAAAAGATACGCCGCTGGAACGGCTTTATAATGGTATCATAAAAGAAAACCCGACCTTCGTCATGATGCTGGGTATGTGTCCGACGCTTGCGGTTACCACTTCTGCAAAGAACGGTATCGGCATGGGCCTTGCGACGATGGTTATCCTGACCGCCTCCAACCTGATGATTTCCCTGCTTCGGAAAATCATCCCGGACGGCGTGCGTATGCCAGCATACATCGTTGTTGTGGCATCGTTTGTAACCATCGTGGAATTTTTGATGGAAGGTTTTATTCCGGCACTCTATTCCGCCCTTGGCATCTACATCCCGCTGATCGTTGTAAACTGTATCATCCTGGGACGCGCCGAGGCATATGCTGGAAAACATGGTCCGATCCCGTCTTTATTTGATGGTATCGGCATGGGCCTTGGATTTACCGTCGGCCTGACCCTGATCGGTATGTTCCGTGAGCTGATCGGAGCCGGAACCCTGTTCGGTATCCAGGTAATGCCGAGTGCTTACGAGCCGGTCAACATCTTCATCATGGCGCCGGGTGCATTCCTTGTGCTGGCAATGCTCGTTGCGGTGCAGAACCGCATCAAACGCCAGAAGTCAGAGAAAACCGGAAAACCGGCAGTCCCGGCAGAAGAGACCGGCTGTATGGCGTGCGCCAATAAGGCATACTGCCAGGCTGTGAAAGGAAAGGAGGAAGCGAAATGAAAGAACTGATTTTAATTGCGATCGGTGCGGCGCTGGTGAACAACGTTGTCTTAAGCCAGTTCCTCGGCATCTGTGCTTTCCTCGGTGTTTCCAAAAAGATGGATACGGCGGCCGGCATGGGCGGAGCGGTTATTTTTGTCCTCACGATTTCTTCATTTGTGACAAGTCTGATTTACAAATTTATCCTAGCACCGGCAGAACTTGATTATCTGAAAACGATCGTTTTTATTCTTGTCATCGCGGCGCTGGTACAGCTCGTTGAGATGTTCCTGAAAAAGACGATTCCATCTCTGTACCGAGCGCTCGGCGTTTACCTTCCGCTGATTACAACAAACTGCGCGGTACTCGGTGTGGCACTCATCAACGTACAGAAGGATTACACGATTCTGCAGGGTACGGTTTACGGTCTGGCAACCGCAATTGGCTTTACGATTGCCATGGTGCTGATGGCTGGCCTGCGGGAAAAGATGGAGTACAACGATATCCCGGAGTCATTCAAAGGAATGCCGATCGTTCTTCTTACGGCTATGCTGATGTCAATGGCATTTATGGGATTTTCCGGAATGATCTAGGAGGGATGAAGAGATGAATGGTATTTTAGCAGCCACCCTGATGGTGGGTGGAACCGGCCTTTTGATTGGTATTCTCCTTGGAATTGCCGGAAAGAAGTTTTATGTGGAAGTGGACGAGCGCGAGACGAAGGTCCGTGAAGCGCTGCCGGGCAACAACTGCGGCGGCTGCGGTTACCCGGGCTGTGACGGAGCGGCGGCTGCAGTGGTAAAGGGTGAAGCCCCGGTTTCTGTCTGTCCGGTCGGCGGAGCGCCGGTTGCAGCGGCCGTCGGAGCTATCATGGGACAAAAAGCCGATGTACAGGAGCGCAAAAAAGCAGTGGTACGGTGCGCCGGTACGTGTGACGTGGCAAAGAACAAGTATGAATACACGGGTGCAAGGGACTGCTCCTACGCCGGTTTTGTACCGGGCGGCGGTCCGAAGAGCTGCGGAAACGGATGTCTTGGTTTTGGAAACTGCGTGAAGGCATGTAAGTTTGATGCGATCCATATTGAAAACGGCATTGCCGTTGTGGACGGCGAAGCGTGCAAGGCATGCGGTGCCTGCGTGAAGGCCTGTCCGAGAAATCTGATCGACCTGATTCCGTATGAGCAGAAGATCACGGTGAAATGCCGCTCAACCGAGAAGGGCAAGGCGGTGATGGCAGCGTGTGAGATCGGCTGTATCGGATGTAAGAAGTGCGAGAAGAACTGCCCGTCGGATGCAATTCACGTTGTGGACCAGCGCGCGGAGATCGACCCGGCAAAATGTACAGGCTGCGGCCTCTGCGCGGAGAACTGCCCGCGGAAGTGTATTATGGTAGAAAAATAAAAATGAGAAATTCCATGCTGTGGGAGGGAACTTCTGCGGCGTGGAATTTTTGCTTTTCGGTGATATCGTGTTAGCCAATGCCGGGGGTGGCTGGCTTGACTTGAATTTGGGAAAATGATAAACTGAAAGTCAGAAAATGAGGGGCGAAAAGCTAAAAAAATATAAAATGGCAGAAAGGACGGGGCAAAAGTATGACAATGACAATGGATGAACTGATGAAAGTGCTCGATATGCAGGAGGATATTCTGCAGTTTACGCATTTTACAAATGCAGACGCATGGGAACTGGGAACGATGATCCTGATGGAGGCAAGACGGCGCGGAGCACAGGTTGGCATCATGATCCGCAGAAGCAACGGGGAAGTTGTATTCCAGTATTGCGATAACGGCATTACGCCGCACAATGTGGAGCTGATGAGACGGAAGAGCAATTCGGTGCTTCTGACGGAGCGGAGTTCGCTGCAGCTTTACATGGCAGCGACGAATGCGCCGGAGAGCGTAAAACAGATGGTACTGGACCCGAAGGAATACGCAATGCTGGGCGGAGGTTTTCCGATCTGCGTGGAAGAAGTCGGCGTTGTGGCAACCGTAGCAGTGTCCGGCATGGGACAGGTTTCGGATCATGATGTGATTGTGAAATGCATCAGCAAATATTTGCATATCGATGAAGTACCAAGAATCAGAACTGTATGAAAATGATGATTGAAACTAAATTTTGTGTATGATATAATGTCACCGGCAAAAAGACATGACAGTTCCATCAGGGACAACAAAACCCCCGTGAGCGGCAACTCACGGGGGTTGGTTTATGTCAGCAGGTTTTGCATATCTTCCGGCAGTGGTGCGTGGAAGTTTAAGGGTTCTCCGGTGATCGGATGGACGAAGGAGAGCGATGCAGAGTGAAGTGCCTGGCGGGGGAAAGTGCCGGGAGTTTTGTTATAGAGGGTATCGCCGAGCAGCGGATGGCCGATGTAAGCCATGTGGACGCGGATCTGGTGGGTGCGGCCGGTTTCGAGGTTGAGTTCGAGGTGGGAGAAAACGGAGCAGTGCGCGAGGGTGCGGTAATGGGTTACGGAGCGCTCGCCGGAGGCAAAGTCGACGGTGCGCTGGATGAGGGAGCCGTTGAGGCGGGCGATCGGGGCGTCGATGGTGCCGGATGCAGCGGTTTCGCCGAGGGCGAAGGCCTGATACGTGCGGTGGATTTCGCGGGAGCGCATGGCCTGGGAGAGAACGGCGGCGCTTAAGGCGTGCTTGGCGAGCACGATAAGGCCGGTGGTGTCGCGGTCGAGGCGGTTGATACAGCGGTAGACGAAGGGTTCACCTTTCTGTTCAAAATACCATGCAATGCCGTTTGCCAGCGTATTTTCATAATTTCCAATCGACGGATGAATCGGAGTATCAGCGGGTTTATCCACAACGAGGATGTCGTCATCCTCATACACAACCGAAAACGGAACCGGCCGCGGCAGAATTCCGTCGGAGGGTTCTGTTTCGACAAGGTGCGTTTCGATCACATCCCCGGCGTGCACGGCCTGGCTCGTCCAGGCGCGGACGCCGTTTCGGAAAATGCCGTCCTCTGTGCGTTTTAAGCCCGTAATAATATGGCGCGAATATCCATGCCGGCGGAGAAACCATTCCACAGTCAGATTTTCCCGTTCCTCCTCCGGCGAAACCACATATGTAAACCTGTGTCCCATACACAAAACCTCCGTTTCTATAGCTTTTTTATCGAATGAACCCCGTCATTTCGGGGCAAAATTTCAAAAAGAGACTTTCCCAGTCTTTCGCAAGTATAGCCGAAAACAGATGGAAAAGCAAGAAACTTACCTTTTTATAGCGAAAATATAAAAAAGTATAAAAGTTTCATGAAATGTCAGAATTTGATTGATTTTAGCGAAAGAAAAGTTTATGCTACTAAAAAAGAAAGAAAATCAAGAAACAGGAGGGGATACAGATGAAGCAGGTGCAGAAACCGAAAAAACCCATAATTTTTTATTATGTGGTTGCGCTGATCGTCATTCTGCTGTTAAATCTTCTGCTTTTCCCGAGACTTCTCGAGCCAAAGGTAACAGAAGTTGATTACGGAAAATTTTTGCAGATGGTAGATAACAACGAAATCAGCGAAGTCCAGATCCAGTCAAATGAGATTATTTTCAGCGACAAATCAAGCCCGGCGAATTATTATAAGACGGGTGTGATGAATGATTACAAGCTGGTAGACCGTTTATATGAGGCAGGTATTACCGAATTTGGAACGCCGATCATAGAGCAGATGTCGCCGCTCATGGAATTTCTTTTAACATGGGTAATACCGATCGTTGTGATGGTTGCGCTCGGACAGTGGCTGATGAAACGCATGACGAGTAAGATGATGGGCGGCATGGGAAATGCGATGAGCTTTGGAAAGAGCAACGCCAAGGTTTATGTACAGTCCGAAACCGGCATTAAATTTGCAGATGTTGCCGGAGAGGATGAGGCAAAAGAAATTTTACAGGAGATTGTTGATTTCCTGCATAATCCAAAAAAATATGAAGAAATTGGTGCAAAAATGCCGAAAGGAGCACTGCTTGTCGGCCCTCCAGGAACCGGTAAAACGCTGCTTGCAAAGGCAGTAGCCGGAGAGGCAAATGTTCCGTTCTTCTCCATTTCCGGCTCCGAGTTCGTCGAGATGTTCGTCGGCATGGGAGCTGCAAAGGTGCGTGACCTGTTCCAGCAGGCAAACGAGAAAGCACCGTGTATCGTCTTTATCGATGAGATCGATACCGTCGGCAAAAAACGTGACGGCGGCGGATTCTCCGGAAACGACGAGCGTGAGCAGACCCTGAACCAGCTGCTTGCCGAGATGGATGGATTCGATGGAAAGAAAGGCGTTGTCATTCTGGCAGCGACGAACCGTCCGGATTCCCTGGACCCGGCACTTCTTCGTCCGGGCCGTTTCGACCGCCGTGTGCCGGTTGAACTGCCTGACTTAAAAGGCCGTGAGGAAATCCTGAAAGTCCATGCGAAAAACATCCGCGTGGGCGACAATGTCGATTACAATGCGATCGCACGTATGGCATCCGGTGCTTCTGGTGCAGAACTTGCCAATATGATTAACGAGGCAGCACTCCGTGCCGTCCGTGATGGAAGAAAATTTGTCACCCAGGCGGATCTGGAGGAGAGCGTTGAGGTTGTCATCGCCGGATACCAGAAGAAGAATAAGATCATGACCGACAAAGAGAAACTGATCGTTTCCTACCACGAGGTCGGCCATGCACTCGTCGCAGCACTGCAGAGCCATTCCGCTCCGGTTACGAAGATCACCATTATCCCGCGTACGTCCGGCGCCCTCGGCTATACGATGCAGGTGGATGAAGATGAGCACAACCTGATGAGCCGCGAAGAGCTGGAAAACAAGATTGCAACGCTGACCGGCGGCCGTGTGGCAGAGGATCTGGTGTTCCATTCCATCACGACAGGTGCTTCGAACGATATCGAGCAGGCAACGAAGGTGGCAAGATCCATGATCACCCGCTTCGGTATGAACGAGGAATTTGGTATGGTTGCATTTGAGACGGTAACGAACCAGTACCTCGGCGGTGACACTTCCCTGGCATGCTCCGAATCGACAGCAGCACAGATTGATGAGAAGGTTGTTGCAGCAGTCAGAAAACAGTACGACAAAGCAGAGCAGCTCTTAAAAGATAACATGCCGAAACTCCACGAGCTGGCAAAATATCTGTATGAGAAAGAGACGATCACAGGTGATGAGTTTATGGAAATCCTGAATTTATCCCCGGATCAGCTTACGACAACGAGAATGGAAACAAACTAAAAAGCGATAAAAGCAGATGAGAATCCCGCGTTACTGTTCACCCAGCAGTGAAACACTTGCTGTTTCACTGCGTAAGAAAGTGATTCACGAATCCCGCGTTTCAAGGCGACTTCAGCCTTGCGCGGGATTCTTTCTTGTGCTATAATGCTGTAATGCGAAATTATGACACAAAAAGACAGATTTTTTAGGATAGATCAAGAGAACATAAGGAGAAACGCAATGAAGAAAAAACAGGCATGGAAAGTGATGGGTGCTGTCCTTGCGGGCACACTGGTATTTTCCGATGCAGTTCCGCTCCGTGCCAGCGCATCGGCAGGAACGGAAAAAAGCGCAGTACAGAACGAAACTGTCTCCGGAACGGAGAACGGTACAGAGACAAAGACAAAACGGGCAGCCGTTTATGTGAATCTGAAAACCGGCGATGATACGGCAGACGGTACAACGGCAGAGACAGCAGTAAAAACCGTGGAAAAAGCACAGGAGCTTCTTGCAGCTGCAGCGGCAGAACTGCAGGCGGACGGGAAAACAACCGAAAAAAACACTGCTGCAGATACCAGCAAAACGGCAGCGGAGGAAGCAGCAGAAAAATATCTGGTATTCGTCGGCATGGATGAAAAAGAGCTGGAAACGTATCGAAAGAAACAGCAGAAAACAGACTTCTGGGGAAGAGTAACAGATACCGTTTTTGCGGCAGATGAAATCGTGGTGACAGAAGCCGGATATGAGGCTGTTCTGGCAGCAGAAAAAGCAAAAGAAACGGTTTCGGAAACACCAACGCTTGCGCCGGGCGAGTCTCCGGCACCGGATGCGGCAGAAGATACCGTAACACCGACTCCGGGTCCGACGGAAACGCCGGATGCAGAGCCGACCGCAGAACCAACGGTGACCCCGGACGCAGAGCCAACGGTAGAACCGACGGAAACGCCGGACGCAGAGCCGACCGTAACGCCGGCGGAGGAACCAACGGCAACACCGACACCGGATGCGGACAACGGAGAAAATACAGAGGATACACCAACGGCAGCGCCGACACCGGATGCGGAACCGACCGTAACGCCGGAAGTAACTCCGACGACAGCACCGGGCGAGAATACCGATGACAGTGAAAATCCGGAGAATCCGGAAACTCCGGCAGAAGATCCAACCGTGACACCTGCCCCGGATGATACAGCAAAAGACGATCCTGCAGCAGATGATACAAACCAGGACGATACAAACCAGGATAACCAGAACGGAACGGGAAATGATGCATCATCGGACCAGTGGAAACAGGATGAAAATCTGGATGACCTTGTAAAAGATGAAATTCAGAAAGAAAACGAAACCGTAAAAAATTTCGATGAAATTTCCAATCCATCCGGTACGGACAGCACAGAAGACGGCTATCTGATCTCCGATGTCTCTCTTTTGATCCATCCGATGGCAGTAAGTCTGTCCGGAAGCGTTGTATCAGAGGAGCAGACGGAAACAGCAGAAGCTGAGACGGCGGACGAAGGCGAGCATGAACTGCTTGCAGCTGCAGAGCAGAAATCCAACCTGAGTGCCGGTGAAATGACAGCAAGTGCAGCCGATGACGTAAGTACGCTGCGTGCCGCAGGAACGATCCTTGTAGGACCGGACAACTACGGAACGAATAAGACATCCACTCCGACTCCGACAGCCACACCGTCGAAGAGCAGCAGTAACAACAGCTCTTCCAATTCCAATACCGGAAGCACAAAGATTCCGCAGAAGAAGACACAGACCACTGCAAGCATCCGCAGCATCCCGGTCAACACCGGCGATGAGACGATGGTGCTTCCGCTGGCGATCAGCTCCGCACTTTCTGCAGCCGTTATGTTCTGCATGGCATTCCTTCAGATGCAGGCGAAACGCGCAAAGAGCATGGCCGCATGGCTGGAATTCAAAAAGAATCATCCGTTTGACGAAAAATAAAGAAACAGGCATATCCGAAAAAGCCATTCCATACATTTACAGTATGGGAGGGCTTTTTCTTATGGAAGAAAAGAAAACATGGGAGGTGGGTGCGGGCAGCGGGATCGGCTGGCTGAAGGCGCTTCTCGTTTCCTATCTGATCTCGGTGCTTCTTCTTTTGCTGCTGTCTTTCCTGCTCTGGAAATTTTCCTGGAAGGAAAGCTGGGTGCAGGCGGGCATTGTGGTGATCTATCTGGCATCAAGCTTTTCCGGCGGAAGAATGGCAGGAAACATGGCGGGAAAACGGCGGTTTCTCTGGGGCATCTGCTTTGGAATCGTGTATTTTGCCATTCTGATCATCGTCTCCGCAGTCTTCCTGCCGGGCGGATTTGCCGGAGCCGGAAGACTTCTGTGGGCGGCAGCAGTCTGTGCCGTCGGCGGAATGGCAGGCGGAATGACGGCACACGGCAGATAAAAGCGGACAAAACAGAATATTTTTTCAAAAAACAGACTTTTAAATTTGAAAAACCTATGCTATAATGGGAAGAGCTAATGGCCGAAGACTATAAAAAAGTCGCGCGTCAACTACAATGAAGGAGGAATGTGCCATGAAACACATCAAAACTTTAAATACAAAAAGCTTACAGAACACTGTAAAAAAAGGTGGATGCGGTGAGTGCCAGACATCCTGCCAGTCCGCATGTAAGACTTCTTGCACCGTAGGCAACCAGAGCTGCGAGCATAAGTAAAAGTAATCCATAAGGACGAGTAAAAGGTGTTCCCAGAACCGGTTTCGCCGGATTTGGGAACATTCTTTTTGCCAGGCACATCAAAAAAAGAGAGAGTTATAGAAAGGAATACCACAGTGATACATTTATATAAAAGCAATGGCTTCAACATGGTGCTGGACGTCAACAGCGGTTCCGTCCATGTTGTGGATGACTGCGTATACGATGTCCTTTCCTGCATGAACGAAGGAAAAAATGCAGAAGAGACAGCAGAGGCGCTTAGCAGTAAATACGCCGAGCAGGACATCACCGAAGCCAGAGAAGAAATTCAGGAACTTGCAGACAACGGCATGCTCTTTACCAAAGATATCTACGAAAACGCAATCGATCAGTTTTCCAACCGTCCGACCGTCGTAAAAGCACTCTGCCTCCATATCGCACACGACTGCAATCTTGCCTGTCGTTACTGCTTCGCAGAAGAGGGCGAGTACCACGGAAGACGTGCGCTGATGTCCCTGGAAGTCGGCAAAAAAGCGCTTGATTTCCTGATCGCAAACTCCGGCAGCAGAAGAAACCTCGAGGTAGATTTCTTCGGCGGTGAACCGCTGATGAACTGGGATGTTGTAAAACAGCTCGTAGCCTACGGAAGAGAGCAGGAGAAGTTACATAATAAGAACTTCCGTTTCACCCTGACCACCAACGGTGTTCTCTTAAACGACGAGGTCATGGAGTTCTGCAATAAGGAGATGGGCAACGTCGTATTAAGTATCGACGGAAGAAAAGAAGTTCACGATCACATGCGTCCGTTCCGCAAAGGTGCCGGAAGCTACGATCTGATCGTGCCGAAATTCCAGAAATTCGCTGAACTCCGTCATCAGGACAAATACTATGTGCGCGGAACCTTCACGCATTACAACACAGACTTTGCTGCCGACGTCCTCCATCTGGCAGACCTCGGCTTCAAACAGATCTCGGTGGAGCCTGTTGTAGCACCTCCGACCGAGGATTACGCGATCCGCGAGGAAGACCTTCCGGTGATTTTCGAACAGTACGACATTCTGGCAAGAGAGATGATCAAGAGAGAAAAAGAAGGAAGAGGCTTCAATTTCTTCCATTTCATGATCGATCTGACCGGCGGACCATGTGTTTATAAACGTCTTTCCGGCTGCGGTTCCGGAACCGAGTACCTTGCGGTAACACCGTGGGGCGATTTCTATCCGTGCCACCAGTTCGTAGGACAGGAAGATTTCTGCCTCGGAAATGTTTACGAAGGCGTGAAAAAGACAGAAACTGTCAACGAATTCAAAAAATGCAACGTTTATTCCAAGAAGGAGTGCAGCCAGTGCTTTGCACGGTTCTACTGCAGCGGCGGATGCGCGGCAAACTCCTACAATTTCACAGGTAAGATCAACGATGTTTACGAGATCGGATGCAAGATGCAGCAGAAACGGATCGAGTGTGCATTGATGATAAAGGCAGCTCTGGCCGAAGATTAAAGAAAAGAGGAAAATCGCGACATGATGAAGAAGAAACAGAGTATCATCGCACTCGTCCTGGCAGCCATTGTAACAGTGCTTCTTGGATGGACGATGATCAAAGGATGGGGTCCTACCGGAACCGGTTCGATGAAGAACATCAACCTGGGTCTGGATCTGTCCGGCGGTGTCAGCATTACCTATCAGGCCGTAAAGGACAACCCGACAGACGAAGAAATGTCAGATACCCGCTACAAGCTGGAACAGCGTGCGCAGCAGTACAGCGAAGAGGCACAGGTGTATCTGCAGGGCGACAACCGTATTACCATTGAAATCCCGGGTGCAACCGATGCAACCACCATTCTGGAAGAGATGGGTAAACCGGGAAGCCTGTATTTCATCAAACAGACCAACGATGACGGAACAGAAAACTACACCTACGACAGCTCGACCGGCGAGTACGTTCTGAACGGAAAAACTATCGAAGAGCTCGAGGAGGACGGCTCCGTCGTTCTGACCGGTAAAGATGTGGAGAGCGCAGAAGCTATGCATCAGCAGAACTCCACCACAAAAGCAACCGAGAGCGTCGTTCAGCTGAAAATGACCGACGAAGGAAAACAGAAATTTGCAGACGCAACCCAGGAAGCCTACAGCGCAGGAAAGAGCATCGGTATCTACTATGATGAGAAATTCGTCAGTGTACCGAGTGTAAACGCTGTGATTTCCGATGGTACTGCAGTCATCTCCGGCGGAAACATGGACTGGGATGAAGCAACCAGCCTGGCATCCACCCTCCGTATCGGTTCCCTTTCCCTGAAACTTGAGGAGATCAACTCCAGCGTCGTTGGAGCACAGCTTGGATCTGCAGCTGTTTCCACCAGCGTGAAAGCAGGAGCGATCGGCATTATCCTGATCATCATCTTCCTTGCAGTTGTATACCGCCTGCCTGGTATTGCAGCCGGATGGGCACTGCTCATTTACGTTGAGCTGAACCTGATTTCTTTAAATGCATTTGACCTGACCCTGACTCTGCCTGGTATCGCCGGTGTTATCCTGTCGATCGGTATGGCAGTCGATGCGAACGTTATCATCTACGCCCGTATCGAGGAGGAGATCGGTGCCGGAAAGACGGTTCATGCAGCAATCCGCGACGGATTCAAGAAGGCAGCTTCCGCCATCCTGGACGGAAACGTAACGACTCTGATTGCAGCAGCCGTTCTGTATGCACTCGCAAGCGGAAGTGTCCGCGGATTCGCCATGACACTTGCTCTTGGTATTGTTCTTTCCATGTTCAGCGCCATGGTTGTTTCCAGACTGCTGGTCAACAGCCTGTACGGTATGGGACTGAAGGATGCGAAATACTACGGAACCAAGAAAGAGCGCAAGGGATTTCCATTTGTGGAAAAGAGAAAGATTTTCTTCACGATCTCCTGCATTCTGCTGCTTGCCGTTCCGGCCAGCATGATTTTCATGCATCAGACAAAGGGAAGCGCACTGAACTTCAGCCTTGACTTCAAGGGCGGTACTTCCATCAACGTTCCGTTCAACGAGGATTACTCCATCGAAGAGCTGGACAAAGAGGTAGAGCCGGTTGTGGAAGGCGTGACAAAAGATTCCAATATTCAGATGACAAAGGTTGTCGGAGGCAACAATGTCATCATCAAAACACGTTCTCTGACTCTGGAAGAGCGTGAGCAGGTTTACCAGGCAATGGCAGACAATTTCGGTGTCGATACTTCTGAAATCACTTTCGACAACATTTCTTCTACTGTAAGTAAAGAGATGAGCCAGAATGCGATGAAAGCAGTTATCATCGCTGTAGTCTGCATGCTGCTGTACATCTGGATCCGTTTCCGCGACATCCGTTTTGCATCGAGTGCCATCCTTGCACTGATGCACGATATCGCCATTGTATTCGGATTCTATGTGGTATCCCGTATTTCGGTCGGCAGCACCTTTATCGCGTGTATGCTGACGATCCTCGGCTATTCCATCAACAGTACGATCGTCATCTTCGACCGTATCCGTGAGAATCTGCCGGAGTTAAAGAGAGAGCCGATCGAGTCTCTGGTTGACCGCTGCATCACGGACACCCTGACCCGAAGCATTTACAGTTCCCTCACCACCTTTATCACCATCTTTGTTCTGTTCGTGATGGGAGTTTCTTCCATCCGCGACTTTGCAGCACCTCTGATGGTTGGTATCGTATGCGGAGCTTACACTTCTGTCTGCATCACAGGTGCCCTGTGGTATGTGATGAAGCACGTTGGAAAAAACAAATATGTGCCGTCCAAAGCAGTACAGAATAAGACAAAAAATAAATAAAAGCAGCAAAAACCATAAAAAGAGAAACGCCGGACCGGAAAAGTCCGGCGTTTCCTGCTAACAGGAAAGAGGAGAACATATGAAGAAAGAACGCTGGGTAGTTTCGGCAAAACGCGCCGATTTCCAGGCAATTGCGGACCGGTTCGGCATCGATCCCGTCATTGCCCGCCTGATCCGGAACCGGGATGTGACCGGGGAGAAAGAGATCGAAGAGTATCTCTTCGGTGATCTGGAGCAGCTCCACGATCCGCTGCTGATGAAGGATATGGAGCGCGCGGCAGATCTGATCGCAGAAAAAATCCGGGAGAAAAAGCCGATCCGCATCATCGGGGACTACGACATCGACGGTGTTACGGCAACGTATATTCTGCTGACCGGCTTAAAAGATCTCGGTGCCGATGCGGATGTGCGTATCCCGGACCGGATTGCAGACGGATACGGCTTAAATGAGCATCTTGTGCAGTTTGCCGCGGATGAGGGGCGGGACACGATCGTCACCTGTGACAACGGCATCGCGGCGGGCAGTCAGATCCGTCTGGCAAAAGAGCTTGGCATGACGGTTGTTGTGACGGACCACCACGAGGTTCCGTTTGAGGAGGATGAAAACGGAGAACGCCGCTACATCCTGCCGCCGGCGGACGCGGTTGTCAATCCGAAACAGAAAGACTGTTCCTATCCGTTTCCGGGCCTCTGCGGTGCGGCCGTCGCATGGAAACTGATCCAGACGATGGAGGCAAAAGCAGGTATTCCAAAGGAGCACAGCTTCCGCTTTCTGGAATTTGTCGCCATTGCGACGATCGGTGATGTGATGGATCTGCAGGGAGAAAACCGGATTTTTGTAAAAGCCGGCCTTCGGGCGCTCCATAAAACGCAGAACCTCGGCCTGCAGGAGCTGATCCGTGTGCAGGGCATCGAGGCGGAAAACGTGACACCGTATCACATCGGCTTCGTTCTCGGCCCGTGCATCAACGCATCGGGACGGCTTGACACGGCGGAGCATTCGTTAAAACTGCTCTGCGCAAAGACACGTGAGGAGGCTGCAAAGCTTGCTGGGGACTTGAAAGACCTGAATGAAAGCCGCAAAGAGCTGACGCGCCAGGGTGAGGCGAAAGCAATCGAGCTCGTGGAAACCTCCCCGCTGCAGAACGACAAAGTCCTCGTCGTCTATCTGCCGGACTGCCACGAGAGCCTTGCCGGAATCATCGCAGGTCGCCTGCGGGAGCACTTCCACAAACCATCCTTCGTACTCACCAGAAGTGAGGAGGGCGTCAAGGGCTCCGGCCGCTCGATCGAAGCGTATTCGATGTATGAGGAGCTCTGCAAATGCAAAGAACTGATGACGAAATTCGGCGGCCACCCGATGGCTGCGGGCCTTTCCCTCGCAGGAGAGGAGATGATCGAACCGTTCCGCCGGGCACTGAACGATAAGTCCACGCTGACGGAAGAGGATTTCGTCGAAAAAGTCGTGATCGATGTGCCGATGCCGATCACCTACATCACCAAAAATCTGATCCGCCAGTTAAGCCTCTTGGAGCCGTTTGGAAAAGGCAACACGAAACCGCTGTTCGCACAGAAAGGACTGACTGTATTAAATTACCGCATTTTTGGAAAGAATAGAAACGTGGTGAAAGTACAGCTTGCCGATGCGGGCGGATACCAGATGGATGGTGTCTATTTCGGCGAGGGAGAAGCGTTCGCCGCATACGTGGATGCACATCCAACCCTCTCGGTAGCGTACTATCCGTCGATCGATACGTGGAACGGACGCGACAAATTACAGATCAATATCCAGAGTTATTTTTAAAGATGCAGAAAAGCCGCAAATACCTGATTTTTCTGCCCTGTTTTCTATCGGAAACAAAATTGACGCAGAAGAATATTGATGCTATACTGTAAGGTGAATTGTCAAACCTTGACGAAACGGAGGAATATTTTATGAAAAAAGTAGAGGATTACGTAAGAAGTATTCCGGATTTCCCGGAACCGGGTATTATTTTCAGAGATGTAACGAGTATCCTGCAGGACGCAGACGGACTGCAGCTTGCCATAGATGAGATGCAGCATTTTGTAGAAGAAGTAGACTGTGACGTAATCTGCGGAACCGAGTCCCGCGGCTTCATTTTCGGTATGCCGATTGCTTACAATCTGCACAAACCGTTCGTGCCGATCCGTAAAAAAGGAAAACTTCCTCTGGAGACCGTCGAGGAGAGCTATGACCTAGAGTACGGCAGCGCAACGATCGAGATGCACAAAGACTCCATCAAACCGGGCCAGAAGGTAGTCATCATCGACGACCTGATTGCAACCGGCGGTACCGTGGAGGCTTGTGCAAAAATGATCGAGCGCCTCGGCGGCGAAGTAACCAGAATCGTGTTCCTGATGGAGCTTGCCGGCTTAAAAGGACGCGAAAAACTGGCAAAATATGATGTAAAATCTGTCATCCGTTACGATGGCAAATAACGTATCCAACGAAACGCAGGGGTTAATCATGAGAGCGGAGGATACATATGGAAGAAGAGAAAAGAATCAGTGAAGAAGAATTAAAGAAGGATGTGGCGGCGGCAGAAGCCAGAATCCGCAAGACGGACGATTTTACAAGTCCGGAGGAATTATACGGGGAATTGATCGCTTCTGTGAAAAAATATCATCCATCGGACGATATTTCCCTGATCGAAAAAGCATACCGCGTGGCAGCGGATGCACATAAGGACCAGAAAAGAAAGAGCGGGGAACCGTACATCATCCATCCGCTCTGTGTGGCAATTATCCTGGCAGATCTGGAGCTCGACAAGGAGTCGATCGCGGCAGGCCTTCTGCACGACGTTGTCGAAGATACCGTCATGACCGAAGAGGAGCTGACCGAGGAGTTCGGCCCGGAGGTGTCCCTGATTGTAAGCGGTGTCACGAAGCTGGCACAGCTGAAATATTCTGCGGATAAGGTCGAGGAGCAGGCAGAAAACCTGAGAAAGATGTTCCTTGCGATGGCAAAGGATATCCGTGTTATTCTGGTAAAACTGGCGGACCGTCTGCACAACATGCGGACTGCACAGTACTGGTCGCCGGAGACGCAGAAGAAAAAAGCGCGTGAGACGATGGATATTTATGCCCCGATCGCACAGCGCCTCGGTATTTCCAAGATCAAGGTCGAACTCGATGACCTTTCTCTGAAATATCTGGAGCCGGATGCGTACTATGAACTGGTGCAGAAGGTCAGCATGAAGCGGGAGCAGCGGCAGGAGTTTGTCGATGCGATCGTAAAAGAGGTGACCCGTCATATCCACCAGGCCGGCATTGAGGCAGATGTCAACGGACGAATCAAGCACTTTTTCAGCATCTACAAAAAGATGGTCAACCAGCATAAGACGCTGGATCAGATCTATGACCTCTTTGCGGTCCGCATCATCGTGGAATCCGTCAAAGACTGCTATGCAGCGCTCGGTGTCATCCATGAAATGTACACGCCGATCCCGGGCCGTTTCAAAGATTACATTGCGATGCCGAAGCCAAACCGTTACCAGTCCCTGCATACAACCCTGATCGGACCGAACGGACAGCCGTTTGAGATTCAGATCCGTACTTATGAGATGCACCGGATTGCAGAATACGGTATCGCTGCACACTGGAAATACAAAGAGGCCTCCGACGGCAAGAAACCGGGACCGGAGCAGGAAGAGGAAAAACTGACCTGGCTGCGCCAGATTCTGGAGTGGCAGCAGGACATGGCGGACAACCATGAGTTCATGAACCTCTTAAAGAGCGATCTCGACCTGTTTGCCGACAATGTTTACTGTTTCAGCCCGGCGGGCGATGTCAAAACGCTTCCGGTCGGCTCCTGTGCCATCGACTTTGCTTATTCCGTCCACAGTGCGGTCGGCAACAAGATGGTCGGAGCGAGGGTCAACGGAAAACTCGTGCCGATCGAGACGGAACTTCACAACGGAGACCGCGTCGAGATCATCACCTCGCAGAACTCCAAGGGACCGAGCCGCGACTGGCTGAAAATTGCGAAGAGTTCCCAGGCAAAGAGCCGCATCAACCAGTGGTTCCGCCAGCAGAACAAGACGGACAACATCGTCAAAGGCAAGGAAATGCTCACCAGCTATGCAAAGCTGAAGGGCAAAAACCTTGGAATCTATACGAAACCGATGTACGAAGAGGCTGTCATGAGAAAGTACGGCTTCCGCGACTGGGATTCCGTTCTTGCGGCCATCGGCCACGGCGGCTTAAAAGAGGGCCAGGTCCTCAACAAGCTGATTGAGACGTACGAAAAGCAACATAAAAAAGAGATCACCGACGAGCAGGTGCTCGAGGCGGCATCCGGAGAGAAAGTTCTGCCGGTTGGAAAGAGCAAGGGCGGCATCGTCGTGCGCGGTATCCACGATGTGGCAGTTCGCTTCTCAAAATGCTGCAATCCGATCCCGGGCGATGAGATCGTGGGCTTTGTCACAAGAGGACGCGGCGTGACCATTCACCGCACCGACTGTGTCAATGTCCTGAATCTGCCGGAATCTGAGCGGGCGCGCCTCATTGATGCTGAATGGCAGGCAGAGGACAACGGCGGCTCTCTCTATACCGTGGAGATCAGCGTTTACGCAAACAACCGTACCGGTCTTCTGGTGGATATCTCCAAGATCTTTACCGAGCGGAAGATCGACCTTGCGGCGATGAACGTGAGAACGAGCAAGCAGGGAACGGCTTCCATCGATGTGACGTTCGACGTGCACAACAACGAAGAGCTGAACAGCATCATCGAGAAGGTACGCCAGGTGGAGAGCGTGATCGATATTCAGAGATCGAGAGGATAAAAAGGAGAAAAGCGTATGATAAAGGTAAATTACCGGGCACTTGGAATGCTCTCGACAAACTGCTACGTTGTGGAAAATCCGGACAGCCAGAAGGTGCTGATCGTGGACCCGGGCGATTCGCCGCTGGAGATTGAACGCCAGATCGACGAGATCGACGGCGACCCGGAGGCCATTCTGCTGACCCATGGCCATTTCGACCATATGCTGGCAGCGGATGCACTGCGGAAAAAGTACCATATCCCGGTCTATGTCCATGAAAAAGAGCAGCACCTGCTGGGGGATCCAAAGAAAAATCTTTCCGGGCTCTGGAGCAAACCGTACACGATGCAGGCGGACAAAACCGTAAAAGAGGGCGATGTGCTGCATCTCGCAGACTTTGAAATCCACGTTCTTGCGACACCGGGGCACACGGCAGGCGGTGTCTGCTACTATATTCCGGCAGAGAAAGCACTTTTTTCCGGTGATACGCTGTTCTGCGAGTCCTACGGAAGATACGACTTCCCGACATCCTCCGGCAGAGAGCTGATCGCGTCGGCCAAGCGCCTGTTAAAAGAGCTTCCCGGGGATGTGACCGTGTATCCGGGCCACAACGATGAAACTACGATTGAACATGAAAAGAGGTACAATCCCCTTGCTTAATATCAGCCTTTGTTTTAACAGAAAAGATTTTGAATACGATGTGTATTCCCTGATCAAGGCATTCTATCCGGGCTGTGAGATTACCTCATGGTACGAAGAGGATGGGGCGCCGGACGGGGAATTTGCATATTATGATAAGATCCTGTACGCGGCAGACCAGATCTGCTTTTCCATAGAAAATGAGAAGCACGAAGAGCTTTCTGCCGCGTGTGAGGCGGTGGAATATGAAAAAGACCGCCACGAAACGAAAAATGTCCTGAAACGGATGGTCTATCGCACGCTCTCGAAAGTGAGCGGAAAAGAACTTCCGTGGGGCGACCTTACCGGCATCCGTCCGACGAAAATTCCGATGAAGATGCTGGAAGAGGGCAAAACAAATGTAGAGATTGCGAAATACATGCGCGAGACCTACTACACCAGCCCGGAAAAGACGGCACTTGCAATCACGATTGCCAACCGGGAAAAGGACATTTTAAAGACGATCGACTACGAACACGGTTACAGCCTGTACATCGGCATCCCGTTCTGTCCGAGCATCTGCCTGTACTGTTCCTTCGGCTCCCATGTGTTAAGCCGCTGGGAGCATATGGTAGATCCGTATCTCGATGCACTGATCAAAGAACTGATCTTTATCAGTGAGAACATGAAGGATTACACCCTTGATACGATCTACATCGGAGGCGGTACGCCGACCACGCTGAATGCGGCACAGATGGAGCGCCTGCTCACGAAAGTGACAGAGCTCTTCCCGATGGAGCAGGTGCAGGAGTTCACCGTGGAGGCAGGACGGCCGGATACGATCAATGAGGAGGTCTTAAAAGCCATCCGCAAATTCCCGGTCACCCGTATTTCGATCAATCCACAGACCATGAACCAGGAAACGCTGGATCTGATCGGACGCCACCATACCGTGGAGGAGATCGAGGAGAAGTTCCGTATGGCGCGTTCCCTTGGATTTGACAACATCAACATGGATCTGATCGTCGGTCTGCCGGGCGAGGACAAGGAAAAAGTGGCGCATACGTTGGAAAAAGTGGAAGCGCTGAATCCGGATTCCCTGACCGTCCATTCCCTTGCGTTAAAGCGTGCAACGAGACTCAACCTGTTCAAAGACAAATATCAGGAAATCTCGTTTGAAAACTCTGCCGAGATCATGAAAATGACGATGGACAGCGCACACCGCATGGAGATGGGACCGTATTACATGTACCGCCAGAAAAATATGGCGGGTAACTTTGAGAATGTCGGCTACTCCCGCGAAGGAAAAGCAGGTATCTACAACATCCTCATTATGGAGGAAAAACAGTCCATTCTGGCCGCGGGAGCCGGAGCGTCCACGAAATTCGTGTTTGAACACGGAGAGCGCATTGAGCGGGTGGAGAACGTGAAGGATCTGAAAAACTACGTGGAGCGTATCGATGAAATGATCGAGAGAAAACGTATCGGAATGGAGAAGTATCTGCCAAAATGAAAGAAAATTCCAGTCAGCAGCTTCACATGCTGCGCTATACCCTGACCGAGCAGCTCATCCATGGCATGGAAGTGAGCAATTTAGCTTACGATCTTGCGCGGGAACTTGGGTATGAGAAAGAAATCTGCTATGAGCTTGCAAAAGCGGGCGTTCTCCACGATATCGGAAAGATTGTACTGGAGAATTACGTAGAAGAACAGGATACACTCGTCGTCGAGGAGATGCGCTTTGTGCGGACCCATTCCACACTGGGCTATGAACTCCTGCAGGGACGCGGCTACTCCGATTTTGTGCTGGAGAGTATTCTGTATCACCATGAAAATTATGACGGAACCGGGTATCCGGCCAATCTGGCGGGAGAAAAGATTCCGTTTGGGGCGCGTATCTTACGCATCTGTGATGTGTACTGCGCGCTGACCTCCGACCGCCCGTACCGGAGTGCGTTTACGCGGAAACAGGCGATGGAGCTTATGACAGAAGAAGTCAAAAATTTCGATCTGAAAATGTTCCTGGCATTTCAGAGAGTGATCCACAGCGGCAGCCGGAAAGCGATCGAGCTTTCTGATGTCGATGAATTGATCCGGGAAATCATAAAGGAGAAAACAGAAAATGGCATTAAAAAAGAAACCGGTTACCGGAATGAAAGATATTTTACCGAAAGAAATGGCAATCCGTGACTATGTGATCCGTCTGATCAAGGAAACTTACGGAACCTTCGGCTTTACCTCCATGGAGACCCCATGCGTGGAGCACATCGAAAACCTGAACAGCAAACAGGGCGGCGAGAATGAGAAACTGATTTTCAAGATCTTAAAAAGAGGAGAGAAGCTGAAACTCGAGACCGCTGAGAAAGAAAACGATCTCGTAGACAGCGGCCTGCGTTATGACCTGACCGTTCCGCTCTGCCGTTACTATTCCAACAACGCAAACGAGCTTCCGTCCCCGTTCAAAGCACTTCAGATGGGAAATGTATGGCGTGCAGACCGTCCGCAGAGAGGAAGATACCGCCAGTTCATGCAGTGCGATATCGATATCCTCGGCGAGCCGACCAACCTTGCAGAGATTGAGCTGATCCTTGCTACCACCACACTGCTTGGAAAACTGGACTTCAAGAACTTTACGATCCGTATCAATGACCGCCGCATCTTAAAAGCAATGGCAGCCTACAGCGGATTCCCGGAGGAGTCCTATGACACCGTATTTATTATCCTCGATAAGATGGATAAAATCGGTTTTGAGGGCGTTGCCAAAGAGCTCGAGGAAGCCGGCTTTGCAAAAGAGTCCGTAGAGAAATACCTGAAAATGTTCGAGGAGATCACCCCGGATACCGCAGGCGTAGAGTATTGCCGTGAGAAACTCGAGGGATTCCTTGACAAAGAGTACGCAGACGGCCTGAAGACCATCATCGACAGTGTCAATGCCGTGAAGACCGCAGAATTCAAGATCGCTTTCGATCCGACTCTGGTGCGCGGAATGTCCTACTACACAGGACCGATCTTCGAGATCGCTATGGATGAGTACGGCGGATCTGTCGGAGGCGGCGGACGCTACGATGAAATGATCGGAAAATTCACCGGAAACCAGACCTGCGCATGCGGATTCTCCATCGGATTTGAGCGTATCGTTATGCTGCTGCTCGAGAGAGATTACCAGATTCCGGGTGCTCAGAAGAAAAAAGCATATCTGATTGAGAAAAACATGCCGGCAGAAGGAATGCAGAAGATCATTCAGCAGGCGACAAAAGAGAGAAGTGAAGGCACGGCCATCAACATCGCCGTGATGAAGAAGAACAAGAAATTCCAGAAAGAGCAGCTTGCCAGCGAGGGCTACACTGAGATCGAAGAATTTTTTGTTGACAAAATGTAAGGAATATCCAATAATAGTAATCGCATGAAAAAACGATGTGCTGCGGATGCAGATTCTTTGTGTCCGCAGTTCCAAATAGGAGGAACAAGAAAATGGCTGAATCCATGAAAGGCCTGAAGAGAACCTGCCGCTGTGCGGAAGTCACAAAAGCAGATATCGGAAAAAAAGTAACCCTGATGGGCTGGGTACAGAAGAGCCGTAATAAAGGCGGAATTATTTTCGTCGATCTGCGCGACAGAAGCGGTATTATGCAGATCATCTTTGAGAACGGCCCGATCAGTGAGGAAGGTTTTGAGAAAGCAGCAAAACTGCGCAGCGAGTTCGTCATTGCCGTAGAAGGTGAAGTTATGGCCCGCTCCGGTGCTGTCAATGAAAATCTGGCAACAGGAGAGCTCGAAGTAAAGGCTGAGTCCTTACGCATTCTTTCCGAGGCAGAAACCCCGCCGTTCCCGATCGAGGAGGATTCCAAGACGAGAGAAGAGCTCCGTCTGAAATACCGTTACCTGGATCTGCGCCGCCCGGACATCCAGAGAAACCTGATCATGAGAAGCAAAGTGGCAATGCTCACCCGTGAGTTCATGTCCAAAGAAGGCTTCCTTGAGATCGAAACCCCGATGCTGACGAAATCCACACCGGAAGGCGCCAGAGATTACTTGGTACCGAGCCGTGTTCATCCAGGCAGCTTCTACGCACTGCCGCAGTCTCCGCAGCTGTTCAAACAGCTTCTGATGTGCTCCGGCTATGACCGTTATATCCAGATCGTAAAATGTTTCCGTGACGAGGACCTGCGTGCCGACCGTCAGCCGGAGTTCACCCAGATCGATATGGAGCTTGCTTTCGTTGATGTAGACGATGTTATCGATGTCAATGAGAGACTGCTGGCACACCTGTTCAAAGAGGTGCTCGGCGTTGAGGTACAGCTCCCGATCCAGAGAATGACCTGGAAAGAGGCTATGAACCGTTTCGGTTCCGACAAACCGGACCTGCGTTTCGGTATGGAGCTGGTTGATGTTTCCGAGACCGTAAAAGATACCGAGTTTGTTGTATTTAAGGGCGCGCTTGAAAACGGCGGTTCTGTCCGCGGTATTAACGCAAAGGGACAGGGCGCAATGCCGAGAAAGAAAATCGACAAGCTCGTTGAGTTTGCGAAAGGTTACGGTGCAAAAGGTCTTGCATACATTGCAATCCATGAGGATGGAAGCTGGAAATCTTCCTTCTCCAAATTTATGACAGAGGAGCAGATGGAAGCCCTCATCAAAGCCATGGACGGACAGGCTGGAGACCTTCTTCTCTTCGCAGCAGACCGCAACAAGATTGTTTGGAACGTTCTTGGCGCACTTCGTCTGGAACTGGCAGAGCAGATGGGACTGCTCGACAAGAACGAGTACCGTTTCGTATGGATTACCGAGTTCCCGCTTCTGGAGTGGTCCGATGAGGAGAACCGTTTCACCGCAATGCATCACCCGTTCACCATGCCGATGGACGAGGATCTGCCGCTTCTGGACACCGATCCGGGCGCAGTTCGTGCAAAAGCTTACGATATCGTCCTGAACGGCACTGAGATCGGAGGAGGAAGCGTTCGTATTCACCAGAACGATGTGCAGGAGAAGATGTTTGAGATGCTTGGTTTCACAAAGGAACAGGCACATGAGCGATTTGGTTTCCTTCTGGATGCTTTCAAATACGGAGTTCCGCCTCACGCCGGACTGGCTTACGGACTGGACCGTCTCGTTATGCTGATGGCAAAAGAGGACAGCATCCGCGACGTCATCGCATTCCCGAAGGTAAAAGATGCTTCCTGTCTGATGACCGAGGCTCCGTCACCGGTTGACGCAGTACAGCTGGAAGAGCTTGGTCTTGAGGTTGAGCCGCAGGCTGAGGAAGAGACAATAGAAGAGTAAAGAAAATTTTGTAATTTACAGGACAGACAATTTTGCAGAAGTGCAGCGTTGTCTGTCCTTTTTTAGGTTTCACTCGATCGGTGTAAAGAAAAACTTAAGAAATTCTTCCACGTCTTCCCCGTTGTTTTGCTGGAAAAAAGTGCTACAATATGGTTTGTAAGAAAGATACGGAAACATCCACAGCAAGTGGAACACATAGAGAAAAAGACAAGGAGGGATCACGATGTTAGTTACATTAGTCATGCTGGCAACCTGTTTTGGTCTGCTCTGCGGAATTGGAATTTTATTTGGGATCGTCGGACTGCTGCTGAAATTTGGAGGAAAAGTCCTCGGCGCATGCGCCACTATTCTTCTCCCGATCGGCGTGATCTGGCTTGGATTTAAAATCGTGTTCGCCGTCGTTCCGCTTCTGTTCAAACTGGTCTGTGCAGCGCTGATCTGTTATCTCGTATACCGCATTCTGCGGGAGATGAAACTTGTAGCATAAAAAATAAAATCTAACAGATTCGAAAGAAAACCTGCTTTCCGTCATAAACACGGAGGCAGGTTTTTAATGACAAAAACAAAAATCTATTTTCAGAAAAAGCCAGTATTTGCTAAAAAAAGAGTAAGGAAAAAGTAAGAAAACAAAAAACAAAATGTGATACGATAGAACTAACTTGGGAAAGCAGAAAATTAATTTGTAAAATAGAAAAGTGGGAGGAAGCATATGAAGAAAAAAGTAATCGCGATTGTGTGTGCAGTCGCAGTGCTTGCGGCAGCCGGAGGGGGAGTGACATGGCATTTCCTTGGAAACGGTACAAAAGAGGACGATAACGTCGTCTATGTCAATACTGTAAAAGCCCTGACCAATCTGGGAACCGGAAATGGAATGGAAAACCGCTATGCCGGTGTTGTGGAGTCGGAAAATACCTGGAAGGTAGAGAAAAACAGCGAGAAAAAGGTAAAGGAAGTTTATGTGGAAGTCGGTCAGGAGGTTCAGGTCGGAACACCGCTGTTCTCCTACGATACCGAGAAATTCCAGAGTGACCTCGAGCAGGCGCAGCTGGATCTGGAACGCATAAACAATGAACTTTCAAGTATGAATACCAATATCAACCAGCTTTACAAAGACAAAAAGCAGGCATCAAAAGACCAGCAGGCAAGCATCACACTGGAAATTCAGGAAGCGGAGCTGGATTTAAAGAAAAAAGAATATGAAGGAAAATCAAAACAGGCGGAGATTGATAAATTAAACGATAACATCACCAATGCGACCGTGATCAGCGAAATCGCCGGTGTTGTAAAATCAATCAACAACGATGACAGCAGCGCCGGCGCTTACTCCGGTGACAGCTCCGACAATTCCTTCCTGACCGTTCTTGCAACGGGAGATTTCCGTGTAAAAGGCCAGATCAATGAACAGAATATGAGCGACGGTTCGATTACCGAAGGAAGCCAGGTGATCGTACATTCTCGTGTAGATGAGAATCAGACCTGGACCGGAACCGTGACAAAGATTGATCGGGAAAATGCCCGGACAGGAAGCAATAACGTTTACAGCAGTTCAGGAGACAGTATGACGCAGTCAAGCAACTATCCGTTTTATGTACAGCTCGATGGAACAAATGGCCTGATGCTCGGTCAGCATGTTTACGTAGAGCCGGATATCGGTCAGCAGGAAGTCAAAACTGGAATCTGGCTGTCCGATTACTTTATCAACGATATCGACAGCAATCCTTATGTCTGGGCTGATGATGGAAATGGAAAACTGGAAAAACGAAGTGTAACCCTTGGAACACACGATGAAAATATGATGGAATATCAGATCACTGATGGTCTCAAAGAGGAGGATGCCATCACCTTCCCGGAGGATGGTCTGGAAGAGGGCATGAAGACCGTCGTCAGCACCGATGGTTCGCTGGGACAGAGCAATCCGGCCGGCGGCGAAGATGACGGAATGATGGATGACGGTATGCTTGACAACGACGATGGAATGGTCGACGACGGTATGACGCAGGATGAAAACGGCATGGTCGACAATACCATGGATGGCGCAGAGTACAGCGGTGAGGAAGATACGACGAACGTGATCGGCGGCGCCGACGGTGGTGAAGCTGGCGAGAACGACGCGGCAGACACACAGGAAGCCGGATCGGCGGAGGACGGGGAGGTGCAGCCGTGATTCTGGAATTAGAGAATATCTGTAAAGAATATATGCAGGGCAAAATCCCGGTTCCGGTTCTGAAAAACATCAACTTCTCCATGGAAGAAGGCGAGTACGTTGCGATCATGGGTCCTTCCGGTTCTGGAAAAACAACACTGATGAATATTGTCGGCTGCCTCGACCAGGCGACGAGCGGACGGCTGATCCTCGACGGACAGGACATCAGCAAATGCAGTGACAATCAGATGTCGGACATCCGCCTGCAGAAAATCGGCTTTGTCTTCCAGAACTTCCAACTCCTTGCAAGACAGAGCGCAATGGAAAATGTATGCCTGCCGTTGACGTACGCGGGCGTGCCGAAAAAAGAGAGAAGAGAGCGGGCAGCGATTGCCCTCGAGCGGGTGGGGCTCGGCGACCGTATGAGTTTCAAACCGACCCAGCTCTCCGGCGGACAGAAACAGCGTGTGGCGATTGCAAGAGCGATCGTCAACCATCCGAAAATTCTGCTGGCTGATGAGCCGACCGGAGCGCTCGACTCCCATTCCGGCGAACAGGTCATGGAGCTGTTCCAGAGCCTGAACGACGAGGGCGTCAGCATCTTGATGATTACGCATGACGCGGAGATCGCATCGATGGCACAGCGCACCGTGGAGATCCGCGACGGAATGATGAAATCGAAGGAGGTGGCCGAAACATGAAAAAAGGAAAAGCCGCAAAGAAAGCCGCGATTGCAGTTGTGACCGCAGTTGCCGTGGGCGGTGTCAGTGTCGGCGGTTATTACGGCATCCGCCAGGCGCAGAAGACGACCGTAAAAGTGTATCCGGTCAGTGACTTTACGAGTGGTTACTGGGGAGACAACATGAACATGGAAGGCCAGATCACCTCAACGGCTTCCCAGAACATCTATCTTTCCGACAGCCAGACCATTTCCCAGGTTCTCGTCAAAGAGGGCGATGTGGTAAATGCCGGAGACACGCTGATGACATACGATACCAGCATGATCGAGCTGGATCTGGAAACGCAGCAGTTACAGCTTGCACAGACAAAGCTGAAAATCCAGCAGAGTGAAAAAGAACTGGAAAAGCTGAAAAAGACAAAACCGGTATCGGATACCCCGCTGGATCCGGTGGAGCCGGATTTCCCGGAAGATCCCGATTTTCCGGATTTCCCGGATTTTCCAGATGAACCCATCGATCCGGATTTCCCGGACGAACCGATTCCGACCCCGGAACCGGAGCCGACGTACGAGGATGCTGTTCTGTACAGCAGTACGAATAAGCTTATATTTGGTTCCAAACCATACAAAGGAGAAGGAACGCAGGAAGACCCATACACCTATCTCTGCGCACCGGGAACAGTCCTGACAGGCGGATTCCTGAATCAGATGGCAGGATACGCGGATGAAAAGGGAACGAAAAAAGAAGAGGACAGCGAAGGATACTGGTTCCGCCTGGAGATTCATGAGGAAAACAAAGCCGCAGAGGCGCTGGAAACCGTGTGGGAGCAGGATGGAACGAAGATTGCGAAAGTATACGAGACTTCGTATGAAGCAGTCCTGAGTCTGAAAGAATCCGAGTCGGCGGATGCACCGGAAGTAAAAATTACCACGCCGCTTGCCAACACAGAGGTGGCAGAGGGCGGCGGGCTGAAGCTGAAAATCGGAATCAATGAGAAGAAAGATACCGAAGAGAAGCCGGATGAGAAAGCTGACGATAAAACGGATGATAAAACCGAGAGTCCGTCCGAGGACGATGTGACACAGCCGGGTGAAGCCGGAAATGGAAGCGGAGAGACAGACGATTCCACGGAAAACACCGAAACAGATGTCACTTACACATACGTCTGGAAACACAACGGAAAGACAATCGACGGAGATTTTAAGGATACTTACACAAAAGAAAACATCACAAAAGAGGATGCCGGAATCTATACAGTAGAAGTGACAGCGAAAAATGACAAGGGTACTTCCATGGCAGTCAGCACTGCAAATGTGGCGGTAAAAGAAGGAACGATTACCCCGACACCAAGTGTAACTCCGACCCCGGGCGTTACGCCGGGACCGAGTGTAACTCCAGAGCCGACCGTCAGCCCGGAACCAAGTACAACACCGATTCCGACCACAGAGCCGGTTCCAACAGAAACTCCGGTGCCGAGCGAGACCCCAGTTCCGACGGAAACGCCGACGCCGACCAAAGTCCCGGCAGAACCGGAAGCGGAACCGCAGAGTGAAAGTGCACCGGAAGCAGTGCAGACAACAGCAAAAACCGTATTCTACGGTGAAAAAGCATCGGTACAGTCCCTCTTTACATCATCCACAGGAAGCAGCGCCAACAACAATACTTCTTCCGGTGATGATACCCAGATGACCTACACAAAAGATGAGCTGAAAAAAGCCATCAGCGAAAAAGAGAGCCAGATCCGTGGTCTGAAGCTGGATCAGAAGGAAGAGGAACTCAAAGTCAAAAATACGCAGAAATCCCTGGATTCCCAGACCGTAAAAGCGACGATCAGCGGTGTGGTAAAGAAGGTTGGAAATGCAGAAAACCCGTCCAACGACGGAAGCGCCTTTATCCAGGTCAGCGGAAACGAAGGTCTGTACGTGCGCGGCTACTTAAGCGAGACGTATCTCGATCAGGTAAAAGTCGGCGACGAACTCAACGTGACTTCCTGGTCTTCGGGTGCTTTTGCAGCGGCAACCGTAACCGAGATTTCCCCGTACCCGACAACAAGCTACATGTCCTACAGCGAGACACCAGCCTCCTTCTACCCGTTCACAGCCGTTATCCCGGAGGGCGGAGAAGGTTTTGAAAACGGCGACTGGATCGAGATTGCAATCACTGTCGGAAACGATGTAGAAAACGGCAACGGCCTGTACGTCAGCAAAGAATTCATCCGCGAGGAGAACGGACAGAAATTCGTTTATATCCGGGATGAAAATGATAAATTAAAGAAACAGAATGTGGTAACCGGAAAACTTCTGTGGGGCAGCTATTACGAAGTGAAGAGCGGTCTTTCCGAAGAGGATTACATTGCATTCCCGTACGGCAAAACCGTGGTGGAAGGCGCAGACACGAAGGAATCCAGTTCATCGGATTATTACAACAGTTAAGGAGGCGCACCATGTTAGAAAATGTAAGACTTTCCTTTCAGGGAATCTGGTCACACAAAATGCGTTCCTTCCTGACGATGCTGGGTATTATCATCGGAATTGCGTCGATCATTTCGATTGTCTCCACGATCAAGGGAACGAATGAGCAGATCAAACAGAACCTGATCGGAGCCGGAAACAACAACGTGACCGTCAGCTTAAAGCAGGGCGACGGCAATTACTGGATGGACAACGGACTGCCAAGCGGCGTGTCGAAACTGTCCGATGACCAGAAAAAGCGGATCCGCGAGCAGGATCAGGCGGAAAATGCATCGTTTTACACCGAAAGAACGTATGTGAGCGGCATCGCAAAAGGAAACACAACACTGGACAGCGCGAAGGCGCTTGGCGTGGATGAAAATTATCTGTCGACGTGCGGCTATCAGATTTATCAGGGACGCGGCTTTGTGGAGAGCGATTTCTCGAAGATCCACAAAGTTGTCCTCCTCGACGATACCGCAGTGCTGACACTCTTCCCGGATGAGTCGCCGGTCGGCAAAACGATCGAGATCATGGGAGAGCCGTTCACGGTGATCGGCGTGATCAAAAAAGCCGATTCGTTCCAGCCGGTCATCAATTCCAGGGAGGACTACTATACGTACAATCAGGAATCCTATCCGCTGGTGCTGATGCCGGATGTCTGCTGGCCGATCGTATTCCAGTATGATGAGCCGGAAAATGCCGTTGTGATGGCAAAAACAACCGAGGATATGAGCACGGTGGGAAAGACAACAGCGGATATCATGAACGAATCCGTGACCAATACAACGGATTCTCTTTCCTATCAGGCAGAGGATCTGCTGGAGAAAGCAAAGAGTCTGCAGGAGTTAGGTCAGAGCACGAACCAGCAGCTGATCTGGATCGCGAGCATTTCGCTTCTGGTCGGCGGTATCGGTGTTATGAATATTATGCTGGTATCTGTAACGGAACGTACAAGCGAGATCGGCCTGAAAAAGGCGATCGGAGCAAGAAAACGCAGAATTCTGTTCCAGTTCCTGACCGAGGCGGCGGTGCTCACCAGCATCGGCGGACTGCTCGGCGTGCTGGGCGGCATTATCATGGCACAGGTGATTTCGAGGGTATCGCAGACGCCTGTGGCGATCAGTATTCCGGCAATCATTTTCTCCGTGGTCTTCTCCATGGTGATCGGTATCGTATTCGGACTGCTGCCGTCGGTAAAAGCAGCGAACCTGAATCCGATCGATGCGCTGCGAAGAGAATAGAACAAAAAAGAGTTGAAAAATCCGTGCGGGTACAGCGTAGGTGCTGGATCCGTGCGGATTTTTTGTGCGGCGTGTGCGGATGAAACTTAAGATCTTTACTTTTTGCGGAAAGTCGGTTATACTGGAAAATAAGCGCAATTTGCGGCGCAGCAAAGAGGCATTCGAGTTTCAGATTCGGTATGTTTATGAAAATATAAGAAAGATTCAAAGACATTTCACATTCGTTTATGGTATAATCAAACAAGAGTATGACCAACGAAAAGGAGTATACGCGAATGAATATTTTGTTTTTTATCACACCGAAAAGTGAAACGGCTTATCTGTATGACGACTGCTCACTTCGGCAGGCCATCGAGAAGATCGAATATCATAAATACACGGCGGTTCCGGTACTGAACAAAAAGGGCTGCTACGTGGGAACACTGACGGAAGGAGATCTGCTCCGCATCATAAAAGAACGGTATCTGCTGAATTACCATGAAGCAGAGGATATCCCGCTCTGGCAGGTTCCGAAACGGTGGAATTATGAGTCCGTCAACATCAACAGCAACATCGAGGACCTGATCGAGATGTCCATGCGGCAGAATTTCGTTCCAGTTGTGGATGACGAGGGAATCTTCATCGGCATCATCCGAAGAAGAGACATCATCCAGTACTGTTATCAGAAAAGCGGCATCAAAGAAGAGGAAGAAGCCCGGCGCAGCGCGCGGAAACAAAACGCAGAACAGATGATTCTGCAGTAAAGAAGAAAATGAGGGAAACATTATGAAAAAACTGATCGATCTTATCCAGGAAGAGCTGGTAAAAGCCTTTACCGCTGCGGAGATGGACCCGTCCTATGCAAGGGTTTCCGTTTCCAACCGCCCGGATCTGTGCGAATACCAGTGCAACGGCGCAATGGCAGCTGCAAAAGCATACCACAAAGCACCGATCCAGCTGGCTGAAGCAGTTGTAGAAAAAGTGACCGATCACAGCGTGATCGGTGAAATTGAAGCCGTAAAACCGGGATTTATCAACCTGAAAATCAACCCGGAATTTCTGGCAGATTATCTTTCCAAAATGCAGAACGATGAAGATCTTTCTGTAGAGAAAACAAAAAATCCGAAAACCATCATCGTAGATTACGGCGGAGCAAACGTGGCAAAACCGCTTCACGTCGGCCATCTCCGTTCCGCGATCATCGGCGAGAGCATCAAGCGTATGGGACGCTTCATGGGCCACAACATGATCGGTGACGTTCATCTTGGAGACTGGGGTCTGCAGATGGGACTGATCATCACCGAGCTGCAGGAGCGCCATCCGGAGCTTGTTTATTTTGATGAGTCCTTTACGGGAGAGTACCCGGAGGAAGCACCGTTTACGATCAGCGAACTCGAGGAGATTTATCCTTGCGCAAGCGGCAAATCGAAAGAGGACGAGGACTATAAGAAACGTGCACTCGAGGCAACGAGAGAGCTGCAGCAGGGCAGAAGAGGATATCGTGCGATCTGGAAACACATTATGAATGTTTCTGTTGCCGATCTGAAAAAGAACTATGGAAACCTCGACGTTCATTTCGATCTGTGGATGGGTGAGTCCGATGCACAGGAGTACATTCCGGACATGGTAGATTACCTGAAAGACAATGGTTATGCACATTATGACCAGGGCGCACTCGTTGTTGATGTCAAAGAAGAGACAGACACAAAAGAGATCCCGCCGTGCATGATCTTAAAATCCGATGGAGCAGCTCTGTATGATACGACAGACCTGGCAACCATCATCCAGCGTATGAAACTGTACAAGCCGGACGAGATCTGCTATCTGGCAGACAAACGTCAGGAGCTTCACTTCGTACAGTGTTTCCGCTGTGCAAGAAAAGCCAAACTGGTGAATGATGATACCGTTCTTTCCTTTATCGGATTTGGTACTATGAACGGAAAAGACGGAAAACCGTTCAAGACCCGTGAGGGCGGCGTTATGCGTCTGGAGCGTCTGATCGGCGAGATCAACGATGAGATGTATCAGAAGATCGTGGAGAACCGCAGCGTAAAAGATACGGATGCAAGAGGAACGGCACAGATTGTCGGACTGTCTGCTATTAAATACGGTGACCTGTCCAACCAGGCATCGAAAGATTATGTATTCGATGTTGAGAGATTCACTTCCTTCGAGGGAAACACCGGTCCGTACATCCTGTATACGATCGTTCGTACAAAATCCATCCTCGGAAAATATAAAGAAGAGGGAAATGAACTGAAGAAAGGCGCACTCCTGGCACCGAAGAGCGACAGCGAGAAAGCTCTGATGCTTTCCGTATCCCGTTTCAACGGCGTTGTGGAGAACGCATTCGAGGAGAAAGCACCGCATAAGATCTGTGCTTATATCTACGAGCTTGCAAACGAGTTCAACCACTTCTACCACGAGACCAAGATCTTAAGTGAGCAGGATGAGGCAAGAAAAGCATCTTACCTGGCACTGCTGGATCTCGTCCGCGAGGTACTCGAGACCTGCATCGACCTGCTGGGATTCTCGGCACCGGAACGGATGTAAAACGCCAGGGGATCAAACTTAAAAGTCCGACGCAATCTGGCGTTGCGCGGAGTCAAGAGGGAAAAAATAGATAAAAAACAGGCGATTTTTTTGGCAGCCGTCGGCTTCTGTAGTTCTTGCAGAAACGGCGGCTGTTGTGTTATACTTACATCACGATTTTTCATCCGCTTGGACATTCGTCCTGAAAAATCGATTCTATATTACTCTATCGAAGAGCCATTCGGCTCAATTTATATCCATGTACAAAAACAGAATATCGGACTGACAAACGCTTTGACGTAAAAAGAGGAGGCGGGATCATTGGAAAAGTAGAACTTCCGGGAGGGAAGTATCGCCTGCTGTCAGTGCTCGGAAGAGGGGCAACGTCTGTCGTTTATCTTGCAGAAAAAACTGGATCCGGAAAGCGGTATGCAGTCAAGGTAAGTATATGTGACAGGGAAAAACTGCGCCGGGAGGCGTTTCTTTTACAGAAGTTTTCATATCCCGGGATTCCCTGTGCGGTGGAACTTCTGGAAAGTGGGACAAAAAGCTTTCTGGTGATGGAAGCTGTAAACGGAAAATCTATCGGACAGCGTATGCGTAAGGGAGAACGGTTTTCCAGCCGGGGAATTCTGAAAACGGGAATTGCCCTGAGCGGGATTCTCTGTTATCTCCATGCACAGAACCCGCCGGTTTTCTACCGGGATCTGAAGCCGGACAACGTGATGATAACAGAGCGTGGTGAAATATACCTTGTGGATTTCGGTGCAGCCGGAACAGAAGAAACGGGTGTGGAAGTCCGTTATGGAACCCGCGGTTATGCAGCGCCGGAGCAGTATGACGGGAAGTGTGACGCCCGTTCTGATCTTTATGCACTCGGCGCACTGCTTGCGGCAATGGCGAAGCATGCGAAAAAGCGGCAGAAAAGAGGACTCTGGCGGGTGCTGGAAAAGTGTATGCAGAAAAAGCCGGAGGAGCGGTATGCGTCTGCCGGAGAGGTCAAAAAGGCACTGCGGCGGCTGGAAAGAAAGCAAAAAGGCAGGAAGACTCTGCGGATCTTTGCAGTTTTTGCTTTTCTGACAGGAGGAGCGGCTGCAGCTGCCAGCAGGATGCCATGGGGGCAGTTTCCGGCGGCAGACGAATGGGAGGAGCAGGGCGATCTCTGGTTCTGCGGAAATCCGGTGGAAGAAGGCAGTCTGCCGAACTACCGGAAAGCGCGGGAAGCGTTCTTAAAGGCAGACCATCTCAGTCAGGCGGGACGTGTGGAGCAGGAACTTGTGGAATACTGTCTGGCGGATGATGCGGCAAGGGAAAAAATGCAGATGGAGCCACTGCTGGCTGAATTTTATGATGACACGCAGCAGGAGCCGGAAAAAGAAAAACGCTGCCGCAGATATCTTGCTGTTGCAGGAATGTATTTCAGTTTTTCTGAAGAACTGGCGCGTGAAAATGACACAGACGCCATGCGGAAAGGAATCGAAGTGCTGGAAAAGGCCGCAGGCGAGAATATGGAGGGGCAGTGGGAGAACGTCATCTGGCAGAGACTGGCGGATGCGTGCTATCTTGGCGGAAAATCCGGGGATGGGGAAAGAGAACAGGACTGGTGCCAGGAGAGCTTTCTCTATTACGAACGGCTTCTGTGCAGCAGACAGGATGGAAACCGGCGGAAAAATCTGCTCAGGGCCGCAGAGCTGGCACTGCAGTTCGACATGCAGGAAAAAGCAGAACAGTACCTCAACGAGGCAGCAGAAATTCCGGGAATGGAGGAGGACATTTTTTATCAGCAGATCAGAAAAAGATGGGAGGAAGCAGGATGAGAAAAAAGACCATATGCGCAATGATGACAGGATTCCTGGCCATCCAGGGAATCGAAGTCCACGCGGAGACACAGCAGGCGACAGGCGAGGCCGCAAGTGCGGTGGAAAGCGTGGAATTAGAAGCTGAAATCACCGAGAACAGTGATGTGACAGATGCAGACGGGAAAGCCGGACCGGAGAAACAGCTGCCGGACGAAAAGTCAGAAGAAGAACCGCCTATAGAAGAGAAACCAGAGCAGGAACCAGAGCCGCCGGAAGAGAAAACAGATCCGGCAGAGACCGGAAAGAAAGAGACAGAAGGAGAAGAAAAAATGCTTCCCCCGACGGTAATTCCGGATCCGGAGAAAGAACCAGCGGAAAGGTGGGAAGAAGAGGAGGAAGAAATTTCGGAAGATTCAGAATCGGGGAAGCCAGAAGAATTACCGGAGGCAGGAGATATGGGTTCCGGGGAATCGGAATCAGAGGAAGGATGTGAAGAAACAGATACAAAAGAATCAGAGACAGAAGAGTCAGATTCGGAGAGAACGGATTTTGGAGAAATGGACACAGAAAAACCAGATTATGAAGATACAGGTTCAGAAAAATCCGGAACGGAAAATTTGATGCCAGAAGATCCGGAACCGGAAAAGCCTGATATGGAAGAAACGAAGCAGGAATCTCCGTCAACCGAAAAAGAGTCAGAAAATCAAACCTCGGAAACAAAAGCACCAGAAAAAGAGGAGCCTACCGTAATGCCAGATGCCGGAAAGTCAAACACAGAAAAGCAGGAACAAACGGAGCCCGGGCAATCGTCTCCGGAGAAAGAAGAACTCAAAACAGACGAACAGCTGCCCGTTGCTGCAGCCACGCCCGAGGAGGTGACCCAAGATCCAGATGATATTCCGCTACAAACAGAAGAAAGCAGTCCTCCGCCTGCCGAAACTCCATCTGAGAGTGCCGGGGAGGAGCCATCTCAAATACCGCCGCAGATCATCGCCGATTTCATATTATCACAGATAGCAGACGAAGATTTCGAAGCGCCGATCCCCCTGATTATCCGCCCGGCCGACACCAGCGTCGAAATAGATCCCGGTTATACCCCGGAAATTCTGCTCGAGGGAGCCGCCGACACGGCTGAAATTCTTTCCTGCATGGTAAATGGCTCCGAAGCCGAATACGAATGGAAAGAAAACAAAATCTGTCTGAAAGCCGAGAGCCTTTCCGAAGGCTACAACCGCATCACTGTAAAAGTGCGTGGCGCAGACGGCATTGTACGAACCATGAAACCGTGGGAAGTCAACGTGAAACCAAAAACTTCCACACTTGTCAGCCAAAGAACCAGCCAGAAACCAAAAGGAACCCGCCTCTTGCAGTCCTTAAGGCGCCTCTGGAACCTGATTCGTGCCATTGCCGAAATTCAGAATCAGACCACCCGCTATCTGCGTGCACTCTGCAGAAAATAGCCTGATCCGGTTTTGTTTGTATTTCTAATTTCGATATGCTAGAATAAAAGACATGTCATACGATAAAAAAGTAAAAGAGGAAATAAGAGTATGTCAGATATGATATTATTTGATCTGGACGGAACCCTGACCGATTCCGGTCCTGGAATTACAAGATGCGTACAGTATGCGCTGGCATCCTTTGGCATCGAAGAGCCGGATCTGGAAAAACTGAACTGTTACGTGGGGCCGCCGCTTCTGGAATCTTTCATGAATTTTGCAGGCCTTGGCTGCGAAGAAGCACAGCAGGCCATCACAAAATACCGGGAGCGGTACGAGGCAGAGGGCATTTTTGAAAATGAAGTATACGGGGGAATCCCGGAGGTTCTGGCGTATCTGAAAGAGAAGGGAAAAATTCTGGCGGTAGCATCGTCCAAACCGGAAAAATACGTGGAGCAGATCCTGGAGCATTTCGAAATCAGAAAGTATTTTACCGTAGTAACCGGTTCAGAAATGAACGAAACCAGAACCGACAAAGGAGAAGTCATCGCAGAGACGCTGCGCCGACTCGGAGCAGAAGACAGCCGTTCCGACGTGGTGATGGTTGGTGACAGAAGCTATGACGTAATCGGGGCAAGAGAAAACGGACTGCTCTGTGTCGGCGTATCGTATGGTTACGGCGGAAGAGAAGAACTCGAGGCAGCAGGTGCCGCAAAGGTATGTGATACACCGGAAGAACTGAAACTGCTGGCGGAGGATCCGAAAGAAGAGAAGAAAAGACGCGACCGCATCAAAAAAATGAAGCCGGAGCGTATCCCGTGGCTGACAAGAGGAGAAAGTGGAACAGGAATCTTTGCGCCGAAAGAGAAAAAAGCAGAGAATATAAAAGAAAAAAGGACAGCGAAAACAGAGCCAAAAACGGAGGAAATCGTAATTCCTATCCAGCGGAAGCTATGGCGTCTTTTAAAACCGCTTCTGACGTACGAACTGTTTCTGATCGGAGCAACCGTACTTCTGGCGCTGATCCTGATGACGTTTACGACCGGCGGTTATCTGGAAGAGCGTATGCACGCGACATCCGTTCTTGCATCAGCAATCGGCAGTCTGGCGGCGATCCCGGTTCTCTGGAAACAGTACAAAAAAGATGAAGGCATGTTCCCGAAACCGGAAAAACGGTGGAGTGCTACAGAGGCAGCCGCCTGTATTCTGTTGGTTATGACCTTCGGCCATCTCCTGAACACTGTCATGAACGTGACCGGCTTTACCAGAATCTTTTCCGGCTATCAGGACATGGCATCAAAGATTTATGAAGGACAGAACCCGCTGCTTCTGATCCTGTCCGTCGGTGTGCTGAGCGCGGCCGCAGAGGAAATTGTTTTCCGCGGCATGATTTACCGCAGGGCAAAAGATTTCTGGGGAACCGGCTGGGGCATCGCAGCATCATGTCTGCTGTTCGGTGCATATCACGGCAATGTGACGCAGTTTGTCTATGCAGCCGTGGTAAGTGTGCTTCTGATCCTTATTTATGAGCGGTGTGGAACACTCCTTGCCCCGGTTCTTGCGCACATGGCAGAAAATATCTGGGGACTTTACCGGAGCCAGTTTATATCCTGGATGACAGAAAAAGCGCCGGCAGGAGCATGGATGTTCATCTTTTTCGAAGCCGTAATCTGCGCCGGAACGTTCTGGTATCTGTTTTTAACACCAGTAGACAAGAAGTCCCCCGCTTCTAAAGTGGAGGGATGAATTGTTAAAAGAAACATAACGGCAGTGGCGGGCGGAGAGAAATCGGTATCCTCCACTGACATGAGGCAGGTCATAGTCGAACTATTTTCGACATGTCAGACTCCGTGAAAATACCGACTGTGAGTTGAAACAAAGGATAAACAGGGAAAAACGCCAAAATAACGGAAAAAAACCACAGAATTCGCGAAAAAAATGCTTGTCATGAAAAAAACTCTGTGATACAATCTTACTGTTGCACAATAAGCACCCATGCGGTACCAAGGATGGTGCCTGTTTTTTGAAAAACAGGTTCCAAGGTGAAAAAACATGGGGAAGAATAAAACCATAAGGAGATAAAACAATGAGCGTAATTTCAATGAAACAGTTACTGGAAGCCGGTGTTCATTTCGGACATCAGACAAGAAGATGGAATCCTAAAATGGCTCCGTACATCTACACAGAGCGTAATGGTATCTACATCATCGACCTGCAGAAATCTGTAGGAATGGTAGATGACGCATACAAAGCTGTTGCAGACATCGCAGCAGACGGCGGCACAATCCTTTTCGTAGGAACCAAAAAACAGGCTCAGGACGCTATCGCTGTTGAGGCAGAGCGCTGCGGAATGTACTATGTAAACGAGAGATGGCTCGGCGGTATGCTGACCAACTTCAAAACCATCCAGAGCCGTATTGCAAGACTGAAAGCAATCGAGACCATGGAGCAGGATGGCACCTTCGAAGTTCTTCCGAAAAAAGAAGTCATTGAGTTAAAGAAAGAGCTTGCAAAACTGCAGAAAAACCTTGGCGGTATCAAAGAAATGAAGAGACTGCCGGACGCTATCTTCGTAGTAGATCCGAAAAAAGAGAGAATCTGCGTACAGGAAGCTCATACACTGGGAATTCCGCTGATCGGTATCTGCGATACCAACTGCGATCCGGAAGAGCTTGACTATGTAATTCCGGGTAATGACGACGCTATCCGTGCCGTAAAACTGATCGTTTCCAAAATGGCAGACGCAGTTATCGAGGCAAAACAGGGCGAGGCTGAGGAAGCTGCATACGAAGAAGCAGCAGAGACAGACGCTGAATAATTTACGCGAAGTAATGAACTGGGGGGAACTTGAAATTCAGGTTCCCTTCGGCGAATCTCACAATAGCAGATCGGCATGAAGATGCAGTCTGCTGAATCACGTATACGGAGGAATAAAACAATGGCTATTACAGCAGCAATGGTAAAAGAGTTAAGAGAAGTAAGCGGTGCTGGTATGATGGACTGCAAGAAAGCTCTTACAGCTACCGAAGGTGATATGGACAAAGCAATGGAGTTCCTGAGAGAAAAAGGACTTGCTACTGCTCAGAAAAAAGCTGGCAGAATCGCAGCTGAGGGTATCGTTATGCTGAACGTATCCGAGGATGGAAAGAAAGCTGTCGCTGTAGAAGTAAACGCTGAGACAGACTTCGTTGCAAAGAACGAGAAATTCCGTGGCTATGTAGCACAGGTTGCAGAGCAGGCTATGGATACAACTGCAGCAGACGTAGAAGGATTCCTGGCAGAGCCTTGGAAATTCGATACCAACGAGACCGTTGGCGAAGAGCTGGCTCATCAGATCGCTACCATCGGCGAGAACATGAACATCCGTCGTTTCCAGCAGGTAAAAGAGGAGAACGGTTTCGTTGCTTCTTATACTCATATGGGCGGTAAAATCGGTGTTCTGGTTGACGTTGAGACAGACGTTGTAAACGACGACCTCAAAGAGATGGCTAAAAACGTTGCAATGCAGATTGCAGCTCTTCGTCCGCAGTACACAAGCCGCGACGAAGTAAGCGCAGACTACATCGCACATGAGAAAGAAATCCTCATGGCTCAGATCCAGAACGACCCGAAAGAGTCCCAGAAACCGGAAAAAGTTATCCAGGGAATGATCCAGGGCCGTATCAACAAAGAGCTCAAAGAGATCTGCCTGCTTGACCAGGTATACGTAAAAGCAGAAGACGGAAAACAGTCCGTAGCTCAGTACGTAGCACAGGTTGCTAAAGCAAACAACGCAACTGTAGCAGTAAAAGGCTTCGTTCGTTTCGAGACCGGTGAAGGAATCGAGAAGAAAGAAGAGAACTTCGCTGAGGAAGTTGCTAAACAGATGAATGCATAATTCAACTGTAAGTTTACAAAAATAATATAAGAATATAGAGCCCTCATAAATAGTGCAGATAATACACGATTTATGAGGGTTTTTAGATTGTCTGAAATTATAATACTGCAATTTTTGCAATACACACAACAATCCTGCCAATTGGGTTTTGAAGGAAGTTACCTTATAATCATGACGAAAGAAACAGCTATATCGTTTGAAACCAGAGGATTCTGGAAAATTTTATGGAATGAGGTAATGGACATGGAATGCAGAAAATATGATCTGCTTACGCTGGGTGAGGTGCTTTTGCGGCTTTCGCCTCCGGCAAATGAAAGAATGATATTGGGCGTCTGGCAAGAAATGAAATTCACGGACAGTTTCCGGAAGAAATGTTTACTTCTGCCAGATGCTTTCACACCTGCGGAATTACATTGGCACTGGATGAAAAAGTGAGAGAAACAGCAGTTACTCTCATGAGAAAATTTAAAGAGCATGGAACGCTGATTTCTTTTGACGTAAAATTCAGAGGAAATTTATGGTCGGTATGAAAACATTGAAGTGGTGGACAGGATTGAAAGCGGAGATGCCTATATTGCAGATGCTTTGTATGGAATTTTGAAATATCCAGAAGATCTGTCACAGGCAGTATCTATCGGAAACGCAGTAAGCGCCCTGAAGAATACCGTCCCCGGAGATTTTCCGGCAATGGATCTCTCCGAGATTCGTGAACTGATTCAGGAACATAAAGCGAATGGTCCGGTAATGGAGATGAAACGTTAAAAATTTAGATAAATAAGAATTGTAAAAGGATAACAGCCATTGCAGAGAATAGAGATATTGTCTGCAATGGCTGTTTTTATAGAAACCGAATGAAAAATAAGTTGATTTGGAAAGTGGATTTTTATATAATGAGGAAATGGTGTCGGACCAATATTTTATGGAACGTTAAAAATAAGAAAAGAGGAACAAATTTGAAAAAACAAGACAAAAGAAACTGGCCGAAAGCAGCGATTCAGATTCTTTCTTTCCTGCTGCTCACGGGCCTGTTTGAGGCGCAGTTTTCTGCGGTTGGGACGATTGTTTCCGCAGTTTATCAGGGGACAGTTTCGTGGGAACGGATCAGGTATTCGGTATGGATGCTGCTGGCGACGGTTCCGGCGGTGATTATTGTGGGAAGGTTTTTCTGCGGATATTTCTGCAGCTTCGGGGCTGTGCAGGATTTTCTGTGGTTTGCAGGGAATAAGCTGAAATCGCAGTTTCGAAAAGCAGGTGCGAAAAACCTGCATTCAAATTCAAAGAAGAGTGGAAGAAATGTTCCAACAGGCTGGATCAAATATGGTGTACTACTGTTCTGGGCAGTCTTTGTATGGAGCGGTATGGTAAAATGGAACATCGCAGGGCCGTGGCAGGTGTTTGGGCAGTACAGTTCCATCGGACACTGGCCGGGCGTGAAGCCTCTGTTTTCAATTGGCGGGGCGCTGCTTCTGGTGATTTTCGTTGGATCTGTTTTGATCCAGCGCTTTTTCTGCCGGTATCTCTGTCCCATGGGAGCCATCTACAGCCTGATTTCCAGATGTGCTCTGTTAAAAATTGTAAAACCGTGGAGCAAATGCGGAAACTGCCGTCTCTGTACTGCAAAATGTACCATGGGAATTGATCTGGCAGAGAAAAAGCAGACGGCAGGCGGCGCGTGTATTGGATGCGGAGTATGTGTAAACGGATGTCCGAAGAATAATGCACACTGGAAGTACCGATACAGCGTGTGGATCGGTGTCGGGGTGACCTGCCTTACGATTGCAGCATCGCAGTTTCTGATTCGGAGCGAGAGCAGTTCCATTGGTAAGACAGCAGGTGATGCGGCTGTTGATACGGCAGAACAGAACCCGAGCAGCAGATTCCGGGACGGCACCTATTCTGGAAGCGGAGAAGGCTATCGCGGAACTGTGACCGTTTCCGTGAAAGTAGAACAGGGAGCCATAACCGGACTGACGATAGAAAACGCCGAGGATGATCAGACATATCTGGACAGAGCCAAGTCAGGAATCTTTTCAGAAATTCTGGAAAAACAGAGTGCAGAGGAGATCGATACCGTTTCCGGTGCCACCTACAGCAGCAAAGGGTTGATTGAGGCCGCTCAAAATGCGTTAAAAGAAGCCGACCAGGAAAAAACGGATGAACCAGACGAAAATACGGCGTCCATATCAGCTGCGGGAGACGAGAATTCCAAGAATGAAACACAGGAAAATACAGCATCTGAATCGACGGATACAACGGAAGAAAAACAGGCATTCCTGGACGCCGGCCGTTTCCATGACCTGAAAGACGGCATCTACACGGGTACCGCCGATGCCTTCCGCGGGGATGTCGAAGTGCAGGTAACGGTAGAAAACCAGAAAGTGACCGACATCTCCATCCTTTCCTACTGCGACACCGAGGAATACTTTTTCCGTGCAGCGCCGTACGTGATTGAACAGATGAAAGAAGAACAAAGTCTCAACATCGACGCCTTGAGCGGCGCCACCTACAGCAGCAACGGCATCATCCACGCCACTGCCAATGCCCTCGAAATTCCGGAGGACGAATATGCACCGCGCCCCGGCCGTGATCTGAAAAATAAACAGAAAGACCATGGTCACATTGTACAGCATACCATCGAGAACCGGGAGCAGTATGAAGAAAAAGTAAAAGAATACGAAGACGTACAGAATTAAAAAAATCTCAGAATAAGCACTGCAAATACATCCATCTGTATTTGCAGTGCTTTTCTGCTGTAACAGAACCCCGTCTGACTGCATCAGAAATATAAAAAATTTTACAATCATTTGATATAGACCTTATCGGAACAGGATAGCAGTTAAAATACAAATGTGCTACGATCGTGATTGTAGTAAAAAAGACAGAAAAAAAGGAGTGCTCGAGTGTATGATAAAAACCTATGTAATAGATACAAATGTATTGATTCAGGCACCGTATGCCTTGGAATGCTTCGATGATAACCGTCTGGTACTGCCGCTGGTAGTGCTGGAAGAACTGGATGGACTGAAAAAGGCAGAAGGAGAGCGGGGTGCGAATGCAAGAAAAGCAATTCGGAACCTGGAAAGATACAGACAGTGCGGCGATTTATTACAGGGGGTAGAACTGCCAGGGGGAGGCAGTCTGCGGATTGAAAAAAATTTTGTGCAGGTAGAACTGCCGCAGGATCTTCCGGAAGATAAGGCAGATAACAGAATTCTGAAAGTATGCAAAGGACTTGCCGATGCAGATAAAAATGATCAGATTATACTGGTCAGCAAAGATATTGTATTAAGACTGAAGGCGCAGATTCTGGGAATTCCGGCGGAAGATTTTGAAAAAGAGCGGATCTCTGATAACGATGCACAATATACCGGGCGGATAGAAGTTTACATTCCGGAAGATAAGGTGAAGGAATTTAAGAAAAAAGGAATTTGTTTGGCGGATGCTTACCAGAGCGACCCGGAAGGAAAACAGATCAGCCCGGAATTTCATGAAAATGAATTTGTTATCCTGAAACCGGATCAGTCTGTAAAGAAAACTCTGCTGGGGCGGGTGTCTGGCGGAAAAATTGTTCCGCTGGTTTATAAAAAGAGCAAACCATACGGCGTATCGCCGAGAAATGTCGGGCAGTATTTTATGCAGGAAGCACTTATGACAAGTGCAGAAGAAGCACCGCTTGTTATTCTGAAAGGAATGGCAGGAACCGCAAAAACATTTTATTCGCTCGCGGTCGGAATGGAAAAAGTCTATAATAATCCAACAGGAGAGTACCGCCGTGTGATTGTCTGCAGACCGAATGCGCAGTTTGATGATGATATTGGTTTTCTGCCGGGCGATGAAAAAGAAAAAATTGCACCGCTGATGCGGCCGGTGATTGATAATCTGGAGCAGATTCTGGATTCGGATGAGAAGAGAAGATATGAGGATGAAGAGGAACTGGGGGATAAAATCACGGAGATTTTCGAACGGGGAATCATTCAGACAGAAGCGATGAATTTTATCCGCGGACGATCGATAGCAAGGACATATCTGATAATCGATGAAGCACAGAACATGACACCCAATCAGGTGAAGGGAATCATCACAAGAGCGGGACAGGGAACGAAAATTATTCTGCTTGGCGATCCGCAGCAGATTGATAAACCGTTTCTCGATGAGCGAACGAATGGCCTGAGCTATGCGGCAAAACATATGATAGACAGCTCTCTCTGCTGGCAGATTACCTTGTCTGCAGAAGAGTGTGAACGGTCTGCGCTTGCAATGGATGCAGTCAAAAGACTGTAGCCTGAAAAAGAGGAGAACGAACGATTGACATACAAGGAAATTATAAAAAACAAAGAAATTAACGCATATCTGAAAAAAGGAAACGAAAACCTGGGACAGCTGGGATATACGGATCATTCGCAGAAACACTGTATGCAGGTTGCCCATCAGGGAGGAAAAATTCTGAAAAAGCTGGGTTATTCGGAACATGAGATTGAACTCGCTCAAATTGCAGGTTATATGCATGATATTGGAAATGTGATTAACAGATCACATCATGCAGAGTACGGTGCACTTCTTGCAAATGAACTTTTAAAAGAAACGGATATGACGTTGGAAGACAGAGTAACCATCGTTTCTGCAATTGGAAACCACGATGAATCAACGGGAAGTCCGGAGGATGTGATCTCAGCCGCCTTGATCATCGCAGATAAAACAGATGTCAGAAGAAGCCGTGTAAGACAAAAGGAACAATCTGCTTTCGATATTCATGACAGAGTAAATTATGCGGTTACAGATTCCAAGCTGAAAGTGGATGAGAAAAAATCAGAGATCGCATTGAATCTCCAGATTGATGAAAAAATCTGTTCGATGTATGACTATTTTGAGATCTTTCTCGGAAGAATGATGCTGTGCAGAAAATCGGCAGAAATACTGGGAACTACGTTTAAACTGACGGTCAATGGACGAAAAGTTTTGTAAAAAGAACAAAAATGGCTTTACATGGATTTTACAGAAACAAAACAATAGCAGGATAGATGAAAAAATTTTCTTATTATATGATAACCATCAGGGCTTTTACAGCAAGTGAAAAGAAAAGCGGAATCTTTGAAAGAACGCGCAGAAGAAGGAGAATTAAAATACATGAAAAAGCAGCAGTTAAAATCAGAACCCTATATGATGAACCGTGAATTATCCTGGCTGAAATTCAATGAGAGAGTCTTAAACGAAGCCGGAAACCCGGCCGTCCCGCTTGCCGAGCGTCTGACGTTTGCTTCGATCTACCAGTCAAACCTGGATGAGTTCTACCGTGTCCGGGTCGGCACATTGATGGATCAGATGGAATCAAAAGAAGTGGTCCGGGAAAATAAAACGAATATGACGAGTGAACAGCAGGTAAAAGCGATTCTGCAGGAGACAAGAGACCTGGATCAGAAAAAAGCGGCGATCTATGAGCAGCTGATGGGAGAATTGGAGCCGAAGGGAATCCGCCTCATCAACTTCAATAAGCTGTCCGCTGAAGAGGGAAAACTGCTGGAAACGTATTTTGATAATGAGATCGCGCCGTATCTGTCTGCCAACATTGTGAGCAAACAGCAGCCGTTCCCGTTCCTGAAAAACAAAGATATCTATGCGGTCGCACTCCTTGAGACGAAGGGCGGAAAGACCCGTGCTGCGATCATCCCATGCAGCAACAACGTATTCCGCCGTCTGATCGACATCCCGACCAGAAAGGGAACCTTTATGCTCTCCGAGGAGCTGATTCTGCACTTCCTTCCGAAGATGTTCAAAAATTATGTTGTAAAAGAAAAATCCCTGATCCGTGTAACGCGGAATGCCGATATCGATACCGAGACGATTTACGATGAGGATCTGGATTATCGTGATGCAATGGAAAACCTGATCAAACAGAGAAAACGTATGAGCCCGGTCCGCATGGAGATGTCCCGTGAGCTGAACAAGAAGCTGACTTCATCGCTCTGTAAGGAAATCAAGGTGGACAAAGACCATGTATTCCTGTCCAGAGTGCCGCTGGATCTGTCATTTGTCTTTGCACTGCAGGGATATCTGCGCAGTCTGGAGCAGAACGGAACGGCCGACACTAAGCAACTGTTCTATCAGCGCCGCGCCCCGCGTATGACACCGCAGTTGGATTCGAAAGCGCCGCTGATTCCGCAGGTTATGAAAAAAGATGTTCTGCTTTCCTATCCATTTGAGAGCATCAAACCGTTTATCAGCCTGCTCGACGAGGCGGCAAAAGATGAGAGCGTTGTTTCGATTAAGATGACACTGTACCGCCTGGCTGACAAGAGCCAGATTGTTGATGCACTGGTCGAAGCAGCAGAGAATGGAAAAGAGGTTGTTGTCCTTGTTGAGCTGCGCGCCCGCTTCGATGAGGAGAGCAATATCGAGTATTCCCGTATCCTGGAGGAGGCCGGCTGCCGCGTGATTTACGGCCTGAACGGCTTTAAAGTCCACTCCAAGCTGTGCCTGATTTCCAGAAAAACAGAGGACGGCGTATCGTATGTGACCCAGATCGGAACCGGAAACTATAACGAAAAAACATCCGCACTCTACACCGACCTGTCTCTGATCACCGGAAACCAGGCGATCGGAAAAGAGGCGGCAGAGGTGTTTGCAGCGCTCTTAAAGGGCGAGACCGTGGAAAAGACAGACCTTCTTCTGGTTGCACCGAAATGTCTGCAGAACCGGGTGCTTGAGATGATAGATGAAGAAATTGCGCATGCAAAACAGGGTGAGGAGAGTTATATCGGCATTAAGATCAACTCCCTGACAGACAAAGCCATCATCACCAAGCTGGTGGAGGCTTCCCAGGCGGGCGTGAAGATCGAAATGATTGTCCGCGGTATCTGCTGTCTGATTCCGGGAATCGAGGGATACACGGAAAATATCAAGGTTGTCAGCATTGTCGGCCGCTTCCTTGAGCATTCCAGAATTTACCGTTTTGGAACGAAAGAGCGCGAGAAGGTCTATCTTGCATCCGCCGATTTCATGACAAGAAATACCATCCGCCGTGTTGAGGTTGCCGCTCCGGTTCTGGATGATACCTTAAAAGAGCGCCTGGACTGGATGTTCGAGACGATGATGAAGGACAACGAAAAGGGAAAATGTCTGAATGCCAGCGGAAAATATGTGGACCGGGAATCGAACGGTACGAAACTCAATTCGCAGGAGCTGTTTTACGCGATGGCGTACAGCAATGCAGAGAAAGCGCAGACAAAAGCATAAAAACAGACAGGGATTTTATTTTGCAAAATGGTAAAACCGGAGAACAGCCAGGCAGAAAAGCGGGCGCTCTCCGGTTTTTCATCGGCGCTTGGATGGGAAAAAATCCCGCAGTTGTAAAAAATACTTTGAATATCAAGAAATCTATGCTACACTGATACTATACGGCACTGGATGGAATTTTGCTTCTTTTTTACAAAAAGAGGCTATCGGATTTGATCTGTGTCTGCTAGAATTGCCATATTGTCAAAAAAGAGAAAGCGGGGATGTAGTATGGGTGGATTGTTTCGTGCACTCAACAGGACGAAAGTGTTCCGGAATCTGACGGAACAGGAGTTTGCATGGGTATTGTATGATGTGGGAAATTCGGCGTTTATTATGATCGCCTGTTCCCTGATTCCGATCTGGTTCAAGAGTCTGGCGATCGGTACGGAGCCGGGGAAGATCAGTTCGGATCAGGCGACGGCGTATTATTCGATTGCGATCGCGATCGTGACAGTCGTCGTAGCGCTGATCGGTCCGGTCTGCGGCGTGCTGGCGGATCATAAGGACAAGAAAAAGATCTTCTTCACCACGACGGCCGGCCTTGGCATCGCGGGCTGTGTGCTGAATGGTTTTGCGACGAGCTGGGTGCTGTTTCTTGTCATCTATATTCTGACGAGAATCTGCTACAACGCATCGCTGACCATTTATGATTCGATGCTGAACGACGTAACGACCGAGGAGCGCATGGACGAGGTTTCCTCCTATGGCTATGCGTGGGGTTACTTAGGATCCTGCATTCCGTTTCTGGTTGCACTGATCGCCTACGTGCTGGGACCGGACATGGTTGGTGTGCTGCCGGATTCTGTTTCAAAAATCATCGGTTTTGGCGTGACGGCACTCTGGTGGCTGATTGTAACGCTGCCGCTGCTGAAAGGATACAAGCAGAAAAATTACGTCGAGACGAAAGCGGTAACTGTCGGCCAGACGTTTGGAAAAATTTTCGGAACGCTGAAGAAAATGGCCGTTTCCGACCGGAAAGTTTTTTTCTTCCTGATCGGATTTTTCCTCTATATTGACGGCGTCGGAACCATCATCGACAACTGCATCAACATCGGAACCGACCTCAACCTGAACACCGTCGGCCAGGTCATTTTCCTTCTGGCTACACAGGTTGTGGCTTTCGGCGGATCGCTGTTTTTCGCGAAGCTGTCTCGGAAGAAAGATACCGTATCACTGATCCTGATCTGCATCGCCGGTTATTTCTGCATCTGTCTCTATGCACTGACGCTGCGGACGCTCGTGCATTTTGCGATTCTGGCGTTCGGCGTTGGATGCTTCCAGGGATCGATTCAGTCGCTGTCACGGTCGTATTATTCGAAGATCATTCCGGCTGAGAACTCCGGGGAATATTTCGGCATCTACGATATTTTTGCCAAAGGTGCATCGTTCCTCGGTTCTGCGGTTATTGCAGCTGTAAAACTGGCAGGCGGAACGATCAACGTGGCGGTTGCATGTCTGGCGATTTTCTTTGCACTGGGATTTGTTTTCCTGAAAATTGCAGACCGGCAGCCGATGGCTGGGGAGAGATAAAACAGAACATAGCATAAAAATCTCAAAGCAGGAGAGAAACCCGCTTTGAGATTTTTTGCGTTTCACTCCGGGGTTCCGCAATGAGAGGTTTTGTGGTACAATAAGCAGTGAGTTGGGCCGCAGGGGATGAGGGGGCCTGAAAAAATATAAATCATACAGACAGGATGAAACAAAATGAAAAAAACCAAAAAACTGGCGGTCGGTATTCTGGCGCATGTCGATGCGGGAAAGACGACGCTGGCAGAGGGAATTTTATATAAAACAGGCCAGATCCGGAAAGTCGGAAGAGTGGATCACAAGGACGCCTTTCTGGACACGGAGGAATTGGAAAAAGCAAGGGGTATCACGATCTTTTCCAAACAGGCCGTGCTGAAGCTGAACGAGACGGAGGTCACACTCCTTGACACGCCGGGCCATGTGGATTTCTCGGCGGAGATGGAGCGCACTTTACAGGTCATGGACTATGCGGTTCTTCTGATCAGCGGTGCGGACGGCGTGCAGGGTCATGTGGAAACCCTGTGGCGGCTGCTCGCACGGTATGAGATCCCGGTCTTTCTCTTTATCAACAAGATGGATCAGCCGGGCACGGATGCGGAAAAACTGCTGGAAGAACTGCAGAGCCGTCTCTCAGAGCACTGCCTGAATTTCTCGCAGGATCTCCAGAACGCAGAATTGCTGGAAGAACTCGCCATGTGTGATGAGAACGTGCTGGAGCAGTATCTGGAAACGGGAAGCGTGGAAGAAGACCAGATCCGCACGATGATCGCAGAGCGGAAGGTTTTTCCGTGCTGCTTTGGCTCTGCACTCAAGATGGAGGGCGTGACGGAATTTCTGAAAATTCTGGACCGGTTTACAAAAACGCCGGAGTACGGCGGGGATTTTGGCGCGCGCGTTTTTAAGATTTCAAGGGACACGGCAGGAAACCGTCTGACGCATCTGAAAATCACGGGCGGCGTGCTGAAGGTAAAGCAGATGCTCGGCGAAGAAAAGGCAGACCAGATCCGCATTTATTCCGGTGCGGGCTATACGATGGTACAGGAAGCACCGGCGGGGACGATCTGTGCCGTAACGGGGCTGAACAGCACCTTCTCCGGTCAGGGCATCGGCAACGAAACCGAGGCGGAAAAACCGGTGCTGGAGCCGGTGCTGACGTACCGCATCGAGCTTCCGCCGGACTGCGATGTCCATCAGATGCTTGGAAAACTGCGCCAGTTAGAAGAAGAAATCCCGGAGCTCCACATTGTCTGGAATGAGCGCCTCGCGGAAATCCATGCGCAGGTCATGGGTGAGGTGCAGATCGAGATCTTAAAGAGTCTGATCCACGAGCGTTTCGGCGAATGGGTGGAATTCGGAGCCGGAAATATTGTATACAAAGAGACGATCCGCAGTACCGTGGAGGGTGTCGGCCATTTCGAGCCGCTGCGCCATTATGCAGAAGTTCATTTGCTGCTGGAGCCGGCAGAACCGGGCAGCGGACTGCAGATTGGAACCGTCTGCAGCGAGGACACCCTGGACCGCAACTGGCAGCGTCTGATCCTCACACATCTGCTGGAGCGGAAGCATCCCGGCGTGCTGACCGGGTCGGAGATTACCGATATGAAAATCACGCTGGTCAAGGGCCGTGCGCACATTAAGCACACCGAGGGCGGCGACTTCCGCCAGGCGACGTACCGTGCGGTGCGGCAGGGACTGAAAAAAGCAGAATCCGTTCTGCTGGAGCCGGTCTATGCGTTCCGTCTGGAAATTCCATCGGAATCGACGGGACGGGCGCTGAACGATATCCAGCGGATGTACGGCAGCTTTAAACCGCCGGAAATGGAAGGCGATATGACAGTGATCACCGGAACCGCACCGGTTGTGACGATGCGGGATTATCAGAAAGAAGTGACTGCTTACAGCCGGGGACGCGGAAGAGTGTTCTGTACCTTAAAAGGATATGAGCCGTGTCACAACGCGGAGGAAGTGATTGCCTCCATCGGCTACGATTCCGAGGCGGATGTGGAAAATCCGACGGGTTCTGTGTTCTGTGCCCACGGGGCAGGCTTTGTCGTTCCATGGAATGAAGTGGAAGACCATATGCATCTGGAATACACGCTGGAAAATCCGGAAGAAGAAAGCGATTCAGCCGAATCTGCGGCAGACCGGAGCGGCGGAGCATCCTCTGTGCAGAAAGCAAAAAAAGCATCTGACCGCGTGCCGATGGCAGCTTCCCTGCAGGAGGCAAAGGAGCTGGAAGAAATCTTTACGAGGACATACGGCAAAGTGGAGCGGAAGCGCGCCGGTTTTGAGCGGCGGACACGTCCGGTCACCTCGTCATCCGGCATCGGGGATCCCAAATATGCAAAATCAAACCGCCCGAAGGAGCCGCAGGAGGAATATCTGCTGGTGGACGGCTACAACATTATTTTTGCATGGGATGATTTAAATGAGCTGGCGAAGTATAATATTGAGAGCGCCAGAGGAAAGCTGATGGACATCCTGTCAAATTATCAGGGATATAAAAAAATGACGCTGATTCTTGTCTTTGATGCCTACAAAGTAAAAGGCAACCAGGGTGAGGTCGGCATGTACCATAATATTCATGTCGTTTATACGAAAGAGGCGGAGACGGCTGACCAGTACATCGAGAAAACGGTTCACAGGATCGGCCACAACGGCAACGTAACGGTGGCTTCCTCGGACGGTCTCGAGCAGATCATCATTATGGGAGCGGGCGCGCATCGTCTCTCCGCACGGGATCTGCGCACCGAGATTGAACATACAAACGGCCAGATCCGGGAAAACTATCTGGAGAAAGAACAGAAAACGAAGTCGTACCTGCTGGAGAACGCCTCCGGAGAACTGGGAGACTTTTTAAAAGAGCTGGAAGAAGAGCGAAAAAAAGAGAGTAAAAAGAGCAAAGGAAAGGCTTAAGATGAATTACGCAATCATACTATCGGGGGGAATCGGAACGAGAATGCAGATGGGGGGTTTTCCGAAGCAGTATTTGGAAGTGGAAAAGAAACCGATTCTGCTGTATACGCTGGAGCAGTTTCAGAAAAGCAGTGCCGTTGAGAAAATCGTCATCGTGGCGGCAGATGCCTGGAGAGAGAATATCCGCGGATGGATGGAAGAAGACGGGATTACGAAATTTCTCGCCTTTGCGGATGCCGGGGATACGCGGCAGGAATCCATTCATAATGGCCTTACCGTCTGCATGGAGGATTCCGTATCGGAGAACGACGGTGTGATCATCCACGACAGCGTGCGGCCTCTGGTGAGCGAACAGCTGATTGGCGACTGCCTTGCGGCGCTTGCCGATCATGAGGGCTGTATGCCGGTGCTGCCGATGAAGGACACGATCTATCAGAGCAGCGACGGAACAAAAATTGACCATCTGCTGGAGCGCAGCACGCTGTTTGCCGGTCAGGCGCCGGAAGCCTTCCGGCTGCATCCGTACGCGAAGATCAACCGGGAAGCATCGAAAGAGGAGCTGTCCCTCACAAGGGGAACGAGTGAAATTGCCTACCGCCATGGAATGGATGTGGCGATGATCCCAGGGGATGAGCGGAACTTTAAGATTACAACAAGGAGCGACCTGGAGCGTTTCTGTACGATTGTGGAAGGAGAAACGAAATGAGAGCATACGAGCTGCATGGAGTCAATGATTTAAGAAGGGAAGACATCGAAAAACCGGAAATCCCATCCGGCTGGGTTCTGGTGCAGGTAAAGGCATCAGGAATCTGCAGCTCCGATATTCCGCGGATTTTCACAAACGGAACATACCATTTTCCAACGATTCCGGGTCACGAGTTTTCAGGCGTGGTTGCCGCATACGGCGAGGGTGTGCCGGAAGAGCGAGTTGGAAAACGGGTCGGCATTTTCCCGCTGATCCCATGCCGCACCTGCCCGCAGTGCCGGCAGAAAAAATATGAGATGTGCGAACACTACGATTACCTCGGCTCGCGCCGGGACGGCGGCTTTGCGGAATACGTGGCCGTGCCGGACTGGAACCTGCTGGAGCTGCCGGAAAACGTCAGCTTCCGCGAGGCAGCAATGCTGGAGCCGCTCTCTGTGGCGCTTCATGCGGTGAAACGAAGCGGTGTGAAGCCGGGCGATACCGCAGCAGTGATCGGAACGGGCATGATCGGTTTTGCAGCGGCAGCGTGGGCGAAAGCGCTCGGCGCCGAAACCGTTTTTGTGATTGGACGGGGCGAAGCAAAACGTGCGATCGCAGAACAGATCCCGGGCATCTCATATGTGACGGAAGAGGAGAGTAAAGCGATTCAGGCGGATGTTGTAGTAGAAGCGGTCGGAACGCCGCAGGCCGTTTCCAGTGCAGTTCTTCTTGCGAGACCGGGCGGAAGCATCGTGCTGATGGGAAATCCATCGGGCGATCTTGCGATGGAAAAGAACGTGTACTGGCGCATACTGCGCAAACAGCTGAACCTGATGGGAACGTGGAATTCTTCTTATGAAAAAGATGAAGCCTGCGACTGGACGGAGGTACTCGATGCGCTTTCGAAGAAGAAAATCCCGGCACAGGCGCTGATCACGCACTGTTTCCCGTCCGAAAAGCTGATGGACGGACTGGAACTGATGAAAAATCATAAAGAGCCATACTGCAAAGTAATGGTTTCATGGGAGTAGAAAAATATGAGAAAAAGTCAGATATCGGCATCCATGATGTGCTCAAACCTTGTGGATCTGCAGGCGACGATCGATGTATTTGAAAAAGAAAAAGTCGAATATCTCCATATCGATGTGATGGACGGCGAGTTCGTTCCGAACTTCGGCCTTGGCGTCGACTACATCCGCGGACTGCGGGAACTGACGAGTATTCCGCTTGATCTTCATCTGATGATTAAAGACCCGGAGTACAAGCTGCCGTGGATCGGCATTCACAAAGAGGACATCGTGACGATTCATTATGAGAGCACTTTCCAGGTGCAGCGCGCGCTCGATTACCTCGTGCCGTACGGCTGCAAGCGGTTCCTCGCGATCAACCCGGCGACACCGATCGGGCAGATCGAGGAAGTGCTTGATTATATCGACGGCGTCAATCTTCTGATGGTGAATCCGGGCTTTGCCGGGCAGAAAATTGTGCCGAGTACGCTGCGCAAGGCGGAAAAGCTGCAGAAATTTCTGCAGGAGATGCACCGGGAGGACATCATTTTAGAAGTGGACGGAAACATTACGAAGGAGCACGGCGCGACGCTGCGTTCCTGTGGAGCCAGCATTTTTGTGGCGGGAACTTCGAGCATTTTCTGCACCGATGTATCGCACTTCGGAGAAAAAATCCGGGAATTCCGGAAAGCAGTGGAATAAGAAAAAGAACTGCCTTCCCGGGATGCACGGTTTGAAAAACAGACGAATACTGTAAAGTGAGAAATGACGGAGCGTGTCATATGGTAGAATTGCTTCTGCTTGCTGCGGCGCTCTCAGCCGATAACTTTGCAGTAAGCATCGGATATGGAAGCAACAATACGAGAATTTCACCAGGCATGACGGCGCTGCTGAATCTGTTTTGCAGTGCTGCCCTGGTTGCTTCCGCGCAGTTTGGAAAAAGATTTCTGCAGTCCGCAGGACCGGAATGGGGAACCAGAGTGGGTGCGGGCTGCTTTTTTCTTATGGGAACGCTGAAAATTTTTGAGGAACTGAGAAAACGCAGAAGAAAAAAGCAGGGAAAACCAGAAGCAAGACTGGAACATCTGGAAAAACAGCTCCACCCACTGGAATTTGGCCTGCTGGCGGTTTCGATGTCGGTGGATGGAATTGTCTCCGGCGTCTTTGCCGCGGATCTTCCGGTGACAGGAGGACAGATCTTTTTTGCCTCCTTCGCGGTCGGAATGGCGGCGATGTATGCCGGAACTGCCATCGGAAAAAAGACGGGGCAGAAAAACGGCGGAAACGGAGCACTGTTCGGAGGAATTCTGTTCTATTTACTGGCGTTTTTAAAGCTCACATAGAATTACATGTAAGAAAGAAAAACCAGCAGATCCCGGCGTAAAATTGACAAGCCCGTGCAGATATGCTATAAAAGTAGGAGGTTTGCTGCTGGAAAATTAAAAAAACAGATGCAGCAGACAAAGTAAGAGAGGAAAATACATGATTTCAGTAGTAATCCCTTCGTACAACGGTGCAGAAACACTGTTTCAGGCAATCGACTCAGTCCTTTGCCAGACAACAAAAACCCCGCTGGAAATCCTGGTGATCGACGACAATTCCACGGACGATACGCTGGAAAAAATGGGGCGTTACGGAGAAAATGACCGGGTACGGTATATCCGGAATGAGACAAACAAAGGAGCGTCCGCATCCAGAAACCGCGGTGTACAGCTCGCAAAGGGCGATTACATTGCCTTTCTGGACGCGGATGATTACTGGGATCCCGAAAAACTGGAAAAGCAGGAAAAAGCCCTTGCAAAGACCGGTGATGTGCTCTGCTGTACGGGTCGGGAGCTGATTTACGATCAGGAACCGGAAAAGCAGAAGATCTTTTCTGTCCCGGAGCGGATCACCTACAAAATGCTGCTGCGCGGCAACGTGATCGGCTGCTCGTCGGTACTGGCCAAAAGAAGCGTTCTGCTGGAATTCCCGATGGAAAAGGACGAGTGCCACGAGGATTATCTGGACTGGCTGCGGATCCTGAAAAAATACGGGACAGCCTGCGGTGTGGATGAGCCTTTGCTGAAATACCGGCTGTCCAGCACAGGAAAATCGGGGAATAAACTGCATTCTGCAGGAATGACTTACCGTGTTTACCGCGAGCTGGGAATGGGAACGTTCCGCTCCCTGTACTGTTTTGCGTGCTATGCCGTAAACGGTGTGCGGAAGTATTACGGTAAGGGCAAAAAGAGAGGAAGAGATTGATGAACTATAAAAACAGGGAACAGTACAAACATCTGATGCGTGTCCTGGCGGTCGCGGCGATTGTGCTTCTGGAATGCGCTGTTTTTTCTGTGTTCTGGGACAGATACTATGCGAGCCACCTGTGGCTGGAGCCGTTCTGGGATAAGGGAAATCAGATTATCGTCGTGATCTACGGCATTTTTCTTCTGGTTTTCATGTACATTTACGGCGGCATGAAGATCGGCTACATGAAGGGAAGCAGCATCATCTATTCCCAGATGATGACGGCATTCTGTGCCAATGCGCTGATGTATCTGCAGATTATCCTGCTGTGGCGTCACCTGCCGTACATTCTGCCGATGGTCGGCATGACACTCGTGGACTTTGCGCTGGCAGGCATTGTATCCTGGCTTTTTGAGAAGACGTTTGCGCGTCTCTTTCCGCCAAGAGAGGTGCTTCTGATTTACGGTGAATACCCGATGGAAAGCCTGGAGCTGAAGATGAACCAGCGGCCGGACAAGTATATTGTAGCACATAAGGTGAGCGTGGAAGTGGGAGAGAAAGAGCTCTGCCGCCAGATTGACGCATACGGTCAGGAGGGCGTGATCCTGGGCGATCTTCATTCGGAGCTGCGCAACCGTCTGCTGAAATATTGCTATGCGAAAGAAATCCGTGTCTATCTGACGCCGAAGCTGTCGGATATTATGGTACGGAAAGCGGAAGCGCTCCATATTTTCGATACACCGCTTCTGCTCGCGCGAAACAGTGGTCTTTCGTTTGATCAGAGATTCTGCAAGCGCCTGCTGGATCTGCTCGTATCGACGATTCTTCTTGTGATCACGTCGCCGATTATGCTGATCGCAGCGCTCTGCATCAAGCTGTATGACCATGGCCCGGTGTTCTTTAAACAGAAACGTCTCACGATCGGCGGAAAAGAATTCTATGTCTACAAATTCCGAAGCATGATCGTGGATGCCGAAAAAGACGGCGTAGCCCGTCTGGCAACGAAGAACGACAGCCGCATTACGCCGGTCGGAAAGGTGATCCGCGCGACGAGAATTGATGAGTTGCCGCAGCTTCTGAACATTTTCAAGGGCGATATGAGCGTCGTCGGACCGCGCCCGGAGCGGCCGGAGATTGCAAAGGAATATGAGGAATCGATTCCGGAGTTTGCTTACCGTCTGAAAGTAAAGGCAGGCCTTACCGGCTACGCCCAGATTTACGGAAAGTACAACACGACCGCATACGACAAGTTGAAGCTGGATCTGATGTACATAGAGAGCTATTCGATTTTAGAGGATCTGAAGCTGATTCTTGCAACCTTTAAGATTGTCTTCACAAAGGAGAGCACAGAAGGGCTCGAGGAAGGACAGACGATCAGCCTGAACGCAAAGGAAGAGGAGAAAAAAGATGTTTAATACCGAGGACGAAATTCTGCGCCGGCTGCAGGAAAAAAATCTGGAAATGGCCGTTATGTTTTACCACTGGTGCCAGAGAAACCATCTGACCTGTTATCTCTGCGGCGGCGGCTGTATCGGTGCAATCCGCCACGGCGGCTTTATTCCGTGGGACGATGATCTCGACTTTTTCATGCCGCGGAAAGATTACGAGAAGTTCCTGAAAATCTGGGATACGCAGGAGGAGAGTAAAATCTACAAGCTCGAGTACCCGAAAGAGGGCTTCTGCAATGCGCACACGTTTGCGAACATCCGCGACAGCCGCACCACGCAGGTGAAAAAGGAGCAGGTCGATATGGATCTCTGCCACGGCGTTGCGCTTGATATTCTCCCGATCGAGGGCTATGCACCGGGAAAACTTGCGCGGAAATGGCAGGTGATCGAGGGAAAGATTTTCCAGCTCTTCTGCACGCAGGTTATTCCGACCAAAGAACGCCACGGCGCGTTTATGCATTACCTGGGAACGATTCTGCTGGCGCTGGCTCCGACGCAGAAGATGCGGTACCGGATCTGGAAGCAGGCAGAGAACTATATTACAAAATTTGATATCGACAGCCCACGGGTGGACGGCATCACCGAGATGTGCGCACCGCAGGCGATTCTCCGGAAATATCCGAAAAAGATTTTTGCATCGGCGATTGAGGTTCCGTTCGAGAACGAGCGCCTGCCGATTCCGGTCGGATATGACACATATCTGCGCATGGCGTTCGGCGATTATATGAAACTGCCGCCGAAAGAACAGCAGAAAGGCCACCACGATGCGGCGTTTCTGGATCTCGATCATCCGTATGAGCAGTATAAGGGGATACACTACTGCTGTAAGAAATAAAGAAAGAGGATAAAACAATGCCGGAAATTTCAATCATTACCCCGGTGTATCAGGCAGAAAAATTTTTAAAAAAATGTGTGGATTCCATTCTCTCCCAGTCTTTTACGGACTGGGAGCTGCTTCTTGTAGATGATGGAAGCACCGACAAGAGCAGTGAAATCTGCCGGACATACGCAGAACAGGATGCGCGGATCCGTTATCACCAAAAAGAGAACGGCGGCGTCAGTTCGGCGCGGAATGCGGGCGTTGCGCTTGCAGAGGGGCGTTATATCACGTTTGTGGACAGCGACGATTTCGCAGCGGAGGATCTTCTGGAAACACTGTATCGTCTGGCGGAAAAATATGATGCCGAAATGAGTATCTGCCGCGGATACGATCTCTATGAAGGAAGGCCGGTGCCGGATCTGAAACAGGAGGGAATCGAATCTGTGACCGACAGCGAGGATGGACTGCGCCAGGTGATGAAGGCGCGCGTGTTCGGCGTGATGCCGTGGGGCAAGCTGTATCGGAGAGAGATTTTCGAGGGCGTTGTCTATCCGGAGAAAACAATCGCCGAGGATGCATACGTCATCGTTCCGTTAATGGAGCACTGCCGGAAGGTGGCCTTTTCCACAGCACAGAAATACTATTATGTGCACCGGCGCGAAAGCCTCACGACAAGCGGTTTTCGCTGGTCAGATCTGGGTTCGGTGGAAGTATGGGATCATAATCAGAATGTCGTGGAAGAACGCCACCCGGCGCTGAAAAAAGAAGCAGGTGTGCGCTGCTGCTGGGCGCGGTTTTTCGTGCTGGACAAGCTGATGCTGTTGGAAACCATGGACGCGGAGAAAAAGGCGCTTGCGAAGAGGCTGGCAAAAGAGCTTAAAAAGCATCCGCTTCTGGTACTGGAAGGCGATCACTTCACGAATGGGCGGAAAATCGCCTATCTGACCCTGTTTCTGGGAACCGGAATTTACCGGCAGTGCGTTCGTGCACTGTTCCGGAAAAGAAATTTATAAAAAATGCGGCAGAAACGAATGAGATTTTCGTTTCTGCCGCATTTTTATATGGATTTTTCTAGCTTTCTTTTTCGGAAAGCAGAACACCGTTTTTATCAAACACATACGTTGTTCCGTCAATTTTTTTCGTCCCGGTGACGCATCCGCCCCAGCTCTGGAAATAATATGTTTTTCCATCAATTTCTGCCCAGCCGGTCTGCATGGAAGCATCATCGTTGAAGTAATACCAGTTGTTTTTATAATAGAACCACTGCGATTTTCTCGCACCGCCCCAGCTGTAGGTAAAGTACCAGACACCGTCCCGGATCACCCATTGGTTTGCCGGCATGACGCCGTTTTCATCAACAAAATAAAGATTGTTATCATACGTAAAGGCTTCATCCGTTTTCCGTGTACAGTCCTCATTAATATAATAGTATTTATTCTGAAGCAGCAGCCAGCCTTCGTGTGCGGCACCGCCCCAGCTTCTGAGATAATAATAGTTTCCATCCCATTTCAGCCACTGGTTCTGATACATTTTTCCGCTCTTATTTACAAAGTAGAGATTGTTGTCATACAGGAAACTTTCGTTCTGCTTCAGGGAACCGTCCGCATTCATAAAATACCAGGCGCCATCGATCTGATACCAGCCATTGGTTACGCAGGAATATTTCTGTACATAATACCAGGCACCGTCATGGTACAGCCAGGTGCTGCCGGAAATACCGCCCCAGGAAAGAAATTTGACGCGGTAACCGTTTAAGGTAAGTGTCGTATTGCGTGCGGCACCTCCCCATGTGTAAAAATAGTACATCGTTTTGGTCTCCGGATCAGCGTGCCATCCGGACGAATACATAATACCGGTATCCTTGGCGAGATAGTACCAGTTGTTGCTGATAAACTGCCATCCGGTCTGCATCTCACCGCTGCCGGAAAAATAATAGTAATCTCCATCAAGCAGAAGCCAGCCTGTTGCCATAACGCCGTCCGCGCCGAGGTAATACGTTTTGTGGTCGAGGGTGAGCCAGCCGGTATACGGTGTTTCATCATCGTTGTAGTAATACCATTTTCCATCCCGTTTTACCCAGCCGATGACGTGGCGTTCGTTTGTGATCACGCCGTTTTCATCGGAGGTATATTCGATGCCCGTTTCTGTGTCGCGCCAGGAAGTGGAGCATACGAGAAGATGGCTGCTGTCTGCATAATATTTCTGTCCGCCGCGGGTGAAAAATCCGCTGTACGGGATGCCGTCATGATAAGCAACGAGCTTGGAAGAACGGCCGCGGTAAATTTCATAGGTATCATCCACGTTGGAAGTGACCGCGGAACCGGAAAAGTCAGCAATGACTGCCGGAAGATCGCCGGAATATTCTGTCGTGGAAAATACGCGCAGCCCCAGAGAGGTCAGGGTCTCGACGGTATCGTTATCCATAATACGGAAGTCACCGGTCTGGATAAAATATTCCGGGTTGACGGCAGCAAGATAGTCTGCATCGACAGCATTCGGATATCCGTGATGATTGGAAGTCATCAGATCAATGCTGTACAGCCCGTAGTTCGAAACAATCCGGCTGGCATCGCCCTCGACGTCGTCGATATCGCTCGTCAGAAAAGCGCGGTGGTCGTTTGCGGAGGCAATTACACCAAGACAGAACTGGTTGGCGTCCTCTTTTGGACTTGTGAGATAATCTTCCTCGTAGTTGACAATCTGGATCTGGAAATTTCCAAAAGCAAAATCAGGAGATCCTTCTTCTGCGGAGGCGGCACCGGGATTCAGATGCTGGATCAGGGTCACACCTTCAGTCTCTTCTACAGCAGTAAGAAGCTGGTCGTAGACATAAAGATTGTCCCAGAGACGCGCAGTATTATAGATATAACTGTCATCATACGGGAGCAGATAAACCCGGTCGGGGGAATACAGCCGCACGATGGTATCGCCGGTTCCAATATGGTCGCTGTGCGGATGTGTTGCAACATAAAACTGCAGATTATCGGAGGTGACACCGAGGGAGTCCAGGTAGGAGAGTACCTCATCGTCGTAGCCGGTCGACGTTGTGATGCCGCTGCGCAGCGGATAACGCGGATCAGATCCGTCAGGGTAATCCCAGTCCTCGCCGGAGTCTACCATGCCGAAAATTTTCTGGCCATTATCGTCTACACTTTCCAGAACGATGGCATTGGAGCCGCTGCCGAGTGTCAGAATGTGAATTTTTGCTGTAGTATCAGCCGCATGTGTGTTTTCCGGGGTGAGAAAAAGAAAAGCAGCGGCAAGGGATGCCGCGCCGATGGAAAACACGGATCTGCGGGTATGCCGGGAAAAAGGCATATCAATGGCTCCTTTCGTAACATATATCATTAAAACAAAAAGTAAAACAGCCGGGTGGAAAATAAGCGCTCAACATCACAATTATACAAAATTTCAGGGAAAAGTCAATGTTTATTAGAATTTCGATTACTTGACGCAGACAGGGCATCATGTTAGAATGAGTGGGATTGGGAATGTAAGGAAAAGAAAGGAACCAAACATGATTACCTTATTAAAAATGCCGGCACTGTTTCTGGGAATGCTCGCAGTGTTCTGCTGCCTGGGTTCTTTTTTTATCAGAGAAAACAGGTATGAGAGCGGACATCTGGGTGAAACTGTGCTGTTTGGCTTTATTGCATATTACTTCTTATTTGAACTGATTTCTGTGCCGATGATGGTGCTCGGTGCAAAGCTGCATCTGCTCGCATGGGTATGGGCTGCTGTTGTGGCTGTCCTTGTAATTGCTTCCATCTGTCTTCATCTGGGAATGTGGAGAGAGTGGGGAAAAAGAAGCGGCGGTTTCTGGAGAGGAAAGACGGCGGCTTTTTATGTGATGCTGGTGCTGATTGGAATCCAGCTGTATTTTGTTGCTGCACTGCAGGAAAACGGCAGTGCGGATGCAGCGTATTATGTGGGAAGTGTGACAACGAACCTTGCGACAGATTCCATCAGCAGCTTTGACCCATATACAGGAAAAGCACTGGATTTTTTTAACATCCGTTATGTGTTCAGCATGTATCCGGCAGCAAATGCAGTACTGTGCCGTTTAACGGGCCTTCATCCGCTCGTAGTGACGAAGGTGATTCTCTGTATGATGACGGTAGTTTTAAGTTATCTCGTCTATGCACAGATCGGAAAGGCGCTGTTAAAAGAAAAACAGATGGTATGGGTGCTCCTGTGCTTTATTAGTGTTGTGAATCTGAATTTTCATACGATCTTTTCGAATGCGTCGTTCCTGCTGACGAGGGGATACGAGGGAAAGGCCGTATTGTGCAATATCATCCTCCCGTTTCTGTTTTATCTTGGCCTGCGCATGTATCAGGAGAAAAACGGAAAGAGAGTCTGGCTGCTGTTTTTCATGACAGGCGTCGCTGCGATTGATCTTACGATGTCATCCATGATGACCGTACCGGTGGCCATGAGTGCTGTGATTCTGCCGAATCTTGTGCGGAAAAAACGCTGGGGACAGAGCGGGCTCTATCTGCTTGCTGTGCTGCCGTGTGTGCTGGTGCTTGGGGTCTATCTCCTTGGTGTGCGCGGTATCCTGCAGATTCCGGTTGTGCGGTAGAAAGGAGAAAATGTGGGCGGAATAAATCTGAATGAGAGCGGCCTCGATTTTGTGAGACAGGTCTTTGTGACGTTTGGAGGAAACACAACCGTACTGACGCTGTTTCTGCTGTCGGTGCTGTATCTCGCTTTAAAAGGAAAAAAGGAAGAGCGGTATGTGTTCGTAACAACCGCTGTTTTTCTGGCCTTTACGGTATACAATCCATTTGCGGTGAAATATATCCTGGGAAAACTTGGAATGGTCAATGTCTATTACCGGTTTTTCTGGATTCTGCCGATGGTACTGACCATCGGATATGCCTGCACGAAAGTTGTGGGCGGGCAGAAAAAAGGCTGGAGACGGTATCTGACCGCGGCTGCGCTGGCAGCGGTCATCTGTTTTGGCGGAAATTCCGTACTGGCTGGCGGACTGCCGAAGCTGCCGGATAACCAGTACAAGATGCCAGATGATCTTCTGGCCGTCTGTACGGTGCTGCACGAAGAAGCGGGAGAGGGAACCGTAAGAGTTGTCTTTGAACCGGATTTCAACCTGATCGTGCGGCAGTATGATGCTTCGTTTGAACTGGTTCTGGACCGCGATATGGTTCTGACCTATCAGGGCTCCAATACGGTATCAACTGATGCACTGACCGAGCAGGAAATTGAAGACGAAACAAAGATCCTTCAGATTATCACACAGATGGATCTGTCGCTGGATCAGAAAGAATTTTACAGAAGTCTTAGGGAAATGAATGCAGAGTATATTGTACTTTCGAGCAGTTCAGCGGCAGTATCCTATGTGGAAACAGCGGGGTGCATCCCGGTAAGAGAAGTAGAAGGGCATATCATTTTCCGCGTGGAAGAAAAGTAAAAAGGAGGACTTGTTTTTGAATAAGGCAAAAGATTATATTCAGCTGCACCTGAATATCCTGCTGTTTTCTCTGACGAGTGTGTTCTCGAAAGCAGCATCGGTTCAGCTGAACCGGGGAGGAATCAAAAATCCTCTATTATATGTATTTTTATTTCTGATGGTTGCAAACTGTGGCATTTACGCTATTGCATGGCAGAAGGTAATCAAAAAATTCTCTTTGTCAACCGCATATGCAAACCGCAGCGTCTATCTGATCTGGTCCCAGATCTGGGCCGTGATCATTTTCCATGAAAATCTGACGGTAAAAAATATCATCGGCCTTCTGATTGTGCTGGTGGGAGTTATGGTGGTGCAGCGATATGAATAAATATATGATTTTAATGCTGATCTGTACAATGTTTTCAGCAGTATCACAGATTCTGCTGAAACAAAGCGCCAACGAGGAGCATGCATCTGCACTTCGCGAGTACTTGAACTGGCGCGTCATTACAGCGTATGTGATTTTCGGCAGTGTACTTCTTTTAAATACCTATGCCTACACACAGGTAGATTTGAAATACGGTCCGGTGCTGGATACCTTTACGTACGTCTTTGTCCTGCTGCTTTCCTTTGGCGTTTTGAAAGAAAAGGTATCAAAAGGAAAGCTGATTGGGAATCTGATTATTATCCTGGGAGTACTGGTGTATACATTGCCGTAAAACGTTCCGATGATGGAAAGAAAGCGATATCAGCTAAGCAGTCCTTGTCCTTTGAAATAGGGGGTCTGCGTACAACAAACGAACGGCTTTTGATTATGAATAAGAAAAAAATAGATTATCGTTTTAAGATATTATATGCTGTGGCGATTCTGATGGTTGTTGCGGGACATTGTGATGGTGGTGGAATTTCTTTGGACTTTGCGCAATGGTTTCCGTATGAGGGAATCCATCTGGCGCTGTTTACTTTTTGTTCAGGATATTTTTTTAAAGATGCAGCACTGAAACGACCGGGGAGATATGTCTGTAAAAAGCTTCGTACCCTGATACTTCCAATGTATGGGTATACGATTGCGTATGGGCTGCTTGTCAGGTTATTACATCGGTGGGGCTTTCAAATTGGTGGAAAATTTAATTTGCACAATATTCTGATTTCACCTTTAAACGATGGGCATCAGTTTGTCCTTAATATGGCCGGCTGGTATATTGTGCCCTTGTTTATGGTAGAAATATTAAATTGTATGATTCGGGCATTTTTTAAGCGAAAAGGATGGCAGATACCGGAATGGATATTTTTTGCAGGGGCAGTACTTATTGGAATGGGCGGCAATTTTTTGGCGATTATGGAATATCGCACCAGCTGGTGGCTGACAGTGGTCAGAATTCTGTATTTTGCTCCGTTTTATGCAATGGGTATTTTTTATAAAAAGATACTGGAGAAATATGTGGACAGGATTCCATCTGTAGTGTATTTTGCGATTGTGTTTGCTGCAAAACTTATGATTTTTCTTCATTATAAAACTAGGTTGGCTTATACGCCAGCGTGGTGCAATGACTTTAATCAAGGACCGGTCATGCCAATTATTATTGGTTTTTTGGGAATTGCACTTTGGATGCGGATTGCAACGATAATGGAACCAGTATTTGGAAGAAAAAAGTGGATTAATCTTCTTGCAGACAACACATTTTCGATTATGGAAAATCAGTTTTTGGGTTTTTTACTTGTAAAAGTTGCTTTCGGAACAATTGCGAATGGCACAAAGCTGTTTTTGAAGTTTGACTGGTCAAGATGTAAAAGTGATATTTGGTGGTATTATATGCCGAAGGACGTAGAACAGACAAAAATTCTGTATTTATTAGCAGCGATTTTTGTTGCCTTACTGATCCAGTGGATCCTTACACAGGTGAAAAAAATGGGAAAAAACATATTTTTGTACGTAAGACAATAGTTAAGCGTATACTGCTTTAAATATTTTGCAAAATAAAAATCCCGCAGAAAAAGAAATGAAAACTTTTTCTGCGGGATTTTATTTTATATTGCATAGATCTGAATCGTTATCAAATTTTTATTGATAATCGATAGGAGACAGGTCGTGAGGATCATCTTCCGCAGAAGAGCCTAGATGTCTGATGGTTTTGGAATTATCCTCATTTTCAGAGAAATCGTCCTCATCTATTCCAGAAGAAGAACTTTAGACTGTGGAATCCAAATCGTTTTCTGTAAAAGAAGAAGCGGAGGAAATGTCACTTACCGAAGTGGAGTCGGGTGTTTCCTCTTCCAATTCAGGATTTGTATCGCAAGGACCCTCGATGAGATGGTAATCCGACTCGGAAAAATGATACCATTTCCCATCCTCAAGCTTTTGCCAGCCGGAAACCGCGTGGCCGTCCTTATCAATAAAATAAGACTGCTTACCGTCAGCCCAGAGCTGATGTGGATTGTAAGTTACCCATTCGTTATTGGCAAATCGATCTTCTTCCTTAATATAAAATTTCTGATATTCGCCATCGCCGACCCAGACGGGGGTAAGATCAGCATCAAGTTCATCGAAGAATCGGGAGCCCATAGAGAGCTGGCGATTCAGTTCATCGAAGCCAAGTTCTTCGGCAAGTGTAGGCTTGTCTGAAAAAAGATTCGTACCAAGTCCAAGACGGTCACCGTCAATGACAGCTCCAAGGCTTGCGAGAGTAGTTGGGAACATATCCATCGTGGTGAAAATCCGATTTTTTTCATGAACCGGAAGAATGGGTGAATTTAAAATAGCGTTATAAGTAGAACGTTGATAATCTTCATCGATGTTTTCACAAAAATCAGAGTCCATGGTCAGATGATCACCGGAAAGAATTATAGTCGTGTTTTCATAAAAAGGCTGTTCCTTGATCCAGTCTATAAACTCACTGACACGGGAACTGGAGCAGTCAATCACCATACCGTAGTGGTCATCTCCGTACTGCTTTTCATCACACTCGTCACATTTGTAGCCGTCCTCGAAGTGGGTGGCAACAGTCAGCATACTGAAGTTGAACGGTTCGTCATTCTTGGAAATCTCCGTCAGTTTATCTTTTGCATACTCAAACAGTTTGGCATCTTCATAGCCCCACCACTGGTAGTAGCCTTCCGGGATCAGTCCCTCGCTGATCGCCCAGTAGTAATCGTCAATTTCATAATCACCGTGCGAAGTGAAGTAATTCTTCCGTCCGCCGAATGCGGCATCGGAACCCATCATAAAGTACTGTTTGTAGCCGGCTTCATTGAGAACGTCGCCAAGTGTTGAAAGCTGCGGAAAAAAGCTGTCCTGATAAGCCATCTCATTGCCTTGAATCGAAAGCTTCAGCGGAAGACCGGAAGTCTGTGCAAAGAGACCGCCCATGGTCCAGGTGGTTCCGGTTGTCGGATAAGCGCCGCCCAGCTTGTCGGAGTTGGAAAAATTGATATTGTCCAGGGCAAGATTAGTCAGGGCGGGAATAAAATTGTGGTCGTAAGCACCGCCGTCTTTTTTATCAGAATAGGTGCTTTCCATTGATTCCAGATAAATATAGATCAGATTCCGTTTCTTTTCCGGGAATGTAATCGTTGTCTGGGACGGATTGACGTAATTATCTTCGATCAAAGTGCTGTAGCTGTTCTGAATGTGCAGGTAAGTATCGATATCCAGCGTCGTCCAGACATTATAAAGAGAATAGGAAGAAAGAGCGATTCCCAGGGCAATGCAGATGCAACCGAGAATGATTTCCACTTTCTTCCGATGGCGCAGGATAATAAAAAGCGCGATCAGAATAGCAAGAACGGCAAAAGAGATCATGCCGCAGGACCAGACGTAACTCCAGAGCACATCCTTGCTGGTACCCTCAAGGGGTGCCTTTAAGTGATAAACAAGTTCTTCCATATCAAGATGCGCCCAGGTCGCGAGCATCCAGCGGGAAGACGTAAAAAGAAGGATCCCAAGGAATCCTAACAGAACGGAAAGAATGGAAAAAAGTATCTTTCCAACATGCTGTACTTTTTTGCGAGACACAGTAAATAACCTCCAGTTTTCTTTAGTGTTTTATAATAGGTAACAAACAGGTAGCGTTAGGTATAAAATATAACTGGGAACTTACGATATTATAACAGAAACTTTACGAAAAAAATAGTATTTTCTTAAAAAATACGAGTGGAAAATGAAAATCCGGGAATTTACATAAAAAGCGGCGGGGCGGGCGTGAAAATGGGTTCTTGAGTTTCTCAGAAAAGAATGGTATAATAGCAAAGATTGTAGACACAAAAGAGGTCAAAAAAAGATCTGTTCACATTTTTGTGGAGAAGAGAAAGGAAAGAAAAATGGGAAAAATTAAAGTAGAATCTTGTGAAATTGAAGGATTAAAAGTAATTACCCCGACCGTATTCGGCGATGAGCGCGGATATTTTATGGAGACATACAATTACAATGATTTTAAAGAAGCCGGCATTGATGTCCAGTTCGTACAGGATAACCAGTCTGCATCCAAAAAAGGTGTCCTGCGTGGACTTCACTTCCAGATCAATTACCCGCAGGACAAACTGGTACGCGTGGTAAACGGAGAAGTATTCGATGTTGCGGTTGACCTTCGCGAGGGATCCAAAACCTACGGAAAATGGTTCGGCGTCCTGCTTTCCGCAGAAAATAAGAAACAGTTCTTTATTCCGAAGAACTTTGCACATGGATTTATCGTACTCTCTGATTATGCAGAGTTTGCTTATAAATGTACCGATTTCTATCATCCAAACGATGAGGGCGGTCTGTACTTTGACGATCCGGAGATCGGCGTGGAGTGGCCGATGCCGGAAGGAATGACAAAAGAAGATCTGATTATTTCGGAAAAAGATCATAAATGGGGCGGAATTAAGGATTTAAAGAAATAAGGAGTAAAAAACATTTATGAACGTATTCAAAGAACTTTATCAGAACCGGAAACTGATCTGGAAACTGTCGAAAAATGATTTCCGCAACAAATTTGCCGGAGCGTATTTTGGCATCGTATGGGCATTCATTCAGCCGATGGTGACGGTTGCTGTTTATTTTGTCGTGTTTCAGCTCGGACTGCGTGTACAGCCAGCTGCCACTGGATATCCGTATATCTGCTGGCTGGTTTCCGGTATTATTCCGTGGTTCTTCTTTTCTGATGCACTGCCAAGTGCGTCAAATTGTCTGCTGGAATACAGTTACCTGGTAAAGAAGGTTGTATTTAAGATCAGTGTGCTTCCAATTGTGAAGGTGATTTCTTCCCTGTTTGTACATCTGTTCTTTATTGTGTTTGCTATTTTGATTTTTGCACTGATGGGAAAACTTCCGCCGGTTCAGATTATCCAGATCGGGTACTATACCTTTGCGGTGATCTGTCTCGTCGTTGTACTTTCCTATCTGACCTGTTCCATCACACCGTTTTTCCGCGATTTCGGCCAGATTATCAATGTAATTCTGAATGTCGGCATGTGGGCAACCCCGATTCTGTGGGATACCACAACAATTCCGAATATTCCGAACTGGCTGAACAGCCTTCTGAAGCTGAATCCTCTGTACTATATTGTCCAGGGATATCGTGACAGCTTTATGAATGGACTCTGGTTCTTCGAGCATCCATGGCACACCCTTTACTTCTGGGCTTTTGTGCTTATGGCAGGACTAATCAGTTCCAAAGTGTTCAAGCGCCTCCGGGTTCATTTCTCAGATGTATTATAGGAGGATGGAATGAGCACAGAAAATACAGAAACAGTAATTTCAATTAACCATGTCAGCAAGGTCTACAAGCTGTTTGAAAAGCCGATGGACCGTCTGAAAGAATCGCTTTCGCTGACACATAAAAACTATCATACCGATCATTTTGCGCTGGAGGATATCTCACTTGAGGTGCATAAGGGCGAGTGTGTCGGCATTATCGGAACGAACGGTTCCGGAAAATCCACACTGCTGAAGATCGTCACAGGTGTTTTAAACCCAACGAGCGGAAATGTGGAATTAAAAGGAAGAGTCAGTGCTATTCTGGAGCTGGGTGCCGGCTTTAACATGGAGTATACCGGTATTGAGAACATCTTCCTGAACGGAACGATGCTTGGCTATACCGAGGAGGAGATGAAGGCAAAACTTGACGACATCATTTCGTTTGCTGAGATCGGAGATTTCATTAATCAGCCGGTGAAGACATATTCGAGCGGTATGTTTGCCCGCCTTGCCTTCGCGGTTGCGATCAACGTGGATCCGGATATTCTGATTGTCGATGAGGCCTTAAGTGTCGGAGATATTTTCTTCCAGTCGAAGTGCTACCGAAAATTCAATGATTTAAAAGAAGCAGGAAAAACGATTCTCTTTGTTTCCCACGATATGGGAAGTGTTATCAAATACTGTGAACGATGCCTTCTGATCAACAAAGGAAAACAGGTGATGGTCGGAAAGTCGTCCGAGGCAGTCGATGTCTACAAGAAGATTCTTGCCAACCAGTACGATGACGAGACAAAAGAAGAGGAAGAGACCGAAGAGAGTGCAGAAGAGACCGAAGAGAGAACCGAAGCAGATGCATCCGGTGCCGTATCGGCAGAAAAGCCGAAAAAAGGCCTCTGGAGAGAACGCCTGATTGCGAATGCGCAGCTGGTAGAGTATGGAGACAAGGCTGCGGAGATCGTGGACTTTGCGATTATCGACCACAAAGGTATGATTACATCTTCTGTGGATAAAAACCAGAGATTCCGCATCAAGATGAAAATCAAGTTCCATGAAACGATGGAGCATCCGATTTTTGCCTTTTCGATCAAAGACCGGAAGGGAACGGAGATTACCGGAACGAATACGGCGCTGGAGGATTACACAAAAGACGTGGTGGAAGCAGGAAAGACCGTCACGGTATGCTTTGACCAGATCATGCCGCTGCAGAGCGGACAGTATCTGATGTCGTTTGGATGTACCAGCTACCATCTGGAAGAGCTGGTGATCCACCACAGACTGTACGATGCTTGCTTTCTGGAAGTCTTCTCCATGAAAGACACCGTAGGATTTTTTGATATGAACTCTACCGTGACCTACGAGTAGGATGCGGAGGATAAACGACGGGGGTTATATGAAAGAAACAATAGGAAATGTTCTTTTGAACCTGGATTATTATGACGGCGAAGATGCTTACAGCGACGGCAGCATTGAGGACCGGCTGCTGGAGATCGTCAAGACGACGCCGAAAGAGGATTACCAGAAGGTAATCCTCACAGAAAAAAGCTGGCCGATTTTTTATCATCTCTCTCCGGAACGGGAAAATATTCTGGACTGGTATGAGTGGAAAGACGATGCTTCCGTATTTGAAGTCGGAGCCGGTTGCGGAGCCATTTCCGGCGTGCTCTGCAGAAATGCAAAGCGGGTAGTGGCAAACGATCTGTCGAAGCGGCGCAGTACGATCAATGCCTACAAAAATCAGGATGCGTCCAACCTGGAGATTATGGTTGGAAACTTTAATGTTGTTGCAGAAAAAATGGAAGAACGCTTCGATTACGTGACACTGATCGGTGTTCTGGAGTATGCAAAAAGCTATATTGGAAAGGATAATCCGTATCCGGAATATCTGGAAAAGATCAATCGTCTCTTAAAACCGGGCGGAAAAATCCTGATTGCGATTGAGAACCGTCTGGGACTGAAGTATTTTGCCGGCTGCAGGGAAGACCATGTGGGCCGGGAATTTGTCGGAATTGAAGGATATCCGGGGATCGATTTTGTCGAGACATTCAGCAAACCGGAGCTGGAGCAGATGCTGCAGGAAAACGGTTTTTCGAAGTTTAAGTTTTATTATCCTTATCCGGATTACAAATTTCCGGCGGTCATTTATTCGGATGAATATCTGCCGAAGCCGGGTGAATTGAGAAAAAATCAGCGGAATTTTGATGCTGACAGGATCACACTTTTTGACGAAGGCAAAGCATTTGACGGAATCCTGAAGTCCGGTTTGTTTCCGGTTTTTTCCAATTCCTTTCTGATTGAAGTGGAGAAAAAGGAGTAAACGTATGAGGAAAGTTCTGTATACGAAATTTTCGAGAGAACGTCGGAACGAATTTCAGATTATGACCCGGATTACAGAAGAGGATGGGATCCGGCGTGTGTGGAAGCTTCCGCTGCAGAAAGAGGGAGAACTCCACATCCGGCATATGTATGAAAACTATAGAAAGCTGGAGCATCTGTACGCCTATGCGGACGTACAGATCTGCCCATGCGAACTGGATGAAGAAAAATGCGCGCTTGCATTTCCTTTTGTAGAAGGGGAAAGTCTGGAAACGCGCATTTCCCGTCATGGAAAAGAAAAAGATTTTGCATCGCTGAAAAAGGATTATGAACTGCTGTATCAGATCATTGCATCGGCAAAAGGGCAGAAATCCTTTGTGGAAACCGATGCGTTCTGTGAGGTGTTCGGCCATCCGGCATTGAAAGAAGGACTTGCCGCGGCGGAGATTTCCAATATTGACATGATTCCGGGCAACCTTCTTCTGGATGGAGAAAAGGTCTGGGTGGCAGACTACGAGTGGGTATTCCCGTTTGCCGTACCGATTGCATTTATCTATGCGCGGAGCGTCTTTTTACAGGAGGCGGCGAGTGCACTGACGAAGGAAGAGCAGGAAGAACTGTACGCCATTGGTGGTATTTCCATGGAAGAGATTCCGGTATACTACCATATGGAAGAGTGCTTCCAGGAATTCGCGGCCGGAAAGGGTGAGCCAAATGCGCTCGCCACGTTCTATGGAAAACTGCACCGGCACAATTATCCGCTTTCTATCTGGGAAAAAGAAAAAATGATGTACCCGGTTGTGCTCACCGAAACAGCACCGGAGGAGAGAGAACTCTATTATGAGGACTGCTTCGGCTTGGATGAGCAGAAGGTGATGATGCTTGAAAAGGCAGACGCGGACGGAGAGCTTTCCCTTCAGCTGATGCAAGAGGGGGCTGTCATTAAAATCCGTTCTCTCGCGGGCGTATGTAGCGATGGAAAGACGGAACGTATCGCTTTTTCGCACAACGCCGAGCTTGAGATTATCGACGACTATTATTTCCTTGGAACGCCGGTTCTGAAATTCCGGAATGCCGGTTATGAACAGATCCGGATTGATTACCGGATTTACTACAAAGGCGATGGCGTTACGTCCCAGTTTATTCAATATATCCGTCAGAATAAAGATCTGAGGGATGAACTGAACGGGGAGATTTATCGGAAAGGCCAGCTGCAGGCAGAAATCGAAGCAGAAAAAGCGGCACTTGCACACAGGGAAGAAGAACTCCAGGAAACGAGAAAACAGAAGCAGTTTCTGGAGGAAGAGCTGGAGCGGATGCGCCAGCGTAAGGTTGTGCGTATGGCAGATAAAGTGCAGCATGTGATAAAAAGGAGTAAATAACTATGGATGTATCCATTGTCATTCCTACCAAAAATGGTGGGCATCTGTTTGAAAAAGTGCTGGATGCTGTTTTCAAACAGAAGACAGAGTATGAATATGAAGTAATTTGCGTGGATTCCGGGTCAAAGGACGGAACGCTCGATGTGATCCGCAAATATCCATGCCGTTTGTTTCAGATTGAGCCGTCCGAATTTGGACATGGAAAAACGAGAAACTATGGGGCTTCCAAAGGAAACGGAACGTATATCATCTTTATTACGCAGGATGCGCTTCCAGCGACCGATACCTGGCTGCAGAATTTCATTGATGCCATGAAGATGGACCCGGAAATCGTGGGAGGATTCGGGATTCATTATCCGTATCCGGACTGCAATCTGCTTGACAAGCGTGATCTGGATGGCCATTTTAAAGGATTTGGAGAAACTAATACGATTTTCCACCTTGATGATCCGGAACGCTACGAAAGAGAAGAAGGATATCGTCATTATCTGGCGTTTTTCTCCGACAATAACTCCTGTATCCGAAGAGATATTTTTGAAAAATATCCGTATGAGGATGTCAACTTTGCCGAGGATCAGATCTGGGCGAGAAAGATGATTGAACTCGGATTCAAAAAAGTATACTGCCCGTATGCGCCAGTATATCATTCCCACAATTTCAAACTCAGAACGTATTTCAAACGGTATTATGATGAGCAGAAGGGATTATATGAAGTTCATCAGTATATGATTGCACAGAAATGGACGCAGCTTCCGGGCATGCTGTACCGGCAGGTGAGAGGGGACTGTGTGTATATCCGTCAGCAGCCGCTCAGTAAAAAAGAGAAAATCCACTGGGCATTTTACTCCCTGTTTCGCAATTTTGACCGCTTTGTGGGCGGCTATCTCGGCGGAAAATACCATCTGTATTCCAAACGGAAACAACAGTTCCTGGATCGTCACATTTCGCAGCAGTACGATCAGAGACATGCATAGAAGAAAGGAAAAAGAAACGTGAAAAAACCAAATGTAGCATACCGTGCGTTACGGTATCTGAAGAATCATGGATTAAAAGAAACGATTGAGCGCGCAAAACAGGGCAATGAGCCGGCTGTACCGCCGAAGAACAACGTCATCGGATTTTACAGATTTGTCGTAGACAACGATCCGATCCCGTTCAATCAAAAAGAGTATGAGAAACATAAAAACGACAAGAAAAAGATCCTGAATTGGGTTGTACCGGAAATGGGACCTGGTTCCGGCGGTCATACCACCATTTTCCGTTTTATTTCCAACCTGGAGCGCCTCGGTTTCCACAGTAGAGTTTATCTCTACATGTCCCCGAATTTTCAGGATAATGCGTCCATCCGAAAATTCCTAAAAGAGTACTTCCCGCTTCTTGTGCCGGAAGTAGAAGTTTACTGCGATGTATCCCAGATGAAATTTGCACATGCAACCGTAGCAACCTCCTGGACCACCGCTTACTACGTAAGAAAATTCCAGAATACGATTTCGAAGTTTTACTTCGTACAGGATTTCGAGCCGCATTTCTATGCACACGGTTCCGAGTATGAATTTGCTGAGAACACCTATAAGATGGGATTCCGCGGAATCACTGCAGGTGATTGGTTAAGAGACATCATGAGAAATGAGTACGGCATGCAGGCAGACAGCTTCCATTTCTCCTACGATGACAAAGTATATCAGCCGAAAGAAAAACCGGACAACGAAAAGAGAGTCTTTTTCTATGCGCGCCCGGTTACCCCGAGACGTGATTTCGAGCTCGGTATGCTGGCACTCAATGAGCTGTGCCGCAGAATGCCAGAGATCGAGGTTGTTTTCGCGGGATGGGATGTCAGCGGCTATGAGATTCCGTTCAAACACAGAAATTTAGGTATCGTAACACCGCAGGTGCTGGCAGATTCCTATGCGATCTGTGATATGTGCCTTGTTATTTCGAATACCAACCTTTCCCTCGTACCGTTCGAGGTTATGGCCTGCAACTCGGTCGCTGTCTGCTCCAAGGGTGCAAACAGCAGCTGGATGGTAAATGAGGAAAACTCCATTCTGGTTGACTATGATCCGATCCAGATCGCAGACAGAATGGAATATTACTTCAACCACCCGGATGAGCTGGCTACAATCCGCAAAAAGGGAATGGATTTCGTAAAGGGAACCTCCTGGTACAAAGAAGCAGAAAAAGTTTATGCAAGCATGTTAAAGGGAATTGAGGAAGATGAGAAAAAACTGCAGTAAGGATGTGAGCAGAGAACACAGAATAGAAATTCTGTTTGTGTTCGGTGTATTCCTGTTTTACTTTTTATGGTCCTGTACGCAGCGATACAATTTTTCGGCGGATGAATCAATGCGCTATCAGATTGCACAGTTTATCTATGAACACGGAAGTCTTCCGCGCGGAGATGATCCACTGATCCGGAATGAGGACTGGGGAACCTCCTATGCGTTTAATCCCATCCTTTCTTACATGGCATCAGCCGTTCTGATGAAAGGCATGAGTCTTTTTACAACAAATGAATGGATGCTGCTGCTTTCCGCCCGGTTTGTTAATGTACTGCTTGGAGCGTTGATGGCATGGGTTGTGTTGAAGGCAGCAAAATTGTTGTTTCCGAGGCGGTATGCATGGATGTTTACCGCACTGGTTGTCTTTCTGCCGGGAAATGTGATTCTGTATTCTTACGTCAACTGCGATGCGCTCGCCATGTGTTCAACGGCTATTATTTTTTATTCCTGGGTCAAGGCGTATAAGGAAGGATGGAACTGGACAACTTGTGCAGTGTCTGCCATTGGAATGGGTCTTTGTTTCCTGTCGTATTACAATGCGTATGGATTTATCCTGACGACATTTTTCTTCTTTGTGGGAACGATGCTGACCGATCAGGAAAAGGCACCAAAAGAGCGTTGGAAAGAGATGATCCAGAAAGGTCTTTTTATTCTTGTGATCGTCTGTGTCATTGCTTTGTGGTGGTTTATTCGAAATGCAATTCTCTATCACGGGGATTTTCTGGGAAGAGAGACATCGAGTGCGTGTGCGGAACTGTATGCGAGAGCTAAGTACAAGCCATCGAACAGCAAAACATTCCAGAAAAAAGGCGACTCCATGCTATGTATGATCTTCTACAGACCAGTTTATCTGGAGCATGACTGGCTTGTGACAGTGCTGTACAGCTTTGTCGGTGCTTTTGGCTATAATAGGATTTATCTTTCCAAAATGATTATTGTTCCATACCTCTGCTGTCTTGGCATCGGCCTCATTCTGATGCGGAACTGTTGCCAGAGAGACTTTTTCTTCTGGAATGCCGATGGCACACAGACGGCGATTGCTGGTAAAACAAAGAGAAAATGGAGTAAAACAGGATGGTTTACCTGGGCAAATGTGTTTGCACTGCTGATTCCAAACTATCTGAATGCATATTATTCCTACAGCTCTGATTTTCAGCCGCAGGGACGATACAGCATGCCGATGCTGATTCCGCTGATGTATTTCGTGACGAAGGGTGTGCAGGCGTTCCTGAAACGGGAGAAAAAACTACAGAAGTATGAAAAATTGTTCTGTATTCTGGTCTGTGTGGCGGCAGCGGCATTAGCGGCATTCACTTGGGCGAGAATCATCTATCCGATGTACTTGCAGAACTACTACGGATTGCGGTAAGCGGAACAGAGAAAGAAAGCGGTGAAACGTTTGGAAAAAATTTCAGTGCTGACAGCAAAATTAAAAAAAGCTGTTGCAGAAGAAGGAATCGGCGGTCTGGCTGGGCGTACGAAAGGGTACCTTGCGCGGGCAAAAAAAGAAAAAGAGTTTCAGAGAGAAAAATCCCGGGTCTACCGGGATATTCTCTTTATCAGTGGCTGCAATGAACAGCTGCCGCATCCACACCGGTACCGCGTGGTGCATCAGATGGAGCAGCTGGAGGCAGGCGGATATACGTGTGATACGGTTTATTTTCAGGAGCTGAAGCCCTGGATGGTACGCTGCTACGGCGCGTTCGTGATTTTCCGCTGCCCGATGACGGACACCCTGCGGGAATTTGCCACAATGGCAAAGCAGATGAACAAGCCTCTGTGGTACGATGTGGATGATCTTGTGATCGATACGAAATACACCGATCAGATTCCGTTTCTCGACCGGATGCAGCCGGAAGAACGGCAGGCATACGATCAGAATGTCCGAAACATGGGCGAGCTGCTTTCCCTCTGTGATGCGGCGGTTACGACGACAGCGGCGCTGGCAGAAGAACTGAAGCAGTACGTACCGGAGGTGCTGATCAACCGCAACTGTGCGTCAGATGAGATGCTGCTACTGTCCGAGGCGGTGTTAAAAGAAAAACAGAAAAAGAACGAAGCAGATGGAACGGCGAAAAAAGTACGCCTTGGCTATTTCAGCGGCAGTGCGACGCATCTGGACGACATCGAGATGATCGTTCCGGTGCTGAAACAGCTGCTTGGCAAAAATCCGAACCTGGAACTCCTCATCGTGGGAATTCTGGAACTCCCGGTGGAGCTGAAACTGTTTGCTTCCCAGATCCAGATGGAGGGATTTGTCGATTACCAAAAACTGCCGGAGCGGATTGCGTCGGTGGATATCAACTTGGCTCCGCTTACCGATACGATTTTTAACCGTGCGAAATCGGAAAATAAATGGGTGGAAGCGGCTCTGGTGCAGACCGTGACAGCAGCCAGCAATCTCGGCGCTTTTGCTGAGATGGTACAGGATGGAGAAGACGGCGTACTCTGCCGAGACGAAGCGGAGTGGTTGGAAAAACTGCAGTGGCTGATCGACGACGAACCGGCACGAAAAGCCATTGCCGGACGGGCATATGGCCGGTGCAGCCGCGAGTGTGTCACAATCTTTCATGCCACCGGGATTTGCGAGTGGGTGGAGCGCCACTGGAATCTACGCTGTGCCTTTGTGCTTCCAGCGATGGAGATCAGCGGAGGCATCCGCGTTGCACTTCTTCATGCGGAAATGCTGGTAAAAGCAGGAGCGCAGGTCAGCCTCTTTACTCTGGAAGGGGAGGCGGAGTGGTATCATGAGGGTGATTTCCATTTTCCGGTGCTGTCGGCCGAGCGAGAGAAACTGCAGGGAACGCTGGATCTTGCGGTAGCGACGATGTGGAATACCGCAGAGTTCGTCGAACAGTCCAGTAAGATCCGAAAGAAAAAATATCTGGTGCAGAATTTTGAAGTTGGATTTTATCCGCCGGGAAGCCCGTACCGGATCGCAACTTCGGCGACTTACCGGATGAGGAGCCCGATGGAGTACGTAACCATTTCCAAATGGTGTCAGAACTGGCTGCGGGAGGAATACCATACCGAAGCAGTCTATCTTCCGAACGGCATCGATCCGTCCTTCTATCCGAAACGGGGGCGGGATCTGCAGGGAAAAATTCGGATTCTGATCGAGGGAGACTGCAGCGCGGAGCATAAAAACGTGGACGAGAGCTTCCGTATCGTGGAACAGCTGGATCTGGAAAAATTCGAGATCTGGTACATGTCCTACAATGGAAATCCGAAATCCTGGTACCGCGTGGACCGCTTTTTACACCGGGTTCCGTATGAAAAAACACCGGAAGTCTATGCGGCGTGTGATATCCTGCTGAAAACAAGCCTGCTGGAGAGCTTTTCCTATCCGCCGCTTGAGATGATGGCGTCCGGCGGCTACGTCGTTGCTGTGCCGAACGGTGGCAATCTGGAATACCTGAAAGATGGGGAAAACTGTATTCTCTATCCGCAGGGAAATCTCGCGGAGGCAAAAGCGGCGATTGAGCGTATTCTGACAGATGCGGAACTGAGGAAAAAACTGGATACGGGAGCAGAAGAGACGGTAAAGGAAAGAAACTGGAAAAGAATCGAACCACAGATTTTAGAACAGTATCTTGGAAAATAAATAAGCAACAAAAAGGGCTGTCGCACTAGCAAATATTTCTGGCGGTAGCTCTGCTTTATACCCAAATGGCATCGAAATCGGTTGCGTTTTCGATGCCATTCTTTACTTCTTATAGGAAAGTTCGACTTCCGTCGAACTCTTGAATCAGGATCACCCGTTGGACGGGAGGTCCTGATTGCTTATAAATTAGAAGATCAGTGCCGTTTGTTTCGGTTATTGCGGCGTCTGTTTCTGCGTTTCCGTCTCTTTCTCGCGTTGTTGATCACGACAATGATCAGAATCAGAAAAGCGACACCGTTCAGGCCAAGCAGAATATAGAGCAGTGTGGAGAGAAAAGAAATTTTCTTGGTTTCTTCCGGTGTTGGAATATCTGTGCTGTCGGTTTCTTCTGATGAATCGGAGGAAACCGAAGAACTGTCGGAAACAGTACCTGGAGCGGAAACCTCGGCTGTTCCGATGAAGTGATCATCGAAAAAATACTGGCGGGTGTACGGTTCCTCAACGGAAGCGCCGTCCGGATCGGTGTAGGTTGCAGTTTCAATTTTCGCATTCTTTGGAAGCGTTACCACACCGGAAAGAATTTCCTTTTTTGCGTTCTTCAGGGTATAATGTGTAAAATTATCATAACCGAAATCAAGTACGGTACGGGTATCGTTGATATAATCGAGGTTATCACAGGTTAAAACAACGCAGACCAGCGTCATATTGCCTCGCTTGGCAGCGGTAACGAGTGTGTTGTGTGCCTCATCGGTATAACCGGTCTTTCCGGCGAAAGCACCCTTGTATCCCCACTGACCGTCCTGGAACAGCAATGCGTGGTGGTTCTGAAGATCACGCGGTGTCGAGGTCATATTGGTCGGCTGAATTGTGTAGGTCAGATCGGACTCGATGCGGCAGAAGGTCTCGTTTTTGATGCACTCCTGCATAATGAGTGCCATATCGTGTGCACTGGTGTAGTGGTTCGGATCTGGCAGACCGTTTGCATTGACAAAATGGGTATTCGTGCAACCAAGTGCAGCGGCGCGTTCGTTCATCATGGCGGCGAAACCTTCCTCGCTTCCGGCAATGTCGATGGCAAGCTGTGTGCAGACCTCATTTGCCGAGGCAAGAAGAATCGCGTGAAGAGCATCCTCCACTGTGATCGTTTCGCCAAGCTGAACGTTGATGCGGGCATTTCCCGGAATGGATTCGCTGACAGCATGTTCGCCGAAGGTAACGGTGTCGGTCATCTGCTTGTTTTCAATGATCAGCAGAGCCGTCAGAATCTTGGTGATGCTGGCAGGATAGCGCTGCTCGTCCATGTTTTTATCGTATAAAACAGCCCCAGTATCGGCATCGAGTAAACAGACAGCGCCGGAATTGTTTTCCGGTCCTTCGGGCCAGGTGGTGACTGTTTTTTTATCGGTTGTGGCAAAAATCGTCTGCGGGAGGCAGGACGCGGCAAAAACAAAAGCAAGCAACAGGCATAAAAATGTGCGGGCTGCAGAATTCTTTCTAATCATAACTCACTCCTTCTGATCCAGCGGGTACAGCTGCATAAGACTGTCCGGGCAGCGGATCTCTCTAAAATGTATTAGACACACTTTTATTATTATAACATAAAGCGAGCAGGGAAGAAACACATAAATTCTTAATATTTTCAGTCGGTATTTGCAAAATGCAGTAAAATAGAGTATAATGCGAACGAGTTCATACGGAAAAAACAAAAAACCTGAAAAACAAAAACCCCAAGGAGTTAAAAAAAGTGTCAGATATGAAATGGCTCCGTTTTATACGGAAATTGAAACCTTACAACATACAGAAGGGACTGCGTTACCTGAAACATTATGGCCCAAAGGAATTCCTGATCCGTCTTTCGGAGCGGATGGAGCCGGAGGAGGTTCCGTACGGACCGTGGCGGGAGCAGTACTGCGCAAAAGAGGAGGACCTGGCGCGTCAGAAAAATCATAAATTTTCTTATTGTCCGAAGATCAGCGTTGTTGTTCCGGCTTACCGTACGCCGGAAATTTTTCTGCGTCAGATGATCGAATCCCTGGAAAAACAGAGTTATGAAAACTGGGAACTGGTGATCGGAAATGCCAGCCCGGAGGATGAGACTATGGCGCGCATCCTGAAAGAATATACCGGAAAAGATCCGCGCGTAAAGAACGTTCCGATTCCGGAAAATATCGGCATTGCAGAGAATACAAATGCAGCGCTTGCCGCCGCAGCGGGAGATTTCGTCGGTTTTATGGATCACGACGATCTGCTTGCGCCGGATGCGCTCTTTGAAATTGCCATCCGTCTGGAAAAAGATCCGTCCATCGATGTTTTCTATACCGATGAGGACAAGGTACGGACCGATCTGTCCGAGTATTTCCAGCCGCATTTCAAACCGGATTTCAATCTGGATCTGCTGCGGTCAAACAATTATATCTGCCATTTCTTCGTTGTACGGCGGGAGATTGCGGAGAAAACCGGCGGCCTTCGTCCGGAATACAATGGGGCGCAGGATTATGATTATATCTTCCGCTGCACGGAAATGGCGGGAAAAATTGTACACATTCCGAGAGTTTTATATCACTGGAGGGTCCACAGCGCTTCCACCGCGGACAATCCGGCAAGCAAGCTGTATGCGTATGAGGCAGGTAAAAAAGCAATTGAGGGAAACCTTGCGCGCTGCGGCGAAGAGGGAACCGTCACACTGCGTTCGGATTATGGTTTCTATGATGTGGATTATAAACTGCGGGGAACGCCTCTGGTTTCGATTCTGATCCCGAACAAGGATCAGGCCGATACGTTACGCACCTGTCTGGAATCGATCCAAAAGAAGTGTACGTATCCATCGTACGAGATTCTGATCATTGAGAACAACAGTACAGAGGAAGCAACATTTTCCTATTATAAAGAGCTTGAAGCGCAGGGAATCCGTGTTCTGAAGTATCCAGAACAGGGCTTCAACTATTCTGCGATTAATAATTTCGGCGTAAAAGAAGCAAAAGGAGAGTATCTCCTGTTTCTGAATAACGATATGGAAGTTATCACACCCGATTTTATGGAAAAGATGGTGTCCAATCTGCAGAGACCGCAGATCGGGGCGGTCGGCGCGAAGCTGTATTACCCGGACAACACGGTGCAGCATGCGGGTATCATCATCGGTATCGGCGGCATTGCGGGCCACGCCTTTTTAGGACTGGCGCGCGGAAGAAGCGGCTACCTGCATAAGGCATCGCTCCAGATGAATGTGAGTGCGGTGACAGCAGCGTGCATGATGATGAAAAAAGAGGTCTTTGAGGAGGTCGGCGGCTTTGAAGAAGAACTGTCCGTTGCTTTCAATGATGTTGATCTGTGCCTGCGCATTGGAAAAGCAGGTTATAAAATCGTATACAATCCGCACGTGGAGCTGTACCATTATGAATCGAAATCCAGGGGAGCAGAGGATGACGAGAAGAAGGTGCGCCGCTTCCAGTCGGAAATCGAATTTATGCGCAGCCGCTGGATTGGGCTGTTAAAGGCAGGAGATCCCTGCTACAATCCAAATTTAACGCTGGCATCGTGGAACTATGGACTGCGTGCCGACGGCAGGGGAGTAAAACCATGGACAAAGTAGCAGTTGTAATACCAAATTATAATGGATACCGGTATCTGGAGACGTGCTTTGCAGCGCTTGCAAAGCAGACCTTTACGGAATTTACCACATATTTCGTGGACAATGGTTCACAGGATGAGAGTTGTGCGTTTCTGCGGGAACACTACCCGGAGACGAAAATCATCCAGCTCGATGATAACTATGGCTTCAGCCGTGCGGTCAACGAAGGCATCCGCCGGTCGACAGAGCCGTATGTGATTCTTTTAAACAACGACACCGAAGTGTTCCCGGATTTTGTCGAGCGCCTCTATGAGGGAATCTGTAAAAGAAAGAATGCGTTTGCATGCAGTGCAAAGCTGATTTCCTATCAGGAGCGTGATAAAATCGACGATGCGGGAAATTACTATAATATGCTGGGATGGGCGTTCGCAAGAGGCAAAGGAAAACCGGTCAGTGAATTTGAAACGTCCGACCGGATTTTTGCAGCCTGCGCCGGAGCGGCGATCTACCGCCGGGAATTTCTGGAAAAGACCGGGCTTTTTGACGAAGAACATTTTGCTTACCTGGAGGATACCGACATCGGCTACCGTGCGCGGCTTTTAGGCTACGAGAACTGGTACGAGTCGTCGGCAAAAGTTTATCACGTCGGAAGCGGAACGAGCGGTTCCCGGTATAATCTCTTTAAGATCCGCTATTCATCCCGGAATAATATTTACCTGATCTATAAAAACATGCCGGTTCTGCAGATCCTGTTTAATCTGCCGGCCTTTATCCTTGGATTTTCGGCAAAACTGGTATTCTTTGCATCGAAGGGATACGGAAAAGAATATCTGGCGGGAATCAAGAATGGCTTTTCCATCTGCAGAAAGCCGGAAAACAAGGCAAAAAAGATCCGCTTTCAGTGGAAACGCCTTTGGACATATCTGGTTATCGAATGGGAGCTTTTTATCAATGTATTCCGGAGATTTCTGGAGCGGGCATAAGGATCTTTTCAAAAGATTACGAAAAAGTTAATAATTTTACGGAAATAAGAAGAATGTTAGAAAAATATGATTGCTCTTTTTTGGAACTTATTGTATAGTTAAGGGTAGGGAATTTTTGAAACCCGAAAAAAACAGATAAGGTGAACGAATTTGATTAACGATAATCAGAAATATTTTGACCGGATGCACGTTCTGATCGATGCCCTGGTACTTGCACTTTCCTACGTACTGTCCTGGTACTGCTATGTGCGGCTCGGCGTTATGAACAATCATCCTGAGAGGGGAATTCTGCCGCCGGCGACGTATATGATGGCATTGCTCTATATCGTACCCGGCTATCTGCTGCTCTACTATGCATTCAATCTCTATGCATCCAAGCGTTTTCAGGGAAGACGCCTGGAATTTGCCAATATTTTAAAAGCGAATACGGTTGGATTTCTGGTCTGGCTGGCAAGTCTTTACATGGTGCGCCAGGTCCATTTTTCCCGTGGTATGCTCTGTATCTTCTTTGTGCTGAACGTAACGCTGGAAACCATCGTAAGAAATCTGATCCACTATATCTTAAGTAATATGTGGAAGCATGGCCGCAACCAGAAACAGATTCTGATGGTCGGCTACAGCCGTGCGACCGAGGAATACATCGACCGGATCATTGCAAACCCGGAGTGGGGGTATCTGGTCCGCGGAATCCTTGACGACCATGTCAAAGCGGGAACGATGTACCGCGGCGTCAAGGTCCTTGGAAGAATTAATAATCTTTCGGTCATTCTGCCGGAAAACAAACTGGATGAAATTGCCATTACCCTTGGGCTGAACGAATACTTCCGCCTGGAAGAGATTGTTGCCATGTGCGAAAAATCCGGTGTACATACCCAGTTTGTACCGGATTACCACAACATCATTCCGACAAAACCGTATACCGAAGACCTGCAGGGACTTCCGGTTGTTAATATCCGCTATGTTCCGCTTTCCAATACGTTCAACGCGATGCTGAAACGGATTGTGGATATTTTCGGCGCGCTCGTGGCGATTGTTCTGTTCTCGCCGGTGATGCTGTTTTCGTGCCTTATGATCAAACTGACCTCGCCGGGTCCGCTGATCTACCGGCAGACACGTGTCGGGCTGCACAACAAACCGTTTGAAATGTACAAGTTCCGTTCGATGGAAGTTCAGACGGAGGAGAAAGAAAAGAAGGCATGGACCGTGAAGAATGACCCGCGTGTGACGGGATTTGGAAAATTCATGCGCCATACCAGCATTGATGAGCTTCCACAGCTCTTTAACATCTTAAAAGGAGATATGAGCCTGGTCGGACCGCGGCCGGAGCGACCTTTCTTTGTAGAAAAATTCCGGGAGGAAATCCCACGTTATATGGTAAAACATCAAGTGCGTCCCGGTCTTACAGGATGGGCGCAGGTGAATGGATACCGTGGGGACACTTCCATCCGCAAGCGTATTGACTGTGATCTGTATTATATTGAAAACTGGACACTGGGACTTGATTTTAAAATTCTGTTCCTGACCTTTTTCAAAGGATTTGTGAATAAAAACGCTTACTAAAAGATAAGGGGAAAAGAGATGTCGAAGAAAAATTATAAAAAGAGCAGAAGATATAAAAAGATGCGCCGGAGAAAAATTATTTTCGGAATTGAAATTGCAGTACTGCTGATCCTTTCCGGAATTCTGTTTGTCTATGCATGGATCAACCGTTCGATGGACAAGATGAATCAGGATACGCTGGACAGTTCTCAGATTCAGATCAACAGTGAAGTCAAAGCGAACACCGAACTTTCACAGATGTCCGGCACACAGGTGATCGCGCTGGTCGGCGTGGATGCCAGAGGTGTGGAGGGCTCTGATCTGGCAGAAAGTATGAACAGTGATACGATTATCCTGTGCTGTATTGACCACGACAATCAGGAAATCCGTATGGTGTCGATTATGCGTGATACCTGGATGAACATGGCAAAATATACGGATGAATATTACGAGTTCGACAAGGCAAATTCCGCTTATAACCGCGGCGGCCCGGAGAGTATGCTTTCCATGCTGAATACGAACCTCGACCTTGCACTGACGGATTACGTTACGGTAAACTTTAAAGCACTTGCCGATGCAATTGATGTTTTGGGCGGACTTGATATTGAAATGTCAAATGCAGAATGCGTTCATGCAAACAATTACAACAGAGAAGTATCCGAGGCACAGGGTGTGGAATATGAGGCGATCCCGTACGATGAGGATCTTGGAGATGATTATACGGAAGTCCGCCATGTCAGCGGCGCACTTGCCACCTCATATGCACGAATCCGTTACGGCGGCGGTGATGATGCAAAACGTACGAGCCGTCAGCGTATCGTTATTAATCTAATGGTACAGAAGATCAAACAGAATCCGACGAAGATTCCGGAAATTCTGGATAAAGTTATGGGAAATGTCAGCACCAGTCTTACCAAAAGCGAAATTCTGGAGCTTGGCATGCATGCGGTAACGTATAAAATGGGAACATCGTACGCGTATCCGTTCCAGCTGTGTTATGGAGAAAATGTAGAAAGTGCACTTGGCGTTGATGTTGTAATTCCGGTTACGCTGGAGCACAATGTAAAGGAGCTGCATGCCTATCTGTATCCGTCTCTTGGCTATGATCCGTCGGCGGCTGTAACAGAATACAGCGATTACATTGCAAGAAAGAGCGGCTACGATGACAGCATGATTGAGTATGTACTGAATCAGGGACCGGGCGCTGCAACAGATTCTGTGGTAGCAGGAGATTAAAATACAGGGAGAATACGACAAGATGAGTCAATATACCGTTGATGTCATGATACCAACGTATAAACCAGGGCAGGAGTTCGCAGAACTTCTGCCCCGCCTTTTAAAACAGACTTACCCGATCCGTTCGATCCGGGTCGTGAATACGGGGAAAAAGTTCTGGAATCCGGCGTGGGAGCAGCTTTCAGACAAGATTATGGTGGAGCATATCCAGCCAAGCGAGTTCGACCACGGCGGAACAAGAAGGGCGATGGCGGAGAGTTCCGATGCGGACCTTCTGCTTTTTATGACCCAGGATGCCATGCCGTACGATAACGAGTGCGTGGAACATCTGGTGGAAAAATTTTCGCTGCCGCATGTGAAAGCGGCGTATGCACGGCAGCTTCCGCGCGAGGACTGCCGTACGCTCGAGCGGTTTACGAGAGGGTTTAATTATCCGGAAGAGAGCGATATCAAGGATGCGGGCGATCTTCCGAAACTCGGCGTCAAAACATTTTTCTGTTCCAACGTCTGCGCAATGTATGACCGCGAAACGTATGAGGAACTGGGCGGCTTCGTGAAGAGCACGCTGTTCAATGAGGATATGATCTATGCGGGCCATCTCGTGCAGGCAGGCTATGCAATTGCCTATGCGGCGGATGCAAAAGTGGTGCATTCCCACAATTACGGCTGCATGGCGCAGCTTCACCGCAATTTTGATCTCGGCGTGTCCCAGGCACAGCATCCGGAGATTTTCGATGCGTATCCGTCGGAGGGAGAGGGCATCCGCATGGTGAAAAAATCGGCGGCTTATGTCTGCAGGATTCATAAACCATGGCTGCTTGCGACACTGTTTTTCCAGAGCGGGTTCAAGTATGTGGGATATTTCCTTGGAAAGCGCTATCAGAGTCTTCCGGACGGCGTGATCCGCTGGTGTACGTCCAACAAGATGTGGTGGGAGTATCACGGAAAGAGAAGAAAAAAGCACAAACAAAAATAAATGAAAGTAAAAAACAAAATTGGAAAGTTTTTGTAAGTAAATACGAAATGCTCCATAAGGTTGACAAGGAACGGGGCAGCGTGGTAAAAGTGTAAAGAACAAGAAGCGAAGAGGCGGCATAACTTGAAAATAGAACAAGGGTGCCGCCTTTTACTGTTAGGAGGACAAAATCTATGTGTGGAATTGTTGGATATATTGGAACTCACCAGGCTGCCCCGGTACTGCTGGACGGACTGGCAAAGCTGGAATACCGCGGATACGACTCGGCCGGAATTGCTGTCTATGACGGAGAAAAAATCCGGATGGAAAAAGCGGTAGGACGCCTGAAAGTACTTGAGGAGCTGACACAGGACGGCGCAACCCTTCCGGGAACCGTCGGCATCGGCCACACCAGATGGGCAACCCACGGTGTTCCGTCCGATCTGAACGCGCATCCGCACTTTAACCACGATCATTCGATCGTCGTCGTACACAACGGCATCATTGAGAACTATCTGAAACTGAAGAAAAAACTGGCCGGAAAGGGATACGAATTTTTGTCTGAGACCGACACCGAGGTCATTGCCCATATGCTGGATTACTATTATAAAGGCGATCCGCTCGATGCTATTTCAAAAGTCATGCACCGCATGGAGGGATCCTATGGCCTTGGCATCATGTTCCGCGATCACCCGGATGAGGTTTATGCGGTCCGCAAAGACAGCCCGCTGATTGTAGGAACGAGCCCGGAGGGCAATCTGATCGCATCGGATGTTCCGGCTGTCCTGAAATATACAAGAGATGTCTATTTTCTGGAAAATGAGGAGATCGTGAAACTGACCCGCGATGGCCTTCACTTCTACAATATTGACGAGGAGGAGCTGGAGAAAGAGGCAACCCACATCGACTGGGATATGAATGCGGCAGAAAAAGGCGGCTATGAGCATTTCATGCTGAAAGAGATGCATGAGCAGCCAAAAGCCGTAAAAGATACCCTGACGCCGCGTATTAAGAACGGTGATGTTGTGATCGAAGAACTCGGCATGACCGATGAGGAGATCCGCGCGATCCGCAAAATCTTTATCGTTGCCTGCGGTTCCGCATACCACACCGGTGTAACCTCAAAATACATCTTCGAAAAGCTGGCAAGAATCCCGGTTGAGGTAGATCTGGCAAGCGAATTCCGCTACCGTGATCCGATTCTGCCGGAAAATACGCTCGTGGTCATCGTCAGCCAGTCGGGTGAGACGGCCGATACCCTCGCGGCTCTCCGCCTTGCAAAAGAAAAGGGCGTGCGTACCCTTGGCATCGTAAACGTAGTTGGAAGTTCGATTGCAAGAGAGGCAGACAATGTCATGTACACCTGGGCCGGTCCGGAGATCGCTGTTGCGACAACGAAAGCGTACAGCACACAGCTTATCGCGCAGTACCTTCTGGCGATGAAGTTTGCCAAAGTACGCGGAACCGTTTCGCAGAATGACTTCGATGCGATGATCCAGAGCCTTGAGCGCCTGCCGGAGCAGATTTCCCTGCTGCTGTCCCATAAGGAGAACGTACAGCGTTTTGCCAACCGTTATCTTGCGGCAGAACACGTCTTTTTCATCGGACGCGGCATCGACTATGCAATCTCGATGGAGGGCTCCCTGAAGCTGAAAGAGATTTCCTACATCCACTCCGAGGCGTATGCAGCCGGTGAGCTGAAACACGGAACCATTTCCCTGATTGAGGACGGACGCCTTGTCGTAGCCGTGCTGACCCAGCCGGAGCTCTACAAGAAAACGATCAGCAATATTCAGGAAGTGAAGACACGAGGCGCGTTTGTCATGGCGGTAACGACCGTTGGCAATACAGAAGTGGAAAAAGTAGCCGACTACGTAGTTTACCTGCCGGAGACAAATCCGATTTTTGCAAACTCCCTGGCGATCATTCCGCTGCAGCTCTTTGGCTACTACGTATCGATCGGCAGAGGCCTCGATGTGGATAAACCGAGAAACTTGGCGAAATCGGTTACGGTAGAATAAAAACCGCAGCATAAAATTCCTCTTTTTTCAAAATTATCACAGTTTCAACACAATTCTAACGTACAATAGGCAGTAGAAAATGAAGAAAGAAATAAGAGCACTGTGTATTGGTGCCTGAGATAGAAAAGAGAAAGAGGGATCAGCCATGAGTGAAGAATTCAAAAAAGAAGAAATAAATGGTGAGGCAGCAGAGAAAACCAAAGCTGCAGAGCATACAGAAGAAGTAAAAGCAGAAACGACAGCAGAGCAGAGTGCAGCAGAGACGGAAAAACCGCAGGAAACCGCAGAAGCGCCGAAGGCGGAAGAAAAGAAAACGACAACCTACAGCTGGGTGAATCCGAAAATCAGCGGAAAGACCGGCGAGGAGAATAACAGCGCTTCCTACACCGGAGAACCGGACCCGTCGGAGGCAAAGGCAGAGCGGACATCTTCTGCAAAGACAGAACATTATCAGTACCAGTCACAGACACAGAGTGCTCCGAAGCAGGAAAAACCACAGTTTTCTGCCGTTCCGCAGCCGCAGGATCACAAAAAGAAAGCGAAAAAACCAATGTCAGCCGCAAAAAAATGGGGCATGACACTTGCCATGGCAGCGTGCTTCGGACTCGTGGCAGGCGGTGTTTTCATTGGGACTGCAGCAGTCGGTACGAAAGTGATCGGTACAGCAACAGAGCAGAAGCAGGAAGTTACAATTCCGACGACCACCACAACAACGGCAGCAGACAGCAGTGATACCTCCGATACCGTAAAAGCAACCGGCGAGATGTCCGTGAAAGATGTTGCATCGAGTGCGATGCCGTCTCTGGTAGCAATTTCTACGACAACGGTGGAAGAAGTTGAGACATTCTTCGGAACCACAAGCCAGGAAGTTCCTGCAAGCGGAACCGGAGTTATTGTCGGACAGAACGACGATGAGCTCCTGATTGCGACAAACAACCACGTTGTCAGCGGTGCAACGTCTCTTTCCGTCAGCTTTATCGACGATGAGACGGTAGAAGGCCAGATCAAAGGTACCGATGCGGACAATGACCTTGCTGTTGTTGCAGTAAAACTTTCCGACATCAAGGACGAGACAAAGAGCCAGATCAAAATTGCCGTGATGGGAAATTCCGATGACCTTGAGGTCGGTGATCAGGTTGTGGCAATCGGAAATGCACTGGGAACCGGCCAGTCCCTGACGAGCGGATATATCAGTGCAAAAGACCGTACGATCTCCAGTCAGGATGAGAGTACCGGCGAGACGATTACTTCTGAGGGACTGATCCAGACCGATGCAGCCATCAACCCTGGAAACAGCGGCGGCGCCCTTCTGAACATGAACGGTGAGCTGATCGGCATTAACGAAGCAAAATACAGCTCCACACAGGTCGAGGGCATGGGCTTTGCGATCCCGATTTCGAAAGCGGAGCCGATTCTGCAGAACCTGATGAACCTGACAACAAGATACAAAGTCAGCGATGATAAGGCCGCTTATATCGGAATCAACATGGCGGATGTCAGCGCAGATGTTTCCCAGAACTACGGTATTCCGACCGGTGTCTGCATCATGAGCGTTGTGGACGGCAACCCGGCAGCCGATGCGGGCTTCAAGAAAGGCGATGTTATCACCACGTTTGATGGAAGAAGCATCTCGAACGCCAAAGGCTTAAAAGAGACACTGACCTATTATGCGGCAGGCGAGACCGTAGATGTCACCGTACAGCGTGCGGACAACGGTGAGTACAAAGAAGTAACACTGACGTTGACCCTTGGCTCTGCAGCAGATATGCCGCAGACGAGCGGAAGCAGCAACGGAACCACAAACGATGGAACCGGAAGCTCCGATCAGAATGACCAGGGTATTCAGAATCCGTTTGGCAACAGATAAAAACTCGAAATAACTATTTCCTAAGAGAAAAAAGACGGACAGCACAGGAATATGAACGCCTGGCTGTCCGCCTTTTTCTGCATTTTTTGATATAATTTTTTGAATTTGTAAAATTCTTAAAAAAGTTGGTAATTTTTAAGAAAGTTTTTACTTGTGACCCTATGGCTTTTGGGCTATAATCAAGCTAGACCAAGCGATCTATTACAGAAAGGAATTTGAAAAATCATGTCAGAAGAGAAAGACAGAGTGGACGGTACCGCGGACGAAACGAAGGCGGAAACAAAAAGCTCTGACCATCATACAGAAGATACCTATGAAAAAGTCTGCTTCATGTGCCGCAGACCGGAGAGCAAAGCCGGAAAGATGATTACCCTTCCGGGAAACATCAATATCTGCCCGGACTGCATGCAGAAGAGCTTTGATGCCATGAACCAGAACCCGGGCCAGATCAATGAGATGATGAATAATATGAACAACATGCCGAATATCGGCATGCTCGATCTCTCCGGGCTTTCCAACCAGATCCCGAACCGGCAGCGGGTAAAGAAAAAAGAAGAAAAGAAGAAAACAAAAGAATTTTCCATCAAGGACATTCCGCCGCCGCACCGGATCAAGGCGATGCTTGACGAATACGTCATCGGCCAGGACCGTGCAAAGAAAGTCATGTCGGTTGCCGTTTACAACCATTACAAACGTGTCTTTGCACCGCAGGACGGAAATATCGAGATCGAAAAATCCAACATGCTGATGATCGGACCGACCGGTTCCGGAAAAACGTATCTGGTGCAGACACTGGCACGCCTCTTAGATGTGCCGCTTGCCATCACGGACGCCACATCCCTTACCGAAGCGGGTTATATCGGTGATGATATTGAAAGCGTGGTATCTAAGCTTTTAGCGGCCGCAGACAACGATGTGGAGCGCGCGGAGCACGGTATCATCTTCATTGACGAGATCGACAAGATTGCGAAAAAGAAAAATACAAACCAGAGAGACGTCAGCGGAGAAGCCGTACAGCAGGGAATGCTGAAGCTCCTCGAGGGCAGCGATATCGAAGTTCCGGTGGGAGCCAACAGCAAAAATGCGATGGTTCCGCTCGAGACCGTCAATACCAGAAACATTCTCTTTATCTGCGGCGGTGCCTTCCCGGATCTGACGGACATCATCAAGGAGCGTCTGAACAAGACAGCTTCCATTGGCTTCCAGGCGGATCTGAAGGACAAGTATGATGGGGATAAGAACCTGCTGTCACAGGTGACCTTAGAAGACCTTCGGACTTTCGGTATGGTGCCGGAGTTCCTTGGCCGTCTGCCGATCGTATTTACGCTGGAGAGTCTCAATGAGGATATGCTGGTCGAGATCTTAAAAGAACCGAAAAATGCGATCCTGAAGCAGTATAAGAGACTGCTCGAACTCGACGAGGTGAAACTGGAATTTGATGATGATGCACTTCGCTCTATTGCAAGAAAAGCGCTGGAAAAAGATACCGGTGCGAGAGCACTCCGTTCGATCATCGAGGATTTCATGCTGGATATCATGTATGAGATTCCAAAGGACAGCAGCATCGGAGAGGTTATCATCACAAAAGACTATATTGAAAAGACCGGCGGGCCGACGATTCTCCTGCGCGGTCAGGAAGTTCCAAAGTTAGAGCAGAAATAAGGTAACTGGAAAACACAGCGGAGCAGACGTGAAACTGGCGTTTTCTTGAAATAAGAGATAAGAAAGAGAGGGTTTTAACTATGGCAGAGGATTTTTTTGGAAATTTAAGTAAAACACTGAAAAAAACAGTGGATACTGTGGGAAAGAAAACAGATGAATTCGTAGAAATTCAGAAGATCCGCACCCGTCAGCATGCGCTTGAGGATCAGATTGAGAAGAATTACCAGGATATCGGACAGATCATCTACAACCGCTATCTGAACGGCGAAGCATTCGACGAGAATCTTGCCGGCATCTGCAAAGATATCACCGATCTGGAAAAAGAGATTGCAGACTGCAGGGAAGACGTGGCAAACAAGAGAGGCCGCATCGTATGCCCGGCCTGCGGCGCAAGTGTTCCGAAAGATGCAGCTTTCTGCATGCGCTGCGGTGCTGCTATGCCGGAGAAGGAAGAAGAGCCGGAGGATGCCGAGTTTGTACACGTAGAACCGGAAGAAAAAGCAGAAGAAACCGAAGCGGCAGCGCCGGAAGAAGAGCCGGAAGAAGAGCCTGAAAAAGAAGCAGAGGTACCGGAAGAGGAATGATCTGGACCCTGCTGCCGGGAGCGGTTTTCCTTGCAGACGGATGCCTGAAAAAGAAGGCAGAAGAGGAGTTAAAGGAAAATGAGCAGATCCCGGTCTGTAAAGGACATATTGTCCTGCGGAAATGTCATAACCGCGGCGTAGCGGGCGGCGGCTTCGCGGACAGCACGAAGAAGGTGGAAATTCTCACCTTCTTTTTGCTGTCCGGACTGTGGGCGCGTCTCGGAGCGCTGGCGGGCAGACGTAAGTGTAAGGCGAAGAAGCTTGGGCTTGCGCTTACGATTGGCGGCGGCATGTCGAACTGGTATGACCGGCATAAGAGAGGTTACGTGACCGACTATGTCAGCTTCCGGTTTGGACCGGAGAAGTTCCGCAGACTTGTGTTCAATGTTTCTGATTTCTGTATTTTCTTCGGAATTGCGCTGCTGACGGCAATTTCCTGCCGGGAGTCCAGGTGATGCAGGATCTCCCGAAAAGCCCTGCGGATGGCGGGCTTTTCGGGGCAAAAAAGAAAATTTGAAATTTTTTGAAAAAATTTGAAAAAAGCTGTTGACAGATTCGGAATCATCTGGTAATATATGTTTTGTTGAACGGCACATGAGAGCCGCAAGACAAGAAATGCAGGAGTGGCGGAATTGGCAGACGCGCAGGCTTCAGGTGCCTGTGGTCGCAAGATCGTGTGGGTTCAAGT
>NZ_JADNOP010000003.1:203118-269863 GCF_015557635.1 Fusicatenibacter saccharivorans
AGACAAGAAATGCAGGAGTGGCGGAATTGGCAGACGCGCAGGCTTCAGGTGCCTGTGGTCGCAAGATCGTGTGGGTTCAAGTCCCATCTCCTGCATTATTTTTCGCTTTGCGTATCAAGAATTGGTCCGGTGGACCAATTCGGATTACCCTACCTGGAATGATGCAGAAACTTCCCGGCAGGGTCTTTTTATTTCTGTGCGGAGAAGATGTGCAGACGGGGAAAGAAAAACAGACGAATCTCAGATAGTGTAAAATTGTTTAAAATTATCGCTATTATCCATATTTTTCATAAAATCAAAAAAATTAAAAATTTTTCAAAAAAAGTGTTGACTTTTCTTTAGAAAGCTGTTATTATCTATCTTGTCAAGCGGACAACCGCTAAGACAACTAAGAAATGCAGGAGTGGCGGAATTGGCAGACGCGCAGGCTTCAGGTGCCTGTGGTCGCAAGATCGTGTGGGTTCAAGTCCCATCTCCTGCATTATTTTTTTGCTTTGCGTATCAAGAATTGGTCCGGTGGACCAATTCGGATTGCCCTGATGGGAAGTGTGAAAACTTTCCGTCAGGGTATTTTTATTTTTCCAGAAAAGAAAATAATTCCGACAGGACATTTTATGCCCAATACACACTTCAAAAGTATTCCAGAAAAGAAATTTCCGTAATTCGACAAAAATAGTTGAAATGTTTCCCTGGTTGTGATAGAATCTGAAAGATTAAAGTATGAGATGCATATTTCATACAAACTCAAAACCGAACGAAAAAGAAAGGAAAACGGTGGAATGATGAAAGCTTTTCTAATCTTAGAAGACGGGCATGTCTTTACCGGAACCAGCATTGGTTCACAAAAAGAAGTGATCAGTGAAATCGTATTTAATACATCCATGACTGGATATCTCGAAGTGCTGACTGACCCATCCTATGCGGGACAGGCAGTATGTATGACGTATCCTCTTATTGGAAACTATGGAATTTGTTATGATGATCAGGAGTCCTTAAGACCCTGGCCGGATGGCTATATTGTAAGAGAATTATCCCGTCTCCCCAGCAACTTCCGTTGCCAGGACACCATTCAGAATTTCCTGAAAAAGTTCGATATTCCCGGAATCGCCGGAATCGATACTCGTGCTCTCACCAAAATTCTTCGTGAAAAAGGTACCATGAACGGTATGATCACGACCAACGAAAATTATCACCTCGATGAAATTATTCCAAAATTAAAAGCGTATAATACCGGAAAAGTTGTAGAAAAGGTAACCTGCTCTGAAAAATCAGTTTTAAAAGGAGAAGGCTTTAAAGTTGCACTTCTGGATCTTGGCGCAAAGAACAACATCGCACGTTCCTTAAATGAGCGCGGATGCGAAGTGACCATTTATCCGGCGCTTACTACAGCAGAAGAGATCCTCGCCGCAAATCCGGACGGAATCATGCTGTCCAACGGCCCTGGAGATCCGAAAGAATGCGTATCCATTATCAAAGAGATTAAAAAACTGTACGATTCCAATGTACCGATCTTTGCAATCTGTCTTGGACATCAGCTGATGGCACTGGCTACCGGCGCAGATACCCACAAGATGAAATACGGCCACCGCGGCGGAAACCACCCGGTCAAGGACCTGGCAACCGGAAGAGTTTACATTTCTTCCCAGAACCACGGCTACGTCGTAGATACCGATACCCTGGATCCGAATGTGGCAGTTCCGGCCTTTGTGAACGTCAACGACGGCACCAACGAGGGACTCAAATACGTCGGCAAAAACATCTTTACCGTACAGTTCCATCCGGAGGCATGCCCTGGCCCGCAGGATTCCGGATACCTGTTTGATCGATTCCTTGAGATGATGGGAGGTAACAAATAATGCCAAAGAATCCGAATATTAAAAAAGTTCTGGTTATCGGTTCCGGTCCGATCGTCATCGGACAGGCAGCAGAGTTCGACTACGCAGGAACACAGGCGTGCCGTTCCCTGAAAGAAGAGGGAATGGAAGTTGTTCTTCTGAACTCCAACCCGGCAACCATCATGACCGATAAAGACATCGCAGACCGCGTTTACATCGAGCCGCTGACCGTAGAAGTGGTAGAGCAGCTCATCCAGAAGGAAAAACCGGACAGCGTTCTTCCGACTCTGGGAGGCCAGGCAGGACTGAACCTTGCGATGGAACTCGAAGAAAAAGGCTTCTTAAAAGAAAACAACGTACGCCTGATCGGTACCACAGCACAGACCATCAAAAAAGCAGAGGACCGTCAGGAATTCAAAGATACCATGGAAAAAATCGGCGAGCCGGTAGCGGCATCCCTGGTTGTCCATGATGTACAGGCTGGTATCGATTTCACCAACAAGATCGGTTATCCGGTTGTACTGCGTCCGGCTTACACCCTCGGCGGAAGCGGCGGCGGTATCGCTTACAACGAAGAAGAGCTGATCGAGATCCTCTCGAACGGACTCCGTCTTTCCCGTGTCGGCGAAGTACTCGTTGAAAGATGTATCGCCGGATGGAAAGAGATCGAGTACGAGGTAATGCGGGACAGCGTAGGAAACTGCATCACCGTCTGCAACATGGAGAACATCGACCCGGTCGGCGTTCACACCGGAGACAGTATTGTCGTAGCACCGTCCCAGACCCTGGGAGATAAAGAGTATCAGATGCTGCGTACTTCCGCACTCAACATCATCACCGAGCTCGGCATCACCGGCGGATGCAACGTACAGTATGCGTTGAATCCGGACAGCTTCGAGTACTGTGTTATCGAGGTAAATCCGCGTGTCAGCCGTTCTTCCGCACTGGCTTCCAAAGCGACCGGTTATCCGATTGCAAAGGTTGCTGCAAAGATCGCACTTGGCTACACTCTGGATGAGATCCCGAACGCCATTACCGGAAAAACCTACGCAAGCTTCGAGCCGATGCTGGATTACTGTGTTGTAAAAATCCCGCGTCTGCCGTTCGATAAGTTTATCAGTGCAAAACGTACCCTGACCACACAGATGAAGGCAACCGGTGAGGTTATGAGTATCTGCAACAACTTCGAGGGCGCGCTGATGAAAGCCATCCGTTCCCTGGAACAGCACGTAGATTCCCTGATGTCCTATGACTTCAGCCACCTGTCCAAAGACGAGCTGATCGAAGAGCTTCACATCGTAGACGATATGAGAATCTGGAGAATCGCAGAGGCGATCCGTCAGGGCATCTCCTACGACGAGATCCACGAGATCACCAAAATCGATGTATGGTTCATCGATAAGCTGGCTATCCTCGTTGAGATGGAGCAGGCATTACAGGCCAAAGAGCTGGATGAGGATCTGCTGCGCGAAGCAAAACGCCTTGAGTTCCCGGATTACCTGGTGGCAAAACTGGCAGGAAAGACCGAAGAAGAAGTAAAAGCGTTAAGAAAACAGTATGATATCACCGCAGCTTACAAGATGGTAGATACCTGTGCCGCTGAGTTCGCAGCAACCACACCGTATTACTATTCCGTATACGGCGGCGAAAACGAAGCTGTCGAGACAAACGACAGAAAGAAAGTCCTCGTCCTTGGTTCCGGCCCGATCCGTATCGGACAGGGTATCGAGTTTGACTTCTGCTCCGTACATTGTACCTGGGCATTCAAGAAAGAGGGCTATGAGACCATCATCATCAACAACAACCCGGAGACCGTCAGCACCGACTTCGATATCGCAGATAAACTGTATTTCGAGCCGCTGACACCGGAAGATGTAGAAAATATCGTCAACATCGAGCATCCGGACGGAGCCGTTGTACAGTTCGGCGGCCAGACCGCGATCAAGCTGACCGAAGCACTCCTGAAAATGGGTGTGCCGATCCTTGGAACATCTGCAGAGAACGTAGATGCCGCAGAGGACCGTGAGCTGTTCGATGAGATCCTGGAGCAGTGTGAAATCCCGCGTCCGAAGGGACACACCGTATTCACCGCAGAAGAGGCGAAAAAAGCAGCCAATGAGCTCGGCTATCCGGTACTCGTCCGCCCGTCCTACGTCCTTGGAGGACAGGGTATGCAGATCGCCATCAGCGATGAGGACGTCGATGAATTTATCGGCATCATCAACCGGATCGCACAGGAGCATCCGATCCTGGTTGATAAATATCTGCAGGGCAAGGAGATCGAGGTTGATGCAGTCTGCGACGGCACCGATATCCTGATTCCTGGTATCATGGAGCACATCGAGCGCGCCGGCGTTCACTCCGGAGACAGTATCTCCGTTTATCCGGCACAGAGCATCAGCCAGCATGCAAAAGACACCATCGTAGAGTATACGAAACGTCTGGCAAGATCCCTGCATGTCATCGGTATGATCAACATCCAGTTCATCGTATGCGGTGAGGATGTTTACGTCATCGAGGTCAACCCGCGTTCTTCTCGTACCGTGCCGTACATCAGCAAGGTAACCGGAATCCCGATCGTGCCGCTGGCAACGAAAGTCATCCTCGGCCACACGATCCGCGAGCTTGGCTACGAGCCGGGTCTGCAGAGAGAGGCAGATTACATTGCCATCAAGATGCCGGTATTCTCCTTCGAGAAGATCCGCGGCGCAGATATCGCCCTTGGACCGGAGATGAAATCCACCGGTGAGTGCCTTGGTATTGCAAAGACCTTCAACGAGGCTCTTTACAAAGCATTCCTCGGCGCCGGAATCAACCTGCCGAAATACAAAAACATGATCATCACCGTAAAGGATGAGGATAAAGAGGATATCGTTCCGATCGCACAGAGATTCCAGGCTCTCGGCTACAAGATCTATGCGACGAGAAATACCGCGAAAGCCCTGAACGAGAACGGCGTCAATGCGATCCGCACCAACAAGATCGAGCAGCCGTCCCCGAACCTGATGGACCTGATCCTCGGCCACAAGATCGACCTCGTCATCGATACTCCGTCCCAGGGTGTTGAGCACTCCAAAGACGGATTCGTCATCCGCCGGAACGCGATCGAGACAGGTGTCAACGTACTGACCTCTCTGGATACCGCAACCGCACTCGTAACCAGTCTGGAAAATACAGATGTGAAGAAGCTGACCCTGATCGATATCGCAACGATCGACAAGAGATAAGCATGATAGAAGCATAAAGCAAAGAAAAGCTCTCTGCTGCAGAAACAAAGCGGCAGAGAGCTTTTTTGGCCGAATGTGGGTTTGAATGGATTTTACAAAAAAGAAAACGTGACGCGCTTGTGTTTTTAGCATAAGTATGATAGATTTTTAATAGAATGCCAGAAAAGGGCATCCAATTCAAAAAGAGAAAGGTACATATCGTATGAACATCATTGAGTGGTTAAAGGTTATCCTGCTGGGTATCGTAGAGGGCATTACCGAGTGGCTTCCGATCAGCAGCACCGGCCACATGATTCTGGTAGATGAGTTTATTAAGCTGAATGTGACAGCTGATTTCAAGAATGTTTTTGAAGTTGTTATCCAGCTCGGTGCAATCCTTGCGGTTGTCGTCATCTATTTCTGGGATCTCTGGCCGTTTCATGGCAAAAGCAAAGCGAAAAGCAAGAGCTATTTTGCCAATCCAAGCGACAACAAGGTCTTTGCAGGTATGCAGAACTTTGTAGACAATTACTGTTATCTGGACAAAATTATCATGTGGTTCAAGATCGTCGTATCGTGTCTGCCGGCAGCCGTGATCGGACTGGCATTCAACGACTGGATCGAGGCCCATCTGATGAATTACGTGATCGTAGCACTGATGCTGATCATCTATGGTGTCCTCTTCATCATCATTGAGAATTACAACAAGACGAGAACACTGTCTGCAACAAAAATCAAAGAGATTACCTGGAAAAATGCGCTGTATATCGGTGTTTTCCAGCTCCTTTCCATCGTACCGGGAACTTCCCGTTCGGGAGCAACCATCATCGGCGGTATCCTGCTGGGATGCTCGAGAGAGCTGGCATCGGAGTACACGTTTTTCCTTGCCGTTCCGGTTATGTTCGGCGCGAGCCTTTTAAAACTGGTAAAACACGGCTTTGCCTTTACCGGTGTTGAGGTGGCGATCATGATCGTCGGCATGCTGGTGGCATTTGCGGTATCGATTTTTGCCATCAAATTCCTGATGCAGTACATCAAGAAGCACGATTTCAAAGCCTTCGGCTGGTACCGTATCGTACTCGGTGTGATTGTGCTGCTGTATTTCGTAATCAAAACCGTAATTCTGAAATCATAAAATCGAACAATTCCGAAAATTTACCAGGAAAAATAGAAGAAGAAGTATCGTAAAATGAAAAAAATTGTGCGATACTTCTTTTTTTACGCAAAAATTACAAAAAACCCTGTAAAAAGTAACCAAAAGCTGATATAATAGGACACAAGAGGGACGCAGAACCAGAAATTAAAAAAAATACCGAAAATTTGCCATATTTTTATTGACTAAAGATATTCTTATGGTAAAATAAATGTGTGCGCCCCGAGGATATCTTTATTTTCGGTGCAATCAGTATAGGGTGAACGTATCATCCAGGGCAATCTGGAAATACTTTACTATAACCTATCAAAATTACAAGTAGGAGGAAAAGTAACAATGGCAAAATGGGTTTACATGTTCACTGAAGGTAATGCAGACATGCGTAACCTTCTCGGTGGAAAAGGCGCAAACCTGGCTGAGATGACAAACCTGGGACTTCCTGTACCACAGGGATTCACGGTAACAACCGAGGCTTGTACACAGTACTATGAGGATGGCAGACAGATCAACGACGAGATCATGGGTCAGATCATGGAAGCAATCGATAAAATGGAAGGAATCACAGGAAAGAAATTCGGAGACGCTAAGAATCCGCTGCTCGTTTCTGTACGTTCCGGAGCAAGAGCTTCCATGCCAGGTATGATGGATACCATCCTGAACCTTGGTCTGAACGAAGAGGTTGTTGAAACTCTGTCACAGGCTTCCGGCAACCCACGTTGGGCTTGGGACTGCTACAGAAGATTCATTCAGATGTTCTCTGACGTAGTTATGGAAGTTGGTAAAAAATACTTCGAAGAGCTGATCGACAAGATGAAAGAGGAGAAAGGCGTAAAACAGGACGTAGATCTTGACGCAGATGACCTCAAAAAACTGGCTGAGCAGTTCAAAGCTGAGTACAAAGCTAAAATCGGTGAGGATTTCCCGACCGATCCTAAGGTACAGCTGATGGAGGCTGTAAAAGCCGTATTCCGTTCCTGGGACAACCCGAGAGCAAACGTTTATCGTCGTGACAACGACATCCCGTATTCCTGGGGTACCGCTGTTAACGTACAGATGATGGCATTCGGAAACATGGGAGATGACTGTGGTACAGGTGTTGCCTTCACCCGTGACCCTGCTACAGGAGAGAACGGACTGTTCGGTGAGTTCCTTACCAACGCACAGGGCGAGGACGTAGTTGCCGGTGTTCGTACACCTATGCACATTTCTGAGATGGAAGAGAAATTCCCGGAAGCTTTCAAACAGTTCAAAGAAGTTTGCAAAACTCTGGAAACACACTACAGAGATATGCAGGACATGGAGTTCACTGTAGAGCACGGTAAACTGTACATGCTGCAGACACGTAACGGTAAGAGAACAGCAAAAGCTGCTCTGAAAATCGCCTGCGACCTTGTAGATGAGGGAATGAGAACAGAGGAAGAGGCAGTTGCAATGATCGATCCTCGTAACCTTGACTCTCTGCTTCATCCGCAGTTCGATGCAAAAGCACTGAAAGAGGCTACTCCAATGGCAAAAGCACTGGGAGCATCTCCGGGAGCTGCTTGCGGTAAAATCGTCTTCACAGCTGATGACGCTGTTGCATGGGCTGAAAGAGGAGAAAAAGTTGTTCTGGTTCGTCTTGAGACATCCCCAGAAGATATCACAGGTATGAAATCTGCACAGGGTATCCTGACTGTTCGTGGTGGTATGACTTCCCACGCAGCCGTAGTTGCCCGTGGTATGGGAACCTGCTGTGTATCCGGTTGCGGTGATATCGTAATGGACGAGGCAAACAAGAAATTCACACTGGCTGGCAAAGAGTTCCACGAGGGAGACTGCATCTCTCTGGATGGTTCTACAGGATGCATCTATGACGGACTGATCCCGACCGTAGACGCTACCATCGCTGGCGAGTTCGGAAGAATCATGGGCTGGGCAGATAAATACAGAACCATGAAAGTTCGTACAAACGCTGATACTCCGGCAGACGCTAAAAAAGCTCGTGAGCTTGGCGCAGAAGGTATTGGTCTTTGCCGTACAGAGCATATGTTCTTCGAAGGCAACAGAATCGATGCATTCCGTGAGATGATCTGCGCTGAAACCGTAGAAGAGAGAGAAGCAGCACTTGCTAAGATCCTTCCGGAGCAGCAGGGAGACTTCGAGAAGCTGTATGAAGCTCTGGAAGGCAACCCGGTTACCATCCGTTTCCTGGATCCGCCGCTTCATGAGTTCGTTCCGACTGAGGAAGAGGACATCAAGAAACTGGCTGACGCACAGGGCAAATCTGTTGAGCAGATCAAAGCAATCATCGCTGGTCTGCATGAGTTCAACCCGATGATGGGTCATCGTGGATGCCGTCTTGCTGTAACTTATCCGGAAATCGCTAAGATGCAGACAAGCGCAGTAATCCGCGCAGCCATCAACGTGAAGAAAGCTCATCCGGATTGGAATGTTAAACCGGAAATCATGATCCCGCTTGTTGGCGATATCAAAGAGCTGAAATACGTTAAGAAATTCGTAGTAGAGACCGCTGACGCTGAAATCGCAGCTGCAGGCAGCGACCTTGAATACGAAGTTGGTACCATGATCGAGATCCCGAGAGCAGCTCTGACTGCAGATGAGATCGCAAAAGAGGCAGACTTCTTCTGCTTTGGAACCAACGACCTTACTCAGATGACTTACGGATTCTCCCGTGACGATGCTGGTAAATTCCTGAACGCTTACTATGACGCTAAGATCTTCGAGAACGATCCATTCGCAAAACTCGATCAGGACGGCGTTGGCAAGCTGATGAAGATGGCTATCGATCTTGGAAGACCGGTTAACTCTTCTCTGCACGTAGGTATCTGCGGTGAGCACGGTGGAGATCCGAGCTCCGTAGAGTTCTGCAACAAACTGGGTCTGGACTATGTTTCCTGCTCACCGTTCCGTGTGCCGATCGCCCGTCTGGCAGCAGCTCAGGCAGCTATCGCTCAGAAGAACGCTTAATTTAAGCAGAATCTGTCCGAATCAGGATTTTCATGCAATAGCATGATTTGTGTTCAAACGTAAGGAGACCCCGGCGGTCTGTAGAAATACAGGCGCCGGGGTCTTTTTTATCAATCGTTTAAAATCAAAGTGGGAGGGAAAACGGATGCAGAATGAAACAGCCAAAGAAAACCTGCTGCGGCAGATCCGGGAATACCGTCCGTACAATGAGCAGGAAGAGCGGGATCGGGCGATTCTGCTGAAATGGATGGAGAGCGGATGCGATATTTTGACGCGGGAAAATGAGACCGCACATCTGACTGCCTCCGCCTGGGTCGTAAGCCCGGATCGGAAGCAGGTGCTGATGGCGTATCACAATATTTACCATTCCTGGGCATGGCTCGGCGGCCACGCGGACGGAGATGCGGATCTTTGCAGCGTGGCGGTAAGAGAAGTGAAGGAGGAATCCGGGATTGAAGAGGTGAAGCTCTTATCGGATCAGCCATTCTCGCTCGAAATCCTGTCGGTGGACGGCCATGTGAAGCGCGGAAAGTACGTGACGACACATCTCCATCTGAATGTGACATATCTCATGGAAGCAGACCCGGTACAGGAAATCCGCTGCAAGCCGGATGAAAACAGCGCAGTCGGCTGGATTCCGGTGGAGCAGATCGCAGAAAAATCGACAGAGCCATGGTTTGTGGAGCGTGTGTATGGCAAGCTGTGTGAGAAAGTGAAAAGAGATTTCTGTGAAGTGTAATATGCAATCCGCGTATGAACTGCCATTTAGAATAAGCATTAGACAAATGAGCTGTTAGATGTCTAAAATAGAGACAGAAAGAAAAATGGCAGGAGGGGTTTTATGTTTACAAATCAGGATTTGAAAAAGCTGATTATTCCGCTTTTCCTAGAGCAGCTTCTGGTGGCTCTGGTCGGAATTGCGGACGTGTTTGTTATCGGATTTGTCGGAGAGGCGGCGGTTTCCGGTGTGTCACTGGTCAATGCGTTTAATATGATCTTTATCAATCTGTTCACAGCGCTGGCATCCGGCGGTGCGGTGGTCATCAGCCAGTATATCGGAAAGAAGGACAAGGAGCAGGCGGGAGCGGCAGCTTCCCAGCTTCTGACGGCATCGGTATTGCTGTCGGTTGTTATTTCTGTAGTGGTACTGGTTGCCAACGAACAGCTGATGCGTTTGATGTTCGGCAAGGTTGAGGATGATGTCATGGCGGCATGCGTGACGTATCTGCGTATCTCGGCATATTCCTATCCGGCAATGGCGATTTACAATGCGGGAGCGGCTTTGTACCGCAGTTTTGGAAAAACCAGCACGACGATGTACCTTTCGATTGCATCGAATGTGATCAACGTAGTCGGAAACTGTATCGGCGTCTTTGCTTTGCATACAGGTGTGCCTGGCGTTGCGGTTCCGTCGCTGATTGCGCGTATCTTTTCCGCAGCTGTTATCACGGTTCTCTGCTTCTCAAAGCGAAATCCGGTGCAGTATCTGAAAGAGTGGATTTTTAAAGTAGACTTGAGCTTCCAGAAAACGATCCTCAGTATCGCAGTTCCGAACGGTATCGAGAGCGGTATTTTCCAGCTCGTCAAAGTAGCACTTTCCAGTGTGGTAGCACTGTTTGGTACCTACCAGATTGCCGCAAACGGCATTGCCCAGAGTATATGGTCCATGGCGGCACTCACAAGCAGTGCACTTTCCCCAGTATTCATCACCGTCATCGGACAGTGCATGGGCGCGGGAGATACTGATCAGGCGGAGTATTATTTCCGCAAGCTGATAAAAATCACACTGATCATTGGAGTGGCATGGAATGCGCTTGTCTTTGCAGTCACACCGTTTGTCCTTTCCTTCTATGCGGTGTCCGAGGAGACGAAGCGGCTGACACTCTGGCTGGTACTGCTGCATAATATTTTCAACGGTATTGCACTCTGCTACGCCGGACCGCTTGGAAGCGGCCTTCGTGCGACAGGAGATGTAAAATTCACAATGGGAATTTCCCTCTTCACGACCATCGGCGTCCGCCTGATTTTCTCTGTGATTTTTGCAATCTGGATGAACATGGGCGTTATGGGAATCGCTCTTGCGATGTGCCTCGACTGGTCCGTGCGCGGCATCATCTTCTGGTGGAGATTCAAACAGGGCAAGTGGAAAACGTTTCAGGTTATCCGTGAGTGAAAAAACGATCCTCTTTTTCTGACGACAGAAAAGTTGTTGGGAAAAGGGGATTTTTGGGGTAAAAGGGATTATTTCGGCGCGTTGAAAATCATGCCGGGGTATGGTAAAATGGACTCCGAAAAACAGCAAAAGGAGGAAAATATAAGTAACTAAATATATTGTCAAATGTGATATAATGTGTTTAAACATACAAAAGGAGAATCATATTATGAACACATCAAATATCACAAACTACAAGCCGAAGGATTTTGCTGAATTGTTAGGGATATCTGTTAAAACGCTACAGCGTTGGGACAGAGAAGGGATTTTAAAAGCAAATCGAACTCCAACTGACAGGCGTTATTATACGTATGACCAATATCTTCAATTCAAAGGCATAAATATCGAAAATGATAAACGTCAGGCAGTTATTTATGCCAGAGTATCTACAAAAAATCAAAAAGACGATTTGCAAAACCAGGTCGCATTTTTACGACAGTTTTGTAATGCCAGGGGAATCATTGTAGACCAATGTATCGAAGAGTATGGAAGTGGTCTTAATTACAACCGCAAAAAGTGGAATAAATTATTAGATGAAGTAATGGAACAGAAAGTAAAAACGATCATCATAACCCACAAAGACAGATTTATCCGATTCGGTTATGATTGGTTTGAAAAATTCTGTATGAAATGCAACACAACGATCGTGGTGGTAAACAACGAAGAATTATCACCACAGGAAGAACTTGTACAGGATATTGTTTCCATACTTCATGTGTTCTCCTGCAGGCTGTATGGACTTCGTAAGTATAAAAAACAAATAGAGAGGGACGAGGAAATTGCTAAAGAGCTTCAGGACGGAAATTCATCCGACAGAAGAGCAGAAAGTCAGGATTCATAAAACAATAGGAACTTGTAGATTTATTTATAATTTCTATCTGGCCCATAACAAAGAACTTTATCAAAATGGCGAAAAATTCATGAGCAGCAGTAAATTCAGAGTCTGGCTGAATCATGAATACCTTCCACAACATCCAGAATATTTATGGATTAAGGAAGCATACTCAAAAGCGGTGACCCAGGCAGTAAATCATGGACAGACTGCATTTAAAAAATTCTTTAATCATGAAAGTGCTTTTCCGAAGTTCAAAAAGAAAGGCAGATCAGATGTGAAGATGTATTTCGTAAAGAATAATCCGAAAGATTGTCGCTGCGAGAGACACCGAGTTAACATTCCATCACTTGGATGGGTTCGTATCAAAGAAAAAGGATACATTCCTACGACGAAAGAAGGATATATCATAAAAAGCGGCCATGTTTCCATGAAAGCGGGCAGATATTATGTTTCGGCTCTTATAGAAATTCCTGATAATAAAACTGCTGATCTTTCTAACGAAGGAATCGGCATCGACCTGGGGTTAAAGGATTTTGCCATTGTTTCAAATGGTAAGACATATAAGAATATCAACAAATCAGCAAGATTAAAGAAATTAGAAAAACGACTCGTTCGGGAACAGAGATGTCTCTCCCGAAAGTATGAAAATCTAAAGAAAGGAGAGTCCACTCAAAGAGCGAATATACAAAAACAAAAACTTAAGGTACAAAAACTTCATCATAAAATAGACAATATCCGTACGGATTACATCAATAAGACAATCGCAGAGATCGTAAAAACCAAACCATCTTATATAACGATTGAAGACTTAAACGTATCGGGAATGATGAAGAACAAACATCTTTCAAGAGCAGTTGCTTCGCAGAAGTTTTACGAATTCAGAATAAAGCTTAAGGCGAAAAGCAGGGAAAATGGTATTGAGCTTCGGGTTGCAGACAGATGGTATCCATCATCAAAAATCTGCCATTGTTGTGGAATGATCAAGAAAGATTTAAAACTTTCAGATAGAATATTTCGATGTCATTGTGGCTATGTCGAAGACAGGGATTTCAATGCGGCACTGAATCTGAGAGGTGTAAAAACTTACAAGATTGCATAAGGACGCAAATGTAAGTATGTACCGAAGGCTATTTCGGGAATTAACGACTGTGGAGTGTACATGGATCTACGAGTAGATATGATTTCGGTCAATCAAAAGTATACACAAGGAAGCAGTAAGTAAGATTCGTGAGAACTTACATTATCTCGATGTGATAAGTATATTTAATCACATTTTGAGTGGCAGGACATGACAGAAGATGAATGATATGAAGCGTCTGCTCTCGTATGCAGGTCCCTACAAGCGGGATATGATTTTCGGAGCAGTGCTGGTATTGGTAGAAACGTGTTTTGAACTTTTTATTCCGATTCTGATTTCCAATCTGATTGACATCGGCGTTGCGAACGGCGATATCCCTTACATTTACCGCAAGGGAATCCAGATGGGAGTCTGCGCGCTCTGTGCGCTTGTGACCGGAATTTTATACGCGCACTTTGCGGCGCGGGCGACGTACGGCTGGGGAGCTGAGATCCGGAAGGCGGAGTATGAGAAAATGCAGCAGTATGCATTTTCCAACCTCGACCACTTTGCGGTATCATCCCTGATCACCCGTATGACGACGGATGTTACCGTCATCCAGAATATGGTAAGCGCCGGCTTCCGCCCGATCACGCGCGGACCGTCGCTTCTGATTATGGGAATCGGCCTTTCATTCTATATGAATCCGCGGCTGGCATTTGTATTCCTTGTATGTACCCCGCTTCTTGGCTTTATTCTCTCCCTGATTGTGCGGAGAGTTGCCCCGATGTACACAAAACTGCAGTCCATGGTGGACCGCCTGAACAACGTTGTCCAGGAGGGGCTGACCGCGATCCGTGCCGTCAAAGCTTTCGTGCGGGATGAGTACGAGGAAGACAAATTCAACGAGGTCAACACCGACCTGACCGCAGCGAGCGAGCAGACGTTCCACTACGCCGTGCTGAATCTGCCGGCATTTCAGGGCGTCATGTATACCGCGATCGTGCTGATTCTGTGGTTCGGCGGAAATATGATTCTGAAAAAACAGCTTGCCGTCGGAAACCTGACCGGATTTCTAAGCTACGTCATGCAGGTCATGAACTCGATGATGATGATTGCAAACGTCTTCCTGCTTCTGACCCGTTCCATGGCGAGCGCACACCGGATTGTCGAGGTGCTCGATGAGAAAATCGTGCTCACCTCGCCGGAAAATGGTGTAACAGAAGTGACAGAGGGCAGCGTGGAGTTTGACAACGTATCGTTTAAATACAAAGGAGAAGCAAAAGAGTACGCACTCTCCGATGTTACGCTGAAGATCAAAGCTGGTCAGACGGTAGGAATCCTCGGAGGAACAGGTTCTTCGAAAACGACGCTGGTGCAGCTCATTCCGCGTCTGTATGATACCAGCCGCGGCACCGTCCGCGTCGGCGGAAAGGATGTGCGCGCGTACGATCTTGCCGCTCTCCGCGATGCAGTCAATATCATTCTGCAGAAAAACGTGCTGTTCTCCGGAACCGTGCGTGAAAACCTGAAATGGGGCAATGTGGATGCATCCGATGAGGAGATCTGGGAAGCATGCCGCGCGGCGTGTGCGGATGAATTTTTGAACCGCATGCCGGACGGCCTCGACACCGTGCTCGAGCAGGGCGCAAGCAACCTCTCCGGAGGCCAGAAGCAGCGTCTCTGCATCGCGCGTGCGCTGATCGGAAAGGCAAAAATCCTGATCTTCGATGATTCGACAAGTGCGGTCGACACGGCAACGGAGAAAAAGATCCGCGAGGCACTGGCGGCGCGGAAGAATGTCACAAAAATTATCATTGCGCAGAGAGTAACATCCGTCATGAATACGGATCAGATCATCATTCTTGATGACGGAAAAGTACACCGGATCGGCACGCACGCTGAACTGCTGGCGGATGACCCGATTTATCAGGAAATTTACGCCTCACAGATGAAAGGAGGAGACGAAAATGGCAGCGAGAGCTTATAGCGGAAAGAAACCAAAGAACCTGAAACACACGCTGCGCGTCTTCCTGTCTTATCTGGGACGGCACAAAAAAATGCTCGCAGTCGTAGCGGTACTGGTAACAATCAGCGCGGGAGCCAACCTCCTTGGAACGTATATGATCCGCCCGGTTGTCAACGGACTGGCGGACGGAGATGTGCACACACTGCTGCGCGGCGTGCTGATTACGGCACTCATTTTCGGGTGCGGCGCACTCGCAGCATACGGCTACACGCAGACCATGGTAAAAGCAGCACAGCAGGTTGTATTTGATATCCGCCGCGATCTGTTCGAACACGTCCAGACACTGCCGCTGCAGTTCTTCGACAGCAGACGCCACGGCGATATCATGAGTCTTTTCACGAACGATATCGACACGATGGCAGATGCCCTGAACAACAGTTTTGCGATGGTTATCCAGAGCTTCATCCAGATTGTGGGAACACTGACCTTGCTGTATATCCTAAACTGGCGGCTCTCGCTGATTGTAACGGTGTGCTACGGTATCATGTTCTGGTATATCAAGTTCAGCGGAAAGCGCAGCAAGGGTTATTATACGAAGCAGCAGAACAGCCTCGGAGAACTGAACGGCTATATTGAGGAGCTGATCACCGGACAGAAAGTCGTCAAGGTGTTCCACCACGAAGAAGAGAGCTTTACGGAATTCTGCAAAAAGAATGAGGAGCTCCGGAAAGCGGGAACCGGCGCGCAGGGGTATGCGGCGACGATGGTTCCTGTCGTTGTCAGCATTTCGTATGTCAATTATGCGATTGTGGCAGTGCTCGGCGGCCTTCTCGCGCTGCACGGAAAAGCCGATATCGGAAGCCTGGCAAGCTACCTTGTCTTTGTCCGCCAGGCGGCGCTTCCGATCAACCAGTTCACCCAGCAGAGCAACTTCCTTCTCTCAGCGCTCGCCGGTGCGGAGCGTGTCTTCGACGTGATGAGCCTGGAGCCGGAAATCGACGAGGGAAAAGTGGAACTGGTCAACGTAAAAGAAGAGAACGGCGCACTTGCCGTCTGCGAAGAGACAACAGGCCGCTGGGCATGGAAGCGCCCGGATGGAACGATGACGGAATTAAAGGGCGATGTGCGTTTTGAAAACGTGGATTTCGGCTACACGGCAGACCGTCTGATCTTAAAGAACATCAGCCTGTATGCCAAACCAGGCCAGAAAATTGCTTTTGTCGGTTCCACAGGAGCCGGAAAAACGACGATCACGAACCTGATCAACCGTTTCTACGACGTCCAGGGCGGTGCGGTTGTCTACGACGGCATTGACGTAAAAGATATCGAAAAAGACGCTTTGCGCCACTCCCTTGGTATCGTTCTGCAGGATACCCATCTGTTCACGGGAACCGTAGCAGAAAATATCCGTTTTGGAAAACTCGATGCCACGCAGGAAGAAATTGAACGTGCGGCCAAAATTGCGAATGCGGATTCCTTCATCCGCCGTCTGCCGAACGGCTACGACACGATGCTGACCTCCGACGGAGCCAACCTCTCCCAGGGCCAGCGCCAGCTTCTCGCGATTGCCCGTGCCGCCGTTGCCGATCCGCCGGTGCTGATTCTTGACGAGGCAACATCCTCCGTTGACACCAGAACCGAGGCGCTGATCGAAAAAGGAATGGACCAGCTCATGGAGGGCAGAACCGTATTTGTCATCGCCCACCGCTTAAGCACCGTGCGAAACGCCAATGCGATCATGGTGCTGGAGCAGGGAAATATCGTAGAGCGCGGCGACCACGACGCACTTCTGGCACAGAAAGGAAAATATTATCAGCTCTATCATGGAATGTTTGAGCTGAGTTAAAAAGAAAGGAGTAAAGAGTATGAGAAAATATAACCGTATTTTTCTGATCGTCCTGGATTCTCTCGGAATCGGGGCGATGGCGGATTCGGAGAAGTTTGGGGATGTCGGTGTCAATACTTTCGGCCACATCTGGGAGAGTCAGGGAGGCCTTGAAATCCCGAACCTGCGCCGCCTCGGCATGGGAAATCTCTGCGGTGTGACAGAGGATGAGGCAAAGGGTTACGCCAGAAGACTGAACGAGGCGAGCAACGGAAAAGACACCATGACCGGCCACTGGGAGATGATGGGAATTTACACGACAAAGCCGTTCGTTACGTTCACCGATCACGGATTTCCGAAAGAACTGATCGACGAGCTGGAAAAACGAACCGGCAGAAAGATCATCGGCAATAAGGCGGCGAGCGGAACGGAGATCCTCGATGAGCTGGCAGAGCGCGAGATCGAAAACGGAGAACTGATCGTCTATACCTCGGCGGATTCCGTACTGCAGATCTGCGGCAACGAGGAGACGATGGGACTGGAGACGCTGTATCATTACTGCGAGATTGCCCGTGAGCTGACCATGAAAGACGAGTGGAAAGTCGGCCGTGTCATTGCAAGACCGTACGTCGGAAAGAAAAAAGGAGAGTTCGTCCGCACCGCAAACCGTCACGACTACGCTGTCAAACCGACGGGAAAAACCGTGCTCAACGCGATGCAGGAGGCAGGATATGATGTCATCAGCATCGGAAAAATCAACGATATTTTCTGCGGCGAGGGCATCACGGAGAGTCTGAAATCCAAGAGCAGCGTCCACGGCATGGAGCAGACGATTGAGACGGCAGGAAAAGATTTTACCGGACTGTGCTTTGTCAACCTCGTCGATTTCGATGCACTCTGGGGCCACAGAAGAAACCCGGAAGGCTACGGAAAAGAGATTGAAAAATTCGATGTGAACCTTGGAAAGCTGCTGGAGCAGTTAAAAGACGACGATCTGCTCCTGATCACGGCAGACCACGGCAACGACCCGACTTATACCGGAACGGACCACACCAGAGAACAGGCGCCGCTCCTTGCGTACTCACCGTCTATGAAGGAGAGCGGCCTTCAGGAGACGAAGGACACCTTTGCCGTGATCGGCGCATCCGTTGCAGAAAACTTCGGCGTGGAAATGCCGGAGGGAACGATCGGAACATCGATCCTGGAATCGTGGAAATAAGGAAGCGATGGCGTTTTCAGCTGAGGCGGTAAGAACCTTTCGAAAGTTTCACAAGCTGTCCTTCTTCGAGCAGCTTCTTTAAAACCCGCTGGAGCTGGCGGCGGCTGCAGTGGAGCTGCATGGCCATCTTTTCCACGCCGGAAAACGTCTGATCCGGACAGCGCTCTGAGAGATAAGAGAGGAAGGATTCCTCGAGCGTGGAAAAATTCGACTGGGAGCTGGAATAAAGCATCAGCTTTTCGGTGACAGAGTTTAAAAGATATCGTAAAAAGCGGTTGTCGTTCAGCAGAAGCTCTTTCGTGGAAGCGAGCGGCAGAACAATACAAAGCGCGGTGGTGCGTGCCTCGATCTGGTGCGTATCATCGCGTTTTCCGCAGAATTCCATATCGCCGATGCAGGTAAAGCCGTCGAGATAGCCGATCGGGTAGCTCGTGCCGTCGGCGCGGTTGGCGCTGATCTCGATGGAACCGTCCACGAGGAACGAGAGGTATTCCTCCGGATTCAGCGTGTCGAGCCGTTCGCCCTTTTTAAATTGATACAGAGAAAATGCGAGATCCGGGGTATCGAAAAGAGATGGGATTTCATGTTTCTGAAGATAAAAGTCCAGCAGAGCCGGATCAAAAATTCGTTTCATAGGAAAATCCTTTCACAGAAAAATTTTTTGGAAAACTTTTTCTTTATTGTGACATATGACACAAGAAAAAGCAAGAAAGTCTGCTAAGATAAACCAGAACGAAAAAGAGGAAAGGGGAGTTTTCAAAATGGAAAACGAATTATTTGAGAAAACAAAAGTGTCCAAAGCATATATGACGCTCGCACTTCCGGTCGTGCTCGGCATGATCGTGTCGCTGATCTATAATATGGTAGATACTTTTTTCATCGCGCGGACCGGAAACACGGCGCTGATTGCCGGCGTATCGCTCGGCACACCGATTTTCACGCTGATGATTGCACTCGGTGACATCTTCGGCGTCGGCGGCAGTTCCGTCATTTCGCGCCTCTTCGGTAAAAAAGAGTACGAGGACGGAAGACGGATCAGCGTATTCTGCTTTTACGCAGCGATTGCTGTCGGCATTGTGGTCAGCATCATCCTGCTTGCCGCCAAACAGCCGATCCTTGGCCTGCTTGGCTGTGATGAGACGACGTGGCAGTATGCGGGGGACTATTACCAGTGGATTGCACTCGGCGCACCGTTTATCATCCTGCAGCTGACGCCGAACAATCTTCTTCGGACCGAGGGCTTCGCAAAAGCCTCGATGATCGGAACAATGCTGGGAGCCGTCGTCAACATCATTCTTGACCCGATCTTTATTTACACGCTCGGCATGGGAGCAGCCGGAGCAGCGATTGCAACGGTGATTGGCAACATCTGCGGTGATATTTTCTATGTTATCTTTATGATAAAGAAATGCCGCTATCTCTCCGTCGATTTCCGAAAACTGAAAGTGACCGGAGCAGAGGTACTTGCCGTTCTTGCCATCGGCATTCCGGCATCCGTCACAAACTTTATGCAGAGCATCGGCGTGACGCTGACGAACCGATTTTTGCAGCCGTATGGAACGGACAAAGTTGCAGCGATGGGAATTGCTTTGAAAATTATTATGATTTCTGTTCTTGTGATGGTCGGTTTCGCTTTTGGCGGACAGCCGCTGGTCGGATACAATTATGGAGCGAAAAATAAAAAACGCCTCAGTGAGACGATCCGCTTTGCCTTCCTCCTGGAAGTGCTGACCGGTGCCGGAATGGCGGTTGTGCTCGGTGCGGCGGCTCCGCTTCTCGTGGGACTATTCTTAAAAGAGGCGGATGTCATTGCAGTGGCCCAGCAGATCCTCCGCGTTCAGCTCATTGGTATGCCGTTTGTTGGTATCGTACTCGCATCGACCTGTATTTTCCAGGCGATCGGAAACGGGGCAGGAGCAATGATTCTTTCGGCAGGACGTCAGGGCGTGATTTTTGCCATTGTAATTTTCTGCGCTTCGAAACTTGCCGGTTTTTCCAGTGTTATTGCCTCCCAGCCGGTTTCTGATTTTCTGACCGCATTGGTGGCTGTGATGATTCTGCTTCAGTGGAAAAAGAAAGAATTTGCAAAATAAGAAAGAACAGCAAAGCGGCTGCGGCACAGCGTTCCGGAACGGGAACCTGCCGCAGCCGCTTTTGGAGTGCGCAAAAAAACAGAATTCCTGCACAGGCGGCTGCCATGTCAAAAACACGTAAAAGTGATGAAAAAACGTCTCTTAATTCGGCAGTATTACGGGATTGCATTCTGAGAAAACAAGATATAAAATGGCATGAGATTCGACAAAAAGGGGAAGCAAAAACATACGACAATAGGGAGGACATCACATGGAAACAAAGAAAAGCGCAGCAAAAGATCTGACCAACGGCAGCCCGGTAAAACTGATTCTGGGGTTTGCGCTGCCGCTGCTGCTCGGCATGCTGTTTCAGCAGTTCTACAGCATGGTCGATACGATTATTGTAGGAAAATTTCTCGGCGCGAAAGCACTCGCGGCCGTTGGAAGCACAGGTTCGATCAACTTTATGATCGTGGGCTTCTGTATGGGAATCTGCAACGGATTTGCCATTCCGGTTGCGCAGATGTTCGGCGCAGGCGACCGGAAGGCTCTGTGCCGGTATGTGGGAAACGGAGCTGTCCTGGCAGGTCTTTTTTCGGTTGTGATGACGGTTCTTGTCTGCATCTGGTGCCGTGATATTCTGGTGCTGATGAAAACGCCGTCTGATATTCTGGACGGTGCATACGCTTATATCTTCGTCATTTTCCTTGGCATCCCGCTGATGGTACTCTATAACCAGACCTCGGCGATCATGCGAAGCCTCGGCGACAGCCGTTCCCCCTTGATTTTTCTTGGTATTTCTTCGGTACTGAATATTGTACTTGACCTTGTGCTGGTCCGCCCGATGGGAGTGGCAGGAACGGCGTGGGCGACGATTATTGCGCAGGGAATCTCCGGGTTCTTATGTCTCTTTTATATGAAGAAAAAATTCACAATTCTCACTTTCCAGAGAGAGGACTGGAAGCTGCACAAGCACTATGTGATCAATCTGTGCAACATGGGAATCCCGATGGGCCTGCAGTATTCGATCACCGCAATCGGAAGCGTTATTTTACAGACTGCCGTCAACGGCCTTGGTTCCACGGCGGTTGCCTCTGTCACGGCAGCCGGCAAAATTTCCATGTTCTGCTGCTGCCCGTTCGATGCGCTCGGCTCCACGATGGCGACGTACGCCGGACAGAACGTCGGAGCGAAAAAGATGGATCGCGTCAACACCGGAATCCTGGCGAGCTCAATCATCGGAAGCGTGTATTCTGTGGTTATTTTAGGTGTCATGTTCCTGTGGTCCCGCCAGATTTCGCTTCTCTTTGTAGATGCATCCGAGACGGTCATCCTCGACCAGGCGCGTCAGATGCTGCTGATCAACATGGTATTTTACATTCCGCTGACCCTTGTCAATGTCGTACGATTTACCGTGCAGGGCATGGGCTTCAGCAAATTTGCAATCCTTGCCGGCGTCTGCGAGATGATCGGCCGTTCGGTGGTAGCCTTTTTCCTTGTTCCGTATTTTGGTTACACCGCAGTCTGCTTCGCAAGCCCGGTGGCATGGATTCTCGCCGATCTGTTTCTCGTTCCGGCGTACCTGTACTGCGCAAAAACGCTTCGTTCTCTTTTTGAGAAAAATGCGCAGATGATGTAAGCCGTGCCGCAAGATGGACAAGCTGTTTCAATTCTGGTATAATGGAGCCTGGATTTTAGGAAAGCTGAAAAAGAATCCCATAGAAGAGAGGAAGATATCCTATGAAACAGTCGGTATTAGAATATAAGAAACTTCTGGAGCAGGAAGGCCTTCTGGTGGAATTTGCAGAGCCGGAAGGAAAAGAAGGAGAGGACAGACCCGTTACCCTCGTAACGTATTTTTCGGGCGGAGCGGCTCAGGGAACTCTGTTTCTCTGCAAAGGAGCTGCATTCAAAGAGGCATACTTAAAAGACGCCGTAAACCGCGGTGCTGTTGCCTATGTAAGTGAAAAAAAATACGAAGCGGGAAAAGAAATTCCGGCGCTCATCGTCAACGATGCCAGAAAAGCACAGTTTGTGCTGGGTGAGGCGTTTTACGATTATCCGGCAAAGTCGCTGCATGTCACGGCGCTGACCGGAACAAAAGGAAAGACAACGACAGCCTATTACCTGCAGTCGATGCTCGATGCCTGCCTGAAAAAACAGGGCGGAAACGGATGTGCACTGTTAAGTTCGATTGAATATTACGACGGAAAGACGAGAGAAGCATCAACGCTCACCACGCCGGAATCCCTGGAGCTGTGCCGCCATATGCGCAATGCCGTAGATGCAGGCCTTTCCCATATGGTGATGGAAGCATCCTCCCAGGCGCTCAAATACGAGAGAGTCGGAAACACGCATTTTGATACCGCCATTTTCCTGAACATCTCCGAGGACCACATCAGCCCGACGGAGCACAAGGATTTTGATGATTATTTCCAGTCGAAATTAAAGATCTTCGACCGCTGCACCTGCGCCTGCGTGAACCTGGACAGCGACCATATCGAGGAAATCCTGAAAGCTGCGGCAAAATGCGAGCGCGTCGTTACGTTTGGATCGAAAGAAAATGCTGTAATCCGCGTGAGTGATATCAAGCCGGGCAGAGGAAAATTCTATTTCCATGTGGCAGGACCGGATTTCTCGGAAGATTTTACCCTGCCGGTGCACGGAGCCTTCAATGTGGAGAATGCCGTAGCTGCCATTGCGGCTGCCTGGTCGATGGGAATCCCGGTTTCGCTGATCAAGGAAAGCCTCCTTGGCGTCACCGTTCCGGGAAGGATGGAGACGTATGAGAGCAGCGCGGGCGAGGTCACGGCGATCGTGGATTTCGCGCACAATGGCCTGAGTTTTGAAAAAATGTTTGATACCGTAGCACTCGAATACCCGGGGAGCCGCGTAAGCGTTGTGTTCGGAACCCCGGGCGGAAAAGCATTCAACCGCAGAAAAGATATGGGTGAGATTTCCGGAAAACGGGCGGACCGGATTTTCCTCGTACCGGATGATCCGGGAAACGAAGATCCGCAGGCGATCTGTGAGGAGATCGGCGGGTACATAGCAAAGGAAGGTGCATCCTTCCAGATCCGCATGGACCGCGGAGCAGCAATCCGGGAGGCGATTCTTGGCGCCGTACCGGGAGAGGTTGTTCTGATCCTTGGAAAAGGCGCGGACGTGACGATGCACGTCGGAAACAGAAATGTGCCGTACCGGTCAGATGCCGTCTATGCAAAAGAGGCGCTTGCCGAATATGGAAATGCATTTGCCGAAGCGGCAACGGCTCGTGAAACAGAAGAATAGAAGCAAAAACAGAAAAAACAGAGCAAAAAAGACACGGAACAGAAAAATCCGTGTCTTTTTTGCGTCTGGCGGCAGCAGAAATGAAAATCAGACAGGAAATTTGGCGGATACATCCTACAAAATGTAGAAAAGAAGGACAGAAACTAGCCCGTATGACGAAAAGTTGTTAAAAATATAACGAACGAAAGTTAGACGTGTGAAACTAAACACAGAAAGCAAAAACCCGGGAACCATGCGGAAAAAGACGAATTCTGCGGGATGAAGGACAAAGCTGTAAGTTTTTGGAAAGAATTCTTGTGAAAAAGAACAAAAAATGGTATAATTGTATTGAAATATATCCAGAACACCCCTTCTGGAAGCGTACGGGCTCAGTGAGAAAAAAGATTTCACGAAAATGCTCGAAAAAAACACTTGTTAAATTCTTGTCATAGTGCTATGATAAGGAAAGTGAAAAATTTATCAATCACAAAAACCAACTAGGGGTATTTTAGAAAGGAGTATTTATGAGCAGCAAGATTACCATCATTGGAGCTGGAAGCGTTGGATCTACGATCGCCTATACACTGTCGAACGAAGACATCGCGTCTGAGATTGTTCTCATCGATATTAACAAGAAAAAAGTAGAGGGAGAGGTTATGGATATCGCGCAGGGTACCTGCTTCCGCGATCCGGTCTCCATCATCGCAGGTGAGTATGAGGATGCCAAGGACTCTGATATCGTAATTATTACTTCCGGTATTGCAAGAAAGCCTGGCCAGACCCGTATTGAGCTGACCCAGACCAACGTAAACATCTTAAAATCCATCACACCGGAAATCGTAAAAGCGGCTCCGAATGCCATCTACATCATTGTAAGCAACCCGGTTGATATCATGACCTACGTGTTTACAAAGATCTCCGGACTTCCGGAAAACCAGATCCTTGGTTCTGGTACCATGCTGGATTCCGCAAGACTTCGCTGCGGACTGTCTGAACACCTCAACATTGCCCAGAAAAACATCCACGCTTACGTATTCGGTGAGCACGGCGATACTTCCTTCATTCCGTGGAGCGGCGCTTACGTTTCCGGTGTCAGCCTGGACGAGTACTACGAGACCGTAGAAAAAATGGGCAAGAACGTAACCAAGATCGACAAAGATGCTATGCTGGAGTACGTAAGAACTTCCGGCGGACAGGTTATTGCAAACAAAGGAGCTACTTTCTATGCAGTATCTGTTGCAGTATGCAAACTGGTAGCAACCATTCTTTCTTCTTCCGATTCTGTAGCAACCGTATCTTCCATGATGCACGGTGAGTACGGCATCGAGGAGGTATGCTTAAGCACACTGACCCTCGTTGGACCGAAAGGCGTACAGGGCAAGATTCCGATGCGTATGACAAAAGAGGAAGTAGAAAAACTCAAAGCAAGTGCCGACGCATTAAAAGCAGTTATCGCACAGATCGAGCACTAAGAGCGGGCAATAAGCTCAAAACATAAAATTTATGGCAGTGGCAGAAAGTGCGAAAGAGCGGTATCTCCCACTGCCTTAACGTGCGCCTGAAGAAATTTTCCGCCGGGTGTACATAAAAAGGGTACCGGAAACTTTTCCGGTGCCGGACAGAAGATACCGCAGGAAAAATGGAAACCAACAGGAGCAAGTAAGAAAGGAGCAATTCCATGACCTACAGTTATTTTCCGGGCTGTACGCTGAAGAACAAAGCAAAAGATCTGGATCACTATGCCAGAGAGTGCGCAAAAGTTCTGGGATTTGAACTGGAAGAAATTGAAAACTGGCAGTGCTGCGGAGCTGTGTATCCACAGGCATCCGATGAAATCGCCACAAAACTTTCTTCGGTTCGCGCCTTAGCAGACGCCAAAGAAAAAGGACAGGATCTGATCACAGTCTGTTCCGCCTGTCATCACGTGATCAAACGCGTAAACGATGACATGGCGAATGTAGAAGACATTCAGACAAAAGTAAACAACTACATGGCTCTTTCCGAGCCATATCTTGGCGAAACGAAAGTACTTCATTATCTGGAAGTGCTGCGTGACGTCGTTGGATTTGACAAGATCAAAGAGAAAGTGGTAAACCCATTAAAAGGAAGAAAAATCGGCGCATATTACGGCTGTATGCTGCTTCGTCCGAGCACCACAATGCAGTTTGACGATCCGGAAAATCCGACAATCATTGAAGACTTTATCAAGGCCCTTGGCGCAACACCGGTCGTATATCCGATGAGAAATGAGTGCTGCGGCGGCTACATATCCCTCAAAGAAAAGAAAATGGCATCCAACATGGTAGACCAGATCATGGCATCCGCATCCTACAAAGGAGCAGAAGAACTGATCACTGCATGTCCGCTTTGCATGTACAACCTGCGCAATAACGGAACAAAAGAAGGTCTTCCGGTTACCTACTTTACCGAGCTTCTTGCAGAAGCACTCGGCATCAAAGAGGAGGTGCAGGCATGAAAATTGCAACATCCGATGAAATCCGTGCCATCGCCGGTGTGGATACCAGAAAATGTATGAAATGCGGTAAATGTTCCGCATCCTGTCCTGCTTATAACGAAATGGACATCCGTCCGCATCAGTTTGTATCTTACGTACAGAACGGCGATGTGGAAGCACTGATGAACTCCAAGTCCATCTGGAAATGCCTCTCCTGCTTCGCATGTGTAGAGCGCTGTCCAAGAGACGTAAAACCTGCCAAACTGATCGAGGCAGTTCGTCTTTCCGTGATCCGTCAGAGAGGAGAGAATTATCTTTCTCCGGATGAAATTCCGGCTCTTCTGGATGATGAGACTCCGCAGCAGCTTCTGATGAGTGCATTCCGTAAATATAGAAAGTAAAAAACAACCCATCCACAGAAAGGTGAGAGAAAAGTGCAAAGAATAGGAGTATTTGTCTGCCACTGCGGTACAAATATTGCGGCTACGGTTGATGTCAAAAAAGTTGTTGACGTCATCAGCAAAGAGCCGGGTGTTGTTCATGCAGAGGATTATCAGTATATGTGTTCCGAAACGGGTCAGCAGAAAGTGATCGATGCCATTCAGAACGAGCATCTGACCGGCGTTGTCATCTGTTCCTGCTCTCCGCGTATGCATGAAGGAACGTTCCGCAAAGCAGCAGAAAAAGCGGGCCTGAACCCGTATCAGCTGGAGATTGCAAACATTCGTGAGCAGTGTTCCTGGATTCATAAAGACATGGAAGAGGCTACCGAGAAGGCCGTAATTCTGGCCCGTGCAGCCGTTGCTAAAGTTATGCTGGATACCCCGCTTACCCCGGGCGAGAGCCGCGTTGTAAAACGTGCGCTGGTGATCGGAGGCGGTATCGCAGGTATTCAGACTGCACTGGATATCGCAGATGCAGGCTATGAAGTAGATATCGTAGAGAAGACCCCGAGTATCGGCGGAAGAATGTCACAGCTTGACAAGACATTCCCGACCCTCGACTGTTCTTCCTGTATCCTGACTCCTCGTATGGGAGAGGTAAACGCGCATGAGAAGATCAACATCTATACCTACAGTGAGGTAGAGAGCGTTGGCGGATTCGTCGGTGATTTCAAAGTAGACATCCGTAAGAAAGCAAGATACGTAGATATGGACAAATGTACCGGATGCGGACTCTGTCAGGAGAAATGTCCTTCCAAGAAGAACCTGAGCGAGTTCAACAGAGGCCTGTCCAACCGTACTGCAATCTACACACCGTTCGCACAGGCAGTTCCGAACGTACCGGTTATTGATACTGCAAACTGTATCCACTTCAAAACCGGAAAATGCGGTATCTGCTCCAAAGTCTGTGCAGCAGGTGCAGTAAACTACGACCAGAAAGATGAAGTAATCACCAGAGAGTACGGCGCAATCGTTGTGGCAACTGGTTTCGATACCATCAGTCTGGACAAGTTTGACGAATATTATTACAACCAGAGCAAAGACGTAATTACCTCCCTTGAGATGGAACGTCTGATGAATGCTGCCGGCCCGACAGGCGGTAAAGTAGTACGTCTTTCCAACGGCGAGCATCCGAAGGATATCGTATTTATCCAGTGTGTCGGTTCTCGTGACGTGACCTGCAGAGGAAAGAGCTACTGCTCCAAGATCTGCTGTATGTACACCGCAAAACAGGCTATGCTGGTGCGTGACCATTATCCGGATGTCAATGTACATGTCTTCTACATTGATGTTCGTACCCCGGGTAAAAACTTCGATGAGTTCTATCGCCGTGCGGTAGAAGAGTTTGATGTAGACTACATCAAAGGCCAGGTAGGAAAAGTATCCGAGGCTCCGAACGGACGTCTTCTGGTACAGGGTTCCGACCTGCTTGACAACCGTCAGATCAAAATGGAAGCAGACCTTGTTGTCCTTGCAACTGCCATCGAGCCGAGCAAAGATGCAAGAAAACTGGCTACCATGCTGACCGCAAGTATGGATACCAACGATTTCTTTACTGAGGCACACGCAAAGCTGCGTCCGGTAGAGTCCCCGACCGCAGGTGTCTTCCTCTCCGGCGTATGCCAGGGACCGAAAGATATCCCGGAGACCGTTGCACAGGCAGGAGCTGCTGCTGTCAAAGTAGTCGGACTGCTGGCAAAAGACAAACTGACCACCAACCCGTGTACAGCAGAATCCAATCCGCTGTTCTGTAATGGATGTGCATCCTGTGAAAAAGTCTGCCCATACGGCGCAATTTCCTACGAAGACCGTCAGGTCAACGACCATGGAATCCGTGAAACCAGACATGTGGCAGTCGTTAACGGCGCACTTTGCCATGGATGCGGTGCATGTACCGTTGCATGTCCGTCCGGCGCTATGGACCTGAAAGGATTCTCCAATAGACAAATTCTCGCGGAGGTAGATGCAATATGCCGATAGATAACAACGAAAACAAAGAATTTAAGCCAGTCATCGTGGCATTCTGCTGCAACTGGTGCTCCTACGCAGGAGCAGACCTGGCAGGTTCCAGCCGTCTTTCCTATCCGGCAGACGTAAAGATCATCCGTGTTCCATGTTCCTGCCGTGTCAATCCGCTCTTCATCTTAAGAGCATTCCAGAAGGGCGCTGACGGAGTCATCCTCTGCGGATGCCATCCGGGAGACTGCCATTACAGCACAGGAAACTATTATGCAAGAAGACGTATGACCCTGCTGTTCTCCATGCTGGATTACATGGGCGTTGAGAACGGACGTACCCGTGTGGAATGGGTATCCGCCGCAGAAGGTGTGAAATTCTCCCAGACCATGAACGAGTTCATCGAGCAGGTGAGAAGTCTTGGTAAAAATGTCAGATTGGAGGATTTACGATGCAAGAAAAATTAGTATCACGCGCAAAAGAGCTTCTGTCTGACGGTACCGTAGTCCGCGTTCTTGGCTGGAGAAAAGGCGATACAGATTTCAGCGCAGAGCCTGCATTTTTTGAAAGTGCCGAGAGTCTTGACGAATTTACCTATGACGGATTCTGTGGTGCCAACTTAAGCAAATACATGATTAAAGCATCAAAAGAAGAAGGAAAAACACTCGTTTTCTTAAAACCGTGCGATACCTACAGCTTTAATCAGTTAATCAAAGAGCATCGTGTGGACCGCGAGAAAACCTATATCGTTGGTGTAGGATGTGACGGAAAACTCGATATCGAGAAAATCCGTGAAGCAGGCTGCAAGGGTATTACCGCTGTAACAGAGGACGGCGATACCATCAAAGTTGCAACGGTTTATGGTGACAAAGAGCTGAAAAGAGAGGATGTCATCCTCGAGAGATGTAAGGCCTGCAAGGGTGGAAAACATGTAGCATACGACGAGCTCGCAGAAGGCTGTGACGAGGAAAAACCGGCAAAAGAAGGCCGTTTCGAACTGGTTGAAAAGCTTGAGGCAATGGCTCCGGAAGAACGGTTCGCATTCTGGCAGAATGAGCTTTCCCGCTGTATCCGCTGTAATGCATGCCGCAACGTATGTCCGGCCTGCAGCTGTATCAAATGCGTATTTGACAATGATCGTTACGATACTGCACAGAAAGCAAACACTACGACATTTGAGGAGCAGATGTTCCACATCATCCGTGCATTCCACGTTGCCGGACGCTGCACGGACTGCGGCGAGTGTTCCCGCGTATGTCCGCAGCATATTCCGCTGCACCTTCTGAATCGTAAATTCATCAAAGATATCGATGAGTTCTACGGAGAGTATCAGGCAGGAGAAGACACTGACAGCCGTGCACCGCTCACCAACTTCACACAGGAAGATGTAGAGCCAAGTATCGTCAAGGAAAGGGGTTAAGGGATGTATCAGATTAGCAGAGAAAAAATGCCGGAGCTCCTTGCCGCTGTTGCAAAGGAGATGGATCTTTTCCTTCCGGTACAAAACAATGGAATTACCAATTTCGGTTTCTGGACCGAGGACGCGAAAGTGGATCTCGATACCTTAAAAACCGTAAAATCCCCAAAAGACGCCTTTTTCCCGCAGAGTGAAGTTCTTTACTCCTGCTATCAGAAGGCAAACAAGACCAGCATCGAGCCGGCAGCATTAAAAGATGCGCCGTTCGCTATTTTCGGCGTTCGTCCATGCGATGTCCGCGCTTTCGATGTTCTGGACCGCGTATTCTTAAGCGAGCCGGCTGACGTTTACTATGCAGCAAGAAGAGAGCACGGCATTGTGGTTTCTCTTGCATGTCATGAGCCGGAAGACAGCTGCTTCTGCAAGACCTTCGGTATCGATGCGGCAGAACCGCAGGCTGATGTTGCGATGTGGCAGGTAGCTGACGGTTATGCATGGGAAGCAAAAACCGAAAAGGGTGAGAAGCTGACAGAGCTTGTGAAAGAATACCTTACCGAGCAGGATCTTGCAAAAGAGGTTGAGGCTGAAAAAGAAGCCATCCGTACCCTGATCGACAAGATGCCAAACAGCAATCTCTCCCTCGAGGGATGGGGCGTAGGCAAGACAAAAGAGCGTTTCGATGATCCGAAATGGAAAGAGCTTTCCGATGCCTGCTTAGGCTGCGGAACCTGTACGTTCTCCTGTCCGACCTGCCAGTGCTATGATATCAAGGATTTCAATACAGGAAACGGTGTACAGCGTTACCGTTGCTGGGATTCCTGTATGTACTCTGACTTTACGATGATGGCAGCAGGAAACAACCGTACCACACAGATGCAGCGTTTCCGTCAGCGTTTCATGCACAAGCTGGTTTACTTCCCGGACAACAACGATGGAATGTATTCCTGCGTCGGATGCGGACGCTGCGTAGAGAAATGCCCGCAGTCGCTGAATATCGTAAAAGTCATCAAACGCATGGGAGGTACCAAGTAAATGTGCAATTGTAGTTGTGGAAGCGAAGAAAAGAAAAACGCTTTGCTGCCGCAGGTCGGTATCATCACAGATATCCGCCGCGAAACACCGGACGTAAAGACATTCCGTATCGTTCGTCCGGACGGCACCAAGCTGTTTGAACATATGCCGGGCCAGTGCGCAATGCTCTGCGTGCCGGGCGTTGGAGAGGCGCTGTTTTCCATTACATCCTCCCCGACAAACAAAGAGTACCAGGAGTTCTCCATCAAGGAGTGCGGTACTTTAACAAACTATCTTCATAATATGTCCGTAGGAGATGAAATCCTGGTTCGTGGACCGTACGGAAATCATTTCCCGGTAGAAACTGTATTAAAAGGACAGGACCTGCTGTTCATCGCCGGTGGTATCGGACTTGCTCCGCTGCGTTCCGTGATCAATTACGTACTGGACAATCGTGACAACTACGGTACCGTAGATATCGTTTACGGTTCCCGTTCCAAAGACGATCTGGTACAGTTAAAAGAGATCCAGGAAGTATGGGCGAAAGCAAAAGATGTCAACGTGCATCTGACGATTGACCGTGAGCAGGAAGGCTGGGACGGTCATGTAGGATTCGTTCCGAATTATGTGAAAGAACTGAACATGTCCGTTGACAAAACAGCTCTGATCTGCGGACCGCCGATCATGATCAAATTTGTTCTTCAGGGACTTCAGGAACTGGGCTATGAGAAAACACAGGTTTACACTACTTTGGAGCTTCGTATGAAATGCGGTATCGGAAAATGCGGCCGCTGCAACATCGGAGATAAATACGTCTGCAAGGACGGCCCTGTTTTCCGCTGCGACGAGATTGACGAATTACCGAACGAATATTAAACGGAGGTTGAAGAAAATGCAGGAAATGGTAAATATTTACGTTTACGGCAAGAAGTATTCCGTACCTGGCGATCTGACCATTATGACCGCTATGGAGTATGCCGGATATCAGTTAAAACGCGGATGCGGATGCCGTCACGGATTCTGCGGTGCATGTGCGACCATCTACAGAATCAAAGGAAAGAATGAGCTGAAAACCTGTCTGGCATGTCAGACACAGGTAGAAGACGGTATGTATATCGCAAGCCTTCCGTTCTATCCAATCGACAAGAGAACCTACGATATCGAAGAGATCAGCGCAGAGCAGAGAGTCATGATGGATCTGTATCCGGAAATCTACAGCTGCGTTGGATGTAATGCATGTACCAAAGGATGTCCTCAGGATTTGAACGTTATGCAGTATATCGCATACGCACAGAGAGGCGACTTCAAAAAATGTGCAGAAGAGTCCTTCGACTGCATCGGCTGCGGAATCTGCGCATCCCGCTGTCCGGCCGGAATCTCCCATCCGATGGTAGGAGAGCTGGCAAGACGTCTGAACGGAAAGTACATTGTTCCGAAAGCAGAGCATTTGAAAAACCGTGTAGAAGAGATTCACGAAGGTAAATTCGATGATCTGATTGAACAGGTGATGGGTAAACCAATCGATGAAATCCAGGAACTCTACAATAACCGTGAGATCGAGAAATAAGGAGGGAAATTCGAATGTACACACTGGCTAATATGCAGGAATCCATCAAAAAGGTGGAAGCTACCAGAGCCCAGAGAATGGCAAATGAGCCAAGAAGAATGACAGCGGATGAGAAAGATGCCCTTCTTGCAGCATATCATCCGGACTATAAAGAGGAAGGCTTCATCACCCTGAAAGTCGGCCCGAACAAAGGTGAGAAAGTTCCGACAGAGCTCGGCTATCTGCTGGAGTCCAACAGCCGTATTTTAGGTGTTGATATTGACCTTGACAAAGTAGATTACGACGTAGACGTACTCGTTATCGGTGCCGGCGGAGCAGGTTCTTCTGCCGCGATCGAAGCACACGAGGCAGGCGCAAACGTTATGATTACCACCAAGCTTCGTATCGGTGATGCAAACACCATGATGGCAGAGGGTGGTATCCAGGCAGCAGACAAAGAGAATGACTCCCCGGCACAGCATTATCTCGATGCATTCGGCGGCGGACACTTTGCTGCAAGACCGGAACTGCTCCGCAAGCTCGTAATGGAAGCTCCGGATGCAATCTCCTGGCTGGAAAACCTCGGCGTTATGTTCGATAAAGATGAGAACGGCCGTATGGTAACAACACACGGCGGCGGAACATCCAGAAAACGTATGCATGCGTGCCGTGACTACTCCGGCGCAGAGATTATGAGAACTCTGCGTGATGAAGTCATCAACCGTGGTATTCCGGTCGTTGAGTTCTCATCCGCAGTAGAGCTGATCAAAGACGATAAGGGACAGGTTGCCGGTGCTGTTCTCCAGAACATGGAGACCGGAGAGTATCAGGTAGCAAAAGCAAAAACAGTTATCATTGCAACCGGTGGTGCAGGACGCCTTCACTACAACAACTTCCCAACCTCCAACCACTACGGTGCAACCGCTGACGGTCTGATCCTCGGATACCGTGCAGGTGCTCCGCTTCTGTATCAGGATACCATTCAGTACCATCCGACCGGAGCTGCTTACCCGGCTCAGATCTTCGGTGCTCTGGTAACCGAGAAAGTACGTTCTCTTGGCGCAATGCTCGTAAACGTAGACGGCGAAGCTTTCATGCATCCACTGGAAACCCGTGACGTATCCGCAGCAAGCATTATTCGTGAATGCTCCGACGACCGCAACGAGGGCGTTGAGACTCCGCAGGGCAAGGCTGTATGGCTGGATACCCCGATGATCGATCTGCTTCACGGAGAAGGAACCATCGAGAAGAGAATTCCGGCTATGTTCCGTATGTTCATGCAGTATGGTATCGATATGAGAAAAGAGCCGATTCTGGTTTATCCGACCCTGCATTATCAGAACGGCGGTCTGGAAATCAATGGCGAAGGCTTCACCAATACGGTAAACAACCTGCTTGTAGCAGGCGAGGCTGTCGGAGGAATCCACGGAAGAAACCGTCTGATGGGTAACTCTCTGCTTGACGTTATTGTATTTGGCCGCGATGCAGGAAAAGCTGCCGCAGCAAAAGCAAAAGACGTAACGCTTGGCAAGATGAATCTGGATCACGTTGAGAAATACGCTGAGATCTTAAAAGAGGCAGGTATTGATACCGGTATGGTATCTCCGCAGCTTCTGCCGAATTATGCAGGTAAAAGACACCTGTAAAATGCAGTAACCGCGAAAAAGCGTGTCGGAAGGGGGCGGCGTTTAAAAGCCGCTTCCGGGACACGCTTTCCGTGCTGAAATCCAAAAGGTTTTTCGGTACGATAAATCATAGAAGTAAAGAAAGGTGGAGAACCCCATGCGTGAAATTCAGGCTAGTACCATTACGGATGTGGTAGAGAAACTTTGTATCGAAGCAAACTACCATCTTCCGGAAGACGTAAAATGTGCCATCACAGGCTGCCGTGCCTGCGAGGATGGCGAGATTGCAAAAGGTGTTCTGGACAAAATCGTAGAAAACTATGAGATCGCAGACGCACAGAACGTGCCGATCTGCCAGGATACCGGAATGGCATGTGTTTTCCTGGAAATCGGACAGGATGTGCACATCGCAGGAGGAGATCTTGCAGAGGCAGTCAACGAAGGTGTCAGAAGAGGATATGACAAAGGATACTTAAGAAAATCCGTTGTCAAAGATCCGGTCAGAAGAGGAAACACCGGCGACAATACACCGGCTATGCTCTACACCGAGATCGTTCCTGGCGAGCAGATCAAAGTTACCGTAGGCCCGAAAGGCTTCGGAAGCGAAAATATGAGTATGATCCGTATGTTCAAACCGTCCGCAGGTCTTCAGGGAATCAAGGATTTCATCCTGGAAGTTGTTGAGACAGCAGGTCCGAACCCATGCCCGCCTATGGTAGTCGGCGTTGGTATCGGCGGAACCTTCGATAAATGTGCACTGCTTGCGAAAAAAGCACTGATGCGCCCGATCGATTCCGAGAACCCGGATCCGTTCTACGCAGATCTGGAAAAAGAAATGCTGGAGAAAGTCAACAAACTCGGCATCGGACCGCAGGGCTTTGGCGGAAAGACCACAGCCATCGGCCTCAACATTGAGACAATGCCGACTCATATCGCGGGAATGCCGTGTGCAGTCAACATCAACTGCCATGTTACCCGTCATAAAACGGAGGTGATCTGATCATGGAAAAACATATTCAGCTGCCTTTAACAGAAGAACTGGCAAAAACACTGCATGCCGGAGATACTGTATATCTTTCCGGAACCATCTATACCTCCCGTGACGCAGGCCACAAGAGAATGTGTGAAGCGCTCGCAAGAGGAGAAAAAATCCCGTTTGATCCGACAGACGCTACGATTTACTACGTAGGACCGACCCCTGCAAAACCAGGCCAGGTCATCGGATCTGCAGGTCCTACCACCAGCGGCCGTATGGATGCGTATGCTCCAACCATGATGTCCGTAGGCGCAAGAGGAATGATCGGTAAAGGCGCACGTCTTCCGGAAGTGGTAGAAGCCATGAAGAAATATCATGGCGTATACTTCGGAGCCATCGGCGGAGCCGGCGCACTGCTTGCAAAATGCATCAAAAAAGCAGAGCTGATCGCATACGAAGATCTCGGCGCAGAGGCACTTCGCCGTCTGGAAGTAGAAGATATGCCACTGTTTGTTATTATCGACAGCTACGGAAACAATCTGTATGAGATGGGAAGAAAAGAATACTTAGAAGCGCATAAAGAAGACTAAATGTTACGTTTCGCCGGGTATCTGTGAATGATGATAACGACGAAATACAAGAGAGACCATAGAGCTGTCTGAAAAAATCAGACAGCTCTTAAGCTGAAAAGACATCAGGGCATTAACACTTGCAAGCGACTTTCGGCAGAAAAAGAAATGAAAGAGGAAGAAAAACATGACTGTAGAAATGATAAGCCACTTACTGGAAGCACTGATGATCCTGTGCTTTGGCCTGTCCTGGCCGCTGTCCATTTATAAATCTTGGACTTCAAGAACAGCAAAAGGAAAGAGCCTTTACTTTGAGGTGTTCATCTGGATCGGATATATTTTCGGTATTGCCAACAAATTTATCAGCTATATGAACAACCCGGACAAAGACTGGATCTTTTTCCTTGCATGGGCTTTCTATTTCCTGAACATTGCAGAGATCACCGTAGATATGGTGCTGTACTTCCGCAATGTGAAGCTGGATAAGAAAAGAGAAGCAGAGAAATAAGACAGCGGAATACAGTTAAACGAATCCCCGTCCGTGCGGCAGATTATGCTGCATGGGCGGGGATTCTTACGTTTGTCTTAAGTTGCCTTACGATTTCTAAGATGGATTGCATGGTGGGGAGATCGTTTGATATAATGGGAGTATCAGAAACGAAAGCCAAAAATCGGAAGGGAGGATTTTTATGAGACGGTATGCATGGGTAACAGCAGTGTGTCTGGCGGCACTGATGGCAAGCGGATGCGGAAATCAGACAGGGCAGGAAACCAAACAAAATTCGGTGAGCGTATCGGAGAGTGCAGCATCCGGTGAACCAGAGGCAAAATCAGATGATGTGGGATCGGATGGAGATGCGGTGAAAGAGGCCGGGGATGGTTTGGAGAACGACGAAGAAGGAAAAAACGAAAAAGGAGCTTCCGCCGTAAAACTGGAAGAGGGAGAAATCTACCGGGATGATCTGGACGGGGATGCGTCAGAGGAAGAAGTTTCTTTTTCTTTTGAGGGTGATGGGAAAAATGGTCATGACTTCGAAAACTATAAGTATATTCTGACGCTCAACTATGGAGAGCATGTGAAGCAGTTCGAGATCCTGGGCGGATATGAAGCAACCTGGATAATACGAACAAAGAGTGGTGGCCACTATTTGTATCAGGAATCGTATCACGAAGACGGACTATATTCGGTAACCGTTTTCCGGGTATCATCGGATGAAGCTGTGGACCTTGGCTGTCTGGATGGAAGAATTGGAGATAACGGTATAGAAGATGTCAATGCGTTTTCCTGGGTGGAAAGAATCAATCTGCTGGGAACGTATAAAGGGGAACGGAATGTCGGGATCGGAAGCGAGGGGCTCCCGGAGGCGAAAGAAGATGCGTGGAAAATTATCTGGGACAAAAAACCGCTCGTTCTGAAGCAGGAACTGGAAGTTATCGTTCAAAACGAAGACGGAAGCACAGAAAACAGAGTCCTTCCGGCAGGTACGGAACTGATCCCACAGGAAACCGATAAAGAAACGTATCTGGATGCAGAAACTTCGTATGGAACACAGTGCCGGATTGAAGTGGAGACAGAAGACGGATATACTTATATGATTCACGGGGTAGATGAGCATGCATATTTTGCAGATCTTCCGTATGCCGGATAAAGCCGCGAAAAGAAGGGATTGCAGGAACGGGAAAAGAACGGTATACTGTGTATAGAATCTGCTTGACTTAAAGTGCACTTTATAGTTTAGAATAAAGAAAGCTGGAGATTTGCGGTGTCAGAAAAGAGAAGGTTCTGACAAAGCAGAGGTTTCGGCTTTCTTTTTATGTTGTATTGTATGTGGGTGTGAAAAAAAGGAAAAAACGAAAACGAGGTGAATGCTTTGGAGGCAAGAGAGGTATTAGAAAAAGTAAAAAACAACGAAATTTCGATCGAGGAGGCAGAAAAATATTTCAAAAAAGAGCCATTCGAGGAGATGGGATATGCGAAGCTGGATACGCACCGTGAAATCCGGAGCGGATTTGCGGAGGTCATTTTCTGTGCACGGAAGGCGGATGAACATCTGCTGAAGATTTTTACGCGTCTGTATGAGCAGGATGGGGAGGTCTTCGGAACGAGAGCCAGTGAGCATCAGTATGAGCTGATCCGGGAAAAGTTTCCGGAAGTGGTGTATGATCCGCTGTCCCATATTTTGAAAATAGAAAAAAAAGACAAGAAGCGGATCGGCAAAATCGCCGTCTGCACGGCTGGAACCGCGGATATTTCCGTTGCCGAGGAGGCGGCGCAGACCGCAGAATACTTTGGTGCAAACGTTGAGCGTATCTACGATGTCGGTGTGAGCGGTATCCACCGCCTGCTGTCGCGTCTCGATACGATTCAGAGCGCCAACTGCGTTGTAGCCGTTGCCGGTATGGAAGGAGCGCTGGCAAGCGTGCTCGGCGGCCTGGTGGATAAGCCTGTCATCGCAGTTCCGACCTCTGTGGGCTACGGGGCCAGTATGAACGGTCTTTCGGCACTGCTTACGATGATTAATTCCTGTGCGAACGGAATTGCTGTCGTAAACATCGACAACGGTTATGGGGCCGGATATATTGCAACACAGATTAACAGAATGGGGGTGCATAAAGATGAGTAAAAGTTTATATCTGGAGTGCGGGAGCGGAATCAGCGGGGATATGACCGTTGCGGCTCTGCTCGATCTGGGAGCAGACCAGGAGGTACTGGAGAAGGCACTGGCAAGCCTTCAGCTGCCGGGATACAAAGCTGCCGTTACGAGAGTGAAAAAATCGGGGCTGGATGCCTGCGACTTCAATGTCATTCTGGATGCGGAGCATGAGAACCACGATCATGATATGGCGTATCTGCATGGGGATATGGCGGAAGTGCATGCGCATGGAGAGGAGCATGTACACCATCATGAGCATATGCACGATCATGAGTATGTACACAAGCACGAGCATACGCACGATCATGAGCATGTACATGACCAGAAACATACACACAGCCATGACCAGGAACACGCAGGAGAGCATCATCACCATCATGAGCACCGCGGCCTGCCGGAGATTCTTGCCATTATCCGCCGCGGTGATCTGACACCGGGAGCGAGAGCTCTGGCAGAGCGGATTTTCCAGATTCTTGCAGAAGCAGAAGCAAAAGCGCACGGTGTGCCGCTCGATCAGGTGCATTTTCACGAGGTAGGAGCGGTCGATTCCATTGTAGATATTGTTGCCGCCGCCGTCTGCCTGGACAACCTGGCGCCGGACGAGGTGATTGTGACGGGGCTCTGCGAGGGAAGCGGTTTTATCCGATGCCAGCATGGACTGATCCCGGTTCCGGTACCGGCCGTTTTAAATATCGTGCAGACGCACGGCCTGACGCTTATTCCAACCGGAATCAAGGGCGAGCTTGTTACACCGACCGGTGCAGCTATTGTTGCTGCTATCCGAACAAAAGAGAAACTTCCGTCCTCATTTAAATGCACGAAAACAGGTCTTGGAGCCGGAAAACGGACGTATGAGCGGCCGTCACTTTTACGGGCTATGATGCTGGAAACCGAGGAAAATGACGAAAAAGATACGATCTGGAAGCTGGAATGCAATATCGACGACTGCACCGGTGAGGCACTCGGTTACTGTATGGGAAAACTGCTGCAGGCAGGTGCAAGGGATGTTCATTATATTCCGGTCTATATGAAGAAAAACCGTCCAGCATATCAGCTGGATGTGATCTGCGAGGAAGAAAAGCGGGAAACACTGGAGAATATTATTTTCACGGAGACAACCACGATCGGAATCCGTCGCTGCCAGATGGAGCGTACCGTGATGAAACGCGAATTTGCAACGATCACGACCGAATACGGGGATGCCGCTGTCAAGATCTGCCGTCATGGAGAGATAGAAAAAGTTTACCCGGAGTACGAGAGTGCCGCACTCATTGCTGAAAAAAGCGGTATGCCGGTTGGTGAGGCCGGTGCGTGGATCGTACAGAAATATAAAGAAGGAAAGTAAAAAACATGAGATATTTGAAACCACATTTTTACGATCAGTTTACATGCACAGCAGGAGATTGTCCGGATACCTGCTGCGCCGGCTGGCAGATTGTGATCGACGAGGATTCTCTGGAGCGGTACGGAAAGGAGCAGGGCGAGTTTGGAAAACGTCTGCGCAATTCCATCGACTGGGAAGAGGAGTGTTTCTATCAGAAGAACCGCCGCTGTGCTTTTTTGAATGATGAGAATCTCTGTGACCTCTACAAGGCACTGGGCCCGGATGCGCTTTGCGATACGTGCCGTCTGTACCCGAGACATACGGAAGAATATGAGGGACTGCGGGAGCTTTCCCTGTCCCTTTCCTGCCCGGAGGCGGCGCGAATCATTCTGTCCTGCCAGGAGCCGGTGCGCTTCCTTGCGGAGGAGACCGACGAGGAGGATGATTTCGAAGAGTTCGATTTCATGATGTTCTCGCAGCTGGAAGATACCAGAGATGTTCTGTTCAAAATTCTGCAGAACCGTACGATGCCGCTGCAGGAGCGCATGAGGGCGGCGGAACAGCTTGCCGAACAGTATCAGATCTGCATGGAAGAACAGCGGGAATACGATATTGATGATCTGCTTCGGAAATATGAGAAGCATTTGGAAGAGGGAACCTTAAGCGAGTGCGCGGCGGAAAGTCTGGCCCAAAAAGGTGTGGACGCTGCGGGATTCCACGTATGGGAACGTCAGAGAAAAGAACTGGCTGTTCTCCGAAGCCTCGAGCGCCTGCGCCCGGAATGGGATGAGGTGCTTGACGGTACAGAAAAAGTGCTGTACCAGAATGGCGAATCTGCTTACCAGGCTATCTGTGAAGAATTCCACCGCACCTTTGGAGCGAAAAGCAGCCGTCGTGCCGAGTGGGAAAACATAGGCGAGCAGCTTCTGATGTTCTTCGTCTACACCTATTTCTGCGGTGCCGTCTACGATGATATGGTCTGTTCCAAAATGGAACTTGCCCTTTTCTCCGTTCGCTGGATCCAGGAAATCCTGCTTGCGCGGTGGCTGGAAAACGGAAAAACACTTTCCATGCATGACGTTGAGGAGCTTTCCTGGCGTTACGCACGCGAGGTTGAGCATTCCGACGATAACCTGAATGCGCTCGAGGACTGGCTGTTTGAGACTTACGCGCCGGAAGGATGTGTACTGGAAGAAGAACAGGAATAGAAGAGGAAGAAAAATCATGCAGGAAAAGCAAAAGAAATAGATGCTGCGTATTGCGCTTTATCTGGTTGGAATTATTGTGCTGGCACTTGGCATCACATTGAAAACAAAGACGAACCTCGGCGTGTCGCCCATCATCTCCATTCCGTACGCTGTGGCACAGATTTTTGGCTATGAAACAGGAACGGCAGTCTTTGTGGCGTATCTGATCTTTATCGTATTACGGATTGTGCTGCTGAAAGGAAAATTTCCACCGTTCCAGCTCTTACAGGTTGCGGCCAGCTACCTGACCAGCGCCTTTATTACCATCTTTGACCGGGTTCTCCCGGTACCTGAACAGATGGGAAGCCGGCTTCTTGTCCTTGCCCTTGCTATCGGAATGATCGGTGCAGGACGACCGGTGGGAATCGGAATCGGCACTGTTGTAGCCATGGTCTGCACGGGAAGAGTGATCGCGCTGTTTAACCATTTTGGAAAGAAGAAAATAGAAGAAATCACAATCGCATAGCACGCCAATACCCCTGTCGAAAAACCTTGAGTTTTCGGTGGGGGTTTGTTATAATGAAAGACAGCGAAAGAAAAATTTTTTGATTTGTCATAAGGCGTTTGTTTGCGTTATGAGAAGTGCGAAGGAGGAAGTGGCAAATGAACTTAGTTATTACGATGAGCCGCCGGTTTGGCACAGGGGCGAGTATTATTGCAAAAGAACTTTCCGAGAGACTGCATATCCCGGTATATGATAAGGACGATGTAGAGCACGGCATGCGTGAAAATGCCTTTGAATCTGAGGCGGATGCGATCTGCGAACTGGCAAAACAGCCGTGTATTATTATTGGACGGTGCGCTTCGGAGTTTCTGAAAAATAAGAGCAACGTCATTAATATTTACGTTTGCGCGGACAAAGAGGATCGCATCAATCGTATCATGAAGTTGTTTTCTCTGACAAGAGAAGCTGCTGAGGTGATGCTGGAAGAGACCGATAAGCAGCGTGCCGAGTATTATTACAAGAATACCGGAAAAACATGGGGAGATGTGAATAACTATCATATGATCCTGAATACATCGGATCTTGGCATCGAGAACTGCGCAGATATTCTGATGCGGTATTTTGAAATGAAAGATTATATCTAAACGAGATACAGAAAAAGTAAGAGATTATAAAAAATCAGGTGTTTCCCAAAAAGAGAAGCACCTGATTTTTTGATCCCATTTAGTAAGTCTGATACGTATTGCTGTAACTGCGGCCAGAGAAGTAATTCTGTTTCAGAACCAGAAACAGTTCGGCATCGGTTGCGTACTCATACGGATTCGCATAGAAGAGACCGACAAGACCGCAGGTGATGGAAGAGAGAATCTTCCATCCGATAAAGGAAAGATCCAGGATGAAGGCATTCATTTTTTCGCCATCCATCATTTCACGGCTGATCCGAAATGCGTCCTCTGTGGAAAGATCCGGGCAGTCGGCTAAAAGATACGGTACCATACGGTATTCATAAGATTTTACAATTCCAGGAATAATAAGAAGCAGCGACCAGAGGAAAGTGTAAAGCTTCATCAAAAACAGAGTCCAGACTGTTTTTCCGTAGGTGCCATTCTGGAATCCAGACAGCATATAGCCAAGTCCCGCTTTTTCCATTGAGTTTTCGATGAAAAACCTTGCGCCTCCGACTTCGAAGGGAGCCAGGATAAAAATGTCGATGAGAATAAATGCAAGTCCGATGATAAGAAGCACAATACCACCGAAAACAGAAAAAACAAATTTAACCGGACCAAGCGGGGTGAATCTTTCAGCAAAAGATGCAACATTAAGGTTATCGGAAGAAATGGTAAATCCGGATATACTGGACGTATTGTGCTGATTTCCATTATTGGAATTTCCGGAATTGGAAGTACCGCTTCCGACCAGCAGCGTCAGAATCAGGGCTGCTACCACACAGATCCAGTAATTGCGTAAAAATGCGGCTTTTCCGCGGGTTTTCAGTTGCTCTCGTGTCCACATAAAAAGACCTCCCTCTTAATGTAAGTGTAAACAGCAGACAATTCTGCCAAGTCACGATTATCTTACCATGGAGCAGGTGAAACATCAAGACAGCTTAAGGAAAGTTTAAGAAATTGGCAGAAAGATTAAAGTGGAAATGTGCATTCTTAAATAAAGATTTTACTTGTGAAGCGGGGATGAATGTGCTATAATCTCTCCGGTGCGTCAGAACGCAGCGGGGCCGGGTTTCTCCGGGGTGCGTTCTGAAAAAAAAGAAACCTGTACGTTGAATTGACAAAGAGAGCGAGGAATTTACGTGTATCTGACAAAGGACGAGTTTCTGCAGAAATTTGGAATTCTGCCGCAGGAATTTGAAGAAGCAGATATTTCCTGGGAAGAACTGCTGGAAATTGCGGATGATTATGAACGGCACCGGCCGACGCTGGAAAAGATCCGAAAAGAATTTGTGGCAGAATTTCTGCAGGACAAGGAAAAAGAGATCGGACTGCAGTCGTACCACAGCCGCCTGAAGGACACCGAACATCTGGTGGAAAAGCTGGTGCGTAAGCGTCTGGAAAATTATGCAAAATACCGGAAAATGGATGCGACAAACTATATGCGTTATGTGACAGACCTGATCGGAATCCGGGGACTTTTGCTGTATCGGGAGGACTGGGTAAACTTCCATAAATATATTACCCACTGGTTTAAAAACGATCCGGAAAAATACATCCGTGATTACGGCCGTGACTACGACAAAAATGCGTCGGGCTATATGGCAGAGCCGCCGAAAGTCCATACAAGACTTGGCGATTACGCCGACATCTATATGAACTGGATTCCGGAGGAGAACATTCTGGACCGGAAACATTACCGTGCGGTGCATTACATTGTCGTTTACCGCGGCGTCTACATTGAAATTCAGATTAAGACGCTGTTCGAGGAGGGCTGGGGAGAGATTGACCACAGCATTCTTTATCCGCGGCGCAAGGGAAACGCCATGCTGACAGAGTTTTCCGAGCTGCTGAACCGTCTGGCGGGCATGGGAGATGAGATGGGATCGTTCTACCGCCGTCTCCAGGTTGTGCCGGATGAGAAGTTCCAGAGCAAGGAAACGATCGTGCGCAAGCGTGAATTAAAACCGCAGGTCAAGGCAGCGGTGGAAAAACGCGATCTGAACGAAATTCATACGATGGATGATGCCGTCTGGAGCATACTGAAAGAATAAAACTGCTTTTTAGACATGGGAAAGGATAAAAAATGGATGGAAGAAACACGGGCCGCATGGGCTTCTCTCATGCAGCAGAGGACTCTGCGGAGAATATGATGGCGGCAGTCAAAGCCGGAAAAATCCGAAAACATCTGATGGGAAATACTTCGCCGATCCGCTATGGAACGATGGAAAAGCGCGAGATGACCGAATATACCGACTTTGTCCGGACGAAACTCTGTTATGAAATTCTGAATCTGCCCGGGGAGGAAAAATGAATACAATAGAAAAAATATATACAAACTACGACGGACTCCTGGAAGAATTTTCTGAGGAAGTGATTCAGAGCCGTTATGCCGTTTTTTATGAAGAGATCGAGGAATTTGCCAAAAGTCTCGGCATTCGCGAGAAAATCCAGATCAGTGAATCGCTGTTAAGCCATGCGGTGCTGGACTATTTCACGGATATTTCCCGCCTGAAACATTTTCACCAGGCGAAACATATCAATTCGCTGAAAGTAATCTCCTATGAGACATACTGGCTGCTGCGGAGAAAACCGATCCAGATTCTGGTGGAGGATGAGACATCGGATGCGATGGCATTTCTGAATGAAAAATTTGTCTTTTCCCGCATTGCAAAGTATCTGATGGGTGACGGAAAACGAGTGATTTTAAGCCCGGAAACGAAAAAGGGCTTCTTGAACTATCTGGATTCCCTGTTTTATTACTTGAAATACCGCAATTACGATGCGGAAATGCTCGAGATGATGCTGATGGGCTTCAAAGCGGGCGTTCTGGTGGCGGACGATTTAAAAGAGCAGGAATCCTGAGAACGGGCGAAAGCAGAATACAGTAAAATAGGATGAACACAGAAAGAACCGGACGGGGCTGCAGGCCGCTGTCGGGTTCTTTTTTTGCACAGCTCTGCATAAAGTGCAAAGAAAACGTTGTGATGTACGGGGAAGGAAAATGAGTGCAGACAATCTGGAAAAAATCCATGCATTTCTAAAAAAGGCGAATGAAATCGCCTGGGGGCCGCCGCTTCTTTTTCTGCTGCTTGGGACAGGCATTTTTCTGATGATCCAGCTTCGTGCGCTGCCGGTTCGCCGTCTGGTTTTTGCACTTCGGACAGCGTTTGGCCGCAGAGCGAGGCGCACCGGGGAACCAACAGAAGCAGGTGTTTCGCCGTTCGCATCGTTGATGACGGAACTGGCAGCAGAGATCGGGACAGGCAATATCGTGGGCGTTGCCTCGGCGATGGCACTTGGCGGTCCGGGAGCACTGGTGTGGATGATGCTGGCAGCGGTGATCGGGCTTGCACTGAAATTTTCGGAGAGCTTTCTTTCTGTGAAGTACCGGATGCAAAAGAAAGACGGGACCTACTGCGGTGGTCCGATGGTAACGCTGACGAGAGCCTTTCCAGAGGAAAAACTGGCAAAGGTGCTGGCTGTATTTTTTTCCGGGAGTGCCGTTCTGGTATCGCTCGGAATGGGAAATATGACGCAGGCGAACTCGATTGCGCTGGCGATGCAGGATACCTTTGGCGTGGAAAGAGAAAAAAGCGCACTGGTACTGACGATTCTTCTGCTGCTCGTTGTGACAGGCGGACTGCGTTCCATTGCAAAAGCGGCGGAGGTATTGGTACCGGGTATGGCACTTTTTTATCTGGGCGGGGCAGGAATTGTGATCTGTCTGCATGGTGGAGAGCTACCTCGAACGCTGTCTGAGATGGTGCAGAATGCGTTTTCTTTCCGGGCGGCATCGGGAGGCGCAGTGGGAGCCGGAATTGCCCTGCTGCCGCCGGCTCTGCGGTATGGGATTTCCCGCGGTGTGTTTTCTAATGAAGCGGGGCTGGGAGCAGGCGGAATCAGTGCCGCTGCGGCGCAGACGGACGATCCGGTGCGGCAGGGATATATCAGTATGACCGGTGTGTTTGTTGATACCATGGTAATCTGCCTTGTGACCGGTCTTGCCGTCGGAGTGACCGGTGCGGCAGAGCGGGCAGCGGAAGCGGAAAAAGCGGATGGCGCGGCGATGGTAATCCGGGCATTTGAAAGTGTGTTCGGACCGGCGGGAGGTTATCTTGTTACGATCGGGATTCTGCTGTTCGCGTTTGCAACGATGGCGGGCTGGGCCTACCAGGGGGAGCAGGCGTTTGTCTGGCTGGTGAAAAAGGAGAGTTTCGGAATGGTTTACCGTGTTTTCTTCTGCTTTGCAGCATCAGCAGGATGTGTCTGTATGGCAGAAATCGTCTGGAACTTTGCAGAGCTTGCCAATGCCTGCATGGCGGTGCCGAATCTGATTTGTGTGCTGCGGCTCTGGAAAACAGTAAAAGAAGGGGCAGTCAGGTTTGAGAGCAGCATAAAAAAGTCGGAACAGAGGAAAAACGGAGGCAGGGGAGGAACATGAGAAAACGTATTCAGGCAGATTTCACGGTGAGCTGGTTAAGAGAGCCAAAAGAATAGCCCATTTCTTCCCACTTTGTCAGCAGCTCATCGAGAATCTCCGCGTTGGTTGAGGAGGTGTTATGAAGCAGAACGATGGCGCCGGGATGAATGCGTCCGGTCAACTTTTCGAAAGCCTCATCGTGGGTTGGCTGCTGATCCTGGTACCAGTCTACATAGGCAAGACTCCAGAAAAACGTCTGGTATCCGAGGTCCTTTGCCATCTGCAGATTCTGTGTGCTGTATTTTCCCTGCGGCGGCCGGTAAAATTTCACCATTTCCTGGCCGGTGGTTTCCTGATAAAGTGTGGAGACTCGGTTCAGTTCTTCGGAGAAGGCTTCCTGCGTGGAAATTTTGGACATATCCGGGTGTGACCAGGTGTGGTTTCCGACGATATGGCCTTCTGCCGCCATGCGTTTGACAAGATCCGGCTGGTCGGAGAGAAAATTGCCGACGACAAAGAAAGCCGCGGGTGCCTGATGCTTCTGGAGTGCGTCAAGGATCGCCGGGGTGTTGCCGTTTTCATAGCCGCAGTCAAACGTCAGATAGATGATGTTTTCTTCCGGTGAAGCGGCAAACCAGGCGTTGTAGGCGGCAAGCTCTTCGGATGTGGCATTGCCGACGGGAGTCTTCCGTTTTTCCGGGAAGGAGAGCCCCCAGTTTTCGGCAGCAGAGGAGAGGACGGGCATCGAAACGGAAGAAACAGGTGTCTCCGGCGCAGCAGAGAGAAAAACTGGGGCTGCCTTTCGGAGCGCACGGCAGGTAAAGTGGGACAGAACAGAGCCAAAAAGGAAAGCGGAGCAGAAAAAAGCGGCGGCGATACCGGCTTTTTTCAGAATCCGGCGGGAAAGGGGTGAAAGAGAACGCATAAAATCCCCCTCCAGGACTTTTTGAGACAATATATGTATGGATGAAAGAAAACATGCGGCACACATCGGTTTGACTTTACCTGCAATCTATGTCACAATGGAGGTAGAGTGGATGGAAAGGGCAGAGAAAAACAAGATGACAAAATATGAGGTTTTAAAAAAGTACTTCGGTTACGACTCCTTCCGGGAGGGACAGGAAATGCTGGTGGATGCACTTCTTTCCGGGCAGGATGTGCTCGGCATCATGCCGACCGGCGCGGGAAAATCGCTGTGCTATCAGATTCCGGCGCTTCTGCTGCCGGGGATTACGCTGGTAGTATCTCCTTTGATTTCCCTGATGAAGGATCAGGTATCCACCCTGAACCAGGCGGGAGTTCACGCTGCATTTCTGAACAGCTCGTTGAGTGCAGCGCAGTACCGGAAGGCACTCGGCTTTGCCATGGAGGGCCGGTACAAGATAATTTATGTTGCTCCGGAACGCCTTCTGACACCGGAATTTTTGTACGCGGTGCAGTCGATGGAAATTTCGATGATTAGTGTTGATGAGGCACACTGTATTTCCCAGTGGGGTCAGGATTTCCGCCCAAGCTACCTGAAAATCACAGAGTTTGTCGAGCAGCTTCCCGCACGGCCGGTGATCGGTGCCTTTACGGCAACGGCAACAAAAGAGGTACGGGATGATATCGAAGCACTGCTGTCTTTGCGTGATCCGGTACGTCTGGTCACAGGCTTTGACCGGAAAAATCTGAAATTTACGGTACAGCAGCCGAAAGATAAATTCGCAGCCGTGGAATCATTCCTTGCAGAGCACGAGGCGGACTGCGGAATTATTTACTGTCTGACCAGAAAAAATGTGGAGGAGGTCTGTGAGAAACTCGAGCAGAAAGGATATTCTGTCACAAGATACCATGCGGGTCTCTCTGACCTGGAACGGAAGGAAAACCAGGAAGGTTTTATTTATGACCGGAAGCAGATCATGGTAGCGACAAACGCTTTTGGTATGGGAATCGATAAATCTAATGTGCGGTACGTCATCCATTATAATATGCCGAAAAATATGGAAAGCTATTACCAGGAGGCCGGCCGTGCGGGACGGGATGGCCTTCCGGCGGAATGCATTCTGCTGTACGCGGGACAGGACGTCATCACAAACCAGTTTTTTATCGAAAACATGGCGCAGGAGAGTGAGGATCCCGAGACGACAGCGCTGATCCGTCAGCGGGAGGAGGAACGGCTGAAGAAAATGACGTTTTACTGTTTCACCCATGAGTGCCTCAGAGATTATATCCTGCGGTATTTCGGGGAATACGGTTGCAATTACTGTGGAAACTGTTCCAATTGCCTCTCGGAATTTGAAACGGTGGATGTGACAGCGGCGGCAAAGGCAATCCTTGGCTGTGTGCGGGAATGCCGTCAGCGGTACGGCACAACGGTGATTCTCGATACGCTGCACGGTGCGAATACCGCGAAAATCCGCCAGTACCGCATGGATGAAAACACCCATTACGGGGAGCTGTCAAAAGAGCCGGTTTACCGTCTGCGCCAGATCTTAAACGAGCTGCAGGTACGGGAATATCTCTATGTAACAGCCGACACCTACAGTATTGTGCGTCTTCTGCCCAAAGCATCGGAGCTGCTGGATGAGGACGGCACGATGCTGATGAAGATGGCGAAAGAAGAAAAACGGATTCTGAAAGCCGCAAAAGAGAAGACAAAGACAAAAACCTCGGCAGCGGCAAAGGATCTTTCCAACGAGGAGGCCGCGGTATTCGAAAAACTGCGGGCACTCCGGATGGAGCTTGCAAAGGAGCATAAAGTGCCGCCGTATATTATCTTCTCGGATAAAACACTGATCCAGATGGCGATGGAGAAACCGTCCAACAAAGAGGAAATGCTGGCGGTCTCTGGTGTCGGCGAGAGCAAATTTGAAAAATACGGGGAACCGTTTCTTGCATGTCTTGCAGAAAGATAAAACAAGTCGTGTAAAAAAACGGGAAAACAACAGGAAAGGAAGAATACGCTTATGAAAAAAGAAAACGCAGTTATTTTTGGAGTGACCGGTGTTGTATTTGCCGCCGCTCTGATTGGAGGCGGAATCTATATGAAAACGGAACGGGACCGAAATCTGAATGCAGATACAGCAAGTACCGCAGCGGACAGCAATAGGGCAGAAGAAGTACAGAAAGCCGTATTTCTTGCAGAAGATTCCGGGTTATGGTACCTGGGAGATCTGGAACACGGAAACATCTATGTGACACATACACCGTCCGACACACTTTACGATGAAAATGGAAATGCCATTGATCCGTCCGAGATCAAAAAAGGAGATTTTCTTCAAGTGGAGGGCGACGGTATTATGCTGAACTCCTATCCGGGACAATATCCGGGCATCAGTCGTATTATGAGAATCAGCGGCGGCACGGAGGCGGATGCAGAAAAATTCGATGAGGAACTTTCCCAGATTCTGCCGGAAAAGGATCCATCGGAAATTCCGTTTCTGAGTCTGTGCTACACACAGCCAAATGCCCAGGTGACAGCTATGGCAACACAGGGAGGTTATACCTGGTCTTATGTTGATGAGGACGGTAATGGTCAGAACGTCGTTGCGGACAGTGCGTTCATTCTGGAATGGACGGAACTGAATGATCTGAATACAGCAAATGACAAAGGAAAAACCGATCTGGAGCTTGTCTTCTCGGATGAGCCGGATTCTGTCACAGCAGAAAGATGGCCGGCCGAAGACCGGGGGCAGAACTTTGGTAATGGTTACCCGGAGGGAGAAAGTGTTTCTGTGGAGCATGCGGAGAGCTGGAGCATTCCGGGAGCAGAGGCCGGCTACATCTACGAAGTGGACGCGGTATTCGAAAATGGAACCGTGTCATACGGATTTGAAGTGAAAAAGTAAAAAAAGACTTTCTTTTTCCGTGACATTATGCTATTTTTACTGTGAAAACAGAAAAATGCAATGTGCCATACGGCATAAGCAGCTGACTTTTCAAAAATCAGAATCCGTTTGACCGGAGGATGCGAGGAGGAATTTGTATGAAGTTAATTGTTGCTGTATTACGGAAAGAGGACGAGGCAGACACCATTGCCGAGTTGAACAAAAAAGGCTTTTTTGTGACGGAGCTTGCCACGACCGGCGGTTTCCTGAAGGAGAAGAACACAACACTGCTGATCGGAACCGATGATCATAAGCTCGACGCTGTGCTTGCGATCTTAAAACAGGAAGCAGGGCTTCGGAAAACAGTTACCTATGCGGCCACCCCGATGGAAAGCGGAAACTTCTGCCCGGGCGGAAATTACTCTGTTCCGATTGATACCCAGACAGGAGGCTGTACTGTGTTTGTGCTGAACATGGAACAGCTGGAAAAATTCTAAGACTCTAAAGATTTTTAAATTCCGGCATATGATCCCGGCAATGGAGCGGCAGATGCGTACGCTGACAGTCGGGATTGGAACGCTCTTTGATGGCAATTGCGGTGAAAAATCCTTTCCAGAGTTCTTCGTAAGGATCTGAAGTGGATTCCGTGAGGGAAAGGCGTTCTATTTCACCCGGAGAAAGACGGGTCAGATAAAAGGGCCGGTCAGCGGGATGCACGACGGCAAGCTGCCGGTTATCATCGAGAATCATCCAGTTTTCTGAGGGGAGCCGGTCAGAAAAATGGGGAGCGACCAGGGTCAGCACATTGGCTTTCGGGGAAATATGCGAGACCAGGATCGGAAAACCGGAGGAAATATTTGCAAAACGGATAAATTCCCGGAACGAATGCGCTTCATTTGTGACCTGACGGGAAACTTCAAAAGCGTGGAATACCGCCGGTTCCTGCAGCATATGCAGGGTATCCTTTCCATAGGAAAAGCCGTAGAGCAGAAAACGATAAATGATGTCGGGAGCGTCGCTTCTCTCGGACATTGCACAGAGATAGACGAGCCGCCAGGCTGTTGCGCCGATCTTCTTTTGAATGGATCGCGTGACGCTGGCGGCTTTTTCTGTGTCCGGCTCAACATGGCAGTAATCGCAGAACAGCTCCAGATTGCCGACTGGTTCCGTCATCAGCCGTACATTGCGGTAGCCGAGACGGGAATTCCAGGCTTCATAGATGCAGGTCAGGATCGACGCAAGATCCGGGCTGCAGGTGTAAACAGTCATAATAAAATCCTTTCTGAAATCAATTGATACAGACAACAGCCTTCTGCAAAAAAGCGCAGATACAGCAAAAAGGCTTTTCCGTGAGAAGAACGCCCGGGATTATATATGCCCAGGTACGGCAGCATCAAACAGAGAAAGCTGCTGATACTGTTCCGGATGGGAAACCTCCCAGTTGGAGGCGGCTTCCTCTCCCGTGAGCTGCCGGGTCAGAAACTGCTGTTCCAGCCGCATGTGATACATCATTTTTCCCTCGCAGGTGATAAAATATTTGGCGCGTTTCAGTACCACACCGATCTTTTTCAGGTGCTCAAATGAAAGATGGGAGCTTCTGCGGCTCTTTAAAATCCGCATGGCCGATTTCGGCCCGATGCCGGGAACGCGCAGAAGGTCGGCATACTCAGCCGTGTTGATCTCCACCGGAAACAGCTCCATATGGCGCAGCGCCCAGTCGCATTTCGGGTCGAGCTGTGCATGAAAGTTCGGGTGGGCTTCATCGAGCAGTTCATCCGCCTGAAAACCGTAGAAGCGGAGCAGCCAGTCTGCCTGATAAAGGCGGTGTTCCCGAAGAAGCGGCGGCTTGGTTTCACGTGAGGGCAGGGCGGAATCCTCGTTGACCGGAATGTAGGCGGAGTAAAAGACGCGCTTCAGGTCATACTGCTGGTAGAGAAGCTGTGAGGTGGAGAGAAGCTGGTAATCGTTTTCCTTTGTCGCACCGATGATCATCTGCGTGCTCTGACCGGCAGGAACGAAGGGAGCAGAGCGTTCCTTTTCCGGCAGTGACCGCGCGGAGGAGGAAGAGATCCAGCCCAGATCGGCAGCGGAGGCGGAAATCTGCTTTCGTGTATCGAAAATGGAGTGGGAGAGATAGCGGTTTCCCGAGGAACGCTCTAAAAAAGCGCTTTTCCCTGCGGTCAGCCGGTAATCTACAATACCGGACTGGATCTGGCGCATGGGTTTTAAAATCGCTTTCTGTGTCTTCTGCGGGGCCAGTTTCTGCAGCCCTTCTCCGGTCGGGAGTTCCAGATTGACGCTCATGCGGTCGGCGAGATAGCCGGTCTTTTCGATCAGCTCGGCGGGTGCGCCCGGGATAGCTTTGACGTGGATGTAGCCGTTAAAGCGGTAACGATTACGTAAAAGATGCAGAGTGCGGTACATGAGCTCCATCGTATGGGCAGGATTTTTGCAGACGGCGGAACTTAAAAAGAGTCCCTCAATATAGTTTCGGCGATAAAATTCCGTGACGAGTGTACAGACCTCCTCCGGTGTAAACGTGGCGCGCTGCCGGTCATTCCCGGCGCGGTTGACGCAGTATTTACAGTCGTAGATACAGTCGTTGCTCTGCAGAATTTTCAACAGAGAGATACAGCGTCCGTCGGAAGAAAAGCTGTGGCAGATACCGCAGGAGACCGAATTGCCGAGATGTCCCTGTTTTCCGGCACGGTTCACACCGCTGGAAGTGCACGCAACGTCGTATTTGGCCGCGTCAGCGAGAAGATTCAGCTTCTCGGAGAGAGAAAGTGTTTGTGATGATAACTGCATGGCAGAAAAATTCCTTTCTATGTCCAAATGAATACGAATAAAAGAACAACTGTTCGATAAAAGAAGTGTAACACAAATCGAACGAATGTTCAAGAGGAAAAATGAAAATAGCACAAGAAAATACTGGAAGAAAAGAAACAGAATTCGATCCGGAAAAACGTGAACAGGAAACAGCAGGGAAAATTTCTGTTAGAAAAAAGTTGTACAAAAACAGCCGCACAGATCGGAAAAACAAATCTGTGCGGCTGTAAGCCAAATTTTATGGAATTGAAACGGAAGCAGAGCCGTTTACGCCAGAAGCGCCCCAATTGCCCCGAATACGCCGGAACTTGCAAGCAGCATGATGACGCTTGCGAGGAGAACACCGCCCATGACGGCGAGAACGCTGGTCTTAAAGTCCATATCGAGGATACTTGCGGCCAGTGTGCCGGTCCATGCGCCGGTTCCCGGGAGCGGGATGCCGACGAAGAGCAGCAGGGCAAGCGGAAGTCCGCGGCCGGCTTTTGCTTTCAGTTTTTCCCCGCCTTTTTCGCCTTTTTCCAGACACCAGGTGAAGAACTTTCCGATATACTTTTTATCACATCCCCAGACAAGAACCTTTCGAGCGAACAGGAAAATAATCGGAACCGGAAGCATATTTCCGATGACGGCGATCAGATAGGCAGGAAGCGTCGGAATATGGAAGGCTACCGCGTACGGAATCGCACCACGCAGCTCGATGAGCGGAACCATGGAAATCAAAAATACAATCAGATATTTGGTAATCATATACACCTCTCGTTTTTTACAAAATGTTATCGTTTCTTAGTGCAACGCTCTTATTGTAGCGTGATGCCCGCCATTTGTCCAGTATAAAAAGAAAGAAAAGAGCGGGAGTAAAAGAAATCTTAAGAATTTCTGTATTTTTGTATAATTTTATAACCTTCAAAATTTGAATTTTAGAAAACTGTATGTTAGAATGAAGTGTACTGTTTGCAAAAGAACAGCAGAGATGCCCCCAATGACAGGGGGCGTGGACTGAAATGACAAACGAGGAGGACCCACCTATGATTGCACTGATCGACTATGATGCCGGAAATATAAAAAGCGTGGAAAAAGCCTTTCAAAGCCTTGGAAAAGAGGTCGTACTGACCAGGGATCCAGAAGTATTAAAGCGCGCAGATCGCGTCGTTCTGCCGGGTGTCGGCAGTTTTGGAGATGCGATGGAAAATCTGAACCGCTATCATCTGGTACCGGTCATTCATGAAATCGTAGAAAAAGGGACTCCGTTTCTTGGAATCTGTCTCGGACTGCAGATCCTGTTTGAACGCAGCGAGGAGAGCCCGGGCGTGGAAGGCCTTGGCCTGTTAAAAGGAGAAATCCTTCGGATTCCGGACAAAGAGGGCTTAAAGATTCCACACATGGGCTGGAATTCCATCCATCTGCAGAACGAGGGACGCTTATTCAAAGGCATCTCGCAGGAGTCTTACGTCTACTTTGTCCACTCCTATTATCTGAAAGCAGAAGAGGAGGAAATTATAAAAGCAACGACAGAGTACAGTACACACATCCATGCATCCGTGGAAAAAGGAAATCTGTTCGCCTGCCAGTTCCACCCGGAAAAGAGTTCAGATCTTGGACTTGCCATTCTGAAAAATTTTGCGGAAATTGGAGAGGAGGACTAAGCGATGTTTACAAAACGAATTATCCCATGCCTGGATGTAAAAAACGGAAGAGTCGTAAAAGGCGTTAATTTCGTCGATTTAAAAGATGCCGGAGACCCGGTGGAGATTGCAAAAGCGTATGACAAGGCAGGAGCCGATGAAGTTGTGTTCCTCGACATCACCGCTTCCTCCGATCAGAGAGGAACGGTCATCGATATGGTGCGCAAAGTAGCAGCAAACGTCTTCATCCCATTCACCGTCGGCGGCGGAATCCGTACCGTAGACGATTTCAAGATGCTGCTCCGCGAGGGAGCCGACAAAATTTCGATCAACTCCTCCGCAATCAACAATCCGCAGCTCATTGGCGATGCGGCGCAGAAATTTGGCAGCCAGTGCGTGGTCGTTGCGATCGATGCGAAGAAGAGAGCTGACGGAAGCGGCTGGAATATCTACAAAAACGGCGGCCGGATCGATGTCGGCATCGACGCCGTCGAGTGGGCGAAAAAAGCCGAGAGCCTCGGAGCCGGAGAAATTCTGCTCACCAGCATGGACTGCGACGGAACAAAGGCGGGATACGATATCGAGCTGACAAGAACGATCGCAGAGAGCGTCGGTATCCCGGTCATCGCATCCGGCGGCGCAGGAACGCTGGAGCATTTTTATGATGCCTTAACCGAAGGAAAAGCCGATGCAGCCCTCGCCGCATCCCTGTTCCACTACAAAGAACTGGAAATTCGTGAAGTCAAAGAATATCTGGCAGGCCGTAATGTGCCGGTCCGCCTGTAAAAGGAGGTAGAAAACGATATGCCGCCTCTTAGCGGAAGCTGGGCCAATGCCCTGAAAGGAGAATTCTCCAAAGATTATTATAAAAAACTGTTTCAGACGGTGGGAGCGGAGTACAAAACCCACACGATTTACCCGCCGGCTGATGATATTTTCAATGCGTTCCACTTTACCCCGCTTGAGCAGGTAAAAGTGGTCATCCTGGGCCAGGATCCGTACCATGAGCCGGGACAGGCGCACGGGCTCTGCTTTTCTGTAAAACCAGAGGTAAGTATTCCGCCGTCCCTGGTCAACATTTACAAGGAACTTGAGGACGATCTGGGATGCTATATCCCGAACAACGGATATCTCGAAAAATGGGCACGGCAGGGTGTTTTAATGCTGAATACAGTGCTGACTGTACGTGCACATCAGGCAAATTCCCACAAGGAAATCGGCTGGGAGCAGTTCACCGACGCGGCAATCAAAGTGCTCGCCGAGCAGGACCGCCCGATGGTATTTATACTCTGGGGAAGACCGGCACAGCGCAAAAAAGAGATGATCCACAATCCGAAGCATCTGGTGCTGATGTCCGCTCATCCGAGCCCGCTTTCTGCATACCGCGGATTTTTCGGCAGCCACCCGTTTTCCAGAACGAATGAATATCTGGAGGAAAACGGTCTTGCGCCGATTGACTGGCAGATCGAAAATGTAATCCGGGGAGCGAAAGAATGAGTAAAAAGAAAAATACGTTACTGAGAAATACTTCTATTTTAATGGCCGCAACGATTATCTCGCGTGTGATCGGCCTGCTGTACCGGTCACCGCTCGGCGAAACCATTGGAAATGAGGGACTTGGCTATTACAGTACAGCGAGCAATCTGTATACGATCCTGCTGCTGATCTCGTCCTACAGTATTCCGATGGCAGTATCGAAAATCGTATCCGAACGCCTGGCATTAAAAGAGTACCGGAATGCACACCGCGTTTTCCGCGGAGCCCTCCTTTATGCCGTAATCGTGGGAGGAATCGCTGCACTGGTGGCGTTTTTCGGCGGAAAATTCCTTCTGCCGTATAACCAGCAGAATGCACTCCTTGCCTTACGCGTACTGGCGCCGACCATCTTTTTCTCGGCTGTTCTCGGCGTTCTGCGCGGTTACTTCCAGGCCCACAGCACGATGATGCCGACCTCGATCTCACAGATCATCGAGCAGGTATTCAACGCCGCATTCAGTATTGGCGCCGCCTGGTTCTTCATCCAGCAGTTCGCGACAAACGATACCGAACATGCCAAATTCGGTGCCGCCGGCGGAACCCTCGGAACAGGAGCCGGTGTTCTGGCAGGCCTCTGCTTTATGCTGATCGTTTACGGCGTAAACCGGAAAACAATTCTGCGGAAAGCTGCCAAAGACACACATCACCGTGAAGAATCCTACCGTGAAATTTTCCAGGTCCTTTTCCTGATGGTAACGCCGGTCATCTTTACGACCTTTATTTACAACTGCAACGCTTACCTGGACAACTACCTGTTCTTCACCATCCTCGGATGGCACGGTGAAAACCAGAAAGCACTGAACGCTGCATACGGAGAGTTCTCCAACTACTACGTCACCCTGATCAACGTTCCGCTTGCCATGGCAAGTGCATCTGCATCCGCCATGATGCCGGAGGTGTCCTCCTGCTATGCAACCGGTGACCTTGATGAGGCAAACGACAAAATCCTCGAGACCATCCGCCTGACGATGTTCATCTCCATCCCGGCAGCCGTCGGCCTTGGCGTACTCGCATTCCCGATCACAGGAGTCCTGTTCCCGTCAAGCTCCAGCCTTTCCGGAAAACTGCTGATGATGGGCGCCGTTTCGGTCGTATTCTCGGCCCTGTCCACCATCACCAACAGCGTCCTGCAGTCCATCGGCCAGCAGAAAAAAGCCCTGCACAACGCTGCCATTTCCCTTGGAATGGATCTTGCCATCCTGGCTTTGATTCTCGCAGTATTCCCGAAGACAAATATCTATGCCGTTGTCTTCGCAGGAATCCTGTTCTCGCTGAGCATGTGCGTATTGAATAACCTTTCGATCCGCAAACACCTGAACTTCCGCAACGAGTTCAAAAACACCTACGTAAAACCATTGATCGCAGCCGCCATCATGGGAGTCGTAACCTGGGTTGTTTACTACGGCCTCTTTGCCATCACCAAACGCCCGTCCATCAGCATGCTGATCGCGATTCTGATCGCCATTGTCGTCTACCTGATCGCCTTCGTCGTCGTAACCGGCACAACCGAAGCCGAAATGCGCCGCATGCCAATGGGAACCAAACTGGTAAAAGTCCTGCGTATTCTGCGGATTTACCGTTAAAAACAACAAAACAAAAGCAAAACGAATCCCCGGCCGGAAAGCCTTGATAACAGCTTTCCGGCCGGGGATTTATTTTGATGTTCAGAAAATATATTATGTAATTTTACGCGTCTTTCTCGCCATTTGGCTCCTGCTTCAGGTTCTTATTCGCAGTAGAAAGCATCAGCTTAATACGATTGAGCTGGTTAACCTCCGAAGCACCCGGATCGTAGTCAACCGCCACAATATTCGCCTTCGGATACTCCTTGCGGATCGCCTTAATAACACCCTTGCCGACAATATGGTTCGGCAGGCACGCGAACGGCTGGATGCAGACGATATTGTAAACATCGCTGTGGATCAGCTCCATCATCTCGCCGGTCAGGAACCATCCCTCACCAGTCTGGTTGCCGCAGGAGACGATCGGAGAAGCATATTTGGCCAGATCCCGTACGTCAGCCGGCGGATCAAAATGCTCACTCTTCTTGAACTCTGCAACAGCCGCACTCCGTAGCCAGTTGATCAGCTTGATACCCGTATTTCCGAGCATCGAAGAACTCTTCTTGAAGCCAAGGTGCTCCACCTTGAAATTCGTATTGTAGAAGCAGTAGCAGAAGAAATCAATCAGATCCGGCACAACCGGCTCCGCACCTTCACTTTCGAGCAGCTCCGCCAGATGGTTATTCGCCGCCGGAAGGAACTTAACGAGAATCTCGCCGACAATACCAACGCGAGGTTTCTTCTCATCCGTAATCGGAATATGGTCAAAGTCGCGGATCATTGTGCGGCAGATCTGTTTAAACCGGGTATGGCTCAGGTGTTTGGAAGAAATGAAATCAATACAGATTTTCTCCCATTTTTTGTGAATCCGGTCTGTCGTTCCCTTTTTCTGCTCATAAGGACGCATCCGGTAAATACATTTCATCATGATATCGCCGAATTCTGCTGCATAGCAGAGACGAATCGCAAGATCCGGCGTGATCTTGAAGCCCGGATTTTCCTCCAGACCGCTCAAGTTAATCGAGATGACCGGAATCTGCGTCATATCGGCCTTCTCCAGCGCACGGCGGATAAATCCGATATAGTTGGAAGCACGGCAGCCGCCGCCGGTCTGACTCATGATGACGGCTACTTTATTCAGGTCATACTTGCCGGAGAGCAGAGCCTGCATAATCTGTCCGACTACCATCAGAGACGGATAGCAGGCATCGTTATTTACGTATTTCAGGCCGACATCAACCGCCTCTTTGTTGTCATTTGGAAGCACTTCCAGATGGTATCCGGCAGCATTGAATGCAGGCTGCAGAATCGAGAAGTGGATCGGTGACATCTGCGGGCAGAGGATCGTGTAATCTTTGCGCATCTCTTTTGTGAAGACCGGCTTCTGGATCGAGGATGGAACAATCTCACGTACCGCCTGTTTGCGGTCATGTGCACGCAGAGCGGCGAGCAGAGAACGGACACGGATTCTGGCAGCGCCGAGGTTGTTGACCTCATCGATCTTCAGGCAGGTATAAATTTTACCGCTTCTGGTCAGAATTTCGTAAACCTGATCGGTTGTAACGGCATCCAGACCGCAGCCGAACGAGTTCAGCTGAATCAGGTCAAGATCGTCGCGTGTCTTTACATAGTTTGCAGCTGCATACAGACGGGTGTGGTACATCCACTGGTCATTGACACGGAGCGGACGCTCGAGCGGTGCCAGATGGGAAACAGAGTCCTCCGTCAGCACGCACAGTCCGTAGGAGTTGATCATATCCGGGATACCGTGATGGATTTCCGGATCGATGTGGTATGGACGGCCGGCAAGCACGATGCCTCTGCGTCCGGTTTCTTTCATATACTGAAGCGTTTCCTCGCCTTTTTTCTGCATATCGCGTCTTGCAGCACCAAGCTCTTCCCATCCGGCATGAACAGCAGCACGGACTTCATCCTCCGGCAGACCGGAGAACTCTTTGACAAGACCATCGGCAAGCACCTTTTCACTCGTAAACGCAAGGAACGGATTGCGGAACGTAATGGAATCGTCCTGCAGCTCGTCCACGTTGTTTTTGATATTTTCCGCATACGAGGTAACGATCGGGCAGTTGTAGTGGTTGATGGCTTCCGGGAACTCGGTGCGCTCGTACGGGATACACGGGTAGAAGATGAACTTCACACCGTGGCGTAAGAGCCAGGTCACATGGCCGTGCGCCAGTTTGGCCGGATAGCACTCGGATTCACTTGGAATCGACTCAATACCGAGCTCGTAGATCTTGCGGCTCGAGGTCGGAGAGAGTACCACGCGGTATTTCAGCTGCGTAAAGAAGGTGTACCAGAACGGATAATTCTCAAACATATTGAGGACTCTCGGAATGCCGACCTCTCCGCGGATCGCTTCATCCTGCGGCAGCGGCTGGTAGCCGAAGATCCGTTTGTATTTGTATTCGAACAGGTTCGGAATATGATCTTTGTTTTTCTCTTTTCCGATACCGCGCTCGCAGCGGTTTCCGCTGATGTACTGACGGCCGCCGGAGAATTTGTTGATGGTCAGACGGCAGCTGTTCGTACATCCCTTACAGTTTGCCATCGTGGTCGAATATTTCAGCTCGTTGATCTTTTCAATGGAGAGCATCGTGGTCTCCTGATCGGCGGAGTAGCGCTCTCTTGCGATCAGTGCCGCACCGAACGCACCCATGATGCCGGCGATGTCCGGGCGGATGGCTTCGCAGTTGGCGATCCGCTCAAAGCTTCGGAGAACAGCGTCGTTGTAGAACGTACCGCCCTGTACGACGATGTGGCGTCCCAGCTCGGTGGCATCCGAAACTTTAATTACCTTATATAATGCGTTTTTAATAACGGAGCAGGCAAGTCCGGCAGAAATATCGGCGACGGATGCGCCCTCTTTCTGCGCCTGTTTTACCTTGGAATTCATAAATACGGTACAGCGGGTACCAAGATCGATCGGGTGTTTTGCAAACAGCGCCTCATGCGCGAAATCCTGCACGCTGTAGTTCAGGGACTGCGCGAACGTCTCGATGAAGGAACCGCAGCCGGAGGAACATGCCTCGTTCAGCTGTACGCTGTCTACGGTGCCGTTTTTGATCTTGATGCACTTCATATCCTGGCCGCCGATGTCGAGAATACAGTCGACTTCCGGATCGAAGAATGCGGCAGCGTAATAATGGGAAATCGTCTCTACCTCACCCTCGTCCAGCATCAGTGCAGCTTTGATGAGCGCCTCGCCGTAACCGGTCGAACAGGACCAGGCGATCTGTGCGGAATCCGGCAGTTTGGAGTAGATCTCCTGGATCGCGCGGATCGATGTGCCGAGCGGATTTCCGTGGTTGTTGCTGTAGAAGGAATAGAGAAGAGCACCGTCTTCGCCGACGAGTGCAGCTTTGGTCGTCGTGGAACCGGCATCAATACCGAGATAGCAGTTTCCTTCGTAGGTGGAAAGATCGGCGGTCACGACGTTGTTGACACTCTGGCGCGCCAGAAATTCGTCATACTCGGCCTGATCTTTAAACAGCGGCTCAAGACGGGCAACCTCAAAATCGATAGCAACTTTCTCTTCGAGCCGTTTTTTCAGTGCGAGAAGGGAAATCTCGGTTTTTCCGTCTGCATTCATCGCAGAACCGATGGCTGCAAACAGGTGGGAGTTGTCCGGTACGATTGTATGCTCGTCATCCAGTTTTAAGGTACGGACGAATGCTGTCTTTAATTCCGAGAGGAAGTGCAGCGGGCCGCCGAGAAAGGCAACGTGGCCGCGGATCGGTTTACCGCAGGCAAGACCAGAAATGGTCTGGTTGACAACTGCCTGGAAAATGGAAGCGGAAAGATCCTCTTTTGTTGCACCGTCGTTGATGAGCGGCTGGATATCGGTTTTTGCGAATACACCGCAGCGTGCTGCGATCGGATAAATCGCCTGGTAATGCTTCGCGTATTCGTTGAGTCCGGTTGCATCGGTCTGCAGAAGAGAAGCCATCTGGTCGATGAAAGAACCGGTGCCGCCGGCGCAGATACCGTTCATACGCTGCTCCACATTGCCGCCCTCAAAATAGATGATCTTGGCATCCTCACCGCCGAGCTCGATGGCAACGTCGGTCTGCGGAGCGAGTGCTTTTAACGAAGTGGAAACCGCGATAACTTCCTGCGTGAACGGGATGCCGAGGTGGTTGGCAAGCGCAAGTCCGCCGGAACCGGTGATGACCGGCTGCAGGGTCAGTTCGCCCAGCTTTTCGTGTGCTTCCCCGAGCAGGTGGGCAAGGGTTTCCTGAATGTTTGCAAAATGGCGCTCGTAATCGGCAAAGAGAAGCTGGTTCTCTTCGTCGAGGATCGCAATTTTAACAGTGGTGGAACCGATGTCGATTCCGAGAGTATATTTTTTATCAGTCATGAATCAAACTCCTTTTATAATAAGAAACAATCTCAACACATTATACGACAAAAAATAAGGAAATACAATTGGAAAAAGGGCGATGTCTTACGAAAAAAGTATAAAGTCCTTGTGAAAAATGGAGAAACCAGGAGGGAAAAAGGCAGAAAAAAGAAAATTCAGGCATTGTCAAAAACGGGTTTTGCCTGTATACTAAAAATAGTATGCCCTGCATGAAAAACAGGCGGCAGGGATCATGAGAAAGGATGAAAAGCGTTATGTATAAAATTCTGAAAATGGAAGGAAGAGCGAAGCGCGCCCACATGGAAACCGTGCACGGCAATATCGAGACGCCGGTATTCATGAATGTCGGAACCGCGGCAGCGATTAAGGGAGCCGTTTCCACTGAGGATCTCCAGCAGATCGGCACGCAGGTAGAGCTCTCCAACACGTACCACCTCCACGTGCGTCCGGGCGACGAGGTTGTAAAGAAGATGGGCGGACTCCACAAGTTTATGGTCTGGGATAAACCGATCCTGACTGACTCCGGCGGATTCCAGGTATTCTCTCTTGCAGGCCTTCGGAAAATCAAGGAGGAGGGAGTTTATTTCCACTCCCACGTAGACGGAAGAAAGATCTTTATGGGACCGGAGGAGAGTATGCAGATTCAGTCCAACCTGGCATCCACGATTGCGATGGCCTTCGACGAGTGCCCATCGAGTGTGGCAGACCGCCGTTATGTGCAGAATTCCGTGGACCGTACGACAAGATGGCTGCAGCGATGCAAGGATAAAATGCAGGAACTGAACCAGAGAGAGGATACCATCAACAAGCACCAGCTGCTGTTTGGTATCAATCAGGGAGCAATCTATGAAGATATCCGTATCGATCATGCAAAACGGATTTCCGAGATGGATCTTGACGGATATGCCGTCGGCGGTCTTGCGGTAGGAGAGACACACGAGGAGATGTATCATATTCTCGATGAAGTGGTTCCGTATCTGCCAAAAGAAAAACCGACATATCTGATGGGTGTCGGAACACCGGCCAATATTCTCGAGGGTGTAGAGCGCGGCGTTGATTTCTTCGACTGTGTATATCCGAGCCGGAACGGACGTCACGGTCACGTTTATACAAATCATGGAAAAATGAATTTGTTCAACCAGAAATACGAATTGGATCCGCGCCCGATCGAGGAAGGCTGCCAGTGTCCGGCATGCCGCCATTACAGCAGAGCTTATATCCGTCATCTGCTGAAAGCAAAAGAGATGCTCGGCATGCGGCTCTGTGTTCTGCACAACCTGTATTTCTATAACAATATGATGACAGAAATCCGGACCGCACTGGACGAGGGCAATTTTGCTTCCTACAAACGGGCAAAACTCGCAGGCTTTGAGGAATACGACAAAAAGGAGTAATAAATGAGCAGACTGAAAATTTAGGTAGTACAATAAATTAGGGCATCAGTGGATAAAGCCTCTGGTAATTGCTGATTGAGATTTGTATGATCCGTGGAAAAATAGCATGATACTTAAATATAGAGATGTTGAGTGGTATAATCATAAGAAGGCTGGTTGCTCAGGTTAAATAAAATTTACATAAAGTTAAACGGATAATGATATAGCGCTGTTTGTTAAGAGTAATTTATATATTCGTTTACATATTTTGCACCAATTTACAACTTTTTTATAAAAAAATATTGTACAGACTTTCTGATGGATAATGAGTTTGACAAAAACATTACAAAGGAGTGACCCTGCACAACAAATACATTATACAACGAGAATCCCCTGATTGGTAGACTTCATCAATATTTTTGATTTATATTGAAACTTTTTCTGGTCCGAAGGGAATGTCTAAAAAGCGTGTAAGTAAATTGTCTGACAATTTCCCCTTTGCCTGCTTGACTACCTTGCTTTAAATGTCGGAATGCCAGTCATGGTAAGGGTTCCAGCCTTGACTGACAATTCTGGCATTTGATAAAATCTTGAGAGCAGATTAGAAGAACTTACACAGTTTCTATTACATTATGCTCTGCGTACCTGTCTGGAATAATGATAAGGTGTCTTACCTTTCCGTTTCACTTAGTCATCGTATATAGCAGAAAAATAATCCAAACTGGAACTGGCAGCATCCATAATCTGGCACGTTATGCCGGAATATCACAGCAAAGATCATGTCATCATCCTTTGTGACAGCTGGCATTGCACCTACGCATACCGGTCGGCTGGGACGTCCTGCCAAACATGGAAAACATCTTTCTATTGAGAACGATTTTATGTTTTCCGGTGAAAAGATCGGTGATTATTATACCGGCATCCGCCGGGGTCTTACTAAGATCTTCGGCAACAGGGAAGTCCTTGCCTATAGCAATCCTCTTAAATAATGCAATCTCTTTACAGGGGTGATAAAATATAGTGTAGGAGATGTGCGCCAGTTCGGTGCCGAATATATAACTGGTGGGAATCCAGTCTGGTAAGACCTAGCAAGTCGCCAGTACCGAGTCCTTGGAGCATCGAAGGCTAACAATGATGTTTAAGCGTAGGACAGGGAACAGGAACGCCGTAATGCGAAAGCGTGAAGTGATTGAGCTTCGTTAGAATTATCGATTGTGTTGGGTGGTCTGCTACCGCCCTGGGTCACCAATAAGGAATAATCGCTAAGCGAGATTATGAAAACACACCGGAGTCCCAGAGCACGGCATACCTGATATAGTTATATTCGACATATCTGGGAGACCTGGACAGTTCTGGACATGAGCCAGTAGGGAGCTTCTTGTATAATTCAAATATAGTGCGAGCTGAGAAATCAGCTAAGCTGATTTCCTCTGGCGAGCGGAGGAAACTCTGCTTGCTTTTGTAAGCTGATTGTATATAACAGGAAAATCCTGTCGGGTAGGGTCTAGCCAACCGCCTGTACCGAGTCCTTGGAGTCGAAACGGTAACGTCAGATTTAAGCGTAGGACAGGGAGCAACAGAGCCGAAACGAAAGTGAAATGATTGAGCTGGGAAATTATTATGAGGTTGGAAATGGTCGATGTGCTTATATTTACAGCAGACAACATTTCTGTAACCGCTATGGCAAGGAAACAGAAACATCCCCCAGTCTGAGAGCTTGGCGAGGTTGATGATAAGTATACAACTATAAATGAGCAAATAACGAAAATTGCACAAAATCACCCTGCAATCGTTAAAACTTCCTCAAGCGAAGCTCCATGCTGGATCAGCCGATAAATAGCTGTAATCCGTTCTTCCTTTAACTGTTTTTGAAGGTAAAAATAACCTTCTTCAAATGTGCAGTGGTTTCCTTTGCACATACAGCACAGGTAATGGGTGAATGACATGATCAACCAGTACCTTTGGATTCCCTGGCTGGAACGGATCTGATATTTGTCCAGCCCCAGTTTCTGTTTACTCTGCCGGAAGAACAATTCAATAGACCAGCGTTTGGCATACGAATCAAGAATCTCCTGCGTAGACAGGGACACGTTAGTGGAAATAAATACCCTCAGTGCCTTTGGATTCCCAAAGCATTCCTCTGGATAACTCAGAAGAACAACTGCATTTGAAATCTTATTGAGATTTCCTTCGTAACGGTAAACGTAAAATCTCCTTTTATCAACGGTCACAAGGCTGACATTTGGATCGCTTTTCCGTATACGAAGTGCAAGTTCGCTGGCTTTCTGACGGATGCCCATCGGATAAAGGATTCGGTTGGTTTTTAATGCACCAATCGTATAAAATCCTTTTTCCAGAAAGCTTTTCATGATACCGGCTGACGTATACCAGCTGTCACAGAGAAAGTAGGAAATCACAGGGGCTTCCGGCAGTTCCGTGGCGATATCCTGTACGATTTTAATTTTTGATTTTGTCTTATCATACAGTATGACCGCATAGTTCAGCGTGATTCCATTGCAGGAAAGCATAACAGAAACAACCTGGTGTCCATAATCCTGTCGTCCTTTGAGGTGCGATTGATGAAAATACGCCGCTTCGATTGGATGCAAAGCCTGTGACGAAGGCTTGATATGGGAAGCAATCGTATCGTCCACAATGCAGAAGATTGGCTGACCGGAAGAACGGGCCTCCTGATAAATCAGTTCAACAATACTGCTTTTCAGAGCTTTTTGTAAGGCAGAATCGTTCCATTTTCCATGATTCAGGAAATAATCAACGGTTGTCCTGTGATGCTGGCTGGTGATAGAAAAATCAACCGTTTTACCACGATATCCGCGTAGAAAGACAGAAACAATAATAGTCATTAAATGTTGGAGATAAATATCCGACAAAAAATGATGAATTTTTAAAGCTTTTAGGTAATTGTAAATTTTATTGGAATGATGTATAATGTTTGCAACAGGGACCCCCTTGTTTGCGTGAGTAGGTTGATGGTCGCACTTCAATTATACATCATTCAGCAGAGGGTGTCTTTAGTTTGTGCAAAATTTAGGATTTGCTCATTTATAGTATACAATACAGAACAGTTGAGGTCCTGTTATCTCCCCGAAAAGAGGTATGAAAATCGAACCAAAGAAATGCGATAGAAATTCAAACGGATAACAGGAAGTCCGATACGCTCATAGTGTGCGACTTGCAAGTTGTCATTTAAATTGTGATAAATTCACTACTACATCCGTTTGTAGTATTTCTACCGC